>NZ_BCTJ01000001.1 GCF_001571225.1 Hydrogenophaga palleronii NBRC 102513
CTGGCCTGAGCCGGGCCACCACCCGCCAGGGGGCATCGAAGCCCCATGGTGGCCGGGGAGGTTTGTAAGTATGATTCATGCTTATATTGACACGAGCCGTACTTGCCATGGAACAGATGATCGGGTCCGAAGGCCAGGTTGAAAAAGTCCGCGTGTTCGAGCTGGCCGCCGAACTGTTCGGGGTGCTTGCCACGCCGATGCGGCTGCGCATCCTCAGCGCGCTGTGTGACAAGGAAAAGTCGGTCTCGCAGCTGTTGCAGGAAATTGACACCACGCAACCCAACCTCTCCCAGCACCTGAACCTGCTCTACCGCGCCGGCGTGCTTGCCAAACGCAAGGACGGCACGCAGGTCATCTACCGTGTGCAGAGTGAGAAAGCGGTCACGCTGTGCCGCACGGTGTGCACCCAGATCGCGATCGAGATGGACGAGCCCAGCGCGGTGCCCGCGTCTGAAAGGCTCTCGCCGCGCATCGTTTCCTGAGCCAGGGCACCGCCTATAGGCATTCTTTTGCACGGCGGGGTGCCCGAGGTGGCACAATCGCCCGCACGCAGTCAGGTCCTTCCACAGTCACTGTCGCATCCGCCAAACGGTTCAGCCGTGCCGCGGAAGGTTTTTTTAACCAGCTTATGTTTCCCGAAGGGAAACGGAGGTCAGCGGATTTATGAGCGATTCCCAATCGAACGCGGGCAACGTGTATGTTGCCTACAAAGGCAACTCGTACCTTTTTGGCGGCAACGCGCCGTACGTGGAAGAGATGTACGAGAACTACCTGGAGAACCCGGGCAGTGTTCCCGATAACTGGCGCGGTTACTTCGACGCCCTGCAGAACGTCCCGGCCGGTGATGGCTCCGACGCTCGCGACGTGCCCCACCTGCCCGTCATCAATGCTTTTGCCGAGCGCGCCAAACAAGGTGGCACCAAGGTGGTCGTGGCCACTGGCGCCGACTCCGAACTGGCCCGCAAGCGCACCGCCGTTCAACAGCTCATCGCCGCTTACCGCAATGTCGGCGCCCGCTGGGCCGACCTCGACCCGCTGAAGCGCGCCGAACGCGACCACATTCCCGAGCTGGAACTGTCGTTCTACGGCTTCACCGACGCCGACCTCGAAACCATCTTCAACACGAGCAACACCTTCTTCGGCAAGGAGACCATGTCCTTGCGCGAGTTGCTCAATGCCTTGCGCGAAACGTACTGCGGCTCCATCGGCGCCGAGTACATGTACATCACCGACCAGAGCCAGAAGCGCTGGTGGCAGGAACGCCTGGAAGGCAGCCGTGCCAAGCCGGCGTTCAATGCCGAGAAGAAGAAACACATCCTCGACCGCCTGACCGCGGCCGAAGGCCTGGAGCGTTTCCTGCACACCAAGTACGTGGGCCAGAAGCGTTTCTCGCTCGAAGGTGGTGAGAGCTTCATCGCCTCGATGGACGAACTGATCCGCCAGGCCGGCCAGGTCGGCATCCAGGAAATCGTGATCGGCATGGCCCACCGTGGCCGCCTGAACGTGCTGGTGAACACCCTGGGCAAGATGCCCAAGGACCTGTTCGCCGAGTTCGACCACACGGCACCGGAAGACCTGCCTTCGGGCGACGTGAAGTACCACCAGGGCTTCAGCTCCGACGTCACCACCCCCGGCGGCCCGGTGCACCTCTCGCTGGCGTTCAACCCCTCGCACCTGGAAATCGTGAACCCGGTGGTCGAAGGCTCGGTGCGTGCCCGCATGGACCGCCGTGGCGACCCGCTGGGCAAGCAGGTGCTGCCGGTGCTGGTGCACGGTGACGCCGCCTTTGCCGGCCAGGGCGTGGTGATGGAAACCCTGGCACTGGCCGAAACCCGTGGTTACACCACCGGCGGCACGGTGCACCTGGTGATCAACAACCAGATCGGTTTCACCACCTCCGACCCGCGCGACAGCCGCTCCACGCTGTATTGCTCCGACGTCGTCAAGATGATCGAATCGCCGGTGCTCCACGTGAACGGCGACGACCCCGAAGCCGTGGTGTTCGCCACCCAGCTCGCGCTCGAGTTCCGCATGGCCTTCCAGAAGGACGTGGTGGTCGACATCGTGTGCTTCCGCAAGCTGGGCCACAACGAACAGGACACCCCGAGCCTGACGCAGCCGCTGATGTACAAGAAGATCGCGGCCCACCCCGGCACGCGCAAGCTGTACGCGGACAAGCTGGCCGCGCAAGGCCTGGGCGAGACCCTGGGCGACGACATGGTCAAGGCCTACCGTGCCGCGCTGGACGCGGGCCGCCACACCGTGGACCCGGTGCTGACCAACTTCAAGAGCAAGTTCGCGGTCGACTGGAGCCCGTACCTGGGCAAGAAGTGGACCGACACCTCCGACTCAGCCATTCCGATGGCCGAGTGGAAGCGCCTGTCGGACCGCCTGACCACCATCCCGGACAGCGTCACCCCGCACCAGCTGGTGAAGAAGGTGTACGCCGACCGCGCGGCCATGGGCCGTGGCGACATCCCGGTGGACTGGGGCATGGGCGAGCACATGGCTTTCGCCTCGCTGGTGGCCAGCGGCTTCCCGGTGCGCCTCTCGGGTGAAGACTGCGGCCGTGGCACGTTCACGCACCGCCACGCGGTGATCCACGACCAGAACCGCGAGAAGTACGACGAAGGCACCTACGTGCCGCTGCAGAACGTGGCCGACAACCAGGCCCCGTTCGTGGTGATCGACTCCATCCTGTCCGAAGAAGCGGTGCTCGGTTTCGAGTACGGCTACGCCTCGAGCGACCCCAACACCCTGGTGATCTGGGAAGCGCAGTTCGGCGACTTCGTCAACGGTGCGCAGGTCGTGATCGACCAGTTCATCGCCTCGGGTGAAGTCAAGTGGGGTCGTGTCAACGGCATCACCATGATGCTGCCGCACGGCTACGAAGGCCAGGGTCCGGAGCACAGCTCGGGCCGCCTGGAGCGCTTCATGCAGCTGGCTGCCGACACCAACATGCAGATCGTGCAGCCGACCACGGCCAGCCAGATCTTCCACGTGTTGCGCCGCCAGATGATCCGTGGGCTGCGCAAGCCGCTGATCATCTTCACGCCCAAGTCGCTGCTGCGCAACAAGGACGCGACCTCGCCGCTGTCCGAGTTCACCAAGGGTGGTTTCCAGACCGTGATCCCGGAGCAGAATGCCGACGTGGCGAAGAAGGCCGACAAGGTCAAGCGCGTCATCTGCTGCTCGGGCAAGGTCTATTACGACCTGGTCAAGAAGCGCGAGGAGCGTGGCTCGGACGACGTCGCCATCCTGCGCGTCGAACAGCTGTACCCGTTCCCGCACAAGGTGTTTGGTGCCGAGCTGCGCAAGTACCCCAACGCGACCGACATCGTGTGGTGCCAGGACGAGCCGCAGAACCAGGGCGCCTGGTTCTTCGTGCAGCACTACATCCACGAGAACATGCTCGACGGTCAGAAGCTGGGCTACGCAGGACGTGCCGCCTCGGCCTCTCCTGCCGTGGGTTACTCCCACCTGCACCAGGAGCAGCAGAAGAACCTGATCGAAGCCGCCTTCTCCAAACTCAAGGGCTTCATCCTCACCAAGTGATCCGCACGGACACGCCGCTGCTCACCCGGACCTCCGGTCCCGTGAGCGGCCCGTCCGATGCCCACCCCACAAAAACCAGGTAGAACACACATGGCAATCGTAGAAGTCAAAGTCCCCCAGCTGTCCGAATCGGTGGCCGAAGCCACCTTGCTGACGTGGAAGAAAAAAGCCGGCGAAGCCGTCGCCGCCGATGAGATCCTGATCGAAATCGAGACCGACAAGGTGGTGCTCGAAGTGCCCGCACCCGCCGCTGGCGTGCTGGTGGAACTGGTGCAGGCCGATGGCGCCACCGTGGCCGCCGAGCAGCTGATCGCCCGCATCGACACCGAAGCCGTGGCCGGCGCTGCCGCCCCGGCTGCCGCGGCACCGGCCGCTGCTGCTGCACCCGCTGCCGCTCCGGCGGCTGCCGCCGCCGCCAGCTCGCAGTCGAAAGCCGGCGTGGCCATGCCCGCCGCCGCCAAGCTGATGGCCGACAACAACCTGGCCGCCGGCTCGGTGGCTGGCACCGGCAAGGACGGTCGCGTGACCAAGGGTGACGTGCTGTCGGCCGTGGCCGCACCGAAGGCCGCTGCCCCGGCACCGGTCGCCATCTCCACCGGCGCACCCACCAAGGTGCTGCCGCAGGTGCCCGTGGTCGCGCCCGACCTGGGTGACCGCCCGGAAGAGCGCGTGGCCATGACCCGCCTGCGTGCTCGCGTGGCCGAGCGCCTGCTGCAATCGCAATCGACCAACGCCATCCTGACCACGTTCAACGAAGTGAACATGGCGCCGGTGATGGAGATGCGCAAGAAGTTCCAGGAGAAGTTCGAGAAGGAACACGGCGTCAAGCTGGGCTTCATGAGCTTCTTCGTCAAGGCCGCGGTGCACGCGCTCAAGAAGTACCCGATCATCAACGCCTCGGTGGATGGCAACGACATCGTCTACCACGGCTACTTCGACATCGGTATCGCCGTCGGCTCGCCGCGCGGCCTGGTGGTGCCCATCCTGCGCAACGCCGACCAGATGAGCTTTGCCGACATCGAGAAGAAGATTGCCGAGTTCGGCCAGAAGGCCCGTGACGGCAAGCTGGGCCTGGACGACCTCACCGGTGGCACGTTCTCGATCTCCAACGGCGGTACCTTCGGCTCCATGCTGTCGACCCCCATCATCAACCCGCCGCAGTCGGCCATCCTGGGCGTGCACGCGACCAAGGACCGCGCCGTGGTGGAAAACGGCCAGATCGTGGTCCGTCCGATGAACTACCTCGCCATGTCGTACGACCACCGCATCATCGACGGCCGCGAAGCCGTGCTGGGCCTGGTGGCGATGAAGGAAGCGCTGGAAGATCCGGCCCGTCTCCTCTTCGACATCTGATCGACCTCCCTTGTAGCCAACGCCCCGCCAGGGGCGTTGGCCCATCTGAATTCAGGAAACAACATGTCTCAAGCATTTGACGTCGTCGTCATCGGCGCCGGCCCTGGCGGCTACATCGCTGCCATCCGCGCGGCCCAACTCGGTTTCAAGGTCGCCTGCATCGACGAGTGGAAAAACGCCACCGGCGGCCCGGCCCCCGGCGGCACCTGCACCAACGTCGGCTGCATTCCCAGCAAGGCGCTGCTGCAGTCGTCCGAGCACTTCGACCACGCGAACCACCACTTTGCCGAGCACGGCATCAGCGCCAGCAGCGTGAAGATGGACGTCAGCAAGATGCTGGGGCGCAAGGACACGGTCGTGAAGCAGAACAACGACGGCATCCTGTACCTGTTCAAGAAGAACAAGATCAGCTTCTTCCACGGCCGCGGTTCGTTCACCAAGGCGGTGGAGGGCGGCTACGAAATCCAGGTGACGGGCGCGAAAGAAGAGCTCATCACCGGCAAGCAGATCGTGGTCGCCACCGGTTCCAATGCGCGTGCCTTGCCGGGTGCGCCGTTCGACGAAGAAACCGTGTTGTCCAATGACGGCGCGCTGCGCGTCGGCGCCGTGCCCAAGAAGCTGGTGCTGATCGGCTCCGGCGTGATCGGCCTGGAAATGGGCTCGGTCTGGCGCCGCCTGGGTGCCGACGTGACCATCCTCGAAGGTCTGCCGACCTTCCTGGGTGCCGTTGACGAACAGATCGCCAAGGAAGCCAAGAAGGCCTTCGACAAACAGGGCCTGAAGATCGAGCTGGGTGTGAAGGTCGGCGAGGTCAAGACCGGCAAGAAGGGCGTGAGCGTGGCCTACACCAACGCCAAGGGTGAGGCCCTGACGCTGGACGCCGACAAGCTCATCGTGTCCATCGGTCGCGTGCCCAATACCATCGGCCTTAACGCCGAAGCCGTGGGCCTGCAGCTTGACGAGCGTGGCGCCATCGTGGTCGACGCCGAATGCCGCACCAGCCTCAAGGGCGTGTGGGCGGTGGGCGACGTGGTGCGTGGCCCGATGCTGGCGCACAAGGCGGAAGAAGAGGGCGTGGCAGTGGCCGAGCGCATCGCCGGCCAGCACGGCCATGTCAACTTCAACACCATCCCCTGGGTCATCTACACCAGCCCCGAGATCGCCTGGGTCGGCCGCACCGAGCAGCAGCTCAAGGCCGATGGCGTGAAGTACAAGGCCGGCACCTTCCCGTTCCTGGCCAACGGCCGCGCACGCGCGCTGGGCGACACCACCGGCATGGTCAAGTTCCTGGCCGATGCAGCCACGGACGAGATCCTTGGTGTGCACATCGTCGGCCCGCAGGCCAGCGAGCTGATCTCCGAGTCCGTGGTGGCGATGGAGTTCAAGGCCAGCGCCGAAGACATCGCGCGCATCTGCCACGCTCACCCCTCGCTGTCGGAAGCCACCAAGGAAGCCGCGCTCGCGGTGGACAAGCGCACGCTGAACTTCTGAAGCGCCGGTTTTGAGCGTCCGCAGCACCTATGAGGCTGCGCTCAAGGAGCGCGGCTACACATCCGACCCCGCCCAGGAACGGGCCATCGACGCGCTCGAGCGTTGCGCGGCCGACTGGGCGGTCTACAAGCAGAAGCGTTCGAATTCGCTGAAGAAGCTCTTCGTCAACCCGGAGATTCCGCGCGGCGTGTACATGTACGGCGGTGTCGGGCGCGGCAAGAGCTTCCTCATGGAATGCTTCTACAACGCGGTGCCGCTGCGGCGCAAGACGCGGCTGCACTTCCACGAGTTCATGCGTGAGGTGCACCGCGAACTGCGCGAGCTGCAGGGCACCGTGAACCCGCTGGACGAACTGGGTGCGCGCATCGCCAAGCGCTACAAGCTCATTTGCTTTGACGAGTTCCACGTGGCGGACGTGACCGACGCGATGATCCTGCACCGCCTGCTCGACGCCTTGTTCAAGGCCGGCGTGGGCTTCGTGACCACCTCCAACTTCCACCCCGACGCGCTGTACCCCGACGGCCTGCACCGCGACCGCATCCTGCCGGCCATCGAGCTGCTCAAGCAGCGGCTGGAAGTGCTCAGCGTGGACAACGGCACCGACTACCGTCGGCGCACGCTCAACCACATCGAGCTGTACCACTGTCCCCTGGGTCCAGAGGCCGACGCAGCCATGGAAACCACCTTCAGCGAACTGGCCGAAGCCGGGGACCAGGACCCGGTGATGGAGATCGAGGCGCGCCAGATCCAGGCGCTGCGCCGTGCCGGTGGTGTGATCTGGTTCGACTTCCGCACCCTGTGCGGCGGTCCGCGTTCGCAGAACGACTACCTGGAAATCGCCAGCCAGTTCCACACGCTGATGCTGTCCAACGTGCCGCAGATGTCGGTGCGCCAGGCCTCCGAAGCGCGGCGCTTCACCTGGTTGGTGGACGTGCTGTACGACCGCCGCGTCAAGCTGGTGATGTCGGCCGCGGTGCGGCCGGAAGAGCTGTACGTGGAAGGCCCGATGGCGCACGAATTTCCGCGCACCGTCTCGCGCCTGACCGAGATGCAGTCGCAGGAATTCCTGTCGCTCGAACACCGGCTGGTCGACACCGGCCTGACCTGAGCGCCGATGCCGCAGGCCGGCCCGTCAGACCAGCGGGTCGAGCTTGACGATGGTGAGCGACAGGTTGTCGCCCATGCCCTTGGCACGCGAGCGTGCCTTCTGGATCAGGAACTCGCAGGCCTCGCGCGGCGACAGCATGGCGATGGTGCTGGAGAGCTCTTCCGGCGTGAAGTAGTGCCAGACACCGTCGCTGCAGGCCATGATGGCGTCGCCGGCGTGCAGCGCTGGCGCCACGTGGATGTCCACCGGCGGGTCGTTCTCCGTGCCCAGGCAGCCCATCAGGATGTTGGCGTGCGGATGGTCCAGCGCCTCTTCTTCGGTGATCTCACCCTGGTTCACCAGGGTCTGCACGTAAGAGTGGTCCATGGTGCGGAACACCATGCGGCCGTTGCGGAAGTGGTAGATGCGCGAGTCGCCCGCGTGCACCCAGTGGCTGTCGCCCCCGGGGTTGATGAGGAAGGCGGCGATGGTGCTGTGCGGCTCCTGCTCGGCCGAGACCGCGGTGAGCTTGATCACCAGGTGCGACTCTTCGACGATCTGGCGCAGCAGGGCCGAGGCGTCGTCGGTGTCGGGGTCGAAGCGGTCGAACAGCTGGCGTGCCGTGAGCATCACCTGGTCGGACGCCTTGCGGCCCCCGCTGCGCCCGCCCATGCCGTCGGCCAGCACCGCGAGCAGGCAG
This sequence comes from Hydrogenophaga palleronii NBRC 102513, assembly GCF_001571225.1. Classification (GTDB taxonomy): domain Bacteria; phylum Pseudomonadota; class Gammaproteobacteria; order Burkholderiales; family Burkholderiaceae_C; genus Hydrogenophaga; species Hydrogenophaga palleronii. The sequence goes on from NZ_BCTJ01000001.1 coordinate 8,187, forward strand.
GCCGGCTGCCGGGGGTGGTGCAGCAGGCAGACCTGGTCTTGTTGGTAGTCGCGGTCGCCCCGGTGGATGCCGGTGGATGCCTGGATGCGGTAGCCTTTGGACATGGGAGGTGTGGGCCTTCTGAGCGGGCAGGGAGATGCCCGCAATGGTAGCCACTTATCTTCCTGCCGCGCTCAAACCTCTGTCGAAACCGTGAACCCCTGCGCACCCACCACCCGGCCCGATGGCCTGCCCGACGCTCCGCCCGATGACGAAGCCCACGCCCTGAGCGAACTGCAGGCCAGCGTGGCCGCGGCCTTCGGCGCCGACGGTGCGCTGGCGCGCGCCTTCGGTGCGTTGCACGCGCGGCCGGGCCAGCAGCGCATGGCCGGCGCGGTGGCCAGCGCCATCGAAGCCGGCGACTGCCTGGCGGTGGAGGCCGGCACCGGCGTCGGCAAGACCTTCGCCTACCTGGTGCCCTTGCTGCTGAGCGGGCGGCGTGCCCTGCTGTCCACCGCCACCCAGGCCCTGCAGGACCAGTTGCATGGCCGCGACATCCCGGCGGTGGCACGCGCGCTGGGCATGCCGGTGCGCGCGGCCTTGCTCAAGGGCCGTTCCAGCTACGTCTGCCTGCACCGCACCGAGCAGGCCCTGCACGGCCCGGCGTCGGTGGGCCTGCGCGACCCGGCCATCACGGCCACCCTGGCGCAAGTGCTGCGCTGGGCCAGTGCCTCGCACAGCGGCGATCTGGCCGAGCTGCAACAGCTGGACGAACGTTCGCCGCTGCGGCCCATGATCAGCTCCACGCGCGAGAACTGCCTGGGCGGCGCCTGCCCGCGCCACAGCGCCTGCCACGTCAACCGCGCGCGCAGCGAAGCCCAGCGGGCCGACTGGGTGGTGATCAACCACCACCTGTTCTTTGCCGACCAGCTGTTGCAGGAGTCCGGCGTGGCGACGCTGCTGCCCCAGGCCGAGGTGCTGGTGTTCGACGAAGCGCACCAGCTGAACGACACCGGCATTCCCTTCCTGGGTCAGACCCTGGGCTCGGGCCAGTTGCGCGAGCTGGCACGTGATCTGGCGGCGCAGGGCCCGGCCTGGGCGCGCGGCCAGCGCCCCTGGGCCCACCTGGCGCTGGGCCTGGAGCAGGCCGCGCGCGCCGTCGCCGGTGTGCCGCGCCAGCCCGGCGCGGCCGGCATGCGCAGCCGCTGGCAGGGCGCGGCGCCCGAGGGCGTGGACACCGTGGCCTGGTCCAGCGCCGTGGCCGACGTGGCACAGGCCCTCTCGGCCTGCCGCGAGGGCCTGCGTGCCACCGCCCAGGCCGCCATCGAACTGGAGCGGCTGCTGCAACGGGTGCACGCGCAACTGGTGCTGTGGGGCGGCATCGTGGGTGCGCCCGGTATTGCCGCCGACGCGGTGCGCTGGATGGAGTGGGGCGAGGGCGGGCGGCACTGGCGCGTGGTGAGTGCACCCGCCGACAGCTCGGCCTTGTTCCGCAGCCTGCTCGGCGATGCGGCATCGGCCGGCCGCAGCTGGGTATTTTCTTCCGCCACGCTGGGCAGCGACGGCACGCTGGACTGGTTCACGCGCGGGCTCGGCCTGGATGCGCTGCCGCAGCTGCGCACCCTGCGCGTGCCCAGCCCGTTCGACCATGCGGCCCAGGCCGCGCTGTACGTGCCGCACGAACTGCCCGAGCCGGGGGACGTGGCGCACTCACCGGCGCTGGCCGATGCGGTGGCGCGCTGGGCCTCGCGCCTGGGCGGGCGCACCCTGGTGCTGACGACCACGCTGCGTGCTGCCGCGCGCATGGCCGAGCACCTGCAGACATTGGTGGCGCAAGGCCGTTGCGCGCCACTGCAGGTGCTGGCGCAGGGGCGGTTGTCCAAGCGGGCCTTGCTGGCGCGCTTTCGGGCCACCGAACAGGCCAGCGTGCTGATCGCCTCCGCCGCGTTCTGGGAAGGGGTGGATCTGGCCGGTGATGTGCTGCAGCTGCTGGTGATCGACAAGCTGCCGTTCCCGCCGCCCGACGACCCGCTGATGCAGGCGCGTGGCCAGCGGCTGCAGGCGCTCGGCCTGAGTGCGTTCAACGATGTGTTTTTGCCCGAGGCCGCGATGGCCCTGAAGCAGGGAGCGGGCCGGTTGATCCGTTCGGAAACCGATCGCGGCGTGCTGGTGATCGGCGACCGCCGCCTCCTGACCCGCTCTTACGGGCAGCGCCTGCTGGCGGCCCTGCCGGACATGCGCCGGCTGGTGGACGAGGCCGACATGGCGTCGGCGCTCGATGCGCTGGTGCTTACCAGAGCTTCCACCAGGGATCGTTGACCGAGCGGAAGCCCTGGCTCAGGTACTCGCTCTTGGGGTAGCTGGCTTCCATCACGCGGCGGGTGTCGTCGCGCAGTTGCGTCATGCCCAGCGCGTCGTAGGAGCGCAGCATGATGTACAGCGCCTCTTCGAGCGCCGGCGCGTTGGTGTAGTCGCTCAGCGCGGTCTGGGCGCGGTTGATGGCGGCCACGTAGGCGCCCCGGCTGTGGTAGTAGCGCGCCACGTGCACTTCGTACTGCGCCAACGAGTTGACGATGTAGGTCATGCGGCTGCGCGCATCGGGCGTGTAGCGCGAATCGGGGAAGCGGGTGGCGAGTTCGCGGAAGGCCTCGAACGATTCCTTGGCCGCTTTCTGGTCGCGTTCGGACAGGTCCTGGCGCGCCAGCGAACCGAAGATGCCGAGGTTGTCGTTGAAGTTCACCAGGCCCTTGAGGTACAGGGCGTAGTCCATGGCCGGGCTGGCCGGGTGCAGCTTCTGGAAGCGGTCGATGCTGGCCAGCGCCTGGGCCTGTTCGCCGGCCTTGTACTGGGTGTAGGCCTTGTCGAGCTGGGCCTGCTGCGCCAGCGGCGTGCCGGCGGCACGGCCTTCGAGTTTTTCGAGCAGCGTGACTGCCTTGTCGTAGTTGCCGGCGGCGCGCTCTTCGGTCGCTTCGCTGTAGATGCGGTTGGGGCTCCAGCCCGCGGTCTGGTCCACCAGTTTGGTGCTGCAGGCACTCAGCACGAGCACCGAGGCCAGCACACACAGTGGCACAGCCGATAATCTGAACGTCAACATCGCAGGCGCACCTTTACAACGGAACAATGGGTTTGGCAGCACAAATTATATCGACGGGGGATGTTTCCAATGGTTCCGCGCCGGGGCAGGATGCCGACAGCACCGCGATGGTGGACGAGCTGGGCCTGGCGGTGGAGACGCGGGACTGCGAGGTGCCCGCCACCATGCACAGCTGGCGCATCGACCGCGCGCTGGCACAGCTCATTCCCGAGTTCTCGCGTTCCTACCTGCAGCAACTGATGGCCGACGGCGCGGTGGTGCGCGCCGGCCTGGCGCTGGCCAAACCCTCGGCCCGCGTGGCCGCCGGCGACCGGTTGTCGGTCGAGCTGCGGCCGACCCAGCAGGCCCAGGCGTTCGTGGCGCAAGCCATGGCATTGGACGTGGTGCACGAAGACGAGCACCTGCTGGTGATCCGGAAACCCGCCGGACTGGTGGTGCACCCGGCCGCCGGCAACTGGACCGGCACCTTGCTCAACGGCCTGCTCGCGCACCACGCGGGCGCCGCCAGCCTGCCGCGCGCCGGCATCGTGCACCGGCTCGACAAGGACACCTCGGGCCTGATGCTGGTGGGCAAATCACGCCAAGCGGTCGAGGCCCTGGTGCGTGCCATCGCGGCGCGTGAGGTCAACCGCCAGTACGTGGCGCTGGCCCACGGCCGCTGGAAAGGCGCCGGACAACAAGGCGTGGACCGGCCGATCGGGCGCGACACCCACAACCGCCTGCGCATGGCGGTGGTATCGCCCGAGTTCGGCATCGGCAAGCCGGCGCAGACCACGGTGCGTCTGCTGGACGGCAATGCGCAGGCCAGCCTGGTGGCGTGCAAGTTGCACACCGGACGCACGCACCAGATCCGCGTGCACATGGCCTGGCTGGAACACCCGCTGGTGGGTGACAGCCTGTACGGCGGGCGCCCGCTCTGGGGCATGGGGCGCCAGGCGCTGCACGCCGCCAGCCTGCAGCTGTTGCACCCGGTGTCGGGCGAGGCACTGGCCTTCAGTTCAACCCCGCCGGACGACATGCTGGCCGCGCTGGATGCCTGTGGGCTCCGCTACAATCCAGCCGATGCGGAGCGTGGTTTCTTCGAATGAAGGCCACCACCCCATCAGCCGCCTGGCGGCTGTGCCGAGGCCATGACCTCCCCACCTCCCGGTTTCTGCCTGCCCTGGCAACGGTTTCTTTTCCGGCGTTCTGAGTCGACGGTCGCCACCGTCCCCGCCGGTTCGCGTGCGACGGGCACATGCCCACCCCTGTACCGTCCCGGTCACGTACCGGTTTTTGACCGACTGACACCATGAACACCACGGATACCAAGCGCGTCCTCGAGACCGCGTTGATCTGCGCGCCCCAGCCGCTTTCTGTGCGCGAACTGGGCACGCTGTTCGACGCCGAGCTCTCGGCGGACACGCTCAAGACCCTGCTGGCCGACCTGCAGCTCGAATGGACCGGTCGCGGCGTCGAGCTGGTCAAGGTGGCCAGCGGCTGGCGCTTCCAGAGCCGCCCCGAGTTGCGTCCCTACCTGGACCGCCTGCACCCGGAAAAGCCGCCGCGGTACACCCGCGCCACCATGGAGACGCTGGCCATCATTGCCTACCGTCAGCCGGTCACGCGCGGTGACATGGAAGACATCCGTGGCGTCACCATCAACTCGCTGATCATCAAGCAGCTGGAAGACCGTGGCTGGGTCGAGGTGATCGGCCACCGCGAAACGGTCGGCAGGCCTGCGCTGTTCGCCACCACACGCCAGTTTCTCGACGACCTGGGCCTGTCTTCGCTGGACCAGTTGCCGCCGCTGGAAGGCAGCGACGTGCAGGAGTCGGCCCTGCAACGGCTGGACTTCGACTCGTTGTCGGCCAACCTGCAACCCGCTGCTGACGATGCCGATGGAGCCGAGGTTGCCATTGGCGCCGACGGCACCGAAGAGGGGGCACCAGCGAAAGAGGCCGTGGCTTCCACCGAGGCCGCGGCCGACACCGAACCCGACGACCTCTTGACCGTTGCCGCGCCCGAACCTGCCGATGCCGACGCACCGGCGCCCGACACTGCCGAACCCGGCACCCCCGACGCGCAAGCGCAACCTTTGCCCACCCAGGACCACCATGAACCCGGCGAACACCCCACCCGCGACGCCTGAGTCGAACCCCGACACCAGCGCGCCCGCCGCCGACAACGCGGCGCCGCCGCCGGCCAACGAGACCCATGCCGCCGCTGCCGACCCCGAGGCCCTGGGCTTTGACGACATCGTCAGTGGCGCCTTCGATGCCGAGCAGGAGCTGGAACTGCCCCTGCCCACCAAGCGCGTGTTGGCGCCGCAGGCCGAATCGCCCAAGCTGCACAAGGTGCTGGCGCAGGCCGGCATGGGCTCGCGGCTGGAGATGGAGCAGCTCATCCTGGAAGGGCGCATCTCGGTCAATGGCGAACCCGCGCACGTCGGTCAGCGCATCCAGTTCGGTGATGTGATCAAGGTCAACGGCAAGCCGGTGCGCGTGCGCATGACGCCGCAGCCGCCGCGCGTGCTGGCGTACCACAAGCCGGCTGGCGAAGTGGTGTCGCACGACGACCCGCAGAACCGCCCGACGGTGTTCCGCCGCCTGCCCAGACTGATGCAGGGCAAGTGGCAATCGGTCGGCCGGCTCGACCTGAACACCGAAGGCCTGCTGCTGCTGACCAACTCCGGCGAGCTGGCCAACCGCCTCATGCACCCGCGTTTCGGCCTGCAGCGCGAGTACGCGGTGCGCGTGCTGGGCGCCTTGTCCAACGAGGAAAAACAACGCCTGCTCGACGGCGTGCGGCTCGACGACGGCATGGCGCAGTTCGCCTCCATCGAAGACGGTGGTGGCGAAGGCGCCAATTGCTGGTACCGCGTGACCATCGGCGAAGGCCGCAACCGCGAGGTGCGCCGCATGTTCGAGGCGGTGGGCCACGCGGTCAGCCGACTGATCCGCATCCGCTACGGCGCGATGATGCTGCCGCGCGGCCTCAAGCGCGGCGTGTGGCTGGAGCTTGACGAACGCGACATCGGCCGCCTGACGGCCGCCGCCGGCCTGGCCGACGGTGCCGAGGACGGCACGCGCGCGCCGCGTCCTGCCGGCCGGCACCCGGCCCAGCGTGGCAAACAGGCGGCCAAAGGCGGCCGCACCCAGGGCAAACCACCGGGCAGCCGCAGCGAAGGCTTTGGCGATCGCCGCAGCAACAGCGGCTACGGCATGGGCGCCGCGCCGGGCGGGGCCAAGCCGCGTGGCGGCAAGGGTGGTGCCGGTGGCAAGGGGCAGGGCGGTGGTGGTGCACAACCCGATCCGATGAAGACCTCGTTTGGCTACATTGGCCAGGACTCGCTGCAACGCCGCCGGCAAGAGGAAGCGGGCCGCGGGAGCGCGCCCGGTGGATCGCGCCGCCGCAGTGGTGGCGGTGGTGGCGGGCGCTCAGGAGGCCGCTGAAGCCCGCGGGCTGCCGCGCTGGGGACACCCGATCAATGTAGAATCATGGGCTTTGTGGGGCCATGCTGGCCTCGCAGATTGACCCGCAAAACTTCAGGATTTTTATGGCCATCGAACGCACCCTCTCGATCATCAAGCCCGACGCCGTCGCCAAGAACGTCATCGGCCAGATTTACGCCCGCTTTGAAGCCGCTGGCCTGAAGGTCGTGGCCGCTCGCATGGCCCACCTCTCGCGCGGCGAAGCCGAAGCGTTCTACGCCGTGCACAAGGCCCGTCCTTTCTTCAAGGACCTGGTTGACTTCATGATCTCCGGCCCGGTGATGATCCAGGCGCTGGAAGGCGAAGGCGCGATCGCCAAGAACCGCGACCTGATGGGCGCCACCGATCCGAAGAAGGCCGACGCCGGTACCATCCGCGCCGACTTCGCCGACAGCATCGACGCCAACGCCGTGCACGGCTCCGACGCGCCTGAAACGGCCGCCGCCGAAGTGGCTTTCTTCTTCGCCGGTCTCAACGTCTATTCGCGTTGATCATGGTATGACGGCCAATCTGCTCGACTTCGATCTCGAGGGTTTGGCCGCCTATTGCGAGCAGCTGGGCGAAAAGCGCTTTCGCGCCGTGCAGCTGTTTCGCTGGATCCATCAGAAGGGGGCGTCGGACTTCACCCAGATGACCGACCTGGCGCGCAGCCTGCGCGACAAGCTCCCCGCCGTCTGCACCATCACCGACCTGCCGGTGCTCTCGCGCCAGGATTCGGCCGACGGCACCATCAAGTGGCTGTTCGATGTGGGCGGCGGCAACGCGGTCGAGACCGTGTTCATTCCCGAAGAAGACCGTGGCACGCTCTGCATTTCCTCGCAGGCCGGTTGTGCCGTGGGCTGCCGTTTCTGCTCCACCGGCCACCAGGGCTTTTCGCGCAACCTCACCACCGGTGAGATCCTGGCGCAGCTCTGGCACGCCGAGCATTTCCTGCGCCGGCACCTGAAGCGCGGGGAACGCGTGATCACCAACGTGGTCATGATGGGCATGGGTGAGCCCTTGCAGAACTACAACGCGCTGGTGCCCGCACTGCGCGTCATGCTGGACGACCACGGCTATGGCCTGTCGCGCCGCCGCGTCACGGTGTCCACCTCCGGCGTGGTGCCCATGATGGACCGCCTGGCGCAAGACTGCCCGGTGGCGCTGGCGGTGTCGCTGCACGCGCCCAACGACCCGCTGCGTGACGACCTGGTGCCGCTGAACCGCAAGTACCCGATTGCCGAGCTGCTCGACGCCTGCCTGCGTTACCTGCCGGCCGCGCCGCGCGACTTCATCACCTTCGAGTACTGCATGCTCGACGGCGTGAACGACCAGCCCGAACACGCGCGGCAGTTGCTGGCGCTGATCCGCCACCACGGTGCGCGGGGTGTCCCCTGCAAGATCAACCTGATCCCGTTCAATCCCTTCCCCGATTCGGGGCTGCTCTGTTCGTCGCGCGCGGTGGTGCAGGCCTTCGCGCAGGTGCTGATCGAAGGCGGTGTGGTGACCACGGTGCGCAAGACGCGCGGTGACGACATCGACGCCGCCTGCGGCCAGCTCGCCGGTGACGTGCTCGACCGCACCAACGCCGCCAGCCGCCTGGCCCAGCGGCGCCAGGCCAGCGCCGAGCGTCCCATCCGTTTTGTTCAAAAGGAAAGGCAGGCATGACACACGCGATCCGCACCGGCTCCATGAGCCCACGAGCAGGGCTGTATCCGCGCGGCCTGGCCGCCTGCCTGGCGCTGGTCGCGCTGCTGCTGGGCGCCTGCGCGCAGATGCCGGCCGGCGCCGGCGGCCCCGGCGTGTCGGCGCGCAGTGGCGAGCCCCTGACAGAGTCCGACGAACCCGAAGCGCGCAAGCGTGCGCGCATCCGCGTCGAGCTGGCCTCGGGTTACTTCGAGAACGGCCAGGCCACGGTGGCGCTCGACGAAATCAAGCTGGCGCTGCAGAACGACCCGAGCTACGCGCCGGCCTACACCTTGCGTGGCCTGGTGTATTCGCGCCTGAACGATGTGCGTCTGGCCGAAGAAAGCTTCGCTCGCGCGCAGCAGCTCGCGCCGAGCGACCCCAACGTGCTGCACCACTACGGCCTGTTCCTCTGCGAGCAGGGCCGTTACCCGCAGTCGATCGACATGTTCCAGCGCGCGCTCAACAGCCCGACGTACGGCGGCCAGGCCAAGACCCTGATGGCCAAGGGCATCTGCCAGGTGCGCGCGGCCCAGTTCGCCGAAGCCGAAACCAGCCTGATGCGCGCCTACGAGCTCGACGCGGGCAACCCGATCACGGCCTACAACCTGGCGGCGCTGCAGTTCCGCCGTGGTGACTACACCAAGGCGCAGTTCACCATCCGCCGTCTCAACAACACCGACCTGGCCAACGCCGAAACGCTGTGGCTGGGCATCAAGGTGGAGCAGCGCGTGGGCAACACCGAAGCCATGGCGCAACTGGCGCAGCAACTGAGCCGGCGCTTCCCCGAATCGCGTGAGTGGGGTTCTTACCAGCGGAGAGCATTTGATGAGTGAGGCGTACGCCAATGAGAACGGATCTGTTTCGACGGAGGGCGTGACGCGCCCTGTGCTGCTGCGCGCGGCGCGCGAAGCGGCAGGTTTGCACATTGCCGCGCTGGCCGCGGCGCTCAAGGTGCCGGTGCGCAAGCTGGAGGCCCTGGAAGCCGGGCGTTACGAAGAACTGCCCGACCTGACCTTTGCACGCGCACTGGCCGCCAGCGCCTGCCGCCAGCTGAAGATCGACCCCGCCCCCGTGCTGGAGCAGATTCCGCACCGCGCGGTGAGTGAACTGGGTGGTTCGCGCCAGGGCATCAATGCAACGTTCCAGCCGGCCAACGATCCGGCACCCGGCAGCCCGCTGGGCTGGCTGTCGCGCCCGGCGCTGCTGGCGGCCATCGTGTTGTTGCTGGCGGCGCTGGTGATCGTGTTCATGCCGCGCCTGGAAGAGGGCGCACCCGTGGTGTCCGACGGCGGCAGCGTGGTCACGCCGGTCGAGACGGCCACCGTCACCGAGCCGGTGCTCGCCGAGGAGCCCAGCGAACCGGTGGTGGCCCCAGCCGCGCCGGCCGACGCGGCCGCTCCGGTGGATGGCGCCGCTGCTGCGACTGGCGCTGGTGTCGCCGTCCCATCGGCAACACCCGCAGCACCTGCAGTAGGCACTGCGGCACCGACCGATGCCGCCGCAGCGCCGGCGCCGGTCGTGACGCCGGGCAGCGGCCTGCTGAGCATTGCGGCCACGGGCGAGTCCTGGGTTGAAGTCACCAACGGCAGCGGTGCGGTGGTGGTCCAGCGCCTGCTCAAGGCGGGTGACGTGATCGACTTCTCCAGCGCGCCGCCGTACAAGGTGGTGCTGGGCCGCGCCGACACGGCGCAGGTCAGCGTGCGCGGCCAGGTTTTCGAGACCACGCGCCACACCCGCAACAACGTTGCCCGCTTCGAGGTGAAATGAACATGGACACGCCGGTGCGCGAAGTGACCCCGCAGGGCGAGCCGATCCCGCTGTCGGCTGTGCGCTTGCGCCGCACGCGCCAGGGCACGGTGTCCTGGGGCGACCATCACGTGACGGTGGGCGGCGACGCACCCGTGCGTGTGCAGTCCATGACCAACACCGACACCGCCGACGCCGTGGGCACGGCGATCCAGGTGAAGGAGCTGGCGCAGGCCGGCTCCGAGCTGGTGCGCATCACCGTCAACAACGACGATGCCGCCAAGGCCGTGCCCTACATCCGCGAGCAGCTCGACCGCATGGGCGTGCACGTGCCACTGATCGGTGACTTCCACTACAACGGCCACCGCCTGCTCACCGACCACCCGGACTGCGCGCAGGCGCTGTCCAAGTACCGCATCAACCCCGGCAACGTGGGCCGCGGCGACAAGGGCGACCGCCAGTTCGGGCAGATGGTGGAAATCGCCGCCCGCCACAACAAGGCGATCCGCATCGGCGTCAACTGGGGCAGCCTGGACCAGGACCTGCTCGCGCGTCTGATGGACGACAACGCCTACCGCGCCCGGCCCTGGGACGCGCGCCAGGTGATGTACGAGGCGCTCATCACCTCGGCACTCGAGTCGGCGAAAAAGGCCGAAGAGATCGGCCTCAACGGCAACAACATCGTGCTGTCGTGCAAGGTCAGTGGCGTGCAGGACCTGATCGCGGTTTACCAGGCGCTGGCACAGCGCTGCGACTACGCACTGCACCTGGGCCTGACCGAAGCCGGCATGGGCACCAAGGGTGCCGTGGCCTCGGCCGCCGCGCTCTCGGTGCTGCTGCAGCAGGGCATTGGCGACACCATTCGCGTCTCGCTCACGCCGCAGCCGGGCGAAGCGCGCACGCAGGAGGTGGTGATCGCCTCCGAGATCCTGCAGTCGCTGGGCATGCGTGCCTTCGTGCCCTCGGTCACCGCCTGCCCGGGCTGTGGCCGCACCACCAGCACCACCTTCCAGGAACTGGCGAAACAGATCGACGACTACCTGCGCAGCTCCATGCCGGTGTGGCGCGAGCGTTACCCCGGGGTGGAAAACCTCAAGGTGGCGGTGATGGGCTGCATCGTCAACGGCCCGGGCGAAAGCAAACATGCCGACATCGGCATCAGCCTGCCCGGCACCGGGGAGGCGCCGGCCGCCCCCATCTTCATCGACGGCGAGAAGGCCATGACCTTGCGTGGCGCCGGAATCGCCCGCGAGTTCCAGACCATCGTCGAAAACTACATTGAAAAACGGTTCGGCGCACACGCCTGAAACCGCAGGACACCATGGCTGAGAAACTGAGCGCCGTCAAAGGCATGAACGACATTGCCCCTCCAGCGTCCGCGCACTGGGAGTGGCTTGAAGACCGGCTGCGCACGCTGATGCGCCGCTACGGCTACCGCAACCTGCGCACGCCCATCGTGGAACCCACGGCGCTGTTCGTGCGGGGCCTGGGCGAGGTGACCGACATCGTCGAGAAGGAGATGTATTCCTTCGAAGACCGTTTGAACGGCGAGCAGCTCACGCTGCGGCCTGAGAACACCGCCGGCGTGGTGCGCGCCGCACTGGAGCACTCGCTGCTGTACGACGGCGGCAAGCGCCTGTACTACATGGGCCCGATGTTCCGCCACGAGCGTCCGCAGCGCGGCCGTTACCGCCAGTTCCACCAGTTCGGTGCCGAAGCCCTGGGCTTCGCCGGCCCGGACGTGGATGCCGAACTCATCGTGCTGGCCTGCGACCTCTGGGCCGATCTCGGCCTGAGCGGCATCGAACTGGAAATCAACAGCCTGGGCCAGCCGCCCGAGCGCCTGGCGCACCGCCAGGCCTTGATCGCCTACCTTGAAGCGCACGCCGACCAGCTGGACGAAGAGGCCAAACGCCGCCTGCACAGCAACCCGCTGCGCATCCTCGACACCAAGAACCCGGCCATGCAGGACCTGGTGAACGCCGCGCCGCGCCTGATGGACCACCTGGGCGCCGAGTCGCTGGAGCACTTCAACCGCCTGCGTGGCCTGCTCGATGCGCACGGCATCGCCTACCGCATCAACCCGCGCCTGGTGCGCGGCATGGACTACTACAACCTGTCGGTGTTCGAGTTCGTGACCACGCAGCTCGGCTCGCAGGGCACGGTCTGCGCCGGTGGCCGTTACGACGGCCTGTTCGAACAGATCGGTGGCAAGGCCGCGCCGGCCGTGGGCTGGGCGCTGGGCATGGAGCGCATCCTGGAGCTGCTGAAAGAGCAGGGCCTGTTGCCCGAACAGCCCGCACCCGACGCCTACGCCGTGGTGCCGGACGCGGCCGATGTGCCACGCGTCATGCCGGTGCTGCGCGCGCTGCGCGGCCAGGGCGTGAACGTGCAGATGCACGCCGGTGGTGCCGACGGCATGGGCAGCATGAAGTCGCAGTTCAAGAAGGCCGATGCCAGCGGCGCGCGCTACGCGCTGATCTTCGGTGCGCAGGAACTTCAGCAGGGCGGGGTGGCACTCAAACCTCTGCGTGGCCCACGCAGCGACGCCCCCGCCGAAGCCGCCCAGAGCCTGCTGCCGCTGGACGCGGTGGCCGACTGGGCCGACCGTTTGCGCGCCGCCTGAGCGCGGCGCGAGCACCGCATCTCCAGCGGTGGGCGGTCCTGGCCATGGTGCCCGGGCCACCCGCCTACAATCCCCCGTTGCGCACCCTGCGCCCGACTCTCCAGCTGAACATTCACATGGCCAAACACCTCGACCTCGAAGAGCAGGAACAGCTCGACCAGATCAAACACTTCTGGGCCCGGTACGGCAACCTCATCAGCTGGGTGCTGATCGTGGTGTTCGGCTCGTTCGCCGCCTGGAACGGCTGGAACTACTGGCAGCGCACGCAGGGCGTGAAGGCCGCGGCGCTGTATGACGAAATCGACCGTGCCGCACTCGCCAAGGACACCCAGCGCATGGAGCGCGCACTGGCCGACATGCAGTCCGGCTTCGGCAGTACCACCTACGCCAGCCAGGCCGCCTTGCTTGCCAGCAAAACAATGTTCGACGCCGGTGAACTCGACAAGGCGCGCGCCGCCCTGGTCTGGGCTTCCGAGAAGTCGAGCGACGCTTCCTACAAAGCCGTGGCGCGTCTGCGCCTGGCCGGTCTCGACGTCGAGGCCAAGGCCTACGACCAGGCCCTCAAGACCCTGGACGGTTCAGTGCCCAAGTCGTTCGAGCCGCTGGTGGCCGACCGCCGCGGCGATGTCTTCCTGGCCCAGGGCAAGACCGACGAGGCCAAAGCCCAGTACCAGAATGCCTGGCGCGCCCTGAGCGAGCGCACCGAATACCGCCGCCTGGTGGAAGTCAAACTCGCCTCGTTGGGCGTGGACGTCGCCAGCCTGTCCAAAACCGCGCCTTGAAATCCATGCCAAACCGCACCACCCGACTTTCTTCGGCGCCCTGGCGCCGTGCCCTCGCCACCGCCGGTCTGGTGCTGGCGGCGGGCCTGCTGGCCGCCTGTTCCTCGTCGGCCAAGAAGCCGCAGCCCACGCCGCTGTCGCCGGTGGCCGCGCTCATGGGCACGCAGCTGGCCTGGTCTGCGCAGGTCGGCGAAAGCCGTGCCTCGCTGGTGCCGGTGGTGGCGGCCGGCAAAGCCTTCGTGGCCGGCAACGCGGGCACCGTGGCGGCCATCGACGTGGCCACGGGCAAGGACGTGTGGCGGCTGAACCTGGGCACGCAGATCGCGGCCGGTGTGGGCTCTGACGGCCAGACCGCTTCCGTCATTACCGGCAACAACCAGCTGGTGGCAATGGCCGACGGCAAGGAAATCTGGCGCGTGCGCCTGCTGGCGCGCTCCTTCACCGCCCCGCTGGTGGCCGGTGGCCGTGTGTTCGTGCTGTCGGCCGACCGCACCGTCACCGCCTTCGACGGCAGCAACGGCGCCCGCCTGTGGAGCCAGACCCGCCCGGCCGAACCGCTGGTGCTGAGCCAGACCGGCGCGCTGCTGGCGCTGGGCGACACCCTGGTGGCCGGCCTGTCGGGCCGCGTGATCGGCCTGAACCCGCTCAACGGCGCGGTGCGCTGGGAGGCGGCCATCGCCACCTCGCGCGGCACCAACGAAGTGGAGCGCTTGGTCGACATCGTCGGCCCGGTCAGCCGCATCGGCAACAGCATCTGCGCGCGCGCCTACTCGGCCGCCGTCGGTTGTGTGGACGGCAGCCGCGGAGGCACCGTCTGGACGCGTGCTGCCCAGGGCGTCACCGGCGTGCACGGCGACGACGGCCTGGTGTTCGGCAGCGAATCCGACGGCCGCTTCCAGGCTTGGCAACGCGCCACCGGCGAACCTGCCTGGAGCATCGACCGCCTGAAGTACCGTGGCCTGAGCGCACCGCTGGCCCTGGGCCGCGTGGTGGCGGTCGGCGACAGCGCCGGTCTGGTTCACCTGATCTCCCGCGAAGACGGCAGCGAAATGACCCGCCTCACCACCGACGGTTCGCCCATCCTGGCGGCCCCGGTGCTGGCCGGCGACGCGCTGCTGGTGCAAACGCGCAATGGCGGCGTCTACGCCTGGCGCCCCCAGTAAAGCCTGCTGCGGCCACGGTGTTCGTGGCCGCCTGAACGAAAGTTAGTCCGTGAAACCCGTCATCGCCCTGGTGGGGCGCCCCAATGTGGGCAAGTCCACCCTGTTCAACCGCCTGACGAGTTCACGCGACGCCATCGTGGCCGACTTTGCCGGCCTCACCCGTGACCGCCACTACGGCAATGGCCGTCAGGGTCGGCGCGAGTACATCGTGATCGACACCGGCGGCTTCGAGCCCGAGGCCAGCGAGGGCATCTACAAGGAGATGGCCAAGCAGACCCGGCAGGCCGTGGCCGAGTCCGACGTGGTGATCTTCGTGGTCGATGCCCGTGCCGGCATCAGTGCCCAGGATTACGACATCGGCAACTACCTGCGCCGCCTGGGCAAGCCCACGCTGCTGGTGGCCAACAAGGCCGAGGGCATGACGCAGGGCCTGCAACTGGTGGAGTTCTTCGAGCTCGGCCTGGGTGAAGTGCTGCCGGTCTCCGGCGCGCACGGGCAGGGCGTGCGCTCCATGCTGGACAGCGCCCTCGAACGCATTCCCGGCCTGCCGCCGGAAGACGAAGAAGAGCCGGAAGCCGAACCCGGCGTCATCCGCCTCACCGTGGCGGGCCGCCCCAACGTTGGCAAGTCCACCCTCATCAACGCCTGGCTAGGCGAAGAACGCCTGGTGGCCTTCGACCTGCCGGGCACCACGCGCGACGCCATCTCGGTGCCGTTCGAACGTGGCGGCCAGAAGTTCGAGTTGATCGACACCGCCGGCATCCGGCGCAAGGGCAAGGTGTTCGAGGCGATCGAGAAGTTCTCGGTGGTCAAGACCTTGCAGGCGATCGAAAATGCCCACGTGGTGCTCCTGCTGCTGGACGCCACCCAGGGCGTGACCGACCAGGATGCCCACATCGCGGGCTACATCCTGGAGAGCGGGCGCGCCGTGGTGCTGGCCATCAACAAATGGGATGCGGTGGATGCCTACCAGCGCGAGCAGATCGAGCGCCAGATCGAAACCCGGCTGGCCTTCCTCAAGTTCGCCTCCCTGCATCTGATCTCGGCGCAGAAACGCCAGGGCCTGGGCCCGGTCTGGAAGTCCATCGGCCAGGCCCATGCCTCGGCCATGCGCAAGATGTCGACCCCGGTGCTCACGCGCCTGCTGATGGAGGCCGTGGCCTTCCAGGCGCCCACGCGCAGCGGCATGTTCCGGCCCAAGATGCGTTACGCCCACCAGGGTGGCATGAACCCGCCGGTGATCGTGATCCACGGCAACTCGCTCGAAGGTGTGCCCGACGCGTACAAGCGTTTCCTCGAAGGGCGCTTCCGCAAGGCGTTTGATCTGGTGGGCACGCCGCTGCGCATCGAGTTCAAGACCTCCGCGAATCCCTTCAAGGAGTAAGAATTTGGACTTGGCGGAAAAGACAGCCGGATGGCTGTGGTATGGTCCGTTTCTCATTAACTAACGTTGAACACGGAGCATATCGTGAGCAATAACAAAGGCCAGCTCTTGCAAGATCCTTTCCTGAACCAGCTTCGCCGGGAGCATGTGCCCGTGTCGATCTATCTGGTCAACGGCATCAAACTGCAAGGCCAGATCGAGTCCTTCGACCAATACGTCGTGTTGCTGCGCAACACGGTGACGCAGATGGTCTACAAACACGCCATCTCCACCATCGTGCCGGGCCGCCCGGTGCAGTTCTCGGCCGTCGGCACGGACGAGCCGGCCGCTTCCTGAACACGCGACCGAACCACACCCGGCCTGTGCAGCCGCGCTGCCAGGCCAGCAACGCTGCGCGCGTTGCCGTGCGACCGATTTGAATTCACCCGCCCCATCCGCCGCTTCCACGCCTTCGGTCATTCTCGTCGGTGTGGATTTTGGTGTGCCGCATTTTGATGCCGGCCTCGAAGAACTGGGGCTGCTGGCCCAGACCGCGGGATACACCGTGGCCGACCGCGTCGCCTGCAAGCGGCGCGCGCCCGATCCGGCCCTGTTCGTGGGCTCGGGCAAGGCCGACGAAATCAAGATGCTGGCCCAGTCCACCGGCGCTTCTGAAGTGCTGTTCGACCAGTCGCTCAGCCCGGCGCAGCAGCGCAACCTCGAGCGCCACCTGGGCATGCCGGTCAACGACCGCACCCTGCTGATCCTGGAAATCTTCGCGCAACGCGCGCGCAGCCACGAGGGCAAGCTGCAGGTGGAACTTGCGCGCCTGCAATACCTGTCGACACGCCTCGTGCGGCGCTGGTCGCACCTGGAGCGGCAAAGCGGTGGCATCGGCATGCGCGGCGGCCCGGGGGAAACCCAGATCGAGCTGGACCGCCGCATGATCGGCGATGCCATCAAGCGCACCAAGGAGCGGCTGGAGAAGGTCAAGAAACAACGCTCGACCCAGCGCCGCCAGCGCGAGCGGCGCGACACCTTCTCCATTTCGCTGGTGGGCTACACCAACGCGGGAAAGTCGTCGCTGTTCAACGGCCTGGTGAAGGCGCGCGCCTACGCCGCCGACCAGCTGTTTGCCACCCTGGACACCACCACCCGCCAGCTCTACCTGGGCGAGGCCGGGCGTTCGGTGTCCCTGTCGGACACGGTCGGCTTCATCCGCGACCTGCCGCACGGCCTGGTGGACGCCTTTGCGGCTACGCTGCAGGAGGCGGCCGACGCCGATCTGCTGTTGCACGTGGTCGACGCGTCCAACCCTTCGTACACCGAGCAGATCGCTTCGGTGCAGGGCGTGCTCAGGGACATCGGTGCGGACGACGTGCCGCAGATCCTGCTGTTCAACAAGCTGGACGCGATGGACCCGGCCAGCGCGCCGCATGTTCTGAGCGATGCCATGGAACTGGAAGGCCAGAGCGTTCCTCGAATCTTCGCGAGTGCGCTCACCGGACAAGGCCTGCCCGAGCTGCGCGCCGTGCTGGCCGAGCGCGTGCTGGCGCAAAAACGTGGCGCTGAGCCCTTGAACCCCGGGCCCTGGCCGGAAATCGACGAGTCGGTGTCCTGATTGGGCACAATGTGATGGTTTTGAATCGACAAAGAGTTGGCAACCCATGGATGTGAATCTGCAAAACCCTTCCCGCGGCGCTCAATCCGCTGCCCGAACTGTGCGCGACCGCATCTGGCGCGGGTTGTGGGGCATGTTCAACCTGAACGATCCCCGCTGGGGCCGTGGGGGCGATGACGCGCCGCGCAACGAAGGCGGCAAGGACGGTCAGGACGAAGACCGCAACAGCAACCACAACCAGCGTCCCCAGCCGCCGCGCGGCCAGGGCCCCAACCAGGGCCCGCCGGATCTGGAGGAAGTCTGGCGCGACCTCAACCGCAAGCTCGGCGGACTGCTCGGCAACAAGGGTCGCGGTGGTGGCCAGGGTGGCGGCAACGGCTCGGGTGGTGGCGGCATGCCCGGCTTCAACCCCAGCCCCAAGTCCACCGGCATCGGCGCCGGCCTGATCGCCGCGGTTGCGCTGCTGATCTGGCTCGGCACCGGCTTCTTCATCGTGCAGGAAGGCCAGCAGGCCGTGATCACCCAGTTCGGCAAGTACCACAGCTCGGTCGGTGCCGGTTTCAACTGGCGCCTGCCGTACCCGGTCCAGCGCCACGAAACCGTGTTCGTGACGCAGATCCGCTCGGTCGATGTCGGCCGCGACAACCTGGTGCCCGCCACCGGCTTGCGCGAGTCGGCGATGCTGACGCAGGACGAAAACATCGTCGAGATCAAGTTCGCGGTGCAGTACCGCCTGAACGACGCCCGTGCCTTCCTGTTCGAGAGCCGCGACCCCGATGCCGCGGTAGTGAAGGTGGCCGAGACGGCGGTGCGCGAAGTGGTCGGCAAGATGAAGATGGACGCCGCGCTGGCCGAAGAGCGTGACCAGATCGCGCCGCGCGTGCGCAACCTGATGCAGGCCATCCTGGACCGCTACAAGGTCGGCATCGAGGTGGTCGGCATCAACCTGCAGCAGGGCGGTGTGCGTCCACCCGAGCAGGTGCAGGCGTCGTTCGACGACGTGCTCAAGGCCGGCCAGGAGCGCGAACGCGCCAAGAACGAAGCCCAGGCCTACGCCAACGACGTGGTGCCGCGTGCCCGTGGTGCCGCATCGCGCCTGACCGAAGAAGCCGAAGGCTACCGCGCCCGCATCGTGGCGCAGGCAGAGGGTGATTCGCAGCGTTTCCGCTCGGTGCTGACCGAGTACCAGAAGGCGCCGCAGGTGACGCGCGAGCGCATGTACACCGACGCCATGCAGGAGATCTACAGCAACGTGACCAAGGTGCTGGTGGACTCCAAGTCGGGCTCGAACCTGTTGTACCTGCCGCTGGACAAAATCATGCAGATGACGGGGCAGACGTCCTCGAACACCGGCACCAGCGCACCCAGCCTGCCGACGCCGGGCACCAGCACCGCCCCCGCGACCACCAGCCGCAGCACGGACAATGCCCGCTCGCGTGAGCGCGAGAGCCGCTGAACGACGCCCGCGATCAGAGAAGCAACATGAACAAACTCGGTTTCATCATCACATCCCTCATCGTGGCCCTGGCAATCGCCAGCTCCATGCTGTTCGTGGTGGACCAGCGCCAGTTCGGCGTGGTCTTCCAGCTGGGCCAGATCAAGCAGGTCGTCACCGAACCTGGCCTGAACTTCAAGCTGCCGCCGCCGTTCCAGAATGTGTCCTACATCGACAAGCGCCTGCTGACGCTGGAGAGCACCGACACCGAGCCCACGCTGACGGCTGAAAAGCAGCGCGTGGTGATCGACTGGTACGTGCGCTGGCGCATCAGCGACCCGCAGGCCTACATCCGCAACGTCGGCGTGAACGAACGCGCCGGTGCCCTGCAGCTCAACCGCGTGGTGCGCAACTCCTTCCAGCAGGAAGTGAACAAGCGCACCGTGAACGAACTGCTGTCGAGCCGGCGCGAAGAGCTGATGGCCGACGTCAAGCGCGAGGTGCTGGCCGCTGTGCGCAGCGCCGACAAGCCCTGGGGCATGGACGTGGTTGACGTGCGCATCACGCGCGTGGACTACGCCGAGAGCATCACCGCCTCGGTCTACCAGCGGATGGAAGCCGAACGCAAGCGCGTTGCCAACGAACTGCGTTCGACCGGTTTTGCCGAAGGCGAAAAGATCCGCGCCGACGCCGACCGCCAGCGCGAAGTGATCGTCTCCGAAGCCTACCGCGACGCCCAGCTCATCAAGGGTGCAGGCGACGCCAAGGCCGCAGCCACCTTTGGTGAAGCCTTCGGCCGCGACCCGGCATTTGCGCAGTTCTACCGCAGCCTGGACGCCTACAAGGCCAGCTTTGCCAACAAGTCCGATGTGTTCGTGGTTGACCCCTCGTCGGACTTCTTCAAGGGCATGCGCAGCAGCAACGTCGCGCCGGCGCGATGAGCGCCGCCGCCACGCGCTGAAGGGCAGGGCGGCCCGATGTCCGACATGCTCTGGGGCGCGCTGGCGCTGGTGCTGGTCTTCGAAGGCCTGCTGCCTTTGCTGGCTCCGCGCCTGTGGCGCCGCGTGTTCACGGACATGCTGCAACTGCGTGACGGCCAGCTGCGTTTCTTCGGCCTGATCAGCATCGCCAGCGGCCTTCTGTTCTGGTGGTGGCTGGCCTGACGGCCTGCTGCCTTTTCCTTCCCTGTCCCTGTCGTGATCCGCCATTGGCGGAGGCCCCATACCGGGGCCGGTAAAATCACGTTTTTAACAGCCTCTGAAAATATCCATGTCTGCCTGGGTCCTGCCGGATCACATTGCCGATGTCCTGCCTTCCGAGGCCCGGCACATCGAAGAACTGCGCAGGGGTTTGCTCGACACCGCGCGTGGCTACGGCTACGAGCTGGTCATGCCGCCCCTGCTGGAGCATCTGGAATCCCTGCTCACCGGTACCGGTGAAGCACTGGGTCTGCAGACCTTCAAACTGGTTGACCAGCTCTCGGGGCGCACGCTCGGCCTGCGCGCCGACAGCACGCCGCAGGTGGCGCGCATCGACGCCCATCTGTTGAACCGCCAGGGCGTGGCGCGGCTGAGCTACTGCGGCCCGGTGGTGCACACCCGCATTGACCGCCCGTTCGCCAGCCGCGAACCGCTGCAGTTCGGCGCCGAAATCTACGGCCATGGCGGGCAGGAAGCCGATCTCGAAATCATCGAACTGGCACAGGCCTGCCTGCGCAATGCGGGCGTGACCGGCCTGCAGCTGGACATGGCCGACGTGCGCGTGATCGACGCGGTGCTGGCGCCGGTCAAGCTCTCGCCGGCAGAAGAAGCACGCATCCACGCCGCGCTCAATGCCAAGGACGTGGCCGAGCTGGAGATCCTGGCGCGTGATCTGCCGGCCGCCGTGCGACGCGACCTGATCGCCTTGCCGCACCTGTTCGGTGACGTGTCCGTGCTCGATGAAGCCCAGCGCGTGCTGCAGCCCTCGCCGGCCCTGCAGGCGGCGCTCGACGGCCTGCGCTGGCTGGCCTCGCATGCGCAGGGCCTGACGGTCTCGATCGACCTCGCCGACCTGCGTGGTTACGCCTACTACACCGGCATGCGCTTCGCGCTCTTCGCCCAGACGCCGCAAGGCGGGGCAGGGCAGTCGCTGGAACTCGCGCGCGGTGGCCGTTACGACGAAGTCGGTGCCGTGTTCGGCCGCAACCGCCCCGCCGTCGGCTTCAGCCTGGACTTGAAGGAACTCGTGGCCGCCGTCGCACCGCGGCCGCTGGTGGCCGCCATCCGTGCCCCCTGGGGCATGGACGCCGGTCTGCGCGAAACCATTGCCACCCTGCGCGAACAGGGCCACACGGTGGTGTGCGCCTTGCCCGGCCACGATCACCAGGTCGATGAATTCTCTTGCGACCGCGAACTGGTGCCCGATGTGGCCCACAGCGGCGCCTGGACCGTACAACCCATTCAATCGGAAAACAGCAAATGACGAACAGCAGCAGCGCCGTGACGCCCGGGCGCAACGTGGTGGTGGTGGGAACCCAGTGGGGTGACGAAGGCAAGGGCAAGCTGGTCGACTGGCTGACCGAAACCGCCACCGGCGTGGTGCGCTTCCAGGGTGGCCACAACGCGGGCCACACGCTGGTCATCAACGGTGTGAAGACCGCGCTGCATCTGATCCCCAGCGGCATCATGCGCGCCGGCGTCAAGTGCTACATCGGCAACGGCGTGGTGCTCTCGGTCGGCAAGCTGTTCGAAGAAATCGTCGGACTGGAAAAGGCCGGGGTCGAGGTGCGCTCGCGCCTGCGCGTGAGCGAAGGCTGCCCGCTGATCCTGCCGTTCCACGCGGCCATCGACATCGCGCGCGAAGCGGCCAAGGTCAAGGCCGGCACCGAGAAGATCGGCACCACCGGCCGCGGCATCGGCCCCGCCTACGAGGACAAGATCGCGCGCCGTGCGCTGCGCGTGCAGGACCTGAAGTACCCGGACCGTTTTGCCGCCAAGCTGCGTGAGCTGCTCGACCTGCACAACCACCTGCTCACCAGCTACCTGCACTCGGCCGACATGGCCTGGGACGAGAAGATCGCAGCCTACATGAAGGACGGCGCGATCCAGTTCGAACCGGTGTACGCCGAGGCCATGCAACAGGCCGAACTGCTCAAGCCCATGATCGCCGACGTGTCGCGCGAACTCAACGAAGCGCACAAGGCCGGCGCCAACCTGCTGTTCGAAGGCGCGCAAGGCACGCTGCTCGACATCGACCACGGCACCTATCCCTTCGTCACTTCGAGCAACTGCGTGGCCGGCAACGCCGCCGCCGGTTCGGGCGTGGGCCCGGGCCTGCTGCACTACGTGCTCGGCATCACCAAGGCCTATTCCACCCGCGTCGGTGGTGGCCCGTTCCCGACCGAGCTGGACTGGGAAACCGAAGGCACGCCGGGCTGGCACATGGCCACCGTGGGCGCCGAGAAGGGCGTCACCACCGGCCGCAGCCGCCGTTGCGGCTGGTTCGATGCGGCCCTGCTCAAGCGCTCGGCGCAGGTCAACGGCCTGAGTGGCCTGTGCATCACCAAGCTCGACGTGCTGGACGGCCTCACCGAACTGCAGCTGTGCACCGGCTACGAACTCGATGGTGAAGTGATCGACATCCTGCCCATGAGCGCCGAAGACATTTCGCGCTGCAAGCCGATCTACGAAACCCTGCCGGGCTGGACCGAAACCTCCGTCGGCGTGACGGAATACGACAAGCTGCCGGTGAACGCTCAGCGTTACCTCACGCGCATCGCCGAGACCACGGGGGTGCCGATCCATGTCGTGTCCACCAGCCCGGATCGCGACCACACCATCCTTTTGCACAACCCATACCATGGGTGATTCCCCCGGGGTGGC
Organism: Hydrogenophaga palleronii NBRC 102513; assembly: GCF_001571225.1. GTDB lineage: Bacteria > Pseudomonadota > Gammaproteobacteria > Burkholderiales > Burkholderiaceae_C > Hydrogenophaga > Hydrogenophaga palleronii. Next base: position 31,000 of record NZ_BCTJ01000001.1, read on the forward strand.
GCGCCCACCCCGGATGCCAGAATACCGACCGATACCCCACCCGGAGTCCGCATGCTGACCGAAGACGGCAAACATCTCTACGTCTCTTACGACGAATACCACAACCTGATCGAGAAGCTCGCGCTCAAGGTTTACCAATCCGGCTGGGAGTTCGACACCATCCTGTGCCTGGCACGGGGCGGCATGCGCCCGGGCGACATCCTCTCGCGCATCTTCGACAAGCCGCTGGCCATCATGTCGACCAGCTCCTACCGCGCCGCGGCCGGTACCGAGCAGGGCAACCTGGACATCGCGCGCTACATCACCACGCCCAAGGGTGAGATCGCAGGCAAGGTGCTGCTGGTCGACGACCTGGCCGATTCGGGCCACACGCTCAGATCCGTCATCACCCAGCTCAAGACCAACTACAAGCCCATCACCGAGCTGCGCAGCGCGGTGATCTGGACCAAGCAGCTGTCCACCTTCGAGGCCGACTACTCGGTGGAATTCCTGCCCACGAACCCCTGGATCCACCAGCCCTTCGAGGGTTACGACAGCATGCGCCCGGCGCAACTGCTGGAAAAGTGGAAGCTCTGATCACAGTGACCCTCTCACCCAGCCGCTGCGCGGACCGCCGGGGCAGCGCTGCGGCGGCCCATCCATGAAGCACGACGACCTGTCCACCCGGCTGATCCACCATCCCTACAAGCCTCCCGAAGGCTTCGAGGCCGTCGCACCGGGCGTGTACAAGGCGTCCACCGTGCTGTTCCCCAACGTCGAGGCGCTGCGCACCACCGACTGGAAGGACAAGAGCGGCTACACCTACGGCCTGCACGGCACGCCCACCACCTTCACGCTCGAAGAGCGCCTGGCCACGCTGGAAGGGGGAACCCATTGCCTTCTTGCGCCCAGCGGCCTGGCGGTGATGACCCTGGTGGACATGGCCTTCCTGCGCAGCGGCGACGAGGTGCTGATCCCCGACAACGCCTACGGGCCCGGCAAGACTTTTGCCGAAGCCGAACTCGCTGCCTGGGGCATCACGCACCGCTTCTACGACGCCATGGACCCGGACGACCTGGCACGCCAGATCGGCCCGGCCACGCGCCTGGTCTGGCTGGAGGCCGCGGGCTCGATCACGCTCGAATTCCCCGATCTGCCGGCCCTGGTGGCGCGGGTGCGCGCGGCCAACGCCGCGCGGGCTGGCGACCAGCGGCCTATCGTCACCGCACTCGACAACACCTGGGGCGCGGGCATTGCCTTCCAGCCCTTCGAGCTCGGCGTGGACGTGTCGGTGCAGGCCCTGACCAAATACCCCAGCGGCGGTGCCGACGTGCTGATGGGCTCGGTCATCACGCGTGACCTCGCCCTGCACCGCAAAATTCTGCTGACCCGCATTCGCCTGGGCCTGGGCGTCGGTTCCAACGACGCCGAACTGGTGCTGCGTGGCCTGCCCAGCATCGCGCTGCGTTACCACGCACAAGACGCCAGCACCCGCGAACTCGCGGCCTGGATGCAGCAGCAGCCCGGCGTGGTGCAGGTGCTGCACCCGGCATTGCCCGGTTCACCCGGCCACGCCACCTGGCAGCGCGACGCGAGTGCGGCGGCCTGCCTGTTCAGTGCCGTGTTCGACGCCGGCATACCGCAGGCGCGGGTGGACGCGTTCTGCGATGCGCTGCGCCTGTTCCGCCTGGGCTGGAGCTGGGCCGGGCCGATCAGCCTGTGTGCGCCCTACGAGCTGGCCTCGATTCGCAGCCAGGGCTGGCAAGAAGCCGGCGCTCTGGTACGCTTTGCCATCGGCCTCGAGTCCGTGCAGGACCTGCGTGCCGACCTGGCACAGGCCCTGGGCGCCTTGCACGGCTGACCCTTTTCTTCATCACAGACCGAAAGACTGATTTGGCTACTCCCAACTACGGATACGAAAAACGCCAGCGCGAGCTCGCCAAGAAGAAAAAGAAGGAAGAGAAGCTGAAAGCCAAGGCCTCCGGCCGCCAACACAGCGAGAGCGACGCACCCGAAGGCCAGGAGCCGGGTGCACCCGACGCGTCGGGCGATGCCCCGGCCGCCGGTGGCGACGGCGCGGCGGACTGAAACGTCTGCCGCATCCCTGTCATCCAGGCTGTGCGCCCGGGTGGGTCAGGGAGTCATCTGGTTGGTGAAGCGGGCCCGGGCAGGCCGCACCAACCGGCCGGACCTGCGGTCTGGCACAACCCGGGGCGGGTCTTGCAGGAACCCTGCCCATCCCCCGCGCCTCGCGCATGGGGCGCCCATCTCGACGCGTGCTTGCCATGCCGTCGCCGGGGGGTGAACCCGCCCCAGCCCTGTTCCCCCGATTTGCCGTTTGCGCTCAGCGCGCCGCCAGCAGCTTGCGCAGCTCGGGCCAGACGTTGTCGCGCATGGTCGCCTGTGCCGCTTCGTTCGGGTGGATGCGGTCGGCCTGGAACAGCGCCGTCGGGTCTTTCGTGTCGGCCACGCCCTTGAGGAAAAATGGCACCAGCGCGGTCTTTTCGTTCTTGGCGACGGTGGTGAAGACCTCGCGGAACTCCTGCCCGTACCGGGCGCCGTAGTTGGGCGGCATCTCCATGCCCAGCAGCAGCACCCTGGCGCCGGCTTCGCGCGAGAGGCGCGCCATGGTGGCGAGGTTGTCGCGGGTCATGTTCAGCGGCAGGCCGCGCAGCGCGTCGTTGCCACCGAGTTCAAGCACCACGATGGCCGGCTTGTGCTGCGTGAGCAGGGCCGCGATGCGCGAGCGGCCGCCCGAGGTGGTGTCGCCGCTGATGCTGGCATTCACCACGCGGGCGCGAACTTTTTCCCGTTTCAGACGCTCATCCAGCAGGGCCACCCAGCCGGTGCCGCGCTTGAGGCCGTATTCGGCGCTGAGCGAGTCACCCACCACGAGGACCAGCGGATCGGCCGCAGCTTGTGCATGGGTGAGACCCGAAGACCCGATGGCGGCGAGGGCGCACAGCGCCGTGGCCAGCGCGTTAAAGTGACGGCGTTTCAACTTGAGAAGTCCTTCCATGTCCGATGTGATGATTGCGGTTCAGCATGTGTTCAAGTCGGTCACCGACTCCACCGGTTCTCTGACCATTCTGCGCGATATTGATTTCACGCTGAACAAGGGCGAGACGGCGGCCATCGTCGGGGCTTCCGGCTCGGGCAAGAGCACGCTGCTGTCCATCGTCGCGGGGTTGGACACGCCGAGTCAGGGCACAGTTCACATCGACGGCGTGGATCTGTTCGCCCTGAGCGAAGACCAGCGCGCCGCGCTGCGTTCGCAGAAGGTGGGTTTTGTGTTCCAGAGCTTTCAGCTGCTGGGCAACCTGACGGCGCTGGAAAACGTGATGCTGCCGCTGGAGCTGGCCGGCCAGCGCGACGCGCGCGCCACCGCAACCCAGATGCTGCAGCGCGTGGGCCTGGGCGAACGCCTGTCGAGTTACCCCAAGGTGCTGTCGGGCGGTGAGCAGCAGCGCGTGGCGCTGGCGCGGGCCTTCGTGGTGCGCCCGGCGGTGCTGCTGGCCGACGAGCCCACCGGCAGCCTGGACTTCGCCACCGGCGCGAAGATCATGGAGCTGATGTTCGAGTTGAATCGCGAGCAGGGCACGACGCTGGTGCTGGTGACGCACGACCGCGCCATCGCCCAGCGCTGCGAGCGCCGCATCACCATCGAAGCCGGTCAGGTGGCGGCCGAGCGGGTGGAGGCCTGAAGGCCGGCCAGCAGGCTCAGCCCGCCCGCAGGCGCTGCCAGAGCGCCAGCACCTCGGGCTCCACGGCCGCGGGCCGTTGGCCTGGCTCCTGCAGCGTCTGCAGCAGGCGCTCCAGCAGTTCGGCGCGCGGCAGCACCGGGCCGTAGAACAGCACGTGTTCGCCCCGCGCCACCAGCACGCTGGGCAGGGTCTCCACGTCCAGATCGCCGAGCGCGGCGGCTTCGTCCTCGATGTCCAGCCAGCGCCACTGGTGCTGCGGGTGCGCCTGGGACAGCGCGTGGATCACCGGCCGCCAGTCGCGGCAACTGCCGCACCACTGCGCGCACAGGCAGATCACATGCAGTTCAGCGGCCAAGCGGCCCTCGCAGTTGCTGCACGTCGAGTGCACTCACCGGCGGTGCCTGGTTGCCCCACTGGCTGCGCACGAAGCTCAACACGTCGGCCATTTCGCCGTCGCTGAGTTGCAGCACGAAAGGCGGCATGCCGAAGGGGCGCGGGTGGCCGGCGGTGGCGGGCGAGAAGCCGCCGTTGAGCACGATCTGCACCAGGTTGGCGGGCGAGTCCATGGTCACGGTGCGGTTGCCGGCCAGCGCCGGGTAGGCGATGGCGCCGTTGCTGGTGATGCCTTCGCCCTTGGCACCGTGGCAGGACGCGCAATGCTGTTCGTACTGCTGGGCGCCGGCGGTCAGCGTGCGCGAGTCCGGCTGCGCGGGCGTGGCGCGGCGCGGGCTGTGCTGCGGCGGCAGTTGGTGCAGGTAGCTGGCCATGGCGTGCAGGTCTTCGGGCGTCCAGTGCTGGGTGCTGTGTTGTACCACCTCGGCCATCGGGCCGCTGACGATGGCGTCGCGCGCGCGGCCGTCGCGGAACAGGGCCACGATCTCTTCCACGCTCCAGTGCTGCAGGCCGGCTTCGGCCGGGTCGAGCAGCGACGGCGCGTACCAGCGCTGCATCGGGATCAGGCCGCCGGAGAGGCCGAGCATGTCGCCCTGGCCGCCGAGCGCGTCGCGCGGCACGTGGCAGGCGCTGCAGTGGCCCAGGCCGTTGACCAGGTAGGCGCCGCGCAGCAGCTCGTCCGATGGCGTTGCGCCGTCGGGCGTCGGGATGTGGTCGTTGGCCTTGAAGTACAGGGTGCGCCAGGCCTTGAGCGCGAACTGCGTGTTGTACGGCCAGCGCATGTCGTGCGGCGGCACCGCTGTGTCGTCGGCCGGCAGGCTGCGGAAGTAGGCGAACAGGGCGTCGCTGTCCTCGCGCACGATCTGCGTCGTGTTGTTGTACGGGAAGGCCGGGTTGAGCCAGCGGCCGTCGCGTCCCTGGCCGTGGTGCAGCGCGCGCCAGAAGTCGTCGGCGCTCCATTCGCCCAGGCCGCTGGCGCTGGGCGTGAGGTTGCTGCCGTACACCGTGCCGAAGGGCGTGACCACACCCAGCCCGCCTGCAAACGGCGTGCCGCCGCGCGTGGTGTGGCAGGCCTGGCAGTTGCCGAGCACCGAGAGGTAACGCCCGCGCTCGATGGTGGCCGGGTCATCGGCCCGGCTGGTGTGCGTGGCGGGTTCGATGGCGATGGGTTGCGCCGGCCAGGCCAGCCAGGCGAAGGCAGCAATGCCGGCGAGCAGCAGCAGACCGAAGGCGAGCCCGATCTTGCGGCCGAGGGAGCGGGTGTTGATGGCGTTCATGGACGGCCTCCCGTGGGAGCCTTGGCGCTGCCACATTGTTGCGGCAGCGGGGTGGTCGAGGCGTCGACGGCGTGGGCGTCGGCCGGCACGCGTTGCGAGGCCAGCCAGGCGCTGACGGCGGCGATGTCGGTGGGCTCCATGCGGCGTGCAATGTCGGCCATGCAGTCGGGTGCATGGGCCTTGCGCAGCCCGGCACGCCAGGCACCGAGCTGGGCGTTCAGGTAGTCGCGTGGCAGGCCGAGCAGGCCGGGCGTGGCCGGCAGCACGCCGGTGAGCGCGGCGCCGTGGCAGGCGATGCAGGCCGGCAGCTGGCGCGAGGCGTCGCCGCGTTGCACCAGCTGTTCGCCGCGTGTGAGCTGTTCGGCCGTGGCGTTCACCGGCGCGGGTGCCGGGTAGGGCGCCTGCATGGCGGCGAAGTGCTCGGCGATTTCCATCAGGTAGCTGTCGCTCAGGGGATCGAGCAGGTGCGTCATCAACGGGTAGACGCGCCGCACATCGCGGAAGTGCAGCAGTTGGTTGTACAGGTAACCGGCGGGCTTGCCGGCCAGGCGCGGGTAGTAGCCGTCGGGCGCGGCGCGGCCTTGCGGGCCGTGGCAGGCGGTGCAGGCCAGCATGCGCTGCGCCATGCTGTCTTCAAAGCGCTGTGGTGTCTGGGGCGGTGCCTGCGTCTGCGCCAGCACCGGCCAGGCCAGCATGGACAGGCAGAGCAACAGGATGGCGCGCCATCGTTGGCGCAGGGGCGGGAGGGAGGGGAGGGCTGGGTGCATGTCGTGGACTGTTCTTTTAGGGTGAGAGCGTGGGCGCGGTGTTCGGGTTCCAGTCGGTCGCACAAGCCAGGCCGCGGCCCAGCGCCTGGGCCACCGGCAGCAGGCGCTGCGGCAGGTCGGGGCCGCAGAGCCATTCGTCTTCGCGGAAGAACACCTGGTTCAGTTGCAGCGTGGCCGTGGGTGGATCGCCGTGGCCAGGGGACTCAGTATCCCGCATGATCGACAGGCCATCTTCCTCGCTGCGCAGCAGCACCCAGTGGGCCTGCTGCTCGTGCAGGCGCAGCGGCGCCACCAGCGAGAAACCGGCCCATTGCAGGTTGGGCACGGCAAGCTGCTCGCCGCGCAGCAGCCAGCCGCGGCCGGTGTCGTGCGCCTGCAGGGGTGTGAACGTGGGCGACAGGGTGGCGGCGCGCTCGCCGCTCAGGAAATCGGCCAGCCAGTGCTCGCGCAGCGCCACGTTGGGCGACTGCAGCAAGGCCTCGATCGCCAGGCGCTGCGCCCACAGCAGCCAGGCCGCGCCCGGGTGGTGGCGCGCCAGTTCGGCGGCACCGGCCGCCAGTGCGTCCAGATCGCTGCCGGCACCGCCCAGGTGGGGCGGCACGCCGCAGCGCAGCAGGCCACTGTCCACCACCTCGTGCAGCAGGTCCGGGCCGGGGGCGGAGGGAGATAAAACGGCATTCGTGGGCATGCCGGTATGCTCGCCCGGATGCATCTGGTGTGCAAGATGCAGTTTTATTGAAAAAATACCGTATCAGAGGTCGCAACTGATGCGCACTGATCCCCCCGATATCGGTCCGATCTGATGCGTGGCAGATGGGCCTTCGACGGCGATACTGACCCGATGATGTTCAAACAACCGTACCGAGAATGGGCTCCGCCAGTGCGGCGCTGGCTGGGCTGGGGTGCTGCGGCCGGGTTGCTGGCCGGGCTGCAGTGGCTGGGAGACAGCCTCATTGCCTTCACCGGCTGGCCGCTGCCGGGTTCGCTGGTGGGGCTGTTGCTGTTGCTCGGCCTGCTGGCCCTGCGCGGCGGTGTGCCGCAAGGGCTGGACGAACTCAGCGCGCCGCTGCTGCGGCACCTCATGCTGTTCCTGATTCCCTCGGTGGCAGCGGTGGGCCTGTATGGCCACCTGCTGACGCAGCACGCGGCGGTGTTCGCGCTGAGCGCGACCCTGGTCACCGTGCTCACCATCGCCGTCACCGGCTGGACCCTGCACCGGCTGCTGCGCCGCCATCCGACGTGAGCGCGCTGGCTTCCTGGCCCGCCGTGGCCGGCTGGACCCTGGTGACGCTGGCGGCCTACGCGGCGGCACTGGCGCTGTACCGGCGCAGCGGCCACCACCTGCTGTTGCTGCCGGTGCTCACCGGCACCGCGCTGGTGCTGGTTGTGCTGGCGGTCACCGGTACCGGTTACCCCTTGTACGCCGAGGCCACGCGCGCGCTGCGCTGGCTCACCGGGCCGGCGGTGATCGCCCTGGCGGTGCCGCTGTACCGGCAGGCCGCCTTGCTGCGGCGGCTCGCCGTGCCGTTGCTGCTGGCCTTGCTCGCGGGGTGCCTGGCCTCGGTGCTGGGCACGCTGACGCTGGCCCAGGTGCTCGGTGCACCCTGGCCGCTGGCGGTGTCGCTGGCGCCCAAGGCCGCCACCATGCCGATTGCCATGCAGGCGGCCGAGCGTGCGGGTGGCCTGCCGGCGCTGGCCGCGCTGGCGGTGGTGTCCACTGGCGTGCTGGGCACCTTGTTCGCGGGGCCGGTGCTGCGCCTGCTGCGCATCGACGACGCCACCACGCGCAGCTTCGCGCTCGGCCTGGTGGCGCACGCCATCGGCACCGCACGTGCGCTGCAGACGCACCCGCAGAGCGTGGCCTTCGCGGCGCTGGCCATGGGCCTGAACGGCGTCTGCACCGCGCTGGTCATCGCCTTGCTGGTGCGCTGGCTGTGAGCGCCGAAACGCCGCGCATGGCACCATCAAGATCGGCCGACGATGTCCAACAGGTTGATCCGATGACGGGGGCCCGCCTCAACCGATACCAGCAGCTGGCCGAAGACATTGCCGACGGCATCCGCGCCGGCCTGCTGCGCCCCGGCGAACGCCTGCCTTCGGTGCGCCAGACCTGCGAGCAACGCGGTGTGAGCCCGTCCACCGTGTTCCAGGCCTATGGCCAGCTGGAATCGCTGGGCCTGGTCGAGGCGCGTGCGCGTTCCGGTTTCTTCGTGCGCGCCACGCGCAAGTTGACGCGCTCGGCGCCGCAGGCCGCGCGGCCCAGCGGCGAGGCAACGCCGGTGGCCATCAGCGAACTGGTCTACGAGCTGCTGGGCTCCACGCGCGACGCCGACGTGGTGCCACTGGGCTCGGCCTTTCCGGCATCGCACCTGTTCCCGTTTGATGCACTGGCACGCAGCGGCGCGCGCGCCATGCGCCGCCTGCCCGCCAACCGCATCACCGGCGCGCTGACCGCGGGCGACGAAGGCCTGCGCCAGGCCTTGCGGCGGCGTTATGCCCTGCATGGTGTGCCGCTGGCGGCGGACGAGCTGGTCATCACCAACGGCGCCATGGAGGCGCTCAACCTCTGCCTGCAGGCGGTGACGCAACCCGGTGACGTGGTGGTGGTGGAGTCGCCCACCTTCTACGCCGCGCTGCAGGCGCTGGAACGCCTGCACCTGAAGGCGGTGGAGGTGGCGACCGACCCGCGCGAGGGCGTGGACATCGATGCACTGGCCGCGCTGCTGGAGCGCCAGCCGGTGGCGGCCTGCTGGTTCATGCCGAGTTTCCAGAACCCGCTGGGCGCGCTCATGCCGCCCGCGCGCAAACAGGCGCTGGTGGAGCTGCTGGCGCGCCACCGCGTGCCGCTGATCGAAGACGATGTGTATGGCGAACTGCACGCCGGCGCGCGCCGCCCGCCACCGGCCAAGGCGTTCGACCGCGAGGGCGGCGTGCTGCACTGCTCGTCGTTTTCCAAATGCCTGGCGCCGGGTTACCGCGTCGGCTGGGCCGCGGCGGGGCGCTTCGCGCCGGCGGTGGAGCGGCTCAAGATGTCGAGTTCGCTCGCCACCGCCATCCCGCCGCAGCTGGCGCTGGTGGACTACCTGGCACAAGGTGGTTACGACCGCCACCTGCGCCGCCTGCGCGAAGCCCTGGCCACGCAGCAGCAGCACGCGCTGCGCCTGGTGGAGCGGCACTTTCCCACCGGCACCCGGGTCACGCGACCGCTCGGGGGCTACTTCGTGTGGGTCGAACTGCCGGCCTCGGTGGACGCGCTGGCACTGCACCACCGGGCGCGTGAAGAGCACATCAGCACCGCGCCCGGCGTGCTGTTTTCGGCCGACCGGCGCTTCACCCACCACCTGCGCCTGAACCTCGGCCACCCCGGCGACGTGCGCTTTGACGCCGCGCTGCGCCGGCTCGGCGAACTCGCCCACGGCGCCTGAAGCCAGACCCGGCCCGGGATCCGTGCGGCCAGCGTCGATAATCGGCGCATGTCTTCCCCCAAAGTGCTGTTCGGCTTTCACGCCGTGGGTGTGCGCCTGAAAACCGCGCCGCAATCCATCATCGAGATTTACTACGAGCCGACCCGGCGCGACGCGCGCATGCGCCAGTTCCTGGACAAGGCGCGCGAGGCCAATGCCCGGCTGATCGAGGCCGACGGCCTGCGCATCGCCAAACTCGCCGGCAGTCATGGCCACCAGGGTGTGGCCGCGCGCGTGGAGGCGGTGGCCCAGGTGCGTTCGCTCGACGACCTGCTGGAACAACTCGAACCCACCGGCATCCCGCCGCTGCTGCTGGTGCTCGACGGCATCACCGACCCCCACAACCTGGGTGCCTGCCTGCGTGTGGCCGACGGTGCCGGCGCACACGCCGTGATCGCGCCCAAGGACCACGCCGCCGGCATCAACGCCACCGTGGCCAAGGTGGCCAGCGGTGCGGCCGAGACCATGCCGTACTTCATGGTGACCAACCTGGCGCGCACGCTGGGTGAGCTCAAGGAACGCAACATCTGGATCATTGGCACCAGCGACGACGCGCCCAAGACGCTCTACCAGGTGGACCTCAAAGGCCCGACCGCGCTGGTGCTGGGTGCCGAAGGCGCCGGCATGCGCCAGCTCACGCGCAAGACCTGCGACGAACTGGTGAGCATTCCCATGGCCGGTGCGGTCGAGAGCCTGAACGTCTCGGTGGCCAGCGGCGTCTGCCTGTACGAGGCGCTGCGCCAGCGCAGCTGAAGTCCATGCACGACACGGTGCGCGACTGGATTCGGGATGCGCGCCACATCGCGGTGCTGACCGGCGCGGGCATGAGCGCCGAGTCCGGCGTGCCGACCTTTCGTGATGCGCAGACCGGGCTCTGGGCGCGCTTCGACCCGCAAGACCTGGCCACCGAGGCCGCCTACCGTGCCGACCCGCAGCGCGTGTGGGACTGGTACCTCTACCGGCGCGGCTTGATCGGCCAGGTGCAGGCCAACGCCGGCCATCTGGCGCTGGCGGATTTTTCGCGCCGCCACCCGGGGCGGCTGACGCTCATCACGCAGAACGTGGACGGCCTGCACCAGCGCGCCGGCCAGACCGGCACGCTGGCCTTGCACGGCAACATCGCCGACGACAGCTGGCTCGACGCGCCACGCCAGTGCTGCCAACCCGGTTCCATTGAAGACGGCCACCCGCCGCGTTGCCCGGTCTGCGGCAACCTGCGCCGCCCGGCCGTGGTGTGGTTCGGCGAACACCTGCCGCCTGCGGCGCTCGAAGCGGCCGAGCAGGCCGCCAAGCGCTGTGACCTGATGCTGGTGGTGGGCACCTCGGGTGAGGTGTATCCCGCGGCCGGCCTGGTGTTCACCGCGCACCAGGCGGGCGCGCGCGTGGTGATGATCAACCCCGCGGCGACGCCGCTGGATGGCCTGGCCGAGTTGTGCCTGCGCGAGACCGCGGCCGTGTGCCTGCCCGCACTGCTGGCCTGAGCCTGCGCAGCGTGCGCAGCGTGCGCACGGCAAACCGCGCCGTCAAACCAGCGGCAATGCCCACATCCGCGCCAGAGGCCGGGCACGGGGATGCCTGACGGCCGGCGCGCCGGCGGGTAGATTCCGCACATGACGTACCTCTACCTTGCCATCGCCATCGTGGCGGAAACCATTGCCACCAGTGCGCTGAAGCTGTCGGAGAGCTTCAGCCGGCCGGTGCCCAGCGCGGTCACCGTGGTGGGCTACGCCATCGCCTTCTATTGCCTGTCGCTGGTGCTGCGCAGCATGCCGACCGGCGTGGCCTATGCAATCTGGTCGGGTGTGGGTATCGTGCTGATCTCGATCATCGGCTGGGCCTGGATGGGGCAGACCCTGAACTGGCAGACGATGTTCGGCATGGGCCTGATCATCGTCGGCGTGGTGGTGGTGAACCTGTACTCCAGCGCGCACTGAACGGATCGGTTGCTTCACACCACACCACTCCGGAGACCGCTCGCATGGCCATCGACACCCTGGGCACCTGGCACCAACTCGTCAAGACCCGCAACGTGAAAGGCCTGCGCGAGCTGCTGGCCGACGACGTGGTCTTTCATTCGCCGGTGGTGCACACGCCGCAGACCGGCAAGGCCGTCACCACCCAATACCTGGCGGCGGCGTTCCAGGTGTTCTTCAACGAGAGCTTCCGTTATGCGCGTGAGGTGGTGGGCCCGCGTGACGCGGTGCTGGAGTTCCAGGTCGAGATCGACGGCGTCAGCGTCAACGGCGTCGACATGATCCGCTGGAACGACGAGGGCCGCATCACCGACTTCAAGGTGATGGTGCGCCCGCTCAAGGCGATCAACCTGATTCACCAGAAGATGGGCGCGATGCTGCAGGCCCACCAGCAGCAACAGCAGCAACAGCAATAAGGGGCTGCGTCAGACCAGGCCCAGCGCCCCGAGCACGGCGCCGGCGCCGATCAACCACAGCAGGTGGATCTTCGTGCGCCACACCAGCACGGTGGCGGCGGCGGTGAGCAGCCACAGCGGCCAGTCGCGTGCCGGGTGTTCGTGTGAACCGGTGAGCAGCCAGCCGGTTGCGATCAACAAGGCGATCACGATCGGCGCCATGCCGGTTTTGAAGGCGCGCACCGCGCGCAGCTCGCGGTTGTGGTGGGCCCAGCGCGTGGCGGTGTAGGTGAGCACCGAGGAGGGCAGCAGGATGGCCACCATGGTCACCAGCACCCCCAGGAAAGCGAGCGACCAGGCCGGCCAGCCAGCGGCCGGGCCGCCACCCGCGTTCAGGCCCACGTTCCAGCCGAGCAGGGCGACGAACAGCACGTTGGGGCCGGGCGCGGCCTGCGAGATGGCGATGGACGAGGTGAACTGCGCATCGCTCAACCAGGCCTGCTGCAGCACCAGGTAACGCTGCATGTCGGGCGCGGTGGTGATGGCCCCGCCCACGCCCAGCAGAGAGAGGCTGGCGAAGTGGGTGAACAGGTCGACCCAGTTGGCGGCGGTGGGCTGCATCATGGTGTTCAGGCCTGTTCGTTCTTGCGGCGGCGGTCGGCATCGACATCGCCGAGCACGCGGTAGGCCCGGAGGCAGGCCACGCCGCCAACACCCAGCAGCACCCAGAGCAGCGGCCAGCGCAGCAGGCCGACGGCAATGAAGGTGATGCAAGCCAGGCCGATGCACACCGCCATGCCCATGGCGTTCCTGTCGAGCGCGCTGATGAGCTTGATGCCGGTGGCGGTGATCAGGCCGGCGGCCACCGCACCCATGCCGCGCAGGGCGTTTTGCGCCACCGGGTTGTCGGCCACGTTGCCGTACAGCACGGCGAGCAGCAGCACCACCACCATGGGCGCGGCCAGCATGCCGGCGAGCGCGGCCAGCGCACCCGGCAGGCCGAAGCAGCGCCCGCCGATCATCATGGAGAGGTTGACCACGTTCGGGCCCGGCATGATCTGCGCCACGGCCCAGTCTTCCAGGAACTGCTCGCGCGTCATCCAGCGTTTTTTCTCCACCAGTTCACGCTGCACCACCGCCAGCACGCCGCCAAAACCCTGCAGCGCCAGCCAGGTGAAGGAGAGGAAGAGATCGGTTTTGGACTGGGGCTGGTTGAGTGGCTGCTGGGCAGCGGCTTCGGGTGGTATCGGGGCGGGCGCGGGCATGCCGGAATTATCGGCGCGCGGGCTTTCAACGCGCTTTCAGTTGCGGTGCGAACGCGCCAGCGGCAGGCAGATGTCGGTGAGCAGATCGGCCGGCGCGGTGTTGCGCGGGTTGTTGAGGTACTCCTCGAACACCGGCGCATCCCCCACCTCGTGGCCGCTGTTCACCAGCCAGTGGCCGTACAGCCACTGGTAGGCCGCGCGCATGGTGGCGTAGGGGCCGCGGTGGCGCAGCACGGCGCAGGGCATGCCGCCCACCTCGAACGCGACCAGGGGCGGCACCGCCTCCACGCCTTCGGGCACGGACAGCCCGGCGCGTGCGCAGAGCTGGTGTTCCGGTACCGCGGACGGATCGTCCAGGTACTCGGCGATCCAGCGCGTGTCCGCGCGCACCTGGCCGAGTGCCGCAAGCTGCACGAAGCAAGGCTCGAACGCCTTGCCGATGGCCATGTAAGAGCCCTTGTGGTTCAGGCCGAGCAGGCGCACGCGCGGGATCTCGCGCACCTCCACCTCGTAACCCGCCGGCATGCGGCGGTCGGCCTGGGCGGTGCGAAAGGCCACGTGGCCACCGTGTTGCCGGTACTGCAGCGGGCTCATGCCGTAGGCCGCACGGAAGGCGCGCGAGAAGGACTGGGCATTGGGATAACCGCAGCGCCGCGCGAGCTGCTCCACCGGCAGGCTGGTGTTGGCCAGGTAGCCGGTGGCGCGGTGCAGGCGAAGCCGCCGCACCGTGACCGCGATGGTCTCGCCGTGCAGCGCGTGGTAGACGCGGTGCCAGTGGTAGGGCGACAGGTGCGCCACCTCGGCCAGCCGGTGCAGATCCAGCGGCTCGTCCAGGTGGTCGTGCAGGTAGGCGATGACGCGGCCCAGGCGCTGCTGGTAGTCGGTCCAGCCGTGGCCCGGGTTCATGCGGTGGCGCCGTGCCGCAGGCCGATGAGGATGTGGATCTCGCCGTTGGCGCGGTAACGCTCGCAGTCGGCCACGAAGGCCTTGGGCAGATCGTCGCGTTGCCAGACGTCCTGCCACACGGCACCCACCTGGTCGACGCGGCCCGGTGCCACCGGGAACACCGCACGCGGCGAGGCCGGCAGCACGGCATGGCTCATGCCCGGGGGCACGGCCTGCGTGCTGGAGACCGGCGCGCCGATGATCAACGAGTAGATGCCACGGTTGTCCACGCCGGCGTTCTCGAAGTGCGTGTAGACCGCGTAGACCTCGTCGCAGAGTTTGCCCGGGATGCGCGCCAGCACGCCGTCTGCGGTGAAGCGCTGCCAGTGGGCCGGAATGGTGGTCATGGCCTCGTCGTTGGAGGTTCTGAGCTCGATGCCGACGATGCGCAGGGCCGTGTCTTGCTGTTCGATGTGCATGGAAGACTCCTGTGGTGATGGACAGGCCAATCTAGCCGCAGCAGGCTGACATTTCTTGCGGAGTTGCGTGAACGCTGGTTACAGCGCCAGCTCCCAGGTTTCGCCGACCAGGTCGTGGCCGTAGCTGTGGTGGGGCTCGCTCTTGACCAGCACGAAACCGCGCTGGGCGTAGATGGCGCGCGCGGCGTCCAGGTTGCGGTTGGTCCAGAGCACCATCTTGCGGTAGCCCTTGGCGCGGGCGAAGGCCAGGCATTCGTCGGTGAGGCGGGCGCCGAGGCCCAGGCCGCGTGCCGCCGGGCTCAGGATGAGCAGGCGCAGTTGCGCCACGGTGGCGCTCTTGCGCACCACGAACACCGAGCCCACGCGCTCGCCGTCGAGTTCGGCGATCCAGCCACGCTCCCGCGCCGGGTCGTGCCGGCGGATCATGCGCGCCACGATCTCGGCCACCAGGGCTTCGAACTCGCTGTTCCAGCCGTACTCGCGGGCGTAGATCTCGCCGTGCTGCTGCACTACCCAGCCCATGTCGCCGGCACGCACGTCGCGCAGCACGGTGTGGCGCGAGCGCGGCGCGGGGCCGGGGTCGAGCAGGGCCTGGGCGCGGCCGAGCGAGGCCACCAGGCCGGCGCGCTGCTCCGGCGTCAACGGGCCGAGCAGGCGGGCGGCTTCGTCGCGTGAACGCTGTTGCAGGGGCTCGAACGCGCTGCGGCCTTCGGGCGTGAGGCCCAGCACGTGCTGGCGCGCGTCGGCCGGGGAGGGCGTTCGCGTGATCCAGCCGGCTTCGGTGAAGCGGCGCACGATGCGGCTGAGGTACCCGGCGTCGAGCAGCAGCCGGCGCCCGAGCTCGCTGGCGCTGCAGGGTGCGTGGTGCGCCAGCTCGTAGAGCACCCGCACTTCGGTGAGCGAGAAGGCGCTGCCGAGGTAGGGGTCGAGCAGGCCGGTGCGCTGGGTGTAGAAGCGGTTGAAGGCGCGCAGGGCGCGCACCTGGGCCGGGTCAACGGGGGCCGTGTGTGCGGCGGTGCTGGTGGCGGTGTCGGCTTGGGCTGGCATGCGCCGATTTTGCGCGCTTGCTTGACCAAGTCAAGTAAAAACAGACAGAGTCAATTTTGACGGCGCTGCGCCCGGATCAGCCGGCCTGCTGCAGTTCCCGCACCAGATCCACCGTGAGCGGCTTGGTGAGAAACCCCCGGATCAGGGGCTGCTCGGCGGCGAGCGCCTTGTCCGACGCGGCGTCGGACGAGGTCAGCATCATCACCACCACCTGGGGCCGGTGGCGCAGCAGCGGAGCGGCCAGGCGCGCGAACTCGAAGCCGTTCATCTGCGGCATGTTGATGTCGAGGAACAGGCAGGTGCGCAGGGTGAGCGGGTCGGCCTGCAGAAAGGCCAGGGCGTCGGCGCCGGATTCGAACACGCGCAGCTCGCCGGTGAAGCCGCTGCGCCGGATCATGATCTCGTGGAAGACGTTGTCGGCCTCGCTGTCGTCGACCAGGATGAAGCGCTCGTAACGGTTCATGGTGGTGCTCCTGCGGAACGGCTTGCGCCACGCGCCACGGGCAGGTGCAGGGTAAAGCGGCTGCCTTCGCCCGGCACCGATTGCAGCGTGATGTGGCCACCGTGCAGCGCGGCAATGCGCTGGCAGATCGACAGGCCCAGGCCCGAGCCGTCGTGTTGCCGGCGCAGGTGCATGCGCGTGAAGAGGTTGAACACCTGCGGCTGGTGTTCGGGCGTGATGCCGATGCCGTTGTCCTTCACCTCGATGCGGTCGAACCCGCCGTGGCGCGCGGCGCGCACGCGAACACGGGGCGGCACCCCGGGGCGCGCGAACTTCAGGCCGTTGGCTATCAGGTTCTGCAGCGCGATGCGCAGCAACGACGCGTCGGCCTGCACCATGGGCAGGTTTTCGGCTTCCACCGCGCCGCCGCTGGCGGTGAGCGCGGCGGCGAGGTCGTCGCTCACCTGTTGCACCACACAGGCCAGGTTGACCGGTGCGCTGACCAGGGCGTGCTGTTCCAGGCGCACGTAGTGCAGCAGATCGTCCAGCAGCGCGGCCATGCGCCGGCCACCGGCGTGCACGAAGCCGAGGTAACGCTGCGCTTCGGGCGGCAGGGCCTGCTGGTGGTCGGCCTGCAGCAGGGCGGCGAAGTTGTTGATGGAGTTGATCGGCTCGCGCAGGTCGTGCGACATGATGTGGATGAAGCGCTCCTGCTCCAGCGTCTTCTGTTCGAGCAGGGCCACGGCTTCGTGCAGATGGGCCTCGCGCATGCGCAGGTCTTCCACATCCTGCGCCCGCAACACCACGCCGATCACCGCACCGGCGGCGTCGCGCACCGGCATCAGGTCCACATGCACATGGCGCGCGCCGCGGCCCGGGAACAGGGTGCGGCGCTGGTAGGAGGTGGTCTCGCCGGTGAGGGCGCGGTCCAGATGGGGCTGGATCACGTGGCGGAAGGGCTCGTCGCCCACGTGTTCGGGCAGTCCCCGGCCGATGATCTCTTCGCGCGTGCAACCCCAATAGGCGAGAAAGGTGTCGTTGACGTGGCGGTAGATGTACTGCGCATCCACGTAAGCCTGCAGGTCAAGCCCGGCAATCGCCATTGCCGTGAGCTGCGCGTGTTGCAGGCACACCGCCTCGGCGGTGAGCTCGTTGGCTTGCCGCTGGGTCTTTTCCTGTTCCAGCAGATCGCTCACCAGGCTGGAGAGTTTGCCCAGCGCGCCGATCTGGGTCGGGCTGAGCTGGCGCGCCTGGTGGTCGATCACGCACACCGCGCCGAGCACGAAGCCGTCGTCGGTGACGATGGGCGCGCCGGCGTAGAAGCGGGCCTGGACGGGGCCGGTCACCAGCGGGTTGTCGTGGAAGCGCTCGTCGTGCTGCAGGTCCTCGACGACGGTGACGTTCGATGGGTTCAGAAGGGCGTGCGAGCAGAACGACACCTCGCGCGAGGTCTGCGCGGCTTCGAAGCCGATGCGCGACTTGAACCACTGCCGGTCGCTGTCGATCAGGGAGATGAGCGCAACCGGGGTGTCGCAGATGGCCTGGGCCAGGGCCGAGATGTCGTCAAACGCCTTTTGCGGCAGGGTGTCGAGCACACCCAGCCCGTGCAGGCGCGCAAGGCGCTGCATTTCGTTGGCGGGCGGAGGGGCAATCAGCATGCGCGGAAACGGGGCAACACGGGGATTTCATGATGGCACAGGCCCCTGCGCAGGGGCAGGGGGGCGCCGGCGATTTACCCCGGTACCCTGAAGTACCGCACGCCACTACGTCACGGAAAGCCGCCGCTGGATCAGACCGACATGCCGCCCGAGACTTCTATCACGGTGCCGTTGATGTAGCTGGCCTCGTCGCTGGCCAGGAAGGCATAGACGTTGGCAATCTCTTCGGGCTGGCCGAGGCGGCCGAGCGGCACGCGTTGCTCCATCTCGGTGATCACCTTGTCGGGAATGGTGCTCAGGATCGGCGTGGCAATGAAGCCGGGCGCCACCGCGTTGACGCGGATGCCCTTGGGGCCGAGCTCGCGGCTCCAGGTCTTGGTGAAGCCGATGACGCCAAACTTGCTGGCGGCGTAGTTGGTCTGGCCGAAGTTGCCGTAGATGCCGACCACCGACGAAGCGTTGAGGATCACGCCGCTGCCCTGCGCGGTCATGGTGTTCACCACCGCCTGCGCGCAATGGAACACGCCGCGCAGGTTGACGTCGATCACTCGGTCGAACTGCTCCAGCGTCATCTTCTGCAGGCGCGCGTCCTGCGTGATGCCGGCGTTGTTCACCAGCACGTCAATGCGGCCGAAGCGCGCCGTCACCTGCGCGACCACCGCGTCCACCATCTCCCGCTGCGTCACGTCGATCACGAAACCCGTTGCGGTGGCACCCAGCGCCTCGCACTGCGCCACCGCCGCGTCCACCCCGGCCTGCTGCACATCGCAGACCACCACGCTGGCGCCTTCGCGCGCGAACTTGAGGGCGGTGGCCAGGCCGATGCCTTGCGCAGCACCGGTGATGAGGCAGACTTTTCCGTCGAGACGTTTCATGGGATTGAGTTGAGGGTTTGAAAGGGCTGCCCCGCTGTGGCGACCAACGCCGCGCGTGAGGGGCGGTCAGATCCAGAGACAGCGAGGGTCCGGCTTCGCCGGCCCCAACTGTCGTCCCCCTTCAGGGGGAAGGCGCCGCAGGCGACGCAGGGGGTGCTCCTAATACTTCGGCTGGTGCTGCCGGATCGCAGCCTTCACCGCGTCGTCGAGCACAAAGCCCGCGCCGTGGCGCGTGGCCAGTTCGGCGCAGCGGCGCTCGAAAGCCTCGATGCCGGTACCGTAGATGAACTGCAGCGCACCACCCGTCCAGGCCGGGAAGCCGATGCCGAAGATGGAGCCGATGTTGCCGTCGTGCACCGAGGTGAGCACACCTTCGGCCAGGCAACGCGCCGTCTCCACCGACTGGCGGTACAGCAGGCGGTCCTTGATGTCCTGCAGCTCCCAGGGCTGGTCGGGTTTTTCGAACAGCGGCTTGAGCTCGGCCCAGAGCTGCTTCTTCTGCCCGGCGGGGTAGTCGTAAAAGCCGCCACCGCCCGCACGGCCCGGGCGCCTGAGTTCATTGACCATCCGCTCCACCAGCAGCTCGCCCGGCGCGGCCTCGTAGCGGCGGCCTTCTTTCTCGAAGTCGGCGCGGGTCTGGTCCAGCACGTGCACCGAGAGCGAGAGCGCGGTCTCGTCGAGCACCGCCAGCGGGCCCACCGGCATGCCGATCTGCAGGGCCGCGTTTTCGATCACTGGCGCCGGCACACCTTCGCCCAGCAGGGCCGCGCCCTCCATCACGTAGGTGCCGAAGGTGCGGCTGGTGTAGAAGCCACGCGAATCGTTCACCACGATGGGCAGCTTGCCCAGCGCCTGCACGTAGTCGTAGGCGCGTGCGATGGTCTCGTTGTCGGTCTCCTTGCCGCGGATGATTTCCACCAGCTTCATCTTGTCCACCGGGCTGAAGAAGTGGATGCCGACAAAACGCTGCGGCCGGCTGCTGGCCTGCGCCAGGCCGGAGATCGGCAGGGTGGAGGTGTTGCTGGCGAAGAAGCCGCCGGCGGCGAGCTGGGGCTCGGCCTCCTTGGTCACCGCGGCCTTGAGTTCGCGGTTCTCGAACACCGCCTCGATGATCAGCTCGCAGCCCTTGAGGTCGCCCGGGTGGTCGGTGGGGTGGATGCGGTCGAGCAGCTCGCGCTGGTCTTGCGCGCTCATGCGGCCCTTGTCGACGCGCGCCTGCGTGAGCTTCTGGCTGTAGGACTTGCCGCGCTCGGCGGTCTCCAGGCTCACGTCTTCCAGCACCGTCTGGATGCCGCGGCTGGCCTGCGCGTAGGCGATGCCCGCACCCATCATGCCGGCGCCCAGGATGCCGACCTTCTTCGGCTTGAAGCGCGAGATATCCTTCGGCCGCGACTGCCCGCTCTTGATCGCGTTCAGGTTGAAGAAGAAGGTGTTGATCATGTTCTTGGCCACCGGGCTCACGATCAGCCGCGCCAGGTAACGGCTTTCGATGCGGCAGGCGGTGTCGTAGTCGACCATGGCACCTTCGGCCATGGCCGCCAGCGCGGCCTCGGGCGCGGGGTAGAGCCCACGTGTCTTCTGCTTGAGCATGGCGGGCGCCACGGTCAGCATGCCGGCGATCTTTGGGTTGCTCGGCGTGCCGCCCGGAATCTTGTAGTCCTTCTGGTCCCAGGGCTGGCGCGACTGCGGGTGCGCCGCGATCCAGGCCAGCGCCGCGCTGCGCATCGTCGTGGCCACGTCGTTGCCGGGCGCCACCAGCTCGTGCACCAGGCCAAGCTCGAGCGCCTCGCGCGGGTTGAACAACTGGCTTTCCAGAATGTAGGGCTGCGCGCCGGCCAGGCCGAGCAGGCGAACCATCTTGGTGATGCCGGTGGCGCCGGGGATCAGGCCCAGCGTGATCTCTGGCAGGCCGAGCTGGATCTTGGGGTCGCTCACCGCGATGCGGTGGTGGCCCACCAGCGCCACCTCCCAGCCACCGCCGAGCGCCGCGCCGTTGATGCAGCTCACCACCGGCACACCCAGGGTTTCCAGCGTGCGGAAGTTCTTCTTGGTCTGCTCGATTTCGGCGAACACATGTGCCGCGTCGCTGGCCTGCAGGCGCATCGTGCCTTTGAGGTCGGCGCCGGCGAAGAAGGTGGTCTTGGCCGAGGCCAGGATGATGCCCTTGATGTCGGCGCAGTCGCGCATCACCTGCGCGGTGACCTCGGTAAGGTCGGCCTGCCATTGGGCGCACATGGTGTTGACCGGCGAGCCTTCCTCATCGAAGGTGATGGTGGCGATGCCGTCGGCGAGTTCGTAGCGGATGGTTTTCATCGTTTCGCTTTCAAAGGTCTTGCTGTCCAGAAACACCGCGCAGCTGCAGGTGCAGCTCCCCCACAGGGGTGACGCGCCGATGGTGCGGCGCGGGGGAGGGTCGTCAGACCCTTTCAACAACCGTCGCGATGCCCATGCCACCGCCGACGCACAGCGTGGCCAGGCCGTAGCGCAGCTGGCGGCGGTGCAGCTCGTCGATCAACGTGCCGAGGATCATGGCGCCCGTGGCACCCAGCGGGTGGCCGAGCGCGATGGCACCGCCGTTCACGTTCACCTTCTCGTGCGGCACGCCCAGTTCTTTCATGAACTTCATGGGCACGGCGGCAAAGGCCTCGTTCACTTCGAACAGGTCGATCTGGTCGATGGTGAGGCCGGCCTTGGCCAGCGCCTTGCGCGCCGCCGGCATCGGGCCGGTGAGCATGATGGTGGGGTCGGCACCCGAGAGCGCGGCCGAGACGATGCGCGCGCGCGGCGTGAGGCCATGCGCCTTGCCGGCGGCGTCGCTGCCGATCAGCACCGCGGTGGCGCCATCGACGATGCCCGATGAGTTGCCCGCGTGGTGCACATGGTGGATGCGTTCAACCTGCGGGTAACGCTGCAGCGCCACCGCATCAAAACCCATGCCGCCCAGCTGCTCGAACGCCGGCTTGAGCGAGGCCAGGCCGTCCAGCGTGGTCTGCGGTTTGATGAACTCGTCTTCGTCCAGGATGCTCTGGCCCAGGAAGTCGGTCACCGGCACCACCGAACCCTTGAAGTACCCGGCGGCGCGTGCGGCGGCGGCGCGCTTCTGCGATTCGAGCGCGTAGGCGTCCACGTCTTCACGGCGGAAACCTTCCAGGGTGGCGATCAGGTCGGCGCCAATGCCTTGTGGCACGAAGAGGGTGTCGCTGTTGGTCTGCGGGTCTTGCGCCCAGGCGCCGCCGTCGGAGCCGATGGGCACACGGCTCATGCTCTCCACGCCGCCGGCCACCACCAGGTCTTCCCAGCCGCTGCGCACCTTCATCGCCGCCAGGTTCACTGCCTCCAGGCCGGAGGCGCAGAAGCGGTTGATCTGCACGCCCGAGCAGCGCCAGTCCCAGCCGGCCTTGAGCGCGGCCACCTTGGCGATCACCGAGCCCTGTTCGCCGATGGGCGAGACCACGCCCATCACCACGTCGTCCACCGCGCCGGTGTCGAAACCGTTGCGCCGCTGCAACTGGGTGAGCACACCGGCCAGCAGGTCGATCGGCTTGACCTCGTGCAGGCTGCCGTCCTTTTTGCCCTTGCCGCGCGGCGTGCGCACGGCATCGAATACGAATGCTTCGCTCATGGTGTCTCCTGGGGGGAATCCGGGGGGAACGCGGGTGCCGAATCAGTATAGACTTTTGCCGAGCATCTGCTTTCCTAAATTCCATGCGACCAGTCTGATAGGTGACACCATGATCGAAAGAACCCTGTTCAACGCCGACCACGAAGCCTTCCGCGACAGCTTCCGAAAGTTCATCGACAAGGAAATCGCGCCGCACCACGAGGCCTGGGAGGAGCAGGGTTATGTGGACCGCGCGGTGTGGAGCAAGGCCGGGGAGAACGGCTTTCTCGGCATGAGCCTGCCCGAGGCGTATGGCGGCTCGGATGCCGACAAGTTGTATTCGGTGGTGCAGATGGAAGAGATCGCGCGCAGCGGCTTCACCGGCATCGGCTTCGGCCTGCACAGCGAGATCGTGGCGCCGTACATCCTGCACTACGGCACCGAAGCGCAGAAGGCAAAGTACCTGCCCCAACTCGCCAGCGGCGAGATGGTGGGTGCCATCGCCATGAGCGAGCCCGCTGCCGGCAGCGACCTGCAGGGCGTCAAGAGCACCGCCATCCAACAGGCCGACGGCAGTTACCTGCTCAACGGCAGCAAGACCTTCATCACCAACGGCTGGCATGCCGACCTGGTGATCGTGGTCGCCAAGACCGACCCGAGCGCGGGCGCCAAGGGCACCAGCCTGTTGCTGGTGGAGCGTGGCATGCCGGGCTTTGAAAAAGGCAAACGCCTGAAGAAGCTGGGCATGAAGGCGCAGGACACCTCGGAACTGTTCTTCAACAACGTGAACGTGCCGGCCGAGAACCTGCTGGGCGGCCCGGCCATGGAAGGGCGCGGCTTCATCTGCCTGATGGAACAGCTGCCCTGGGAGCGGCTGCAGATCGCCATCGGCGCGGTGGCGGCGGCGCAGGCCGCCATCGACTGGACGGTGCAGTACACCAGGGACCGCAAGGTGTTCGGCCAGCCCGTAGCGCAGTACCAGAACACGCGCTACACGCTGGCCGAGCTGCAGACCGAGGTGCAGGTGGCGCGCGTGTTCGTCGACAAGTGCTGCGAGCTCATCGTGGACGGCAAGCTCGACACCGCCACCGCCAGCATGGCCAAGTACTGGTGCTCCGACCTGCAGTGCAAGGTGATGGACGAATGCCTGCAGCTGCACGGCGGCTACGGCTACATGTGGGAATATCCCATCACCCGTGCCTACGCCGACGCGCGTGTGCAGCGCATCTACGGCGGCACGAATGAAATCATGAAGGAAGTGATTTCGCGCAGCATGGGCCTGGGCGCACGGTGAATGCGATGGGGCTCGGCATCACCACCCCGATTTTGCGCAGCTTCGACGAAGCCAGGGCGCGCGAGTTCTACCTGGATTTCCTCGGCTTCAAGATCGACTGGGAGCACCGCTTCGAGCCCGGCTTTCCGCTCTACATGCAGGTCTCGCGCGACGGCTGCGTGCTGCACCTGACCGAGCACCACGGCGACTGTTGCCCGGGCGCGGCGGTGCGCATCCAGACCGACCAGCTGGACGCGTTGCACGCGCAACTCACCGAGGCGAACTACAAGTACGCCAAACCCGGCATTGAGAACATGCCCTGGGACAGCCGGGAGTTGACGGTGCACGACCCGTTCGGCAACCGCCTGGTGTTTGTGGAAGTGGCGCCGCTGGACTGACGGCGCTTTGGCGCGTCAGAGCGCGATGGTCTGGCGCAGCGCCACGCCTTCGGGCGCTTCGTAGTCGGCCAGCAACCAGGCCCGAGCAGGGTGTTGCGACGCCTCCTGCAGCAGGCCGCGCAGGAAGCGGATCGAGGGCGCGTCCAGCGCTGCAAACGGCTGGTCGATCAGCGTCAGCGGCGTGCCGGCAGCAAATGCGGCGCTCAGCCAGACTTTGCGCCGGCTGCCGGTGGACAACATATACATCGGCTTGGCCAGGTGCGGTGCCAGGCCAAAGCCCTCAATCAGTGCGGGCAGCGCTGCGCTGTCGAAGTTCGGGTAGTGGTGGCTCAGGCTGTCCAGGTAACACTGGGCCGCCAGCGCGTCGTGGGCCTCGGTCTGCGGGTCGATCCAGAACACCTGGTGGCGGTAGGCGTCGTGGTGCTCGGCGAGTTCGATGCCGTTCAAGGTGAACGTGCCGGCGTCGGCGTTCTGCGCGCCGGCGAGAAGGCGCAACAGCGTGCTCTTGCCGCTGCCGTCATCGCCCTGCACGAGGGTGACACCGGGTGCGATGTCGAGGGACAGGCCGTCGAACAAGCGCTGTTCGGACCAGCCGAACCGCAAGCCCTTGACCTGCAGGATGGGTTCTTCAGGATCGGTGTTCATATCCGTTTTTCAATGCGCCGGAGCGCGACCCATGCCGCAGCAGCCGCGCAGACCAGAGGCAGCAAGGGTCCGGCTGCGCCGGCCCAAGCTGCGGTCCCCCTCGAAGCGCCGAAGGTGCGCCACGGAGGGGGAAGCCGCAAAGCGGCGCAGGGGGTGTCCAAGTCAATATCCGATGCTGTAGCGCAAGCCGTTGTGGTTGAGCACCGCACTGCGCTGGCCAATGGTCTCCAGCTTGAAACCGGGTGCGATCTCCTGGCCTTCCTGCAGCACCTTGCCGTTGACGATCAGCATGCGCATGGCCGGGTTCTTCGAGTAGGTGGAACCGCTCACGCTCACTTGCGGCAACTGTGCGCGCGCCTCGGGTGAGAGTTCGGCAAAGCTGCGCACCGGGGCCGCGTTGGCTTCGGGGGCTGGCGCGGGTGCTGCGGCCGTCGTGGCGACCGGGGCTGCAGGTGCAGGTGCCGGCGCCGTGGCAGCCGCCGGGGCCGGGGTGGCGCTGCGCGGTGCGGCGGCGGTGTTGCCGGGGGCTGCAGCCGGTGCGGGCGTGGGTGCGGCGACCGTGGCCGGTGTCGGCGCCGGCTTCACCGGCTCGGGGCGCGGTGGCGCGAGGATGGGCTGCACGGGGGCGGGCGCTGCCATGGGCGTTGATGGCGCGCTGGAGGCCGCTGGTGCAGCCGCCACATCGTTCGCCGCTTGCGGTGTGGCATGGGCCGTCACGGCACCGCTGGTGCTCGGGGTGCTGGTGGCCGCCACGGGCGTGCCGGGCTTGGTGGCGCGGGATGGTGCGAACCACCACCACAGGGTGGCCGCAAGCAACACGAGGGCCAGCACCCATACCAGGGTGTGGCCCAGGCGCCAGCCGCGGCGGGGCCGTGCCGGCTTGCGTTGTGCGGGCGGCACGATCTGGCTGTTCAGGCCGGGCACATGGCCGCGTTCGCGTTCGGCGTCGGCGCGTTGAAGGGCATCGAGGATGTAGGACATCTGGGGCGATTTCTCAGGAGCCGGTGCTGGACAGACGCGGCTCGTCCACGCCACTGACCAGGTTGAGCTGCATGAAGGTGATGGGGCCGGCCATGCCGGCGGCGTCGATGCCGTGCACGCGCTGGAAAGCCTGGATGCGTGCCGTGAGGTCATTGGCAGACGGCGGCACCTTGCCCGCGCTCTGCAGGCTGGCGATACGCTGGCTCAGCCAGTTGGCGGCGGGGCCGGTGCGGCCGTCGACGAGCCGGCCGGTCTGGCCGGGCGGCAGGCGCCACAGGGTCGAAAAATCACCGCGCCACACATCGGCCAGCGCGGTCAGCGGCATGCGCCAGCGCTGGCTGCCGGCCTGCAGGGTGGCGTGGTCACCGTCGAGCGCCGTCACCAGCGCCCAGCCGGAACCGTCGGCCAGGCGCAGGTTGACCAGGCCGGGGCGGTCCATCTGGCGCAGGCCGTTGAGTGTCATGCGGTCGGTGCGGTAACACTGCAGTTGTTTGAGCTGGGCGGCCGCGCAGGGCTCGGCCCCGGCCAGCGACTCGTCCCACAGCGGACCGAGGGCGCGCCAGGCATCGGCCTCACTGCCGAGCAGCGCCGAAGCGGCCGGCGGTGTGCTGGGCAGTGGCGGCGATGGCGCGGGGTCGGCTGCCAGTGCCGGCGTGTCGACTCGCGCCACTGCGTTGGCCTTGGTGGTAGCAGGGGCAGCACCTGCGGTCGGAATGGCTGCCACCGGGGCGCGCTGGCCCCACAGCCAGAACAGCGCACCCGCCAACAATGCCCCCGCGACCAGACCGATGGCCAGCGTGCCCAGCGGCGATGTCCAGGGCTGGGCGCTGGTGGAGGCGCCACGCGGGCGCTGCTTCGGGTCGCTGTTGTCGATGTCGAACACCTCGCTGGCGGCCTTGTCGACCACCGCGCGCTCGACCCGCGGCTGGTGGGTGGCATAGGCGCCGAGCAGGGCGCGGTCACACAGCAGGTTGACGCGCCGCGGCACGCCACGTGCGATTTCGTGGATGCGCTGGATGGCCTGGTTCGAGAACGGCAATGGCCCGCGCAAGCCGGCCACCTGCATGCGGTGTTCGATGTACTGGCGGGTTTCGGCTTCGTCGAGCGCGCCGAGGTGAAAGCGTGCAATCACGCGCTGCGCCAGTTGCTCCAGCTCGGGTTGGGCCAGCACCTTGCGCAGCTCGGGCTGGCCGATCAGGATGATCTGCAGCAGCTTGCGCTCGCTGGTCTCCAGGTTGGTCAGCAGCCGCAGCTGTTCCAGCACATGCGGCGTGAGGTTCTGCGCCTCGTCGATGACGAGCACGTTGCGCTCGCCGCGCGCGTGGCTTTGCAGCAGGTATTCGTTGAAGGGATCGAGGTAGTCCTTGATCGTCGCCGGGCCGAAGCCATCGTGTTTGACTTCGACGTGGAACTCGCGGCAGATCGTCTTGAGCAGGTCGGCAATCGTCAACTTGGGGTTGAAGATGTAGGCGACCTTGCAGTGGGAGGGAATCTGTTCCAGGAAGCAGCGGCAGATGGTGGTCTTGCCGGCGCCGATTTCACCGCTCAGCAGCACAAAGCCGCCACCGCCGCGAATGCCGTACAACAGGTGCGCCAATGCTTCTCGGTGGCGCTCGCTCATGAAGAGGTAGAGCGGATCGGGCGCAATGGAGAACGGGTCTTGCTTCAACCCGAAGAAATCGGCGTACATACCCCGGAGCATAACGGGGCCGCCAGGGGCGGGCAACAAAGCCTGGCCGGCGCCGACCAGGCTTGTGCGCAGGGATCAGACGCGTATCAGGCGGCCAGGGCCATGGAGCGTTGTTGTCCCTTGGACAGGGTGGATGCCGAGCATTCGATGTCGCCGGAGAGCTGGCCACCTTCTTCGATCACCACCTTGCCGTAGCGGATCTTGCCCGTGACCTTGCCCGTGGCGTAGATCACCAGCTTCTGGCGCACCGTGAGGCTGCCGTCGAACGCGCCGCGGATCTCGGCGATGTCGATTTCGGCCGAGCCCTTGAACTCGCCCTGTTCCGCGATCTGGATCACGCGCGAGTCCATCGTGGCCTCGACCGTGCCTTCCACCACCAGCGTGTCGCAGTCGGTGATTTCAACGCCCTTGAGCTTGATGTTCGGGCCGACCGTGAGCTTGCTGCCGCCTTCGGGCGTCGCGGAACTGCTGCTGGTCGTGGCCGGGGCTGCGACGTCTGCATCGGGCGTTGCTGCCGCAGCGGGGGTGCTCGCTTGTGCCGGGCTGTAGGCCGACGACGCGCTGCCGTTGCTGCTGGCGGGCTGGCCATAACGTTGCGTGGCCATGCCGGTGTTCAGGGGTTTGGTGGGTTCGGTGTCGCGTTTGCCAAAGTGCAGTGCCATGCCAGCTCCTTCTCTAAAAAGTGAAGCGGCCATGCTATGCGCGATGCCCATTACATTCTCGGCCGTCCCGTAAGAGGGGTAACGAGATGAACCGTACATGGAGTTTCATTTTTCCCCGGCCGGTGGCTTGCGTTTTTCCATCTCGCGGATGAGGGCGCGCGCCTCGTCGCCTTCGGGGATCGGCCGGCCGCTGTCGCGCCATTGCACCGCGTCCTTGAAGCCGGCTTCCTGCGCATGGCGGCGGAACCACAAGCCCTCCGGGTTGTGGCGCGTGATGCCGTCGAACACGGTGGCCATCATCTGTGTCTGCTCCAGTCCCATGCTGAGCATGACCTGGTTCACCACCATCTTGTGCATGGCCAGGTGCGAGCGCGGCACACCGGCGATGCGCTCGGCCAGTTGCATGGTCGTGCTCTCCAGCTGGCCGAGCGGCACGGCCTCGTTGGCCAGGCCCCAGCTGGCGGCGGTGCGGCCGTCGATCACGTTGCCGGTGAACATCATCTGCTTGGCCCGTGCCGCACCGAGGCGGTAAGTCCACATGGCGGTGGTGGGGCAACCCCAGACGCGTGTGGGCATGTAGCCGATGCGGGCGTCGTCCGCCATCACCAGCAGGTCGCAGCAGAGCGCGATGTCGCTGCCGCCGGCCACCGCCGCACCATGCACCTTGGCGATGGTGGGCTTGGGGCTGCGCCACAAGGCCATGAAGTCCTCGGTGTTGCGCTTCATGAACGCGTAGTCGTCCATCGGGTCCCAGGGGTGGCGCTCCTGCTGGCAGGGGTGGTCGATCTCGCCTTCGCCGAACATGGAGAGGTCGTACCCGCCGCAAAAGCCCTTGCCGGCGCCTTCGACCACGATCACGTGCACTTCGTCGTCGGCGTTGGCCCATTCCACGGCCGCGCGGATCTCGCGCGGCGTTTCGTCATTGATGGCGTTGAGGCGCTCCGGCCGGTTGAGCAGCAGGCGCGCAACGCGTGGCTGTTCGGCGTGTTTGTCGATGCGCAGGGTGTTGAAGGTCGGCATGTCTGTCTCCTGTTTTTCCCCATGATAGGCAGTGCAGCGGCTGGCTTGGTGCGATCCGCCGTTCAACGCCAGCGCCACCTGGCCCTATGCCGTCCGGCCAGCGCCAGAGAACCACGCAATGCCGATGTTTTTTTGCCTGCCTGTCTGCCGTCGGGCAAAGACAGCTGGAAACATTTTTTGACCGTTTGATGGCTCAAACCGTGGGTTCTGCGGTCGATGAATGAGCGCGTGGCGTTCATCCAGGAAGCATGAAGCCCGCTGCACACGGCCTGCCGGTGTGGGCGAGTACCCCTGAATACCCCTGAAAGAAGGACCGGCCGGTAAAATCGTGGGTTTTCCACCCACCCGCGCTCCGGGTCTGTGCCAGCCCCATGAACGCCCCCATCGACGTCTCCTTCTTCGCGCGAGCCGCCAAGCCCATCACCAGCTACCGCCCCTATTGGGCCAAGCGATTCGGCGTGGCGCCGTTTTTGCCGATGAGCCGCGCCGAGATGGAGCAGCTGGGCTGGGACAGTTGCGACATCATCCTGGTGACCGGCGACGCTTATGTCGACCATCCCAGCTTCGGCATGTCCGTGGTGGGCCGCGTGCTGGAGGCGCAGGGCTTTCGCGTCGGCATCATCGCCCAGCCGGACTGGACCAGCGCCGAAGCCTTCAAGGCCCTGGGCAAGCCGAACCTGTTCTGGGGCGTGACCGCCGGGAACATGGATTCGATGATCAACCGCTACACGGCGGACCGCAAGATCCGCAGCGATGACGCCTACACGCCGGGCGACGAAGGCGGCAAGCGGCCCGACCGCGCGGCCATCGTCTACAGCCAGCGCTGCCGCGAAGCCTTCAAGGACGTGCCCATCGTGCTCGGCGGCATCGAAGGCAGCCTGCGCCGCATCGCCCACTACGACTACTGGAGCGACAAAGTGCGCCGCAGCGTGGTGGTGGACAGCAAATGCGATCTGCTGCTGTACGGCAACGCCGAGCGCGCGCTGGTCGAGGTGGCGCACCGCATTGCCGCGCGCGAGCCCGTCGAACACATCACCGACGTGCGAGGCACGGCCTTCGTTCGGCGCCCGGGAGACCCGACGGCCGCCGGCTGGCTCGAGATCGACTCCACCGAGGTCGACACCCCCGGCCGCGTGGACAGCCACATCAACCCCTACCAGACCACCAGCGAACAGGCTCAGTCACAAGGGCAGAGCTGCGCCAAGGAAGAGGGCGGTGACGCCGCAGCGGCCGCTGCACCGGCGAGCGAGGTCAACCCCGCGATCCAGACCCTGAAGTTCGTGCCCAACCCGGCGCTGCAGGGCAAAGGCAAACACAAGGTGCCGCCGCGCGAGCGTTCGGTGATCCGCCTGCCGAGTTACGAGCAGGTGCGCAGCGACGCGGTGCTCTATGCCCACGCCAACCGCGTGCTGCATCTGGAGACCAACCCCGGCAATGCCCGCGCGCTGGTGCAGACCCACGGCGAAGGCGCGACCGCGCGCGACGTTTGGATGAACCCGCCGCCAATCCCGCTGACCACGGCCGAGATGGACTACGTGTTCGATCTGCCTTACGCCCGCAGCCCGCACCCGGCCTATGCCGACGAACACGGCAAGCACGATGGCGCGACCAAGATTCCGGCCTGGGAAATGATCCGCTTCAGCGTCAACATCATGCGCGGCTGCTTCGGCGGCTGCACCTTCTGCTCGATCACCGAGCACGAGGGCCGCATCATCCAGAGCCGCTCGGAAGATTCGATCATCAAGGAAGTGGAAGACATCCGCGACAAGGTGGAAGGTTTCACCGGCGTGGTGTCCGACCTGGGTGGCCCCACGGCCAACATGTACCGCCTGGGCTGCAAGTCACCCGCCATCGAAGCCGCCTGCCGCAAGCCCAGCTGCGTCTTCCCCGGCATCTGCTCCAACCTGCACACCGACCACGGCCCGCTGATCAAGATCTACCGCCGTGCGCGTGCGCTGCGTGGCATCAAGAAGATCCTGATCGGCTCCGGCCTGCGCTACGACCTCGCGGTCAAGAGCCCCGAGTACGTGAAGGAACTGGTGCAGCACCACGTGGGCGGTTACCTGAAGATCGCGCCCGAGCACACCGAAGGTGGCCCGCTGTCGAAGATGATGAAGCCGGGCATCGGCAGCTACGAGCGGTTCAAGCAGCTGTTCGAGAAGTTCAGCGAAGAGGCCGGCAAGAAGCAGTACCTCATTCCGTACTTCATCGCGGCGCACCCCGGCACCAGCGACGAGGACATGATGAACCTCGCAATCTGGCTGAAGAGGAGCGGCTTCCGCGCCGACCAGGTTCAGACCTTCTACCCCAGCCCCATGGCCACCGCCACGGCCATGTACCACACCAGCCTGAACCCGCTCAAGGGCATCCACCGCGACGACCGTGCCGAGCGCGTGGACATCGTGCGTGGCGACAAGCGCCGCCGGCTGCACAAGGCGTTTCTGCGCTACCACGACCCGAACAACTGGCCGCTGCTGCGCGAAGCGCTCAAGACCATGGGCCGCGCCGACCTCATCGGCAACGGCAAGCACCACCTGATCCCGACCTTCCAGCCCATGACGGACGGCAGCTACCAAAGCGCCCGGCGCAAGAACAGCACGCCAACCGTGGGTGCTGGCAAGACGGTGGCGGGCCAGCCCGGCAAGGGCCGCCTGCTCACGCAGCACACCGGCTTGCCACCGCGTGTGACGGGCTCGGCGCCCGCGGGTGGCGGCGGCAAGCGCAAGCCGCGCTGAGTTGCTGCGGGCAGCGGCAGCGATCAGCTGCCTCGTGGCCGGCCGTACCGGCTGGCCACAAAGCCCCCCAGCGCACCAAACACTGGCAGAAAGCCGAAGAGCAGCAGGGACACCAGCAGGTTGGCGTCGTCGTCGCTGCGCACCCACTGGGCGCCGTAGCCGACGTTGAAGGCCAGGGAAGCCAGGGCCCCGACGACCAGGCCCACGCACACGCCGAGCAAGATCAGAAGTGTGCGTTTCATCGGATGGCCCAGAACCAGATGGCTTGCGCCTTCATGAAGTCGGAGCCTGCGCCCAGGCCGCCCGCCGCCTGCGGCGACGGGCGGCTGTGCACTCAAGGAGCGGCGGCTGGCAAGGCGTAGGCGATCACGTAGTCGCCGCGGTCCGGCGACTGGCGTGCACCACCGGCGGTGATGACGACAAACTGCCGGCCACTCTTGGGTGAACGGTAGGTCATCGGGCCGCCCTGGCTGCCGACGGGCAGCCGGCCTTTCCACGCTTCCTTGCCGGTGGCCGAATCGAACGCGCGCAGGTAATAGTCTTGCGTGCCGGCGATGAACACCAGGCCACCCTGCGTCGCCAGCGTGCCGCCGAGCGTGGGCATGCCTACCGGCATTGGCAGGCGCATCTTGATGCCCATCGGGCCGGTGTCCTGCACCGTGCCCACGGGCACCTGCCAGGCGATGCTTCGGGTCTTCAGGTCGATCGCTGTCAGCGTGCCGTAGGGTGGTTCCTGGCAAGGGATGCCGGCGGCGGACAGGAAACGGTTCTTGTTGACAGCGTACGGTGTGCCCTTCAGCGGCACCGAGCCCATGCCGGCGTTGATGGCCTCGCCACCGCTGGATGCAGAACCCTTGTTGGCCGAGGGAATCATCTGGATCCAGAGGCCCAGCCGCATGTCGTTGACAAAGATGAAGCCGTGCACCGGGTCGGTCGAGATGCCGCCCCAGTTCATGCCGCCGAGTGAACCCGGAAAGCTCAGCGACACGTCGGTGCCCGGTGCGGTGTACAGCCCTTCGTAGCGCATCTTCTTGAAGGCGATGCGGCACAACAGCTGGTC
The DNA here is from genome assembly GCF_001571225.1 of Hydrogenophaga palleronii NBRC 102513. GTDB lineage: Bacteria > Pseudomonadota > Gammaproteobacteria > Burkholderiales > Burkholderiaceae_C > Hydrogenophaga > Hydrogenophaga palleronii. The sequence goes on from NZ_BCTJ01000001.1 coordinate 63,668, forward strand.
GAACGGGGTCGCGCCCCACATGCTGGCTTCGGTCAGGTGTGGCACGCCGATCTGTGGCATGCCCACCGAGCGCGGTTGTGTCGGTGCGTAGGGTTCGTTCGGGATGTTCGCCGGCTTCACCGGCACCTGCTCAACCGCCGTCAGCGGTTGACCGGTGGCGCGGTCGAGAACGTAGATCTGGCCTGCCTTGGTGCCAATGACCACGGCGGGCACGGAGCGACCATCGGGCATCGGGAAGTCGAGCAGGCTGGGCTGCATCGGCAGGTCGAAGTCCCACAGGTCGTTGTGCACGGTCTGGTACACCCACTTTTCGTGGCCGGTGGTGGCGTCCAGCGCGAGGATGGATGCGCCGTACTTGTGATCGAGCTCGGTGCGTTCGACACCGTACAGGTCGGTCGAGGAGCTGCCCATGGGCAAGAACACGGTGTTCATCGCCGGGTCGTACGACATCGGCGCCCACGAGTTGGGCGTGCTGCGCACGTAGGTCTTGCCGGCTGCCGGCGCCTGTTTGTCCAGCGGGTTGCCGGGGTCGAACGCCCAGCGGAGTTCGCCGGTGATCACGTCGAAACCGCGGATCACGCCACCCGGCATGTCGGCCTGCACGTTGTCGGCCACGCGCCCACCCACCACCACCGTGGTGCCCGCGATCAGCGGTGCCGAAGACAGCTGGTAATAAGAATCGGGCACCGCACCGAGGCCGGCCTTGAGATCCACCTGACCCCCTTGCCCGAAGCCCTGGCACAGGGCGCCGGTATCGGCGTCGACGGCGATCAGCCGGCTGTCGATGGTGTTGGTGAGCAGGCGGCGCTGGCAGTTGGCCCCTGGCGCCAGCGTCACCGCCTTGATGGGCGTGGTGTTGGCGGCCGTCGGCTGCTGCAGCGGCGCGTCGGCGTCGAAGTAGGCCAGGCCTCGGCAGCGTTGCCAGACCGAAGATTTGGCGTTGATCTCGGTCTTCCACAACTCGCGGCCCGTGTCGGCATCGAGTGCGATCACGTTGTTGTGCGGCGTGCAGACGAACAGCCGTTCACCGATCTGCAGCGGCGTGGTCTGGTCTTCGGCGCCATTGCCGTCGCTGAGCGCGATGTCGCCGGTGTGGTACGTCCATGCCACCTCAAGCTGTTAGACGTTGCCGCGGTGGATGTCGTCGAGCGCTGCGAAGCGGCTCCCTCCCTCTGTGTTGCCGTAGTGTGTCCAGTTTTTCTGTGCGCTGGCGGGGTCCACGGCGGTGAGGCCCGGGCCGTTGCCCTGCGCGACGACCGGCGCGTGCGGCACGAACATGCCGGCGAAAGCCACAGCCAGCACGATGGCCAGCACCGCCGCCGTCGCCCAGGCACGCCCGCGGCGCACCGCGCCGGGCAGCATGGGCACCACCAGCGCAACCAGCAGGCCGAGCACGCCGAGTGCAAACAAGCGCGACACCAACGGCCAGAAGCTCCAGCCGGCCTCCCAGACGGCCCATGCCGCACTGCCGATCAGCGCCAGCGCGTACAGCCACGCGCCTGCGCGCTGGCCGCGCCAGAGCAGCACACCCGCCACCAGCAGCAGCACACCCGCGACGGCGAAATAGAGGCTGCCACCGAGACTTGCCAGATAGGCCCCGCCGCCCACAAAGAGCAGCCCGAACAGCGCGCACAGGGCGCCAACAATGCGATACGCCCAACACCGCGCGGAGCCGGTGTGTGTGGGGGTCTTGGAAGGAGAGGTCATGGCCTGAGAGAAGCAAAAAATGGCATCAAATTATGCGGTGCGTCTCTTTTTCCGCGGCATTTCAAGGGAATACAGGGGGTGATAAAGGGAGAACGAAGGCATTTCCATGCACGGATCGCCAGGCAACACCAGCGACCCTGACCGTCCCGTTCACAGACCCGGTCGGCGCTGAAGGTTGCCCACCTTCGCCGCAGTCAGGGCGTTGCTGGTCACCGTGGCGAGATCCACTGGTGGGCGCCGCGAGCCGGTCGGCCACCGCTTGTGAAGAGGGGGGCGCGGCGGTGAAAAAACAAAAGCGCTTTCCCGTGCACCCACCACGAGCGAGGCACGGAAGGGCTGCAGATACACCCATGGTGTGGGGCCGAGATTTCGGCGCACACCTGCGCACCTTCCCCTTGCGGATGATCAAGCCCACCAAAGGCTCGCTGAGCAAGCCCGGACAAGGCGTGGCGCTGTTGACCGGAGGCGCGCCTGCACAGACCCGGCGTTCAGGCCACCGCCGCACCGTACAGGGCCGGCCAGGCAATCCAGCCGAGCAGTGCCAGCATGTTGACCGCCACCGTGCCCCAGTACATCAGCCGGAATGGCCGCTTGCTGGTCTTGTGGCGCAGGATCTGCTGTGCGAACCAGGCGCCCGGCCAGCCACCGATCACGGCCAGGCCGTGCAGCCAGTCTTCGGGGGTGCGCCGCACCTCGTTGATGGCCGCGTGTTTGTCGCGCCAGTACATGTAGAAGGTCACCAGGTTGATCAGCACCACACCGTTGAGGATCACCCAGGGGAAGCGCCCCATGCCGATGCCGACCAGCCAGAGCAGCAGCCAGAATGCGATCAGGCCGAGGCCGATCCACAGCGGGCGCTCCTCGCGCCGCTTCTGCCATTGCGAGCGCGAGCGGGCCGCCGGTTGGGCGGGTGGCAGCAGCGGGTCGGCTTCTGCCGGGGCGGGCGCGGCGGGCTTTTCCGCCACGATGGTGTTGCGCATCGGTTCAACCGAGAGCGCGCGCGGGCCCTTGCCGCCGACGTGGATGTCGTCAAACGTCACCTGCATGCCTTCGGCCGGTTTGCCCGGGCCGCTGAAGTCGCGCAGGTGGAAGAAGACGTCGGCGGGGATCTGTGGGCAGCGGATGAAGCCGAAGGCTTTTTCGCCGTCCCAGCGCACCACGGTGCCCTGTTTTTTCATGATCGCGTGTGAAAGGTGTGGGGTTGAGCCGCTGGGTTGCCATGGTATCCCAAATGGCGCAAAATGCGCCATTCAGGAGATTTTCATGCCGTCTTCGTCCAGCACTGCATTTTCCTCTGTCAAGCTGCCCGCCGGCCTGGTGCGCCAGGCGCGTGAGGCGGCGCAACCACAGCGCCGCTCGGTCGCCGGCCAGATCGAGTATTGGGCCACGCTGGGCCGCATCGCCGAAGAAACCGGCCTCACCGTGCAGGAGGCGCGCGAAGCGATTGCGCGTTACGACGCGGCGGCCCGCCACAACGAAGCGGCGGACCCGGTGGACGCGATCGAGGCGCGTTTTCTGGCCGCCGAGTCCAGCGGTCGCCTGGCCGACGCGGTGCGCCAGACCGTGCTCCAGAACCGCAGCAAGGTACCGGCCACCCGTCGCGTCGCGTGACGCGCCCGGTCTTTTACCTGCTGGCCGGGCCCAACGGGGCCGGCAAGTCCACGCTGTACCGGTCCGCGCTGGCCGAGGGGCTGATTCCGCCCGAGGCGTTGTTCGTCAACGCCGACCTGCACGAGGCCGCGCATCTGCAGCACATTCGCCAGCCGTTGAAGCGTTCGCAGATGGCGCGGCAGTGGGCCGACGGGCAACGTGTGGCCTGCCTGGCGGCGGGTGAGTCCTTCGCCAGCGAAACCGTGTTTTCGCACCCCTCCAAGATCGAGCTGCTGGCGGCGGCCCGCGCCGCCGGTTTTGCGGTGGTGTTGCTGGTGGTCTGCGTGGAAGAGCCGCGCCAGTTGCTGGCGCGGGTGCAGCAGCGTGAGCAGGAGGGCGGCCACAGCGTGCCGGCCGACCGCATCCTGGCGCGTTACCCACGCACCCTGGCCAACCTGGCGCAGGCCATTCCGCTGGCCGATCTGGCCTTGCTGTACGACACATCCGGCCCGCGCAACCGCGTGGTGCAGGCGCCGCGCCTGGTGGCGCGCTGCCGTGCCGGGCGCGTGATGTGGAGGAACCCGGTGCGCTGGCCGGCCTGGGCCGGGCAGCTGCTGCGCGAGCTGCCCGACGGTCCTGCCGCGGCCAGCCACTAAGGCCGTCTTGCGCGCAGCGTTGCGGCGTTTGATTACAGTGCGGCATGTCCGACGAATCGCAGATTGAAATTCCCCCGTCCTTCATCGCGCTGTACATCGCGCCGGGGCGCCAGAAACCCAGCCTGCCACATGCCGAGCTGGCCGCGCGCTACGAGCTGTGCGAGGACATGGCGACGATGCTCACCGAGACCGCGCGCAACATGGAATTTGGCCTCGGCATCACCGAGTCCGACGTGCTGGCGCGCTGCCTGCAGGGCCTGCGAGTGGAGCCGGCGGTGGTGAACGAGGTGGAGTCGGTCTGGGTGGTGCGGCGCCTGGCCGAACTGCTGGACTGGCCACAGCCCGCACTGGAAGACGGCGCGGCCTGAGGCCGGTGGCCGCGCCGGTGGCCGCGCTCAGGCGATGTCGAAGGCGTGGAAGCCGAAGCGGCCCTGGCGCCGGTCGGCGAAGTAGTGTTCCAGCGTTTCCTTGACGGTGCGAAAGGCGATTTCGTCCCAGGGAATCTGGTCTTCGGTGAACAGGCGCGCCTCGATGGTTTCGTGGCCCGGGTTGAACTGTTCGCTGAGCAGGCGGGCGCGGTAGTAGATGTGCACCTGGCCGACCCGCGCAACGTTCATCAGGGTGAAGATCTCGCCCATCTCGATCTCTGCGCCGGCCTCTTCGTCGGTCTCGCGTGCCGCCCCTTCGATGGTGGTTTCGCCCAACTCCATGAAGCCCGCGGGCAACGTCCACTTGCCCCAGCGTGGTTCGATGTTGCGCTTGCACAGCAACACGTACTGACCGCTGTCACCCCAGACCGGCACCGTGCCGACCACGTTGAGCGGGTTCTCGTAATGCACGGTGTGACAAGCCGGGCAGACGGCACGGATTCGGGTGTCGCCGTCGTCGGGCAGGCGGTGTTCGACGGCGGTGCCGCATTGGCGGCAATGTTTGATGGGGGTGCGCTGCATCGTGGCAGTGTAAGAGAGGCCGAAAGGGCCCACGCCTTGCCGGCCGGCAACGCTGCGGCGCAGCTCGCGGGCGCAAAAAAAGCCGGGCAGGGCGCCCGGCTTTTGGGGGAGATGGACGGAAGACTCAGGCCTTCTTGCCGTGTTTGGCGATCAGTGCCTTGGCGCTGTCGAGCAGCTGCTGGCCCTTGAAGCCGCGCTTGTCCATGTCCTGCACCCATTCCACTTCCACCAGGCGCGCCTTGCGCTTGAACTCCTGGGCTTCCGCCGAGGGGATGGTGTAGATGGTGTTGCCTTGTTTGACGGCGGCTTCGCGGCCCGGTGCGTCGCCGGCCTGCTGCACCTTGCCCAGCCAGCCCGAGGTGGCCATGCCGGAGTTCTTGTCGATGATCGCCTTGAGGTCGGGCGGCAGCGACGCGTACTTGTTGCGGTTCATCGCCATCACGAAGGTGGTGGTGTAGAGCGCGCCGCCAGCTGGGTCGAATTCGCTGTGGAACTTGGTGAGTTCGTGCACCTTGACGGAGGGCACCACTTCCCACGGGATCACGCAGCCGTCGATCACGCCCTTGGAGAGTGAGTCGGGGATTTGCGGCAGCGGCATGCCGACCGGGATCGCGCCGAGATAACCCAGCATCTTGGTGATCTGGCGGGTCGGGCCACGCACCTTGGAGCCGCGCAGGTCTTCCGCTGTCTTGATCTGCTTGTTGCGCATGTGGAACATGCCCGGGCCGTGCACCTGCAGGGCCAGCGGTTGCACTTCCTTGTACTCGTCGGGCGCCATCGTGGTGATGTACTCCCAGAACGCCTTGGAGGTGGCTTCGGCGTTGTTCATCATGAACGGCAGCTCGAACACTTCGGTGCGCGGGAAGCGGCCCGGAGTGTTGCCCGGCAGCGTCCACACGATGTCGACCACACCGTCGCGCGCCTGGTCAAACAGCTGCAGCGGCGTGCCGCCCAGGGTCATCGCGGGATAGCCTTCGAACTTGATGCGGCCGCCCGATTCCTTCTCGACCTTGTCCATCCAGGCCTTGTGCATGTTGATGTACACGTTGGACTGGGGGGCCATGAAGGTGTGGAACTTCAGGGTGACGCTTTGCTGTGCGAAGCCGCTCAAGGCGGGCACGCCAAGGGCCACGGCGGCGCCGGATTGAAGCAGGGTTCTGCGTTGGATCATGTGTTAAGTCTCCAGGGGTCGATGAAAAGTGCGGCACAGCATACGGCCGCGCCAAGCCTTGTCGTCAGAGGTCTAACCCTCGGTTTTGCGGTCTTTTTGCCGCCTTGTTTGCACCGCGCGGGCGCCCTTGTTCATGCGCACCGCCACACGCTCAGGCCACGCGCACCGAAATGGGGGTGAGGCCGTCCACGCCACCGTGCAAGGTGTCGCCGCTGACCACCGCCGCTACACCTTCGGGCGTGCCGGTGTAGATCAGGTCGCCGGCTTGCAGTTCCCAGGCGGCGGAGAGGTGTTCGATGGTTTCGGCCACGTTCCAGATCAGCTTGGCCACGGTGCTGCGCTGGCGGTCCGCGCCATTGACCTGCAGCCAGATCGGCGCCTCGTTCACGGCACCGGCCTCGGCCGCCAGGGTGATCGGCCCGATGGGTGCCGACTGGTCGTAGGCCTTGCCGATGCACCAGGGGCGGCCCTGTTTCTTCATGTCGTTCTGCAGGTCGCGGCGTGTCATGTCCAGGCCGACCGCGTAACCGTAGATGTGTTTGGCGGCGTCGGCTGCCTTGATGTGCTTGCCTCCCACGCCGATGGCGACCACAAGTTCGATTTCGTGGTGCAGGTTTTGGGTCAGGCTGGGGTAGTGGATGGTGGCGGTCTGGCCCGCATCGGCCACCACCACGGCGTCGGCCGGCTTGAGGAAGAAGAAGGGTGGCTCGCGGCCGGTGAAGCCCATCTCCTTGGCGTGTTCTTCGTAGTTGCGGCCCACGCAGTAAACGCGGTGCACGGGAAAACGCTCCGGGCGGCCGAGCACGGGCACGCTGACGACGGCGGGAGGGGCGAAGGCGTAAGAGGTATCGGACATGGTGGGCAGCAGCGGGTTGGATCGGTGGATCAGTGTGCCACGGCCGCTGCCCGGCGGCGGGCCGGGGCTTCAGTGTTGTGCGACAGGCAGCCGCACCTCCATGCCGTCGAGTTCGGGTGTCAGTCGCACCTGGCAACACAGCCGGCTCTCGGGCGTGACCGGGCTGGCCGCGTAGTCCAGCATGTCGGTTTCGTCGGGCACGGGCGGCGGCAGCAGCGCGGCCCAGGGCGGGCCGATCATCACGTGGCAGGTGGCGCAGGTCAGGGTGCCGCCGCAGTCGCCTTCGATGGCGCGGATGTCGGCATCGATGGCGGCTTTCAGCAGGCTCTGGCCGGCTTCGGCCTGCACCAGCTGCACCGACTGGTCGGCGTGAACGAAGCGGAGGGTGATCATGGCAATCGACGTTGGCGTGAAGACCCCCGCAGCTTATCGCGCCGCCGCAGCCGGCGGGCTGGTGAGGCGGCTCAGATGCGGCTGAAGTACTCGCGCCGCTCGAAGTCGGCCTTGTCTTCGGCCTGTGCGTGGCGGTCGATCTCGCTCTGCTTGATGCGGCTGAAGTAACGCACGAAGTCGTCGCCCAGGGCAGCGCACAGCGCGGTGTCGGCGCGCAGTGCATCCAGGCCTTCGCCCAGGGACGAAGGCAGCTTCTGGTTGTCGGCCGCGTAGGGCGACTCGCTGGCCGGTGGCGGCAGCGTGGCGCGTGCCAGGCCGTCGAGCCCGGCGTGGATCTGTGCCGCCATGTAGAGGTAGGGGTTGGCGGCGGGTTCGCCCACGCGGTTCTCGATGCGGGTGGCGTTGTCGCCGGCCGCACCCACCACGCGCAGCATGGCGCCGCGGTTGTCCTGACCCCACAGCGCGGCCTGCGGCGCGAGCGCGTTGGGGCGGAAGCGTGCGAAGCCGTTGATGGTGGGCGTGCACAGCACCGTCATGCCACGCGCATGCGACAGCAGGCCGGCGAGCCAGTGCGCGCCCGCGTCGGACAGCGTGTGCGTGGCATCGGCGCGCGTGGTGCCGGTTGCCGGCGCCTCGCGCACGCAGGCGTTGCGGCCGGTCTTCAGATCCACCAGCGACTGGTGCAGGTGCCAGCCGCTGGACATGATGTTCGGGAACGGCGGGCGGCACATGAAGGTGGCGTGGTACCCGGCACGGCGCAGCGCCTGGCGCACGCCATTGCGGAACAGCACCATCTGGTCGGCGGCGGTGAGGGCGTCGGTGGCGTCGAACACGGCTTCCACCTGGCTCGGGCCGAGTTCGATTTCCAGCGACTGCAGCGGCAGGCCCAGGGCCTGCGCGGTGCGCTGCACGATGCGCATGGGCTCGTCGCTCATGTCCACCATCGCCTCGGCCTGCAGGTTGTAGCCGGGGTGGATCATCTCGACCTTTGGCGGCAGGCCGGGCCAGGCCGCGAGTTCGGGGTCGAGCTGGGGCGCGGCGTCGGTGATGCGGTAGATGTGGAACTCCACCTCCAGCCCGGTCTTCAGGCCGTAGCCCTGCTGGCCCAGTTGCGCCAGTGCGGTCTGCAGCATGCGGCGCGGGTCCAGCGGCACCGGTGTGCCGTCGCCGAACCAGGGCTGGCAGCGCAGCCAGCCGGTGCGCTCCAGCCAGGGAAGGACGGTGAAGCTCTCCGGGTCGGGCATCAGCATCAGGTTGGCGGCGCCGGCAAAACCCGGCAGGTCGGACGCGCCACCCGGCTCAAACACCTTCCATGCGGTGCGGTCGGCGGTGTCCTTGAGCATCAGCGTGCCGACCATGCCGACACCGTCGCGCAGGGCGCGCACGGCGGCTTTGGCGGTGAGCGTCTTGCCGCGCAGCATGCCGTGGGCGTCGCACCAGCCGAAGCGCACCAGCTCGATGCCGCTGGCTTCGATGAGCTGGGCCACGCGCCGGCATTCGGCGTCGTGTTCAGGGGATTCGATGCCGCAGCGTTGGGCGAACGACGTCATTTGGCGCCCGCCGTTTCCACGGCGGCAGCCTGCTGGTGCCAAGGTGCGCCTTCGCGCTTCTCGCGCACGGCGTCCTGCCACCAGTTTTCCCAGCCCTGCGCGGGGGCGATGCCGTCCACCGTGTCGGGGCCGGCGATGGCGCCGTGCTGCGCAGGGTCGGCCATGCCCGGTGCGGTGCCACCCTGTTCGACGGCGTCGATGGCCTGCAGCAGCATGCGGCGGTTGGCCATGATCACCTTGTCGGTGGTGCCCAGGTGTTCACGCGTGCGGTCCTGGATCGGGCCCATGCTTTCGCAGGCCCACTGGTCGTGCACGTTGATGTCGTCCTCGCCCATGCCGAGGTAGGTGCGGGACTGCTGCTCTTCGGCGTTGAAGCCCCAGTTGTTGTGGCGGCCGGACTTCGGGATGTAGTCGGGCAGGGTCACGGCCTGCAGGCGCGGCGTGCGCATGGCGTCCTTGTCCACCGGGCCGGTGAAGCTGGTGAAGAAGGCGTACCAGTAGTTGTGCGTGTCGTCCACCGGCACGTGCATCTGCGTGATGGTCATGGTTTCCGACAGCGGGATCACGAAGGTCTGCGGGAACACGCCGTTGGTCACGCGCACGTGGGTGAGCTCGTCGGTCATCGGACGCAGCGCGGTGAGCTGCAGGCCGTAGGGCTTGGGCTCGAAGGTGATGGTGGGCTGGCCGAACTCGCGCATCACGCGCGTCATGGGCCAGCGCTCGCCGCCCACGTCACCGGCGCTGGCGCCGCGGAACTGTTTGCCGTAGCTGTCTTCCAGCGAACCGTCGTTGAAGAAACGGTGCAGGTAGGAGGCGTGCGCCGGGTCTATGCCGACTTCCAGCGACTGCAGCCAGTTGCAGTTCCACAGGCCCTTGAAGGCGAAGGTGTGGGTGTCGGGCGCCTTGAAGCAGTCGAGCTCGGGGAAGGGCGGGGGCGTCTGGTTTTCGGGACCGAACCAGCCGAACAGCACGCCGCTGCGCTGCACCAGCGGGTAGCTGCGTTGCTTGATGTGCGCGCACATGCGGCTGCCCGGAGGCTCGGCCGGGGTTTCGATGCACTGGCCGGTGGTGTCGAACTTCCAGCCGTGGAAGGGGCAGCGGATGCCGTCGCCTTCGTTGCGGCCGAAGGCGAGGTCGGCGCCACGGTGCGGGCAGTCGCGGTCGAGCAGGCCGAACTGGCCCTTTGCATCCCGGAACAGCACGAAGTTCTGGCCCAGCACGCGCACGGCCTTGACGGGGCGCACGGCCATCTGCGGGTCGAGCGCGGGATCGAATTCGTCCAGCAACGCGACGGGTTGCCAGTAACGGCGCAGCAGCTCGCCGCCGGGCGTGCCTGCTCCGACCTGGGTCATGCGTTGATTGAGTTCGGCTTTCATGTGGGGTATCTCCGGCAATAAACGGGGTGGGGTATCGAAATGGTATACCGTTTTTTGAATTCGGTGTACATTTTGCGGCATGAGCCTGCAAGACACCGTTTTGATGCAATTGCGCGACCTGATCCTGAGCGGTCAGTTCGAACCCGGCCAGCGCCTGGCCGAGCAGCAACTGGCCGAGCGGCTGGGCGCTTCGCGCACGCCGGTGCGCGCCGCGCTCGTCACGCTGGAGCAGGAGGGCCTGGTGCAGGCCAACGAGACCGGCAAGTACCTGGTGCGCCAGTTCACGTCGCAAGAGGTGATCGACGCCATCGCGGTGCGCGGCCACCTGGAGGGCATGGCCGCGCGGCTGGTGGCTGAGCACGGCGTCTCACGCCAGTTGCAGGGCCAGTTGCAGACCGTGCTGGACGAGGGCGACCGCCTGCTGGCCGACAACCCGCTCACCATCGAGAGCTACGCGGCCTATTCGGTGATGAACGACCGCTTCCACGCGCTGATCCTCGACGCTTCCGGCAACCGGGCGCTGCAGCGCGCCGTCGAGCTCAACGACAAGCTGCCGTTCGCACCGGCCTCGGCCATGTTGCCGATGCAGGGCACGGTGACCATGGACCGCGACTGGATGCTGTACGCGCACCGCCAGCACCACATGCTGTTCGATGCGCTGCGGCGCGGCGAGGGCGCGCGCGCGCAGGCGCTGGCGGTGGAGCACACCGAAGTGGCGCAGATGAACATGCGGCTGGCGCTGGAGCGGCGCAGCGAGTCCGAGCAGGTGTTGCCCGGCATCCGCCTGGTGGTGGGCTGAGCGCGCGCGCCACAAACACCTCCCAGCCCAACACAAGCCGCGCCATGCTGCGCGGCTCGGCGCAACGTCCCTGGCGCGGTGGGGCTTTTTGCGTCTCGGTGAAACGCGGTCACCCTGGCTGCTCAAAATGCGGCATCGGCCTGTGCCTTGTGGCGCGGCCGCCTCGTTTCGTCCACAGCCCCACACCGACCCACACACCATGCCCCGTCTGTTTGAACCCACCACCGCCGGCCAGATCCAGCTGTCCAACCGCGTCGTCATGGCGCCGCTCACGCGCAACCGCGCGCCGAACGCCGTGCCCACCGCGCTCACCACCACCTACTACCAGCAGCGCGCCAGCGCCGGCCTGTTGATCACCGAAGCCACCGCCATCAGCCACCAGGGCCAGGGCTATTCCGATGTGCCGGGCCTGTACGGCACCGACCAGCTCGACGCCTGGAAACACGTGACCGACGCGGTGCACGCCGAGGGCGGCAAGATCGTGGTCCAGCTCTGGCACGTGGGCCGCGTCTCGCACACCGAACTGCAGCCCGAAGGTGGCAAACCGGTGGCGCCCTCGGCCATCACCGCCAAGACCAAGACCGTGCTGATCAAGGACGGCGTGCCGACCTTCGTCGACACCTCCGAGCCGCGTGCGCTCAAGGCAGAAGAGCTGCCCGGCATCGTGCACAGCTACACCGTGGCGGCGCGCAATGCGGTCGACACCGCCGGCTTTGACGGCGTGGAAATCCACGGCGCCAACGGTTACCTGCTCGACCAGTTCCTGAAGACCGGCAGCAACCAGCGCACCGACGACTACGGCGGCAGCATCGAGAACCGCGCCCGCCTGCTGCTGGAAGTCACGCGCTCCATCGTCGACGCCATCGGTGGTGGCAAGACCGGCATCCGCCTCTCGCCCGTGACGCCGGCCAACGACGTGCACGACGCCGACCCGCAGCCGTTGTTCACCTACGTGGTGAAGCAACTGGCTTCGCTGAACCTGGCCTACATCCACATCATTGAAGGCGCCACCGGCGGCCCGCGCGAGATCGCCGAGCGCCCGTTCGACTACGCCGCCCTGCGCGCGGCCTACCGCGAGGCGGGTGGCAAGGGCGCCTGGATGGTGAACAACGGCTACGACCTGGCGCTGGCCAGGGACGCGCTGCAGGACGGCGCCGACCTGGTGGCCTTCGGCAAGCCCTTCATCTCCAACCCGGACCTGGTGGCGCGCCTGCAGCAAGGTGGCCCGTTCAACACGACCGACAAGAACACCATCTACGGCGGTGGCGCCGAGGGCTACACCGACTACCTGACGCTGGGCGCCCAGTCCTGATGCTGCGCGCGAGGCTTCAGCCGCCGTGAGGCGGTTGCCGGAAGTTCTCCATGATGTGCCGCTCGGCGCGCGCCAGCGCAGCGCCGGCGGCGGAGCCGCAGCGACGCACCCACTCGACCGCACGCCGCCAGGCGCTGCGGTTTTTTTTCGTCGCTGCGGTGCAAGGGGGCGGGGCTGACTGGCTGCCCGTCCGGGTGGGAATGGGGGCGGAGGTGGAGGCGGGGGTGGAGGTGACGCGGTGCTCTGGCATGCAGACGATGCTCTTCGCGGGCATATCATCTGTAAAGTTGAATTGAATGACCGTCAACGTCACAAATCCTGATGCGAAACCTGAACCTCGACCAGTTGCAGACGCTGGTGGCGATTGCCGATCTCGGCACCTTCGCCGCCGCTGCGCAGGCGCTGCATCTCGCGCCGCCCACCATCAGCCTGCACATCAAGGAGCTGGAGTCGCGCATGCAGGCCAGCCTGCTGGTGCGCGGGCGCCGGCGCGCCGAGTTGACGCCGGCGGGTGAAGTCCTGGTGCAGGAGGGTCGCAAGCTGCTGGTGGCCAGCGACGACCTGATCGATCTGGTGCAGCGGCGCGCCACCGGGCGCGAAGGCATGGTCAAGGTCGGTGTGTCGGCCGGGGTCAGCACCCGGCTGTTGCCGCTGATGCTGGAGGCGCTGGCACAACGCAACCCGGGCGTGGAGATCAAGCTGGAAGCCGTGGGTTCGGCCGAGGCCATGCAGCGGCTGAAAGCCGCCACGCTGGACGTGGCCATCGTCGCGAGCCCGCAGCCCGCCATGAGCGACATCGAACTCACGCCCTGGCGCAACGACGACATGGTGGTGCTGCTGCCCGCGTCCTGGAATCCGCCCGAGCATGTGACGCCCGACTGGCTGGCGGGGCGCCGCTGGGCCTCATTCGCGCCGGCCACGCAGATGCACGGCCTCATTGCGGCCTGGTTCGGTCAGGCAGGCCACAACCCGCGGCCGTTCCTGACCATGAGCTATCCGGGGGCGCTGAAAAGCCTGGCCGCCGCCAGCCAGAGCGCGGCCATCCTGCCGCTGGAGGAGGTGCAGGACCAGCTGCACACGCCGGGCGTGCAGGTGCGCCATCTGCAGCCCTCGCTGACGCGCCCGATGGCCGTGGCACACCGGCGCTCGCCACCACCCAACCCGGCGGTGCAGAGCGTGCTGGGCGTGCTGGCCGCGTTCTCCCATGGAATCCAGCGGAGCCCCACCGAATCCAGTTGAAGGTCTGGTTGTGGCACGCCGCTGCGGGTGAGCGCAGCGGTTTATCCTCGAGCCCATGAAGCTCTACAACTACTTCCGCTCTTCGGCCTCGTTTCGCGTGCGCATTGCGCTCGCACTCAAGGGCATGGCCTACGACTACGTGCCGGTGCACATCGCGCGCGGTGAACACAAACAAGCCGCCTTCAGCGACATCGGGGTCGAAGGCCTGGTGCCGCTGCTTGAGCTGGACGACGGCACGCGCCTGACGCAGTCGATGGCCATCATCGAGTACCTGGACGAGCTGCAGCCCGCGCCCGCGCTGCTGCCGGCCGATGCGCCGGGCCGTGCGCGCGTGCGTGCCCTGTCGCAGATCGTGGCCTGCGAGATCCACCCCATCAACAACCTGCGCGTGCTCAAGTACCTCACCAGGGAACTCAAGGTCGAGGAAGAAGCGAAGAACGTCTGGTACCGCTACTGGGTGCGCACCGGGCTGGAGTCTTTCGAGCGCCAGCTCGAACAGCAGCCCGCATCCACCTACTGCTTTGGCGACACGCCGACCCTGGCCGACTGCTGCCTGGTGCCGCAGATCTTCAACGGCCAGCGCTTCAACACCGATTTCAGCGGCCTGCCGCGCACCATGGCGGCGTTTGACGCCTGCATGGCCCTGCCGGCGTTCCAGCAGGCCCAGCCTTCGGCCTGCCCCGACGCGGAGGCCTGATGCTGCTGCAGCCCGACGGCGGCATCGTGCCCGACTGGCCGGCACCACCCGGCGTGCGGGCGCTGTTCACCACCCGCGCCGGTGGCGTGTCGGTGGCACCGTTCGACAGCTTCAACCTGGGTGACCACGTGCGCGACGAGCCACTGGCCGTGGCCGCCAACCGCGAGCGGCTGGCCGCGCTCACCGCGCCCGCACGCCCGGTGTTCCTTCAGCAGGTGCATGGCACCGAGGTGCTGCGCCTGTCACCCAACAGTGCCGATGGTTCGGTGGCCGACGCCTGCGTGGCGCAGGGGCCGGGGCTGGCCGCCACCATCATGGTGGCCGACTGCCTGCCGGTGCTGCTGGCGCATGCCTCGGGCACGGCGGTGGCGGCGGCCCATGCGGGCTGGCGCGGCCTGGCCAACGGGGTCATCGAAGCCACCGTGCGCGCCTTGCGCGAGACGGCCGGCGAGGGCGAAGTGCTGGCCTGGCTCGGCCCTTGCATCGGGCCGCAGGCATTTGAAGTGGGGCCTGAGGTGTGTGAGGCGTTTGTCGGCGCCGATCACGAAGCGGCGCTGCATTTCTGGCCGCACACCGAGGGCAAGTTTCTGGCCGACCTTCCGGCGCTGGCGCGGCGGCGGTTGCAGGCCGCGGGTGTGAGCAACGTGCACGGCAACGACGGCAGCGCCGCCTGGTGCACCGTCACGCAGGCATCACAGTTCTTTTCGCACCGGCGCGATGCCCTGCGCCTGGGCAGCACCGGCCGCATGGCCGCCTGTGTCTGGCTCGCCTGAGTTGTCGATGGTGGCCGTGGTGGCGGCCAGCGCCGCCGCGGCGCGTTCTGCGGCTTCCCGGGCTTCCTGGGCTTTGAGTGCTTTACGCCGCTGCGGCGTTCGCATCAGGTAAACCACCAGTGCCACCGGCAGCAAACCGTATAGAAAAAAGGTCACAATGGCTCCCAGAACAGAGCCAGTGGTGTTGGTCGCTTCGGCCACCGACATCATGAGCACCACATACATCCAACCGATCACCACCAGATACACAGCGTTCCTTGCAGCCCGGGAAACCACGTCGGCTGGCGGAGACCGCTTCGCCGACACCATGGGAGCCCCGGAAATGTTCCCCCAGCGACGGCCATGATAAGTCGCAGGCATCACACCAGGAGATCGGCATGAGCACGGGCAAGAATCCCACCAATGAATGGCTGGAAAACGCGCAGAAGTTCCAGCAGAACCTGGTCCAGCAATGGCTCCAGATGGCCCAGGCCATGCCGGGTGCGGCGGCCGCCCCTGCCGCGGGTGCCGGCAGCGACCCCTTCGCGGTCTTTCGCGCCTTCATGCCGCAGGCCGGCGCGGCCAACCCCTTCGGCATGGCCACACCCGGTGCACCCGGCACCGGCACCGCCTTTTCCGGCCTGCCGGCGATGGGCGAGCTGTTCAGCCAGGCCAACCACGGGCAGCAGGTGCGTTTTGACCCGGCCCAGTTGCTGGAGATCCAGAACAACTACCTGAAGGAGCTGGCCGGTCTCTGGAACCAGGGCCCGAACGTGAAGCCGGGCGCTGACCGCCGCTTTGCCTCCGACGCCTGGGCCAGCAATCCGCTGGCCTCGTTTGCCGCCGCTGCCTACCTGCTCAACGCGCGCACCCTGATGTCGATGGCCGACGCGGTGCAGGGGGACGACAAGACCCGCACGCGTGTGCGCTTCGCCGTGCAGCAGTGGATCGACGCCAGCGCGCCGAGCAACTTCCTCGCCTTCAACGCCGAAGCGCAGAAGAAGGCCATCGAGACGCAGGGCGAGAGCATCGCCAAGGGCGTGGCCAACCTGCTGCACGACATGAAGCAGGGCCATGTGTCGATGACGGACGAGAGCGTGTTCGAGGTCGGCAAGAACGTGGCCACCACCGAAGGCGCGGTGGTGTTCGAGAACGAGCTGTTCCAGCTGATCGAATACAAGCCGCTCACCGCCAAGGTGTACGAGCGGCCCTTCCTGCTGGTGCCGCCCTGCATCAACAAGTTCTACATCCTCGACCTGCAGCCCGACAACTCGCTGATCCGTTACTGCGTGGAGCAGGGCCACCGTACCTTCGTGGTGAGCTGGCGCAACCCGGACGAGTCGCTCGCGCACAAGACCTGGGACAACTACATCGAAGACGCGGTGATCAAGGCCATCACCGTCACGCAGGATGTCGCCCGCGCCGACACCATCAACGCCCTCGGCTTCTGCGTCGGCGGCACCATGCTGGGCACGGCGCTGGCGGTGCTGGCCGCGCGCGGCGAAGAGCCGGTGCACAGCGCCACCTTGCTCACCACGCTGCTCGACTTCCGCGACACCGGCATCCTCGACGTCTTCATCGACGAGAACTTCGTCAAGTACCGTGAGGCGCAGTTCGCCGAGGGCGGCCTGATGCCCGGGCGCGACCTGGCCACCACCTTCAGCTTCCTGCGCCCGAACGACCTGGTGTGGAACTACGTGGTGGGCAACTACCTCAAGGGCGAGACGCCACCGCCGTTCGACCTGCTGTACTGGAACTCCGACAGCACCAACCTGCCGGGCCCGTACTACGCCTGGTACCTGCGCCAGATGTACCTGGAGAACAACCTGGTGAAGCCGGGCAAGACCACGGTGTGCGGCGAGAAGATCGACTTCCGCAAGGTCAAGCTGCCGGTCTACATCTACGGCTCGCGCGAAGACCACATCGTGCCCATCGGCGGTGCCTACGGCAGCACGCAGGTGTTCCCGGGCAAGAAGCGTTTTGTCATGGGCGCTTCGGGCCACATCGCCGGCGTGATCAACCCGGCATCGAAGAACAAGCGCAGCCACTGGATCGGCCCGGCCGGCAAGTTCCCGGAGGACGTGAAGGACTGGGTGGCCAGCGCCACCGAACACCAGGGCAGCTGGTGGTCCGACTGGTCGGCCTGGCTCAAGCCGCTGGCGGGCAAACAGATTGCCGCGCCCAAAACCTACGGCCGCGCCAAGGCCTACACCGCCATCGAACCCGCGCCTGGCCGTTACGTCAAAGCCAGAGCCTGATCCGTTTCATCGCCGCGGCCTGGTGTGCCAACTTCTGTTGCAGAAGGCAACACTCCTGGGTCCGGTTGGAACACCGCCGGGGTGCCGACAAGGTGGCTCGTTTTGTGCGAGGCAGCGGCATCACCGGTTCCTGATCCATCCCCTACGCGTTCACACCCATTCATTTCATCAAGGAGAGACACATGGAAGACATCGTCATCGTTTCAGCCGCCCGCACCGCGGTGGGCAAGTTCGGCGGTTCACTCGCCAAGACGCCGGCCACCGAGCTGGGCAGCATCGTCATCAAGGCGCTGCTGGAGCGCTCCGGCCTGCCGGCCGACGCCATTGGTGAGGTGATCATGGGCCAGGTGCTGGCCGCGGGTGTGGGCCAGAACCCGGCGCGCCAGGCCATGATGAAGGCCGGCGTGGCCAAGGAAACGCCGGCGCTGACCATCAACGCCGTCTGCGGCTCCGGCCTCAAGGCCGTGATGCTGGCGGCACAGGCCGTGGCCTGGGGCGACAGCGAGATCGTGATCGCCGGTGGCCAGGAAAACATGAGCGCGTCGCCGCACGTGCTCAACGGCAGCCGCGACGGCCAGCGCATGGGCGACTGGAAGATGACCGACACCATGATCGTCGACGGCCTGTGGGACGTTTACAACCAGTACCACATGGGCATCACCGCCGAGAACGTGGCCAAGGAACATGGCATCAGCCGCGAAGCGCAAGACGCGCTCGCCCTGGCCAGCCAGCAAAAGGCCAGTGCGGCGCAGGACGCCGGCAAGTTCAAGGACGAGATCGTCGGCGTGAGCATTCCGCAGCGCAAGGGCGACCCCATCGTGTTCGACGCCGACGAGTTCATCAACAAGAAGACCAGCGCCGACGCCCTGGCGGGCCTGCGCCCGGCCTTTGACAAGGCCGGCTCGGTGACCGCGGGCAACGCCTCGGGCATCAACGACGGCGCCGCCGGCGTGGTGGTGATGACGGCGAAGAAGGCCGCTTCGCTGGGCCTGACGCCGCTGGCGCGCATCGCCGCCTTCGGCACCAGCGGCCTCGACCCCGCCACCATGGGCATGGGCCCGGTGCCGGCATCGAAGAAGGCCCTGGCGCGTGCCGGCTGGAAGGCCAGCGACGTCGACCTGTTCGAACTCAACGAAGCGTTTGCCGCACAGGCCTGCGCCGTCAACAAGGCGCTGGACGTCGACCCGGCAAAAGTCAACGTCAACGGCGGTGCGATCGCCATCGGACACCCCATCGGTGCGTCCGGTTGCCGCATCCTCGTGACGCTGCTGCACGAGATGCAGCGCAGCGGTGCAAAGAAAGGGCTGGCGGCGTTGTGTATCGGCGGCGGCATGGGGGTTTCCCTCGCGGTCGAACGCTGAATTCACGGTTAAATCGAAACGGATCACCGGAGGGGAGGGCCTTCCGGTCACGACACCGCCAAGAAGGCAAAAGGAGCACAAGACATGAGCAATCAGAAAGTCGCATACGTCACCGGTGGCATGGGTGGCATCGGTACCGCCATTTGCCAGCGCCTGCACAAGGAAGGTTTCAAGGTCATCGCGGGTTGTGGCCCCACGCGCGACTTCAAGAAATGGCTCGATGAGCAAAAGGCGCTGGGCTATGAGTTCCACGCCTCGGTCGGCAATGTGGGTGAATGGGACTCGACGGTCGAGGCCTTCACCAAGACCAAGGCCGAACACGGCACCATCGACGTGCTGGTGAACAACGCCGGCATCACGCGCGACCGCATGTTCCTGAAGATGTCGCGCGAGGACTGGGACGCGGTGATCGAAACCAACCTGAACTCCATGTTCAACGTGACCAAGCAGGTCGTGGCCGACATGGTGGAAAAGGGCTGGGGCCGCATCATCAACATCTCGTCGGTCAACGGCGAGAAGGGCCAGGCCGGCCAGACCAACTACTCGGCCGCCAAGGCCGGCATGCACGGCTTCTCGATGGCGCTGGCGCAGGAGCTGGCCACCAAGGGCGTGACGGTCAACACCGTGAGCCCGGGCTACATCGGCACCGACATGGTGAAGGCGATCCGCCCGGACGTGCTGGACAAGATCGTCGCCACGGTGCCGGTCAAGCGCCTGGGCGAGCCGAGCGAAATCGCCTCCATCATTGCCTGGCTGGCGAGTGAAGAGGGCGGTTACGCCACCGGCGCGGACTTCTCGGTCAACGGCGGCTTGCACATGGGGTGAGTGGGCTCCCCCCCCGCGCCGGGCTCGCGATGCGAGCCCGTCACCCCCCGGGGGGCGGCACTGCCGGCCGGCGAAGCCGGACCGGCGTTGCCCTGCATGGAATGCTCGCGCCACGTGAGCCACAACCCGCTTCGGCGGGTTTTTCATTTCCGGCCTTGCGTTCGCAAAGCCTGGTGTAAATTCGAACGCAACCCTGCCACCACCCGTGTTCGATCCAGGAGTCCAGCGACCAATGCCCCACAGCATTTCACTGATCAACACCATTGCCGCGGGGCTGGGTCTGGCACTGATCCTCGGCTTCATGGCTGCCAAGCTGCGCCTGCCCGCGCTGGTGGGTTACCTGCTGGCGGGGGTGATCATCGGGCCGTTCACACCGGGGTTCGTCGCCGACGCCGAAATCGCCGCGCAGCTGGCCGAGATCGGCGTGATGCTGCTGATGTTTGGCGTCGGCCTGCACTTCTCGCTCGACGACTTGCTGTCGGTGCGCAACATCGCCCTGCCCGGTGCGGTGGTGCAGATGGCGGTGGCCACGCTGATGGGCATGACCATGGCCATGTGGTGGTGGGACTGGAGCCTGGGCGCGGCCCTGGTGTTTGGCGTCAGTCTGTCGGTGGCCAGCACGGTGGTGCTGCTGCGTGCGCTGGAGAGCCTGGGCATTCTGGATTCGATCACCGGGCGCATCGCGGTCGGCTGGCTGGTGGTGGAAGACCTGGCCATGGTGCTGGTGCTGGTGCTGCTGCCGCCGCTGGCGGGCTTTCTGGGGGGCTCCGGCTCCGGCGGTGATCTGGCTTCGATCTGGCAGACCCTGGGCATCACTTTGCTGCAGGTGGGCGGCTTCGTGGCGCTGATGCTGGTGGTCGGGCGGCGTGTATTTCCCTGGTTGTTGTGGCAGGTCACGCGCACCGGCTCGCGCGAGCTGTTCACGCTCTGCGTGGTCGCGGCTGCGGTGAGCATTGCCTTTGCTTCTGCCGCGCTGTTCGGCGTGTCGTTCGCGCTCGGCGCCTTCTTCGCTGGCATGGTGCTGCGCGAGTCCGAGTTCAGCCACCGCGCGGCCGAAGAATCGCTGCCGCTGCGCGACGCGTTCGCGGTGCTGTTCTTCGTCTCGGTCGGCATGTTGTTCAACCCGGCTGTGCTGATCGAACGGCCGCTGCAGGTGCTGGGCGTGGTGCTGATCATCGTCGTCGGCAAGTCGGTGGCCGCAGCGGCCCTGGTGGTGGCCATGCGTTACCCGCTCAACACCGCGCTCACCGTCTCGGCCAGCCTGGCGCAGATCGGTGAGTTCTCCTTCATCCTGATCGGCCTGGGGGCTTCGCTGGGCCTGCTGCCGCCGGAAGGGCAAAGCCTGGTGCTGGCGGGCGCGCTGATCTCCATCGCCACCAACCCCTTCTGGTTCAAGGCCATCGAGCCGCTGCAGGCGTGGCTGCGCAAGAACTCGCGTTTTGCCCGCGAGATGGAACAACGCGACGACCCGCTGGCCGAGTTGCCGACCACCACGCACGAGAAGTTTCTCTCGCGCCAGGTGGTGCTGGTGGGCTATGGCCGCGTCGGGCGGCGCATTGCCGAAGCGCTGGCCGAGCAGCACCAGCCCTTCGTGATCGCCGAGCAGAACCGCGAACTGGTGGAGCGCCTGCGCGCCCAGGGCATTGCCGCGGTGTTCGGTGATGCGGCCGACCCGGCGGTGCTGATCCAGGCCCACATTGCGCGCGCCGGCATGCTGGTGATCGCCACGCCCGACACGCTCAACGTGCGCCAGATGATCGAGACCGCGCGCACGCTCAACCCCGACATCCTCACCGTCGTGCGCACGCACAGCGAAGAAGAGGCCAGCCTGCTCGAACAGGAAAACGCCGGCAAGGTGTTCCTGGGCGAGGAGGAGCTGGCGCAGTCGATGACGCGCTACGTGCTGGAGCAATCCCGCGCCGCCGCCCACGGCAACGCGGTGCGCGCACACACCTGAGCACAGGCGCTGGCGCTGGCGGCGGGGCACGCCGCTCCTACAGGCGCATGGGGGTTCGTCCGACACGCATTCCCGAGCCCGGCCACCATGATGGCGTCTCATTTCAGCAGGAGACACTTCATGGCCTTGTCCGCATATTCGCCCGGTTCGTCCGTTCCTTCGTCCGCCACCGTTGTGGAGGCGGGGGGCAGCGCAGTCTCGTGGCCGGCCATCTTTGCGGGTGCCGCCGCCGCGGCTGCGCTCTCGCTCATCCTGCTGATCCTCGGCACCGGCCTGGGCCTGGCCTCGGTGTCGCCGTGGTCGCAGGAAGGCATCACCGCCACCACGTTCGGCGTCACCACCATCCTGTGGATCACGTTCACGCAGCTCATGGCTTCGGGCATGGGTGGTTATCTGGCTGGCCGGCTGCGCACGCGCTGGGCCGGTGTGCAGGCCGATGAGGTGTACTTCCGCGACACCGCGCACGGCTTTCTGGCCTGGGCGGTGGCCTCGCTGCTCACCGCGGCGCTGCTGACCTCGGCGGTCAGCACCATCGTCGGTGGCGGCGTGAAGGCCGGCGCCACGGTGGCCGCCGGTGGCGCCGCTGCGGCAGGCACCGTCGCCACCCAGGTGGCCGACGAGGCCACCGGGGGCGACCAGGACCTGAGCTACTTCGTCAACAGCCTGTTCCGTGCGGACGGCACGGCGGTGGCCATGCCGGACAACACCTCGCCCGCGGCGATGGCGGCCGAGACCACCGGCATTCTGTTCAACGCACTGCGCAAGGGTGAACTGCCCGCGGCCGACGCCAGCTACCTCAGCCAGCGGGTGGCGCAGCGCACCGGCATCAGCGTGCCCGAGGCGCAGAAGCGCGTGACCGACACCTTCAGCCGCGTGCAGATGCAGGCCCGCCAGGCCGAAACCGTGGCGCGTGAGGCGGCGGACACCGCCCGCAAGGCCTCGTCCAAGGCTGCGCTGTGGCTGTTCGTCTCGCTGCTGGCCGGTGCCTTCATCGCCAGCCTGGCCGCCACCTTCGGCGGCCGCCAGCGCGACACCGACTGAACACCTGCCCCTGGTTCCAGACACTTCACAAAGGAGACTTTCATGCGATCCCTCTTGCTGTTCTTTCTCGGTGTGCCGATCCCTGTCATCATCCTGATCGCGGTGCTCACCTAGGGCCACAGAGGCACCGCGTTCACCCGTGGTTAAGACCTCTTGAAAAGGTATAGCTGGCCGCCACGCACATCGCTGCCTAGACTCGTCACCCAACGCAATGTCAAGAGGTTGGCGATGAAACTCAAATACGCATGGGCCACGGCCCTGACCGGGATCCTGGTGGCTGCCGCTCCGGCAGCGTTCGCGCAGAGCGCGGCTTACCCGACCCAAAGCATCCGCATGGTGGTGGGCTGGACGGCCGGTGGTGCAACCGACATCCTGGCGCGCCAGCTGGCCACCCAGATGGGCAAACAGCTGGAGCAGCCGGTGGTAGTGGACAACCGCCCTGGCGCTGCCGGCACCATCGCCCAAGGCGAGGTGACCCGTGCCAAGCCGGACGGCTACACGCTGGTGCTGGCCACCAACAGCACCTACGCGATCGCGCCGCACCTGATCAAGCCGCTGCCGTACCGGCTCGACGGGCTGACCCCGATCGCACTGGTCGGCACCAGCCCGCTGATCCTGACCGTGCGCCCCACGCTCAATGTGCAGGGCGTCAAGGGCGTCATCGATCTGGCGAAGCAGCAGCCCGGCCGCTTGAACTATTCGTCGGGCGGCAACGGCTCCACCAGCAACCTGGCGAGCGAGCTGTTCAAGGACCTGACCAACACCGCCATCACGCACATTCCGTACAAGGGCGGTGGCCCGGCCACGCTGGCCGTGGCCGCCGGTGAAGTGGACCTGGGCTTCGTGGACATCGGTGTCGCCATTCCCATGATCCGCTCCGGCCGCATGAAGGCGGTGGCGGTGTCGGGCAGCAGCCGCAGCCCGCTGCTGCCGCAGGTGCCCACGGTGGAAGAAGCCGGCGTGCCGCGCTTCGATGCCTCCACCAAGTTCGCGCTGTTCGCGCCGGCCGGCACGCCGCCCGCCATCGTCGCGCGCCTGTACGAATCGGTGCGCAGCGTGCTGAGCAACGAAGACCTCAAGGCCCGGCTGAGCCAGCAAGGCATCGAGCTGGTGGCCAGCGGCCCGGCCGAACTGGACAAGGACGTCAAGGAAGGCCTCGCCAAGTGGGGCCGCCTGATCACCGAGCGCAAGTTGTCGCTGGACTGATGGACCGCCGCATGACTTCACGCGTCGCCATCGTGGGCGCGGGGCCGGTCGGCTGCGCGGCCGCCGCCTTCCTGGTGCAGGCCGGCCATGCGCCTGCGCTGTGGTCGCCCACCGGCGGCCGGGTGCGGCGCCATGCAGACCGCGCCAGCTTCGTCTGCAACGGCGCGGTGAACGGCGAGATCGACGTCGAGTGGCTGGCCTCGCCAGACCGGCTGGCGGAATTCCCCGTGGTGCTGGTCTGCCTGCCGGCAGACGCCTACGGCAGCGTGCTCGGTCCGCTCAACGCCATCTGGCAACCGGGCCAACACCTGATCGTCAGCGGCGCCCTGTCGCTGGCACCGCTCTGGATTGCCACGGCAGTGCCCGGCGTGCAGGCCAGCGGCTGGGGCACCACGCTCACGACCACGCACTTCCAGGCCGACGGCGGCCTGCACATCAACCCGCTGCGTGGCCGCATCGACATGGCCACGCTGGGGCCGATGGCGCCCTCAGACGCGCGGCAGTCGTGCGTGGACCTGTTCGGTGAACGTTTCGTGCTGGCCGACAACCTGCTCGCACCCACGCTCGCCAACATCAACCCGATTGCGCACGCGGCGGAAGTCATCCCGAACCTGACGCGCATGGACCTCGGTGAAGCCTGGTCGCTGTTCGGCCATTTCACCGCCGTGGTGGGCCGCATGGCCGACTCGCTGGACGTGGAGCGCCGCGCGGTGGCCCAGGCCTTCGGCCTGACGCTGCCGTCGCTGCGGCAGCACTACGCGCGTTCCTACCATGTGCCCGAGGGGCCTCTGCACACCATGGCGGCCGAGATCACGCGGCGCGGCATGAGCCCGAACGGGCCGGCTTCGCTGCAGCACCGCTATGTGCTGGAAGACGCGCCGTTCGGCCTGGCCTTCCTCGAAGCGCTGGGCCGCGCGACGGGCGTGGACACGCCGGTGCTGTCGGCCAGCCTCACCTTGCTGGAGGCAACCTACGCGCGCGACTTCCGGGCGGACAACTTCCTGCTCGACGCGCTGGGCCTCTCCGGCGAAGGCGCGGCGGCTGCACTGCTCGCCCGCTGCGCCGCCTCCACCAGCGTCGCCAGCTGCTGAGCGGCGGGCGCGTTGCCGCTGCGGCGGTAGACCATGGCGATGCGCACCGGCGGCGGCAGGTCTTCCATTGGCAGCTCGACCAGGCTGCCGCGCGCCAGCCGCTCGCTCAGCGTGCACTGCGCCGCCAGCGTGAGGCCGAGGTTCTGCTCGGCCAGCGTCAGGTGCGTGATCGCGTTCATGGTCTCGATGTGCGGGATGACCGCCGGCAGGCCATGTTCGCGCAGCGTGTGCTCCAGCATCATGCGGGAGTTGGTCGGGCGCGGTGGCAGGATCCAGTGCTCCTGCGTCACCTCTGACCAGCGCAGTGGCGCGTCGGTGCGGCTGCGGTGCGCCGCCAGCGCGTGCTGCGGCGCGCAGACCACACGCCACTGCTCCAGCCCGATGTGTTCGATGCTGAAGCCCTGCGCCGACAGGCTGCCGAGTTCCGACGGCGTGTCCATGGTGATCAGCGCGTCCACCTCACCGGCTTCCAGCAGGCGCGCGATGTCGGCCAGCCGCCCTTCGTGGAGCAGCACACCGGGCAACTGGTCTTGCGCCTGCAGCGACGCGAACATGCGGGGCAGCACCGTCCAGGTGAGGAAGGGCGTGGCGCCGATCTTCAGCCGCTCGTGCAAGGGCCGCAGCGGTGCGGCGAGCTCGTCGGACAGCTGTTCCATCTCCGCCAGCAGCGAACGCCCGCGCTGCACCACCAGCGTGCCCGCCGCGGTGGGCACCACGCCACGCGGCAGGCGGTGAAACAGCTGCTGCTCGAACAGCGCTTCCACATCCTTCAGTCCCTTGCTGACCGCGGCAGTGGTCATGTGCAGGCGTTGCGCCGCGGCGCGCATGTTGCCGCAGTCGGCCAGGGTGCTGAGCAGTTCGAGCTGGCGAAAGCGCAAGGACGCCATCAGGCGTTGTGACGGGTTTCTCATGCCGATGGCTCCGTTTCCGCACGCCAGCGCCACAGGCCCAGGCCGGTTGCCAGCAGCAGCACCGCCAGCAGGGCCAGCGCCTCGTACCGCACCTGGCTCAGGCTGGCGCCGAGCTGGTTGAGGGCGATGAAGCCCTGGATGCCGGCGGTGGACGGCACCAGCCAGCGCAGGCCTTGCAGCAGCGTCGGCATGGCCTCGACCGGCCACGACAGGCCGGAGAGGAACATGAAGGGCAGGGCGGTGCAGAGCAGCAGCTGCGCGCTGCGTTCGCGGGTGCGGAACAGGCTGCCCAGCAACATGCCGACGGCGGCCACACAGAGCGCAAACAGGGCCGCAAACAGCAGCAGGCCACCGAAGTTGCCGGCGCGCGGGTAGTCCTGCCACCAGAGCACGAAGCCGAAGAAGTAGAGGCTGTTGAGGAAGGCCACCGAGGCAAACGCCAGCAGCATGCCGACATACGCGCCATGGCTGCGCTGCACCGGGAAGGCCGCGCGTTCGCGCCAGGTGCCGAACAGCAGGGTGACCGCCAGCAGCAGCGTCTGCTGGATGATCAGCACCGCCACGCCCGGCACGATGTAGGAGCCATAACCTTCGCGCACGTTGAACAGCGCCACCGCGTTCACGTTGACCGGCTGGCGCACGGCCATGGCCTGCGCGCTTGAAGGGGTGGTGGCCGCCAGGCGCTTGAGCTCGATGCCGGCCGACACCGTGCCCACCACCTCGGCCAGGCCGTTGAGCGCGACCTTGTTCATCATCATGTAGACGCCGTTGCCGCTGATCTCGACCTCGGCCTTGCGCCCGCTCAGCACCTTGCCCTGCAGGCCTTCGGGGATCAGCAGCACACCGGCCACTTCGTTTTTCCAGAGCAGGTCCTGCGCCACGCGCAGGTCGGGTGTGACCTGCAGCACCTTGACCGCCGGGTGGGCGTCGGCGTAACGCGTGATCTGGCGCGAGATGGCGCTGCGGTCCTGGTCGACCACGGCAATCGGCACCTGCTGCACGTTTTCCTGCGAGTAGGGCAGCGGGTAGAAGAACGAGTAGATGATGCCGCCGACGAACAGCAGCATGATGGCGCCGACGTCACCCAGCATGGCGCGCCAGGTGGCGACAAAACTGCCGAAGACACCGCGTGCCGCGGGTGCGGTGCCGTGTGAATGCGGTTGTGTCATGTGCGCCCCCATGCCGAGGGCTGGCCGGCGCGCTGCTTCAGCAGCCACAAGCCGGCACCGCCGGTGCCGACCGCAAACGCCAGCAGCACCAGCGCGTCGTTGACACCGTAGGTCCAGGGCGCACCGGCCAGCCAGTGTTTGCCCTGCAACTGCAGGTAGTGCGTGAGCGGCAGGGCTTCGGCCCAGCCGCGCGCCAGTGCCGGCATGGCGCTCAGCGGGTAGCCCTGGCCCGAGAAGGCAAACGCCGGCGCGGTCACGAAGGCCGCGGCCGACAAGGCGTTGCGCAGGGTGAGCGTGATGGCGATCATCAGCAGGCCCAGGCCGAGGTAGGCGGCGATCAGCAGCAGCAGGCCGAGGCAGATCATCAGGCCGCTGCCTTCAATGGCCCAGCCGCGCACGGCACCGAAGAAGATCACGAACAGCGCCGCCTGCAGCGCAAAGGCCAGCGCCGGAATGGCCAGCTTGCCGGCCACCGCCCGCGTCCAGCTGCCGCCCGCCGTTTCCAGCCACTGCGGCACGCTGCCGGCGCGCAGCTCGCGGCCGACGGAGGTGATGGCCGCCACGGCGACGAAGATCTGCAGCATCGACGGGATCAGCGCCAGCACCAGGAAGGATTCGTAGTTGGCGTTCTCGTTGTAGAGCGTGCCCAGGCGCAGGCGGATCGGCTCGAACTGTTCGGCCGCCTGGGCGGGCGAGGCGCCACGTTTGCCACGCGCCGTCATCTCGATGCCGGCCGACAGGGTCGAGACCACGGTGCGCACGTCGCGCGTGAGGCCGCCGACGTGCACCGAGAACTGGCCGTTGTAGAACCACGAGACGGTGGCCGAGCGGCCGCCCAGGATGTCGTGCTGGAACGCCGCCGGCACGATCACCACGCCATAGGCGCGCCGTTCGCGCAGCCAGGCGGTGGCCTCCTCATCGCTGCCGAGTTCTGCCGCAACGAGGATGCCGGGCGATTCGTCAAGCATGCGCACCAGCGAACGCGACAGGCTCGATTGGTCTTTGTCGATCACCACCACCGGGATGTCGCGCGCGATGCCTGTGGCGAAGATCCACCAGATCAGCACGCAGACGGCGACCGGAATCCAGCTCAGCATGCCGAAGTCCCAGGGGTCGCGGCGCAGGCGCTGCCACTCGCGCCGCAGCACCGCGGTGAAGCCCGGTGCGAGAGAGGCCTGTCCGTCGGCGGCGTTGCTCACGGGCCGCACTCAGGGCGCCGGAAAGATCACGCTCATGCCGGGCCGCAGATCGGCCACCGGGCTGGCCGGACGCAGGCGGATTTCAAAGGTGCGCAGGTCGGTGCCGCCCGGGCGCGCGGCGCGCCAGGTGGCGAAGTCCGGCAACACACCGACCGAGGACACCACCAGATCGATGTTGCGCTTGAGCGCCGGCACCTCGGCCGTGTGCGCGCTGCCCACTGCGTAAGCCGACATCACGTCTTCGCGCACCTGCAGCACGGCCCAGACGTCCTGCAGGTTGACCAGGGTGATGACCGGAAAACCCTGCGGTGCGAGTTCGCCCGGCTGGATCTGGATCTTGCTCACGTCACCGCCCGCAGGCGCCTTGATGAGGGTTTCGGCCAGCGCCACCTCGGCCTCCGACAACACGCCGCCGACCTGTTCGGCCTGGTACTGCGCCGCCAGCTTGTCTTCCGGCCGTGCGCCCTTGCGCGCCATGTTGTATTGCGCCTGCGCGGCATCGGCCTGCTGTTGGGCGGCGCGCCATTGGGCGTGTGCCTCGTCGCGCTTCTGGCCGGCCAGAATGCCTTCGTTGAACATGGTCTGCACGCGGTCGTAGGTGGTCTTGGCGAGCTGGGCGCCGGTTTTGGCGCGTTCCCAGTTCAGCCGCGCGGCTTCCACTTCTTCGGGGCGCGCGCCGGCCTGGGCCTTGGCCGCCACCGCCGACGCGGCCGCTTCGGCCGCACGCGCCTGCGCGATCTTGGCCGCCACCTCGGGGCTGTCGAGTTCAAACAGCACGTCTCCGGCCTTCACGCTCTGGCCGAGCTGCACGTTGACCTTGCCGACACGGCCCGGCACCTTGGACGAGACGTTGATCTCCTGCGCTTCGATCTGCCCCTGCAGCGGCAGCGCCTGCGGCGTGAAGGCTTTCCACAGGCCCCAGGCGAGGAAGAGCACAACGGCCAGGCCGAGGAAGGCAAAGAAGGGGCGCTGGCCCGGGGTTCGTTTCGACATGGGCTTACTCGGCGGTGGGTTCAATCTGGATGTCGGCGGCCTTGGCGAACTCGGCCAGGCGGTGCGGCTGGCCGGTGGCTTCGAGCAGGCGGGCCAGTGCCATCACGTATTCGTAGGCGGCCTGCACGCGTTCGGTGTCGACCTTGAGCAGGTTCAGGCGCGCGTCGGTCACGTCCAGCGTCGTGCTCTGGCTCTGCTGGAAGGAAATGGTCTGCAGGCGCAGGCTTTCGCGCGCCAGCCGGATGGTGGAGTCCATCGACTGGAACTGCGCGCGCGCGTTCTGCAAGGCGCGCCACTGGCTCTCGATCAGGGTCGGCACGTCGCGCTGCGCCTGCTCTTCGAGCGCGCTCACGCGCAGCTGGTCGAGCACGGCGGCCTCTTTCATCTTCGCCCGGTCGATGCGGTCGAGCAGCGGCACCGACACCAGGATGCCCACCGCCCAGTTGGGCTGCACCAGCTTGTCGTTGCTGCGGTTGAGGTTGTAGTTGCCGATCGCCATCACGGTGGGCAACTGGCCGCCGGTCTGGATCTTCAAGGCCTGGTCGGCTTGCTGGCGTTTGCTGGCGATCTTGTCCCAGGCCGCGTTGTGCTGCAGGCCGGCGTCGATGAAGGACTGCAGCGAACCCACGGAGCCGGAGTTGACGAACAGCGGCGTGCTCAGCGGCGAGGGCGCTGCGGCACCCACCAGCCGGGTGAGTGCGACCTGCGCGATTTCAAAGTCACTCTGCGCCTTGGCGAGGTCCCGCCT
Source organism: Hydrogenophaga palleronii NBRC 102513 (assembly GCF_001571225.1). Lineage (GTDB taxonomy): Bacteria > Pseudomonadota > Gammaproteobacteria > Burkholderiales > Burkholderiaceae_C > Hydrogenophaga > Hydrogenophaga palleronii. Next base: position 93,475 of record NZ_BCTJ01000001.1, read on the forward strand.
GGCGCCGTCGAGTGCCACGTCGGCCTTCAGGCGGTCGGCGGTGGAGATCAGCCCCGTGGCCTCCAGGCGGCTGGCCGCGCGCTGGTGCTCAGCGATGCCCTTGGCTGCCGCACCGCGCAGTTGCACCGCATGGGTGGCGAGCTGCACCGTGAAATAACGTTGCGCCACGGTGGTGGCGGTCTTGTCTTCCACGTCGCGCGCTTCGGCGCGAGCCTCGTTGGCCTTGCCGACTTCGAGGCCGTGCAAGGCTTCGAGCCGGCCGCCGGTGTAGATCGGCCAGTTGGCGTTGAGGCCCAGCGAATGCAGGTTGAAGGTGCGGTTGACCGAGACCGTGTTCGGGATCGCCGGAATCGCCACGTTTGGCAGCACAGCGCCCAGGCCGTTGGCGGCGTTGGCCAGCGGCGAGGTATCGAAGTTGAAGGTGGTGGCGACGCGGCCGGAAAAGCCCGACAGCGAGAGCGCCGGGCCACCCAGGTTGGACAAGGCCTCTGCCTTGAGGTCTTTGGCCTGCACGTCCAGCCGTGCATTGCGCACCTGGCCCGAGGCTTCCTGTGCCTGTTGCAAGGCCTGGCCGAAATCAAGCCCCTGCGCGGCAGCGGCGGAACCGAGCGTGACCAGGGCTGCCGTGCACAGCACGGATCGCAAACGGTCTGGAGGAAGGCCCAACATGTTCAAACGGTGGCAAAGGAGTGAGGTTTGGGTTGAGAAGCGCAGCGGCATCAAAACGCCCGGTGCGTGCCGACCCGAGCAAAACCCAGGCCGTTCTCGGCGGTGAGGGCAGCAGGAGATCCGGGCATTCTGTCGGGCGGAAGAAGAAGGGCGCCGGCTGGGCGAAAATGGGGGCACCGGCGCGCGCCGGGCCACGGGAAAACCGTGTGCCCTGGGGTGATGCCAAGGCGAGACGAACATACCACAGCACATTGCGACCTCGGCCTCTCTGGGACTGTGGCAATTAGGTGGACGCGTCCACCACAAGAACGGCTACCTGATCCATGAACACCCAAGAACCTGCAACGCCGCAAGCGGCTTTTCCCCTCTGGCGCCTGAGCGTGGCGCCGATGATGGACTGGACCGACCGGCACTGCCGTTACCTGCACCGCCTGCTGTCGCGCCACACCTTGCTGTACACCGAGATGGTGACCACCGGAGCGCTCACGCACGGCAGCGTGCAGCGGCACCTGCGCTTCAACGCCGAAGAGCACCCGGTGGCGCTGCAGCTGGGTGGCAGCGACACCGCCGACCTCGCGCACGCGGCGCGCCTGGGTGAGGAGTGGGGTTACGACGAGATCAACCTGAACTGCGGCTGCCCGAGCGACCGCGTGCAGCGTGGTGCCTTCGGCGCCTGCCTGATGGCCGAGCCGAACACCGTGGCCGATGGCGTGAAGGCCATGCGCGACGTGGTGAGCATCCCGGTGACGGTGAAGCACCGCATCGGCATCGACCGCGTGGAGAGCTACGACTTCGTGCGCGATTTCGTCGGCACGGTGAGTGAGGCCGGCTGCGAGGTGTTCCTGGTGCACGCGCGCAATGCCTGGCTGGAAGGCCTGAGCCCGAAAGAGAACCGCGAGATTCCGCCGCTGCGCTACGAGCTGGCGCACCGACTCAAGCAGGACTTTCCGCAACTCACCTTTGCCGTCAACGGCGGCATCACCACCAACGCCCAGATCGCCGAGCACCTGCAGCATGTGGACGGTGTGATGGTGGGACGCGAGGCGTACCACAACCCCTGGCTGCTCACCAGCTGGGACGAGGCGTTCTATGGCGCGGCACCGTCCACCATCACGCGCGAGGCGGTGGAAGAGCAGATGGTGAGCTACATGGAGCGCGCCTTCCTGGAAGACGGTTGCCCCTGGTATGCGATTGCCCGCCACATGCTGGGCCTGCGCCATGGCCTGCGCGGTGCGCGCCGCTGGCGCCAGATATGGAGTGACCACCGCCTCAAGCCCTTGCCACCGCGTGAGGTGTGGGCGATGGCGCAGGAGCATGTGGGGTTGGAAGAGCCCGACGGCCTGGTCGGCGCCTGAGCGATTGGGTGCACGGAGAGCCCTCAGCCCGACCATCTCCCGGCAGGAGAGGACGTCAGCCCGGAAGCGGATTCTTGCCGCGTATTGCTCGGGGAGAAGCGTCAGCCCCGGAGCGCGTGCCTGGCTCCCTCTCCCGCCGGGAGAGGGTGGGGTGAGGGCCCGCGTGGGGCTAGGCCGCGGCTTCGAGGCCGTTGTCGAAATGCTCGCGCATGCGCTGTACCGTCAATGCTGCATCGCGCTGCGTGAGGGCCGCCACGATGGCGCGGTGTTCGGCCAGTGACTCTTCAATGCGCCCGGTCTTGAACAGCGAGTTGTGGCGGTTGAGCTTCATCACCTTGCGCAGGTCGGCCACCATCTGCTCGCGCCAGCGGTTGTTGGCCAGTTCGAGCACACGCATGTGGAACTGTTCGTTGATGGCGAAGAAATGGTCTCGCTCGCCGGCCGCGGCTTCCAGTTCGTTGTGCAGGGCCTGCAGGCTGGCCAGCTCGGCGTCGCTGGCGCGTTCGGCCACCACGCCGGCCGCGTCCGACTCCAGCAGCGCCAGCAGGTGGTAGACATCGGCCAGGTCTTTCTCGGACACTTCGGTCACGTAGGCGCCGCGCCGCACCTTCATCGTGACCAGGCCTTCGGCCGCCAGCACCTTGAGGGCTTCGCGCAGCGGGGTGCGGCTGATCCCGTATTCCTCGGCAATCTTCAGTTCGTCGATCCAGCTGCCGGGCTCAAGCTCGCGCCGAAAGATGCGTTGGCGCAGCAGTTCGGCAACGTCCTGGTAGAGGGCTCGGGGTGCAAGCGACAAAGCGGACATGTAGGGGCGGGGCAATCAGCGTCGTGGAAACAGGGGCGGATTGTACGGCAGCACGGAAATTCTGCATCAATAATTATGAATGATGTAAGATCGCCCGCGTTCAGATCCTGTTCAAACGAGTCTTCTCCATGAGCCAGAAACAGCCCGAGTTCAGCCCTGCCACCCTGGAAGCCTGGGCCCAGGCCGCCCAAAAATCCGCGCCCGGTGGCGACGTGTCCGCGCTGGACTGGATCACACCCGACGGCATCCGCGTCAAGCCGCTGTACACCGCCGAAGACACGGCGGGCCTGCCGCACACCAACACGCTGCCGGGTTTCGAGCCCTTCATTCGCGGCCCGCAGGCCACCATGTACGCGGTGCGGCCCTGGACGATCCGCCAGTACGCGGGCTTCTCCACCGCCGAAGAAAGCAACGCCTTCTACCGCAAGGCCCTGGCCGCCGGCGGGCAGGGCGTGTCGGTTGCGTTCGACCTGGCCACGCACCGTGGCTACGACAGCGACCACCCGCGCGTGACCGGCGACGTGGGCAAGGCCGGCGTGGCCATCGACAGCGTGGAGGACATGAAGATCCTGTTCGACCAGATCCCGCTGGACAAGGTGAGCGTGTCCATGACCATGAACGGCGCGGTGCTGCCGGTGCTGGCGGGTTACGTGGTGGCGGCGGAAGAGCAGGGCGTGGGGCAGGACAAGCTGAGCGGCACCATTCAGAACGACATCCTCAAGGAGTTCATGGTCCGCAACACCTACATCTTCCCGCCCGAGCCGTCGATGAAGATCATCGGCGACATCATCGAGTACACGGCAAAGCACATGCCGAAGTTCAACTCGATCTCGATCAGCGGGTACCACATGCAGGAAGCCGGCGCGAACCAGGCGCTGGAGCTCGCGTTCACGCTGGCGGACGGCCAGGAGTATGTGAAGACCGCGATCAACAAGGGCATGGACGTGGACGCCTTCGCCGGCCGCCTCAGTTTCTTCTGGGCGATCGGCATGAACTTCTACCTGGAGATCGCCAAGATGCGCGCGGCCCGCCTGCTGTGGACGCGCATCATGAAGGGCTTCAACGCGAAGAACCCCAAGAGCCTGATGCTGCGCACGCACTGCCAGACCTCGGGCTGGTCGCTCACCGAGCAGGACCCGTACAACAACGTGGTGCGCACCACCATCGAAGCCATGGCGGCGGTGTTCGGCGGCACGCAGTCGCTGCACACCAACGCGCTCGACGAAGCCATTGCGCTGCCCACCGAGTTCAGCGCGCGCATCGCGCGCAACACGCAGCTGATCATTCAGGAAGAGACGCACATCACCAACGTGGTCGACCCCTGGGCCGGCAGCTACATGATGGAGAGCCTCACGCAGGACATGGCCGACAAGGCCTGGGCCATCATCGAAGAGGTGGAGGCCATGGGCGGCATGACCAAGGCGGTGGACAGCGGCTGGGCCAAGCTGAAGATCGAGGCGGCCGCCGCCGAGAAGCAGGCGCGCATCGACTCCGGCAAGGACGTGATCGTCGGCGTCAACAAGTACAAGCTGAGCGCCGAAGCGGCGATCGACACGCTGGACATCGACAACGTGAAGGTGCGCGACGGCCAGATTGCCCGCCTGCAGCAGATCCGCGCCACGCGCGACGGTGCGAAGGTGCAGGCCGCGCTGGATGCGCTCACCGCCGCGGCCGACAGCGGCGAAGGCAACCTGCTGGGTCTGTCGATCCAGGCCATCCGCCTGCGCGCCACGGTGGGCGAGGTGAGCGATGCGCTGGAAAAGGTTTACGGGCGCCACCGCGCCGACACGCAAAAGGTGACCGGTGTGTACGCAGCTGCCTACGATTCCGCCGAGGGCTGGGAAGCCCTCAAGACCGAGATCAATGCGTTTGCCGACGCGCAGGGCCGCCGCCCGCGCGTGATGATCAGCAAGCTCGGCCAGGACGGCCACGACCGCGGCGCCAAGGTGGTGGCCACCGCGTTCGCCGACCTGGGCTTCGACGTCGACATGGGCCCGCTGTTCCAGACACCCGAGGAGTGCGCGCGCCAGGCGATCGAGAACGACGTGCACGCGGTGGGCGTGTCCACCCTGGCCGCCGGCCACAAGACGCTGGTGCCGGCCATCATTGCCGAGCTGAAGAAGCAGGGCGCGGACGACATCATCGTTTTCGTCGGCGGCGTGATCCCGCGGCAGGACTACGAATTCCTCTACGAGGCCGGAGTGAAGGGCATCTACGGCCCGGGCACGCCGATCCCGGCCAGCGCCAAGGACGTGCTGGAACAGATCAAGAAGGCGCAGGGGTGACGCCTCAAACACTGCTGAGCGGCATCCTGCGCGGCGAGCCGGCCGTGCAGCGCCGTGCCATGGCCAAGGCCATCACGCTGCTCGAATCCACCCGCGCCGATCATCGCGCCCAGGGCGACGAACTGTTGACCGCGCTGCTGCCGCACACCGGCAAGGCGCTGCGCCTGGGCATCAGCGGTGTGCCGGGCGTGGGCAAGAGCACCTTCATCGAAGCGCTGGGCCTGTACCTGATTGACAAGGGGCTTCGCGTGGCGGTGCTCACGATTGATCCCTCGTCCACCGTGTCGGGCGGCTCCATCCTGGGCGACAAGACGCGCATGGAAAAGCTCTCGGTGCACGACCAAGCCTATATTCGCCCCAGCCCGAGCAGCGGCACGCTGGGGGGCGTGGCCGAGAAGACGCGCGAGGCCATGCTGGTCTGCGAGGCGGCCGGGTACGACATCGTGATCGTGGAAACCGTGGGCGTGGGACAGAGCGAAACGGCGGTGAGCGGCATGACCGACATGTTCGTGCTGCTGCAGCTGCCCAACGCCGGCGATGACCTGCAGGCGATCAAGAAGGGCGTGATGGAGCTGGCCGACCTCGTGGTCATCAACAAGGCCGACATCGACCCCGACGCCGCCACGCGCGCACGCGCGCAGATCAACTCGTCCTTGCGATTGCTGGGCATGCACGGCCACCCAGACCATGCGCACCACGACACCGCGATCTGGCACCCTCAGGTGATCCAGCTCAGCGCCTTGCATGGCCGCGGCGTGGACGCCTTCTGGGCCGAGGTCACGCGTTTTCGCGAGCTGCAGACCGACAACGGACAGTTGCCCGCGCGCCGCCAGCAACAGGCACGCGCCTGGATGTGGGAGCGCATCGACGCCGGCCTCAAGCAACGTTTTCGCGCGCACCCCCAGGTGCGCCACCAACTCGAAGAGAGCACGCGCCAGGTGCTGGCGGGCGAGCTGCCGCCGTCCACCGCCGCGCGGCTGCTGCTCGACCTTTTCGACTGATTTGAATCACTGCTCTTATCCGGAGAACATCCATGCAGGACATCCTTGAACAACTCGAACGCAAGCGCGCCGCGGCGCGGCAGGGCGGTGGCGAGAAGCGCATTGCCGCGCAGCATGCCAAGGGCAAGCTCACCGCGCGCGAGCGGCTGGAGGTGCTGCTGGACGAGGGCACCTTCGAAGAGTGGGACATGTTCGTCGAGCACCGATGCACAGACTTCGGCATGCAGGACAACAAGATCCCCGGCGACGGCGTGGTCACCGGCTACGGCATGATCAATGGCCGCCTGGTGTTCGTCTTCAGCCAGGACTTCACCGTCTTCGGCGGTGCACTCTCCGAGGCGCACGCCGAGAAGATCTGCAAGGTGATGGACCAGGCCATGAAGGTCGGCGCGCCGGTGATCGGCCTCAACGATTCGGGCGGTGCGCGCATCCAGGAAGGCGTGGCCTCGCTCGGGGGTTATGCCGACGTGTTCCAGCGCAACGTGATGGCCAGCGGTGTGGTGCCGCAGATCAGCATGATCATGGGCCCCTCGGCCGGCGGCGCGGTGTACTCGCCCGCCATGACCGATTTCATCTTCATGGTGAAGGATTCGAGCTACATGTTCGTGACCGGCCCCGAGGTGGTGAAGACCGTGACGCACGAATCGGTGACCGCCGAGGAACTGGGTGGCGCCACCACCCACACCACGCGCAGTGGCGTGGCCGATCTCGCCTTCGAGAACGATGTGGAAGCGCTGCTCATGCTGCGCCGGCTCTACAACTACCTGCCGCTGAACAACCGCGAGAAAGCGCCGGTGCGGCCCAGCGGTGACCCGATGGACCGCATGGAGCTGAGCCTGGACACGCTGGTGCCGGAGAATCCGAACAAGCCCTACGACATGAAGGAGCTGATCCTCAAGACGGTGGACGACGGCGACTTCTTCGAACTGCAGCCGGAGTACGCCAAGAACATCCTGATCGGCTTCGCGCGCATGGACGGCCAGACGGTGGGCATCGTGGCCAACCAGCCGCTGGTGCTGGCCGGTTGCCTGGACATCAAGAGCTCCATCAAGGCCGCGCGTTTCGTGCGCTTCTGCGATGCCTTCAACATCCCGGTGGTCACCTTCGTGGACGTGCCCGGCTTCATGCCCGGCACCTCGCAGGAGTACGGCGGCATCATCAAACACGGCGCCAAGCTGCTCTACGCGTATGCCGAGTGCACCGTGCCGAAGATCACCGTGATCACGCGCAAGGCCTATGGCGGCGCGTACGACGTGATGAGTTCCAAGCACCTGCGCGGCGACGTGAACTTTGCCTGGCCCAATGCCGAGATTGCGGTGATGGGCGCCAAGGGCGCGGTGGAGATCATCTTCCGCGAGGAAAAGAAAGACCCGGCCAAACTGGCGCAGCGCGAAGCCGAATACAAGGCCCGTTTTGCCAACCCTTTCGTGGCGGGCGCACGAGGCTTCATCGACGACGTGATCCTGCCGCACGAAACGCGCAAGCGCATCTGCCGCAGCCTCGTGATGCTGAAAGACAAGAAGCTGGAAAACCCGTGGCGCAAGCACGGCAACATTCCGCTCTGAACGAGGCATCTGCCGATGAGCACGGACCAACGGTTTGACGACTGGGCCCACCGCCTGGGCTACGCCTTTGACGGTGAGATCAAGATCGGCGGCAACTACACCCCGGTGGTGGTGGACGGACACCTGGCCTACGTCAGCGGGCAGGTGCCCCGTGTGGGCGACACCGTGGTCGTCACCGGGCGCGTGGGCGCCGAGGTGTCGCTGGAGCAGGCGCAACGGGCTGCCCAGGTGTGCGCCATGCGCGCCCTGGCACTGCTGCGCCAGCAGTTCGGCAGCCTGGATCGCGTGGGCCGCATCCTGCGCATCACCGTGTTCGTGCAATGCACCGATGCCTTCACGCAGCACAGCGAAGTGGCGGATGGCGCCTCTGCCGTGTTGTCGGACGTGCTGGGCGAAGCGGGGCGGCACACCCGCACCTCCGTGGGCGTTTTCCAGTTGCCCAAGAACGCCAGCGTCGAGCTGGACCTGATCGCCTCCATGCAGGCCTGACGCACCCTTCATTCTTTTCACACCATGTTCACCAAAATCCTCATTGCCAACCGCGGCGAGATCGCCTGCCGTGTGATCGCCACCGCGAAGAAGATGGGCATCGCCACCGTGGCGGTGTATTCCGAGGCCGACAAGGAAGCGCGCCACGTGCAGCTGGCCGACGAGGCCGTGCTGCTCGGCCCGGCACCCTCGCGCGAGAGTTACCTGGTGGCCGACAAGATCATCGAAGCCGCGAAGAAGACCGGCGCCCAGGCGATCCACCCCGGCTACGGTTTCCTGTCGGAGAACGAAGCCTTCGCCAAACGTGTGGAAGAAGAGGGCATGGCCTTCATCGGGCCGCGCCACTTCAGCATTGCTGCCATGGGCGACAAGATCGCCTCGAAGAAGCTGGCCAGCGAAGCGAAGGTCAACACCATTCCGGGCTGGAACGACGCCATCGAATCCGCCGAGCGCGCGGTGCAGATCGCGAAGGACATCGGCTACCCCGTGATGATCAAGGCCAGCGCGGGTGGCGGCGGCAAGGGTCTGCGCGTGGCCTACAACGACAAGGAAGCGCTGGAAGGTTTCACCGCCTGCCAGAACGAGGCGCGCAACAGCTTCGGCGACGACCGCATCTTCATCGAGAAGTTCGTGCAGGAGCCACGCCACATCGAGATCCAGGTGCTGGGCGATGCGCACGGCAACGTGATCTACCTGAACGAGCGCGAATGCTCCATCCAGCGCCGGCACCAGAAGGTGATTGAGGAGGCGCCGTCGCCCTTCATCAGCGACGCCACGCGCAAGGCCATGGGCGAGCAGGCCGTGGCGCTGGCCAAAGCGGTGAAGTACCAGAGCGCGGGCACGGTGGAGTTCGTGGTCGGCAAGGACCAGGACTTTTACTTCCTGGAGATGAACACGCGCCTGCAGGTGGAGCACCCGGTGACGGAGTGCATCACCGGCCTCGATCTGGTGGAGCTCATGATCCGCGTGGCGGCCGGCGAGAAGCTGCCGCTGACGCAGGCGGAGGTGAAGCGTGATGGCTGGGCCATCGAATGCCGCATCAACGCCGAAGACCCGTTCCGCAACTTCCTGCCCAGCACCGGGCGGCTGGTGCGTTTCGCGCCCCCGGCGCAGACCATGTTCCAGGCCAACACCACCGAGCTGCAAGGCGTGCGCGTGGACACAGGTGTGCAGGACGGTGGCGAGATCCCGATGTTCTACGACTCGATGATCGCCAAGCTGATCGTGCACGGCACCGACCGGCTCGACGCCATCCACAAGATGCGCGAGGCGCTCAATGGCTTCGTCATCCGGGGCATCAGCAGCAGCATTCCGTTCCAGGCCGCGCTGCTGGCACACCCGAAATTCGTCGCCGGTGATTTCAACACCGGCTTCATCGCCGAGCACTACGCGCACGGTTTCCGCGCCGAGGACGTGCCGCACAGCGACCCTGATTTCCTCGTGGCCATGGCGGCCTTCGTGCGGCGCAAGTCGCGCGAGCGCGCCGCCGGCCTCTCGGGCCAGCTGCCGGGTTACGGCGTGAAGGTGGGGCACGGCTATGCGGTCATCGTGCTCGATGCCAAGGGCGCGCACGTGCAGAAGGCGGTGCACGTGGACGAGGTGGTCGGGCAGATCGGTTCGGCCGTGGTCACGGTCGATGGCAAGCGTTACGCCATCACCAGCGGCTCGCGCCTGAACGACATCTGCGTCAGCGGCACCTGCAACGGCCAGCCGTTCACGGTGCAGATCGAACGTGGCACGCCACGCAACCCGCTGGCCCTGGTGGTGCAGCACAACGGCACGCGCATCGAGACCATGGTGGTGTCGCCGCGCATGGCCGAGCTGCATGCCCTGATGCCGTTCAAGGCACCGCCCGACATGAGCCGCTACGTGCTCTCGCCCATGCCCGGCCTGCTGGTGGACATTGCGGTGCAGCCCGGCCAGAAGGTGCAGGCTGGCGAGCGTGTGGCGGTGATCGAGGCCATGAAGATGGAGAACGTGCTGTTTGCCGCCGCCGACGGCGTGGTGGCCAAGGTGCTGGCGAGCAAGGGCGAATCGCTCGTGGTGGACCAGCCCATCGTCGAATTCGGCTGATACGCACACAGGCACCGTCGGATACCCCTGCCGCCCATGAAGTGCGCTAATCTTTCCGCACGTTTGGCTCGGAAAGGTCCGCATGCGACATGGTCTGGCTTTTGCCCTGGGGTGTTTGCGCAATCCGCGTCACATCGGTGCCATTGCACCGGCGTCCAGGGCCCTGGCCCGGGCCATCGCGAGCGAGGTCTCGCGCACCGAGACCGGAGGCGTGCTGATCGAGGTCGGTGCCGGCACCGGTGCCATCACGCGCGAGCTGGCCGCCTCCAGTGCGGCGCTGGACCGCTTCGTGGTGATCGAACGCGACCCCGACTTTGCCCGCATGCTGCGCCGCGCCTTTCCACTGGCCGAGGTGCTCAACCACTGTGCTTCCCTGGTGGACTCGATTCCGATCGACGTGCGCCAGCCGGTCACGCTGGTGTCGTCCCTGCCGCTGCTGTCCATGCCGCGTGAGGAAGCCCGCCGCTGCGAGCACGCCATGCTGGCGCTGATCGGCCGCCAGCCGGGCTCGCGCCTGATCCAGTACACCTATGCCGCACCCCATTTGCGGCCCTTTCACGGCATCCCGCCGGGCTGGCACTGGCGGCGCTCGGCCTCGGTCTGGGCCAACCTGCCGCCGGCCACGGTGTGGGCGCTGGAGCGCGTGCCGTCCCTGACTTTTCTCGGAGTTCATTGAGTCTCATGTCTTCTTTTTCCCCGACTTCCCCTTCTTCCTCACGTCCTTTCAAGGTGCTGGGCATCCAGCAGATCGCCATCGGCGGGCCCGACAAACAACGCCTGCAGAAACTCTGGGTCGAGATGCTCGGCCTGGAAGTCACCGGCACCTTCCGCAGCGAACGCGAGAACGTGGACGAAGACATCTGCGCCATCGGCAGCGGCCCGTTCAAGGTCGAGGTGGACCTGATGCAGCCGCTGGACCCGGAAAAAAAGCCGGCGGTGCACACCACCCCGCTGAACCACGTCGGCCTGTGGATCGACGACCTGCCCAAGGCGGTGGAATGGCTCAGCGCCCAGGGCGTGCGGTTTGCACCGGGTGGCATCCGCCAGGGCGCGGCGGGCTTCGACATCACCTTCCTGCACCCCAAGGCCAACGACGAATTTCCGATTGCCGGCGAAGGCGTTCTCATCGAGCTGGTGCAGGCGCCGCTCGAGGTGGTGAGCGCCTTCGCGCGCCTGGCCAACCAGCCGGGCTGAGCGCGGGCCCGCCGGTCGGCCAGGCGGCGGGCAAGGGGCGGAGCAGGCGGTTTTTTCAGGCTTTCTTCGGCGTTTTGCGGCGCACCGGGCGCCTCTACGCTTGTGGCATACGAGCTGTGCCCGGGTGGTGCGGCCCCGTCCCACCGTCGCAGGAGTTGCCATGAACCTGTTTTCCGACCCGGTACCGAACGACCCGAGCGGCCACGCCGCAGCCGCAGCGGTTTCCGCCGCCCGCCCGCGTGAGGCGGCCATGGCCTGGCCCGAAGAACTGCTGGAGCACTTCTGCCTGCGCATGTCCTTCCGCGGCATGTGCGTGAGCCGGGCGCTGATGCTCTGCGACCGCCGCTACGCGCTGGAGCAACTGGTGCACGCGCACGACATGGCCGACGAGAGGTTGCAGCACATGGCAGGCCAGCTGTTCCGCCACTTCGAGGCGCAGCAGTCCGGCATCCACAGCATGCACTGAGTGAGCGGGTTTTCCCGCCTGCAGCCCCGGCGCGCGGGGCCGATATGTCCCCTTTATCCGCGGAGTTTTCTCGCATGTCTTTCCTGCAACCTTTGGCGCCCGGCATCTGGCTGATGCAGGGCTTGCGCCTGCGTGGCAAGCTGGTTCTTCTCGCCGCCGCGGCGCTGTCGCCCTGGCTCGGCCTGTGGCTGTTCGACGTGGCCGGTGCGCGCGTGTGCGCCGGGCTGGGCATCGGCCTGCTGGCTTATCTGATGCTGAGCTTCTACGCCAGCTTCATGCACGACTTTCGCCAGGTGCTGCGCGTGATGGACCAGACCGCGGCCGGCAACCTGCGTTCGGACCTGCAACTGAACGGCCGCGACGAACTGGCCGAGCTGGCGCGCCTGCTCGACCGCACCATCGGCCAGCTCTCGGCCATGGTGGCCGAGGTGCGCAGCAATTCGGCGCTGGTGGCGCATGCCGGCCGCAGCCTCGCGGTGGGCAACCGCGAACTGGCCGACCGCACCGAGCAGCAGGCCGCCAACCTGGAGCAGACCGCGGCCAGCGTGCACGAGCTCTCGGGCACGGTGCAGCAGAACGCGCGCACCGCGGTGGAGTCCGACCGGCAGGCCGCGCAGGTGCGTGATGTGGCGGAGTCCGGTGCCCAGGCCATGGGGCGGGCGGTGGCCTCGGTCGAAGGCATTCAGAAAAGCGCCCAGCAGATGGGCGAGATCATCGGCGTGATCGACAGCATCGCGTTCCAGACCAACATCCTGGCGCTCAACGCCGCGGTGGAAGCCGCGCGCGCCGGTGAACAGGGGCGTGGTTTTGCGGTGGTGGCGGCCGAGGTGCGCACGCTGGCGCAGCGCTCGGCCGCGTCGGCACAGGAAATCCGCGGCCTGATCGAAGCCTCGCGCAACCAGGTGGAGAGCAGCGTGGCGCAGATCCGCACCGCCGGCGCGAGCATCGGCCAGATCGCCGACGGCGTGCGCGGTGTGGCCTCCAACATGTCGCTCATCTCGGCCTCGAGTGCGGAACAGAGCAACGGCCTGACCGAAATCTCCACCGCCGTGACGCAGCTCGACAGCATCACCCAGCGCAACGCGCAGATGGTCGAGCGCGCGGTCGAGCAGGCCGAAAAGCTCGAACACCGCGCGGTGCACCTGTCGCAGGCGGTGTCGTCCTTCATGCTGCAGCAGGGCACGGCCGAAGAAGCCATGCAGCTGGTGGCGCGGGCCCAGTCCATGCACCGGCAACGCGGCCGCGGCAACTTCGCACGCGAACTGACCGAGCCGGCGCAAGGGTTCCACGACCGCGACATGTACGTGTTCGCGCTCGACAGCGCTGGCGTCTACCGCGCCTTTGGCGGCCGGCCCGACAAGGTGGGCAGCCGGGTGCAGGACATTCCCGGTGCAGACGGCCAAGCCTTGCTCAATGCCATCGTGGCGCAGTGCGAGGCGGGCGAGGGTTGGGTGGAGTACGACATCGCCAACCCGGTGACCGGTGCGATCCAGGCCAAGATGTCCTATGTGGTGCAGCTCGACGATCTGTACGTGGGCTGCGGCGTCTACAAGACCGCCGCGGCGCGCCAGCCCGCCTGAGGCACGGTGCCGTTCAGGTGGCCGGTGGCGGTGAAGCGCGTTTGGCGCGTGCACGCGCCATGGCGGCTTCGATCACCGCGCGTTTTTTCTCCAGCACGGTCTCGTCGGTGATTGTGGAGTGCGCCGCCAGATCGGTCAGCTTCTCGCGCGCCCGGGCGTCCATGCGCACCTCATGCGCCTGTTTCTCGCGCGCCAGCCGCTGCTGGCGCTCGGTGTAACGCACGCGGCCCTTTTGCGCCTGTTCCGGCGTCCAGGCCTGCCAACCGGTGCGCTCACCGCTGACGATCTCCAGCGAGATGCAGTCCACCGGGCACACCGGCAGGCACAGCTCGCAGCCGGTGCAGTGCGGTTCCACCACGGTGTGCATGCGCTTGTGTACGCCTACGATGGCGTCCGTCGGGCAGGCCGCAATGCACAGCGTGCAGCCGATGCACCAGGCCTCGTCGATCACCGCCACCGTCACCGGGCCTTCAATGCCGAAGCGGTGGTCCAGCGGCTGCACGGCTTGGCCGGTGAGGGCGGCCAGGCGTTGAATGCCTTCGGCACCGCCGGGCGGGCATTGGTTGATGCCGGCTTCGCCGTCCGCGATGGCTTGCGCGTAGCGCGCGCAGTCTGGGTAACCGCAGCGCGTGCACTGGGTTTGCGGCAGGGCGGAATCGATGCGCCGGGCGAGATCGTTCATGCCGGGGAATATAACGGCGCTGCCGGCACGCCAGGGGCGTGCGGCAGGCCGGGGGCCTCGTGGCTCAGGCCTTGACCGTGGCGGTCTTGCGCGGGCTGGCCTTGGCCGCGGCCTTGCCGGCCACGGGGGCTTTGCGTGCAGCGGCCTTGGGCGCTGCGGCCTTCACCGCCGTCTTTGCTGCCGCATTCACTGCAGTTCTGGTGGCTGCAGCGGCCGGAGCAGGCGCCTCCTGCGGTGCCGCCGGGGCGGCCTGCGCAGTTTTGGCCGAAGGCTGGTGGGCGCGGATGAAGCTGGTGACCACCGGGTTCACCATCTCGCGCCAGCGGCGGCCGCTGAAGATGCCGTAGTGCCCGGCACCCTGTGCCTCGTAATGCATGCGGTGGGTCGTGGGCACGCCGGTGCACAGTTCGTGCGCGGCGGCGGTCTGGCCCGAGCCGGAGATGTCGTCGAGTTCGCCTTCCACCGTGAGCAGGGCGGTGCGGGTGATGTCCTGCGGGCGCACGCGCTCCAGCACCCCTTTTTCGTTCTTCACGTCCCAGGTGCCGTTGACCAGTTTGAAGTCCTGGAACACGGTGTCGATGGTTTCCAGGTAGTAGTCGGCGTCCATGTCGAGCACGGCGTTGTACTCGTCGTAGAACTTGCGGTGGGCCTCGGCGCTCGAGTTGTCGCCCTTCATCAAGTCCTTGAAGTAGTCGTAATGGCTGGACGCGTGGCGGTCCGGGTTCATGGCGACAAAACCGGTGTGCTGCAGGAAGCCGGGGTAGACGCGGCGGCCGGCGCCGGGGAAGTTGTCCGGCACGCGGTAGATCACGTTGTTCTCGAACCACTCGTGGCTGCGCTGCGTGGCCAGGTTGTTCACCGCGGTGGGCGATTTGCGGGCGTCGATGGGGCCGCCCATCATGGTCATGGACAAGGGTGTGGTCTCACCACGGCTGGCCATCAGCGACACGGCAGCCAGCACCGGCACGGTGGGCTGGCAGACGCTGATCACGTGGCAGTTGCCATAACCTTGTTGCAGGTAACGGATGAACTCCTGCACGTAGTTCACGTAGTCGTCGAGGTGGAACTCGCCGTCGCTCAGCGGCACCAGGCGGGCATTCTTCCAGTCGGTGATGTAGACCTTGTGGTCTTTCAGCATGGTGCGCACGGTGTCGCGCAGCAGGGTAGCGTAGTGGCCCGAGAGCGGGGCCACGATGAGCACCACGGGCTGGCCCTTGAGCTTGGCCAGGGTGTCGGTGTTGTCGGAGAAGCGCTTGAAGCGGCGCAGCTCACAAAAAGGTTTGTCGATTTCGATGCGTTCGTGGATCGCCACGTTCACACCGTCCACGTCCACCGTGGGGATGCCGAAGACGGGTTTCTCGTAGTCCTTGCCCAGGCGGTGCAGCAGGTCGTACCCGGCCGACAGGCGTTGCGCGCCAGGCAGTTGCGCCAGCGGCAGCATGGGGTTGCTGAAGAGTCGCGATGCCACCTCGGCGAGGTCGGCAAAGGGCTCCATGATCGAGCGCTGGGTTTCGTAAATCTGATACAGCATGGGGCGTCGAACGTGGTTATGTTGCAGTGCAATATATCAGGATGCGCCTCGGCGCGTGAGGGAGAAACCACCAAATCCGCACGGCTGCTGTCACCTTCGTGAAAGAATCGACAGGCCTTTTTGTGCTGCCATTCGACGATCTTGCAGCTGGGCCGAATGGCCCCACCTGCGGCATTGCCCCCCATTGCATGCGGGCGCGGCCAGCGCCGCCACCGCCCCTGAACACCGCCAAACCCCACCATGAGCACCTCTGCCAACCCCACCTCGCCGCGCGCGGCCGCACCCGACCTGGCCGCCCTGCACGCCACGCTCGCTCCCAGCGAGCGCCTGCCCGTGCTGTTCGTGGGGCACGGCAGCCCGATGAACGTGATCGAGGACAACCCCTGGCGGCGCAGCTGGGAGGCGCTGGGCACCGAGCTGCGTGCGCGCGGCACCGCGCCGCAACTGATCCTGTGCATTTCCGCGCATTGGTTGACGCCGGGCTGGCAGCTCACGGCCATGAGCGATCCCCGCACCATCCACGACTTTGGCGGTTTCCCGCAAGCCTTGTTTGACCAGCAATACCCCGCACCCGGTTCGCCGGCGATGGCCAGCGCCATCAGCGAGGCCGTGCGGCAACCCGGTTCGGGCCAGGCGCTGTTGCTCGACCAGGACGACTGGGGCCTGGACCACGGCAGCTGGTCGGTGCTCAAGCCGATGTTTCCCGAGGCCGACATCCCGGTGATCCAGCTCAGCATGGACTACCACCGCCCGGCCGCCGAACACTTCGCCATTGGCCGGCAGCTCGCGCAGTTGCGCGAGCGTGGGGTGTTGATCGTGGGCAGCGGCAACATCGTGCACAACCTGCGCGCCATGCGCCGCGAGGCGGCCGACAACCAGGCCTACGACTGGGCAATCGAGTTCGACCGCATCGCCACCGAGCACGTGGCGCAGGGCCGCCTGGAGGCGCTGAACGACTTTCAGCAACTGGGCGCGCTGTCGCAGATGGCCCACCCGAGCTGGGAGCACTACCTGCCGCTGCTGTACACCGCTGGCGCGGTGCACGAGGGCGAAGCGCCGCGGTTCTTCAATGAGGGTTTCCAGGGCGCGTCGATCTCCATGCGCTCCGTGCTCTGGGGTTGAGGCGAGCCCAGGCCGTCCCGGGGGGGGGCGTCCCCACGGCGCACATGAAAAAAGCCGCTCGATGAGCGGCTTTTTTCTGTCGAACCGGTTGGGCTCAGACCACCTTGGCGATGGACTGGCAGACGTGGTCGATGTTCTTGCTGTTGAGCGCGGCCACGCACATGCGGCCGGTGTCGGTGCCGTAAACGCCGAACTCGCTGCGCAGGCGCACCATCTGGTCCTTGTTCAGGCCGGAGTAGCTGAACATGCCGATCTGGTCGGTGATGAAGCCCATGTCCTGCTTCACGCCGGCGGCCTTCAGGCCGTCCACGAGTTTCTGGCGCATGGCCTTGATGCGCACGCGCATCTCGCCCAGCTCTTTTTCCCACACGGCGCGCAGCTCGGGGTTGTTCAGCACCGCGGCCACCACCGCGCCACCGTGGATGGGCGGGTTGGAGTAGTTGGTGCGGATCACGATCTTGAGCTGCGACAGCACGCGCGAGGCTTCCTCTGCGTTTTCGCACAGCACCGACAGCGCACCCACGCGCTCGCCATACAGGCTGAAGCTCTTGGAGAACGAGGTCGAGACGAAGAAGGTGAGGCCGGCAGCGACGAACTTGCCGATCACCGCGCCGTCTTCGGCGATGCCGTGGCCGAAGCCCTGGTATGCCATGTCGAGGAAGGCGGTCAGGCCACGTGCCTTGACGACTTCCACCACCTGGTCCCACTGGGCGGGGGTGATGTCGTAGCCGGTCGGGTTGTGGCAGCAGGCGTGCAGCACGGCGATGGTGCCGGGCGCGGCAGCGTTCAGGCTGGCGAGCATGCCGTCGAAGTTGACGCCGCGCTTGTCGGCGTCGTAGTAGGCGTAGGTGCCGACCTTGAAGCCGGCGTTGGTGAACAGCGCGCGGTGGTTTTCCCAGCTCGGGTCGCTGATGAGCACGGTGGCGTCGGGGTTCAGGCGCTTGAGGAAGTCGGCGCCGATTTTCAGGCCGCCGGTGCCGCCGATGGCTTGCACGGTGGCCACGCGGCCGGACTTCACGGGTTCGGAGTCGGCGCCGAACACCAGGCCCTTCACGGCGGCGTCGTAGGCGGCAATGCCGTCAATCGGCAGGTAACCACGTGCCGAGGGCTTGTCCATCATGGTCTTCTCGGCGGCCTGCACGCACTGCAGCAGGGGCAGCTTGCCGTTGTCGTCAAAGTAGACGCCGACGCCGAGGTTCACTTTGTTGGGGTTGGTGTCGGCAGCGAATTGCTCGTTCAGACCCAGAATCGGGTCGCGAGGGGCCATTTCGACAGCGGAGAAGAGGGACATGCTGGGGTTTCCTGGGTTGAGGGCGGAGCAGCCGGCATTTTACCGGCCCCCGGCCGAATCGCGTCCCGTAGCAGAACTGTCACGAACGCCCGATACATTGATTCGGGTTCGTGAACTGCTTTGGTTCGAGAAGAAATTCCTCATGAAAGTCACGGTGATCGGGTCGGGGTATGTCGGGCTGGTGAGTGGCGCGTGCATGGCCGAGGTGGGCAACGACGTGCTGTGCCTGGATCTGGACCAGGACAAGATCCGCATCCTGGACGAGGGTGGCATTCCCATCCATGAGCCGGGGCTGCAGGAGATGGTGGCGCGCAATGTGGCGGCAGGGCGGCTGCGCTTCACCACCGACATCGACCGCGCGGTGCACCACGGCACGGTGCAGTTCATTGCGGTGGGCACGCCGCCCGATGAAGACGGCTCGGCCGACATGCGTTATGTGCTGGCCGCGGCGCGCAACATCGGCCGGCGCATGACCGACTACAAGATGGTGGTCGACAAGAGCACGGTGCCGGTGGGCACGGCCGACCGGGTGAAGGAAGTGATTGCCGAGGAGCTCGGCCAGCGCGGCGTGCAGACGCCGTATTCGGTGGTGTCGAACCCGGAGTTCCTGAAGGAGGGCGCAGCGGTCGAGGATTTCATGCGGCCCGACCGCATCATCGTCGGCGCTGGCGACGACCAGGCGGTGCACCTGATGCGCGCCTTGTACGCGCCCTTTCAACGCAACCACGAACGCATGATCGTCACCGACGTGCGCAGCGCCGAACTCACCAAGTACGCCGCCAACGCCATGCTGGCCACGCGCATCAGCTTCATGAACGAGCTGGCGAACCTGGCCGAAAAACTGGGGGCTGACATCGAAATGGTGCGCCAGGGCATCGGTTCCGACCCGCGCATCGGTTACCACTTCCTGTACCCGGGCGCGGGCTACGGGGGTTCGTGTTTCCCCAAGGACGTGAAGGCGCTGATCAGGACCGCGGCGGAAGACGTCGGCCTGGAACTCAAGGTGCTGACCGCGGTGGAAGCCGCCAACCATGCGCAGAAACATGTGCTGGCCGACAAGGTGAAACGTTGCCTGGGTGCGGACCTGACGGGGCACCACTTCGCGGTATGGGGCCTGGCGTTCAAACCCAATACCGACGACATGCGCGAAGCGCCGAGCCTGGACCTGCTGGCCGATCTGCTGGCCGCCGGCGCCACCGTCACCGCCTACGACCCGGTGGCGATGCAGGAGGCCGGGCGGGTGCTGGGCGACGAGCCGCGTGTGCGTTACGCCCGCACGCCCAACGACGCGCTGGAGGGTGCGGACGCGCTCATCATCGTGACCGAGTGGAAGGAATTCCGCAGCCCGGACCTGGAGACCATCAAGGCCCGGCTCAAACGCCCCTTGATCGTCGACGGCCGCAACCTCTACGACCCGGCCTGGGTGCGCAGCCAGGGCTTCGAGTACCTGCCCATCGGGCGCTGAGCGAGATCGGGAGCGGCCCGGCCGCGCTCAGGCCAGGGTGTGCAGCGGAATGTCTTTCGCCAGCGCCAGCGCATCCAGCTGCCGGCGTGTCTTGCCCATCAGGAAGGCCGCGATGGCGGCGTGCGTGGCGGGCTGGAACAGCGCCCGCGGATCGCTGAGCGACAGGCCCGCTGCCGTGCTCAGCGCGGCGGCAAAGTGCGGCTCCAGCGCGGCCACCGCCACGCGCCCGTCCTTGCAGGGGTAGACGCGGTAACCGGCGTGCGCACCGCCCACCGCGCCCTTGGGCTGCGTGAGGCCCCAGGTGCGTGGCAGGGCGAGCCAGGCCGCGGCATCCGAGAGCGCCACTTCCCGGAAACTCCCCTTGCCGCTGCGCTGCTGCGCCAGCACGGCCTGCAGCACGGCTTCGCTCGCCATCAGCGCGCCGCCCATGTCGGCGAACAGGGTGGGTGGCAGTTCCAGGCCGGTCACCAGGCCGGCGTCGGCCAGGTAGGTGAGGTCGTGCCCGGGTTCTTCGGCGCGTGCGCCGGGCGCGCCCACGATGGCCACCACCGACAGCGCCGGGTACTGCTGGTGCAAGGCCTTCCAGCCCAGTTGCAGCTTGACCAGTGCGGAGGGGCGGAAGGAGGTGAGCAGCACATCGGTGCGCGCCAGCTGTTTGTGCAGCGTGGCCTGGCCGCGCTCGGTCTTGAGGTCGATGCCGAGCACCTTGATGCCGTCGTGCATCTCGGCATAGGCCGGCGGGTTGTACTGGCCCATGGGGTCGCCCGAGGTGCCGGCGGGCGCGCCCTTCGGCCCGGGCGGTTCGGCCTTGAGGCAGCTCGCGCCCATGGCCTTCAGTCGCATCAGGGCGGCCGGGCCGGGCAGGTTCAGCGCCAGGCTGAGCACGCGTACGCCGCGCAGGGGTTTGAGGGCCGGGGCGGGCCGGGCAGGGCGGGAGGTGGTCATGGCGCTTGTCTCGTTGGGTGGTTGTGCGGCCACTGTAGCGCCAAGCGCTGCGCCAGAAACGCAAACGGGCGACAGTGTCGCCCGTGTGGATGCGCTGGAAAACGCCTCAGCGTTCGCCGAAGTTCAGCGGCAGGCCGACGTAGTTCTCGGCCAGCGAGCGCGACATGGCTTCGGAGTTCACCACGTAGTCGAGCTCGGCTTCCTGGATCTTCTGGCCGAAGCCGGCGGTGTCGGGGAAGCGGTGCATCAGCGTGGTGAGCCACCACGAGAAACGCTCGGCCTTCCAGACGCGGCGCAGGCAGCGTTCGGAGTAGCTGTCGATGCCGGCCGAGGTCTTGTCGCGGTAGTACTCGATGAACGCACCCGAGAGGTACTTCACGTCGCTGGCCGCCAGGTTCAGGCCCTTGGCGCCGGTGGGCGGCACGATGTGCGCGGCATCACCGGCGAGGAACATGCGGCCGAAGCGCATCGGCTCGGCGACGAAGCTGCGCAGCGGGGCGATGCTCTTTTCGATGGTGGGGCCGGTGATGACGCGCGAAGCCATCTCCGGGTCGAGCCGCAGGCGCAGTTCGTCCCAGAAACGCTGGTCGCTCCAGTCTTCGACCTTGTCGTCCAGCGGGCATTGCACGTAGTAGCGGCTGCGCGTCAGGCTGCGCATGGAGCACAGCGCGAAGCCACGTTCGCTGTTGGCGTAGACGATGGCATGCGGCGAGACCGGTGGCACATCGGCCAGCACGCCGAGCCAGCCGAAGGGGTAGACCTTCTCGAACTCGGTGATCGCGCCCTTGGGCACGCTGGCGCGGCAGACGCCGTGAAAGCCGTCGCAGCCGGCGATGAAGTCGCAGGCAATCTCGTGCGTCTGGCCGTCCTTCTGGTAACGCACGCGTGGGTTGTTGCTGTCGTAGTCCAGCACTTCCACGTTGGCCGCTTCGTAGATGGTGGGCAGGTTGGCAGCGCTGCGCGCTTCCATCAGGTCGCGCGTCATCTCGGTCTGGCCGTAGGCGGTCACCACGCTGCCGCCGGTGAGGCCGTGCACGTCGATCGCGTGGCGCGTGCCGGCGAATACCAGCTCGATGCTGTGGTGCACCGTGCCCTCGGCATCCAGGCGCTGGCCCACGCCGGCTTCGCGCAGCAGGTCGGTGGTGATCTGTTCCAGAATGCCGGCGCGGATGCGGCCCAGCACGTATTCGCCGGTCTGGCGTTCGATCACGATGTTGTCGATGCCGGCTTTGTGCAGCAACTGACCGAGCAGCAGGCCGGAGGGGCCGGCGCCGATGATGGCGACCTGGGTTCGCATGGGGTGTCTCCTGAAAGGGTGGCCGGGCTGTTGGTCAGCACAGGCCTGATGAGGTACCGTCGCAGCTTAAAAAGCGCAAGGCCGAACTGCAATGCGGCGGCAGGCGATTTGCGCGATGATCGGACGCATTGCGCGATCACCGCGCAAATTCAGGGCGCTTGGGCATAATCCCCGGCATGACCCACGCGCTGCCCCCCATCGCCAAAGCCGACTTCATCGAGGGCATGGCCAAAGGCCTGGCGGTGCTGGAGAGCTTCGACACCGAGCGCCAGCGCCTCAACGCCACCCAGGCGGCCGAGCGCGCCGGCCTCACGCGGGCGGCGGCGCGCCGGCACCTGCTCACGCTGGCCCACCTGGGTTATCTGGAGTCCGACGGCAGCCACTACTGGCTGGCGCCCAAGGTGCTGCGTTTCTCCGGCAGCTACCTGGCCTCGGCGCGCCTGCCGCGCCTGCTGCAGCCCAGCCTGAACCGGCTCGCGGCGCAGACGCGCGAATCGTTCTCGGCCGCGGTGCTCGATGGTGACCAGGTGGTGATCGTGGCGCGCAACGTGTCGCTGGGAGGCCAGCGCCTGATGGCGCATGGCCTGCACCTGGGCGCGCGGCTGCCGGCGCATGCCACCTCCACCGGGCGGGTGCTGCTGGCCGGCCTGCCGCGCGGCGAGTTCTCCACCTGGCTGAAGGGCCGCGAGCTGCCGCGCCTCACTCCGCACACCACGGTGGAGCACAAGGCCTTTCGCGCGCTGATCGCGCAGGTGCGCAGCGACGACCTGTCGATTGCGCGTGAAGAGCACGAGCTCGGTGTGTTTGCATTGGCGGTGCCGCTGCGCAACATGCAGGGCCGCACGGTGGCGGCGCTCAACGTGGTGGCCTCGCCCGAGCGCTTTGAACCGGCGGTGTTCCGCCAGGACTTGTTGCCGCTGTTGCTGGAGGCGGCGCGCGAGCTGCGGCCGCTGCTCTGAGCAGAAGCTGCGATCAGACGCCCAGGTACTGTTCCAGCAGTTCCGGCTGCGCGTGCAGCTGTTGCGAGCTGCCCTGGAACACCACCTCGCCCTTGACCAGGATCACGTTGACGTCGGTGATCTGCGTCACGTGTTTCCAGTTCTTGTCCACGATCACGCTGCTGATGCCGCTCTCGCGGATCAGGCCGCAGATGCGCCAGATCTCGCGCGCGATCAGCGGTGCCAGGCCTTCGGTGGCTTCGTCGAGGATCAGCAGGTCGGGGTTGGTCATGAGCGCGCGGCCGATGGTGAGCATCTGCTGCTCACCACCGCTGAGCTGCTGGCCGCCGTGGTTCAGGCGTTCGGCCAGGCGCGGGAAGGTTTCCAGCACGCGGTCATACGTCCAGTCGCGCTGGCCACGGGTGCCGGCGCGGGCCGACATCACCAGGTTCTCGCGCACGCTCAGGTTGCCGAAGATGCCACGGCCTTCGGGCACGTAGGCCACGCCCAGGCGGGCGATCTCGAAAGTGGGCGCGCCGGTCATGTCCTGGCCCTTCACATGCACCTTGCCGCCACTCGGTTTGACGATGCCCATGATGGATTTGAGCAAGGTCGTCTTGCCCATGCCATTGCGGCCCATCAGGCCGATGGTCTGGCCCGGCTCGACGGTGAAGTCCACGCCGCGCAGGATGTGGCTGGCGCCGTAGTGGGTGTGCAGGCCGGTGGCCTGGATCAAAGCGGTCATCAGTGCTCCTCGCCCAGGTAAGCGGCTTGCACGCCGGCGTCGTTGCGGATTTCGGTCGGGGTGCCGCTGGCGATCACCTGGCCGTTGACCATCACCGTGAGGCGGTCGGCCAGCGTGAACACCGCGTCCATGTCGTGCTCCACCAGCATGATGGCGTGCGCCTGCTTGAGCTTGAGCAGCAAGGCCACCATGCTCTCGGCCTCGGCCTGGCCCATGCCGGCCAGCGGCTCGTCGAGCAGCAGCACGGTGGGCTCGGTGGCGAGTGTCATCGCGATCTCCAGCTGGCGCTGCTCACCATGGCTGGTGGTGCCGGCCACGGTGTGCGCGCGGGCGTTCAGGCCGGCGAGTTCGATGGCGCGTTCGCAGCGCTGGTTCACCCCGCGCATGGCACTGGCGTCGGACAACCAGCGCAGCGGGTTCCACGGGCTCTGCCGCTCGCGCGATTGCGCGGCCAGGCGCACGTTGTCCCACACGGTGAAGGGCCGGAAGATGTTGGTCTTCTGGTAACTGCGGCCCAGGCCCAGGCGCGAGATGTGCGCAGGGTTCTTGCCGGCGGTCTCGCTGCCGTTGAGCGTGACGCGGCCGCTGGTGGGCGGCAGGTCGCCGGAGAGCAGGTTGGTCAGCGTCGACTTGCCGGCGCCGTTGGGGCCGATCACGGCGTGGATGCGTTCGCGGTGCAGGTCCACCGACACGTCGTTCACCGCGGCCAAACCACCGAAGCGCTTGGTGAGGTTCTTCGCAGACAGCAGCAGTTCGCTCATGGGGCCTCCCGCTTCTTGCTGAACTGGGCCACCACGCCGAGCAGGCCGCGCGGCGCGAACACCACCACCAGCACGATGAAGCTGCCCATGAGCAGTTGCCAGTGCTTGGTAAGGTCCTTGAAGAAGTGCATCACGTACTCGAACGCGAAGGCGCCGACGATGGCTCCGGCAAAGTTGCCCATGCCGCCGAGGATGACCATCATGATCGCGTGCGCGCTCATGTGGAAACCCATCAGCTCGGGGTTCACGTAACCGGTTTGCGCCGCCCACAGGAAGCCGGCCACACCGGCCAGCGCGCCGGCCAGCGTGAAGGCCGCGAGCTTGTAGCCGAAGGTGCCGTAACCCACGGCGCGCATGCGGTGCTCGTTGACGCGGATGCCCGACAGCACGCGGCCGAAGGGCGAGAACAGCAGGCGCCGCAGGAAGGCGTACACCAGCACCAGCACCACCAGGGTGAAGTAGAAGAAGGTGGTCTTGTTCTCGAGGTCGATGCCGGTCCAGCCGAACAGCGAGGCGTCGGGGCGGAAGTTCACGTACAGGCCGTCGGAGCCGCCCAGTGCCTTGTTGTCGAAGAACAGGAAGAACACCATCTGCGCGAACGCCATGGTGACCATGATGAAGTAGATGCCGTGCGTGCGCACCACGAAGAAGCCGATGATCAGCGCCGCCAGTCCTGCGCCCAACGCCGAGACGGGCAAGGCCCACCAGAGGCTGATGGGTGTGTCGGCCGGCGTGAGGAAGGCCAGCGCGTAACCGGCGAGGCCGAAATAGGCGGCATGGCCGAGCGAGACCAGGCCGGTCACGCCCTGCAGCAGGTCCAGGCTCATCGCGAAGATGGCCAGGATCATCATCTGCGACAGCATCTGCAGGTAGAAGTCGGCACCCGCCACAGGGATGAGCGGGAAGGCGGCGAGGGCGATGGCGCCCAGCAGCAGGATCACCTGCATGCTGCGCGGCAGCTTTTCCAGTTGGGCTTTGGGCGAACTCATTGTTTGAACAGCCCTTCAGGCTTGTAGAGCAGGACAGCGGCCATCAGCATGTAGACCGCCATACCGGCGATCTGGGGCACCAGCACCTTGCCGAAGGTGTCGACCAGGCCGACCAGCAGCGCGGCAACCAATGCGCCCCGCACCGAGCCGATGCCGCCGATGACGACCACCACGAAGCACATGATCAGCACCGAACTGCCCATGCCCGGGTAGACGCTGGAGATGGGCGAGGCGATCATGCCGGCGATGGCGGCCAGCGCCACGCCGAGCGCGAACACCACGCCGTGGATCAGCCGGATGTTGATGCCGAGCGATTCCGTCATCTCGCGGTTGAAGGCGCCGGCGCGGATCTTCATGCCCAGGCGGGTCTTCGAGATGAGCAGGTACAGGCCAAGCGCGAGCGCGATGCACACGCCCGACATC
This sequence comes from Hydrogenophaga palleronii NBRC 102513, assembly GCF_001571225.1. Classification (GTDB taxonomy): domain Bacteria; phylum Pseudomonadota; class Gammaproteobacteria; order Burkholderiales; family Burkholderiaceae_C; genus Hydrogenophaga; species Hydrogenophaga palleronii. The sequence continues at coordinate 119,146 of NZ_BCTJ01000001.1, forward strand.
ACCAGGCGGTACACCGGGTAGGACAGGTTGTCGGTCAGCGGGATCGACCAGTTCAGCATCTCGGGCACCTGCACCGAGTGCACGTCGTCGCCCCAGAAGATGGAGCGCATTTCTTCAAAGATGTAGATCAGGCCAAACGTCAGCAGCACCTGGTCCAGGTGGTCGCGTTTGTAGAAGTGGCGGAACAGCAGCCATTCGAGCAGCCAGCCGAAGATGACCGCGATGACGGTGCCCAGCACGATGGCCAGCACCAGGCTGTTGAGCTGCGACACCAGGAACCAGGCGAGGTAGGCGCCCAGCATGTAGAAGCTGCCATGCGCGAGGTTGACCACGCCCATGATGCCGAAGATCAGGGTCAGTCCGGCGGCCAGCATGAACAGCAACAAGCCGTACTGCAGGCTGTTGAGCAGCTGGATCAGGAAATTGGCAAGGTCCATGAAACGGAGGCGGCGAGCAGCGGGGAAATTGGAGGGGTAAAAAACAGACCAGCGCCTGTGGGCGCCGGTCTGTAAAGGCAAGAAAGCAGGAAACGCGGGCGGTCTTCAGCCCATGCGGCAGCCGGTGGCCGGATCGGCCACCGCCTTCTGTGCAATGCCGATCACCTTGTTTTCCTTGTTCTCGACCTTGCGCATGTAGATGTCCTGGATCGGGTTGTGGGCCTTGCTCATGGTCCACTTGCCACGCGGGCTGTCGATCTCGGCGCCTTCCATGGCGGCGTACAGGGCCTTTTTGTTGTTGAGGTCGCCCTTGACGGCATTGGCGCCCTTGATCAGCAGCAGGCCGGTGTCGTAACCCTGCACCGCATACACGTCGGGCTGCAGGCGGAACGCCTTCGCGTAGTCCAGGCGGAACTGCTTGTCGCGTGGCGTGTTCAGCGAGTCACCGTAGTGCATGGTGGTCAGCACGCCGTTGGCGGCCGCACCGGCGGCTTCGAGCGTGCCCTCGGTCAGGAAGCCCGAGCCGTACAGCTGGATGCTCTTGTTCAGGCCGGCCGCGGCAAAGTCGCTCATGAACTTGGCGGCACCGCCACCGGCGAAGAAGCAGGCCACGGCATCGGGCTTGAGCGAGGCGATCTCGGTCAGCAGCGCCTGGAATTCCACGTTGGGGAAGGGCAGGCCGAGCTTCTTCATGATCGTGCCGCCTGCGGCTGTGTAACTTTGTTCGAAGCCTTCAAAGGCCTCGTCGCCCGCGGCGTAGTTCCAGGTGATCCACACGGCCTTCTTGTGGCCGTTGGCCACCATGGCCTTGCCCAGCGCCAGCGTCGGCTGTGAGTTGCTGAACGAAGTGCGGAACACGTTGGGCGCGCATTGGGCGCGGGTGGCCACGTGCACGCCGGCGTTGGGGATCAGGTTGAGCACACCGGTGTCGCGTGCCACCTTGTGGATGCCCATCTGCACGCCCGAGTGCACGGTGCCGACCAGCACGTCGACCTTGTCGCGTTGCACCAGGCGGGTGGCGTTCTCGATGCCCTTGGCCGGGTTGGATTCGTCGTCAACCTTGAAGTACTCGACCTCACGGCCACCCAGCTTGCCGCCTTGCTCGTTGAGGGCCATGCGGAAACCGTTCTCGATCGCCACGCCCAGCTGGGCGAAGGTGCCGGTGTAGGGCAGCATGAAGCCCACCCGCACCTTGTCGGACTGGGCGCGCACGATTTGTGGCAGCAGCAGGCCGGTGGATGCTGCGCCGATCACGGCGGCGCTGCGGGTCAGAACGATTCGGCGGGTGGTCATTGTTGTCTCCTGTGGATGGTTTGCCGGGATGCGGTTCACTGTAGACGTGGGGTCCGGGGCTGGCGATCCAGAATTACCCGTACTTGAGGCCTAAAATATTTATGGGTGAATTGGAACTCGTGGCCCGCAGCGCGCTCAGGCCTTCGCCTCGGCCTGCAGGGCCAGCGCCAGCCAGTCGCGGCACCAGGCGGTGCCGACCGCCTCGGGCTCGGTGCCGGCGGCGGCGTCAATGCGGAACACCTCACCCACGCGCACCGCGCCCAGGTCGGCCAGGCGCTCGTCGAAGCGCAGGCCACCGTTGCAGAAAGTCTGGGGGTGTGTGCTGCTGTCGCCCAGGGCGATCACGCCGTAGCGCACATGGCCGAGAAACTTGGGCTGGCTGCCCAGCGAGTCGTACAGCGCGTGGGCGTTGTCGGGCACGTCACCCGCGCCGTAGGTGGAAGTGCACAGGAGATATAGTGCATCCCCGTCAAAAACCGAAATATCCAGCCCGTTCATCATGCGCACCTCGATCGATTCGATCAGGTCGGCGCAATCCATTTCGATCGCCTGGGCGACGTATTCGGCGGTGTTGGTCATGGTGCCAACGAGGATGAGGAGTTTGGTAGGTGCTGGCATGGTCAGTTTCCTGCAATATACTTCATGTTTTTCGAGGGTGACACCGGGAAAACCCTCGGCCCAAAGGCGGCGGAAAGGGCTGTGACGGTGGTCATGCGCTCCGCGTGAATGGGCTGCCCTTTGCGGCCCTCTCTCTTCTGGATGCCCGGTTGCTTCTTCTGCCCCGGGAGTGACCGGCGCATTCTGCCGGCTTGCACCAAAGCCCCACGTTGCTGCGGGCTTAGGGCCCTCAAGCCCGCGCCATCGATGTGCAGCCCGATATGCTGGGCGCTGGCACAACAAGCGGAGGCACGATGCAGCAGGTCAGAATTTGCTGGAACCACGAAGTGAGCCGACTCAAGCGAGAGTCCACCACATCCAGCGCATGGGCTGAGTCTTCACCCGGACTGCTGAACTATTTCGATGTAATGGTGCAGGCCGGAAACACCGTCTTCGGTCCGGGAACGCACTGGTGTGAAACCAGGGAGGCGAGGGCGACATCGCTCCACCCGGAGGTTGCCGTGAGGCAGTTGCTGGACGACAGCATGAAAGCCTGGGTCGATGGGGACATCACCCGACATGTCGGCTACTTCACCCCATCGGCCGTGTTTGTCACCCCGACCGGTGAATGCCTGCGTGGCCACAGTGCACTGCAGCACGCCTTTCAAATCGAGCGTTCGGCCATGCCTGCGTTGCAGATGGCGCCCAAGAGCATCGAGATATTCCACCCGGCGCAAGACACGGCCATCGTGCTGATGAAGGGTCTCATCCACCACTCGGGCAGCACGGACCCGGAGCCGTGGAGCAGCACACAAACCGTGGTGCATACCGATGCCCAGGAATGGAAGATCGCGTCGCTGCAGGTTTATCACCCTCGGTGATCTCACGCCGGCCGCATGCCGGGATCGCTCGCGGACGTTCGAACGGCGCTGTTGCCGTGACCATTGCCTGAGACTGATACAGAAAAAGCACTCAAGGGGAAAACCCGACGATGCGTTTCGCCGCCTGCCGCGAAGATTCCGCGAGGAGGGCTTATGGACGCAAACGCTTTGTACACGCGGCAAGCAGCCGCTTTTCGAAACGAGATGCGCCAGACGTGCGCAGCGCTGGTGGGCATCGTGCAAGGCATCCTTGCCGATGGACAACTCCATGATCGGGAAATCGCGTTCCTCGATGGCTGGCTTGAAGGGGCGAAGAACGTTTCGCTGATATGGCCGGGCTCTGTGATTCACGCCCAGGTGAAACAGATACTGGCTGATGGTGTCGTCACCCAACAAGAGCGAGAGCACCTGACCAGCACGCTGGAGGCTCTCCTCGGTGGAGCGCTGGACAGCCTGGCCGAAACGCCACGCGTGACGGCCCTGGCATTCGATGAGGAGGCGACGATCGAGCACAGTGAACGATTGTTTTGCTTCACGGGCGACTTTGTTTTCGGACATCGCAGCGTCTGCGAGGCGGCGGTCGTGCGCCGCGGTGGTGTGATTGGCGGGGTGACGAAGAAGCTCAATTACCTTGTTGTAGGTGGACTCGGTAGCGCCGAGTGGAAGCACGGGGTCTTTGGCACGAAGATTGAGAAGGCGATGGAGCACCGCCAAAAAGGCGCCCCTGTGAAAATCGTTCACGAAGACACCTGGGCCTCGTCTCTAGGGGGCTGAGGCACTTGAGGTTTCTTCCAGAGGGGTGCGCTTCACCCCAAGAATTCAGACCTTCTGATCCGTTTCGATGGGCCTCTCACTCCGCGGGCCGATCAACGCGATGACTGCTTTCCGACCACCCTCCCGCCCGCCCGCATGTCGCGCCCGGGACAAGCCCTACAAGGTGTAGGCGAACCCATCCGCAAAAGTTTGTTAAATGCGGTACGACGTCGTACCGTTCGGGTGGTGGTGAATCAGGATCAAAGGGTTTGTATGCGGTTCTATCGGTTGTGTTGGAGCAAAGGCGTCGCCCAGTCAAAGGGCGAGCCGCATTGCTCCACGTCTTGGATGGCGGAAGAGGACACGAACCTCGAAGACCTTGCCGCGATGTGCGAGGCAGGCGTGCAGCTGTATGGGCCAGCTTCTCATTGGCTTGAGGTTCAGTTGAACCAGCCTGGAGATTGAGTTGCTCGCGGGCGGCATGCTGGCGCTTGCGCGCTTCGGCGCGGATTGCCGGGTGCGCGATGCAGAGGGCAAGACCGGTGCGGGTTGCCGTACTGCAAACGCGATGGGGGGGATGATGTGGTCTGCCCGGAGGGACTCGAACCCCCGACCTGCTGCTTAGAAGGCAGCTGCTCTATCCAGTTGAGCTACGGGCAGAGAGCGTGACCGCTGGTGATACAAAAAAGGCCCACACTGTGGGCCTTTTTGTTTCTGAAAAGAAATGGTCGGAGCGGCGGGATTCGAACTCGCGACCCTCTGCTCCCAAAGCAGATGCGCTACCAGGCTGCGCTACGCTCCGACTAAGCGGCGAATTGTACTCGCTGAATTGGCCGTTTTCGGCGCGCTCAACGCTTTTCGTACTGAGTTTTTCCAAACAGCATTTCGCGGGCCTTGTCGTCGGTGCCCGGTTTGCGTGCGCCGGCGAGCACTGCGACACCGCGTTGCACGGCCGGTCGGGCCGCGATGGTGTCGAACCAGACCTTCAAACGAGGGTAGTCGGCCCAGTCGATGCCCTGGTTCTGCCAGCTGCGCAGCCAGGGGAAGATGGCGATGTCGGCGATGCTGTACTGGTTGCCGGCGATGAACTTCTGCTCGGCCAGTTGCCGGTCCATCACGCCGTAGAGGCGCTTGGCCTCGTTGGTGTAGCGGTTCACGGCGTAGTCGATCTTCTCGGGCGCGTAGATGCGGAAGTGGTGTGCCTGCCCCAGCATCGGGCCGACACCGCCCATCTGGAACATCAGCCACTCCAGCGCCTTGAACTTCGCGCGGTCGCTCCTGGGCAGGAACTTGCCGGTCTTGCTGGCGAGGTAGAGCAGGATCGCACCCGACTCGAACAGGCTGATGCTTTTACCGTCAGGGCCGGCGCTGTCGACCAGCGCGGGGATCTTGTTGTTCGGGCTGATCTTGAGGAAGTCGGGCTGGAACTGATCGCCCTTGCCGATGTCGACCGCGTGCACCTGCCAGTCGCGGCCCAGGCGGAATCCGCACTCCTCCAGCATGATGTGGACCTTGTGTCCGTTGGGGGTGGGCCAGGAGTAGACGTCGATCATGGGTTTGCCTCGGTGCTCAGAAAAGAATGGGTTTTCGGGACGGCCACTCTAAGGCAAAGCAGGGGCCCGTGAACGGGCGCGGGAAAAGCGCCCGGCCTGTTGCGTCAGCTGCCGCGCGTGATCGGCATCTCGACCTCGGTCTTGACGAGCATGTGCTTGGCGAGTTCGAGCTTGGCGATGGACTGGCGGTGCACTTCGTCCGGGCCGTCGGCCAGCCGCAGGGTGCGCTGGCCGGCATAGGCATAGGCAAGTGGGAAATCGTCGCTCACGCCACCGCCGCCATGGGCCTGGATGGCCATGTCGATGATGTCGCAGGCCATGGTGGGCGCCACCACCTTGATCATCGCGATCTCGGCCTTGGCCACCTTGTTGCCCACCGTGTCCATCATGTAGGCGGCCTTGAGCGTGAGCAGGCGCGCCATCTCGATGCGGCAGCGTGCGTCGGCAATGCGCTCGTGCCACACCGACTGCGCGGACACCGGTTTGCCGAACGCGATGCGGCTGTTGAGGCGTTTGCACATCAGCTCCAGTGCGCGCTCGGCGGCGCCGATGGAGCGCATGCAGTGGTGGATGCGGCCCGGGCCAAGGCGGCCTTGCGCGATCTCGAAGCCGCGGCCTTCGCCGAGCAGGATGTTGCCGACCGGCACGCGCACGTTCTTCAGCACCACTTCCATGTGGCCGTGCGGCGCGTCGTCGTAACCGAACACCGAGAGCGGCCGCACGACGGTGATGCCCTGCGCGTTGGCCGGCACGATGATCATCGACTGCTGCGAGTGGCGTGGTGCATCGGGGTTGGTCTTGCCCATCACGATGTAGACGGCGCAACGCGGGTCGCCGGCACCGGACGACCACCACTTGCGGCCGTTGATGACGTAGTGGTCGCCGTCGCGCTCGATGCTGCACTGGATGTTGGTGGCGTCCGACGAGGCCACTTCGGGCTCGGTCATCAGGAAGGCGGAGCGGATCTCGCCGCGCAGCAGGGGCTCGAGCCACTGGTCCTTGAGTTCTTCGCTGGCGTAGCGCTCGAAGGTTTCCATGTTGCCGGTGTCGGGTGCCGAGCAGTTGAAGATCTCGGCCGCGAAGGGCACGCGGCCCATGATCTCGCACATCGGCGCGTACTCGAGGTTGGACAGGCCTTGCGGTGCGCGCGGGCTGCGCGGCAGGAACAGGTTCCACAGGCCGGCCTGCTGGGCCTTGGGCTTGAGCTCTTCGACGATTCGGGTGGGCACCCAGGGGTTGCCCGCGGCGCGGTTGGCCGCGATCTCGGCGTAGAAGCGCGCTTCGTTCGGGTAGATGTGCTCGTCCATGAACGCCAGCAGGCGCTCGCGCATGTCCTTGACTTTGTCGGTGTAGTCGAAATTCATCGTGTCTCCAGTGGAAAGTGTGTGTGGGGTGTAGGAGGGTCAGCGGGGGCTGCTGCTGGCGAAGCGCCAGGCCAGCTCGGCCATGGGGCGGGCGCCTGCGGCGGACTTCACCGCCTGGTCGCTGGAGGCGGTGCCGGCTTCCACGCGCTTGGCAATGCCTTGCAGGATGGCTGCGAGGCGGAACATGTTGTAGGCGAGGTAGAAGTTCCAGTCGGCCTTGAGCTGCGCCGGTTCGGCCAGCCCGGTGCGCGCGCAGTAGCGCGCGATGTAGTCGTCTTCGCAGGGGATGCCCAGAGTGGGCAGGTCCAGCCCGCTGATGCCGCGGAACAGGCCCGGCGGGATGTGCCAGGACATGCAGTGGTAGCTGAAATCGGCCAGCGGGTGGCCCAGGGTGGAGAGTTCCCAGTCCAGCACGGCCAGCACGCGTGGCTCCGTCGGATGGAACATCAGGTTGTCGAGGCGGAAGTCGCCGTGCACCACGGACAGCAGGGACTCGTTGCGCGCCATGGCCGGAATGTTGGCGGGCAGCCATTCCATCAGCCGGTCCATCTCGGCAATCGGCTGTGTGATGGACGCCTGGTACTGCTTGCTCCAGCGGCCGATCTGGCGCTCGAAGTAGTTGCCGGGTTTGCCATAACCGTCGAGCCCGATCTGCAGCGGCTTGACGGTGTGCAGCGCGGCGATCACGCGGTTCATCTCGTCGTAGATCTCGCTGCGCTCTGCGGGCGTCAGGCCGGGCAGGGCCTGGTCCCAGAGCACGCGGCCTTCCAGGTACTCCATCACGTAGAAGGCGCGGCCGATCACCGATTCGTCTTCGCACAGCACATGCATCTCGGGCACCGGCACGGCGCTGCCTTGCAGCGCGCTCATGACGCGGAACTCGCGTTCGATGGCGTGGGCCGACGGCAGCAGCTTGGCCACCGGGCCGGGCTTGGCGCGCATGACGTAGGCGCGCTGCGGCGTGATCAGCTTGTAGGTCGGATTGGACTGGCCGCCCTTGAACAGCTCGACGCTGAGCGGGCCGGCAAACCCCGGCAGGGCGGTGTGCAGCCAGCGCTCCAGGGCGGAGACGTCGAAAGCGTGTTGTCCGGTAACGGCACGCGTGCCGGTGAAGTGCTGTGTTTCGCTCATGCGGTGTGGTGGCCCGTGGCCATGTGGGGTGGAATGGCCAGAACCCTCAACCGCGAGCGCGCCGCGGGGAGGGTCAGGTCTCGGCTTCGGCGATGCGCATCAGCATGCTGCGGTTGCGCACCACCAGGCCGCCTTGTTCGATGCGGATCGCTTCCTCGCGCTCCATCGATTTGAGTTCCTGGTTGACGCGCTGGCGTGAGGCGCCCAGCAATTGCGCCAGTTCTTCCTGCGCCAGTTGCAGGCCGATGCGCATCTCGCTGCCATCGGCCAGGCAGGGCACGCCGTAGCTGCGCACCAGGTGCAGCAGCTGTTTGGCCAGGCGTGCGCGCAGCGGCAAGGTGTTGAGGTCTTCCACCAGGCCGAACAGCGTGCGGATGCGCCGCGCCTGCAGGCGCATCAGCGCTTCGTACAGCTCGACGTGCGCGGTCAGGATCTTCTGGAAGTCGGTGCGTGCCACGCACAGCAGCGTGGTCACGCCATGTGCATACGCATCGTGCGTGCGCTGGTCGCCGTCGAACATCGCCACATCGCCGAACCACACGCCCGGCTCCACATAGGTCAGCGTGATCTGCTTGCCCGAGAGCGAGGTGGAGCTCACGCGCACCGCGCCGCGGGCCACTGCCGACCATTCGGCCGGCGGGTCGCCGCGGGCGACGATCAGGTCGCCGTCCTTGAATCGCTTGACGTGGGCGCATCGGAGAATGTCGTGACGCAGGGAAGGTGAAAGACTGCTGAACCAGCGACCGTTGTTGATCGCCTCGCGTTCTTCCATTGTCAGAATCGGTTCGTCCATAGGCTGTCTTTTGAGTGACTGGAAAGTGATTCATTGTCGCCACTGGGACGTGGCACATGGATCAGGGTATGTGCGCAGAAGGGTCTTCCGCGCAGGCTCCGGGCCGTGTCAGCGGTAGTTGGCCGGGCGTTTTTCCATGAAGGCGGCGATGCCTTCGCCCGCGTTGGCGTGGTGCAGGTTGCGCACGAAATGATCGCGCTCGGCATCGAGCTGCGCGTGCAGCGCCACGGTGGCGGCGTCGTTGGCGAGTTCCTTGATGCTCGCCAGCGCATTGGGCGCGCGCGCGTTCAGGCGCTCGCACAAGGACAGCGCATCGGCCAGTGATTCGCCGGTGCTGCTGACCTGGCTCACCACACCCAGTTGCTGCAGCCGCTCGGCACCGACGCGGTCGCCACACAGCAACAACTGCAAGGCGGTGGCGCGGGGCAGGGCGCGCATCAGGCTCCAGGTGGCACCGCCGTCGGGTGAGAGGCCGACGTTGGCGTAGGCCATCACGAACACGCTGCCTTGTGCCGCCACGATCAGGTCACAGGCCAGCGCGAGTGAGAAGCCTGCACCGGCGCAGGCACCTTCCACCGCCGCCACCACCGGCTTGGGGAACGCGCGGATGGTTTCGATCCAGTTGTGCAAACCCTCGATGCTCTGGGCTTGCACCTCGGGCGCTTGCTGCCGGTTGGCGAGCAGGCGCTGCAGGTTGCCACCCGCGCAGAAGTTGCCGCCTTCGCCTGTGATCACGACGCTGCGAACCTCCGGGCTGCTCTCGGCGATGTTGAGCGCTTCAACGCCGGCGGCGTACATGTCGGGGCCCAGCGCGTTGCGATGCTCGGGGTTGCTGATGGTCAGCACCATGGTCTGGCCATGGCTGTGGCTCTTGAGGCTGGCGGTCATGTGGTGAGGCTTTCGCTGGTTGGCTGTTGAAGAGGTGTCGCCGGGCCGCTGCCGGCCCACACCGTGGCACCGGCCAGGCCGGGACACGGGTGTGGCCCCGCGCGGGGGAGGCGCGAGGTGGTGCAGGGGCGCAGCGCTCAGGCTTCCTCGTGCGTCAGGCTCAGGCCCAGCGCGCCGCGGCGGCGCAGCCAGGGCGAAGGGCGGTAACGCGGGTCGCCGTAGACGGTCTGCAGGTTGAACAGGATCTCCAGAACGTTGGTCGGGCCGATGCGGTCGCCCAGGGCCAGCGGGCCGGCGGGGTAGCCCAGGCCGAGCGTGACCGCCACGTCCAGGTCGGCCGGCGAGCAGACGCCTTGCTGGCACATGTCGGTGGCGATGTTGATGATGGTCGCCACCACGCGCTGCGTGACGAAGCCACCACTGTCGCGCACCACGCTCACGGCCTTGCCGTCGCTGGCGAACAGCGCGTGGGCCGCGTCGCGCATGTCGCTGCGGGTGGCCGGGTTGGTGGCCAGCACGCGGCGGCGGGTGGACGCGTCGTCCAGCATCATGTCGATGCCCATGGTGCGCGAGGCGTCGAGGCGCTCGACCGCGGCCAGCGTGGTCACGTCCAGGCCGAGCGGGGCGACCAGGATGAGCGCTTCCGCCGACGGTGCGGCACCGGTCTCGATGCGCGCGCCCAGGTCTTTCAGCAACTGGTAGAGCTCGGGCCGGCGCGCCGCTTTGGGCGACACCCACACCGGTGGCAGGTTGGCCACCGTGGGCACGGGCGGCTCCGCAGGCACCTGGGCCACGCCCTTGTCATACACATAAAAACCTTCACCGACCTTCTTGCCGACCACGCCGCCGGCCAGGCGCTGCGCGGTGATCACGCTCGGGCGGTAGCGCGGTTCTTCAAAGTACTGGTGGTAGATCGACTCCATCACCGGGTGCGACACGTCCAGCGCGGTCAGGTCCATCAGCTCGAAGGGGCCGAGCTTGAAGCCCACCTGGTCTTTCAGGATGCGGTCGATGGTGGCGAAGTCGGCCACGCGCTCGCCCACCACCCGCAGGGCCTCGGTGCCGTAGCCGCGGCCGGCGTGGTTGACGATGAAGCCCGGCGTGTCTTGCGCGGTGACCGGGGTGTGGCCGAACTGGCGGGAGTAGTCGGTCAGGCGTTGGCAGACAGCGGCGCTGGTCTTGAGGCCGGCGATGACTTCAACCACCTTCATCAGCGGCACCGGGTTGAAGAAGTGGTAACCGGCGAGCTGGGCGGGCCGCTTGAGGGCGGCGGCGATGGAGGTGACCGAGAGCGAGGACGTGTTGGTGGCCAGCACTGCGTCGGGACCGACGATGGCTTCGAGGTCGGCGAACAGGCGCTGCTTTACGTCCAGCCGTTCGACGATGGCTTCCACCACCAGATCGCAGGGCGCGAGGTCGGTCAGGGCCGTGGCCAGGTGCAGGCGCGACAGGCAGGACTCCATCTGCTCCGTGTCCATGCGGTTCTTGCCCACCAGGGTCTGCCAGGTGGTTTGAAGGGCAGCGCGCGCGGCTTCAGCGGCACCGGGTTGAAGGTCAAACAGCCAGACCTCGCTGCCTGCCTGGGCGGCCATCTGGGCGATGCCGCGGCCCATCGCGCCGGTTCCTACGATGCCTGCTTTCGGAAATATGGGTTGCATTTGTGTGTCGTATTTGGAAAGAAGCTGTCTGGAGCTATGACAGAATGGCCAAACGAAAAAATCGAAGGACTTCCGACGTGCGCCAGACATGGACAGCCTGTATTCTGCTATCAACTGCGCTGAGCTGTTCCGCCGCCACTCTTGGGCGGCACAGTGGGGCCGCCATCATTGGCCAACCACTGGATGTCCGGGTGCAGGTGTTGTTGGCACCAGGTGATGACCTGAGCAACCAGTGCCTGACGGCGGATGTGTATTACGGCGACAGCCAGATTCCGGCGGGTGCCGTGCGCAGCACACCGCAAAAGACCGCACCCGATGCCGAGGCCTCGGTCCGCATCCAGTCCAGCATCGCGATCAACGAGCCCATCGTCACCCTGTATGTGAAAGCGGGTTGCGGCAGGCCTTTCACGCGCCGCTTCGTATTGCTGGCCGATCCCCTCAACGAGCCGATGGCCGCGGCACCGGCCAGCGCCGCGCCATCACCAGCAACTGTGCGCGCGGCAGAGGCACCGGGTGCCGGTGAAGGCGCTGCCGCAGCGCGCAGCAACAACCGACCTGCCGCGTCAGCATCTAGTGCCGCAGCCCCTGCGCGCACGGCCGCCGCCAGCGCGACACGCGCCCCGGCCGCACGCCCGCCCAGCGTGGTGCGCCGCGCTGCGCCTGCTGCTGCGGCCCCGGCCGCACCGCGGCTCACGCTGGACCCGATCGACCTCGATCCCGGCATCGAACGCAACCCGGTGCTCAAGCTGTCGCCCTCGCTGCTGAGCGAGCCCGGCTCCAGCACCGAAGAGACCCGCGCCGCCGCCGGGCTGCTGTGGAAGGCCATCAACGCCACGCCCGAAGACGTGCTGCACGACGCACAACGGCTGGCCGCGCTCGAAGCCGAGGCTGCCCAGTTGCGCGCCGCGCAGGGCCAGAGCACGACCAGCATCAACGAGCTCAACAGCCAGCTCGAACAGGCACGCGACCAGCGTTACCGCAACTGGCTGGTGTACCTGCTCGGTGGCTTGCTGTTGCTGGCCTTGCTCGCGCTGTTGGTGTTGTCGCGCCGGCGCGCGGCAGCGGCGGACGGCACGCAGGCCTCACGTGCCTGGTGGTCGGCAGACCCGGCGGACAAGGCCGTGGCCGAACAGATTCCGCGCAACGTGCCGCAGGAGCCGCGCCGCAAGGTGCCGGCCCCGGTGGTGGCGCCAGTGGAGCAGGACACGCAGGAAATCGATCTCGACCTGGGTCATCACTCCGCGCTCGACAGCCTGTCGCCCCTGGTGACCGAAGAGCTGCAGGCCCGCGACCGGCGCGACTTTTCGGCCAGCGCACTCGGCGTCTCGCGTTCGGTGGCCACCGAAGAGTTGTTCGACGTGCAGCAGCAGGCCGATTTCTTCGTCTCGCTGGGCGAAGACGAGCAGGCCATCCAGGTGCTGCGCAACCACCTGGCCGAGAGCCACGAGCCCAGCCCGCTGGCCTACCTCGACCTGTTCAAGCTGTACCACCGCCTGGGCCGTCGCAAGGACTACGACGCGCTGCGCGACGAGTTCAACCACGTGTTCAACGCCGGTGCGCCGCCGTTCTCGCAGTACGAGGACGTCGGGCGCGGCCTGGAAGCCTACGAAACCGCGTTCAGCCGCATCCAGTCGCTCTGGCCGCAGCCGCGCGTGCTCGACCTGATCGAAGAATCGATCTTCCGCGACGCCAACGACGACCCGGTGGAGGTGTTTGACCTGGAGGCCTACCGCGAACTGCTGCTGCTGCACGCCATCGCCAAAGACCTGGTCAAGCGCGACGATCCGCCCGCGGCTCGGGCCTCCGGGTTCGGCGCCACCCGCATGCAGCCTTTGAAAGCCGAAGGGCGTTTGTCGGCGGCCGCGGAGACCGCACGCGCTGTCGCCGATGACGCGACGATCGCACGCAACACCCAACCCATGGGCCTGGACCTGCACTTTCCGGTGTCTTCGCGCATCGGGCTGGACGTGAACCTCGACGACCTGTCTGCCTTCTCGGCCTTCGAGGCCTCGCTGCCCGAGGTGTCGCCGCCGGTGGAGCCGAGTGCCCAAGCCCCGCAAGGGCCGCGTTCACCGGTCAGCAACATGATCGACTTCGAGGTGCTGGACTTCTCGCCGCCGGAAGACCTGGATGGCAAGGACGGTGGCAAACGCTGAGGGCCTTTGGCCGAGTCCTCGCGGCCAGGCCTGATGGTCTGAAACCCACAAAAAACGCCGGCATGAACCGGCGTTTTTTCATGGTGGCGCGCCGGGTGGCGCGTTGTTCAGCGCCGGACCTGCAGGGCGCCGGGGTTGACGATGTTGGTCGGCGTGCCCTTGATGAAGTTCACCACGTTGTCGAAGGCCGCCGAGAAGTACATCTCGTAGCTGTCCTGCTCGACGTAGCCGATGTGTGGCGTGCAGATGCAGTTCTCCAGCCGCAGCAAGGCGTGGCCCTGCAGGATGGGCTCGGACTCGAAGACATCGATCGCGGCCAGGCCCGGACGGCCACGGTTCAGGCCGGCGATCAGCGCTTCGGGCTGGATGAGTTCGGCGCGTGAGGTGTTGACCAGCAAGGCGGTGGTCTTCATGCAGGCCAGGTCTTCGGCCGTCACGCAGCCCGCGCTGCTCTCGCTCAGGCGCAGGTGCAGGCTCAGCACGTCGGCCGATTCAAACAGGGCGGTCTTGCTCGGTGCCACGTCGTAACCATCGGCGGCGGCGCGGGCACGGCTTTCTTCACTGCCCCAGATCACCACGCGCATGCCGAAGGCGCGGCCGTAGCTCGCCACCATCTGGCCGATGCGGCCGTAGCTCCAGATGCCCAGCGTCTTGCCACGCAGCACCATGCCCACACCGAAGTTGGCCGGCATGGCCGCCGCCTTCAGGCCGGCCTGCTGCCAGGCGCCGTGCTTGAGGTTGGAGACGTACTGCGGAATGCGCCGCATGGAGGTGAGGATCAGGCCCCAGGTCAGCTCGGCCGTGGCGACCGGTGAACCCACGCCGTCGGCGACGGCAATGCCGCGTTCGGTGCAGGCATTGACGTCGACATGGCCGCCAACGCGTCCGGTCTGGACAATGAGTTTCAGTCGGGGCAGTTTTTCGACCAGCTGGCGCGTGATCTGTGTGCGTTCGCGGATCAGCACCACCACGTCGGCGTCGCGCAGCCGGATGGACAACTGGCCCACGCCCTTGACGGTATTGGTGAAGACCTTGGCCGGATAGGCTTCGAGTTTTTCGGCACAACGCAGCTTGCGCACAGCGTCCTGATAGTCATCGAGGATCACGATATTCATGACCCTATTGTGCCTTCCCGCTCAGGCCAATCTGGAGAGCTGACCGCTGGTTACAAGCAGGGCCGCCACTTGCAGCGCGGCCCGCGCCGAAACGCAGCGGTTGCGTGCGGCGCGCACCGGTATCAGGCAACGCGCGTGGCCAGCAGGCGCTCCTGGTCTGCCAGCCGGTCGAGTTCGGCGCAGACGTCGTTGATGCGGCCCGAGATCACCAGCCGCACCTTGGCCCGCTGCGCCACTGGCGCTTCGGTCTGGCGCAACACCCGCACACGGGAGGTGGCGTGGACCGGGTCTGCAACGGCCGGCACCGCGCTCAGCAGCGGCGCGGCATTGCACGGCACGCCGCGCTTGAGCCAGCCCGCACGTGTGAAGCGTTGCACGGCACGGCTGGCCAGCGGTTCGTTGGCCGCCGGTGTCTTGCGGATTGCCGGTGAGGGCAGCCAGCAGTCGATCAGTTGCAGGGGGGCGCGCCAGGTATTGGATTGAAAGATTTTTCCCATGCGAAACTCCATTGATGGGGTTGAACACAGGCAGGATTGAGAACAAGCGCCAACGCAGGGTTGTGTCCTGTCGCGGGCACCATGCCCACGGGACCAAACGCCCGCCACCTGCGGAGGCGACACCGGCCGGAGCCGGTCAGAGCTGAAAGCTGTTGCGGATCAGGCCCACGGCAAGGCCTTCGATTTCGAACGGTTCACCCGGCTCGACCACGATGGTTTTGTAGTCGGGGTTTTCGGCGTGCAATTCGATCAGGTGCTGGCGCCGCATGAAGCGCTTCACGGTGACGTCTTCGCCCAGGCGGGCGACCACGATCTGGCCGTTCTTGGCTTCCTTGGTGGCCTGCACGGCGAGCAGGTCGCCGTCGATGATGCCGATGTCGCGCATGGACATGCCACGCACCTTGAGCAGGTAGTCGGGCGTGCGCTGGAACAGGCTGCGCTCGACGTGGTAGGTCTGGTCCACATGCTCTTGCGCCAGAATCGGCGAGCCCGCCGCCACACGACCGATCAGGGGCAGCATGAGCTGGCTCAGGCTGGGCAGCGGCAGTGTAAGCTGGCGCCCGCGCGAGTGGTTGATGGACTCCAGGTCTTCGCTGCGCAAGCGGATGCCGCGCGATGTGCCACTCACCAGCTCGATGACCCCTTTGCGTGCCAGTGCCTGCAGGTGTTCTTCTGCGGCGTTGGCCGACTTGAAGCCCAGCTCGGACGCGATTTCGGCCCGGGTGGGTGGCGCGCCGGTGCGTGCGATGGCGGTCTGGATGAGTTCCAGAATTTGCTGTTGTCGCGCGGTCAGCTTCGGAGCGGTGTGGGGCAGATCAAGCATGGGGACCTCGTTGAGAACGTGGTTGCCGGGAATGGACACGGTGTGGACCGAAAGCCAGGTGGCGCTTTGTGCCGTGTACCTGTTTTCTTATCCAGTGCCTGTATTTTTAACCAGTTTCAAAGGAATGGCAAGTGGTGGATGCAAACGAGGCCCGACGGCTGGTGATTCTGGGCACGGGCGGCACCATTGCCGGTCGTGCCACAGCAGCTTCGGACAACGTGGGTTATGTGGCCGGCCAGGTGGCCGTGGCCGATCTGGTGGCCGCCGTGCCGGCGCTGGCCGGTGTGTCCTGCGAGGTCGAGCAGGTGGCGCAGGTGGACAGCAAAGACATGGGCCTGCCGGTGTGGCAGGCGCTGGTGCGCCGGCTGGCACACCATCTGGAGGATCCTGCGGTGGCCGCTGTGGTGATCACCCACGGCACCGACACCTTGGAAGAAACCGCTTTTCTGCTGCAGCAGCTGCTGCAGCCCCGCAAGCCCGTGGTGCTGACCTGCGCGATGCGGCCGGCGTCGGCACTGACACCCGACGGCCCGCAAAACCTGAGCGATGCCGTGGCCGTGGCGCGTGAACCAGGCGCCGGTGGCGTGATGGTGGTGTGCGCCGGGCAGGTGCACACGGCGACCGACGTGAGCAAGGTCCACACCTACCGGACCGACGCCTTTGACTCGGGCGACGCGGGCCCGGTGGCTTGTGTGGAAGAGGGCCGCGTGCGCCGCTTCCGGCCCTGGCCCGCGGACGTTCGCGCGACAGGTGGTGACCACGATGCCGGCGCGCTGGCGCGCTTCCTCGCGGCCGATGCGTTGCCCCGGGTCGAGCTGCTCATCAGCCATGCCGATGCCGGCGGTGCGATGGTGCAGGCCTTGCTCGCGCAGGGCGAGACCGACCCCGTCCAGGCGGTGCGCGGCATCGTGGTGGCCGGCACCGGCAATGGCACGGTGCACCAGGCCCTGGCCGAAGCCTTGGACGTGGCCCAGGCGCGGGGCGTGCCGGTGCTGCTGACCTCGCGCTGTGCGCGTGGCCACGTGGTGCCGCACCCCGGGCTGGCCTTTGTGGCGGCCGACGACCTGTCGCCCGTGAAAGCCCGGCTCGGTCTGGCGCTGGCCCTGCTGGCGGACTGAGCCGTGTTCGAAGCCCTTGGCGCGCACCCCTGGGTCTACCCGATGCTGGAGGTGGTGCACCTGATCGGAGTGGGCCTGCTGCTGGGCAACCTCACCCTGCTGGAGTTGCGTGTGCTCGGTTGGGGCAAGGCGCTGCCGCTGGAGCTCCTGGCGCGTTTGAGCCTGACGCTGGTGGCGATTGGTTTCTGCCTCGCTGCGGCCTCCGGCTTGTTGATGTTCGCGACGCAAGCCGGGGAACTGCTGGCCAACCGTGTATTCACAGTCAAGATGGTGCTGATCATGCTGGCGGGTTGCAACGCCGGCTGGTTCCACGGCCGGCGTTCATTGCAGCGCCAGGACGGCACCGCACGCGCGCTGATGCTGCTGTCGTCGGCGCTGTGGCTGATGGTGTTGACCTGCGGCCGCTGGATTGGCTACTGGTGAAGGAGATGGCGATGCAAAGACGCAATCTGCTGCGAGTGGGCGCGCTGCTGTCGATGGGGGGCTGGCGCGGCGCCGCGTTGGCCCACCACGGCTGGAGCAGCTTCGACCAGACCCGGCCGATTTACCTGGAAGGACGCGCCAGCAACGTGCGTTGGCGCAACCCGCACGCGGAGCTGGTGCTGGAACTGCCCGACAACCTGGTGCTGCCGCCCGACCTGGCGCAACGCCCCTTGCCCCCGCGCAGACCGCCGGCATCGACGGCCTGGCGCTGCTCGCAAAGGCGGTGCTGCCCTCGCGCCGCGAGCGCCGCTGGGAGATCGAGCTGGCGCCGCTGTTGCGCCTGAACCAGTGGAAGATGCCGGAGATCCGCAACGGCGCCATGCTGTCCGCCGTGGGCTTCACCTTCAAGGACGAACAGGGCGAGGCGATTCTGCGCGCCGAGTACGTGTGGCTGGACGGCAATGCCTACGGCCTGCGCTCCAGCCCGGCCTGACGAGCCCTTTGCGGGTCTGAGCAGGCACAAAAAACCCGGCGCAAGGCCGGGGTCTTGATGGGCGCGTGTGGCGCCTTATTTGGCCAGCGCTGCGAAGGCACGCGCGGTGATGTCTTCCACCGAGCCCATGCCGCTGATGGCGTGGTACTGCGGTGCGGCAGCGGCGTCGTTGCGGGCCCAGCTGCTGTAGTAGTCGACCAGGGGGCGGGTCTGCGCGCTGTAGACCTCGAGACGTTTCTTCACGGTCTCTTCCTTGTCGTCTTCGCGCTGGATCAGGGGTTCACCGGTGACGTCGTCCTGGCCGGCCACCTTGGGCGGGTTGAACTTGACGTGGTAGGTGCGGCCCGAAGCAGGGTGCGAGCGGCGGCCGCTCATGCGTTCGATGATGGCGTCGAAGGGCACGTCGATTTCCAGCACGTGGTCGAGCTTCACGCCGGCCGACTTCATGGCGTCGGCCTGCGGAATGGTGCGCGGGAAACCGTCGAACAGGAAACCGTTGGCACAGTCGGGCTGGGCAATGCGTTCCTTGACCAGGTTGATGATGAGGTCGTCGCTGACCAGGCCACCGGATTCCATCACCGCTTTGGCCTGAAGGCCCAGCGGCGTACCGGCCTTGACCGCGGCACGCAACATGTCACCGGTGGAGATCTGGGGAATGCCGTATTTCTGGCAAATGAACGTGGCTTGCGTTCCTTTGCCGGCGCCCGGAGCGCCCAACAGAATCAGTCTCATCGCTTTCCTTTTTTGCAGAGTTTCAATGGCTTGGCCGCTTGTCTCGAGCGGCGGCCCCTGGCGTGGGAACCGGGGCAACCGGTCGAGGATAGCATGCACATCCTTCCGCCAGCCTGACAGCCCGGGGCGTCGCGGCGTGCCCGGTGCGGGCGGGTTTCAGCTGCTCGCCAGCAGTTCGCGCACGCGTTCCAGGTCTTGCGGCGTGTCCACGCCGGGTCCGGGGGCCTGGCTGCTCAGGTGCACTGCGATGCGCTGGCCGTGCCACAACACGCGCAGTTGCTCCAGCGATTCGGTGGCTTCCAGCGGAGCCGCTTCCAGCGCGGGAAACTGCCGCAGAAAGCCGGCGCGGTAGGCGTAGATGCCGACATGACGCAAGGGAGCGGGCGAGGGCAAGGACGCCATCGTTCGGCTATCCGCGGCCATGCCATCGCGCCACCATGCGATGGGCGCGCGGCTGAAGTACAGGGCGGTGCCGGCGCGGTCGAGCACCACCTTGACCACGTTGGGGTTGAGGAAGTCGGCCACGCTGTCGATGGTGTGTGCCGCGGTGCTCATGACGCAGTCGTTGCGGCGCTGCAGCTCGGCCGCCACCGCGTTGATCAGCGCCGGATCGATCAGCGGCTCGTCGCCTTGCACGTTCACCACCACCGCGTCGTCGGCCAGGCCGAGCAGGGTGCAGGCTTCGGCCAGCCGGTCGCTGCCGGAGGCGTGGTCGGTGCGCGTGAGCAGGGCTTGCACACCGTGCGCTTCGCAGGCGGCAACGATGCGCGCATCGTCGGCTGCCACCACGCAACGGCTGGCCGCGCTCTGGGCCGCGCGTTGTGCCACGCGCACCACCATGGGCACGCCGGCGATGTCGGCCAGGGGTTTGTCGGGCAGGCGGGTGGAGGCGAGCCGTGCCGGGATCAGCACCGTGAAGCCAGCCACGCCGTCGGCGGCGCTCATGCCAGCGGTGCTGGGGAGGAGGGGCGGGCCGCTTCTTCGTCGCTCAGGGGGCGGGCTTCATGTTCGAGCAGGATGGGAATGCCGTCGCGCACCGGATAGGCGAGGCGGGCGCTGCGCGAGAGCAGTTCCTGTTTGTCGCGGTCGAAGATCAGGGGGCCCTTGGTGACGGGGCAGACCAGCAGTTCGAGCAGTTTGGTGTCCATGGCGGGGATGATAGTCGGGCAGGGCGCTTCAGCGGGCCGGCTTCAGCGTCGCCAGGCGCGCGTCGATGGCGGCGAAGAAGGCCGGATCGGGCGCCAGTTCCAGCGGCACGGCCCAGGCCCGTACCGGCTGGCCGGCCGCGGCATGAGGCAGCAGGGGAAACAGCTTGACCGCGTCTTTTTCGGTGCAGAGCAGCGGCCCTTGCTCGGCCGTGCCGAGCAGCGCGGCGTAGGCGGCCGCGTCGGCATGGTCGGGCAGGGCGACGGTGTGGGCCAGGCTCAGCCCCTGGTCGCGCAGCATGTCGAAGAACACCTCGGGCCGGGCGATGGCGGCCACCGCCGTCACTGGCTGGTTGCGCAGATCGGCCAGCGGCATGCGCTGACCTTGCGGCCCGATGGCTTCGGTGGCGAGCCGGCGTGCTGCATTGAAGAGGGGCGCCACCGGCGACGCGGCCAGTGCGGCTGCCGGCTGGCCTGCCCGGCTTTGGCGCAGCACGAAGTCGGGCTGGAAGGCGGTGTGGCGCGCCGGTGGCCAGGGTTCGCGCAGCAGGCCGGCGGGCAGCAGCCAGCCGTTGCCGGTACCGCGGTCGTCGAACACGGCCACCGCGATGTCGCGCCCCAGCGCCAGGTGCTGCAGCCCGTCGTCGCAGACCAGCACGTTCACGTCCGGGTGCGCCGCCAGCAGCGCCTGCGCGGCCTCGGCCCGCTGCGCGGCCACGAACACCGGTACGCCGGTGGCCTGGCGGATCAGCAGCGGTTCGTCGCCGGCATCGGCGGCGGGGCTGCCGGGCAGCACGGCCAGCACGCCGGCCTCACGCCGGCCATGGCCACGCGACACCACGCCGGGCGTCCAGCCCTGGGCGCGCAGGTGTTGCACCAGGGCGATGGTGCAGGGCGTCTTGCCGGCGCCACCAACCACCACGTTGCCGATCACGATGACCGGCACCGGCAAACGCTGCACCTTCAGCAGGCCACGCGCGTAAAGCGTGCGCCGCAGTGCCACGAGGGCGCGGTAGAGCAGGGAGACGGGCCAGAGCAGGCGGGCCCGCAGGCCGCGCCGTTGTGCGCCGAGCAGCCAGGCCGCTTGTCCACGCGCTTGCCGGGTGGCGTCGCTCATGGTGGCTGGCGCGGGCCGCGCGCTGGTGTCAGGACTTGCCACGGGCAGCACCGCCCGACTGTTGCGTGGCAAAGGTGATCTGCACCAGGCCGGCGCGCCGCGCCGCGTCCATCACGTTGATGACCGACTGGTGGGAGGCGGCGGCGTCGGCGCTGATCACGATCACGGTGTCGCGGTTGTCCTGGGCGGTTTGCGACAGCACCCGGGTGAGGGCCTCGACCCCCGCGCCTTCCATCACCTGGCGGTTGATGGAGTAGCGGCCGTCGCTGCCGACTGCCACCACGATCTCGCGCGGGTTCTGCTTCGGCGCCTGCGCATCGGCCGTGGGCAGGTTGACCTTGAGTTCGGTGAACTTGCTGTAGGTGGTGGTGAGCATCAGGAAGATCAGCACCACCAGCAGGATGTCGATGAACGGGATCAGGTTGATCTCGGGCTCGTCGCGCTCGCCGGAACGGAAGTTCATGACAGCGGCTTCCGCAGGCTCAGCAGGTGGCGGGCGAAACGCTCGGCGGCCAGTTCCATGGCCAGCAGGTAAGCGTCGACGCGGCCGCGGAAGTAGCGCCAGAAGATCAGCGCCGGGATGGCGATGATCAGGCCGAACGCGGTGTTGTAGAGCGCGATGGAAATGCCGTGTGCCAGCTGACCGGGGTTGCCCATGCCGGGCACCGCGCCCGAGACGTCGGCCGCTTGCGAGCCGAAGATCTCGATCATGCCGATGACGGTGCCGAGCAGGCCCAGCAGCGGCGCGGCCGACGCGATGGTGGCCAATGCGCCGAGGTAACGCTGCAGCTTGGCCGCGGCTTCGCGGCCGGCGCCTTCCAGGCTGGCGCGCAGGTCGTCTTCGCTGGCGCGCGGGTTGATGTTGTAGGTGCGGAAGCCGGTGGCGAGCACGGCACCGAGCACCGAGTTCTGCTCCAGCTGCTTGACCACGTCGGGGCCGGGCACGCCGCCGCGGGACACCATCATGGCTTCATCCAGCAGCTTGGGTGGCACGATCTTTTTGGTCTGCAGGCTGATGAAGCGCTCGACCACCAGCGCCAGGCCGAGGATGGAGCAGGCAATGAGAGGCCAGATCGGCCAGCCGGCGGCTTGAATGATGGAAAACAAATCGGGGCTCCAGGCTTGTGCCACCGGACGCCGGTGGCCTTGATGGGTGCGAAGGATTATGTCTCAGGGCTGTGTCCGTTCCTCGTGGAGACGCGACCATTCAGCCCTCACCGCCGCCGCCCAGCCATCCTGTAGTTCGCTCGTTGGCACCCATCGCCGTGCTTTCGGTGGTTGCCCAGTCTGAGGTCGTGCAGCGCAGGCCCGCAGCTTCGTTTGCCAGACCTTCTTCCAGCCCACGCGTGCACCCCAGGCCCTGCCTTTGCTGCCGTCCAGCGCGATGCTGCGGTCTGTGGAGGCGAAGACGCTGGCCATCTCCGAGGTCTGGCCGGCGTAGCCCAACTTGAGCTGGGCCCGGGCGCCGAAGTTGTGCCACAGGTTCAGGCCTGCCCAGGCCATGGATCGGCTCCACCAGCACGTCCAGAGCCGCGCGGTACAGTGGCCGTCTTCCCGCACCTTGAGGCTGCCCGAGCAGGCATGGCAGCCAGGGCAGACTTAGCACCAGATTCTGTGGATAACTTTGTGAAAAACCCTCTTGATGACTGCGCCGGGCCCAATGCCCACGGGGCATTCAACAGATCGATGACAAAACAGGCAGCCCGAATGCCTTTGAAATCAACGCCCTTTGCCGTAGCGCGTGTCGGCGCTGGCAGTGGCGAGGGCGTGGCCAGCAACGGTGCGGATTGTGGACACTTTTGCCCCGGAGATGCTCGTGCCTGAAGACTTTCTCAACCCGTTTCCGCCATCGGCGCCGCGCGTGTGGTCGGTTGGACCGCTGATGCGAGCGGTGGCGGACACCCTGTCCGCCCGCTTCAACCCTGTCGCCGTGCGGGGCGAGCTTTCGGGCTTTTCGCGCGCGGCCAGCGGGCATTGTTATTTTTCGCTCAAGGACGACACCGGCCAGGTGCGCTGCGCCATGTTCCGGCGCGCCGCCGACCAGCTGAGCTTTGCGCCGCGTGATGGACAACTCGTGGAGGCGCGCGGCAAGCTCGACGTCTACGGCGCGCGGGGTGACCTGCAGCTCATCGTCGAATCGATGCAACCGGCGGGGCAGGGTGCCTTGTTCGAGCAGTTCCTCAAGCTCAAGGCCCAGCTGGAGGCCGAGGGCCTGTTCGAAGCCGCTCGCAAACGGGCCTTGCCGGCACAACCGCGCAGCATTGGCGTGGTCACCTCGCTCGGCGCTGCCGCCTTGCGCGACGTGGTCACCGCCCTGCGGCGCCGCGTGCCGCACATTCCCGTGACCATCTACCCGGCGGCGGTGCAGGGCGCCCAGGCCCCGGCCGAGCTCTGTACGGCGTTGCAGAACGCCTACCGCCGGCATGCCGACACCGGCGAGAGCGAGGTGCTGCTGCTGGTGCGCGGCGGTGGTTCGCTGGAAGACCTGTGGTCGTTCAACGATCCCACGCTGGTGCGCACGCTGGCGCAGGCGCCGATGCCGGTCATCAGCGGCGTCGGGCACGAAACCGATTTCACCCTGGCCGACTTCGTGGCCGATCTGCGCGCGCCCACGCCCACCGCGGCGGCCGAGCTCTGCGCACCGGCGCGCGAGCAGCGTCTGGGTGAGCTGTCCTACCTGCGTGAGCGCCTGAGCGACGGTGTCTTCAACGCCATCGACCAGCGAGGCCAGCGGCTGGACCGCCTGGCCCAGCGCATGGGCCGGCCTTCGGGTCGTCTGCACGAAAGCCAGCAGCAACTGACCGCCCTGCAGCACCGGCTGCAACATGGCCTGTTGCTCGGTACCCAGCAGCGCCGCCACAGCCTGCAGATGCTGGGGCAGGCCGTGCCGCAGGCCTTGCGCCGCGCGATGGACGCGCAGCGCCTGCGCCTGCAGCGCGGGCAGACCGCATTGAGCCTGCTCGATCCACAACTCGTGCTGCAACGTGGCTACGCCTTCCTGACCGACGAACACGGCACCGCGATCACGCTGGCGGCCCAGGCCCGGCCGGGCCAGGCGCTGCGCGCCACGCTGGCCGACGGTGAACTGGGTCTGCACGTCGATGACAGGTGAATGACCGGGGCGCGGAAGAAACCCTGCTCCTGTTGACGCCACCGGGCTTGCCTACAATGTGCGGGCCCCGCAGCCTTGTGCCACGCGCAACGCGGCCGAGTGCGCCGATTCACAACACCAACGCAAGAGGAACCCCATGGAACACACCCTGCCGAAACTGCCTTACGACCTGGATGCCCTGGCTCCGCACTACAGCCGCGAGACGCTGGAATACCACCACGGCAAGCACCACAACGCGTACGTGGTCAACCTCAACAACCTGCAAAAGGGCACCGAGTTCGAGAACCTCGACCTCGAGTCCATCATCAAGAAGTCCAGCGGCGGCATCTACAACAACGCAGCCCAGATCTGGAACCACACCTTCTTCTGGAACTGCATGAAGCCCGCCGGCGGCGGCGAGCCGACCGGTGCGCTGGCCGACGCCATCAACGCCAAGTGGGGCAGCTACACCGCCTTCAAGGAAGCCTTCGTGAAGTCGGCCGTGGGCAACTTCGGTTCGGGCTGGACCTGGCTGGTGAAGAAGGCCGACGGTTCGGTCGACATCGTCAACACCGGCGCTGCCGGCACCCCCCTGACCACCGCCGACAAGGCCCTGCTGACCGTGGACGTGTGGGAACACGCCTACTACATCGACTACCGCAACCTGCGCCCCAAGTTCGTCGAAACCTTCCTCGAGAAGCTGGTCAACTGGTCGTTCGCCGAAGCCAACTTCAAGTGATCACCGGCACCCGGTAAAACAGGCTCGAAGGGTGACCTTCGGGCCTTTTCCGTTTCTGCCGGGGAAAACAAGGCAGAAAAATTCGGACACTTTTTGCATTGTGAGATTGAGCTCGCAAAAATGGGGTTTCCCGCCACGCCCTGAACGCAAAATCAACGGTTGTCCGCGCGGCGCATCCCGGCACCCGTTGCCCCAGCGCCCGACGGCGTCCCCTTACAACTTTGGAGATAGGCCATGAGCAGCCAGCAACCGACCATCATCTACACCCTCACCGACGAAGCTCCGCTGCTGGCGACCAGTGCGTTCCTGCCCATCATCCGCACCTTCGCGGCACCGGCCGGCATCAACGTCGAGACCAGCGACATCTCGGTGGCCGGCCGCATCCTGGGCCAGTTCCCCGAGCAGCTGACCGAAGAGCAGCGCGTGCCGGACAACCTGTCCCAGCTCGGCAAGCTCACGTTCAAACCCGAAGCCAACATCATCAAGCTGCCCAACATCAGCGCCTCGGTGGCCCAGCTCAAGGCCGCCATCAAGGAGCTGCAGGACAAGGGCTACAAGATCCCGGACTTCCCTGAAAACCCGAAGACCGAAGAAGAGAAGGACATCCGCGCGCGCTACAACAAGTGCACCGGCTCGGCCGTCAACCCGGTGCTGCGCGAAGGCAACTCGGACCGCCGCGCGCCCAAGGCGGTGAAGGAATACGCCCGCAAGCACCCGCACAGCATGGGTGAATGGAGCCAGGCCTCGCGCTCGCACGTCTCGCACATGCACCACGGCGACTTCTACCATGGCGAAAAGTCCATGACGCTGGACCGCGCGCGCGACGTCAAGATGGAACTCATCGGCAAGAGCGGCAAGATCACCGTGCTCAAGGCCAAGGTGTCGCTGCTCGACCGCGAAGTCATCGACTCCATGTTCATGAGCAAGAAGGCTCTGCTGGCCTTCTACGAAAAGGAAATCGAAGACGCACACAAGACCGGTGTGATGTTCTCGCTGCACGTCAAGGCCACCATGATGAAGGTCTCGCACCCGATCGTGTTCGGCCACTGCGTGCGCATCTTCTACAAGGCCGCGTTCGAAAAACACGGCAAGCTGTTCGACGAACTGGGCGTCAACGTCAACAACGGCATGGTCGATCTGTACAACAAGATCGCCACGCTGCCGCAAAGCAAGCAGGACGAGATCAAGCGCGACCTGCACGCCTGCCACGAAGGCCGCCCCGAGCTGGCCATGGTGGACTCGGCCAAGGGCATCACCAACTTCCACTCGCCCAACGACGTGATCGTCGACGCTTCCATGCCGGCGATGATCCGCAACAGCGGCAAGATGTGGGGCGCCGACGGCCGCCTGAAGGACGTCAAGGCTGTGATGCCCGAATCGACCTTCGCCCGCATCTACCAGGAAATCATCAACTTCTGCAAATGGCACGGCGCGTTCGATCCGAAGACCA
Organism: Hydrogenophaga palleronii NBRC 102513; assembly: GCF_001571225.1. Classification (GTDB taxonomy): domain Bacteria; phylum Pseudomonadota; class Gammaproteobacteria; order Burkholderiales; family Burkholderiaceae_C; genus Hydrogenophaga; species Hydrogenophaga palleronii. The sequence continues at coordinate 145,393 of NZ_BCTJ01000001.1, forward strand.
TGGGCACGGTGCCCAACGTCGGCCTGATGGCGCAGCAAGCCGAAGAGTACGGCTCGCACGACAAGACCTTTGAAATCCCGGAAGACGGCGTTGCCAACATCACCGACCTGGCCACCGGCGAAGTGCTGATGAGCCAGGACGTGGAGCAGGGCGACATCTGGCGCATGTGCCAGGTCAAGGACGCTGCGATCCGCGACTGGGTCAAGCTGGCCGTCACGCGCGCACGCAACTCCGGCATGCCGGTGGTGTTCTGGCTCGATGCCTACCGCCCGCACGAAGCGCAACTGATCACCAAGGTCAAGATGTACCTGCACGAGCACAACACGGCCGGTCTGGACATCCAGATCATGAGCCAGGTGCGTGCCATGCGTTACACCCTGGAGCGCGTGATCCGCGGCCAGGACACCATCAGCGCCACCGGCAACATCCTGCGCGACTACCTGACCGACCTGTTCCCGATCATGGAGCTGGGCACCTCGGCCAAGATGCTGTCCATCGTGCCGCTGATGGCCGGTGGTGGCATGTACGAAACCGGTGCCGGCGGCTCGGCGCCCAAGCACGTGCAGCAGCTGGTGGAAGAAAACCACCTGCGCTGGGACTCGCTGGGTGAGTTCCTGGCGCTGGCCGTGTCGATGGAAGACCTGGGTCTGAAGACCGGCAACGCACAGGCCAAGATCCTGTCCCGCACGCTGGACGCGGCCACGGGCAGCCTCCTGGACAACAACAAGAACCCTTCGCCCAAGACTGGTCAGCTGGACAACCGCGGCAGCCAGTTCTACCTCGCCCTGTACTGGGCGCAGGAGCTGGCTGCGCAGACGGAAGACGCGGCCCTGGCCGCCAAGTTCGCACCGCTGGCCAAGCAGCTGGCCGACAACGAAAAGACCATCGTGGCCGAACTGGCCGAGGTGCAGGGCAAGCCGGTGGACATCGGCGGGTACTACAAGCCCGACTTCGCCAAGCTCGAAACCGTCATGCGCCCCAGCAAGACGCTGAACGCCGCGCTGGCGTCCGTCAAGGCCTGAGGACCAGGCGCTGCATCAGAAAGGGTCGCCGGCAACGGCGGCCCTTTTTTATTTGCGGAACGGGCCGCCGATGAGGCGCGTGCCGGGCTGGAGGCCACGCTTGTCGAACCAGCCCTTGTGCATCTCCAGCACGTAGCGCACCGGCTTGGTCGAGCAGTGAGATTCCAGGCTTTGTGGCTGCATGTCGGCCAGGTTGACGATGCTGCCGTCTTCGGCCACGAACGCGGCGGTCAGCGGCAGCAGGGTGTTCTTCATCCAGAAGCACTGCTCGGCCGGGTGCTCGAAGATGAACAGCATGCCTTCGTTGGCCGGCATCTCCTGGCGGTGCATCAGGCCGGTGGCGCGTTCCTGCGGTGTCTGGGCGATCTGGACCTGGATCAGGTGCATGCCGGCTTGCAGCTGCGTGCGGGTCAGGTCGGTCTGCGGCGCGTTCTGCGCCCAGGCCGCGCTGGCGATCAGGAAAGGCAGGCTAAGCAACAGGCGGGCGGACAGGGATTTCATGCGGCGTGTCGGAGGAAACGGATCGGGCCTTCATTGTCCGCCATCCGCTGCGCTGCCGTGAAGGGCGGCAAAGCCGCGCGCGCCGGGGCGCCATGAGGGCGCGACTAAAATTTCGGCTTCCCTCGCGTGCGCCCCCGGCGCGCCCAGCCAGTCCACCACGGGCCGGCTTCACACAGACCCCCGACTCCCGGAGCCCCGATTCCCATGTACCAGCACATCCAGGTGCCACCCCTAGGCCAGAAAATCACCGTCAACGCCGACCTGTCGCTGAACGTGCCGGACCAGCCCATCGTGCCCTTCATCGAAGGCGATGGCACTGGTCAGGACATCACGCCGGTGATGATCCAGGTGGTGGACGCAGCCGTGGCCCGGGCCTACGGGGAGCGCCGCAAGATCCACTGGATGGAGGTGTATGTCGGCCAGAAGGCCACCCAGGTTTATGGCCCGGACGCCTGGCTGCCCGACGAGAGCCTGGATGCCCTGCGCACCCACGTGGTGTCCATCAAGGGCCCGCTCTCCACACCCGCGGGTGGGCGCTTCCGCTCGATCAACGTGGCGCTGCGGCAGGCACTGGACCTGTACGTCTGCCAGCGACCGGTTCAGTATTTCGACGGCGTGCCTTCGCCGCTGAAAGAACCGCACAAGACCAACATGGTGGTGTTCCGCGAAAACTCGGAAGACATCTACGCCGGCATCGAATACGAAGCCGGCTCTGCCCAGGCGCAAAGCCTGATCCGTCTGCTGCAGGAAGAGATGGGCGTGGACAGCATCCGCTTTCCCGCCACCTCGGCCATCGGCATCAAGCCGGTGTCGGTGGAGGGCACCGAGCGCCTGATGCGCAAGGCCATCCAGTACGCGATCGACCACGACAAGCCCAGCGTCACCATCGTGCACAAGGGCAACATCATGCGGTACACCGAAGGCGGCTTCCGCGACTGGGCCTACGCCCTGGCCCAAAAGGAATTCGGTGCCGTGCTGGTTGACGACGGCCCCTGGTGCCAGTTGCGCAACCCGAAGACCGGCAGGGACATCCTCATCAAGGACTGTTTCGCCGACGACTTCCTGCAACAGATCCTGCTGCGCCCGCTGGACTTTTCGGTCGTGGCCACGCTCAACCTCAACGGCGACTACGTTGCCGACGCCCTGGCGGCGCAGGTGGGCGGCATCGGCATAGCGCCGGGCGCCAACCTGTCCGACACCCTGGCGTGTTTCGAGCCCACCCACGGCCCCGTGCCCAAACACGCCGGCAAGGACTACGCCAACCCCTGCGCGGAAATCCTGGCCGCCGACATGATGCTGCGCCACCTGGGCTGGAAAGAGGCTGGCGACATCATCATCCGCGCCCTCAAGGAAGCGATTGCCAGCAAGAAGGTGACGCACGATTTCGCGCGGCTGATGCAGGGCGCGACGCAGGTGAGCACCTCCGGTTTCGGCCAGGTGATGATCGGCCACATGTGAGTGGCAGGCGGCGGGCGGGAAGGGGCTTGCCCCGCCGTCGGCCGTGGCGATGTGACCGCATGTGCCCCAGCGCATGAACAAGTGCCCGAACCGCGCTTTTCTTCACCGTTTCCGCGCCGCATTTCGCTCCACAATGAGGCATGGAAAAGCTGCCTCCCACCGTCTTGCCCGCCAGGCTGGTCCGGCGGGTGGAACGCGCAACCGTATTCCCGCACGTCATTCAGGGCGGATGCGCACCGCTAGAATCATTTTCATGGCCACCCAGAACCCGAAAAAACCACCCACGCCCGTCGTCCCGCCCAGTGTCGGCAACGACGAGTCGGTGGTGCTTGAGCGCCGCACCCAGCGCACCCAGCCGCCGCAGATGTTCCAGGTCGTGCTGCTCAACGACGACTTCACCCCCATGGAGTTCGTGGTGCACGTCATCCAGGAGTTCTTCAGCAAGGACCGCGAAACCGCGACCCAGATCATGCTCAAGATCCACCTGGAAGGAAAAGGCATCTGTGGCGTCTATTCCCGCGACGTCGCGAGCACCAAGGTGGACCAGGTCCTCCAGGCCGCCCGCGCCGCCGGGCACCCGTTGCAATGTGTGAGCGAACCTGTTGAATAAACCCGAGTCCACCCCATCTGACCCCCAGTCTCCTGTTTTTTTGAATCCTGTCGATTGCCTCTTCCCCGATCACCCAAGCCCAAAGGACGTGCCCAATGATTGCCCAGGAACTTGAAGTCAGCTTGCATATGGCCTTTGTCGAGGCCCGGCAGCAGCGGCACGAATTCATCACTGTCGAACACCTTCTGCTGGCGCTGCTGGACAACCCCAGCGCCGCCGAGGTGCTGCGTGCCTGCTCGGCCAACATCGACGATCTGCGCAAATCCTTGACCAACTTCATCAAGGACAACACCCCGCAGGTCGCCGGCACCGACGAAGTCGATACCCAACCCACGCTGGGCTTCCAGCGTGTGATCCAGCGCGCGATCATGCACGTGCAGTCCACCGGCAACGGCAAGAAGGAGGTCACCGGTGCCAACGTGCTGGTGGCGATCTTCGGCGAGAAGGACTCGCACGCCGTGTACTACCTGCACCAGCAGGGCGTGACGCGCCTGGACGTGGTCAACTTCATCGCCCATGGCATCCGCAAGAGCGACCCGCCCGAGGCGGCCAAGCCCGGCGAGAGCGCGGCCGAGAACGAAGAGGCCGGCGAAGCCAAGGGCAACGAGAAGGCCTCGCCGCTGGAGCAGTTCACCCAGAACCTGAACCAGATGGCCAAGGACGGCAAGATCGATCCGCTGATCGGCCGCGAGTACGAGGTCGAGCGCGTGATCCAGATCCTGTGCCGCCGCCGCAAGAACAACCCGCTGCTGGTGGGCGAAGCCGGCGTCGGCAAGACCGCGATCGCCGAGGGCCTGGCCTGGCGCATCACCCAGGGTGACGTGCCCGAGATCCTGGCCGAGTCCGCCGTCTACTCGCTCGACATGGGCGCGCTGCTGGCCGGCACCAAGTACCGCGGTGATTTCGAGCAACGCCTCAAGGGCGTGCTCAAGTCGCTCAAGGACAAGCCCAACGCGATCCTGTTCATCGACGAAATCCACACCCTGATCGGGGCCGGTGCGGCCTCGGGCGGCACGCTGGACGCGTCCAACCTGCTCAAGCCGGCGCTCTCCAGCGGCCAGCTCAAGTGCATCGGCGCGACCACCTTCACCGAGTACCGTGGCATCTTCGAGAAAGACGCCGCGCTCAGCCGCCGCTTCCAGAAAGTGGACGTGGTCGAGCCGACCGTGCAGGAAACCGTGGACATCCTCAAGGGCCTGAAGTCGCGCTTTGAAGAGCACCATGGCGTGAAGTACGCCGTGGCCGCCCTGCAGGCCGCGGCCGAGCTGAGCGCCAAGTACATCAACGACCGCCACCTGCCCGACAAAGCCATCGACGTGATCGACGAGGCCGGTGCAGCACAGCGCATCCTGCCGGTGTCCAAGCGCAAGAAGACCATCAGCAAGACCGAGGTCGAAGAGATCGTGGCCAAGATCGCGCGCATCCCGCCGGCCAACGTGTCCAACGACGACCGCGGCAAGCTGCAGACGCTGGAACGTGACCTCAAGAGCGTGGTGTTCGGCCAGGACAAGGCGCTGGAAGTGCTGGCGTCCTCGGTGAAGATGGCGCGCTCGGGTCTGGGCAAGGCCGACAAGCCGATCGGTGCCTTCTTGTTCAGCGGCCCCACCGGCGTCGGCAAGACCGAAGCCGCCAAGCAGCTGGCCTACATCATGGGCATCGACCTGATCCGCTTCGACATGTCGGAGTACATGGAGCGCCACGCCGTGAGCCGCCTGATCGGTGCGCCCCCCGGCTACGTGGGCTTCGACCAGGGTGGTTTGCTGACCGAGGCCGTCACCAAGAAGCCGCACTGCGTGCTGCTGCTCGACGAAATCGAGAAGGCGCACCCGGACATCTTCAACGTGCTGCTGCAGGTCATGGACCACGGCACGCTGACGGACAACAACGGACGCAAGGCCGACTTCCGCAACGTCATCATCATCATGACGACGAACGCGGGTGCCGAGACCATGAACAAGGCGACCATCGGCTTCACCAACCCGCGCGAAGCGGGCGACGAGATGGCCGACATCAAGCGCCTGTTCACGCCCGAGTTCCGCAACCGCCTGGACGCGACCGTGAGCTTCAAGGCGCTTGATGAGAACATCATCATGCGCGTGGTCGACAAGTTCCTGCTGCAGCTGGAAACTCAACTGAGCGAGAAGAAGGTCGAAGTCACGTTCACCGATGCGCTGCGCAAGCACCTGGCGAAGAAGGGTTTCGACCCGCTGATGGGCGCACGCCCGATGCAGCGCCTGATCCAGGACACGATCCGCCGCGCGCTGGCCGACGAACTGCTGTTCGGACGCCTGACCGACGGTGGCCGCCTGACGGTGGACATCGTGAACAAGACCGACGAAGCGGGCAAGGAAACGCAGGAAGTCGAACTCGACATCCAGCCGTTGCCGAAGAAGGAAGGCAAGGCCAAGCCCGAAGAGGCTACCGCCGGCTGATCGTCGCAGGCACTCGCCCCATGCAAAAGGCCCGGTTCGTCCGGGCCTTTTTTCTTGTGCAATGTGGCTGCGGAGCGCAGCCACCCGGGAAGCCGGCGGGAAACCGGCTCAGCGCTTCTTGCCGCCGCCCAGCAGGCCACCCAGCATGCCGCGCACCAACTGGCGCCCGAGGCCGCTGGCAACGCTGCGTGCCGCCGTCTTGGCCATGGTCTGCACCAGGCCGTCGTACTGGCCGCCGCGTGGGCCGGTGCGGCCGAACAGCGCTTCGTTGACCATGCCGCCAAAACCACCGCCTTCGGCGGGGGCGGCCTGCTTGTCCGAGCCCGGCACCCGGGGCGCCTTGGGCGCCGCGTTGGCCGGCTGCTCTTCCTGTGGCGTCGCGCCGCGTTCGCCGGCGTGTTTGGCAAAGACTTCGTAGGCGCTCTCGCGGTCCACCACTTTCTCGTACACGCCGGCCACCAGCGAATCGCGGCGCAGCTGGGCACGTTGCTCGGGCGTGATGGGGCCGAGCTGGCTGCCCGGCGGCAGCACGTACACGCGCTCGGTCTCGCTCGGGCGGCCCTTGGCGTCCAGCAGGCTCACCAGGGCTTCGCCCACGGCCAGTTCGGTGATGGCGGCTTCGATGTCGAGGCCCGCCTTGGGGCGCATGGTCTGCGCGGTGGACTTGACGGCCTTCTGGTCGCGCGGGGTGAAGGCGCGCAGCGCGTGCTGGACGCGGTTGCCAAGCTGGCCCAGCACGCTGTCGGGAATGTCCAGCGGGTTCTGCGTCACGAAATACACGCCCACGCCCTTGGAGCGCACCAGGCGCACCACCAGTTCGATGCGTTCGATCAGCACCTTGGGCGCTTCGTTGAACAGCAGGTGGGCCTCGTCGAAGAAGAACACCAGCTTGGGTTTTTCGGGGTCGCCGATTTCGGGCAGGGTCTCGAACAGCTCGGACAGCATCCACAGCAGGAAGGTGGCGTAGAGGCGCGGCGCGTTCATCAGCTTGTCGGCGGCCAGGATGTTGATCACGCCCTTGCCGTCCACCGTCTGCATGAAGTCGTTGATGTCGAGCATGGGTTCGCCGAAGAACTTGTCGCCCCCCTGTTGTTCGACCTGCATCAGCCCGCGCTGGATCGCGCCGATGCTGGCGGCGCTGATGTTGCCGTACTCGGTGGTGAACTGCTTGGCGTTGTCGCCGATGTGCTGCAGCATGGCCCGCAGGTCTTTCATGTCGAGCAGCAGCAGGCCGTTGTCGTCGGCGATCTTGAACACCAGGTTGAGCACGCCGGCCTGGGTGTCGTTGAGGTTCAGCATGCGGGACAGCAGCAGCGGCCCCATGTCGCTGATGGTGGCGCGCACCGGGTGGCCGAGTTCGCCGAACACGTCCCACAGCGTGGTCGGGCAGGACTGCGAGGCGGGCGGCGTGATGCCGCGGTCTTTCAGGGTGGCGCTGATCTTTTCGCCGAAACTGCCGCGCTGGCTGATGCCCGAGAGGTCGCCCTTGACGTCGGCCATGAACACCGGCACGCCGATGTTGGAGAACTGTTCGGCCAGCGTCTGCAGCGTGACGGTCTTGCCGGTACCGGTGGCGCCGGTGATCAGACCGTGGCGGTTGGCCAGGGCGGGCAGCAGCTGGCAGGTGGTGTTGGCGTTGAGGGCGATCAGCATCGGTTCGGCCATGGCTTGAGTTCCTTCGGGAGGCGGTTCGGGACGGTGCGGGTGAAAACGTAAAATCGCGGTCTTATTAGATCAAAGCCAGAACGGGCAAAAGGACAATTTCGTGGCCGGACATAGCAAATGGGCAAATATTCAGCACCGCAAAGGCCGTCAGGACGAAAAGCGCGGGAAGATCTGGACGCGTGTCATCCGTGAGATCAGCGTGGCGGCACGCCAGGGTGGCGGCGACCCGGCCATGAACCCGCGCCTGCGGCTGGCGATCGACAAGGCCAAGGCCGCCAACATGCCGGCCGACCGCATCAAGTACAACGTCGACAAGGCCTCGGGCAACCTGGAAGGCCAGGCGCTGGAGGAAATCCGCTACGAGGGCTACGGCATCGGCGGCGCCGCCATCATCGTCGACACCATGACCGACAACCGCGTGCGCACCGTGGCCGAGGTGCGCCACGCCTTGAGCAAACACGGCGGCAACCTCGGCACCGAAGGTTCGGTGGCGTTCCAGTTCAAGCACTGTGGCCAGCTGATTTTTGCCCCCGGTACCTCCGAAGACCAGGTGATGGAAATCGCGCTGGAAGCCGGTGCGGACGACGTGATCAGCGACGAGGACGGTGCCATCGAGGTGCTGACCCCGCCACTGGAGTTCGAGGCCGTGAAGAACGCGCTGGAAGCCGCCGGCCTCAAGCCCGAGGTGGCCGAGGTGACGATGCGGCCGGAAAACTCCATTGCCCTGACCGGCGACGACGCGGCCCGCATGCAGAAACTGCTGGACGTGCTGGAAGACCTGGACGACGTGCAGGACGTGTTTCACAACGCCGAGATCGGCGAATAACCAACGACAGATAGATCCGGATGAAAGTACTCGTGATTGGCGGCGGTGGCCGCGAGCATGCGCTGGCCTGGAAGCTGGCCCAGGCCGACGGTGTGGAGCAGGTGTTTGTGGCCCCGGGCAATGCCGGCACCGCGCGCGACCCGCAGCTGAGCAACCTGGACATCACCGACAAGGCTGCGCTGCGCGCCTGGGCGCAAGGGCAGGGCATCGCGCTCACGGTGGTCGGGCCTGAAGCGCCGCTGGCTGCCGGCGTGGTGGACGAGTTCCGCGCCCACGGCCTGGCCATCTTTGGCCCCACCCAGGCCGCCGCCCAGCTGGAGAGCTCCAAGGCTTTCTCCAAGGCCTTCATGCAGCGCCACGGCATCCCGACCGCGAAATACCAGGCCTTCACCGATCCGGTGGCGGCCCACGCCTACGTGGACGCGCAGGGCGCGCCCATCGTGGTCAAGGCCGACGGCCTGGCCGCCGGCAAGGGCGTGGTGGTGGCCATGTCCGCGGCCGAAGCGCACGAAGCGATCGACTTCATGCTGCTCGACAACACCCTGGGTGTGGCGCACAACGAAGGCGGTGCGCGCGTCGTGATCGAAGAATTCCTGAGTGGCGAAGAAGCCAGCTTCATCGTGCTGTGCGACGGCGAGCACGCGCTGGCCCTGGCCACCAGCCAGGACCACAAACGACTGCTCGACGCCGACCAGGGCCCCAACACCGGTGGCATGGGCGCGTACTCGCCCGCGCCGGTGGTCACGCCCGCGGTGCACGAGCGCGCCATGAACGAGGTCATCCTGCCCACGTTGCGTGGCATGAAGGCCGACGGTATTCCCTACACCGGCTTCCTGTACGCCGGGCTGATGATCACGCCCGACGGCCAGGTCAAGACGCTGGAATTCAACTGCCGCATGGGCGACCCCGAGACCCAGCCCATCACCATGCGCCTGCGCAGCAACCTGGCGCAGGTGCTGCTCGCCGCCACGCGCGGCGAGCTCGACCGCGTGACGCTGGACTGGGACCCGCGCGTGGCGCTGGGCGTGGTGCTGGCCGCCGCCGGTTACCCGCTGAGCCCGCGCAAGGGCGACGCCATCAGCGGCCTGCCGGCCGACGAGGCCGACCGCATGGTCTTCCACGCCGGCACCAGCAGCGGCGCGGCCGACACGGTGCAGGTGTCGGGCGGGCGCGTGTTGTGCGTGACGGCGCTGGCGGACTCCGTCGCCGAGGCGCGCAAGCGCGCCTACGAGGTGGTGGACGCCATCCATTTCGATGGCGTGCAATGCCGCCGCGACATCGGCTACCGCGCGCTGTGAACCCGCAGCACACCCCCACGGCCCTGGTCCGTGAGTACCTGGTCGACCTGCAGGACCGCATCGTGTCCACCGTGGCGCTGGTCGATGGCGGCAGCTTCGTAGTGGACCGCTGGACCAAGGCCGCGGGCGAACCGCTGCAAGGCAGCGGCATCACGCAGATCCTGGAGGACGGTGCCGTGTTCGAGCGCGCCGGCTGCGGTTTCTCGCACGTGACCGGCCCGCGCCTGCCGCCTTCGGCCACGCAGCACCGGCCCGAGCTGGCCGGCGCCGCCTTCGAGGCCATGGGCGTGTCGCTGGTGTTCCACCCGCGCAACCCCTACGTGCCCACGGTGCACATGAACGTGCGCATGATCGCCGCCACGCCCGCAGGCGGCGAGCCGGTGTGCTGGTTCGGTGGCGGCATGGACCTCACGCCGTACTACGGTTTTGAAGAAGATGCGGTGCACTTCCACCGCTCGGCGAAAAACGCGCTCGACCCCTTTGGGGTCGACAAGTACCCGCGCTTCAAGACCTGGTGCGACGACTACTTCGTGCTCAAGCACCGCGACGAACAACGCGGCATCGGCGGCGTGTTCTTCGACGACTTCTCCGAACTGGGCTTCGACGGCAGCTTTGCCATGCTGAGTTCGGTGGGCGACGCGTTCCTCGATGCCTACCTGCCGATCGTGGACCGGCGCAAGAACATGCCCTACGGCGAGCGCGAGCGCAGCTTCCAGCTGTACCGGCGCGGCCGTTACGTCGAGTTCAACCTGGTCTGGGACCGCGGCACCCACTTCGGCCTGCAGTCGGGTGGGCGCACAGAGTCCATCCTGCTGTCCATGCCGCCGCTGGTGAGCTGGGCCTACAACCGCAAGACCAAGAGCGGCACACCGGAAGACCGGTTGTACAAGGACTTCCTGGTGCGCAAGGACTGGGTCTGATGGCCGACCAGCCGGCACCCCTGCGCCGCATCGGCATGTTCGGCGGCGCGTTCGACCCGCCGCACTGGGCGCACCGCGACCTGGCGAAGACCGCGCTCACGCAGCTGAATCTCGACGTGCTGCACGTGCTGCCGACCGGCCACGCCTGGCACAAGTCGCGCGTGCTGTCGCCGCCGCAAGACCGTGCCGCCATGTGCGAACTCGCCTTTGGCGACCTGCCCAGGGTGAAGCTCGACGAACGCGAAATTCACCGCGAAGGCCCGAGCTACACCGCCGACACCTTGCGTGAGCTGCAGGCCGAATACCCCGGCGCACAACTGTTCCTGGTGCTCGGCGCCGACCAGCTGCTGGCTTTCAAGAGCTGGGTGCGCTGGCAGGAGGTGCTGGAGCTGGCTACGCTGGCGGTGGCCAACCGCGCCACCAACATCGGTGCGGACGCCCCGCTGGACACTACCAGTGAGACCGACCTGTCGGGCGTCGGCCTGCCTTTCGAGCTGCTTCAGATGCCTCTGAAGAACATCAGCGCCACCGCCGTGCGCGCCCGCGTGGGCCAGACCGCAGCCAGTGCCCACGCACTGGATGTTCTGGTGCCCGAGGCCGTCGCAGGCTATATTTCACAACACAACCTCTACCAGCCCCCTACATGACCAGCGAAACCACTGCCAAAAAAGACATCCAGAGACTCCAGCGCGCCATCGTCGATGGCCTCGAGGACGTCAAGGGTCAGGACATCGTGGTTTTCAACACCGAGCACCTCTCACCCCTGTTCGAGCGGGTCATCGTCGCCAGCGGCACCTCCAACCGCCAGACCAAGGCGCTGGCCTCCAGCGTGCGCGACGCGGTGCGCGAGGCGGGCTTTGACAAGCCCCGCATCGAAGGCGAAGAAAACGGCGAATGGATCATCGTCGACTGCGGCGCCGCCGTGGCGCACGTGATGCAACCGGTGATCCGCCAGTACTACCGCCTCGAAGAAATCTGGGGCGCCAAGCCCGTGCGCCTCAAGCACGGTGCAGACAAACCTGCCGCGGCCGAAGCCAAACCGGCGGCCAGGAAGACCAGCCGCAAGAAGCCGGCCGAGAGCGTGGCCGCCCAGCCCGCGAAGTCGGTGGCGCGCAAGGCCGCCAAGTCTGCCAAGGCGTCGCAGGCCGCTGCACCGGCCAAGACCGCAACCAAGTCTGCCGCCAAGGCCCCGGTGAAGACCGCTGCCACCAAGTCTGCTGCGAGCAAAACCGCCGCCGGCAAGACCGCCGCCGGCAAGACCGCGGCGCGCAAGACCCCGGCCGCCGCACCGAAGACCGCGCTGCAGAAGCTGGTGGTCAAACCGCGCAGCGCCACCAAGCCGGGCGCGAAGACCGCGGCCAAGCCTGCCGCCAAGAGCGCCGCCGCCAAACCGGCGCTCAAGACACCGGTGCGCAAGACCGCCAAAACTGCCGCCGCCAAGAAGGCATGAGGCTGCTGATCGTCGCGGTCGGGCAGCGTGTGCCCGACTGGGCCCAGACCGCCTACGACGATTACGCCAAACGCTTCCCACCCGAACTGCGGGTGGAACTCAAAGCCGTCAAGACCGAACCGCGCGCCTCCAAGACCCTGGAGACGCTGTTGGCGGCCGAGCGCGAGCGCATCGAGGCCGCGATTCCGCGCGGCAGCCGCGTGGTCGCGCTCGACGAACGCGGCACCACGCTGACCACCAAGGCACTGGCCCAGCAGTTGCAGCACTGGCAGCTTGAAGGCGACGATGTGGCCCTGGTGATCGGTGGCCCCGATGGCCTTGACCCGGCCTTTCGAGCCGCGGCACACCAGCGCATCCGCCTGTCCGACCTGACCTTGCCACACGCCATGGTGCGGGTGCTGCTGATCGAGCAGCTCTATCGCGCCTGGTCGGTCAACGCGAACCACCCCTACCACCGCGAATGAGGGCGCGTTGCTCTCCTGCGCGCGCCAGACCCCACACCGTTCCATGACCGACTTCATCTACCTGGCCTCGCAGAGCCCGCGCCGCAAGCAGTTGCTCGAGCAATGGGGCGTGCGCTGCGAAACCCTGTTGCCCGACGCGTCGGAAGACGCCGAGGCACTGGAGGTCGTGCACCCGGGCGAAGCGCCCGCCGCCTATGTGCAGCGCGTCACCGGGCTCAAGCTGCAGGCCTCGCTGGAGCGCCGGCAACGGCGCGGCTTGCCGCCCGCGCCCGTGTTGTGCGCCGACACCACGGTGGCGCTGGGCCGGCGCATCCTGGGCAAACCCGCCGATGCCGCCGAAGCCCGCCGCATGCTGGCCGAACTCTCCGGCCAGCGCCACCGTGTGCTGACCGCGGTGGCAGTGGGACGGCCGGCGGCGCGTGGTGCGCCGCGCCAGTGGGCGGCCCTGTCCACATCCTGGGTCACGTTTGCTGCGCTGAGCGCGGCGCAGATCCGCCGCTACGTCGAGAGCGGCGAGCCCATGGGCAAGGCCGGTGCCTACGGCATCCAGGGTCGCGCGGGGCTCTGGGTGAGCCACATCAGCGGCAGTTATTCGGGCATCATGGGTTTGCCCGCGCACGAGACGGCGCAGGTGCTGCACGCGGCGGGCGTGCCGCTGATCTGAACCCCAACCACACGCCACCGAGAAGGGCCCCATGAGCCAGGACATTCTGATCAATTGGTCGCCGCAGGAAACGCGCGTGGCGGTGGTGGAGCAGGGCGCCGTGCAGGAGGTGCACCTGGAGCGCACGCTGGAGCGCGGCCTGGTCGGCAACATCTACCTCGGCAAGGTCTCGCGCGTGCTGCCCGGCATGCAGTCGGCCTTCATCGACATCGGCCTGGACCGCGCAGCATTCCTGCACGTGGCCGACCTGATGCCCAACATCGCCGCCAAACACGCCACGCCCCGCGCCCCGGTGCCACCGCCGCCGGCCGCGCCGCAGACCGACACACCCGGCGCCAACGGCGCCACCAAGCTGCTGGCACCCAACCCGGTGCTGCCGATCGAACGCCAGATCTTCGAAGGCCAGGCGCTGATGGTGCAGGTGTTGAAGGACCCGATTGGCACCAAGGGTGCGCGGCTCACTGCGCAGATCAGCATCGCCGGGCGCTTGCTGGTGTTCCTGCCGCAGGACAACCACATCGGCGTGTCGCAGAAGATTCCGCCGGCCCAGCGCGAATCGCTGCGCCAGCGCCTCGTGCGCCTGACCGCCACGGCCGATGGCAGCCCGGCCGGTGGCTTCATCCTGCGCACCAACGCCGAGGATGCGAGCGACGAGGAACTGGTGGAAGACACCGCCTACCTGCGCAAAACCTGGCTGCGCATCAAGGAAGCCGCCACGCGCCAGCCGCCGGCCACGCTGCTGCACGAAGACCTGAACCTGATGCAACGCGTGCTGCGCGACCTGGTGGGCGTGGACACGCAGTCGATCCGCATCGACTCGCGCGAGCAGCACGGCCTGCTGGCCGGCTTTGCCGCCGAATTCATGCCCGACACAGTGGCCAAGCTGCAGCACTACAGCGGTGAGCGGCCGATTTTTGACCTCTTCAACGTCGACGAGGACATCGTGCGCGCGCTCAGTCGCCGGGTGGACCTGAAGTCGGGCGGCTATCTGGTGATCGACCAGACCGAGGCCCTGACCACGGTGGACGTGAACACCGGTGGTTTCGTCGGGGCACGCAATTTCGACGACACAGTGTTCCGCACCAACCTGGAGGCGGCGCAGGCGATTGCGCGCCAGCTGCGCCTGCGCAACCTGGGTGGCATCGTGATCGTGGACTTCATCGACATGGTGCGCGACGACCATCGGGAGGCGGTGCTCACCGAGTTCCGCAAGCAGCTCGCGCGCGACCGCGTGAAAACCATGACGGGCGGTTTCTCGCAGCTCGGCCTCGTGGAAATGACGCGCAAGCGCACGCGCGAGTCGCTGGCCCACATGCTCAGCGAGGCCTGCGAGGCCTGCGGTGGCCGGGGTGTGGTGAAGACCGCGCGCAGCGTGTGTTACGACATCCTGCGCGAAATCCTGCGCGAGGCGCGCGCCTTCAACCCGCGTGAGTTCCGCGTGGTCGGTTCGCCCAAGGTCATCGAGCTGTTCCTCGACGAGGAACGCGCCCATCTGGCGGGCCTGTCGGACTTCATCGGCAAACCGATCTCCCTGCAGAGCGAGAGCTCGATGACGCAGGAGCAGTACGACATAGTGCTTTTGTAGCCTCCCGCGCTGCCTGCAGCGTCACCCCCCAAGGGGGCGCACCTGGCGGCCCGGCGGAGCCGGTTCCACGGGTGCTCTGGACAAGTCGCTTCGCGCTGGAAAGACCGACGGGTACGCCTCGCGCGGCCCGCCATGCGGCAGAGAGGCGTCCTCGACGCTTACTCGCTCTCGGGCCGAAAGCTCTGCGCGTGCAGCCGGGCGTACAGGCCGTCGGCCTGCAGCAGCTCGCGGTGCGTGCCCTGTTCGCGGATGCGACCGTCGGCCAGCACCACCACGCGGTCTGCGTGTTCAATCGTCGAGAGCCGGTGCGCGATCACCAGGGTGGTCCGGCCCTTCATGAGCCGGGACAGCGCATCCTGCACCAGGCGTTCGGACTCGTTGTCCAGGGCAGAGGTGGCTTCGTCCAGGATCAGCACCGGCGCGTCCTTGTAGATCGCGCGTGCGATCGCCAGCCGCTGGCGCTGGCCGCCCGACAGTTCGGCGGCGTTGTGCCCCACGGTGCTGTGCATGCCTTGCGGCAGGCGGCCGATGAGTTCACCCAGGTTGGCCGATTCGAGTGCTGCCTGCACCCGCGCCTCGTCAATCTGGGTGTCGGCCGCGCCCAGCGCCACGTTGGCCGCCAGCGTGTCGTTGAGCATCACCACGTCCTGGCTCACCATGGCGTACTGGCGGCGCAGGCTGCGCAGTTCCCAGTCGGCCAGCGGCACGCCATCGAGCAGCACTTCGCCACGCTCGATTTCCACGAAGCGCGGCAACAGGTTCACCAGCGTGGTCTTGCCGGAGCCCGACGGGCCGACAAAGGCCACCACCTCGCCCGGGCGGATGTCCAGCGACACACCACGCAGGGCGACCAGGCTGTCGTCGTCGGTGCGCGCCGGTGCGCCGTCCTTCTCCGGGTAACGCACCCAGACGTCGCGCAGCGAGATCGAGCCACTCACGCGGTCGGCGGTGTGGCTGCCGCTGGTTTGTTCGGGGGTATTCTCGATCAGCTCCAGGCCACGCTCCAGGGCCGCCAGGCCACGCGTGATGGGTGAGGCGATTTCGGCCAGGTGCCGGATCGGCGTGATCAGCATCAGCATGGCGGTGACGAAAGCGACAAAGTTGCCCACCGTCACGCCGCTGCTGCTGCTCTGCCACAGCGCCACCGCAATGACGGCCGACAGCGCGGCCGAGGCCAGCAGCTGCGTCAGCGGCGTCATGGCGCCGGTCGCGATGGTGGACTTGAGCGCCAAGCGGCGCAGCGCCACGCTCAGCACGTCAAAGCGCTGGGTCTGCCGCTCCTGCGCGCCGTGCAGCCGCACCATGCGGTGGGCGAGGGCGTTTTCCTCCACCACATAGGCCAGCTCGTCGGTGGCCTGCTGGCTGTCGCGCGTGAGCTTGTAGAAGCGGCGCGAGAGCACGCGCATGATGAGGATCAGCCCGGGGAAAATCATCAGCACGATCAGCGTGAGCTTCCAGTTCAGGTACAGCAGGTAGCCGAGCAGGGCGACCACCGCCAGGCTGTCCTTGGTGAGCGTGAGCAGCGCCGTCACCAGCAGCTGCGAGCCGGTCTGCACCTCGTAGACCAGGGTGTTGGACAGCTTGCTCGCACTCTGCCGGGCGAACAGCGTCATCTGCGCGTCGTTGAGCTTGATGAACATGGCGCGCCGCAGGTTGAGCAGGCCCAGGCTGGCGGTGTGCGAGAGCGCGTACTGGGCCACGAAGCCGGCCAGGCCACGCACGCCGAACAGGCCCATCAGCGCCACGGGCACCATCCAGAGCGCGATGTTGCCCGAGGCAAAGCCGCGGTCCAGCAAGGTCTTGAGCAGGGCAGGGATCAACGGCTCGGTCAGCGCACCGATCAGTGTGCAAAAGGCCGCGAGCGCGATGCCGGTCTTGGCGGAACGGAAGTAGGGCCACATCCGCAGCAGGCGCTGGGTGATGGTGCCGGCCGGGGGCTGGTGCGAGGCTTTGGGTTCGGTCAAGTGCGGTTCGCTTCAGGAAATCGTGCCGATCGGCGGAACAATGCGGCGGAATAGGGATCAAGCACCGATGCGTTGCGGCTGGCGCAGGGCGGCGTGCACACATCTTGTCACGGAAGGCCCTGAACGCTCCGTTATTATCAGTTGATTGGTTACACGCGCTCCGCACGTGGCAACCCAAGGACAAACGACACACCCGAGATGCTGGATTTGAACCGAAACGACATGCTGGCCCACCTACCGAGGCGTTCCGTTCTCGGCCTGGTTTCTTCCCTCCCCCTGCTTGCCCTGTCGCTCACACCAGCGCACGCCCAGTTCCGGGTCGAGGTGGCCGGTGTCGGTCTGACCCAGTTCCCGTTCTCCGTGGTGGGTTTCCGCGGCAACGACGCCACGAGCGAAAACATCGCCGCCATCGTGCGCGCCGACCTGGAGCGCAGCGGCCAGTTCCGTTTTGTCGATCCGGCCGCTGGCGGCCTGGACGAAACCTCGCGCCCCGACCTCGGACCCTGGCGCGAACGCGGTGCCGACTCCCTGCTGACCGGCAGCGTCACGCGCCTGGCCGATGGCCGCTTCGACGTGCGCTTCCGCCTCTGGGACGTGGTGCGCGGACAAGACCTCGGCGGCCTGAGCTATCCCGTCGGTGCACAAGACCTGCGGCTCGCAGCGCACCGCGTGGCCGACCATGTGTTCGAGAAGATCACCGGCGTCAAGGGCGTCTTCTCCACGCGCATTGCCTACGTCACCAAGGCCGGCTCGCGCTACAACCTGTGGGTGGCGGACGCCGACGGCGAAAACGCCCGCGCGGCGCTCACCAGCCCCGAACCCATCATCTCGCCGAGCTGGGCGCCAGGCGGCACGCAGCTGGCCTACGTGTCCTTCGAGGCCCGCAAGCCGGTCATCTACGCGCACGACGTGGCCACCGGCAAGCGCCGCCTGCTGGCCAACTTCCGCGGATCCAACAGCGCGCCCTCGTGGTCGCCGGACGGCCGCCTGGTGGTCGCCACGCTGTCGATCTCGGGCAACGCGCAGGTCTACGTCATGGACGCCAACGGTGGCGAGCCGCGCCGCCTGAGCCAGTCGGGCAGCATCGACACCGAGCCGGTGTTCAGCCCCGATGGCAAGAGCATCTACTTCGTGAGCGACCGCGGTGGTTCACCCCAGGTCTATCGCATGAGCGCGCAGGGCGGCAACGCACAACGCCTGACCTTCACCGGCAACTACAACATCTCGCCCGCGCCGAGCCCGGACGGGCGCTGGCTGGCCTTCATCTCGCGCGTCAACGGCGCGTTCCGCCTGCATGTGATGGACCTTGCCAGCGGCACCGTGACCGCCCTGAGCGAGTCCAGTGGCGACGAGAGCCCGAGCTTCGCGGCCAACAGCCGCATGATCATCTACGCCACCCGAGACAAGGGGCAAGAGGCGCTCATGACCACCACGGTCGACGGGCGCATCAAGACCCGGCTGGCAGGTTCCCAGGGCGACATCCGCGAGCCCGAGTGGGGCCCCTTCCTCAAATAAGCGAACGGGGCGGCCCTGTGGCCACGCCCGATCACGCCACCCCGGTTTTGCACAACGCCTCTTCTTCCTAAAGGACATTTCCATGCAACACATTCACCTTTCTGCGCAACGCACCCAAACCCTGTCTGCCCGCTGGGTGCGCCTGGTCGCTGGCCTCGGTCTCGTCGCCGTGCTGGCCGCCTGCGGTTCCAGCGTGAAGCTCGACGACGTGCCGGTGGAAGACCGCACGGGCAGTGCCGCCGGTGCGGGCGGTGCCGGTGGCCAGTCGGGCGCCGTGGACCCACGTGGTGTGTCCGGCGTGGCCGTCAACGGTGCCGATGCACAGCAGCCGAACGCGCTGACCCGCATCGTCTACTTCGACTACGACAGCTTTGAAGTCAAGGGCGAGTTCGCCGCCACGCTGGAAGCCAACGCGCGTTACCTCAACGCCAACCGCAGCCGCCGCGTGAACCTGGAAGGCCACACCGACGAGCGCGGTGGCCGTGAATACAACCTGGCCCTGGGCCAGAAGCGTGCCGAAGCCGTGCGCCGTGCACTCTCGCTGCTGGGCGTGACCGACGCACAGATGGAAGCCGTGAGTTTCGGTGAAGAGAAGCCTGCCCAGGTCGGCTTCGACGAAGCCGCATTCAGCAAGAACCGCCGCGTTGAACTGACCTACCGTTGAGCACCATGGTGAACCGCGTTCGTCTCGCCACCGGTACGTTCGGCGCCAGCGCCCTGGCGCTGGCGGCCTTGTGGCCGCTGCAGGCCCACGCCTTGTTCGGCGACGACGAGGCCCGCCGGGCCATCGTCGAGCTGCGCCAGAAGGTCGATGCCGGCCAGCAGGCTTCCAACGCCGCGAACGCCGAAGCACGCGAAAGCAATGCGGCCACCCGCCGCAGCCTGCTCGAACTGTCGAACCAGATCGAACAGGTGCGCGCCGAACTGGCCCGCATGCGCGGCCAGAACGAGCAGCTCGCGCGTGAGGTGTCCGAGCTGCAGCGCCAGCAGAAGGACGTGCAGGCCGGGGTGGACGAACGTTTGCGCCAGGTCGAACCCCAGCGCATCGAGCACGACGGCCAGAGCTTCACCGTCGCGCCGAACGAAAAGCGCGACTTCGACGCCGCCATGGACCTGCTGCGCAAGTCGGAGTTCGGCCCCGCCGCGTCGGCCTACAACGCCTTCCTGCAGCGTTATCCGGCCAGTGGTTACCGTGCCTCGGTGCTGTACTGGTTGGGCAACGCGCAGTACGCCAGCAAGGCCTACAAGGAATCCGTCGAGAGCCATCGCCGCCTGGCAACCGAGTTCCCGACGCATCTGCGCACGCCCGAGGCCATGCTGGCCATGGCCAACAGCCAGATCGAACTCAAGGATGCACGCGCCTCGCGTCGCACCCTGGAGGATCTGGTGAAGGCCTACCCCAACTCCGAAGCCGCAGCTGCAGGCCGCGAACGCCTCGCCCGCCTGCGCTGACGCGCGAGGGATGGCGCAGCGCCTTGCCCCTGCCGGGGTGGGGCCTGCTGGCCGCCTCCTACAATGGCGGCCATGGACATCGCCGACTTTCAACAACTGCAGACCCAGGTGCTCTGGGCTGCCTTCGCCGTGGCCGTGGTCTTCGGCTTCATCGCCCAGCGCACGCACTTCTGCACCATGGGTGCCATCAGCGACATCGTGAATATGTCGGACTGGACCCGCATGCGCATGTGGGGCATGGCCGTCGGCGTGGCCATGGTGGGTTTTTATGGCATGGCCTGGCTGGGCTGGATCGATGGCGGCAAGTCCATCTACACCGCGGGCCGCATCATCTGGCTGTCGGCTCTGACCGGTGGTGCCGTGTTCGGCTTCGGCATGGTGCTGGCTTCGGGTTGCGGCAGCAAGACGCTGGTGCGCATCGGTGCCGGCAGCCTGAAATCGCTGGTGGTGTTTTTCGTCATGGGGCTGGCGGCCTTTGCCACCCTGCGCGGCGTGTTCGCCGTGGCGCGCGTGAACAGCGTCGACAAGATCGCCTTTGAGATTCCCGCCGGGGGTGCCGTGCCGTCCTGGATTGCCAGTGGCCTGGGCCTGGACCCGGCGCTCACCGGCCTGCTGCTGGCGCTGCTGGTGGGTGGGGCGCTGGTGTTGTGGGCCTTGCTCGGCACCGACTTCCGAAACGCCAACAACCTGTTGGGCGGGCTTGGCATCGGCCTGGCCGTGGTGGCCATGTGGTGGGTCAGCGGGCACCTGGGCTTTGTGCCCGAGCACCCCGAGACGCTGGACGCGGTGTACCTCGCGTCGAACTCCGGCCGCATGGAGTCACTGACCTTCACTGCGCCCATGGCCTACACGCTGGACTGGCTGATCTTCTTCAGCGACACCTCCAAGCTGTTGACCTTTGGCGTGGTCACGGTGGTGGGCGTGGTGGTGGGCTCGTTCGTGTGCACGCTGATGGAGCGCAACTTCCGGTGGGAAGGTTTTCGCAGCACACAAGACACCGCATTGCACATCGTCGGCGGCGCCTGCATGGGCATCGGCGGCGTGACAGCCCTAGGTTGCACCGTGGGGCAGGGCCTCTCCGGCCTGTCCACGCTCAGCCTGCTCAGCGCGATTGCCGTCACCGGCATCGTGCTGGGCGCGGTTGGCGGCTTCCGTTTTCAGATGTGGCTGCTGGACCGCGAGTGAACGCAGCCATCACCAGCGAGGTGTTTGAACGCCGCTTCGGCGGCCTGCGTCGGCTGTATGGCGTCGAGGGTGCGCAGCGCATCTTTGATGCCCATGTGGTGGTGGTCGGCATCGGTGGTGTGGGGTCGTGGGCGGTGGAAGCCCTGGCGCGCAGTGGTGTGCGGCGGCTGACGCTGGTGGATCTGGACCACGTGTCCGAGTCCAACATCAACCGCCAGATCCACGCCCTGGAACCCACGCTGGGCCAGGCCAAGGCCGAAGCCATGCGCGAGCGCATCGCCTTGTTTCACCCCGGTTGTGTGGTCGATGTGATCGACGACTTTGTCACCGCCGACAACTGGCCGGCCCTGTTCGATGCGTTGCCCGACCGGCCGGGTCTTCCGTCGGCGCTGATCGACGCCTGCGACAACGTGCGCGCCAAAACCGCGCTGGCGAACTGGGCGGTTGAACAGTCGGTGCCTTTCGTCACCGTCGGTGCCGCCGGCGGCAAGCGCCTGCCGCAAGCGGTGGAGGTGGCCGACCTGGCGGAGACCACACACGACCCCTTGCTCGCTCAACTGCGTTACCGCCTGCGCAAGCACCACCAGGGCGCACGCGCCGGCCGCATGGGCGTGAACTGCGTGTTCAGCCGCGAGGCGGTGGCGCCGCCCGATGCCTCGTGCGGCATCGATGGAGCCGATGGCTCGCTCAACTGCCACGGCTACGGGTCTGCTGTGAGCGTGACGGCCACTTTTGGCCTGTGCGCTGCGGGCTGGGTGATGAATGCGTTGGCATCCGATGCAAAAAAATCGCGAACAGTGAAAAGCCGCTTGGCAATGACGCTATAATTTGAGGCTTGGCGTAGTAGTCGAACAGACTCGAACCCGGTGCAAGCCACCGGAATTCACGCAAATTCCCTTCGGGGGCGTTAGCTCAGTTGGTAGAGCAGCGGACTCTTAATCCGTAGGTCGAGTGTTCGAGTCACTCACGCCCCACCACCGTCATCGAGTACGAGTTTGCACAGCCGTGTGGCTTTGCAAACCAGTTTTGATGGGACGTTAGCTCAGTTGGTAGAGCAGCGGACTTTTAATCCGTTTGTCACTGGTTCGACCCCAGTACGTCCTACCAAACAAAAAAAGCCCTGATCGCAAGATCAGGGCTTTTTTTCTGCGCGCTTGGCTGGCAGCAAGTGGCCGTTTAGGCCACCTCACTGCGCTCACTTCTTCTTGA
The DNA here is from genome assembly GCF_001571225.1 of Hydrogenophaga palleronii NBRC 102513. GTDB lineage: Bacteria > Pseudomonadota > Gammaproteobacteria > Burkholderiales > Burkholderiaceae_C > Hydrogenophaga > Hydrogenophaga palleronii. The sequence continues at coordinate 167,613 of NZ_BCTJ01000001.1, forward strand.
AGAGGCCGTAGATCAGCAGCAGGATGATGGCGCCGATCACCGAGGCGACAAAACCGACGGGGTCGCCCGGTTGGTAAAAACCCAGTGCCGAGCCCAGATAACCCGCCACGAATGCGCCCGCCACGCCGAGCAGGGCCGTCATGATCCAGCCCATGCCGTCGTCGCCGGGCTTGATGGCCCGGGCGACGAAGCCTGCGATCAGGCCTATGAAGAGGGTGCCAAGTATCGACATCATGTTGAGGGTCCTTCCTGTTTGCGATGAGGTGTACCGGAAGCCGGCGCGCTCAGGATACTCCAACGAGGCTATCGGAACGGGTGTACCCGTTCAGGCGCCAACGGCTTCAATGGCCTCGTGCAACTCCAGCCAGCGGGCCTCCAGCGTCTCGGTTTCGTCGTTCACGGCTTTCAGGCGCCGACCGGCGTCGGCCATCTCTGCCGGGGTGGCGGGTTGGCCCATCGCGGTTTCCAGCCGGGTCTTTTCCTGCGCCAGCTGGGCCATGCGTTTTTCGGTCTGCTCCAGCTCTTTCTTCAGCGGCTTCGTCTTTTCGGCGGCCTGCTGACGGCGCTGGGCGTCGTTGCGCTTTTGTTCGGGTGAGCGGTTGGGCTCGATGGCCTTTTTCCCTGCGGCCGGTGCCGCAGCGGCGGAGCTTGCGCTGGCAGCCGGGGCCCGGTTCTGCTCGCGCTGTTCCTGGCGCTGCGCCTCGCGCGATTGTTTGGCCATGTCCAGCAGATAGCGCTGGTAGTCGTCGAGGTCGCCGTCGAACGGTTCGATGCCGCCGCGCGAGACCAGCCAGAACTCGTCGCACACGGCACGCAGCAGGGACCGGTCGTGGCTGACCAGCATGACCGTGCCTTCGAATTCGTTGAGTGCCACCGACAAGGCCTCGCGCGTGGCGAGGTCCAGGTGGTTGGTGGGTTCGTCAAGCAGCAGCAGGTTGGGGCGCTGCCAGACGATCATGCACAGCACCAGGCGCGCTTTTTCACCGCCGCTCATGCTGCCCACGGCCTGCTTGACCTGGTCGCCGGTGAAGTTGAAGTTGCCGAGGAAACTGCGCAGATCCTGCTCGCGCGTGGGCTGGCCACTCAGGCGGCCTTGTGCGGTGCAGTCGCGCACCAGCTTGATCATGTGCTCCAGCGGCGTATCGGCAGGGCGCAGCACGTCGAGTTCCTGCTGCGCGAAGTAGCCGATGTTGAGGCCCTTGCCTTCGGTGATCTGGCCGGCAATCGGCTGCAGGTCGCGTGCGATGGTCTTGACCACGGTGGACTTGCCCTGGCCGTTGGCGCCCAGGATGCCGATGCGTTGCCCGGCGAGCACCGAGCGGCTGATGTTGCGCACGATCACGGTGGGCTCGTCGCCCTCAATGGCTGGCGGGTAGCCGAAGCTCGCATCGCTCATTGCCAGCATCGGGTTGGGCAGGTTCTGCGGCTCGGTGAACTCGAACGTGAACTCGGCGTCGGCCAGCACCGGGCCGATCTTCTCCATGCGCTCCAGCGCCTTCACGCGGCTCTGCGCCTGCTTGGCCTTGCTGGCCTTGGCCTTGAAGCGGTCGATGAACTTCTGCAGGTGCGCCATCTTGTCCTGCTGGCGCGCGTAGGCGGTGGCCTGCAGCGCCATCTGCTCGGCGCGCATGTCTTCGAAGCGGCTGTAGTTGCCGCCGTAGCGCGTGAGCTGGGCCGCGTGGATGTGGATGGTGACGTCGGTCACCGCATCCAGGAATTCGCGGTCGTGGCTGATCACGAGCATGGTGCCTTCGTAGCGCTTGAGCCAGGCTTCCAGCCAGACCAGGGCGTCCAGGTCCAAGTGGTTGGTGGGTTCGTCGAGCAGCAGCAGTTCGCTCGGGCACATGAGGGCGCGCGCGAGTTGCAGGCGCATGCGCCAGCCACCCGAGAAGCTGTTGACCGGGCGTTCGAGTTCGTCGGTGCGGAAACCCAGGCCCAGGATCAGCGCCTGCGCGCGCGCCGGTGCGTCGTGCGCGCCGGCATCGTGCAGGGCCATGTAGGCATGTGCCATGCGCTCGCCATCACCGCTGTCTTCCGAGGCGGTCACTTCCTGCTGGGCCGCCAGCAGGGTGACGTCGCCTTCGATCACGAACTGCGTGGCCGACATCTCGGTTTCCGGCATGTCCTGCGCGACCTGCGCCATGCGCCACTGGGCGGGCACATAAAAGTCGCCCTTGTCTTCGTGCAGGCTGTGGTCGAGCAGGCGGAACAGGCTGGATTTGCCGGCGCCGTTGCGGCCGACCAGGCCGACTTTTTCGCCGGGGTTGATGGTGCAGGAAGCGCCATCGAGCAAGACCTTCGCACCGCGGCGAAGGACAACATTCTTCAGAGTGATCATGGGGCGGACGCCTGCGAGGAGGGCAGCAGCGTCAAAAGGGATTCAAGGGTGAGCAGCAGAACCTGGTCGTCGCCCGCGCTGGTGTCGAGCCACACGGCTTCGAGTTGGGGGAACGCGGCTTCAAAGTGGGTGCGCTCGTTGCCGATTTCGAGCACCAGCACGCCGTCGGGCCGCAGGCAGGCGGGCGCGTCGCGCAGCAGGGCGCGCACAAAGTCCATGCCGTCGCTGCTGCCGGCGGTGTTGCCGTCCAGCGCCAGGCCGGGCTCGGCCCGGTATTCGGGCGGCAGGCTGGCCATGCTCTGCGCGTTCACATAAGGCGGGTTGCACAGGATCAGGTCCCAGGGGCCGGGGCAGGCCGCAAGGCCGTCCGACTCGACCAGCTTCACGCGGTCTTGCAGGCCGTGGCGATCGACGTTGATGCGCGCCACCGCCAGGGCATCGGGCGAGATGTCCGCGCCGGTCACCTGCACCTCGGGGTAGGCCATGGCGGCCAGCACGGCGAGGCTGCCGTTGCCGGTGCACAGGTCGAGCACGTCGCGCGAGGCTTCGTCCAGCCAGGGGTCGATGGAGCCGTCGGCCAGCAGTTCGGCGATGAAGCTGCGCGGCACGATGCTGCGGCGGTCCACGTAGAACGGCACGCCCTGCAACCAGGCTTCACCGGTCAGGTAGGCCGCGGGTTCTCGGGTGTCAATGCGGCGCTGCATCAGGGCCAGCACGGCGGCTTGCTCTTCGGGTGTGATGGCGCGTTCGGCGAGCGCGTCCAGGTCGCTGTCGAGCGGCAGGCCGAGCTGCCACAGCAGCAGCCAAGCGGCTTCGTCGCGCGCATTGTTGGTGCCGTGCCCGTACGCGAGTTGCGCGGCCTCCAGGCGTTGGCCGGCGTCGGCGAGCAGTTGTTGCAGGTTCACGGGGAAAGGGGTTCAGGTGTTGGCGCGCACCTGGGCAGCGAGCTGCTCCAGCGTGCGGCGGTAAATGTTCTTCAGCGGCTCGATGTCGGCCACGGCCACGTGTTCGTCGATCTTGTGGATGGTGGCGTTGGGCGGGCCGAGTTCGATCACCTGCGGGCAGACCTGGGCGATGAAGCGCCCGTCGCTGGTGCCGCCGGTGGTCGAGAGCGTGGTTTCCACGCCGGTCTCGTCGCGGATAGCGGCGCGCACCGCGTCCACCAGCGTGCCCGGCGGGGTGAGGAAGGGGCGGCCGCCCAGCGTCCAGGCCAGATCAAAGTCGGTCTCGGGCGACAGGCCGTGGCGCTGCAGCAGCGCCACCACCTGCTGTTGCAGGCCTTCGGGCGTGGACTCGGTGGAGAAGCGGAAGTTGAAGTCGATCACCACCGTGCCCGGGATGACGTTGCTCGCACCGGTGCCGCCGTGGATGTTGCTGACCTGCCAGCTGGTGGGCGGGAAGAAGGCGTTGCCTTCGTCCCACACCGTGGCCGCGAGTTCGGCCAGTGCCGGGGCAGCCAGGTGGATGGGGTTCTTTGCCAGGTGCGGGTAGGCGATGTGGCCCTGGATGCCCTTCACCGTGAGCTTGCCGCTCATGGTGCCGCGGCGGCCGTTCTTGATCATGTCGCCGGTGCGCTCGACCGAGGTCGGCTCACCGACGATGCACCAGTCCAGGCGTTCACCGCGTTGCTGCAAGGCGTTGCAGACCACCACCGTGCCGTCGAGTGCAGGGCCTTCTTCGTCGCTGGTGAGCAGGAAGGCGATGTCGATCTCGGGCGCCGGGTTCGCGGCGACGAATTCCTCGCAGGCCACCACCATGGCGGCCAGCGAGGTCTTCATGTCGGCGGCACCACGGCCGAACAGCTTGCCGTCGCGGTGGCTCGGCACGAAGGGGTCGCTGGCCCAGGCGTTCAGCGGGCCGGTGGGCACCACGTCGGTGTGGCCGGCGAACACCAGCGTGGGCCGCTGGCCGCTGCCGAGGCGCGCCCAGAGGTTGGTCACGCGGAAGTCGGCCGGGCCGCTTTCAATGGTTTCGCAGGCAAAGCCCAGCGGTGCCAGCCGCGCCACGAGCATCGCCTGGCAACCTTCATCGCGAGGGGTGACGGAGGGGCAGGCGATGAGGGCTTCGGCCAGGCGGAGGGTGTCGGTCATGCGGGGCGGCGGGTCGGAATCAGAATTTGACGTCGAGGGTGAACTCGGTGAAGGTGGCGTTGTCGCCGCCGTCCTCTTCCTGGCTCTGCGCCGCTTCGCTCGCCTTGCTGGCGTTGAAGTCGTTCTGCAGGCGCCACAACAGGTTGTTCGGCGAGTCGGCGTGGGCCAGGCCTTCGTTGCGCGTGACCAGGCCGTCGTTGATCAGGCGCGCCAGGTCCTGCTCGAAACTCTGCGAGCCTTCGGCCAGCGACTTTTCCATCGCCTCGCGCACACCCGAGAAGTCGGCCTTCTGGATCAGGTCGGCCACCAGCGCGGTGTTGAGCATGACCTCCATCGCCGGCACGCGGCTGCCGGTGTGCGTGCGCAGCAGGCGCTGCGAAACGATGGCGCGCAGCGCGGCCGCCAGGTCGCCCAGCATGGTGGGGCGCACCTCCACCGGGTAGAAGCTCAGGATGCGGTTGAGCGCCTGGTAGCTGTTGTTGGCGTGCAGCGTGGCCAGGCAGAGGTGGCCTGATTGCGCGTAGGCGATGGCGGCCGACATGGTTTCACGGTCGCGGATTTCGCCGATCAGGATCACGTCGGGCGCCTGGCGCAAGGCGTTCTTCAGGGCGACCTGCAACGAGGCGGTGTCGGGCCCGATCTCGCGCTGGTTCACCACCGATTTCTTGTTGCGGTAGACGTATTCGATCGGGTCTTCGATGGTCAGCACATGGCCGGTGGCTTGCTCGTTGCGGTGGTCGATCATGGCCGCCAGCGTGGTGCTCTTGCCCGCGCCGGTGGCGCCGACCATCAGCACCAGGCCGCGTTTTTCCATCACCAGGTCGGCCAGCACGGGCGCAACGTTGAGCGAGTCCAGCGGCGGGATGTCGCCCGGCACGAAACGGATCACCACCGCCACGTGGCCGCGCTGGTGGAAGGCGCTGACGCGGAAGTTGCCCAAGGCTTCGAGCGGCACCGCCATGTTGAGCTCGCCGGTTTCCTGCAACTCCTCCATGCGGGTCGGTGGCAGGATTTCGGCCAGCAGGTTGCGCGGCGCGTCCGGTGGCAGCACCTGGCTGTTGATCGGGATGGTCTGGCCGTTGATCTTGATCATCGCCGGCGCATGCGCCGTCAAGAACACGTCCGAGGCCTTCTTGTCAGCCATCAGGCGCAGGATGCGTTCCATTGTTCCGCTGCTCATACCGAACCTTTCATGCCATCAAGTCAGTAGATATTCAACGAAGGAAAACCGCTCGCCGCCGCACGATGACTGCCATCCAGGGCACTCAAGGAGCCGGCTCCGCCGGTCCCGGAGTGCACCCCCTTGAGGGGGGGCGCGCAGAGCGCAGCGGGGGTGCTCATTCAATCACGCAGCAGGTCGTTCAGGCTGGTCTTGGAACGCGTCTGCGCGTCCACCGTCTTCACGATGATGGCGGCGTAGCTGCTGTAGTCCTTGCCGCCGGCGGTCTTCTTCGGCAGGCTGCCGCTGATGACCACGCTGCCGGCCGGCACGCGGCCGAAGGTGGTTTCGCCGGTGTCGCGGTTGAAGATCGGGGTGCTCTGGCCCAGGTACACGCCCATGCCCAGCACCGAGTTCTCTTCCACGATCACGCCTTCCACCACCTCGGAGCGGGCGCCGATGAAGCAGTTGTCTTCGATGATGGTCGGGTTGGCCTGCAGGGGTTCAAGCACGCCGCCCAGACCGACGCCGCCGGAGAGGTGCACGTTCTTGCCGACCTGCGCGCAGCTGCCCACCGTGGCCCAGGTGTCGACCATGGAACCTTCGCCCACGTAGGCACCGATGTTCACGTAGCTGGGCATCAGGATCGCGCCCTTGGCGATGTAGCTGCCGCGGCGCGCCACGGCGGGGGGCACCACGCGCACGCCGGTGGCCTTCAGTTCGGTTTCGCTCAGGTGGGCGAACTTGGTCTTGACCTTGTCGAAGAAGCCGAGGTCGCCGGCGCGCATCATTTCGTTGTCCTGCAGGCGGAACGACAGCAGCACCGCCTTCTTGATCCACTGGTGCACCGTCCACTGGCCGATGGCCTCGCGCGTGGCCACACGCAGCGAGCCGTTGTTGAGCCCTTCAATCACGTGTTCCACCGCGTCCACGATTTCCTTGGGGGCGGAAGCGGGGGCGAGGTCGGCACGGTTTTCCCAGGCGTTGTCGATCAGGGTTTGCAGTTGTTGGCTCATGTGTCTCAGGGCAATGGTGAAGAAAAAGGGACGCGCGCCGCTTCAGGCGCGGCGCGAGAGGAACTGGTGGATGCGGCGCGCGGCTTCCAGGCATTCGGCGGATTCGGCCACCAGGGCCATGCGCACGCGCCCGGTGCCGGGGTTCACGCCGCCAGCTTCGCGGGCGAGGTAGCTGCCGGGCAGCACCGTGACATTGTATTGAGCCAGCAGCGCCCGGGCGAAGGCTTCGTCGGCGCTCAGGCCGGCCGCGGCGTCGGCAAACGAGGCCGGCACGCCCGCCCAGAGGTAGAACGAGGCGTCGGGCAGGGCCACATCCAGCACCTCGGCCAGCACCGGCGTGACCTGCTCGAATTTCTCGCGGTACTGGCGGCGGTTGTCCACCACGTGCTCTTCGTCGCTCCAGGCCGCCACGCTGGCGGCCTGCACCACCGGGCTCATGGCGCCGCCGTGGTAGGTGCGGTAGAGCAGGAAGGGCTTGATCAGCGAGGCGTCGCCGGCCACGAAGCCGCTGCGCAGGCCGGGCACGTTGCTGCGTTTGGACAGGCTGGTGAAGATCACCAGCCGGCGGAAATCGCTGCGGCCCAGGCGCTGCGCGGCTTCCAGGCCGCCCAGCGGCGCTTCGTCGCGGAAGTAGATCTCGCTGTAGCACTCGTCGGAGGCGATCACGAAGCCGTGCCGGTCGCTCAGCTCGAACAGCATGCGCCACTCGTCCAGCGGCATCACCGCGCCGGCCGGGTTGCCGGGTGAACACACGAACAGCAGCTGCGTGCGCGCCCAGACCGCTTCGGGCACGCTGTCCCAGGCGGGGGCGAAGTTGCGCGCCGGGTCGCTCGCCACGTAGTGCGGCTCGGCCCCGCCCAGCAGGGCCGCGCCTTCGTAGATTTGATAGAACGGGTTGGGCATCACCACCGTGGCGCCTGTGCGTGTCGGGTCGATCACCGTCTGCGCGAACGCAAACAGCGCCTCGCGCGAGCCGTTGACCGGCAGCACCTGGGTGGCCGCGTCCAGCGCCACGCCATAACGCCGCTGCACCCAGCCGGCACAGGCTTCGCGCAGGGCCGGGGTGCCGGTGGTGGCCGGGTAGGCGCTCAGGCCGGTGTCGAGCGCGCTGGCCAGGGCCTGTTTCAGGAAATCGGGGGCGGCGTGTTTGGGTTCGCCGATGCCCAGGCTGATGGGCCGCAGGTCGGGGTTGGGGGTGACGTCGGCAAAGAGCTTGCGCAGCCGTTCGAAGGGATACGGCTGCAGGCGCGAGAGCAGGGGGTTCATGGCCGAGGATTATCGGGCTTGGCGCCGCCGGCCCGCGGCGCTGGCGCGGGAGGCTGGTGCGGCGGCCCTGCGCAACGCCTCGTGCCGACACGGCATGCGCTCGATGGGGGTGCGTGCGCGTTATCATCAAGCCCGTTCCCACCGCGCTCCCCGCGGTGAAAATGCCTTTGAATTCAATCACTTGGGCTTCCCAGCGTGCGTCTCAACTCGATCAAGCTCTCCGGCTTCAAGTCCTTCGCCGAACCCACCAACTTCATGCTGCCCGGGCAACTGGTCGGTGTGGTCGGCCCCAACGGTTGCGGCAAGTCCAACATCATGGATGCGGTGCGCTGGGTGCTGGGCGAGTCCAAGGCCTCCGAGCTGCGCGGCGAGTCCATGCAGGACGTGATCTTCAACGGCACCACCTCGCGCAAGCCGGCCAGCCGTTCCAGCGTCGAGCTGGTGTTCGACAACAGCGACCACCGCGCCGGCGGCCAGTGGGGCCAGTTCGGTGAGATCGCCGTCAAGCGCGTGCTCACGCGCGACGGCACCAGCAGCTACTACATCAACAACCAGCCGGTGCGCCGCCGCGACGTGCAGGACGTATTCCTCGGCACCGGCCTGGGCCCGCGCGCCTACGCCATCATCGGCCAGGGCACCATCAGCCGCATCATCGAGAGCAAGCCCGAAGAGCTGCGTCTGTTCCTCGAAGAAGCGGCCGGCGTGTCCAAATACAAGGAGCGCCGCCGCGAGACCGCGCACCGCCTGGCCGACACGCGCGAGAACCTCACGCGGGTGGAAGACATCCTGCGCGAACTCAACGCCAACCTCGACAAGCTGGAAAAGCAGGCCGAGGTGGCGGCGCGCTACAACACGCTGCAGGCCAGCGCCTCGCTAAAGCAGCATCAGCTGTGGTTCCTCAAACGCAGCGAGGCCGAGTCCGACCAGGTGAAGGTGAAGACCGACGCCGCGCAGGCGGTGAACGACCTGGAGTCGCGCACCGCCGACCTGCGCCGCATCGAGTCCGAACTCGAAACCATCCGCCAGGCGCACTACGCCGCGGGCGACCAGGTCAACCAGGCGCAGGGCAAGCTGTACGAAGCCAGTGCCGAAGTCGGCAAGCTGGAGGCCGAGATCCGTTTCGTGGTCGAAGGCCGCCAGCGCGTGGAGCAGCGCCTGGTGCAGCTCAAGGAACAGATCGCCTCCTGGGGCACGCGCAGCCAGGACGCCGCGGTCGAGCTGGAACAACTCGCCGAGTCCATGCTGCAGGCCGAAGACCAGTCGGTGGTGCTGGCCGCCCAGGGCGAAGAACAACAAGGGGCGCTGCCCACGCTGGAAGACAACCTGCGCCAGGCGCAGACGCGCGCCAACGAGCAGCGCGGCAGCGTCACGCAGGTGCAGCAGCAGATCCAGGTGCTGGCCGCCGAACAGCGCAACGTGGAAGAACAGAGCCGCTCGCTCAACCAGCGCCGCGAGCGCCTGATGACCGACCGCAACGCCCTGGCCGCGCCCGACGAGGCGCGCCTGCTCGACGCCCAGGCCCAGCTGGCCAGCGCACAGGAAACCGCCGAACTCAACGACGCCGTGCTGCTTGAACTGCAGGACAGCGTGCCGCAACTGGACGAGGCGCGCCGCGGTGCGCAGCAGTCGGTGAACAGCGAATCCGCCAAGCAGGCCGACCTCTCGGCCCGCATGGAGGCTCTCAAGGCCTTGCAGGAAAAGGTCAAGACCGACGGCAAGCTCAAGCCCTGGCTGGCCAAACACGGCCTCGACGGATTGCAGGGCCTGTGGAGCCGCATCCACATTGAAACCGGCTGGGAAAACGCGCTCGAAGCGGCGCTGCGCGAACGCATGGGTGCGCTGGAGGTGTCCCGGCTCGACATGGTGCGCGCCTTCGGCAACGACGCGCCGCCCGCCAAGCTCTCGTTCTACAGCCCACCCGCTGCGGCCGCCGCGGCGGGCAGCGCCTCCGGCCTGAAGCCGCTGGTGCAATGGCTGCGCCTGAGCGACGCCGGCCTGCAGGCCCTGTTGGCCGAATGGCTGCACGGTTGCCTGACGGCCAGCAACCTGGAGGAAGCGCTGGCCCAGCGCGCGCAGTTGCAGCCGGGTGAGGTGATCTTTGTCGCCAGCGGCCACGCCGTCACCGCGCACAGCGTCAGCTTCTACGCGCCCGACAGCGAGCAGGCCGGTCTGCTGGCGCGGGCGCAGGAAATCGAGAACATCGACAAACAGCTCAAGGGGCAGGTGCTCATCGCCGAGCAGGCGCGCACCGCGCTGATCCGCGCCGAAGCCGCCTACAGCGACGCCTCGCAGCGCCTGGTGAGCGCGCGCCGCGAAGCCGCCGAGTCGCGCAGCCGCGCGCACGAACTGCAGGTGGAGGCGCTGCGCCTGACGCAGCTGGCCGAGCAGACGCGCGCGCGCAGCCAGCAGATCGGGGCCGACCTGGCCGAGGTGGACGCCCAGCTCGAAGAACTGCAGGAGCGCCGCGTGACCGCCGAGGCACGCTTCGAAGAACTCGACATGCAACTGGCCGACAGCCAGGAGCGCCACGCCCAGCTGGACGACAAGGTGATCGAGGCCGAGCGTGCCTTGAACCAGGCGCGCGAACAGCAGCGCTCGCTGGAACGCACCGCGCAAGAAGCGGTGTTCGCCCTGCGCAGCCTGCAGGCGCGCCAGAGCGAGTTGCAGCGCGCCATGGAAACCGCGGCCACGCAGGAAAAGTCGCTGGCCGAAGAAGAGCAGCGCGCCGCCGATGAACTGGCACGCCTGAACGACGCCGCCGCACAGGCCGGCCTGCAGAACGCCCTGGCCATGAAGCTCGAACGTGAGCAGGCCCTGGGTGCGCTACGCAGCCAGTACGACGAACTCACCGCCAAGCTGCGCGCCAGCGACGAACGCCGCCTGCAGCTGGAACGTGAACTGGAGCCGCTGCGCAACCGCATCACCGACTTCCAGCTCAAGGAACAGGCCGCGCGCCTGGGCGTGGAGCAATACAGCCAGCTGCTTGAAGAAGCCCAGGCCGATCTGGCGGCGGTGGCGCAAAGCGTCACCGAAGGCAATGTGCGCCTGACCGGCCTGCAGGGCGAGATCGACCGCCTGCACCGCGAGATCCAGGGCCTGGGCGCGGTCAACCTGGCCGCGCTGGACGAACTCACCGCCGCGCGCGAGCGCAAGACCTTCCTGGACGCGCAGTCGGCCGACCTGGTCGAGGCCATGAACACGCTGGAAGACGCGATCAAGAAGATCGACAACGAAACCCGAGAGCTGCTCGGCAGCACCTTCGAGACCGTCAACACGCACTTCGGCCGCATGTTTCCCGAGCTGTTCGGCGGCGGCAACGCCAAGCTGGTGATGACCGGCGAGGAAATCCTGGACGCCGGCGTGCAGGTGATGGCACAGCCACCCGGCAAGAAGAACCAGACCATCCACCTGCTCTCGGGCGGCGAGAAGGCGTTGACCGCCATCGCCCTCGTGTTCGCCATCTTCCAGCTCAACCCGGCGCCGTTCTGCCTGCTGGACGAGGTGGATGCGCCGCTGGACGACGCCAACACCGAACGCTATGCGAAACTCGTGACCGCCATGTCCAAGGAAACCCAGTTCCTGTTCATCAGCCACAACAAGATCGCCATGGAAATGGCCAAGCAGTTGATCGGCGTGACCATGCAGGAGCAGGGCGTCTCGCGCATCGTCGCGGTGGACATGGAATCGGCCGCCGGCATGCTTGAACCCACCTGATCAGAACCCTCTCCATGAGCACACTGCAAATCGGTCTGGCCATCATCGGAGGGCTCGTGCTGGCGGGCGTCGTGGCCTACAACGCCTGGGTCACCAACAAGAGCGCTCCGCGCACCGTGCGCGAACGTGAACGCGGTGGCGAACCGCGCGACGAGCACACGGGCGACGAAACCTTGCCCTACACGCCGGCCGATCTGGCCGAGCACGAAGTCCAGCGCATCGACCCGGTGCTGGACGATGGCGACGGCCTGCCGGGCACCCCGGTCGCCACGCCCTTGCAGCCCGATCCCGCCGCGGTGGCGGTGGCCGCTGCGGCCGTCAGCCTCAACCCCCTGATGGCCCAGCCGCCCGAAAAACGCCCGGGCCTGGACGCGCTGATCGACGTCATCGCCCCCCTGTTGCTGGAGCACGAGGTGTCGGGCGACGCGCTGCTGGCCGCCTTGCCGGGCACCCGTCGCGTGGGCAGCAAACCGTTTGCGGTGGAAGGCCAGAGCGAAACCACCGGCGAGTGGGAAGCCCCGCGCCTGGGCCAGCGTTACCGCGCGTTGCAGGCCGGCGTGCAGCTGGCCAACCGCTCGGGCGCGCTCAACGACATCGAATTCTCCGAGTTCGTGGTCAAGGCCCAGGCCTTTGCCGACGCGGTGGGCGCCTCGCCCGACTTCCCGGAGATGCGCACCGAGGTCTCGCGCGCCCGCGAACTCGACGCATTTGCCAGCGGCCACGACGCCCAGCTCGGCTTCACCATCCGCGCGCGCCGCACCGCCTGGAGCCCGGGTTATGTGTCGCAGCACGCCGCCAAGCTCGGTTTTGTGGCCGGGGCCTTGCCCGGGCGCATGGTGCTCTCCGGCAGCCAGAGCGGCCAGGCACCCATCCTCAGCCTGCTGTTCGACCCGCAGGCCGCCATGGCCGAAGACCCGGAGCAGAGCGCGCTGCGCGAAGTCGCGCTGTCGCTCGAAGTCACCCACGTGCCGCGCAGCGAACAACCGTTCTTGCGCCTGCGCCAGGCCGCCGAGGCGCTGGCCGAAGCCATGGAAGGCGTCGTCACCGACGACGGCGGCCAGCCCCTGTCGACCGAGACCATGGACCGCATCGGTGCCGACCTTGAAAGCCTGTACGACGCCCTCGACAGCCGTGACCTCTCGGCGGGTTCCCCGCAGGCACGCCGCCTTTTTTCCTGAATGACCGAAGACCTTTTCGCCCAGCCGTCGCCCGCGCCGGCCGAGCGTGCTGCCGAGCTGCGTGCTCAGCTGCACCACCACGCCCACCGTTACTACACGCTCGACGAGCCCGAGATTCCCGACGCCGAGTACGACCGGCTGTTCCGCGAGCTGCAGGCCATCGAGGCCGAGCACCCCGAACTGCTCACGGCCGATTCGCCGACGCAGCGCGTGGGCAGCGCGATCCTCAAGGAGCTGGAGCCGGTGCGCCATGCCGTGCCCATGCTCAGCATCCGCACCGAGACCGACACCGAAGCCACCGGTGCGGTGGCCTTCGATGCGCGCGTGCGGCGCGAGCTCAAGCTCGACGACACGGCGCCACCGGTGGACTACCTGGCCGAACTCAAGTTCGACGGCCTGGCCATGAGCCTGCGCTACGAACACGGTGTGCTGGTGCGCGCCGCCACCCGCGGTGACGGCGAGACCGGCGAGGACGTGACGCACAACGTGCGCACCATCCGGCAGATTCCGCTGCGGCTGCCGCAGGACGTCGGTGTGCCCGAGGTGCTGGAGGTGCGCGGCGAGGTTTACATGCGGCGCGACCAGTTCGAGCAGCTCAACGAGCGCCAGCGCGCCAGGATCGCCGCCGGTGCCAAAGGCGAAAAGACCTTCGTCAACCCGCGCAACGCCGCCGCCGGCGCGGTGCGCCAGCTCGATTCCAAGATCACCCGCGAGCGGCCCCTGAGCTTCTTCGCCTATTCCTGGGGCGAGGTGCTGGGCGACGCCGCACCGCCCGAAACCCAGTACGACTGGCTCATGCGCCTCAAAGCCTGGGGCTTTCCGGTGGCCGAGCAGACCACACGCTGCCGCGGTGCCGACGACCTGGTGGCCTTTCACCGCCGCATCGGTGCACTGCGCGACACCCTGCCGTTCGACATCGACGGCGTGGTCTACAAGGTGGACTCGCTGGCCTTGCAGAAGCAGATGGGTTTCGTCACCCGCGAGCCGCGCTGGGCGGTGGCACACAAGTACCCGGCGCAGGAGCAGCTCACCACGGTGCAGGCCATCGACGTGCAGGTCGGCCGCACCGGCAAGCTCACGCCGGTGGCCAAGCTGGCGCCCGTGTTCGTGGGCGGTGTGACGGTGACCAACGCCACGCTGCACAACGAACTGGAGGCGCGCCGCAAGGACGTGCGCGTGGGCGACACCGTGGTGGTGCGCCGCGCCGGTGACGTGATTCCCGAGGTGGTGTCGGTGCTGCTGGACAAACGCGAAGGCGATCCACCACCGTTCACCATGCCCAGCCACTGCCCGGTGTGCGGCAGCGAAGCCGTTCGCGAAGAGGGCGAGGCCGACCACCGCTGCACCGGCGGCCTGTTCTGCGCCGCGCAGCGCAAGGAGGCCATCCTGCACTTCGCGCACCGCCGCGCGGTGGAGATCGAAGGCCTGGGCGACAAGCTGGTGGAGCAACTGGTGGACAGCGGCCTCATCAAGACCCTGCCCGATCTGTACAAGCTCGGCTTCGCGTCGCTGGCCGGGCTGGACCGCATGGCCGAGAAGTCGGCCAACAACATCGTGGCCGCGCTGGAAAAATCCAAGCAGACCACGCTGCCGCGTTTCCTGTTCGGCCTGGGCATCCGCCACGTGGGCGAGGCCACGGCCAAGGCGCTGGCGCGCCACTTCGGCCAGCTCGACCGCGTGATGGACGCCAGCGTGGAAGCGCTGGCCGAAGTGGACGACGTCGGCCCGGTGGTGGCGCAGAGCATCCACACCTTCTTCGAGCAGCCGCACAACCGCGAGGTGGTCGAGCAACTGCGCGCCTGCGGCCTGACCTGGGAAGAGGGCGAGCCCGCGGCGCGCGCACCGCAACCCCTGGCCGGCAAGACCTTCGTTCTCACCGGCACCTTCCCCACCCTCAGCCGCGACCAGGCCAAAGACCTGCTCGAAGCCGCCGGCGCCAAGGTGGCCGGTTCGGTGAGCAAGAAGACCGACTATGTGGTAGCCGGCACCGAAGCCGGCAGCAAGCTGGAGAAGGCGCAGACCCTGGGTGTGGCGGTGATCGACGAAGCCGCCATGCTCGCCCTGCTGGACGGCGGCGCCGCGGACTGAACGCAGCATGTGGTTCTCGGTCGGGCTGCTCAGCCTGTGCGTGATCCTGGCGTTTCAGTTCCGTTACCGCTGGCATCGGCCGTGGTTGGGGGAGCAGGCGTCGACCACAAAAGGCGTGCGGCACCGCTACACGCTGCTGACCTACAAGGATTCGGTGCGGGGCATCCAGTTCGGCGTCGATGTGCCGGATTTCTTCCGCTTCGAACTCAAGCGCGAAACCGCAGCCGACCGATTCTTCAAATGGGTCGGCCTGTCGGTGGAGCAACAGTTCGGCCATGACGGCTTTGACAGCCTGGTCTACGTCGCCTCCAACGACCAACACCTGCTCAACCGCGTGGCCGACAGCCCGGCGCTGCGCGAGGCGGCCCTGAAGCTGTTCACCCGCATCGCCGGCGGCTGCCCGGTGCGGCGTGTGTGGTGCGCGCACGGGCAGCTGGTGGTGCAGTTGCGCCGCCCGGGCCTGTTCTCGCGGAAGAAAGACGAGCACCACCTGAACCTGGCGCGCACCTCGGCGCTGCCGTTTCTCGAGCAGATGGCAAAGGCCTTGCGCGGCAGCCGGCAGCCCGATGCACCGGTAGGCCAGCGCGACCCTTACCTGCTGCCCGCCGTGGTGCTGCTCTCGATTTCGACAGCGCTGGCCATCAACGGCGCGGTGTTCCTGTCGCGCCCCTTGCTGTTCGACAACGCCTTTCTGGTCGACACCGCACCCCTCGTGCGCCTGACGCTGTGGGCCGGCAGCCTGCTGCTGCTGGGCTTGCTGGCGGCCCATGTGCTGCTGCTGGCGCGCAGCGCGCGCGCCCACCTGTTCCTGCTGGAGCTGTTGCTGGTCGGCTCCTTCGGTGCCTACAGCACCGCCGCCAGCGAACTGCGCGAGGCCAACATCGAATGGGATGTGTCGGCACCCACGCTGCGCGAGGCGCCGGTGCTGCGCAAGTCCACCAGCCGTTCGCGCCGCAGCGGCACGAGCTACCACCTGCACGTGCGCGACTGGCGCGATGCCTCGGTCAGCCGCAACATCAAGGTGTCGCGCGCGTTCTACGAATCCATCAACCCGGGCCGGACGCTGGTGTTCGAAGAGCGCGCCGGCTACTTCGACGCCGCCTGGGCGCGCCTGGTCGGCGCCAAGGTTCAGGACCCGTCCAGCCGGTAGCTCAGCGTGATGTGGGCGCGCCAGTCGCGCTCGGGGTTTTGCGGCGTGCGGTCGCCCGTGGGTCTGGACAGCGCCAGGTCCAGGTTGTAGTGGCGCAGGTTGCTCAGCCGCAGGCCCAGGCTCACCGAACGCAGCCGCTCGGGCGCGGGTGTGCCGACGCGGGTGTGCACGCGCGCCGCCTCGAACAGCAGGTACGGCTGCCACTGGCGCAGCCAGGTGCTGTCCAGGGTGAAGGTGCGGTTGAGTTCGGCGCCCACGCCCCAGCCCGAATCGCCCACGGCCACGCCGGGTGCGTAGCCGCTGGCGAAGCGGTTGCCGCCGAAGGAAATGCGTTCGCTGCTCGGCAGGCTGTGCGGGCTGTATTGCGCGGCCGACGAGAGCGCGATGCCGAAGTGGTTGGCAAAACGCCGCTGGTAGGCAGCTTCGGCCTGCAGGCGCGCAAACGCCAGCTTGGCGGTGCCGGGCCCCGACAGGCCGGGCACGTTGCTGGTGACGGCGGCCGAGGCGCCCAGGCCCGACATGCCGTGGCTGAGTTTCAGGTTCAGTTGCAGGGCGTCGTCGCTGCCCTGGCCGTTGAAGGCCAGCTGGGCGAACACGGCGCGTACCCGCGTCTCGTCGGTCAGCTCGGCACCGTTGGCCGGGTTGTGGATGTTCTCGCGCGTGTTCACCCCGTACAGGCCGCCGCTGGCCACCCAGTTCGCTTCGCGCGAGAGGCGCAGCGGCAGGCTGGCGGTGATCTCGGCGCGCTCCACCTCGGTCTGGCGCTGCAGGCCGCTGCTGTTGCGGATGCCCAGCTGTTCGTCCGGGTCGCCCCGGTATTGCGACACCGAGCCCTTGACCGACCAGCCCTGGTCGCCCAGCGCCTGCTCGACGTGCAAGGCGTTGAAGTGGTCGTTCTTCGCGGTGGACAGCAGGGTGGACACGCCGATCTGGCTGCCGGGCAGCAACAGGTTGTTGGCCACACCGGTCAGCACCGCGCGGGGTGTCGGCTTGCGCGTCTCCAGGCCCATGCTCACATCAAAAGCCTGGTGCTGCGCCTGGATCACCAGGGTGGTGGCACCGTCGGTGCTGGTCGGCACCGGCACCTGGGCCTGCACCGCCACGCCGGGCAGCCGCCCGAGCAAGCCGGTGACGTGTTCAAAGGTGCGGGTGCGCAGCGGCTTTTCGCTGCGGATCTGTTCGGCTATCTCGCGCAGCTTCGCCTCGGCCGGACCGGCGTTGCCTTCGATGCGCACCGTCTGCACATGGCCTTCCACCGCCACGATGCGCACCACACCGTGCTGGAAATCCTGCAGCGGCACGAAGAAGAAGGACAGCGCGTAACCACGCTGCTGGTACAGCGCCGTGGCCTGCTGGCTGCGCTCGACGAGCTCGGCCACCGTGAGCGACTGGCCCACGAGCGGCGCGAACAGCGCCGCCACGGTCTCGAAGGGGATGGACTTCACGCCCTCGATGTCGAACTTGCCCGGAGTGATGCGCGAGGCCAGCACCGCGGCGGCGGGCGCTGCGGGCTGCTCCACGTTCACCTGCACACCGGGGAGGGCGGGCGCGGGCAGGGCCGGACGTGGCAGGTTGTCCAGCGGGCTGCCCACGGGTGCGGCGCCTTGAGCGTTCGCCGCCGTGGCCACCCACCAGGCGGCTCCACACAGCAGAACCTGGCGGGTGATCGGGTGTCGCGGCATGGGGCAGGGCGGGCTCAGGGGCGCGACGCGCCGTTCACACCAACGCCGGCACCCACGCCAACGCCGATGCCAAGGCCGCCCGTGAGGCCACCCAAGGTGTTGCTCAGCGTATTGGTCACCGGGGCCAGGGCACCGGCACCGGCCGGCGCAGAGCCACCGGTGAGGGCGCCGACCGTGTTGAGCACCGGGGTGAGCACGGGCGCCAGCACAGCACCCGCACCTGCGCCCGGCGTGCCACCACCGGCGTTGCCGAGGCCACTGACCGCGCCCACCACCGGAGCCAGCACGCCCGTGGCACCGGCGCCGCCGCCGAGGCCACCGTTGGTGAGGCCGCCTACCAGGCCGGTGACCGGGGCCAGCACGCCGCCGGCACCCGTGCCGCTGCCGCCGCTGTTGCTGCCACCCAGTGCCGTGCCCAGGTTGGTGACGACACCGCCAACCAGGTTGGTGGTGTCGCCCACCACGTTGCCCAGGGGCTGTGGCGCACCGCCGGAGAGGCCGGCGCCGACTTGCTGCACGCCCGTGCCGGTGTTCACCAGCAGGTTGCCCAGTGGTGTGCCGACGCCGGTGGCCTGGTTGACCGGGTTTGCCACCAGGGCCGTGGCCGTGGTGATCGGCACGATCAGGCTGTTGACGGTGCCCGTGATCTGCTGCACCGGGCTGCCGCTGGCAGGTGCGCTCACCAGATTGCCCGTGTGCCCGAGGGTGTTGGCGGTGTTGCCGAGAATCTGGCCGACGCCCTGGGCACCCGGCGCGTTGCTGGCCGTCACGCGTTCACCGGCCTGGCCCAGTGTCTGCGCCACCGGTGCGAGCACGCGCCCCACCGGCGCACCCAGGCCGGTGACCGAGCCCACGGTTTGTGTGGTGCCGACCACGCCACCCTGCACCGTGTCCACCACCTTGCTGGCCGCACCCAGCAGCTGGCCGGTGGGGCCGGTGCCGATCTGGCCTTCCAGGGTTTCGCCGACACGGCTGACGCCGCTGCCCACGCGGTCCACCAGCGCACCGGCCACGTCCGTCACCGGGCGCAGGGCCGCGGTGGCGGGGTTGTGGCCGAGGCCGCTGACCACGCCACCCACGCTCGACACCGTGTTGCCCAGGCTGTCCACCGCGCCACCCAGTTGCGCGGCGCTGACGCCCAGCGGGTTGTCCACATTGCCCATCTGGCCCAAGCCGTTGGCCAGTGCGCTGCCGACGGCGCCGACCACACCACCGGCGTTGTCAACCACGCCACCCAGGGCCTGTGCCGACTGGCTGCCCACCAGCGGGGTGGTGGCGCTCGTCACGGTGCCATTGAGGGAAGACACCGTCTGGCCCACGGCGGTGACGCTGTTGGCCTGTTCTCGCACCACGGCGATCAGTGGCGTACTGTTGTCTGCGGGCGGGTCGTTGACGCTGCCGACGCCGGTGGGCACATCGCCACCCCCGCCGCCGCCACCCGCCCCGCTGCTCAACGAGCCCGAGCCCGAGCAGCCACCCAATGTCAGCAAGGCCATTGTCAGTACCGTCAAACCGGCCCGCTTGGAGCCGTGTGAATGTTTCGTGCTTGTCCGGTTCATGAATAGCCTCCTGTGGAAATGGATCAATAGCAATCAAAAGTACCCCGGGTCATGCCGGGGGTTACATCAACCGACCCATTGATTGACCATGAAATGAAATCAATCGATTGAATGGGTTGACGTGCTCCCGTTGCACAAAGAATCAATTTGATAGCAATAAATCCCTTGCACATCAACAGTTTAGGCCTGTTTTCCGTGAATTTTTGCAAAGCCGGAATCACTGAGATGGCAATGTGTGCGGGTTCTGTTTGCAGCCGTTTGGCGAAGGGAATATCCGATTTCAATAGGAAAATGCAGTCTTTCGCATCACGCGGGTGGCGCCAATGGTTGACGCAATTGGTATGGCCTATGCAGGCCAATGCACACCATTTTGGGATAGGCGAAAACCCTATTTGTGATTTTTTTCACGGGCGCGCGCATGGCAAACTCGGCGCCCGCACCGCAATACCCAAGCCCATGAGCATCCAGACCATCCTCAAGATGGGCGACCCGCGCCTGCTGCGCCACGCCCAGCCCGTCACCGCCTTCGACACACCCGAGCTGCACCAGCTGGTGCTGGACCTGCAGGACACCATGACAGCGGCCAACGGCGCCGGCCTGGCGGCGCCGCAGATCGGGGTGGATCTGCAGGTGGTGCTGTTCGGCAGCGGCCTGCCCAACCCGCGTTACCCCGAGGCCCCGCCGGTGCCGCGCACCGTGTTGATCAACCCCGTCATCACCCCGTTGGGCGACGAGGAGGAAGAGGACTGGGAGGGCTGCCTCTCGGTGCCCGGCATGCGCGGTGTCGTGCCGCGCTGGCGGCGCATCCGCTACACCGGCTTTGACGCGGCGGGGCACGCCATTGACCGTGAGGCCGAGGGTTTTCATGCGCGCGTGGTGCAGCACGAATGCGACCACCTGTGGGGCACGCTGTACCCGATGCGCGTGCGCGACTTCCGCCGTTTCGGTTTCACTGAAGTCTTGTTCCCGGGCCTGGCCGCGGCCGAAGACGACTGAGTTGCGGCTCTTTGGCGGGCCGGGTCCATGCCGTTACAAACCGCCGTTCAGGCGAAACGTTTTGACATATTCGGACACTGAGATCGTCTAGAGTCGGTGCCCTTACAGACATCGAGCGGGGGAGCCCTTTCATGAAGCGAATGCTTGCCGTGACGGTCAGCGCGCTGGTCCTGAGTGCGTGCAGTGTGAACAAACCACCTGCCGAGATCGCGGTGGAACTGCCCGCCCAGTGGTACGCACCACCCATGGCACACCAGGGCAGCACCGAAGCCCTCACCACCTGGTGGAGCCGGTTCGACGACCCGGTATTGACCAACTGGATTTCACGCGCCCAGGCGCAGAGCCCCAGCGTGGCCCAGGCACGGGCCCAGGTGTTTGCCGCCCGTGCCGCCCGGCTCGGTGCGGACACGCAGTACGGCCCGCAGGTCAACGCCGTGGCCAATGCCAGCCGGGGCCGCACCGACCCCAACATGCCGCTGGGTACCACCCTGAGCGCCGGCTTGCAGGCCTCGTGGGCGGTCGCGCTCTGGGGTGAGGCCGCCGCGTCGCGCAACGCCGCACAGGCGCAGCAGGAAGCGGCCGCCGCCGGTTGGCACGACGCCCGTGTGCTGGTGGCGTCCGAACTGGCGCAGCTGTATTTCGCCCGGCGCCTGTGTGCCGAGCAACTGGCGGTGGCGGGGCGCGACCGCGATTCGCGCGCCATCACCGCCGAGAACAACGCGGTGTCCGAACGCGCCGGCCTCACCGCACCCGCGGTGGCCGCGCTGGCCCGCGCCAGCGGCGCCGAAAGCGCGGCGCGTTACCGGCAGCAGGAAGAAGCCTGCGAGCGGCAGGTGAAATCACTCACCGCGCTCACCGGCGTGCCGGAGCCCGAACTGCGCCAGCAGCTCGCCAGTGCACCGGCCTGGCCGGCGCTGCTGCAGTCCGGCCGGCTCGACGCCATGTTGTCGGTGAACGTGGTGCCGGCCGAGGTGATCCGCCAGCGGCCCGACGTGTACCGCACCCAGCGCGAACTGGTGGCGGCAAGTGACGACGTGGGCGTGGCGCGCGCTGCCTTGCTGCCCGGCCTGTCGCTCTCTGGCAGTGTGCTGCGCAACCGATTTTCCGGCGGCGGCAGGGAAGGCACGTTCAACACCTGGTCGGCAGGGCCTCTGTCATTGAGCCTGCCGCTGCTGGGCCGGGGTGCCCTGCACGCGAACACCGACAGCGCGCTGGCGCGCTACGACGCGGCCGCCGTGGCCTACGCGGCCACGCTGCGCCAGGCGGTGTCCGAGGTCGAGCAGTCGCTGGTCACGCTGTCGAGCCTGCGCGAACGCGTGAGTGCCACCGAGACCGCCGTGGCCGGTTACGCCCAGTCGTTGCAGGGCACCGAGGCGCGTTACCGCGTCGGCCTGGCCAGCCTGAACGAGCTGGAAGAGGCGCGCCGCCTCAAGCTCAACGCCGACAGCAGCGCCGTGGCCTTGCAGCAGGAACGCATCAACGCCTGGATCCAGCTCTACGTCGCCCTCGGCGGCGGTTTCGATCCCCTGAACCCTCCCAACGCTCTCAAGAATCCATCATGAACGACGCACCCGCCCAACCGCGCAAACGCCGTCTCTGGCTGGTCATCGGCATCGCGCTGGTGCTGGTCCTGCTGCTTGTCTTCTGGCTGGTGCTGCGCCCGCCGGCAGACATCAAAGACGATGCCGCTGAGGCCGCGCCCCGGCCCGCGCTCACCGTCACCGTGGCCAAGCCGGTGCGCAGTGCGCTGCCGATCCGCCTGCAGGCCAATGGCAACATCACCGCTTGGCAGGAGGCCAGCGTGGGCGCGGAAGTCAATGGCCTGCGGATGGCGTCGGTGAACGTGAACGTGGGCGACGTGGTGCGCAAGGGCCAGGTGCTGGCGGTGTTTGCCAGCGAGACCACCAAGGCCGACAGCCTGCAGAGCCGGGCCAGCCTGGCGCAGGCCGAAGCGAGCTTTGAAAATGCCAAGGCCGATGCCGACCGCGCGCGCTCCATCCAGGACAGCGGCGCGCTGTCGAAGTCGCAGGTGGCGCAGTACCTCACGCAGGAGCGGGTGGCCAAGGCGCAGTTCGAGGCCGCCAAAGCCGCGTTCGGCGCGACCGAGGTGCGCCTGGGCAACACCCGCGTGCTGGCACCGGACGACGGTGTGATCTCCGCGCGCGAAGCCACCGTGGGCGCGGTGGTGGGTGCCGGGCAGGAGCTGTTCCGCATGGTGCGCCAGAGCCGCCTGGAATGGCGCGGCGAGGTCACGCCCAACGAGGTTGGGCGGGTGCGCATCGGCCAGTCGGTGGAAGTCACGGCGGCCAGTGGCCTGCAGGTGGCGGGCAAGGTGCGCGCGATTGCGCCTGGTGCCGATCCGCAGACGCGCAACATCCTGGTGTTCGTGGACCTGCCGCGCAACCCCGAGCTGAAGGCCGGCACCTTTGCGCGGGGCTTCTTCGATCTCGGCCAGAGCGACGCGCTCACCGTGCCAAGCCAGTCCATCGTGGTGCGCGACGGCAGCAACTACGTGTTCATCGTCGACGATCAGAACAAGGTCAGCCAGCGCAAGGTGCAGACCGGGCGCCGGGTGGACGAGCGCGTCGAGCTGTTGGAAGGCCTGAAGCCCGAGGAGGCGGTGGCGGTGCAGGGCGCCGGGTTCCTTAACGAGGGTGACCTCGTCAAGGTCGTTGAGTGAGGGCGGCCAGATGAACGTTTCCGCCTGGTCCATCAAGAACCCGATTCCGGCGGCGATGCTGTTCGTCATGCTCACGCTCGCCGGCCTGTTCTCCTTCAAGCAGATGAAGGTGCAGAACTTCCCCGACCTCGACCTGCCCACCATCACCGTGGTGGCGGTCCTGCCGGGCGCCTCGCCCAACCAGCTCGAGAACGATGTCGCCCGCATCATCGAGAACAGCCTGGCTTCGCTGCAGGGCCTGAAGCACATCTACACCAAGGTGCAGGACGGCACGGTGTCGCTGACGGTTGAGTTCCGCATCGAGAAGAACACGCAGGAGGCGCTGGACGACGTGCGCTCGGCGGTGGCCAAGGTGCGCAGCGCGCTGCCCACCGACCTGCGCGATCCGATCGTCAACAAGGTGGAGCTGGCCGGTGGTGCCGTGCTGGCCTACACCGTGTCGTCCGACAAGATGGACGCCGAGGCCCTGTCCTGGTTCGTCGACAACGACGTGTCCAAACAATTGCTGTCGGTGAACGGCGTGGGCGCGGTCAGCCGGGTGGGGGGCTCGAACCGCGAGGTGCAGGTGCAACTCGACCCGCTCAAGCTGCAGGCCCTGGGCACCACCGCCACCGACGTCTCGCGCCAGCTCGCGCGGGTGCAGATCGAAAGCGCGGGCGGCCGGGTAGACCTCGGTGGCAGCCAACAACCGCTGCGCACGTTGTCTCAGCTGGCCTCGGCCGAGGCGCTGTCAAAGATGGAGATTGCGCTCTCCGATGGCCGCCATGTGCGGCTGGAGCAAATCGCCGAAGTGCGCGACACGGTGGCCGAACCCACTGCCGCCGCGTTCCTGGACGGCCAGCCGGTGGTGGGCTTCGAGGTGGCGCGCAGCCGCGGCGCGAGTGAAATCGAAGTGGGTGATGGCGTGCGCGCGCGCCTCAAGGAGCTGCAGGCGGAACGGCCCGACCTGCACATCACCGAATCCTTCGACTTCGTGACGCCGGTGAAGGAAGAGTTCGACGCCTCCATGACGCTGCTCTACGAAGGCGCCTTGCTCGCGGTGCTGGTGGTCTGGCTGTTCCTGCGCGACATCCGCGCCACCTTCGTGTCCGCCGTGGCGCTGCCGCTGTCGGCCATTCCGGCCTTCATCGGCATGTACTACATGGGCTTCACCATCAACGTGGTGACGCTGCTGGCGCTCTCGCTGGTGATCGGCATCCTGGTGGACGACGCCATCGTCGAGGTGGAAAACATCGTGCGCCACATGCGCATGGGCAAGTCGCCGTACCAGGCGGCGATGGAAGCGGCCGACGAGATTGGCCTGGCGGTGATCGCCACCACCTTCACGCTGATCGCGGTGTTCCTGCCCACGGCCTTCATGGCCGGCATTCCAGGCAAGTTCTTCAAGCAGTTCGGCTGGACGGCCGCGCTCGCCGTGTTCGCCTCGCTGGTGGTGGCGCGCGCGCTCACGCCCATGATGGCGGCCTACATCCTCAAGCCCTTCATCCAGAAGGACATGCCGCGCTGGGCCGCCTCCAACCCCGTCACACGCGGTTTCTGGCGCTGGTCGCACAACCAGGAAGAACCGGCCTGGCTGAACCGTTACCAGGACTGGGCGCGCTGGTGCATCCGCCACCGCTGGGTCACCAGCCTCGGCGCCGGTCTGTTCTTCTTTGGTTCGCTGATGCTGATTCCGCTGCTGCCGCAGGGCTTCATTCCAGCGGACGACAACTCGCAGACCCAGGTGTTCCTGGAACTCTCGCCCGGCGCCACGCTGGAGCAGACGGTGGCCACGGCCGAGCGCGCGCGCCTGCTGGTGGCGGCAGTGCCGCACGTCAAGTCGGTCTACACCACCATCGGCTCAGGCACGGCTGGCTCCGACCCGTTCGCACCGGAGGGCGCGGCGGAGTCGCGCAAGGCGGCGCTGACGATCCAGCTCGCGCCGCGTGGCGAGCGCCCACGCAAGCAGGGCATCGAGAACCATATCCGCGAGGCCATGTCGAACCTGCCGGGTGTGCGCAGCAAGGTGGGCCTGGGTGGTTCGGGTGAGAAGTACATCCTGACGCTGACCGGCGCCGACCCCCACGCGCTGAGCACCGCGGCGCGCGCCATCGAGCGCGACCTGCGCACGATCCACGGCGTCGGCAGCGTGCAGTCCACCGCCGCGCTGGTGCGCACCGAGATCATCGTCACGCCCAACCTGGCGCGTGCCGCCGAACTCGGGGTCACCAGTTCCGCGATTGCCGAAACGCTGCGCATCGCCACCGTGGGCGACTACGACAACGCCTTGCCCAAGATGAACCTGCCGGAGCGGCAGATCCCCATCGTGGTCAAGCTCGCCGAGGGCGCGCGCCACGACCTGGACGTGCTGGGCCGGCTGGCGGTGCCCGGCAGCCGTGGCCCGGTGATGCTCGGCCAGGTGGCCGACCTGAGCTTTGGCGGCGGCCCGGCGGTGATCGACCGCTACGACCGCGCACGCAACATCAACTTCGAGGTCGAACTCGCCGGCATCGCGCTGGGCGACATGAAGCTGGCGGTGGAGAAGCTGCCGAGCCTGCGCAACCTGCCAACCGGGGTCTCGGTGCTGGAGATCGGTGACGCGGAAGTGCAGGGCGAACTGTTTGCCAGTTTCGGCCTGGCCATGCTCACGGGTGTGCTGTGCATCTACATCGTGCTGGTGCTGCTGTTCAAGGCCTTCCTGCATCCGGTGACCATCCTGGCCGCCTTGCCGCTGTCGCTGGGTGGCGCTTTCGTGGCGCTGCTGCTCACCGGCAAGAGTTTCTCCATGCCTTCGCTGATCGGCCTGATCATGCTGATGGGTGTGGCGACGAAGAACTCGATCCTGCTGGTGGAGTACGCCATCGAAGCGCGCCGGGTGCACGGCCTGTCGCGGCTGGACGCCATCCTCGACGCCTGCCACAAGCGCGCACGCCCGATCGTGATGACCACCATCGCCATGGGCGCCGGCATGATGCCCATTGCCATCGGCTGGGGCGCAGCCGACGGCAGCTTCCGCTCACCGATGGCGGTGGCGGTGATCGGCGGCCTGATCACCTCGACCTTCCTGAGCCTGCTGGTGATTCCGGCGGTGTTCACCATCGTGGACGATGTGTCGATCTGGTTCTCGGGTCTGTTCCGCCGCAAGGTGGCTCACACGGAGCCAGCGGAAACGGTTCGGGCTTGAGGACGGCTGCGGCCATTGCAGCCGCACTCCAATAGCCAGTAGCCAGCGGTGCAACGGCACCGCTGGCGTCTCCGGCGCCGCCCTGGCGCCGGGACTGTCAGGTCGGGCCTGACATCACGCGGCTCGTTTCAACGCGCGTCGCGCTTGGCCTGCGTGGCGCGGGTGCGCGAGCGTGCCGACGCGTGGATCTTCTTGTTCACCGGTTTCGCTTTCAGGGGGTTCAAGCGCTCGGTGCGTGGCGTGGTGTCGGTCGACGCCGCCTCCAGTGCCGCGTTGGCTGCGGCCTCGCCGGCCTTCGATTTGGCACTGGGCTTCTTCTTGGCCTTGGCCTTGGCCGGCGGTGGTGTTTCGGCGACAGCCTTGCGCACCGCCTTGACGATGTTCTGCAAGCGCTTGATGCCGGCCGCCACTTTGGCCTCGGCCGATGTGGAGGCTGCTTTCTTCGCCGGTGCCTTTTTGGCCGCCACCTTCTTGACCGCCGCGCGAACGGCCGGGGCCTTCTCGCTGCTGCGGGCCTTCACCACGGCTTCACCGGCGGTCTGCACCTCGCGGGTCTGGCGAGCCCTCTTGCGGGGTGTGCTGGCCGAGGCGCCGCGCATGGGCAGGTCCACGCCTGCTGGCGACTTGGTGGTCTTGCGCCGGGTCGTGCCCGATGCGGCGGTTTTCTTGGCCGCGGCGGCAGGTGCCTGGGCGCTGCGTTTGCGGGCCGGCGACGCGGCGCTTTCCTGCTGACGTTGCAGCTTGGCCTGCTGGGCTTCAAAGCGCTTGAGCACCTCGTCCATGATGTCGGCCTTGGTCTGGGTGCGTGTGTTCTCTCCACCCATGGGCTTGCGGCCCTTGGCATCGCCGGCGCGTGTCTGCACGGTCTGGCGTTGGTACACGTCGCGGTACTTGTCACGCAGCGCGCGTGACCGCTGGATCTTGCCGGCCAGTCGCGCCAGCGTGAACTCTTTCACCGCGCCCGCGCGGCTGGTCTGGAACAGCTCGAGCTCGGGCTTGGTGAGCAGCGGTTGAACCTGTCGAAGTGTGTAGCTCATCGGATCTCCTGTCGTAGTCAAAGGGCAGGTGCCGGGCAGTGCCGGCCAAACGAGCCCCGATCCTAGTCAGGAAGTGCGCGACGCGCTGTCGGACAAACCCCCGAAAGCAGCCTGCTTGTGCGCACATCGCGTGCGCCACGTGCATCGCGTGAAGCGGGCCCGGCGAGGTTGCGCGGACCCTGGCTTCAGCCTTCGAGCGTTTCGAGCAGCTCGGTCTCGATCTCGATCTGGCGCTTGTTCACCTGCAGCTGCGGGCCGCTGATGAGGAAGGTGTCTTCCACGCGCTCGCCCAGCGTGGTCACCTTGGCCAGTTGCACGTTGATGTCGTAACGCGCCAGCACCCGCGTGATGCCGTAGAGCAGGCCGGCGCGGTCGCTGGCCGACACCGACAGCAGCCAGCGCTGCGCCTTCTCGTCGGGCCGCAGGTCCACACGTGGTGTGACCGGGAAACTCTTGACGCGGCGCGACAGCCGGCCCTTGACCGGTTCGGGCAGGGCGCCGCGTTCGTCGATGGTGCGCGCGAGCTTGTTTTCCACCATGGCGATCAGCTCGCGGTAGTGGTCCGACATGGTGGGCGCGACCACCTGGAAGGTGTCGAGCGCGTGGCCGGTCAAGGTGGTGTGCACGCGCGCGTCGAGGATGCTGAAGTGCGAGCTGTCGAAGTAACCGCAGATGCGCACGAACAGGTCGGGCTGGTCGGGTGCGTACACCAGCACCTGCAGGCCTTCGGCCTCGGGCGAGATGCGGGCGCGCACGATGCATTTGTCGAGGGCCGGCACGGCACCGTCGATGGCCTTGGGGGCTGCCTTGGCCGCGGCCTGCGCGATTTCGCGCGAGAGCACGCGCGTGTGCCAGGCGATCTCGTCGGGCTCGTGGCGCATGAAGTAACTCACGTCCAGCGTGTCCCACAGCACCTTGTGCGCCTGGTGGGGCAGGGCGTGCAGGGCCAGCATCGACAGGGCCTCGCGCTTGCGCGCTTCGATCACCGCGCCGGGGTCGGGGGCGCGGCCGCCGAGTGCGCGCAGCGTGTAGCGGTACAGGTCTTCCAGCAACTTGCCCTTCCAGGCGTTCCACACTTTCGGGCTGGTGCCGCGGATGTCGGCCACGGTGAGCAGGTAGAGCGCGGTGAGGTAACGCTCGTTGCCCACGCGTTTGGCGAAAGCGTCGATCACGTCCGGGTCGCTCAGGTCTTCCTTCTGCGCCATGCGGCTCATGGTCAGGTGTTCGGCCACCAGGAACTGGATCAGCCGGGTGTCTTCACGCGCAATGCCGTGCTGGTGGCAGAAGGTGCGCACGTCGCGCGCGCCGAGGTCGGAGTGGTCGCCGCCTCGGCCCTTGGCGATGTCGTGGAACAGGGCTGCGATGTAGAGGATCCAGGGCTTGTCCCAGCCGGCGGCGAGCTGCGAACAGAACGGGTACTCGTGCGAGTGCTCGGCGATGAAGAAGCGGCGCATGTTGCGCAGCACCATCAGGATGTGCTGGTCCACTGTGTAGACGTGGAACAGGTCGTGCTGCATCTGCCCGACGATGTTGCGGAACACCCAGAGGTAGCGCCCCAGCACCGAGGTCTGGTTCATCAGCCGCATGGCGTGCGTGATGCCTTCGGGCGCCTGCAGCATCTGCAGGAACTGCGCACGGTTGACCGGGTCGGCGCGAAAGCGCGCGTTCATCACCGGCCGGGCGTTGTAGAGCGCACGCAGCGTGCGCGCCGACAGGCCCTTGATGCCGGTGGTGGTCTGGTAAAGGTGGAAGGTCTCCAGGATGGCGTGCGGCTGCTGGAAGTACAGGTTGTCGCTCGCCACCTCCAGCATGCCGCCCTTGTCGAAGAAACGTTCGTTGAGCGGGCGCAGCCGGTCCACGCCGGCCTCGTCGCTCTGCAGGCGTTCGTGGATGTTGAGCAGCAGGATCTGGTTGAGCTGGGTCACGGCCTTGGCGGCCCAGTAATAGCGCTTCATCAGCGCTTCGCTGGCGCGGCGTGTGCCCTTGGCGCCACCGCCAACCGGCGGCTGCGCCTTGAAGCCGAAGGACTCGGCCACGGCGGTCTGCAGGTCGAACACCAGGCGGTCTTCGCGCCGGTGGGCCAACAGGTGCAGGCGGGCGCGGATCAGGCTCAGCAGGGCCTCGTTGGCCTTGATCTGGCGCGCCTCCAGCGGCGTGGCCAGGCCCTTGCGGGCCAGCTCGTCCCAGCTGCGGCCCAGGCCGGCGGCCTTGGCCACCCACAGGATGATCTGCAGGTCGCGCAGCCCGCCGGGCGATTCCTTGCAGTTGGGTTCGAGCGAGTAGGGCGTGTTCTCGAACTTGGTGTGGCGCTGGCGCATCTCCAGCGTCTTGGCGACGAAGAAGGCCTTGGGGTCCATCGCCTCGCTGAGCTGGCTGACCAGGTTGGCAAAGGCCTTCTTGCTGCCGGCGATGAGGCGGCATTCGAGCAGCGAGGTCTGCACCGTGACGTCTTTCGCCGCCTCGTCCACGCAGTCGGTGATGGTGCGCACGCTGGAGCCGATCTCCAGGCCCACGTCCCAGCAGGCGCCGATGAAGCCTTCGAGCCGGGCCTTGAGCGCGGCATCGTCGTCGGGCCGGCTGCCGTCGGGCAGCAGCACCAGCACGTCAACGTCGGAATAGGGAAAGAGTTCACCGCGGCCGTAACCACCCACCGCCGCCAGCGAACATTCGCCACCAAAACCGGCGTTGGCCCAGAGTGCACGCAGGGTCTGGTCGGTCAGGCGCGAGAGCTGCTGCAGCGCCTTGCGCACGCCGCGCGTGGACGAACCCTGCACGCCAAGCTCTTCGAGCAGGCGGGCCTTGTGTTCGCGGTACTGGGTCCTCAGGCTGCCGAGGTCTTGCCCGGCGGCCAATGGCACGGGCGTGGTCACCTCAGGCCAACGCGGGCGCGGACGCGGTCACGAAGGCCGGTGCCGGCAGGCTGCCCGCCGACAGCGTGAGCACTTCGTAGCCTGTGTCGGTCACCAGCACCGTGTGCTCCCATTGCGCCGACAGGGAGCGGTCGCGCGTGACGATGGTCCAGCCGTCGCCCATCTCCTTGATGTCGCGCTTGCCGGCGTTGATCATGGGTTCGATGGTGAAGGTCATGCCGGGCTTGAGTTCTTCCAGCGTGCCCGGGCGGCCGTAGTGCAGCACCTGCGGGTCTTCGTGGAAACGCTGGCCGATGCCGTGGCCGCAGAACTCGCGCACCACCGAGAAACCATTGCCTTCGGCAAAGGTCTGGATCGCGTGGCCGATGTCACCCAGGCGGATGCCGGGGCGCACCATCACGATGCCTTTCCACATGGCTTCGTAGGTGACCTGCGTCAGCCGGCGCGCCTGCACCGAGCAGGCGGCTTCGCCACCGATCAGGAACATGCGGCTGTTGTCGCCGAACCAGCCGTCCTTGATCACCGTCACGTCCACGTTGAGGATGTCGCCCTTCTTGAGCGGTTTCTCGTTCGGGATGCCGTGGCAGACCACGTGGTTGATGGAGGTGCAGAGGTGGCCGGGGTAGGGCGGGTAACCGCTGGGCTGGTAGCCGATGGTGGCCGAGACCGTGCCCTGTTGTTTCATGTACTCGGCCGCGAGGCGGTCGATCTCCAGCGTGGTCACGCCCGGCTGGATCAATGGGGTGAGGTAGTCCAGCACTTCGGACGCAAGGCGGCACGCCGTGCGCATGCCCGCGATGCCGGCCTCGTCTTTGTAGGTGATGCTCATGGGGCGCAATTATCCCACCACGCCCCACCGGGGTGGCACCGCCTGCGGCCAATGCCATGGGGGCGGCCGGGTAAAATCCACGCTTTTCCACCCGGGCTTCCGGGTCAACGCACCTCAGGCTCCCAACGTGTCCCTGCACCTGCGCTTTTTTGAAGGCGGCAACGCCGTCAGCGACTTCAAAGTCCAGCAGCTCCTGCCCCGTCTCGCGGGCATTTCCGACAAGATCACCGGCCTCTCGGCCCGCTTCGTGCACCTCGCCGGCTTCGATGGCGAACCCGACGCGGCCACCGTGCAGCGCGTGGGTGAACTTCTGACTTACGGTGAACCCGCCAGCGCGGCCCATCTCAAACTGGATGAAGCCGGTGCGCCGGCCCTGCTGGTGATGCCGCGCCTGGGCACGGTCTCGCCCTGGGCCTCCAAGGCCACCGACATCGCCCACAACTGCGGCCTGGCCCTGCACCGGGTCGAGCGCCTGGTCGAGTTCCGCCTCGGCCTCAAGACGGGCCTGCTGGGCAAGAAGGCCAGCCTGTCCGAAGAGCAGTTGCGCGCCGTGGCCGAGCTGCTGCACGACCGCATGACGGAAAACGTCAGCCTCGACCGCAGCCAGGCACAGGCCCTGTTCACCGAACTGCACCCGGCTCCGATGGAGCAGGTTGACGTGCTGGGCGGCGGGCGCGCGGCGCTGGAGCAGGCCAACACCGCCTGGGGCCTGGCGCTGGCCGACGACGAAATCGACTACCTGGTGACCGCCTTCAACGGCCTGCAGCGCAACCCGACCGACGTCGAGCTGATGATGTTCGCGCAGGCCAACAGCGAACACTGCCGCCACAAGATATTCAACGCGCAGTTCACCATCGACGGCGTGGCGCAGGACAAAAGCCTGTTCGGCATGATCCGCCACACCCATCAGCAGGCCCCGCAACACACCGTGGTGGCCTACTCGGACAACGCCTCCATCATGGAAGGCAGCGTGGTGCAGCGCTTCGTGGCGCGCGCCGGTGGCGAAACCTCGCCGGCCTACAGCAGCGAAACCGCCACCCACCACGTGTTGATGAAGGTGGAAACGCACAACCACCCGACCGCCATCTCGCCGTTCCCCGGTGCCTCCACCGGTGCCGGTGGCGAAATCCGCGACGAGGGCGCCACCGGCCGCGGCTCCAAGCCCAAGGCGGGCCTCACCGGCTTCACCGTCGGCAAACTCTGGGGCGGCCTGAGCGACCAGCCGGGCGGCAAGCCCGAACACATCGCCAGCCCGCTGCAGATCATGACCGAGGGCCCGCTCGGTGGTGCGGCCTTCAACAACGAGTTCGGCCGGCCCAACCTGCTGGGTTACTTCCGCGAATACGAACTGGCGGTGGACGGCGTGCAACGCGGTTACCACAAGCCCATCATGATCGCCGGCGGTGTCGGCGTGATCGACGCCACGCAGACCCAGAAGATCCTGTTCCCGGCCGGCTCGTTGCTGATCCAGCTCGGTGGCCCGGGCATGAAGATCGGCATGGGCGGCAGCGCCGCCAGCTCGATGGCGACAGGCACCAACGCCGCCTCGCTCGACTTCGACTCCGTGCAGCGTGGCAACCCCGAGATCGAACGCCGCGCGCAAGAGGTCATCAACCACTGCTGGCAGCAGGGCGAGAACAACCCCATCCTGGCGATCCACGATGTGGGTGCCGGGGGCCTCTCGAACGCCTTCCCCGAACTCACCAACGACGCCGGCCGTGGCGCCCGTTTTGACCTGCGCGCCGTGCCGCTGGAAGAAAGCGGCCTGGCCCCGAAGGAAATCTGGTGCAACGAAAGCCAGGAGCGTTACGTGCTGGCCATCGCGCCCGAATCGCTGGCCACCTTCAAGGCCTTCTGCGAGCGCGAGCGTTGCCCGTTTGCGGTGATCGGTGTGGCCACTGAAGAACGCCAGCTGGTGCTGGCCGACGAGGGGGCGCAGAGCCCGGTCGACATGCCGATGAACGTGCTGCTGGGCAAACCGCCCAAGATGCACCGCGACGTGAAGACCGTGGCGCGCACCCCCGCCGCGCTGGAACTCACTGGCGTGAACCTGCAACAGGCCGTGATCGACGTGCTGAGCCACCCGACCGTGGCCTCCAAACGTTTCCTCATCACCATCGGTGACCGCACCGTGGGCGGCCTGTCGCACCGCGACCAGATGGTGGGCCCCTGGCAGGTGCCGGTGGCCGATTGCGCCGTGACCCTGGCCGATTTCCAGGGCTTCGCGGGCGAGGCCATGAGCATGGGCGAGCGCACGCCGCTGGCCGCGCTCGACGCCGCCGCCTCCGGCCGCATGGCGGTGGCCGAGGCCATCACCAACCTGCTGGCCGCGCCGATCGAACTGCCACGCGTCAAGCTCTCCGCCAACTGGATGGCCGCTTGCGGCGAACCCGGCGAAGACGCCGCGCTGTACGACACGGTGAAGGCCGTGGGCATGGAGCTCTGCCCGGCGCTGGGCATTTCCATCCCCGTCGGCAAGGACAGCCTGTCCATGCGCACGCAGTGGAAAGAAGGCGGCGAGACGAAGAAGGTGACCTCGCCGGTCAGCCTGATCGTGAGCGCCTTCGCCACGTTGTCCGACGTGCGCGGCACGCTCACGCCGCAACTCAACCACACGCTGGACGACACCACGCTGGTGCTGATCGACCTCGGCAAGGGCCGACACCGCATGGGCGGCAGCGTGCTGGCGCAGGTGCTGGGGCAGGGCGGTGGTGAAGCGCCCGATCTCGACGCCGCGCAAGACCTCATCAGCCTGGTGAACGCCGTCAACGCACTGCGCGCGCAGGGCCAGATCCTGGCCTACCACGACCGCAGCGACGGTGGCCTGCTGGCCGCCGCCGCCGAAATGGCCTTTGCAGGCCAGGTCGGAGTGGCGCTCAACGTCGATCTGCTGGTCACCGAAGGCGACGGCATCAGCGACAGCCGCATGGAAATGGGCGACGCCAAGAATTGGGCCAACCAGGTCAGCGCGCGGCGCGAAGAGCTCACGCTCAAGGCGCTGTTCAGCGAAGAGCTGGGCGTGCTGCTGCAGGTGCGCACCGAAGACCGCAACGCGGTGATGCAGACCCTGCGCGAGCATGGCTTGAGCAAACACAGCCACTTCGTCGGCAAGACCCGCCCGGCCAGCTCCGTGATGGACGCGGGCAAGGGCCAGCTGCAGGTCTGGCGCGACACCAAGGCGGTGTTCTCGGCCAGCCTGTTCGACCTGCAGCAGGTCTGGGACAGCGTGAGCTGGAAGATCAACCAGCAGCGCGACAACCCCGCTTGCGCCGACGCCGAGCACTCGGCCGCCGGCCAGCCAGGCGATGCCGGCCTGCACACGCAGCTGAGCTTCGACGCCAACGACAACGTGGCCGCGCCGTTCCTGAACCTGGCACGCCCCAAGGTCGCGATCCTGCGCGAGCAGGGCGTGAACTCGCACGTGGAGATGGCCTACGCCTTCACCCAGGCCGGCTTCGAAGCCTTCGACGTGCACATGACCGACCTGCAAAGCGGCCGCGCCAAGCTGGCCGACTTCAAGGGCGTGGTGGCCTGCGGTGGTTTCAGCTACGGCGACACGCTGGGAGCCGGCATCGGCTGGGCGCGCAGCGTCACCTTCAACCCGGCACTGTCGGCGCAGTTCCAGAGCTTCTTCGCACGCCAGGACACCTTTGGCCTGGGCGTGTGCAACGGCTGCCAGATGTTTGCCGAACTGGCCGACATCATTCCCGGTGCCGAAGCCTGGCCGCGTTTCACCACCAACCAGAGCGAGCGTTTCGAGGCCCGCCTGTCCATGGTGGAGGTGCTCGAATCGCCCAGCCTGTTCCTGCAGGGCATGGCCGGCAGTCGCCTGCCGATTGCGGTGGCGCACGGCGAGGGTTACGCCAACTTCCACCACCGGGGCGATGCGGCCAGGGCGATTGCCGCCATGCGCTTCACCGACCACAGCGGTGCCGCCACCGAGGCCTACCCGTTCAACCCGAACGGCAGCCCGGGTGGCCTCACGGCCGTGACCACGGCCGACGGCCGTTTCACGGCCATGATGCCGCACCCCGAGCGCGTGTTCCGCAACATCCAGATGAGCTGGACCGACCAGAATCCGTCCGAGTACAGCGCCTGGATGCGCATCTGGCGCAACGCGCGCAAGTGGGTGGGCTGAGCAGCATGGCCATCGAGCTGCCCAAAGGCACGCGGGACGAGGCCATCGCCTCGATCCAGCGTTACTTCGAGGCGAACATGGACGAGCGCATTGGCAATATCGCCGCCGGCGGCCTGCTGGGCTTCTTCCTGGAAGAGATCGCGCCCGTGGTCTACAACCAGGCGGTGGCCGACGTGCAGGAGCGCCTGCAGGCCCGCGTGTCGGAACTCGACATCGAGGTGCACGAAGACACCTTCACCTACTGGCGCAAGCGGGAGAAACCCGCCAAGGGGAGATAAGGCATGGCTCGCGAATTCGATCTGCCGGCAGGCACCGCAACCGATTTCGCGAACAATGGAGCCGTGGTGCTGCGGGGCGTTTTGAATGCGGCCGATCTGGCCCTGCTGGAACGCGGCATTGAACACAACCTCGCGCACCTGAGCCCACTCGCCCTGGTGGCCAGCGAGCCGGACGACCCGGGCCGCTTCGTCGAAGACTTCTGCACCTGGCAGGACAACCCGGCCTACCGGGAAGTGCTGTGCGACTCGGCCTTGCCCCACATCGCCACGCAGCTCATGGGCAGCCGCACCGCGCGGCTCTACCACGACCACCTGCTGGTGAAGGAGCCGGGCACGCGCCAGCCCACGCCCTGGCACCAGGACCAGCCCTACTACAACGTGAGCGGACGCCAGAACGTGAGCTTCTGGATTCCGGTGGACCCGGTGCCGCTGGCCAGCACGCTGCGTTTCGTGGCCGGTTCACACGCCGGCACCTGGTTCATGCCACGCACCTTCCGCGACCAGCAGGCGAAATGGTTTCCCGAAGGCACGCTGGCCGAGCTGCCCGCCATCGACGCCGAACCCGCGCGTTTCCGCCAACTGGCCTGGGCGCTGGAGCCGGGCGACTGCGTGGCCTTCCACATGCTCAGCCTGCACGCCTCCAGCGGCGTCGGCCCGGGGCAGCGGCGGCGTGTGTTCTCGGCCCGCTACCTGGGCGAAGACGCGCGCCACGCACCGCGCCGCTGGCGCACCTCGCCGCCGTTTGCCGGACTGAGCGAGCGCCTGGCCGACGGCGCCGAACTCGACGATCCCCTGTTCCCCCACGTCTGGCCGCCGGCCCACCACACCGTTTCTTCACGCTGAAAGAACACCACCATGGCCGGAGCCAGTCTGCTGACATTGCTCGACGACATCGCCACCATCCTCGACGATGTGGCGCTCATGACCAAGGTGGCAGCGAAAAAAACCGCTGGCGTGCTCGGTGACGACCTCGCGCTCAACGCCCAGCAGGTCACCGGCGTGCGCGCCGAGCGTGAGCTGCCCGTGGTCTGGGCGGTGGCCAAGGGCTCGTTCACGAACAAGGCCATCCTGGTGCCGGCGGCGCTGCTCATCAGCGCCTTCATTCCCTGGGCCATCACGCCGCTGCTCATGCTCGGCGGCCTGTTCCTCTGCTTCGAGGGGGCCGAGAAGCTGTGGCACCACTTCGGCCCGCACAAGGCGGAAGACCAGGCGCAGAAGGCGCAGGTCAAAGCGCAACGCGTGGCCGCAGTGGCCGACGAGCAGGTGGATCTGGTGGTGTTCGAGAAAGAGAAGATCAAGGGCGCGGTGCGCACCGATTTCATCCTCTCGGCCGAAATCATCGTCATCACGCTGGGCACCGTGGCCGCAGCCAGCATGGGCCAGCGCGTGGCCGTGCTGGCCAGCATCGCGGTGATCATGACCATCGGCGTGTACGGCCTGGTGGCCGGCATCGTCAAACTGGACGACCTGGGCCTCTGGCTCAACCAGCAGGCGGCGGCCTGGAAGCAGGCCGTGGGCCGCGGCATCCTGGCGGCCGCGCCCTGGCTCATGAAAACCCTGTCGGTGGTCGGCACCGTCGCCATGTTTCTGGTGGGGGCGGCATCCTGCTGCACGGCATTCCGGCGCTGGGCCATGGCATCGAGGCTTTCGCCGCCACGCTGGGCTGGCTCGGCTCGGTGGCCTCCAGCCTGGCCGGCGCGGTGGCCGGCCTGCTCGCCGGGGCTGCCGTGCTGCTGGTGGTGAGCCTGTTCCAGCGCGTGCGCGGTGGCGGCGGCGCGGCGTCTGCCTGAGGGCCTTCGCATCCCCCTGCGGTCCCCTTTGAGGGATGGCGCCACACCCGGAGCGAGCCGTAGGCTGACCCAGCCACCCCCGGGTGGCACGAAGGGGGGCAGGGTCGCATGGATGGCATCTTCATCAGCGACCGGCGTGACGACTCGGCAGGTTATGCCGGGCTCCTGCCGCGTGCTCATGGTCATCATCGGAGACGAGTGGCTGAGCACCAGCGACGGCGCCGGCTCGACGACCCGCACGACTTCCTCCGCATCGACACCGTGACCGCGCCGCACCAGCCGACCGGCGGATACGCCGGTGGCGGCAGCGCGCCCGTCCAGCGAAGCCACGCGCACCGAGCCGGGCAGTGAGCGGAGCAGCGTGCCACCGGCGGGCCGACGCAGGCCAGCACCGAGCCGGTGCGCATCCAGTACCTGATCTGGTACGCGCCAGACGCCAAGCGCTACGTGAAGATGCAGCGCCGCGTGCTCAGTGCCTCGGGCGCCGAGAGCGAGCGCGACGTGTTCGAGCTGGTGGCGCACCGCCGAAAAACGCGGGCTTGACGTGCATCAAGGGCACCGGGCCATGCCCTGCCTAGACTGGCCGCACCATGAACACCACAAGCCTTTCCAACCCCACCGCACTCGTGGACGCTGCACCGCTGGACGGTTTTGCCGACTGCCACGTCGGCATCATGAAACGCCTCAACGTGCTGGACCAGCTGCCGGAGCTGCTGGAGCCGGCCGCCCGCGCCCGCCGCATCGCCACCGACTCGCTGGCCTTCTTCAGCGAGGCCATCTTCGCGCACCACCTCGACGAGGAGAAAGAGCTGTTTCCTGCCGTGCTGGCCAGCGCGCAGCCGGGCGAAGAGCGCATGCGCGTGCAGGCCATGGTGGAGCGCCTGACCCGCGAGCACCGCATTCTTGAAGGCCTGTGGAAGGTGCTGGAGAAAGACCTCAAGCGCGTGGCGCGTGGGCAAGATGCCGACCTCGACGTGGAAGAAGTGCGCGCCCTGGTGGCGGCCTACGCCAGCCACGCCACCTATGAAGAGGTGGATTTCCTGCCGCTGAGCGAAACCATCCTCGGGCGCAACGGCAACCACATGGCCGCGCTCGGCCTGTCGCTGCACCTGCGCCACGCGCCGCAGATCGCGGCGCACGTCTGACGGGAGCGCGTCAGCTGGCGGTGGCGGGGCTCGGCCGCGTGCGGTAGAACTTCAGCGGGCTGGCCGGCACCGCCTGCATCACGGTGGGCTTGATGCGGCCGACCACGTGCATCTCGCAGGGCTTGCAGTCAAAACGCAGCGTGAGCTTTTCGTTGCCGTGCGTGATGCTCATGGGTTCGGCGCGGATGGTGCCCTGAACCCCGGTGACGCCCTTGGCCTGCTTGGGGCAGAGGCTGAGCGAGAAACGCACGCAGTGCTTGGTGATCATCAGGCTCACTTCGCCTTCTTCCTCGTGGCTCTCGTAGGCCGAGGCGATCACCTTCACGCCGTGTTTCGCATAGAAGTCGCGCGCCTTGTGGTTGAACACGTTGGCCAGGTAGGTGAGCGTGTCTTCCGGGTAGGCCACCGGCGGGTCCACCGGCACGGCGCGCGGCAGGCGCTGCCAGGCCGATGCGCGCGCGGCTTCGAGCGCAGCGATGGCGTCGCGCCGCAACGGGTTGAGCAGTGAGGCCGGCA
The DNA here is from genome assembly GCF_001571225.1 of Hydrogenophaga palleronii NBRC 102513. GTDB lineage: Bacteria > Pseudomonadota > Gammaproteobacteria > Burkholderiales > Burkholderiaceae_C > Hydrogenophaga > Hydrogenophaga palleronii. The sequence continues at coordinate 206,295 of NZ_BCTJ01000001.1, forward strand.
CGAACCAGGGCTGCGAGAGCTGCAGCGACACGTCGATGGGCTCGAACACCGTCTCGCCCAGGCGCGACAGTGCTTCGCGCAGCCGCGCCTCGGCCTGCGCCGGGTCCTTCGCCGGCTCCAGTGCGCAGGGCAGGGTGGCGGCGGCGCAGTGGCCGTCTTCGTCGGTCGCGGTGAGCGTCAGGCCCTCGGCGGTGTCTTCGAGCCGCAGCCAGGCGCCGATGCGCCGGTCGGCCGACTTTTTCTCCAGCGAGCGCACCCAGTCCATGTCGCGGTTGCGGTTGACCACCGTGCCGGCCTTGAGGTGGCGCAGGCCGGCGAGTTCGTCCTTGGGGAACACGCGCCACTGACCGGCGCGGCCCGCCGGTTCGGCGCGGTTGATCTGCAGGCCAACGAGTTCCTTGTGCAGGTCGAGGTAACAGAGGCCGTCGCCGTTGTGGATCACGGTCGCGCGGTCGTCGGTTTCCAGTTCGACGAAGTTCGGTCCGACCTTGGTCACCCAGCCGATCGGGCGGCCCGGGTTCTTCGGTGTGTCGAAGGCGCCGATGTCTTCCTTTCGGCCCTGCACGAAATAGTCGGTGAACTCGCGGTTGAAGTTCTGGTCCGGGTCGGGCGAAAAACCGAACGTGCAGCGCCCGCTGGAGGCACGGGCCAGCTCGGGCCGCTCGTCCAGGATCTCGTCGAACAGGCGGCGGTAATGCGCCGTGATGTTCTTGACGTAGCCCATGTCCTTGTAGCGGCCTTCGATCTTGAAGCTGCGCGCGCCGGCGTCGATGAGCTCGCGCAGGTTGTCGCTCTGGTTGTTGTCCTTCATCGACAGCACGTGCTTGTCGTGCGCGACGATGCGGCCCTGGCTGTCCTTCACCTCGTAGGGCAGGCGGCAGGCCTGCGAGCAGTCGCCCCGGTTCGCGCTGCGGCCGGTCTGCGCATGGCTCACGTAACACTGGCCGCTGTAGGCCACGCACAGGGCACCGTGGATGAAGAACTCGATCAGGCAGCGGTCGGCGTCCAGCGTGTCGCGGATGGCGGCGATCTGCGGCAGCGTGAGCTCGCGCGCCAGCACCAGCTTGGACAGGCCGGCATCCTGCAGGAAGCGGGCTTTCTCGGGCGTGCGGATGTCGGTCTGCGTGCTGGCGTGCAGCTGGATCGGCGGCAGGCCGGCCTCCAGCAGGCCCATGTCCTGGATGATCAGCGCGTCCACGCCGGCGTCGTACAGCTGCCAGGCCAGCTTGCGCGCGGGCTCGAGCTCGTCGTCGCGCAGGATGGTGTTCATGGTCGTGTAGATGCGGCTGCCGAAGCGGTGCGCGTGCTTCACCAGGCGGGCGATGTCCTGCACCCGGTTGTCTGCGCTGGTGCGCGCGCCGAACGACGGGCCGCCGATGTAGACCGCGTCGGCGCCGTGGTTCACCGCCTCGATGCCGATCTCGGCGTCGCGGGCGGGGGAGAGCAATTCAATCTGGTGGGGCAGCATGGCGTGGGCGGTCGGTGAGGGTGCAGAATCGGGCCGGAAAGCAACCCGACATTGTCCCGGAGAACGCCCATGCGCCCAAGCCCCGACACCGCAAAACCCGCCATCGTGCTTGTGCACGGCGCCTGGCACGGCGCCTGGTGCTGGCGCCGTGTGCTGCCACTGCTGCGCAACGAAGGGGTGGAGGTCCACGCCGTCACGCTCACCGGCGTGGGCGAGCGCGCCCACCTGCTGTCGCATGACATCGACCTGCAGACCCACATCCAGGACGTGCTGGGCCTGATCAAGGCCGAGGAGCTGCAGCGTGTGCTGCTGGTCGGCCACAGCTACGCGGGCATGGTGGTCACTGGCGCGGCCGACCGCCTGCAGCAGGCACACCCGGGCACCCTCGCCGGCCTGGTTTACCTCGACGCGGTGGTGCCGCAACCGGGCGAGAGCTGGAGCAGCCCGCACACGGAAGAAACGCGCCAGGGCCGCATCGACGCGGCGCGGGCCAGCGCCGGCCTGAGTTTTCCGCCGCCCGACGCCAAGGTGTTCGGGCTGGAGGGTGCCGACCGCGACTGGGTCAACCGCCGCCAGACGCCGCAGCCCTTCAAGGTCTACCAGCAGCCGCTGCAGTTCGATGCCGCGCGCGTGGCCGCCGTGCCGCGCAGCTTCATCGACTGCACCTCGCCCGCGCTGGCCACCATCGCCGCCTCGCGCACGCGCGTGCGCAGCGAGCCGGGCTGGCGCGTGCTGGAGCTGGCCACCGGCCACGACCCGATGGTGAGCGAACCCCAGGCCCTGGCGAAGCTGCTGCTGGACCTGCAGCGCGCGCCGGCATGAAGGCGGTGGCCGCCCCCCAACGGCTGGACCGCATCGACCTGCTGCGCGCGGTGGCCATGTTGTGGATGACCGCCTTCCACCTGTGTTTTGACCTCGACTTCTTCGGCTTCATCAACCAGGACTTCTACCGCGACCCACTCTGGACAGGGCAGCGCACCGCCATCGTGAGCCTGTTCCTCTTCACCGCCGGGCTGTCGCAGGCGGTGGCGGTGCACCAGGGACAGAGCTGGGCGCGCTTCTGGAAACGCTGGTGCCAGGTAGCCGCTGCGGCGCTGCTGGTGACGGCTGGCTCGGTTGTCATGTTTCCCCACAGCTTCATCTACTTCGGGGTGCTGCACGGCATCGCGGTGATGCTGATCCTGGTGCGCCTCACGGCCGGCTGGGGTGTTGCCCTGTGGTGGCTGGGTGCCGCGGCCATCGCGCTGAAGTTCGCCGCGCCCTTGGCCATTGCGGCCTGGCCGGTGCTGGAGGTGTTGAACACGCCCGTGCTCAACTGGCTGGGCCTGATCAGCGTGAAGCCGATCACCGAAGACTATGTGCCGCTGCTGCCCTGGCTGGGGGTGATGTGGTGGGGCATGGCCGCCGGGCAATGGGCGCTGCGCCACCGGCCCCGCTGGCTGGGCACCGCCGACGCGCCGGCCCGCGGCCTGCGGCGTGGGCTGGTGACGCTGGGGCGTTGGAGCTTGTTGTATTACCTGCTGCACCAGCCGGTGCTGATCGGCCTGGTGGGGCTGGCTGCCATGCTGCGCTGAGCCGCAACCGCTCGACAGACAGACGAAAAAAAGCGCGGTCGGGCCGCGCTTTTTTGTGGGCGAACAAGCCGGGTGGCTTATTGCACCTTGGCCTTGTCGCGCAGTTGCTGCTGGTATTCCTGCATCTTCTGCTGTTGCATCTGTTGCGCGATCTGCGGCTGGATGTCTTCGAACTTGGGCAGCTCGGCGGTGCGCACGTCATCGACGCGGATCACGTGCCAGCCGAACTGGCTCTTCACCGGTTCTTGGGTCAGCTGGCCTTTTTCCAGCTTGACCATGGCGGCGGAGAACTCCGGCACGTAGCTGCCAGCGGCGGCCCAGTCGAGGTCACCACCGTTGGCGCCGGAGCCCGGGTCCTTCGATTGTTTCTTGGCGATCTCGTCGAACTTGCCACCCTTCTTGAGGCTGGCGATGATGGCCTTGGCTTCATCTTCCGATTCCACCAGGATGTGGCGCGCACGGTATTCCTTGCCACCGTTGGCCGCCACGAACTTGTCGTACTCGGCGCGGATGTCGGCTTCGGTCACCGGGTTCTTTTTCTGCTGGTCGGCGAACAGGGCGCGGATCATGATGGTCTGGCGCGCCAGCTCCATCTGCTGCTTGTATTCCTCGGTGGCGCCGATGCCGCGCTTTTGCGCTTCCTGCATGAAGATCTCGCGCAGGATGGCTTCTTCCTTGAGTTGTGCACGCACGGCTTCGTCAACCGGGCGGCCGGTGGCAGCGATCTGCTGTTCCAGCGCGGCAACGCGCGAGGCCGGCACGGGCTTGCCGTTCACGATGGCCACGTTCTGGGCCATGGCCCAGGGAGCGGTGGTGATGAGCACTGCCGCAGTGAGGGCCGTCAGGGAAAATTTCATGTTGATCCTCGGATGGAAAAAAATTTGGAGCCGCCGCCAGGGGCAGGGTTTCCTTGAACAGGTATCAGAACGTAGGCCGGGCGTCGGGACAAGGGCGGTTGGTGCTGCCATCAAGCCTTGATTTCGATCGCCAATGCGTGCAGCCCCGCATCGGTGAATTTTTGCAGCGCATCATACACAAGGCGGTGCTGCGCCACCCGGCTGCGGCCGGCAAACGCCGGCCCGCCAATGCGCACGCGAAAGTGCGTGCCGTAGCCCAGGCCGTTGGCACCCGCGTGGCCGGAGTGCGCCGCGCTTTCGTCGAGCACTTCCAGCTGCGTGGGCGCCAGCGCTTTGCGCAGGCGTGCTTCGATGGCGGCCGCGGTGGGGATCACGGAGGCTTCGCTCATGGTTTTTTCTCCACTGCGTCATCGTCGTCCTTGATGAAACGCGCGATGTACAGCCCCTGGCCGACGATGAAGACTACCGGGAACACATAGCCCCAGAGCTTGAAGTTGACCCAGTCTTCGGTCGAGTAATAGGCCGCCACGTAGGCGTTGATGCCGGCCATGAACAGGAAGTAGGCAATCCAGGCGATGGTGAGGCGGGCCCAGACCGGGGCCGGCAGGTTGAGCTGGCTGCCGAGCAGGATCTGCAGGAAGTTCTTCTTCCAGATCCACAGGGCCGCGGCAAGCGCAATCGCCATGCTCGCGTAGAGCACGGTGGGCTTCCATTTGATGAAGCGCTCGTCCTGCAGGAACAGCGTGAGCGCGCCGAACACCAGCACCAGCAGCAAGGTGACCTTGTGCAAGGTCTGCAGTTTGCGGTCGCGGGCGTAGATCAGGCCGGTCTGCACGATGGTGGCGGCCATCAGCACCGCGGTGGCGGTGTAGATGTCGGCCATCTTGTAGGCCAGCACGAAGAGGGCAATCGGGAAAAAGTCGATGAGGAAACGCATCGCGCGATTATCGGCCTTGGCGCACAGGCTTCCTGATGCAGGGCTTAGGACGCCGCTGCGGAACTTGCGCCTTGTCACAAACTCTTTAGAGCAGCTCACCAAACCCCGCTTTCCCAACAGGAGTCCCCCGCGAATGACCGCCCAGGAACACCAGTCGATTCTCAGCATTGCCATGTTGGCGGCGTTTGCCGACGGCCACAAGGCCGACACCGAGCGCGAGGCGATCCGGCGCATGGCCGAAAGCCTGCCGCGCGAGGCCGGTGGCACCGAGCTGGTGCGCCTGTACCAGGACGTGCTGCTCAAGCGCGTGTCCCTGGCCGAGGCCGAGGCCGGCCTCACCGACGCCGGGCAGCGGCAACTGGCCTATGAAATGGCGGTCTGCGTGTGTGATGCCGACGGCCGCCAGAGCCCGGCCGAAGCCGCGTTCCTGGCCGACCTGAAAACCCGCCTGAAGCTCGACGGCCAGGAGGCCGCGGCCTTCGAGCGCGAAGCCGATGCGGTGCTGGACGCGGCCGACGAGGCGGTGCCCGCGGCGGCCACGGCCGCTGCGGCGCCCGTGGTAGCGTCCAGCGCGGCGCCCGGGGTGGACCTGGACAAATCCATCCTGAATTACGCGCTGCTCAATGGCGCGCTGGAACTGCTGCCGCAGTCCTGGGCCTCGATGGCCATCATTCCGCTGCAGGTGAAGATGGTCTACGCCATCGGCAAGGCGCACGGTGTGGAGCTGGACCAGGGCCACATCCGCGAGTTCATCGCGGCGGCGGGCGTGGGCCTGACCTCGCAGTACCTGGAGCAGTTCGGCCGCAAGCTGCTGGGTGGCCTGCTGGGCAAGGCGGCGGGGCGCAGCATCGGCCGCATCGGTGGCGCGGCCACCGGCATGGCGTTTTCGTTTGCCACCACCTATGCCCTGGGCCAGGTAGCCAAGCGGTACTACGCGGGTGGCCGGACGATGAGCACCGAGCTGCTCAAGCAGAGCTTCCAGGACCTGCTGGGCCCGGCCAAGCAGATGCAGGCGCAGTACCTGCCGCAGATCCAGCAGAAGGCCGCCACGCTGGACGTGGCGCAGGTGATGCAGATGGTGCGCGGCGGCGTCTGAGCGCCTCAGGGGCACCGTGGGCCCATCAGGGCGTGCTGCCCCAGCCACCGCCGAGCGCGGCGATCAGTGCCATGCTGGCGAGCAGCCGGTCGGCCTGGGTTTCCAGTGCGGCGCGCCGGCTGTTCAGCGCCAGGTTCTGCGCCGTGGCCACTTCCAGGTAACTCACCACGCCGGCGGCGTAACGGTTGTTGACCACGCGCAGGTTTTCTTCGGCCAGCGCGGCCAGCGTGGCCTGTTGTCCGGTCTGCTCGGCCAGCAGCGCGAGCGAGGACAACGCGTCTTCGGTTTCGCGCACCGCCTGCAATACGCTGGCGCGCCAGCCCGCGGCCAGCGCGTCGTAACCCGCTTCGGACTGCGCCAGCGCGGCACGCCGTGCGCCGCCGTCGAACAAGGTGGCCGCCAGCCGCGGGCCGAGGGACCAGGCGCGCACCGGTGCCTGCAGCCACTGCGACCAGCTGCCGCTCTGCAGCCCGGCGCTCAGGCCCAGGTTCAGGTCGGGCAGCCAGGCGGTTTGCGCCACACCCACGCGGGCATTGGCCGCCGCCAGCTGGTGCTGCGCCGCTGCCAGATCGGGCCGGCGCACCAGCAGCGCGGTCGGCAGTTGTGCCGGCACCGCAGGCAGGCCGGGCAGGGCGGCGGCCTGCGGCAACGAGAGTTCACCCGGCGTGCGGCCGGTCAGTTCGGCCAGGGCGTTGCGCTCCAGCGCGTGCTGGCGCTGGTTGCCCAGCACCTGGGTGCGCACCGACTGCCACTGGGTTTCGGCCAGGATCACGTCGGCCCGCGCGATCAGGCCGGCGGCGTACTGGTTGCGTGTGAGCTGCAGCGAGCGCTCGAAGGCCTGCAGGGTTTGCGCCAGCAGCACCTGCTGCAGCTCCAGCGAGCGCAGGCGCACGTAATGCTGGGCGGCACGCAACTGCAGCGCCAGGCGCAGCGCGCGGTGGTCGGCCTCGCTGGCGCTGGCGTCGGACTGCGCGGCCTGTTGCTGCAGGCCGATGCGGCCCCACAGGTCGGGCTCCCAGCCGATGTCCAGCCCGGCAGCAAACCGGTTCACCGTGGGCGTGCCGTCGGAACCGCCCGAGCGGGTGGCCGAGCCGGACACACCCACCTGCGGTGCGGCGGCGGCACCGGCGGCGTCCACCGCGGCCTGTGCCTGGCGCAGCCGCGCCAGGGCCTGCGCCAGGTTGGGGTTGGCGGCGGTCACGTCGGCCAGCAACTGGCTCAGCACAGGGTCCTGGAACGCCGTCCACCAGGTTGCGTTCTGCGCCGCCGCCGGGCCATCCGGCAGCGCCGCCACCGCGAGCCAGCCGGCCTGGTGGTGGAACTGTGCGGGCAAGGTGGTCTCGGGTGCCGGGTGCGGCAGGCTGCGGCTGGCGCAGGCGCTCAGCAGCAGGCCGCAGGCGGCCGCGGTCGCCAGGCGTTGCAGGGTGGGAGCGAAGGAACGGGTCATGGCGCAGCGGGCGAGGAAGACGGCGAAGACGATGGGGTGGCGCGTCGCGACCATTGCCGCAGGCGCTCCAGGTAGAGGTAAACCACCGGCGTGGTGTAGAGCGTGAGCAACTGGCTCACCGCCAGCCCGCCGATGATGGCCACGCCCAGCGGGCGCCGCATCTCCGAGCCTTCGCCGAAGCCCAGCACCAGCGGCACCGCGCCCAGCAGCGCGGCGAGGTTGGTCATGAGGATCGGGCGCAGGCGCAGGCGCGCCGCTTCGCGCACGGCGGCCAGCGGCATCAGGCCGCCACGGCGTTGGGCGTCGAGCGCGAAGTCGATCAGCAGGATGGCGTTCTTCATCACCACGCCGATCAGCAGGAACAGGCCGAGCAGCGCGATCAGACTGAACTCCATCTGCGCCAGCCGCAGCGCCAGCAGCGCACCGACGCCGGCCGAGGGCAGGGTGGAGAGGATGGTGAGCGGGTGCAGCGTGCTCTCGTACAACACGCCGAGCACCAGGTACACCGCGACCAGCACGCCCAGGATCAGCCAGGGTTGGCGCGCCAGCGTGGCCTTCAGGCCGTTGCGGTCTTCCTTGCGCTCGCCGGCGTAGATGTTGGAGGGCAGCATGAGCAGATCCAGCGCGCGCTCGATCGCCTGTTGTGCCTGCGGCAGCGTGACGCCGGGCGCCAGGCCGTAGTCGACTCCGATGGAGGCGAACTGCGCGTCGTGCTGTACGCGGTCTTGCGACAGGCCGTACTGCCATTGGGCAAATGCGCTCAGCGGCACCGGCTGCGCGTTGTGGTTCATCACCTGCACCTGGGCCAGTGCCGACGGGTCGCTGCCGAACAGCGGGTCGAGCTCCATCACCACGCGGTACTGGTTGAGGTCGTCGTACAGCGTGGCCACCTGGCGCTGCGAGAAGGCGTTGTTCAAGGCCGAGGCCACGCTGGCCATTTCCACGCCGTAGCGGCGCGCGGCTTCGCGGTCGATGGTGAGTTCGACCTGCTGTGCGTCTTCGCCGCCGGGCACGTTCACGTCCACCAGCTCGGGCAGGCGCTGCAGCGCATCGCCCACCGGGCGTGCCCACTGGCGCAGGGTCTGCAGCGAGTCCGAGCGCAGCACCAGGGTCTGCTCGCCGTCGCCGCCACCGTGTGCCTGCAGGCGGATGTCCTGCTCGACGTTGACGAACAGCATGGCGCCGGGCTGCAGCGGCGCGGTGCTGCGCAGGCGCTGCGCCACGACGGGCGCGGGGTCGCGTTCGGCCAGGGGTTTGAGGCGGACGCGGAACGCGGCGTTGCTGATGCCGGTGCGCGCGCCGGCCGTGCCGGTGACGTCGGCCACCGCCGGGTCGGCCAGGAGGTACTGGCGGTAGGCCTCGACCTTGGGCTGCATCACCTGGTACGAGAAGCCGTCGTCGCCGCGCACGAACGCGCTGAGCTGGCCGGTGTCCTGCGTCGGCAGCATGCCCTTGGGGCTGATGTTGTAGAGCCAGACGTTGAGCGCCACCACACCGGCCAACACCAGCAGGGCCACCACGCCGTGGCGCAGCACCCAGTCGAGCGAGCGCAGGTAACCCCGTTGTAGCGAGGCGAAGAACTCGCGCCCGGCCAGTGCCAGCCGGCCCGGCGCGCGGTCTTGCGCCGGCAGGGTGTGGGCGCACAACGCCGGGGTGAGCGAGAGCGAGACCGCCAGCGAGATCAGGATGGCCGCCGCCAGCGTGAGCGAGAACTCGCGGAACAGGCGCTCGATCACGCCGCCCATGAACAGGATGGCGACGAACACCACCACCAGCGCGAGGTTCATCGCCAGCAGGGTGAAGCCGACTTCACCCGCGCCGCGCATGGCCGCGCGCCAGACGCCGAAACGGGTCTGGCCGGTGCCGCCTGCGTGGCGCTGGCGTTCGATGTGGCGTTGCACGTTTTCCAGCACCACGATGGCGTCGTCCACCACCAGGCCGGCGGCCACGATCAGCGCCATCAGGCTCAGGTTGTTGAGCGAGAAGCCGAGCCACCACATCACCGTGAAGGTGCCGACCAGCGACACCGGCAGCGCCAGCGCGGGAATGAGCGCGGTGCGCGCCCGACCCAGGAAGGCCCAGACCACCAGCATCACCAGTACGCAGGCGATCAGCAGCGTCCACTGCGCTTCGGCCAGGGTGGCGCGGATGCCGGGCGAGCGGTCCATCACCACCGAGAGCTGGGTGTCGGCCGGCAGCAGCGCGCGCAGTTGCGGCATTTGTTCGTAGATCGCGTCCAGCGTCTGCACGATGTTGGCGTCGGCGCGGCGGCTGACCAGCAGCACGACGGCGGTGCGCTGATTGTGGTACCCGCTGGTGTAGCGGTTCTCCACCGAGTCGGTGACACGCGCCACGTCGGACAGCCGCACCAGCGCGCCCTGGTCGTGGCGCACCACCAGTTGGGCGAAGTCGGCCGCGCTGCGCATCGGCTGCGACAGCGCGATCTGCCAGCGCTGTGCGCCGTGTTCGATGGCGCCCAACGGCCGCCAGGCATTGGCCTCGCCAATCGCGCGGCGCACGTCTTCCATAGACAGGCCCAGGTGGGTGAGCGCGGCGCCGTCGAGTTGCACGCGTACCGCCGGCAGCGACGCGCCGTCCACCCGCACCTCGCCCACACCGACGATCTGTGACAGCTTCTGCGCCAGCACGGTGGAGGCGTTGTCGTACAGCACCGAGGGCGGCAGCTGTGGCGAACTCAGCGCCAGCGCCATGATGGGCGCCTGCGAGGGGTTGACCTTGCGGAACGAGGGATTGCCGCTCATGCCCGAGGGCAGTTGCCCCCGCGCCGCGTTGATGGCGGCCTGCACCTCGCGCGCGGCCTCGTCGATGTTGCGGCCGAGTTCGAAGTCCAGGTTGACGCGCGTGGCGCCCTGGTTGCTGCTGGAGGCGATGCGCGCCACGCCGGCGATGCTGCCGAGCGCGCGCTCCAGCGGCGCGGCCACCGTGGCGGCCATGCTCTCGGGGCTGGCACCGGGCAGGTTGGCGCTGATCTCGATGGCCGGAAAGTCCACCTGCGGCAGCGGCGCCACCGGCAGCAGACGCCAAGCCAGCGCACCGGCGAGCAGCACCGCCACCGCCAGCATGATGCTGGCGACAGGGCGGCGGATGAAGTAACGAGCGACCGCGTCCATGCGCGCTTCAGCTGGCTTGGGCCGCGCCGGTGGGGGCGCGGCGCCGGCCCCAGCGGTCGAACGCGAGGTACACCACCGGCGTGGTGAACAGGGTCAGCAGCTGGCTCATGATGAGCCCGCCGACCATCACGATGCCCAGCGGCTGGCGCAGCTCGGCACCCGAGCCGCTGGCCAGCATGAGCGGCACGGCACCGAACAACGCGGCCAGCGTGGTCATGAGGATCGGGCGGAAACGCAGCAGCGCGGCGCGGCGGATCGCTTCGCTCGGCGACAGGCCGAGACGGCGCTGCGCGTCGAGCGCGAAGTCGACCATCATGATGCCGTTCTTCTTCACCAGCCCAATCAGCAACACGATGCCGATGATGGCGATCAGGTCGAGCGGGCGGCCGGTGAGCAGCAGCGCCAGCAGCGCGCCCACCGTGGCCGAGGGCAGGGTGGAGAGGATGGTCAGCGGGTGCACCGCGCTCTCGTACAACATGCCCAGCACCAGGTACATCACCACCACCGCCGCCAGCACCAGCCACAGGGTGTTGCCGAGCGAGGCGCGGAAGGCCTGCGCCGCGCCCTGGAACGCCAGCTCCACCGACGCCGGCATGCCCAGGCGGGCGCGCGCGCCTTCGATGGCGGCCACGGCCTCGCCCAGCGAATGCCCGGGCGCGAGGTTGAACGACAGCGTGGCGGCCGGGAACTGGCCCAGGTGCTCCACCGACAGCGGCGCCAGCCGCTGCGACACGCGCACCACCGAAGACAGCGGCACCAGCGTGCCGCCGCCGGTGGGCGACACGTAAACCCGACTCAGCGCCGCCAGCCCTTCCTGCGCATTCACGTCGGCCTGCAGCACCACGCGGTACTGGCTGGCGTGGGTGAACAGGGTGCTGATCTGGCGTTGGCCAAAGGCGTTCTGCAATGCGGTGGCCACGTCGCCCACGCGCACGCCGAGGCGGGCGGCGGCGTCGCGGTCGATGTCCAGGTAGGCCTGCAGGCCTTCGCTCTGCAGGTCGCTGGCCACGTCCTGCAGCGCGGGTTGCTCGCGCAGTTCGGCCAGCAGGCGGCCGTTCCACTCGCGCAGCAGCGCACGGTCGGGCGAGCTGAGGGTGAGCTGGTACTGGGTGCGGCTCACGCGGTCTTCCAGGCCCAGTTCCTGCACCGGCTGGAACCAGCCGGTGATGCCCTGCACCCCGGCCGCGCGTTCGCGCAGGCGGTCAATGACCACCGCCGCGCCATCGCGTTCGCCGTGTGGCAGCAGGTTGACCAGCATGCGGCCGCTGCCCAGCGTGCTGTTGCCGCCATCGACGCCGATGGACGAGGACAGGCTGGCGACCGCCGGGTCTTGCAACAGCGCATCGGCCAGGCGCTGCTGGCGTTCGCTCATGGCGGCGAAGGAAATGCTCTGCGGCCCTTCGGTCACCACCTGGATCACGCCCGCGTCCTGCTGCGGGAAGAAACCCTTGGGCACCGCGAAGTAGAGCAGGGCGGTGGCGGCCAGGGTGGCGGCCAGCACCACCAGCGCCAGGGGCTGGCGGGCCAGCACCCAGTCGAGCCCACGCGCGTAGGCGGCAATGGTGCTGTCGAGCCAGTCGCCGCGGGCGTGTCCGTGCTCATCGCCGTGGCCCTGCGGCATGGCGCCCAGCATGCGCGCCGACATCATGGGCGTGAGCGTGAGCGAGACCACCAGCGAGATGGTGATGGCCACCGCCAGCGTGACGGCGAACTCGTGGAACAGGCGGCCGACCACATCGCCCATGAACAGCAGCGGGATCAGCACCGCCACCAGCGAGACGGTGAGCGAGACGAGCGTGAAGCCGATCTCTTTCGCACCCTTGAGCGCCGCCTCCATGGGCGAGGCGCCCATCTCGCGGTGGCGCGCGATGTTCTCCAGCATCACGATGGCATCGTCCACCACGAAGCCGGTGGCAATCGTCAGCGCCATCAGGCTGAGGTTGTTGAGCGAGAAGCCCAGCCAGGCCATCACTGCGAACGTGCCCACCAGCGACAGCGGCACCGCCACGCTGGGGATCAGCGTGGCGCCGGCCGTGCGCAGGAACGCAAAGGTGACCGCCACCACGAGGGCAATGGCGAACAACAACTCCATCTGCACGCCGCGGATCGAGGCGCGGATGCTCTCGGTGCGGTCGGTCAACACCTGCACCTGCACCGCGGCCGGCAGGGCGGCGGTGAGTTCGGGCATGAGCGCGCGCACGCGGTCGGCCACCTCGATCACGTTGGCGCCGGGCTGGCGCTGGATGTTGACCAGCACCGCCGGCTGGGCCGCGCATTCGCGCCCGATGCCGGGTTCGGCGTGAGCCGCGGGCGCCTGGCAACCCAGGCCCGACCAGGCGGCGAGGAAGCGGTCTTCCGCGCCCTGTTCCACCTTGGCCACGTCGGCCAGGCGCAGCGGTGCGCCGTCGGCAAAGGCCACGATCAGCTGGCGGTACTCGTCCACGGTGCGGATCTGGTCGTTCGCGTCCAGCATGGTCGAGCGCGTGGGGCCGTCGAAGCTGCCCTTGGGCTGGTTCACGTTGGCCGCGGTGATGGCGCTGCGCAGGTTTTCCAGGCTCAGCCCGTGGCGCGCCAGGGCGCCCATGTCGGCGCTGATGCGGATCGCCGGGCGCTGGCCGCCGGCCAGGCTCACCATGCCGACGCCGGGCAGGCGGGCGATCTTCTGCGCCATGCGCGTGTCCACGAGGTCCACCACCTCGGGCAGCGCCAGCGTGCTGGAGCTCACGGCCAGGGTGAGGATGGGCGTGTCGGCCGGGTTCACCTTGCGGTAGATCGGCGGCGCCGGCAGATCGGACGGCAGCAGGTTGGACGCGGTATTGAGCGCGGCCTGCACCTCCTGCTCGGCCACGCCCATGTCCACTTCGAGTGCGAAGCGCAGCGTGAGCACCGAGGCGCCGGCCGAGCTGGTGGAGGCCATCTGCTGCAGGCCGGGAATCTGGCCCAGGCTGCGTTCCAGCGGCGCGGTGACGGTGCGCGCCGTCACGTCCGGGCTGGCGCCAGGGTGGAAGGTATAGACCTGGATGACCGGGTAGTCCACCTGCGGCAGCGCGGCCACGGGCAACTGCCGCCAGGACAACAGGCCGGCGATCAGCACCGCCAGCATGAGCAGCGACGTGGCGACCGGGCGCAGGATGAAAGGGCGCGAGAGCTGCATGACGGCGGCGCCCGCTCAGGCGCCGGCGGCAGGTGCGGCGGGCGCGGCAGCGGGGGCGGTTTTGCCCTCCACGATGGTGGCGGCGCGTCCTTCGCGCAGCCGGTCCAGGCCTTCCAGCACCACGGCTTCGCCGGCCTTCAGGCCGTCGAGCACCACGGTGCGGCCTTCGCTGGTCGGGCCCAGCTTCAACACGCGCACCGTGGCTTTGCCGTCCACGATCACGTACACATAACTGCCACGCGAGCCGTGTTGCACCGCATCGGCCGGAATCGTCATGGCGTCCGGCAGGGTTTGCAGTGCCAGGCGCAGGTTGACGAACTGGTTCGGGAACAGGGCGTCGTCGGTGTTGTCGAAGCGCGCCTTCAGGCGCAGCGTGCCGGTGGCGGCGTCGATCTGGTTGTCGAGCGTGTCGAGCACGCCGGTGGCCAGGCGCTGGCGGCCGTCGCGGTCCCAGACCTCGGCCACCGCGGCCGGCTTGGCGCCGTGCGCGGCGCGCACCGCCGCCACCTGCGGCTCGGGCACGGTGAACAGCACGGTGATGGGCCGCGTCTGCAGCACGGTGAACAGGCCGTCGGCGGCGTTCTCGGCCACCAGGTTGCCCACGTCGACACGGCGCAGGCCGACGCGGCCGGAGATCGGCGCGGTGATGCGCGCGTAAGAAAGTTGCAGCCGGGCGTCGTCCACCTGCGCCTGGTCGGCCTGCTGCGTGCCCTGCATCTGCTGCACCAGGGCTTCCTGGCGCTCCAGCTCGAGGCGGGCGATGGAGTCCTGCTTGAACAGCTCGCGGTAACGCGCCAGCTCGCTCTGCGCGTGCTTGAGCTGCGCCGCGTTCTGCTGCTGCTGGCCCTGGGCTTGCGCCAGGCGCACGCGCAGCGGCTCCGGGTCCACCTCGGCCAGCAACTGGCCCTTTTCGACGAAGTCACCTTCGCGCACCGCCACCCGCATCAACTGCCCGGCCACGCGGCCACGCACGGTGACGGCGTTGTAGGGCGACACCGTGCCGATGGACTGCACCTGCACCGTGAACGGTCCCTGGCGCGTGGCCTCCACCAGCACCGGCACCGGTTGCGACCAGGCGCCGGGCCCGGCGGGTGGCGTGTTGCCGGCCGGGCGCAACAGGAAGTACCAGACCGCGACCGCGATCAGCAAGACCAGCAGCAACAACGCCAGCAGGCGCGGTGTGAAGAAAGAGGAGCGGGCGGGCGAAGGGTCTGCGGAAGGGATATTGGACGGCATGGACAACAGCGAAAAAAAGGGCATCCGCCCGTGGGCGGCGCTGGCCATGCCCGCGCCAGCGCAGACGGCTGGATCGGGAGGCTATGAATGATAACGATTCTCAAAGACAGGGCGTGGCGCGCACCTGTGGCTGGCAGGGCCGTGGTGGTCCTGCGGGCTGGTGTTCAGGCGGGAAAGCGCGGCGGCACCTGCAAGGCGCCGTGGCTTCTGTTGCCCATGTGCCGGTCGGTCAAGGTGAGGGCCTGGCCCGCCTGTTCGGGCGGCGGCCCATCGTGCGCGCCGCGCAAGAACACGCGGGGCGGCACCGTCCGGCAACGCAGCGAATGTAAATCAGCGCACGCAAACGCTTCCGTTTGTGAAGCAATATCGCCAGAACTTGCGGGGTCTATCTGGTGCCGCCATGCCCTCGCCGCGGCATCGCGACGGCCCTTGACGGCACAACGGGAGGCGCTGGCCTCCCGTTGTTGATGGCATTCGTGCGCCCCGCCATGGCAGCGGGGCGTGCCGTCACTGCGTCATGGCATTCAGGGTGCTGGCTTCGGCCGCTGCCGTGTCCGGCGCCATCGCGGCGGCGGCCAGGCTCATGGAGCGCAGGCGCAGATCGGCGTCGAACAGGTCGCTGACGATCATGAATTCGTCGGCCTCGGTCGCGTCGGCCACCTGCTGCAGGCCTTCGCGCACCGTCTTCGGGCCGCCGATCACGGCCACCGCCAGGAAGTCGGCAATGGCCGCGCGTTCCTGCGCGTGCAGGCTCTGCATGAAGCCCTGCACCGGCGGTGGCAGCTGGCCGCGTTTGCCGGTGAGGATGCTGAGCACCCGCTGGTAGGTGCTGCTGGCAAGGAACTCCGCTTCCTCGTCGGTCTCGGCCGCGATCAGCGGCACACCCACGATGGCATAGGGCTTGGCCAGCGTGGCCGAGGGTTTGAAGTGGGTGCGGTACACGTCCAGCGCCTGCAGCAGCAGGCGTGGCGCGAAGTGCGAGGCAAAGGCATAGGGCAGGCCACGCTCGGCCGCGAGCTGGGCCGAGAACAGGCTGGAGCCGAGCAGCCAGATCGGCACGTTGGTGCCGGCGCCGGGGTTGGCGATGAGGCGCTGGCCGGGCGTGGCCGGGCCCAGCAGGCGCTGCAACTCGGCGACGTCGCGCGGGAAATCGGCCTCGGTCTCCACCCGGTCGCGCCGCAGCGCACGCATGGTGTGCGGGTCGGTGCCGGGCGCGCGGCCCAGACCCAGGTCGATGCGGCCGGGGTACAGCTCGGCCAGCGTGCCGAAGGCCTCGGCCACCACCAGCGGCGCGTGGTTGGGCAGCATCACGCCGCCGGAGCCGACGCGCATGGTCCTGGTGCCACCGGCGATGTGGCCGATCAGCACGGCGGTGGCCGAACTGGCGATGCCGCTCATGTTGTGGTGCTCGGCCAGCCAGTAGCGCGTGAAGCCGAGCGACTCGGCGTGCTGCGCGGTGCGCAAGGCGATGGCCAGCGCGTCGGCCACGGTGCCGCCTTCGCGCACGGCCACGAGGTCGAGCATGGAGAGGCGGATGTCGGAGAGTGTTGTCATGGAATCTTTCAACGCGTTTCAAGAGGCCTGCGCCGTGCGAAGTGCTGCCCTCCAGGGACGGCGAGGGTCCGGCTCCGCCAGCCCCAGCCGTCGTCCCCCTCCCGCCGCAGGCGAGAGAGGGGGAAGGCGCCACAGGCGCCACAGGGGGTGGCGTCAAGCCTGCGGCAGGAAGCCCTCCACCGACAGGTAACGTTCGCCGGTGTCGTAGTTGAAGCCCAGCACCACCGCGTTGGCCGGCAGCTCGGGCAGTTTCTGCGCGATGGCCGCCAGCGTGGCGCCGGACGAAATGCCGACCAGCAGGCCTTCTTCGCGTGCGCTGCGGCGCGCCATCTCGCGCGCCGGCTCGGCCTCGACCTGGATCACGCCGTCGAGCAGGCTGGTGTCGAGGTTGTTCGGGACGAAGCCCGCGCCGATGCCCTGGATCGGGTGGGGCGAGGGCTGGCCGCCGGAGATGACGGGCGAGGCCGTGGGCTCGACCGCGAACACCTTGAGCCTGGGCCAGCGCGCCTTGAGCACACGCGCCACGCCGGTGATGTGGCCGCCGGTGCCCACGCCGGTGATGATGGCGTCGAGGCCCTCGGGGAAATCGGCGGCGATCTCTTCCGCCGTGGTGCGCACGTGCACCTCCACGTTGGCCGGGTTGTTGAACTGCTGCGGCATCCAGGCACCGGGGGTGCTGGCGACGATTTCTTCGGCACGCGCAATCGAGCCCTTCATGCCTTTCTCGCGCGGCGTGAGGTCGAAGCTGGCGCCGTAGGCCAGCATCAGGCGGCGGCGCTCGACCGACATGCTGTCGGGCATCACCAGCACCAGCTTGTACCCCTTGACCGCGGCCACCATGGCCAGGCCGATGCCGGTGTTGCCCGAGGTCGGCTCGACGATGGTGCCGCCGGGCTTGAGCGCACCCGAGCGCTCGGCGTCTTCCACCATGGACAGCGCGATGCGGTCCTTGATCGAGCCACCCGGGTTGCTGCGCTCGGACTTGATCCAGACCTGCTGGCTGGCACCGGCGAACAGGCGTTGCAGGCGGATATGCGGCGTGCCGCCGATGGTCTCGAGTACGTTCCGGGCTTTCATGGTGTGTCCTTCGTCGGTTGCAGTTCCAGGGAGGCGGAGTTCATGCAGTAGCGCAGGCCGGTGGGCGTGGGGCCGTCCTCGAACACGTGGCCCAGGTGCGCACCGCACTGGCTGCACACGGTTTCCACGCGCACCATGCCGTGGCTGCGGTCGGTGATTTCGGTGATGGCGCCGGGCACGGCTTGCGAGAAGCTGGGCCAGCCGCAGCCGGCGTCGAACTTGGTGTGCGAGTCGAACAAGGTGTTGCCGCAGCAGATGCAGTGGTAGCTGCCGTCGGCCCAGACCTGCTCGTACTTGCCGGTGTAGGGGCGCTCGGTGTGGGCGTGGCGCGTGACGTCAAACGCGCGTGGCTCGGCGCCCTTGGCGGCCAGCACGTCGCGCCATTCGGCTTCGGATTTCTGCACGGGATAGGTCATGGGGTCTCCTTCAAAGGTTCAGATGCCGGCGCACCCTCCAGAGGTGCCGCGGAACCGGCTTCGCCGGGCCGCAGGCGTCACCCAGGAGGGGGGGCGCGTGCAGCGCGGCGGGGTGACTCAGGATGAACAGCTGATCTCGATCTGGCTGGCCCAGTCGGGCGGGAAGGCGGCCAGGTCTTCCTGGCCCGCGAGCGCTTCAAATGGGTGCTCCAGCGCATTTTGCAAGCGCGCGAGTTCGCTGAAATCGCCTTGCCTGGCGCGCTGGATCGCCAGCTCGCCGAGGTGGTTGCGCAGCACCACCTGCGGGTTGGTGGCCAGCATCTGGGCCTGGGTGGTGGCGGCGTCGAAGCCGGCTTGCGCCTGCAGCCGTGCCTGCCAGCGCCCAGCCCAGGTGTCGAAGGCCTCGCGCTGCAGGAACAGGTCTCGCACCGGTTCCAGCGGGCCGTTCGCGGCATGGCTGAGGCGGCGCCAGAAGATGGTGAAGTCCACCGCGTCGGTGGCCATCAGCTTCATCAGCGTTTCGGTGAGATCGGCGTCGCCGTCCTGCACCTCGCTCAGGCCCAGTTTGGCGTTCATGCGGCGCTGCAGGGCGGCCGGCATCAGCGCCTTGTAGGGCTCCAGCGCATCCAGCGCCTGCTGCTGGTCGTCCATCAGCGGCAGCAGCGCCTGGCCGAGTGCGAACAGGTTCCAGTAGGCGATGTTGGGCTGGCGGTTGTAGGCGTAACGCCCGCCGGTGTCCGAGTGGTTGCAGATGTGGCCGGGGTTGAAGGCGTCGAGGAACTGGAACGGACCGTAGTCGATGGTCAGGCCCAGGATGCTCATGTTGTCGGTGTTCATCACGCCATGACAGAAACCCACGGCCTGCCATTGCGCCACCATTTCGGCGGTGCGTGCGGCCACGGCTTCGAGCAGGGCCGCGTAGGGGTTGCCGGGCTGCTGGCGGCATGCCGGGTAGAAGTTGTCCACCACGAAGTCGGCCAGCTGGCGCAACTCGTCGTGCATGCCGTTGTGCGAGAAATGCTCGAAGTGGCCGAAGCGGATGAAGCTGGGCGCCACGCGCGTGACCACCGCGGCGGTCTCGATCTCTTCGCGCCGCACCGGGGCGTGCGAGCCGGTCACGCACAGGGCGCGGCTGGTCGGGATGCCGAGCGCGTGCATGGCTTCGCTGCAGAGGAATTCGCGGATGGAGCTGCGCAGCACGGCGCGGCCGTCGCCCATGCGCGAGTAGGGCGTGAGCCCGGCGCCCTTGAGCTGCACCTCCTGCAGGCCGGCGGCGGCATCCACCTCGCCGAGCAGGATGGCGCGGCCATCGCCGAGCTGGCCCGCCCAGTGACCGAACTGGTGGCCGCTGTAGACGCTGGCCAGCGGTTGCGTGCCGGCAATGGCAAGGTTGCCGGTGAAGGCATCGAGCGCGGCGGGCGAGGCGAGCCAGGCGCGGTCCAGCCCGATCAGGTCGGCCACGGCCGGACTGGTGCCCACCCATTCGGGTGCGGGCAGCGGGGTGGGGGAGCGCAGGGTGTAGAAGGCTTCGCCCAGGCCGGCGAAGCGGTTGCGCCAGGGCAGGCCAAGGTCCAGGCTGGCGGCCAGGTCAACGGGTCGGTTCATGGCCGCCATTGTCGCCATCGGGGCCGACATGGCGCGGCGCAGGGTCAATCGGCTTCGGACGGCACCGCGGCCTGCAGCTCGTCCAGGCCCTCGGGGCAGAGCAGGCGCGTGCGGTACTGGCCGGGCGACACGCCGAACCAGCGCTTGCTGGCCCGGAAGAAGTTGCTCTGGTCGGCAAAGCCCAGCATGTCGGCCACCTGGCCCAGCGCATAACGCGGCTCGGCCAGGTATTTCTGCGCCAGTTCGCGGCGCGCATCGTCCAGCAACTGCTGGAAGCTGGTGTCTTCTTCCTGCAGGCGGCGCTGCAGGGTGCGGTCGGCCATGGCGAGGCTGCGGGCGATGTCTTCGCGCCGTGGCTCGCCCAGGTGCAGGCGGCGCACGATTTCTTCGCTCACGCGGTGGCCGGTGCTGGCGTTGCCCAGGCGTTCCAGGCGCGCCTCGATCACGCGCTGGTGCATGCCGAACAACACCGGGTCGCTGGAGAGCAGCGGCGCTTCGAGGTCGGACTGGGCCAGCAGCATGCGGTTGCTGGGCTGGCCGAAGCGCACAGGGCAGCCGAAGGCGCGCCGGTAGGGTTCGTCGTTGTCCGGTTGCGGGTAGGTGAACTCCACCGCCAGTGCCTGTATGTCGCGCCGCGTGATCCAGCGGCACAGCGTGGCCACCGTGAGCAGGCTGTATTCAAGCCGCTGGCGGGGCAGGGGTTGTGCGTTGCCGAACAGGTCGATCGCCAGCCAGCAGCCGTCGGGCACCGGTTCGAACTCGAGCGTGATGGCGTCCGAGATCACCGCGTAATAACGCGCCAGGCTTTCCAGGCCGGCCATGAGCGTCTGGCTGGCCAGCATCACGTAACCGATCACGTCGAAGTTGACGTGGCGCCTTGGCTGCTCACGGTCCATGCCCAGCGTGGGGTCGCCCGAGCGGAGCACGGCCAGCTCCCACAGGCGGCTGATGGCATCGACGTCGATGCGCGCGTCGGGTTTGGCGAGCACGGCCACGTCGATGCCGGAGGCGGTGAGCAGGCGCTGCGCGTCCAGGCCCTGCGCGGCGAACATGTCGGCCAGGCCCTTGACCCAGATGGACGAACTGCTTCTTTTGCTGAGGGATTGGCGTCGTGAAGTCACTCGATTGGTCGTGTTGCGATAGCGGCCCATGGGCCATCGCTTCCTAGAATTTTCGTGGACGGTTCAGGTCGCCACACAAGAGCGATTCAACGGGATTTCAAAAGCGGGCGCAAGCGGATTTACGCCTACGGAAAACCAGCGGAGACAAGACATGAAGATCAAGACATCGGTGTACACGGCCCTGTGTGCGGGCGCGCTCGGCATGCTGCTGGCCGCCTGTGGTGGTGGTGGCGACAAAACGCCCGAGGTACCGGCGCCCGAAGTGCGCCAGACCAGCCTGGGCACGGTGACGGGCCGCAACGACGCTGCCAGCAACGGCACC
The DNA here is from genome assembly GCF_001571225.1 of Hydrogenophaga palleronii NBRC 102513. Lineage (GTDB taxonomy): Bacteria > Pseudomonadota > Gammaproteobacteria > Burkholderiales > Burkholderiaceae_C > Hydrogenophaga > Hydrogenophaga palleronii. Next base: position 227,290 of record NZ_BCTJ01000001.1, read on the forward strand.
TACGCCTGGAAAGGCATTCCCTATGCCCAGCCGCCCGTGGCCGCGCTGCGCTGGAAAGCGCCGCAGGCGCCGGCCAGCTGGACCGGCAGCCGCGACGCCACCCGCTTCGGCAACGCCTGCTTGCAGAACGGCCGCCTGTATGGGCCTGGCAGCAACAACCGCTACGACACCACCATCGGCACCACGCTGGGCACGCCGGTGGGCCACGAGGACTGCCTCACGCTCAACGTCTGGCGCCCGGCCAACGACACCACCGGCCTGCCGGTGATTGTGTTCGTGCACGGCGGCAGCAACATCACCGGCTACACCGCCGACCCGCTGTACGACGGCGCGGCCCTGGCGCGCAGCGCCAACGCGGTGGTGGTGACCATGAACTACCGCCTCGGCGTGCTGGGGTTCCTCAACCTGCCGCCGCTCAAGACCGGCCTGGATGCGCTGGAAGATTCGGGCAATTTCGCCTTGCTCGACATCGTGCAGGCGCTGAAGTTCGTGCAGCAGAACATGGGCAGCTTCGGCGGCAACAAGGACAACGTGACGCTGATGGGCCACTCGGCCGGCGCCACCAACATCTGGGCCTTGATGGCCTCGCCCAGCGCCGCCGGGCTGTTCCACAAGATCGTGCCGCTGTCGGGCGGCATCTCGCTGGCGAGCAACCTGCCGGCGAACACCATCCCCTCGCTGACCCCGGCCACGACAGCGCAGGGCAATGGCCTGCTGGCCGGGCTGGTGATCGCGGCCGGGCTGGCCACCGACGACGCGGGCGTGCAGGCCTGGCTCGCCACCCAGTCCACGGCACAGGTGGCGGCCTTTCTGCGTGCGCAGAGCGGCAACGAGGTGCTGCGCACCGTGCTCGCCCGCACGCTGGGCGGCTCGGGCCCGATCCCGGATGGCACGGTGCTGCCGCTGGACCCGATTGCGGCCTTCAGCGCCGGCCACTACAACAAGGTGCCCGTGCTCGCCGGCACGACGCTGGAAGAGGGCAAGCTGTTCCCGGGTTTCCTGCCCTTGCTGGGCGCGGCATTCCCGCCGGGCTTCACGGTCAACGACGCCCAGCTGTTCACGCTGCTGCATGACTTCAACCCCGATGCGCCGACCACGCTGACCGAGGGCGACATCCTGAACCCGGCCTACGTGCCGTCCACCACCCCGGGCACGGGCTGGACCGCGTTGACCGGCGTGCTCACCAACGCCTCGTTCACCGTCGGCCGCGACAACGTGCTCAACGCCCTGCGCACGCAGCAGAGCGACATCTGGTACTACCGCTTCGACTGGGCGCAGAACCCCGCGCCCTGGAACACGGTGTACGGCGCGGCGCACGGCTTCGACCTGCCGTTCGTGTTCGGCAACTTCGGCCCCTCGCTGCTGGCCAACGCCATCGGCAGCGGCGCCAACCGCCCGGGCCGCGAGGCCTTGGCGGGCCACATGATGGCCTCGCTGGCCAGCTTTGCGCGCACCGGCAACCCCAACCACACCGCGCTGGGCACCACCTGGCCGGCCTGGCCCGGTCAGCTGCACTTCAACGGCTCGCTCACGCAGGCCCAGATCAGCACGGCACCGTGAAGGGGGCAGCTGTCACGCAACGGACACGGCGCCACGGATTACGTGGAACCTCGGGGTTTGCCCGCAAGCCAAGCGGCTACGATGACCTGCATCCGTAACCCCCTCACCGACAGGAGACATCCCATGCTGGGCCAGATGCAGAGCCAACCCCTTTTGATTTCCTCACTGATCGTGCACGCCGAGCGGCACCACGCGAGCGGGGAAATCGTCTCCCGCCGTGTGGAGGGCGACATCCACCGCAGCACCTGGGGCCAGATCGCCAAACGTTCGCGTCAGGTGGCGCGTGCGATCGACGGCCTGGGCCTGGCGCAGGGCGACCGCGTGGCCACGCTGGCCTGGAACGGCTACCGCCACCTGGAGCTGTATTTCGGCGTCAGCGGCACCGGCCGCGTGCTGCACACGCTCAACCCGCGCCTGCACCCCGAGCAACTCGTCTGGATCGTCAACCACGCAGAAGACCGGGCCGTGTGTTTCGACATGACCTTCCTGCCGCTGGTGAAGGCCGTGGCCGCGAAGTGCCCGACGGTGAAGCACTGGATTGCCCTGTGCGACGCCGACAAGCTGCCGGCCGACAGCGGCATTCCCGGCCTGCAGAGCTACGAAGCCTGGATGGGTTCGCAGCCCGACACCTACGAATGGCCGACCTTCGACGAGAACTCCGCGTCGAGCATGTGCTACACGAGCGGCACCACGGGCAACCCCAAGGCCGCGCTGTACTCGCACCGCTCCACGCTGCTGCACGCGTTCGGCGCGGCGCTGCCCGATGCCATGTGCCTCTCGGCGCGCGACAGCGTGTTGCCGGTGGTGCCCATGTTCCACGTCAACGCCTGGGGCCTGCCGTATGCGGCAGCGGCCATCGGCTGCAAGCTGGTGTTCCCCGGCCCGGCGCTGGACGGCAAGTCGGTCTACGAACTGATCGAAGCCGAGCAGGTGACCATGGCCGCCGGCGTACCCACCGTGTGGCAGATGCTGCTGGCCCACCTGCAGTCGAACAAGCTCAAGTTCAGCACGCTCAACCGCACCGTGATCGGCGGCTCGGCCTGCCCGCCGGCCATGATCAGCGCCTTCAACGACGACTACGGTGTCGAGGTGCTGCACGCCTGGGGCATGACCGAGATGTCGCCGCTGGGCACGGTCTGCACGCTGAAGAACGCGCAGGTGGCGCTGCCGCCGGCCGAGAAGCTCGCGGTGCGCCTCAAGCAGGGCCGCGCCATCTTTGGCGCCGACATGAAGATCGTCAACGAAGCAGGCGACGAGCTGCCCTGGGACGGCAAGACCTATGGCGACCTGCTGGTGCGCGGCCCCTGGATCATCGCCAGCTACTTCAAGGGCGAGGGCGGTGACCCGCTGCACTACGACGCACAAGGCAAGGGCTGGTTCCCCACCGGCGACGTGGCCACCATCGACGCCGACGGTTTCATGCAGATCACCGACCGCAGCAAGGACGTGATCAAGTCCGGCGGCGAGTGGATCAGCTCGATCGACGTCGAGAACATCGCCATGGCGCACCCCTCGGTGGCGATGGCGGCCTGCGTCGGCATGAAGCACCCCAAGTGGGACGAACGCCCCATCGTGGTGGTGGTGAAGAAACCCGGCACCGAGCTCACGCGCGAGGAACTTCTGGCGTTCTACGAGAACAAGATTGCCAAGTGGCAGATCCCCGACGACGTGGTGTTCGTCGACGCGATCCCGCTCGGCGCCACCGGCAAGATGCAGAAGATGACCCTGCGCGAGCAACTCAAGGACTACGTGTTGCCGGGCGCGTGAGGGCGCGGCCCGCGGCACTTCACCAGGCGGCGTTTTGTCGCCTGCGTGATAGATGCCCGGGCAATCCCCTACGCTGCACTGCACCCGATGCCCTTACCCTGCGTTCATCGATTCCCGACACCTCAAACAGAAGGAGACAAAGAAATGAAATGGACCGTGAAAATGATTGCTGGCGCCGCCATGGTGGTGGCCGCAGGTGCTTCATTTGCCCAGGCGGGTGAAACCGTCAAGATGGTGCGGATCGACCCGCTGACCGGCCTTCTCGGTCCCGTGGGTGTGAGCCAGAACAAGGGCTACCAGTTCTTTGCCGAGAAGTTCAGCGGCAAGGGCAACCCGGCCGGGGTGAAGTTCGAAGTGGTCGCGGTCGACAACAAACTCAGCCCGGCCGAAAGCCTGAACGCGCTGAAGGCCGCCATCGACCAGGGCGTGCGTTACATCATCCAGGGCAACGGTTCGTCCGTGGCGCTGGCGCTGGCCGATGCGGTGGAAAAGCACAACGCCCGCAACCCCGGCAAGGAAGTGCTGTACCTCAACGACTCCGCGGTCGACCCCGACCTGACCAACAGCAAGTGCAGCTACTGGCACTTCCGTTTTGATGCCGACACCTCGATGAAGATGGAGGCCATGGCCAGCTACATCGCGACCCAACCCGACATCAAGAAGGTCTACTTCCTGAACCAGAACTACTCGCACGGCCACCAGGTGGTGAAGTACGGCAAGGAGTCCCTGGGCCGCAAGCGCCCCGACATCCAGTTCGTGGGTGAAGACCTGACCCCGCTGGCCCAGACGCGCGACTTCGCGCCCTACATCGCGAAGATCAAGGCCTCCGGCGCCGACACCGTGATCACCGGCAACTGGGGTTCCGACCTCTCGCTGATGATCAAGGCCGCGAACGAGAACGGCTACAACGGCAAGTTCTTCACCTACTACGCGGGCGTCACCGGCACGCCGGCCGCACTGGGCTCCAACGGCGCAGGCCGCGTCTACCAGATTGCCTACAACCACTACAACATGGGTGGGCAGATGGACAAGTGGATGCAGGAGTTCAACCAGAAGTACAACGACGACTTCTACACCGGCGCCACCATCCGCATCTTCGAATTCCTGGGCGCGGCCATGGCCAAGGCCAAGTCGACCGACCCGGTGAAGGTGGCAGCGGCCCTGGAAGGCCTGACCGTCAAGAGCTTCAACGGCGAAGTGCAGATGCGCAAGAACGACCACCAGCTGCAGCAGCCGCTGTACATGTCGGTCTGGCAGAAGGCCGACGCCAAGTACCCCTACAGCCCGGAAAAAACCGGCATGACGCTGGCACCGGTGGCGGAGTACCCGAACTACGTGTCGAGCACGCCGACCAGCTGCCAGATGAAGCGGCCGGGGTAACAAGAGCACCCCCGCCGCGCTGCGCGCGACCCCCTCCAGGGGGCGGCACTGGCGGCCCGGCTAAGCCGGTTCCGCGGTGCCTCTGGAAGGGGACACGTCGCGCCGGCTGCTGACACTTCTTTGGATGTGTCACCTCAAGAGCCCGATCGGGTTGCCGTATCGGGCTCTTCTATATTCCGCGATGAGAAAGGTCTGAGGGAATGGAGTTTTTCATCATCTCGATGCTGAACGGCTTGAGCTACGGGCTCCTGCTGTTCATGCTGAGTTCGGGTCTCACGCTGATCTTCAGCATGATGGGCGTGCTCAATTTCGCGCACGCCAGCTTCTACATGCTGGGGGCCTACATCGGCTACAGCGTGGCGCAGTTCGTCGGCTTCTGGCCGGCGCTGGTCATCGCCCCCATCCTGGTCGGCCTGCTGGGTGCCGGTTTCGAGCGCCAATGCCTGCGCAAGGTGCACAAGTACGGCCACGTGCCCGAGCTGCTGGTGACCTTCGGCCTGTCCTACGTGATCGTCGAGGTGGTGCAGCTGATCTGGGGCCGCATCGCGGTTGAGTTCCGCCCGCCCGAAGAGCTGCGTGGTCCGGTCTTCACTCTCATCAACCACGCCACCGAAGGCCTGCGGCTGGTCTGGGGCGCGGCCACGCCCGAGATGTGCAGTGCCGCCGACGCCGCCGTGCGCGTGGTCTGCTCGCCGTTCCCCGCCACGCGCGGCTTCATGATGCTGGTGGCGGTGGTGATGCTGGCCTCGGTCTGGCTGTTGCTCACGCGCACCCGCATCGGCCTGGTGATCCAGGCCGCGCTGACCCACCCGGACGCGGTGGAGTCGCTCGGCCACAACGTGCCCCGCGTCTTCATGCTGGTGTTCGGTGCCGGCTCCGCGCTGGCCGGCCTCGCCGGTGTGATTGGCGGCAGCACCTTCCTCACCGAGCCGGCCATGGCCGCCACGGTGGGCTCGGTGATCTTCGTGGTGGTGGTGGTCGGTGGCATGGGCTCGCTCTCGGGCGCCTTCGTCGCCTCCATCCTCATCGGCGTCATCCAGACCTTCGCCGTGGCCTTCGAGTACTCGCTGGCGACGCTGGCGCAGCAACTCGGCGTGCCCCTGTCCGACGCCGTGGCCAACAACTCGTACGTCAAACTCACGCTGTCGCAGGTGGCGCCGATCCTGCCGTACCTGTTCCTGGTGCTGATCCTGATCTTCCGGCCGCGCGGCCTTCTGGGCAAGCGGGAGACCTGAACGATGAGCGCACAACACTACAGTTTCAAACCGCTCAACGTCGGCCGCTGGCTGACCTGGGGCCTGTTCGCGCTGCTGCTGATCGTGGCGCCGAAGATGTTCACCAGCGGGCTGGCCATGACGGTGCTGTCCCAGATGGGCATCGCCATCATCGCCTGCCTGTCCTACAACATCCTGCTGGGGCAGGGCGGCATGCTCAGCTTCGGCCACGCGGTCTACACCGGCCTGGGTTCGTTCATGGCGATCCATGCGCTCAACCGCGTCACCGAGGGTGTGCTGAGCCTGCCGGTGTCGCTGGTGCCCATCGCCGGTGGCCTGGCGGGTGTGTTCTTCGCCGTGCTGTTCGGTTATGTGACGACACGCAAGGCGGGCACCACCTTCGCCATGATCACGTTGGGCCTGGGCGAGCTGGTGTTCGCGCTCTCGCTGATGATCCCCGAGTTCTTCGGCGGCGAGGGCGGGGTGTCGGGTGACCGCATGACGGGCGAGCCCTTCATGGGCATCACCTACGGGCCCCAGGTGCAGGTGTATTACCTCATCGCGGTCTACACCTTCGTCTCGGTGGCGTTGATGTTCGCGTTCACGCGCACGCCGCTGGGCCGCATGCTCAACGCGGTGCGCGACAACCCCGAGCGGGTGGAGTTCGTGGGTTACGACACGCAGAAGGTGCGCTACTTCTCGTTCATCATCGCCGGCTTCTTCGCCGGCATCTCGGGCGGCCTGGGCGCGATCAGCTTCGAGATCGTGACCGCTGAGGTGGTGGGCGCGGCGCGCTCCGGCGCTTACCTGCTGTTCACCTTCCTGGGTGGTGCCACCTTCTTCTTCGGCCCGATCATCGGCGGCATCCTGATGGTGCTGGCCTTCGTGCTGCTGTCGGAGTTCACCAAGGCCTGGCTGCTGTATCTCGGGCTCATCTTCCTGTTCATGGTGATGTACGCGCCCGGCGGCATCGCCAGCCTGATCATGATGAACCTGCGCGTGGCCGCCTTCGGCAAGCTGCGCGGCCTCTGGGTGAGTTACCTCGCGCTCGCAGGCACGGCGCTGGTGATGCTGGGCGGCGCGGCGGCCATGATCGAAATGATCTACCACCTGCAGCTCAACACCACGTTGGGTTCCGAACTGCGTTTCCTGGGTGTGCCGCTGGACGCCAAGGGCCTGGACAGCTGGTTCGGCGCCGGCCTGGTCACGCTCACCGGCCTGGGTCTGTTCGAGATCACGCGCCGCCGCTTCCTGAAGGAGTGGGGCGAGATCCAGGAGTACATCGAGAAAGAAATCAAGCGGAGGGAAAGCCTGTGAGCACGGCACCATCGACCTATGCGCTGGAGCTCAAAGACCTGCGCAAGAGCTTCGGCAAGACCGAAATCATCCGCGGCGTGAACCTGGCCGTGAACGCCGGCGAGCGCGTCGGCATCATCGGCCCCAACGGGGCCGGCAAGTCCACGCTGTTCAACCTGATCAGCGGCCGCTTCGCGCCCAGCAGCGGCGAGGTGCTGCTCAACGGCCAGCGCATCGACGGCAAGAAGCCGTTCGAGATCAACCGCGCCGGCCTCTCGCGCAGCTTCCAGATCACCAACATCTTTCCCAAGCTGAGCGTGTTCGAGAACCTGCGCTGCGGCGTGCTCTGGAGCCTGGGCTACAAGTACAGCTTCCTCAAGTTCCTGGCCAACCTGCACGACGCCAACGAACGCGCCGAGCAGCTCATGGAGATGATCAAGCTCGACCGCAAGCGCGACGTGCTGGCCATGAACCTCACCTACGCCGAGCAGCGCGCGCTGGAGATCGGCATCACCATCGCCGGTGGCGCCAACGTGATCCTGCTCGACGAACCCACCGCCGGCATGAGCAAGAGCGAGACAGCCCGTTTCATTGCGCTCATCAAGGAAGTGACCGTGGGCAAGACCCTGCTGACGGTGGAGCACGACATGGGCGTGGTGTTCGGCCTGGCCGACCGCATTGCCGTGGTGGTCTATGGCGAGGTGCTGGCCTTCGACACCCCCGCGGCCGTGCGGGCCAACGCACGCGTGCAGGAGGCCTACCTGGGCTCGCACGTGGCCGACACCCAGGGAGCGGCAGCATGAGCCATCCCCACGAGAGGGCACGGCCCTGCGGAGTACCGACATGCTGAAAATCGAGAACCTTCACGCCTACTACGGCAAGAGCCACGTGCTGCACGGGGTCAGTTTCGACGTGCAGCCGGGCGAGATCGTCGCGCTGCTGGGCCGCAACGGCTCGGGCCGCTCCACCACCGCCAAGGCGGTGATGGGCCTGGTGGACTGCGAAGGCAGCATCCACTGGAAGGACCAGCAGATCCTGGGCCGCAAAGCCTACGAGGTGGCCCACCTGGGCCTGGGCTACGTACCCGAAAGCCGTGACGTCTTCCCCACACTCACCGTGCAGCAGAACCTGATGCTGGGCCAGAAGGGCAAAGGGAAGGGCTCGCGCTGGAGCTTCGAAGACATGTACAACATGTTTCCGCGCCTGCGCGAACGCCAGCACACCGAAGCCGGCGTGCTCTCGGGCGGCGAGCAGCAGATGCTCACGCTGTGCCGCACCCTGATGGGCGACCCCGACCTGATCATCATCGACGAACCCACCGAAGGCCTGGCGCCGAAGATCGTCGAGCTGGTCGGCGAGTACCTGCAGACCCTCAAGTCGCGCGGCGTCTCGGTGCTGCTGATCGAACAGAAGCTGACGATTGCCATGGCGATCTCCGACCGGGCGCTGGTGATGGGCCACGGCAGCATCGTGTTCCAGGGCACGCCGGAGAGCCTGCGCGCCGATCCTTACACGCGCAAGGAGTGGCTGGAGGTTTAGATGGGTTCCCCCCGCGCCGCCTTCGGCGTCACCGCCCCAGGGGGCGATGCCCGTGGGCCGGCGCAGCCGGACCCTCGGCATCTCTGGACGCAGGCACGGGCGCCTGGTCATGCCTCTGCGTTGCGCGGGTCGACGGTCCGTCTGGCCCGCGCCTTCACCGTCCTGTCACGCACCTCGCCCAGGCAGGCAGAGACAAGCCGGCGACACCCGGCCCTTGCGGCGCTGCACAATCTTCCTAGAATCGAACGATCGTTCTTTTTAACAAAGAACGTCACAGTCAACGCCCCCCTCAAGCACTGCCTGACACAACGAAGGAGCTTCCATGACCGCTGAGTACAAGGTCCACGGCGATGTGGCCGTCATCACGATGAACAATCCGCCGGTCAACGGCCTGGGCCTGGCGACGCGCCAGGGCATCACCGATGGGTTGGCCAAGGCCGAAGCCGATCCGGCCGTCAAGGCCATCGTGCTCACCGGCGCCGGCAAGGCGTTTTCGGGTGGGGCGGACATCCGTGAATTCGGCTCGCCCAAGGCGCTGGCCGAGCCCAACCTGCTGTCGGTGATCCTGGCGGTGGAGAACGCATCCAAGCCGGTCGTGGCCGCGATCCACTCGGTGGCCATGGGCGGCGGCCTGGAGCTGGCCCTGGGTTGTCACTACCGCATTGCCGCGCCCGGCACCAACGTGGCGTTGCCCGAAGTCAAGCTCGGCCTGATCCCTGGCGCTGGTGGCACGCAGCGCCTGCCGCGCGCGCTGGGTGTGGAGCCCGCGCTGAACATGATCGTGAGCGGCGAGCCGGTGAAGAGCGAGATGCTGGCGCAGGTGCCCGGCCAGAAGCTGTTCGACAAACTGGCCGCCTCGGCCGAGAGCCTGGCCGAAGAAGCCTTTGCGCTGGCCCGTGAAGTGGCGGCCAAACACGCGGACGGCAGCGCGCTGCCCAAGGTGCGCAACCTGCCGTGCAAGCACCCGCAAGGCGACGCGTACTTCCAGTTCGCACGCAACATGGTCAAGGGCATGGCGAAGAACTTCCCGGCGCCCGCCAAATGCGTGGACGCGGTGGAAGCCGCGACCAAGAAGAAGTTCGACGACGGCATGGTGTTCGAGCGCGACATCTTCATCAACCTGATGTGGACGCCCGAGTGCCGCGCGCTGCGCCACCTGTTCACCGCCGAACGCGCCGCGAGCAAGATCCCTGACGTGCCGGCCGACACGCCCCAGCGCAACATCGCGTCGGTGGCCGTGATCGGTGCCGGCACCATGGGCGGCGGCATCTCCATGAACTTCCTCAACGCCGGCATCCCGGTGAAGATGCTGGAGATGAAGCAGGAGGCGCTGGACCGTGGCATCGCCACCATCCGCAAGAACTACGAAGCCCAGGTGAAGAAGGGCAAGCTCAAGCAGGACAAGTACGAGCAGCGCATGGCGCTGCTGAGCACCACGCTGAGCTACGACGACATCGGCTCGGCCGACCTCGTGATCGAGGCCGTGTTCGAAGAGATCGGTGTCAAGGAAAAGGTGTTCAAGGAACTCGACCGCGTGATGAAGCCCGGCGCGATCCTGGCCTCCAACACCTCCACACTGGACGTGAACGCCATCGCCAACTTCACCAAACGCCCGCAGGACGTGGTGGGCCTGCACTTCTTCAGCCCGGCCAACGTGATGAAGCTGCTGGAAGTGGTGCGCGGCGAGAAGACCGGCAAGGACGTGATGGCCACCGTGATGACGGTCGCCAAGAAGATCAAGAAGACCGCCGTGGTCTCCGGCGTCTGCGACGGCTTCATCGGCAACCGCATGATCGAGCAGTACGGCCGCCAGGGCGGTTTCCTGCTGGATGAAGGCTGCACGCCCGAGCAGGTGGACAAGGCGATGGAGAAGTTCGGCATGGCCATGGGCCCGTTCCGCATGGGCGACCTGGCCGGCAACGACATCGGCTGGGCGATCCGCAAGCGCCGCTACCAGGAACAGCCGGACATGAAGTACAGCAAGACCGCCGACCTGCTGTGCGAGAAGGGCCGCTTCGGCCAGAAGACCGGCGCCGGCTGGTACGACTACGTGCCGGGCAAGCGCGATGCGATCCCCAACGCCGAAGTGGTGAAGATGATCGAAGACCACCGCAAGTCGCTCGGCATCACGCCGCGCAAGATTTCCGACGAAGAGATCGTGCAGCGCCTGATCTACTCGCTGGTGAACGAGGCCGCGCACATCCTGGAAGAGGGCATTGCCAACAAGGCCAGCGACATCGACGTGGTCTACATCTTCGGCTACGGCTTCCCGATCCACCGCGGCGGTCCGATGATCTACGCCGACACCGTGGGCCTGTTCAACGTGGTGCAGAGCATGAAGCGCTTTGCGAAGAACCCGCTGGACGACGCGAAGTTCTGGGAGCCGGCACCGCTGCTCCAGCGTCTCGTGGCCGAAGGCAAGACCTTCAACTAAGCCCACCGCAAGAACACGACCGAACAGGAGAACATTTCATGACCAACGCCGTCATCGTTTCCACCGCACGCACGCCCCTGGCCAAGAGCTGGAAGGGCGCCTTCAACATGACCCACGGCGCCACCCTCGGCGGCCACGCGGTGCAGCACGCCGTGCAGCGTGCCGGCATCGAAGGCGCTGAAGTGGACGACGTCCTCATGGGCTGCGCCACGCCCGAAGGCGCCACAGGCGCCAACATCGCGCGCCAGATCGCGCTGCGCGCCGGCTTGCCCATCACCACCTCGGGCGTCACCGTCAACCGCTTCTGCTCCTCCGGCCTGCAGACCATTGCCATGGCCGCGCAGCGCATCATCGCCGGTGAGGGTGACGTGTACGTGGCCGGCGGCGTGGAGAGCATTTCCTGCGTGCAGCAGGAGATGAACACCCACATGCTGGCCGACCCGTGGCTGGCCAAGAACAAGCCCGAGATCTACTGGAACATGCTGCAGACCGCCGAGCAGGTGGCCAAGCGTTACAACATCGGCCGCGATGCCATGGACGAGTACGGCGCCGCCAGCCAGCAGAGGGCCACGGCCGCGCTGGAAGCCGGCCTGTTCAAGGCCGAGATCGCGCCCATCACCGTGACCGCCGGCGTGGCCGACAAGGTCATGGGCTTGACCACGAAGCAGGTGACGGTGCAGAACGACGAGGGCATCCGCGCCGGCACCACCTTCGAGGGCATTCACGGCCTGCGCTCGGCGCTGCCGGGTGGCCTGGTCTCGGCAGGCAACGCCAGCCAGTTCAGCGACGGCGGCGGCGCCTGCGTGCTGATGAACGAAACCCTGGCCGAGAAGCGTGGCCTGCAGCCGCTGGGCCGTTTCCTCGGTTTTGCGGTGGCCGGTTGCGAGCCCGACGAAATGGGCATCGGCCCGGTGTTCGCCATCCCCAAGGTGCTGGCGCGCCTGGGTCTCAAGATGGACGACATCGACCTCTGGGAGCTCAACGAAGCCTTCGCGGTGCAGGTGATCTACTGCCGCGACAAGCTGGGCATTCCGGGCGACCGCCTCAACGTCAACGGTGGCGCCATCGCGGTGGGCCACCCCTATGGCGTGTCGGGCCAGCGCCTGACCGGCCATGCGCTGATAGAAGGCAAACGCCGTGGCGCCAAGCGCGTCTGCGTGACGATGTGCATCGGCGGCGGCATGGGCGCGGCCGGCATCTTCGAAGTCCTCTGAAGCCGCCCCGCCATGGCCGAGGCCAGCAGCGTCAGCCCCGAGGAGTTTCTGGCCATGGGGCGCGAGGTGCTGGCAGCCCAGCCGTTCTCGCGCCTCATCGGCGCTGAACTCGCCGCGTTCTCCCGGGGGCGCTGCGAGCTGCATGTGCCCATCGGCGAATCGGTGAAGCAGCAACACGGCTTCGTGCACGGCGGTGTGCTGAGCTACGCCGCCGACAACGCGCTCACCTATGCCGGGGGCAGTGCCCTGGGCTTGCGGGTGGTCACGGCGGAGTTCAAGATCAACTACCTGCGGCCCGCCATCGGCGAGCGGCTGATCGCGCGCGCCGAGGCGGTGCACACCGGCAAGACGCAATCGGTCTGCCGTTGCGATGTGTTCGTGCTCAAGGACGGCGTGGAAAAACTCTGCGCCGTGGCTCAGGGCACCATCGCCGCGCTGCCGCCTCAGAACTGAAGAAGAGACCGATGCCATGAGCCTGCGCCCGACCGTCGATTTTTTGCTGAACGACTGGCTGCACGTCGAGACCCTGAACGGGCGCGAACGTTTCGCCGACCACAGCCGCGAAACCTTCGACGCCGTGCTCGACACCTGCGAGCGCATCGCGCGCGAGAAGTACGCCCCCTTCAACCGCGTGGTGGACACGCAGGAACCGCACTTCGACGGCGAGAAGGTGATCCTGCCGCAGGCCACGCACGACGCGCAGAAGGCCTACGCCGAGAGCGGCATGCTCAGCGCCGCGCAGGACTACGAGGTGGGCGGCATGCAACTGCCCTACACGGTGGAAGCCGCGGCCAACGCGTTTTTTGCCATGGCCTCGGTGAGCATCGGCAGCGGCATGCTCACCACCGGCAACGCCAACCTGCTCATGGTGCACGGCACCGAAGCGCAGAAGAGCGTGTTTGCGCTCAACGAATTCTCGGGCCGCTTTTCGGGAACCATGTGCCTGTCCGAACCGCAGGCCGGTTCGTCGCTGAGCGACGTGGCCACCCGCGCCGTGCCCGATGGCCCCGATTTCCAGAACGACCCGCTCGGGCCGCGTTACCGCCTCAAGGGCAACAAGATGTGGATCTCGGCCGGCGAGCACGAGCTCACCGAGAACATCATCCACCTGGTGCTGGCCAAGATTCCCGACGAGCACGGCAAGCTGGTGCAGGGCACACGCGGCATCTCGCTGTTCATCGTGCCGAAGAAGATGGTGAACACCGCCGGTGAACTGACCGGCGAACGCAACGACGTGGCCCTGGCCGGCCTCAACCACAAGTGCGGCTGGCGCGGCACCACCAATACGCTGCTCAACTTCGGCGAAGGCAAGTACCCGGTGCAGGGCGAGGCCGGTGCCGTGGGTTACCTGGTGGGGCAGGCGGGCAAGGGCCTGCACTGCATGTTCCACATGATGAACGAGGCCCGCATCGGTGTCGGCATGGCCGCCACCATGCTCGGCATGGCGGGTTACCACGCCAGCCTCGACTACGCGAAGAACCGCCCGCAGGGCCGCCCCATGGGCCCGGCCGGCAAAGACCCGGCGCAAGCACCGGTGCGCATCATCGAACACGCCGACGTGAAACGCATGCTGCTGGCACAAAAGGCGTATTGCGAAGGCGCGCTGGCGCTGGAGCTGTACTGCGCGCGCCTGGTGGACGAACAACACACGGCCGACGCCGCCACGGCGGACGATGCGCGCCTGCTGCTGGAGGTGCTCACGCCCATCGCCAAGAGCTGGCCGAGCGAGTGGTGCCTGGAAGCCAACAGCCTGGCGATCCAGATCCACGGCGGTTATGGCTACACGCGCGATTTCCCGGTGGAGCAGTACTGGCGCGACAACCGCCTGAACATGATCCACGAGGGCACACACGGCATCCAGGCCATGGACCTGCTGGGCCGCAAGGTGCTGATGGAAGGTGGCAAGGGCCTGAGCCTGCTGGCCGGGCGCATCAACGACACCATCCAGCGCGCGATCCACATTCCCGAGTTCTCTGCCCACGCCAACGCACTGGGCCAGGCGCTCGCGCAGGTGGGCAAAGCCACGAAAGCCGCCTGGGCCACGGGCGAACCGACCGACGCACTCGCCAACGCCGTGCCCTACCTGCAGGCCTTTGGCCACACCGTGCTGGCCTGGATCTGGCTCGATGTGGCGCTGGCCGTGCAGGCTGCGCCCGAATCAGCCGCGCGCACCGGCCGCCTCGCGGCCATGCGTTTCTTCTTCCACTACGAGCTGCCGAAGATCGGCGCCTGGCTGCAGGTGGTGAGCAGCCGCGACCAGACCTGCGCGGCCCTGCCCGAGGAGGCTTTCTGATGCTGCACCACATCGTCATGTGGAAGATCAAGGCCACGGCCGATGGCAGCAGCCGCGAGGCCAACATCGCCAAGGCCAGGGCGCTGCTCGATGCCTGCGCCCATCTGGTGCCAGGCATGGAGCGCTTCGAGGTGGCGGTGTCGCACGGCGACCTGGAATGCACCCACGACCTGGTGCTCAATAGCAGCTTCACCGACCGAGAAGCGCTGGCCGCGTACCAGAATCACCCCTCGCACGCCGCGCTCAAGCCGTTCATGCGGCTGGTCGTTCAGGACCGCCAGTGCATGGACTACGAGACCTGAGGCCATGAAACACCCCCTGCGCCGCTGTGCGGCTTCCCCCTCTCTAGCGCCTTCGGCTGGCAGGGGGACGGCACCTGGGGCCGGCGGAGCCGGACCCTCTGTGCCTCTGGCCGGCGCTGCTGCACGCGTTCCGGGTCGCGCGCCGACGCGATGAAGAGAACGATACAGATCGACACGACACACTCACCACAGGAGACTACACATGACCCGAACCATTCCCCAACTCTTCGACCTCAAGGGCAAGACCGCCCTGATCACCGGTGGCTCGCGTGGCCTGGGCCTGCAGATGGCACATGCGCTGGGTGAGGCCGGTGCGCGCGTGCTGGTGAGCTCGCGCAAGGCCGAAGACCTGGAGAGCGCCGTGGCCGAACTGCAGGCCGCCAACATCGACGCACGCTGGATCGCGGCCGACTGCTCGAAGGAAGAAGACATCCAGCGCCTGGCGGATGAAAGCCTGCAGCGCCTGGGCGACATCGACATCCTGGTGAACAACGCGGGTGCTGCCTGGGGCGCGCCGGCCGAAGACCATCCGGTGGAAGCCTGGGACAAGGTAATGAACCTCAACGTGCGCAGCTATTTCATCCTGAGCCAGCTGGTCGCCAAACGCAGCATGATCGCGCGCAAGTCGGGCCGCATCATCAACACGGCCTCCATCGCCGGCCTGGGTGGCAACCCCGCGGGCATGAACACCATCGCCTACAACACGTCCAAGGGTGCGGTGATCAACTTCACGCGCGCGCTGGCCGCCGAGTGGGGCAAGTACGGCATCACCGTCAACGCCATCTGCCCGGGCTTCTTCCCGAGCAAGATGACCGTGGGCACGCTCAAGACCATGGGCGAGGAAAAGCTCGCTTCGCACGCGCCGCTGCGCCGCCTGGGCGACGACGAAGACCTCAAGGGTCTGACCGTGCTCTACGCGTCCGACGCCGGCAAACACATCACCGGCCAGTGGCTGGCGGTGGACGGTGGCGTCAGCGTCATCACCGGAGGCTGATCGCTCCATGGAGTTTTCCGTCCGCATCCCTTTCGTCGAGCTGCTCGGCTTCGAACTGCACCGGTTCGAAGGCGGGGAGGCGGAACTGCGCTTCAACCCGGGGCCTGACCACCTGAACTCCTTCGACGTGGTGCACGGCGGCGCCAGCATGACCCTGCTCGACGTGGTCATGGCGCATGCCGCGCGCTCCACCGAGCCCAGCATGGGCGCGGTCACCATCGAGATGAAAACCAGCTTCATGCGCGCCGCCAAAGGGTCTTTGCGGGCCACCGGCCGCACACTGCACCGTACCGCCACAATGGTCTTCACCGAAGGCCAGATTGTTGATGCCGACGGCAAGCTCTGCGCGCACGCCACCGGCACCTTCAAGCTCATGCCGCGCCTGGCCACCGGCCCGGGCAGCACACAAGCCCTCAACCGCATCCGGACCGACTGACTGACTGAGACATCAAAGCCCCCTGCGTCGCTTCGCGCCTTCCCCCCGCCGGAGGGACGGGACCTGCGGCCTGGCAGAGCCAGTTCCGCGGTCTCGCTGGACGCAGCCTCGCATCCCTACACGCACACTGCGTGCCACCCCGTAACCTGATTGACCCGGAGAAACACCATGCCCGCCAACCAACAAATCCTTCTCGACAACCGCCCTGACGGCGAAGCCACCGTCAACAACTTCAAGCTGGTCACCACCCAGACGCCCGCGCTGGCCGATGGCCAGGTGCTGGTGCGCCACCATTTCCTGAGCCTGGACCCGTACATGCGCGGCCGCATGAACGACAGCAAGAGCTACGCGGCCTCGCAGCCGCTGGGCGAAGTCATGATCGGCGGCACCGTGGGCGAGGTGGCCGAATCAAAGAACCCCAAGTTCCAGCCCGGCGACAAGGTCGTGGGCATGGGCGGCTGGCAGGAATACAGCGTGGTCGATGCCGCCCAACCCGGCGCGCTGCGCAAGGTCGACACCACGCACGTGCCGCTGTCGCACTACCTGGGCGCCGTCGGCATGCCCGGCGTGACCGCCTGGTACGGCCTGGTGAAGCTCATCAACCCCAAGGCCGGCGACACCGTGGTGGTGAGCGCCGCCACCGGTGCGGTGGGCAGCGCCTTCGGCGCGCTGGCCAAGGCCCGTGGCTGCCGCGCGGTCGGCATTGCCGGCGGCCCGGAGAAGTGCAAGTACGCGGTGGAAGAGCTGGGCTTCGACGCCTGCGTCGACTACAAGCTGCACAAGGACGCGCACTCGCTGTCCAAGGCGCTCAAGGAAGCCTGCCCCGATGGCATCGACGGCTACTTTGAAAACGTCGGCGGCATGGTGCTCGACGCCGTGCTGCTGCGCATGAACGCCTTCGGCCGCATCGCGGTCTGCGGCATGATCGCCGGCTACGACGGCAAGCCGATGCCGCTGGCCAACCCGGCGCTGCTGCTGGTCAACCGCATCCGCCTGGAAGGTTTCATCATCGCCGAGCACATGGAAGTGTGGCCCGAAGCCCTGACCGAACTCGGCCAGCTGGTGGGCAGCGGCAAGCTGCGCCCGCGCGAGAGCGTGGCGCAAGGCATTGCGGCAGCGCCCGAGGCTTTCCTGGGCCTGCTCAAAGGCAAGAACTTCGGCAAGCAGCTGGTCAAGCTGATCTAACCCCCGCGCCGCCTTCGGCGTCACCCCTTCGGGGGGCGCCACTGGCGGCCCGGCGGAGCTGGTTCCGCGGTGGCTCTGGATGGGCGCCGCTTCTACTTTTGGAGGTTTGCCGTGAACGCCACCCATGAAGTGTTCAACCAGCCCGCGCCGCTGGTGGATGTGAACCTGTTCGAAGGCAACCGAGCCATGCAGGCGGCGCTGAAGTTCAACGCGCCGTCGCTCGACACCGCGCCGCTGCGGGCACTGGGTGCCAAGGCCGGCAGCGGCGAGATGCAGACCCATGCACGGCTGGCCAATGTGCACACGCCCGAACTCAAGACGCACAACCGCTTCGGCCAGCGCATCGACCAGGTGGAGTTCCACCCGAGTTACCACGCGCTGATGACGGCCGCCACCGGCGCCGGCCTGCACGGCACCGCGTTTTCGGCCGAGCAGCAGGACAGCGGCCACGCCCACCAGCTGCGTGCCGCCGGCTTCATGCTGTTCACCGAGCTGGAGCCCTCCATCCTGTGCCCGATCTCCATGAGCTACGCGGTCACGCCCGCGCTCAAGGACAACGCCGCCATCTACAAGGACTGGGCGCCCGGCCTCACCAGCCGCGCCTACGATCCCGCGCTCAAGGTCTGGCGCGACAAGCCCGGCCTGACCATGGGCATGGGCATGACGGAGAAGCAGGGCGGCTCCGACGTGCGCGCCAACACCACACGCGCCGAAGCCGTGGGCAGCGACGCCTGGGGTGAGCGTTACCAGGTGACGGGCCACAAGTGGTTCTTCTCGGCGCCGATGTGCGACGCCTTCCTGGTCCTGGCGCAAACCACCAGCGGCCTGAGCTGCCTGTTCCTGCCGCGCGTGCTGCCCGACGGCACGCTCAACCAGATATTCATCCAGCGCCTGAAGGACAAGCTGGGCAACAAGGCCAACGCGAGTTCCGAGGTGGAATTCGTCGGCGCGAGTGCCTGGTTGGTTGGCGACGAAGGGCGCGGCGTGCCGCAGATCCTGGCCATGGGCACCATGACGCGGCTCGACTGCGCGCTCGGCACCAGCGGCCTGATGCGCCAGGCCCTGTCCATCGCACTGAACCACACCGCGCAGCGCAAGGCCTTCGGCAAGGCGCTGATCGACCAGCCGCTGATGAAGAACGTGCTGGCCGACCTGGCGCTGGAATCCGAAGCCGCCACCGCGCTGGCCCTGCGCCTGGCGCGCAGCTTCGACCGCGCCAACGACCCGCACGAGCAGGTGATGACGCGCCTGCTGACGCCGGTGGCCAAGTTCTGGATCTGCAAACGCGGCAGCCACTTCGCCCAGGAGGCCATGGAGTGCCTGGGCGGCAACGGCTACGTGGAAGAGGGCGGCGAGGGCGTCATGGCCCGCATCTACCGCGAGATGCCGCTCAACTCCATCTGGGAAGGCGCCGGCAACATCATGGCGCTCGACCTGCTGCGCGCCCTGCGCAAGGCCGATGCCGCGGCCGCGCTGGCGCAAGAACTCAAACCCGCACGCGGCATGCACCCGGCGCTGGACCACCTGGCCGAACGCTTGCCCGCACGCGTCGAGGAAATGGCCACCGAAATGGAGGCGCGCCGCCTCGCGCAAGACGTGGCGCTGGCCGTGCAGGCCGCCTTGCTGGCGCAAACCGCGCCCGCCGCCGTGTTCGGCGCCTTCTGCGAATCGCGCCTGGGCGGCCGCTGGGGCCACAGCTTCGGCTCGCTCGACGCCGGCACCGACTTCGATGCCATCATCCAACGCGCCATGCCACGCTGAACAGCACACCAATCCACAGGGCCCGCCCCATGTTCGACTCTACGTCCGATCTCATCCTGCACCACTACGCCAGCTCGCCTTTTTCCGAAAAGGTGCGCCTGATGCTGGGCCACAAACACCTGGCCTGGCAGAGCGTGAACATCCCGCGCATCCTGCCCAAGCCCGACGTGCTCGCGCTCACCGGCGGTTACCGCCGCACGCCTTTCCTGCAGGTTGGCGCCGACATCTTCTGCGACACCGCGCTGATCTGCGACGTGCTGGAACACCGCCAACCCACGCCGCCGCTGTACCCCGAGCACCACAAGGGCGTGGCGCGCGTGCTGGCGCAGTGGGCCGACAGCACGCTGTTCTGGGCCGCCATGGGCCACAACCTCAGCCCCAAGGGCGCGGCCGCCCTGTTCGCCGGCCAACCACCCGAAGCCGCACAGGCCTTTGCGGCCGACCGGGGCGCCATGCGTGGCGGCATGACCAGCCTGCGCCCGGGCGACGCCACCGCCGCCTACCGCAGTTACCTGCGCCGCCTTGCGACCATGGTGGAAGAGCAGCCCTTCCTGCTGGGCGCGGCACCGTGCGTGGCCGACTTCGCGGCCTACCACCCGCTGTGGTTCACCCGCGTGGTCACCCCGGCCGTGGCCGGTGTGCTGGATGCCACGCCACAGCTGATCGAATGGATGGACCGCATGGCCGCAATCGGCCACGGCAAGATGAGCAAGATGTCGGCCTCCGATGCCATCGCCATCGCCATCGCCGCTGCCGCCGAACCGGCGCCGCTGGGCGACGAGGTGTTCCAGGACGATCACCACATTCCGCTCGGCAGCCGCGTCACCGTGGCCGCCGAGTCGTTCGGGCAGGAGCCCACCGAGGGCATTCTGCGCGCCGCCACGCGCACCCGCTACACGCTGGAGCGCGAGGACGCAAGGGCAGGGCGGCTGCACGTGCACTTTCCGCGCATCGGTTATGTCTTGAGGGAAGTGCGCGTTTGAGAGTCACCGAACTGCGCTGGCGCTGCCTGCCCTTTGACGCCTTGCACGCCCGCACGCTCTATGCCTTGCTGCAACTGCGCACCGAGGTCTTTGTGATGGAACAGGCCTGCATCTTTCAAGACATGGACGGCGCCGACGCCGCGTGTTTCCACCTGCTCGGCGAAGCGGCCGACACCGGCGTGCTGGTGGCCAGCGCGCGCCTGGTGCCGGCCGGCCTGAAGTTCACCGAGGCCAGCATCGGCCGAGTGGTCACGCGGCCCGACGCGCGCGGCGGCGGCCTGGGCCATGTGCTGATGCGCGAAGCGGTGAGCGCCCTGCACGGCCTGTGGGGCGTGCAGCCGATCCGCATCGGCGCGCAGGCGCGGCTGGAGGCGTTTTACCGCCAGCACGGCTTTGTGCCCGATGGCGGGATCTACATCGAAGACGGCATCGACCACATTGAAATGACGCGAGCCGCCTGAGCCTTTCACACCACAACACACAGGAGACAACAAGATGATTCAGGACTTCAAGGGCAAGACCGCGGTGCTCACCGGCGCGGGCTCGGGCTTCGGCCTGGAGTGCGCGCGCATCGGTGCGAAGCTGGGCATGAACCTGGTGCTGGTGGATGTGCAGCAGGACGCGCTCGACAAAGCCACGGCCGAGCTGCAGGCCACCGGCGTGCAACTGCTCTCGCGCAAGGTTGACGTGTCGGATCAGGCGCAGATGGAAGCCCTGGCCGCCGACGTGTTCAAGACCTTCGGCGCTCCGCACTTCGTCTTCAACAACGCGGGCGTGGGCTCGGCCGGCCTGATCTGGGAAAACTCGGTGAAAGACTGGGAGTGGGTGCTGGGCGTCAACGTCTGGGGCGTGATCCACGGCGTGCGCCTGTTCACCCCGATGATGCTGGACGCTGCCAGCAAAGACCCGAACTGGCGCGGCCACATCGTCAACACCGCCAGCATGGCCGGCCTGCTCACACCGCCCAACATGGGCATCTACAACGTGAGCAAGCACGCCGTGGTGAGCCTGACCGAAACGCTTTACCAGGATCTGAAGCTGGTGAGCGACCAGCTCAGCGCCAGCGTCTTGTGCCCGTACTTCGTGCCCACCGGCATCAGCCAGAGCCACCGCAACAAGCCGGCCGACCTGGCCGACGAGAAGGCCACGCAAAGCCAGCTGATCGGTCAGGCCATGAGCGACAAGGCGGTGAGCTCGGGCAAGGTGACGGCGGCCGAGGTGGCGCAGCTGGTGTTCGACGCCATCAGCGCCGACCGCTTCTACATCTTCAGCCACCCGCGCGCGCTGGGCAATGTGCGCGCGCGCATGGAAGGCATCGTGAACATCACCAACCCGGCCGACCCGTTCCTCGAACGGCCCGAGATCGGCGTCGGCCTGCGCGCGGCCTTGCGCAAGGCATAGCATGAGCCGGGCACCATGTCATGCGCTGCACGCGGCGCTCTGCGAGGTGGGGCGCTGACATGGGCGAGGGCGGCCATGCCCTGTTTGACACCGCGCTCGGTGCCTGCGGCGTGGCCTGGGATGCCGGCGGCGTGCTGGCGGTGCAACTGCCCGAACCCGACGCAGCCGGCACGCGCCGGCGCCTGCTGAAGGGCCTGCCGCCTTTGCCCGAGAGCAGCACACCACCGCCCGAAGCCCGGGCCGTCATCGAGGGTGTGCAGGCCCTGCTGGCGGGGCAGTCGCGCAGCGACCTGCGCGAGCTGGCTCTCAACATGGACCGCCTCACACCGTTCCAGCGCGAGGTGTACGCCATCGCCCGCGCGATTCCACCCGGCCAGGCCCGCACCTACGGCGAGATCGCACGCGAGCTGGGCGACGTGGGCCTGTCACGCGCGGTCGGGCAGGCGCTTGGCCACAACCCGTTCGCCCCGGTCGTGCCCTGCCACCGCGTGCTGGCCGCCGGCAACCGGCCCGGTGGTTTCTCGGCCGAGGGCGGCACCGTGACCAAGATGCGCATGCTGGCGATCGAAGGCGCCTGGCCTCAGGGCACGGCGCCCTTGTTTGACGATCTCTGAACGGCGTCGACCGCCGGCCGGGTCCGCTTGAGCTGCGGTGCGAGAGAAAACGGCCGCTCCACCAGCAGGAACAAGGCCGCGGAGGGCAACAAGGTCACCACAAACATGGGGGCCAGCATGGCCCAGAAGAACCAGCTGCCGAACTGCACCCCGGGCAGCACGCGCGAGAGCAGCAGGAACGCGGCGCTGATCGTCAGGCCGTGGATGAGGTAGTACGAGTAGCTCATGTTGCCGAGCCAGCGCAACGGCGTCCAGCAGAACGCGCGCGCCAGCAGCGAGTTTGGCCGGCTGAAGCAGGCCAGGCAGAACACCAGCAGGGCAGCGCTCTGGATCACGTAGCTCAGCACCACCGTGAAGGCATCCCAGGGGATGGAGGTAGCCGTGGCCGAGATGCCGATCATCAGGGCCATCGCCCCCACCAGGCTCGACGGTGCCCAGGCGCGCTGCGAAGACAACACCTCGTGCAGCAGGACTCCGGCGAAAAACCCCAGCATGCGCAGCGGACCGGCGTACGCCATGCAATAGGCACACAACAGCAGCGCCAAACCGATGAAGAAGATGCAGCGCAGCTCCCGGCTGCGGCGGCGCAGGGCGAACAGCGTGATCACCAGCGGGATCATCAGGTAGAAGAACATCTCGTAGCTCAGTGACCACGCCACCGTGATCATGGGCGGTATCGGAAACAGGCCCGGCAACAGCAGGAAGTTCTGCAGCAGATACACAGACCCGCCCAACCAGGACAGGGGAATCTTGTTTTCCGACGGAAACGCGAACGACAGCGCGATGTACAGCAGAAACACCGGGATGAAGGTCGGGTAGATGCGCTGTATGCGCCGCGCCATGAAACGCGCAAAGGGCTGCGGCCGGCCGATCAGCGAGCCGTAGATCAGGTAGCCGCTCAGCACGAAGAACAGGTCCACACCGGTGCCACCGATGGTGTGCAGGGTGTCGAGCCCCGACATGAAACCTTCACCCGCCGAGAGGAACGGCCTGGAGATGCTCACGTAGTGCACCAGGAACACCAGAAAGACCGCGAAACCCCGCATGCCCTCCATGGATTGCTGGTTGTGGATCTGTCCGCGGGACAGTTCGAACTGTTCTCTCAACCAAAGCATGGCGCTTGTTTCCAGGAGGGCATGAAGTGGAAGGCCTGTGGTCGGCCCATGGAGGCAAGCCGCAGCCGGTGGGGCTCGCCGGGCGCCACGAGTATAGGGCTGTGGTGTGCCGGGCCGGGCCTCCATGTGCCCGCGCGGCGAGCCCTGTTCCAGGAAAGTGCCACGCACGTTTCGCCGCGCTGAAATCGGCGTCAGAGTCGTCACCAGGGCGACATCCACCCCCTCCCCACCAGGGTTTTGGCCTGCCGAAGCGCATGAAACCGGGGTCAATCGAAATAATTATTTGTACGCTTGTGCAAAAATACCGCGCGAAGCACCGCTCCGCGCGTGTATCCGGACATTGAAAGGCATTCCCTCCATGACGAACAGAGATTCGCTCACTCCAACCACCAAGGCACCAGGGCGATGGCCGCTGGTGTTGTTTGGTGTCATCCTGGCCCTCATCGGCCTCGCGCTGGCCATTGGCGGCGTGCGCCTGGCGACGCTGGGTGGCTCCTGGTATTACCTCATCACCGGCGTGGCGCTGGTGCTCAGCGGCGCGCTGTTCGCGCGCAGCCGCATCGCCGGCTTCTGGCTGTTTGCGGCCGTGTTCGTCGGCACCGTGGTGTGGTCGCTGACCGAAGTGGGCCTGGAGTTCTGGCCGCTGGTGCCGCGCCTGGCGCCGGTGCTGGTGCTGGCGCTGCTGGCTTTCCTGGTGTTGCCGCGCATCACGCGCCGCAGCGGTCCGGCCTGGGTGGGTGCGGGTGCCACGGCCGTCGTGCTGGCGGCCGGTGGCATCTCGATGTTCACGCCGCACGGCGTGATCGAAGGCTCTGCCTCGGTGGGTGTGGCTGGTGCCGCGCCGGTCGAAACGGGTCCGACGAGCTGGCAGCACTATGGCCGCACGCCGAACGGCACGCGTTACGCGCCGTTCAACGAAATCAACACGGACAACGTCAAGCAGCTCGACGTGGCCTGGACCTTCCGCACCGGCGAAATCGCCGGCCCGGGTTCGGAAAACCAGAACACGCCCACGCAGATCGGTGACACGGTCTACGTCTGCACGCCGCGCAACAAGGTGTTCGCACTGGATGCCGACAGCGGCGAACAGAAGTGGACCTTCGACCCCGAGGCCAACGCCAAGATCTGGAACCGCTGCCGCGGTGTGGCGTACTACGAGCCGGCTTCGGTGAACGCCCGTGTCGGCGACATCCCGGCCCCGGCACCGTCCGCCGCCTGCGCCCAGCGCATCGTGATGACCACGGTCGACGCGCGCCTGATCCAGCTCGACGCCAAGACCGGCGAACCCTGTGCCGGCTTCGGCACCGGTGGCACGGTGGACCTGAAGCAGGGCATGGGCGAAGTCAAGCCGATGTACTACTTCCAGACCTCCATGCCAACCGTGGTGCGCAACCTCGTGGTGGTGGGTGGCTGGGTGTTTGACGGCCGCGACATCGACGAGCCTTCGGGCGTGGTGCGTGCGTTCAGCGCCGACACCGGTGAACTGGTCTGGGCCTGGGACCTGGGCAACCCGAACATCACCAAGCTGCCGCCTCCCGGCGAGAGCTACACCCGCAGCACGCCCAACGTCTGGTCCACCCCGGCGTTCGACGACAAGCTCGGCCTGATCTACCTGCCCACCGGCAACAACCCGCCCGACTTCTGGGGTGCACAGCGCTCCGAAGCGTCGGAAGCCTATTCGGCAGCCATCGTGGCCGTGGACGTGACCACCGGCAAGGAACGCTGGAAGTTCCAGACCGTGCACCACGACATCTGGGACTATGACGTGCCAGCGCAGCCGGCGCTCTACGACGTGCCGGACGGCAAGGGCGGCACCGTGCCGGCCCTGATCCAGATCACCAAGCGTGGCCAGACCTTCATGCTCGACCGCCGCGACGGCACGCCGATCGCCGAAGTCAAGGAACTGCCGGTGCCGCAAGGCGCCCAAGAAGGCGACTGGGTCAGCAAGACGCAGCCGTACTCGGTGGGCATGCCCGCCATCGGCAACGAGCCGCTGTCCGAAGCCCGCATGTGGGGCGCCACCTGGTTCGACCAGCTGGCTTGCCGCATCGCGTTCAAGCAACTGCGTTACGAAGGCGAGTTCACCCCGCCCACCACCACGCCCAGCCTGATCTACCCCGGCTACTACGGCGGCATGAACTGGGGCAGCGCCTCGA
The DNA here is from genome assembly GCF_001571225.1 of Hydrogenophaga palleronii NBRC 102513. Classification (GTDB taxonomy): domain Bacteria; phylum Pseudomonadota; class Gammaproteobacteria; order Burkholderiales; family Burkholderiaceae_C; genus Hydrogenophaga; species Hydrogenophaga palleronii. The sequence goes on from NZ_BCTJ01000001.1 coordinate 252,934, forward strand.
TCGACGAGCACAACGGCATCCTGATCGTCAACGACATCCGCATGCCGCAACTGGTGCGCCTGGTGCCGCGTGCCGATGTGGACGAAAAGAAGATCACGCTCGGCCACGGTGTCGGCATGCACCCGCAAGCCGGTACGCCGTATGCGATCACGCAACAGGCCTTCAACTCGCCGCTGGGCATTCCTTGCCACGCGCCCGCCTGGGGCATGGTCACCGGCATCGACCTGAAGACCCGCCAGGTGATCTGGCAGCGTCCTGCCGGCACGGTGCAAGACACCGTGGTGCAGGGCGTCAAGGCCCGCCTGCCAGTGCCGATCGGCATGCCCACGCTGGGCGGCCCGATCACCACCGCCGGTGGCCTGACCTTCCACGCCGGCACGCAAGACTACTTCCTGCGCGCCTATGACACGCTGACCGGCAAGGAACTCTGGAAGGGCCGCCTGCCCGTGGGTGGCCAGGCCACGCCAATGAGCTATGTGTCGCCCACGAGCGGCCAGCAGTACGTGGTGATCTCCGCCGGTGGCGCGCGCCAGTCGCCCGACCGCGGCGACTACGTGGTGGCTTACCGCCTGAAGAAGTAATCTGACCCGACCAAAAAACCGCGGGCGCTGGCGTTTCCAGCGGCCCGCGGTTTTTTTTCGCCTGGCGCAGGGCCAGGCCCCGGCGCTCAGGCCGGTTGTTGCCCGGGCTCGGCGTCGGGCTCGGCCTTTTTCACGGCGTTGCCCAGCACCAGGTCGCGCCCGGCGAACAGGCCACCCGCGGCCTCCAGCGCCATGCGCTCGGCATCGCGCCGGCGCAGTTGCTCCATGACCTCGTCGGCTTCGTCTTCCACCGCGCCCAGGCTCAGCAGCGCCTGGCGGCCCATGGCCATGGCAGATTCAAAAGTCTCGCGCACCAGGTAGGCCACCTCGGCCTTGCGCAGCGCCAGCACGTGTTCGCGGTCAAACGCGCGCACCAGCAGCTCGGCGTGCGGGAATTCGTGGCGCGCCAGTTCCGCGATGCGCGTGGCGGCTTCCGGGTTGTCGATGCAGACCAGGATGGCCTGCGCCTTGTGGGCGCCGGCGGCGTGCAGCACGTCGGCGCGGCAGCCGTCGCCGTAATAGACCTTGAAGCCGTAACGCTCGGCGTCGCGGATCATCTGCACGTTGTTGTCGATGATGGTGATGCTCGCGCCGCGCGCAATCACGCCCTGGCTGGCGATCTGGCCGAACCGGCCGAAGCCGATCACCAGCACGCTGGCGCTCTGGCCGCCGGCGGTGTCGATGCCGTCCATGGACTCGCCCGCGACATGCCGGGCCGCCATGCGCTGGTGCACCACCACGACCAGCGGCGTCAGCGCCATGGACAGCACCACGATGGCCGTCATGTTGGCGTTGACCACCGGGTCGATCACGCGCGCGCCCAGCGCCGCGGCGAACAGCACGAAGGCGAACTCACCGCCTTGCGCCATCAGCACCGCGCGGTCAACGGCGTCGGCGTGTGAACTCTTGGCCAGGCGCGCGACGATGTAGATGCACAGCGCCTTGACGATCATCATTGCCACCACGCCGGCCAGGATGATCGGCCAGTTGCGCGCCACGGCGGCCAGGTCGAGCGACATGCCCACGCTGAGGAAGAACAGGCCCAGCAGCAGGCCGCGGAAGGGCTCGATGTCGGCCTCCAGCTGGTGGCGGAAGGTGGATTCGGACAGCAGCACACCGGCCAGGAAAGCGCCCATGGCCATGGACAGGCCGCCCACTTCCATCAGCAGCGCCGCGCCCAGCACCACCAGCAGGGCGGCAGCGGTCATCACCTCGCGCGCCTTGGCATTGGCAAGAATGCGGAACAGCGGGTTGAGCAGCCACACACCCGCGGCCACCAGCGCCACCAGTGCGCCCAGGGCCATGCCGATGTTGGCCCAGCGCGAGGTGGTGGCGGCCACCGCGCCGCCCGCGTCGGTGGGCGCCATGAAGGCCACCACCGCCAGCAACGGCACGATCAGCAAGTCTTCAAACAGCAGGATGGCCACGATCTTCTGCCCACGCGGCTGCGCCATGTCGCCACGCTCACCGAGCAGCTGCATCACCACGGCGGTGGAGGTGAGCACAAAACCCATGGCGCACACGAAGGACACGCCGAGCGGAAAGCCGAACGCCAGCCCGACCCCGGTGAGCAGCAGGCCGCACACCACCACCTGCATGCTGCCCAGCCCGAAGATGGCGCGCCGCAGGCCCCAGAGGTATGAGGGCTGCATCTCCAGCCCGATCACAAAGAGGTACATCACCACCCCCAGCTCGGCGGTGTGCAGGATGGTGGCCGGGTCGTTGATCAGGCCCATGCCGAACGGGCCGATGGCCAGCCCGCCGGCCAGATAACCCAGCACCGAGCCCAGGCCCAGGCGTTTGAACAAGGGCACCGCCACCACGGCGGCGCCCAGCAGGGTCACGACTTTGAGCAGGTCGCCTGCGCTACTTTCTACGGCCATGAGAAGGTTCTCCGAGGGGTGGGGGAGGGGGTATAGCGGGATGGGAGAGTACAACGAAATTGTGACTTTCAGCGCAAGGCCACATACCAGATCGGCCCGGTTTTTTCGCCGGCAAGGCCATCGCCCGAGGTAGCGACAATATGGGATGTTCTTTACCCGTTACCTCAAGATGGCCCTGATCCTGGGCCTGCTCACCGCCATTGGCCCCTTCGCCATCGACATGTACCTGCCGGCCCTGCCCAACATCGGGGCCAGCCTGGGCGCCGATGTCGGAGCCGTGCAGTTCAGCCTCACCGCGTTCTTCCTCGCGCTCGGTTTCGGCCAGCTGCTGTACGGCCCGATTTCCGACATGGTGGGCCGCAAACCGCCGCTGTACTTCGGCCTGATCCTGTTCACCCTGGCCAGCGTCGGCTGCGCGCTCGCCTCCGACATCCAGACCCTGGTGGCGCTGCGCTTCCTGCAAGGCCTGGGCGCGGCCGCCGGCATGGCGATTCCGCGCGCCGTGGTGCGCGACCTGCACACCGGCACCGACGCCGCGCGCCTCATGTCGCTGCTGATGCTGGTGTTCAGCGTCTCGCCCATCCTCGCCCCGCTGGCGGGCAGCGGCGTGATCGCCATGGCCGGCTGGCGCGGCGTGTTCTGGGCCGTGGCGCTGGCCTCGGTGGCCGGCCTGGTGCTGATCTACACCACGCTGCAGGAAACCCGCAGCGCCGCCGACCGCGTGGAAAGCAGCCTGGGCAGCGCCTTGCGCGCCTACGGCCTGCTGCTGCGCGACTGGCATTACCTCGGCCTGGTCGGCATCGGCGGCACCGCCATGGCCGGCTTCTTCGTTTACCTGGCCGGCTCGCCCTTCGTGCTCATCAACCACTACGGCCTCACGCCCGTGCAGTACAGCCTGGCGTTCTCGTTCAACGCCATCGCCTTCATCGGCGCCTCGCAGTTCACCGCCATGCTTGGCCGGCGCTTCGGCCTGGTGCGGCTGGTGAAAGCCGCGGCCACCGCCTCGGGCATCACCATGACCGCGCTGCTGGCCTACTACCTGGCGGGCGGCGACGAGCTGTGGGTGCTGATCACCCTGTACTTCATCGCCAGCGCCTTCATGGGCCTGGTGATTCCCACCTCGTCCGTGCTGGCGCTGGAGAAACACGGCGCCATTGCCGGCACCGCCTCGGCCCTGCTGGGCACGCTGCAGATGCTGGCCGGCGCCGCCGCCATGGCCATCGTCAGCCTGTTCGCCAACGGCGAGCCGCTGCCCATGGTGATCGGCATGGCCACGGGCGCGCTGATCGGCGTGTCCCTCACGTGGATCACCCTGTCGGGCGATGCCAGCCGGCACCTGGTGGCCGAGACGCACGGTTGACGGTGCCCGCGCCCATGCAAGCGACACCGGTGGTGGTGGACGGGCTGCCGCAGCCGCAACGCGGCCGCGCGGTGGTGGTCATCGTGCTCGGCATCTCCCTGTCCGTGCTGGACGGCAGCATCGTCAACCTGGCCTTGCCGGCCATGGCGCGCGAGCTGAACGCACCGGCCTCACACACCATCTGGGTCGTCAACGCCTACCAGATCGCCTCGCTCGTCATGCTGCTGCCCCTGGCCGCGCTGGGCGACCGCCTGGGCTACCGGCGCGTCTACCTGGTGGGCATGCTGCTGTTCGTGCTGGCCTCCATTGCCGCCATGCTGTCCACCTCCTTGCCCATGCTCACCGCCGCGCGCGCCCTGCAGGGCCTGGGCGCGGCCGGCGTCATGAGCGTGAACACCGCGCTGGTGCGGCTGATTTACCCGAGCACACGCCTGGGGCGCGGCATCGCCATCAACTCCATGGTGGTCGCCACCTCCACCATGGCCGGGCCCGCGGTGGCGGCGGCCATTCTCTCGGTGGCCTCCTGGCCCTGGCTGTTTGCGCTCAACCTGCCGCTGGGCCTGCTCACCCTGTGGATGGGGCGCCGCGCCTTGCCGTTCAACCCGCCGCGCAACAAGGATGCGGCCCCGCAGAAGTTCTCGTTGATCGACGTGCTGCTCAACGTGCTGATGTTCACCCTGGTGTTTGTCGGCGCCGACTACCTCGGTGTGCGCAGCGGCAGCGCCGAACACAGCGCGCCGGTGCTCGGCTGGGCCTTGCTGGCCGCCGGTGTGCTGGTGGGTGTGGTCTACGTGCGCCGCCAGTGGCACCTGGCCACGCCCCTGCTGCCGCTGGACCTGCTGCGCATTCCCGTGTTTGCGCTCTCCATGGGGTCGTCGCTCGGCGCCTTCTGCGCCCAGATGCTGGCCTTCATCAGCCTGCCGTTCCTGCTGCTGGATGTGCAAGGCCGCTCGCACATGGACGCCGGCCTGATCATGACCGCCTGGCCCATGGCCACGGTGCTGGTGGCCCCCATCGCCGGCCGGCTCATCGGACGCGTGCCCGCCGGCTGGCTGGGTGGCATCGGCATGCTGGTCTTCGCCAGCGGCCTGTTGCTGGCCGGCCTGCGCCCCGAACACGCCAGCAGCCTCGACATGGCCTGGCGCCTGGCCCTGTGCGGCGCGGGGTTTGCGCTGTTCCAGTCACCCAACAACCACACCATCGTCACCACAGCACCCCTGCACCGCAGCGGCGCCGCCAGCGGCATGCTGGGCACAGCCCGCCTGACAGGGCAGACGACTGGAGCCGTGCTGCTGGCCGCCATTTATGCGGTGTGGGACCAGCACGATGGCACGGGCGAGACGATTGCCCTGTGCCTGGCGGCGGGCTGCGCCTTGCTTGCAGGCGTCGCCAGCACGTTGCGCGTGAGGGCCAGCCGATGATCTACGGGGCGTGAACCGAACAAGGGGGCCCGCCAGATCCGGGCCTCGGTGCATCACGCGTTGCGCAGGTTTTGCGTTGCGTAGGTCTGAAGGAACGACAGAAGTGCGTCCAGCGCTTGCCCGCGGTCGGCTTCCGCGACCAGCACGCCGATGTCATCGAAAGGCATCTCCTGCGTCCAACGGATTTGCGTCAGCAGCCCTGTTTGCAGAAAACGTTGCATCACGCTCAACGGCACCAGGCTCAGCAACGGTTCCTTGCTCAGCAGTGTCCAAAGCATGGTCGGTGAAGCACAGACGATGTTGTAGTGCCGTACCGAGGGCGTGGCAGTGGAGAAAAAGCGGTCCAACACCTCTCTCGCGGCGATGGAACTGGGTGGCACCAACCAGGTGTTGGACAGGAGATCGCTCATGTTGACGCGGCGTTTTCGCGACAAAGGATGAGAGGCACCCGCCACGATGCCGAACTGGTCGGCCCAGAGCGGTATGAAGGACCAGCCTGCAGGCATGACGGAAGGCCTGCGGCAGATGGTGCAGTCCACCTCACGATTGGCCAAAAGGCTGGCGTGGCGCTGGGCATCGGCCTCGATCAGTTCGATCACCGTTTGTGATTGCTGGCGCGCAAACGCGGGCAAAGCCTCGCCAAGATGACTGCCAATGGCAGCGGAAATCGCCGCGATGCGGATCACCCCCACCGCACCTTGCGCGATCTCGGCAGCCCGTGTGGCGGTGTCGTCCACCAGACCCAGCATGCGCCGGGCCAGCGGCAACAGCAGTTCTCCGGCCCTGGTGAGCGCCATGCCTTGCGAATGGCGCAGAAACAGATTGCACTCGAGCAGCTTTTCCAGGTCGGCAAGGCACTGTGTGGCCGATGGCTGCGTGATGCCGACGGCATCGGCTGCTTTTTTGACCGTTTGCAGCTCGGCCACCTTCACGAAAACGTGCAGGTGGCGCAGGCGCGCGCGACCCAGGAGGCGGTTGCGCAGGGAAGTGGCTGAGACGGGCAAACCCATGGTGCCCTGGATGGTATAGGAGTTGCCAATTCAACCGTTCAATTCTTGATTGGACGGCTATATGAGGGCAAAGGACACTCGCCGCACCCCTACAAAACGGAGACAAACATGAGCATTCGTCGCAGAACCGTATTCGCTTCGCTGGCCTTGCTGGCCGTCGCATCGATGGCCAGCGCCCAGAACTACCCCAACAAGCCGATCACGCTTGTTGTGCCTTACCCGGCCGGTGCCGCCGTGGACCGCGTGGGCCGGGCGCTGAGTCTGGAACTTCAGAAACGGCTGGGGCAGCCCGTGGTGGTTGAAAACCTGGGCGGAGCCTCCGGCACCATCGGCGCCAAGAAGGTGCAGCGCGCCACGCCAGACGGGTACACGCTGCTGGTGGGCACGGTCAACGACATGCTGGTCGCTCCCGTGGTGCTCAAGGCGGGTTACACGAGCAAGGATTTCACCGCCATCACGCGCCTGTCGCACAACACCACGGCGCTGGTCGCGCACCCCAGCTTCGGAGCCAACAACGTCGACGAGTTGGTCGCGCTCGCCAAAAAACACAACGGCCCGCTGCTGGCAGGTGCATCCGGTGTGGCGATGATGCAGACGATCGGTGGCACCTTGCTGGCCGAAGCCGGCGGTTTTAGCCTCGACCATGTGCCTTACAAGGGGGGTGCCCCGCTTCTGAACGATCTGGCCGGCGGGCAGGTCCAGCTGGGTACGGTTGCGCTGATGTCGGCGTTGCCCATGATCCGCGAGGGCCGGCTCAAGGCCATCGGCGTCATTTCATCCCATCGTGACCCCACGGCACCCAACATTCCGACCGTGAACGAGGGCCAGCGTGTCAAAGGCGTCGAAGCCGATCTCTGGACAGGGGTGCTGGGCCCCGCCGGTTTGCCCGAGCCCGTTCTGGCAAGGCTGACTGCAGCGCTGAAGGACATCGCGACCGACGCGGCCTACCGGGATGCCGAGTTCAAGGCGGGCAGCATTGTGGTCGAACCCAATGACAGCAAAGCCTTCTCGCAGTTCTTGCTGCGCGAAGAAGCGCGCTTGAAGCCCACGCTGGTAAATGTGAAAGCGAACTGATGAGTGCACTCCTTGGCCTTCCGCTGCACAGAACCACCGTCTCCGGTGGCTTCGAGATCCACTTTGCAGAGGAGGGTCGAGGGACTCCCCTGGTGTTCATCCACGGGGGGATGGGCGACTGGTCATCATGGGCGCCGCAGTGGGACACCTTCACCCGGCACTTTCGCTGCATCACCTACAGCCGGCGCTTCAGCAGCCCCAATCAAAACGTGCTGGACAGCGGGACGCACTCGGTGTTCGCAGAAGCGCAGGACCTGGTGCAACTGCTCGAGCAGTGGTGCGAAGAGCCTGCCATTCTGGTGGGCACATCCTACGGTGCCTACACGGCACTCCAGACAGCGCTTGCCGCGCCCGGGCGGGTGCTTGCGCTGGTCCTGACCGAACCTCCGGTACTGCCTTTCGCAGATGAGGTGCCTGGCGGCCAAGAGGCGCGGCTGCAGTTTCAGCGCGAGGTGCTGGACCCGGCAACCGAGGCTTTCAGGCAGGGGGATGCAGACCGCGCGGTGCGGATGCTCACCGATGGCATCAACGGACAGGGCCCTGGAGAGGCGGGCACAGCCGACGGCCGCGCGCGCCGCCTTCGCAATGCAGAAGCCATTCGTGCGCTTTGTGTCTCCTCGGACGCTTACCCCGCATTGGACCGCGATGCGCTCAGGGCGTTGAGGCAACCTGTTTTGCTGACACACGGTGATCGCACCCAGGCCATTCATCGTGCAACGACCTCGGCAGTCTCTCGTTATCTGGCGCATGCACGTGTCGCCCAGGTGCGCGACAGTGGTCACGGAGCTCATCGTGACAATCCATCGGACTTCAACGCACTGGTGCTGGACTTCCTAAGAGAAAGTTGCCCGGACGCGTTGCGCGGCGCTCTCCCGACAGCAGGGCGCGCCAGTTCCTGCTAGGCCTTGCGGCCCGCCAACAACCCCTCCGCCAACGCCCGCACCGACAAAGGCGCACACCCCTCCGCCTTGTTGCTGATCGTCACGTAAACGTTCTGCCCCGCGCCGCTCACGCCGGCGATGGTGCGCACCAGCAGGTCGCGGGTGTCCTGGTCCACGTCGTGGACGCGGTCGTAGGGGCTGTACTCGCGTTGCGCGTCTTCGTAGCCGTAGGCGCCGTGCAGCGGGTTGAGGTTCCAGCGGCAGACCATCGGGCCCGGCCAGAGTTTGCGCAGCAAGGGCAGTTGGTCTGCCAGGCGCGGCATCTTGGCGTGCAGGCACAGGCACCAGGTGGCGCCGGCTTCGCGCAGCACGGCGGCGAGTTCGGGCATGAAGACCGGGTCCAGCCACTCGGGGTCACGTACTTCCAGTGCCAGCACGCCATCCGGCGCGGTGGGCGAGAGCGACGGCTGGGCCAGCAGCAGGGTGCGCACGCGTTGCAGCACCAGCGGCAGGTTGTGCAACAGGTGCCGGGGCAGCGGGCTGAGCTGGAACACCAGCGCGCCCACCTTGTGGCCCAGGCCTGCGAGCGCGGGCGCCACGAAATCTTGCGTGGCCAGCACCGGGTCGAGGAACGCGGGGTTGGGCTGCAGGCCGCGGCCGTCTTCGCCGCGCACCATCGCATCGGTCACGTGGCTCGGCGCCTTGACCACGAAGCGGAAATCGTCCGGCACCTGGGCCGCATGGCGTGCGTACTGGTCTTGCGTGAGGGGGCGGTAGAAGCTGCGGTCCACGCTCACGGTGCGCAGCAGGGGGTGTTGGCCGTAGGCGGTCAGGCCTTCGCGGGAGAGCAGGCTGTCGCTGTAGCTGCCGCCGTCCCAGACCAGGTTGGCCCAGCCCGGGTAGCTCCACGACGAGGTGCCCAGGCGCACCCGGGGCGACAAGGCCGCGCCCAGTGCCTGCAGGGTGGCGTCGGGCGGGGCAGGGCTCACCTCGGCCGCGCGCTTGCGCCGTGCCGGGGCAGCAGCGGGCTCGGCTTGCGGCTGGGGCGGGGCAGGTGCGGAGGGAGGGGAGGGCGGATCGCCGAACAGGTCGTCTTGCATGGGGGAACAACGGGCGTGCGTACCACAAACGCCACCCGGACCCGTGGGATGTTAGCCGTGACGGGTGTGGCAAACTTCCGCGCTTCTTTTGTTTCCACAGCGACGGTGCATGCAGCAGATCATCCGGCAGATCGCCACAGAAATCAGGGTTGAAGAACGACAGGTGTTGGCAGCGGCCGAGCTGCTGGATGGTGGGGCCACGGTGCCCTTCATCGCGCGTTACCGCAAGGAGGTCACCGGCGGCCTGGACGACGTCCAGCTGCGCGAGCTGGCCTACCGCCTCGACTACCTGCGCGAGCTGCAAGACCGCCGCGCCACCGTGCTCAAGAGCATTGACGAACAGGGCAAGCTCACCGACGCGCTGCGCGCCGCGATTGCCGCCGCGCCCACCAAGCAGGAACTGGAAGACCTCTACCTGCCGTTCAAGCAGAAGCGCCGCACCAAGGGCCAGATTGCGCGCGAGTTCGGCATCGAACCCCTGGCCGACAAGCTCTTTGCCGACCCCACGCTGGACCCGGCCACCGAAGCCGACGCCTTCACGCGCGAGCCCGAGGTGCTGGACGACGGCAAACCCGGTGCCGATTTCTCCACCGTGCCGGCCGTGCTCGACGGCGTGCGCGACCTGCTGAGCGAGCGCTGGGCCGAAGACCCTTCGCTGGTGCAGAACCTGCGCGAATGGCTCTGGGCCGAAGGCCTGCTGAAAAGCACGCTGGTGGCGGGCAAAGACGAAAACAACCCGGACGTGGCCAAGTTCCGCGACTACTTCGAGTACGACGAACCGATTTCCCGCGTGCCCTCGCACCGGGCCCTCGCCGTGTTCCGTGGCCGCGCGCTGGAAATCCTCGACGCCAAGCTGGTGCTGCCGGAGCCGCCCGACGCGGTGCCGGCCGGCAAGCCCGGTGCCACGCCCTCGCTGGCCGAAGGCCGCATTGCCCTGCACCTGGGTTGGAGCCACCAGGGCCGCAAGGCCGACGACCTGCTGCGCAAATGCGTGGCCTGGACCTGGCGCGTGAAGCTCTCGCTCTCCAGCGAGCGTGACCTGTTCGCCCGCCTGCGCGAGAGCGCCGAGGCGGTGGCCATCAAGGTGTTTGCCGACAACCTGCGCGACCTGCTGCTGGCCGCACCGGCCGGCCCGAAGGTGGTGATGGGCCTGGACCCGGGCATCCGCACCGGCGTGAAGGTGGCCGTGGTGGATGCCACCGGCAAGCTGGTGGACACGTCCACCGTCTACCCGCACGAACCCCGGCGCGACTGGGACGGCTCGCTGCACACCCTGGGCCTGCTGGCGCGCAAACACGGCGTGAACCTGATCGCCATCGGCAACGGCACCGCCAGCCGCGAAACCGACAAACTGGCCGCCGACCTCATCAAGCTGCTGGAGAAGGCCGGCCAGACCGGCATCCAGAAGGTGGTGGTGAGCGAGGCCGGTGCTTCGGTGTATTCCGCCAGCGAGTTCGCCTCGCAGGAAATGCCCGACGTGGACGTGAGCCTGCGTGGCGCCGCCTCCATCGCACGCCGCCTGCAAGACCCGTTGGCCGAGCTGGTGAAGATCGACCCCAAGAGCATCGGCGTGGGCCAGTACCAGCACGACGTGAACCAGAGCGAACTGGCCCGCACGCTGGAAGCGGTGGTGGAGGATTGCGTGAACGGTGTGGGTGTGGACCTGAACACCGCCAGCGTGCCGCTGCTCTCGCGCGTGTCCGGCCTGTCGGGCAGCGTGGCCAAGGCCGTGGTGCGCTGGCGCGAGGCGCACGGTGCCTTCAAGAACCGCCAGCAGCTGATGGACGTGGCCGGCCTGGGCGCCAAGACGTTTGAACAGAGCGCGGGTTTCCTGCGCATCCGCGGCGGCGACAACCCGCTGGACATGACCGGCGTGCACCCCGAAACCTATGCGGTGGTGGAGCAGATCATGGCCAACACCGGCAAGCCGGTGGCCGAGCTGATGGGCCGCGCCGACATGCTCAAGACGCTGCGGCCCGAGCTGTTCGCCAACGACAAGTTTGGTGTGATCACGGTCAAGGACATCCTGGGCGAACTGGAAAAGCCCGGCCGCGACCCGCGCCCCGATTTCCAGGTGGCGCGCTTCAACGACGGCGTGGACGACATCAGCGACCTGCGCGAGGGCATGATCCTCGAAGGCACGGTGAGCAACGTGGCCCAGTTCGGCGCTTTCATCGACCTGGGCGTGCACCAGGACGGCCTGGTGCACGTGAGCCAGCTCTCGCACAAGTTCGTGAACGACGCGCGCGAAATCGTCAAGACCGGCGACATCGTCAAGGTCAAGGTGATGGAAGTGGACGTGGCGCGCAAGCGCATCGGCCTGTCGATGAAACTGGGTGATGCACCCGGGCGCAGCAGCGGCGGTGGTGCCGGTGGCGGCGCACGCGACAACCGCTTTGAGCCCATGCGCGGCAACGGCGGACGCCAGGGCGGTCGCGCCCCCGAGCCGGCCGCGCCTTCGGCCATGGCCTCGGCGTTTGCCAAGCTGAAAAGGTAAGCCGCGGAGTAAGCCGAAAGGGATCAAGTTGCGGGGCAGGGTGCCGATAGAAGGGGGAACCCAAAAACCTCTGCACATCCTTGCTGCCCGATGGAACTTGAAGCCCTACTGAACTACCCGCGGGCCTTGCCCGCCATGTCCCGCACCGTCAGCGACCTGTTGACGGAGATGAACAAGGAAGACCCGGACCCGCGGCGGGTGGCCGACCTGATCTCGCAAGATCCGGCGCTCACCACCCGCGTGCTGCGGCTGTCGAACTCGGCTTTTTTCCGGGTCAGCCGGCAGGTGGGCAACGCGCAGGAGGCGGTGTCCCTGCTGGGCATGACGCACGTGCGCTCGCTGGTGATGGCCGCCGCGCTGGGATCGAGCTTCAAGAACGTGCCGGGCGTGGACATGGTGCAGTTCTGGCGCTACAGCCTGCGCGTGGCCGCCATCTCCAAATCACTCGCGGGCCTGCTGCGGCAGAACGAGGGCAATGCCTTCACCGCCGGCCTGGTGCACGCCATTGGCGACCTGATCATGCACATCGCCATGCCCGACGTCATCGGCCCGCTCGACATGGGAACACCGCCGCTGGACCTGCGGCGCGCCGAGGTGGAGCAATCGTTGCTCGGCTACAGCTATGCCGACGTGGGCGCCGGCATGGCCGAGCGCTGGCAGTTCCCCGAATCCATCGTGCTGGCGCTGCGCCACCAGGTGCACCCGTTTGACGGCGAGCACTACGAGCCGCTGGCCGGCGTGCTGAACCTGGCGTCTTGGCGCGCGCGGGCGGAAGAAATCCAGCTCGACGAAGGCGGCCTGGCCGCAACCTTCCCCGACATGGTGGGCCTGACGCTGGGCCTCGATCTCGACAGTGTGCTCGGCAAAGACCCGACCGAGTGGTCGTTCAGCCAGGCGTTGACGGCATTCATCGACTGACACGGGTTCCCGGCAGTTTTTTGTCGGGCCACGCTCAAGTCGCGCGCGCGACTGTCGATAAGTGACATAGAACCGCACCGCCCGCAGCACACCAACGAAGGCAGAACACCATGCAACTCGAAAAGCTCCTCAAGCAACCGAATGCCCTGCCGTCCGTGCCCAAGGTCATCCGCAAACTCATCGAAACCTTCGACGAGGAAGATGTGGACGCCATCCTGGTGGCGAGGCTGATCGAAGAAGACCCGGTGCTCACGGCCAAGCTGCTGAAAACCGCCAACTCCGCCTTCTTCGGCCTGAACCGCTCGGTGAACACCGCGCGCGAAGCCATCAACGTGCTGGGCCTGATCAAGGTGCGTGCCCTGGTCATTGCCGCCTCGCTGGGCGACGGTTTTCACACCGTGGGCGGCGTCAACCTCAACCAGTTCTGGCGCTACAGCCTCAACACCGCAGCGCTCTCGCGCTACATCGCACTGCCGATCAAGATGGACGAGAACACCGCGTTCACGGCCGGCCTGATCCACGGCATCGGTGAGCTGGTGATGCACGTGGGCATGCCCGAGGCCATGATCGACCTCGACCGCAGCGTGCCCATGCTGGACCTGAAACGCGCCAAGGCCGAGCGCGGCCTGTTCGGCTACAGCTATGCCGAGGTGGGCGCGGCGCTGGCGCGTGAATGGCATTTCCCCAAGCGCATGATCAATGCCATCCTTCACCAGACGGCACCGTTCGACAACGACGTCTACGAGCCGATTGCCGGCGTGATCCACATCGGCTCCTGGCGCGCCCGCGCCGAAGAGCAGCAGATGCGCTCGGAGCTGCTGATCAACACCTACCCCGACCCGGTCGGCCTGGTGCTGGGCATCGACCCCGACACCGTGGTGGTGGAAGACATCCCCTCGATCTCGCGCCACGCCGAGTCGAGCGAAACCCCTGCCTCCACCTTCTGACGCCGGCAGTGGCGGGGCTGCGCGACAATCGCAGCCCTATGTCCGCATTGCGCTTCTATGCCGGCCCCAAGGCCCGGCACCACATCGAACAACATGGCCTGCGTCCGCAAGACGTCGGCATCATCCCCGCCGCTGCCGGCGGGCCCAAGGGCCTGATCCTCGGCCCGCTGGACCGTTTCCTGTTTGGCGACTGGCTGCCGCGCAGCGAACAGCCGGTGCACCTGGTGGGCGCGTCCATCGGCGCCTGGCGCATGGCCACAGCCTGCCTGGAGCAGCCCGCCGCCGCCTTCGAGCGGCTGGAGCGCGACTACATCGCCCAGCACTACGAGCTGCCGCCCGGCCAGAAGCGGCCAACAGCCGACCAGATCAGCGAGCGTTTTGCCGACAACCTGCGCCTGTTCTACGGTGGCCGCGTGACAGAGGTGCTGAACCACCCGCGTTACCGGCTGCACATCGTCACCTCGCGCGGGCGCAAGCTGCTGCACCAGGGCGGCAGTGTGCGCACCACCCTCGGCTACCTGAGCGCCTTTGCCGCCAACGCGCTGGACCGCAAGGCCCTGGGCGCCTGGCTGGAGCGGGTGGTGTTTTCCTCTGCGGTGCCGGGCAAGGGTGTGTTGAGCCCGCTGCCGTTCTCCATCCGTGACTACCGCAGCCGCCAGATTGGACTGGCGGACGACAACTTCATGGACGCGCTGCGCGCCAGCTGCTCCATTCCCTTCATGCTGCGCCCGGTGCGGCACATTGCGGGCGCGCCGCCCGGCACCTACTGGGACGGCGGCCTGACCGACTACCACCTGCACCTGCAATACCAGCCCGCAGCCGGCTCCCCCATCGTGCTCTACCCGCACTTCCAGAAGGCGGTGGTGCCGGGCTGGCTCGACAAGGCCTGGAAAGGCCGCCACATCAGCAGCCCGGCGCTGGACAGCATGCTGGTGATCGCACCCGATCCGGCCTGGGTAAGGGGTTTGCCCAACGGCAAACTGCCCGACCGTGCCGACTTCACCCGCTACGGGCAGGACGTGCAGGCACGCATGAAGGTCTGGAACGGTGCCACCAGCGCGGCGCGGCAACTGGCCGACGAGTTCGCGGCCTGGGTTGAGCAGCCCGACCTGTCGCGGCTGGAGCCGCTTTAGGCGTTTCGAGGTTTCAGGGTTTTGGCGCGTCGAGCAGGTACAGCGTGCTCGCCCGCTCCAGCAGCCATTCGCTGAAGCCCACGCTGCACACCACGTCCTGCCGCAGCGGCAGGTCTCGGCCGAGATTGAATGCCATCAGCACATGGCCCTGGCCGGCATCCCGGTGCACGCGCACGAAGTCCACCCCATGGGCCATCGCCCGGTACGCGAAGCGCGCCGCGTAACCTTCGCGCGCGTCCGGGTCCCGGCACAGCAGTTGCACACGCGGGCCAGGCAGGGTCCAGTCCACGCGTTCATCGGGGTGCAGGTGCAACTCCAGTTGCAGGCGGCGCGGTGTCTCGGCGCGCAGGCGCAGCCCGTGCAGCACCCGGGTGTCGTGGATGTGTTCGATGCGGCGTTCCAGCAGCGGCTCAAACGGCGCGCCGCGCAGGTCTCGCGGCGCCACGTTGCGCGCGTCGAGGAGGGCCACACGCTCGCCGTAGGCGGTGCGCAGGCAGTCGGCATCGCCGCAGGCGTTGCGAACCTGGCGCAACCAGCGCCGCTGTTCGGCACGCAAACGGGCCGCCGCGGGCCGGTCGGCCTTGCGCAGCAGGGCACGGTAGAGCGTTTTGAGGCTCTCGTCGGCCCGGGCCAGGTCGGGCGTGGTGCACACCAGCCGCTCCGCGCTGCGTTCGGCCCGCGCGCAGTCGAAGCCGGGCGACTGCGCGCGGGCGGCCGTGCCACCAAGCAGCGGCGCAAGCAGGGCAAGAGCAGACAGAAGACGTTTCATCGGCGCGCAAGGTAGCACAGGCCCGGCGCGGCCGAGCGCGGGATAATCCCTGCCATGCAAGCCTTTCTCACCGCCGCCCTGTACCAGTTCGTGGACCTGCCCGACTTTGCCGACCTGCGCGAGCCGCTGCAGGCCTGCTGCGACGCGAACGAGGTCAAGGGCACGCTGCTGCTGGCGCGCGAAGGCATCAACGGCACCATTGCCGGGCCCGAGGCCGGCGTGCGGGCGGTGCTTGCCCATCTGCGCGCCGATCCGCGCCTGGCAAAGCTGCCGCACAAGGAATCTTGGAGCGACCACCCGCCGTTCCACCGCATGAAGGTGCGGCTGAAGAAGGAAATCGTCACCCTGCGTGTGCCCGGCCTGGACCCGAACCAGACCGTGGGCCAGTACGTGAAGCCGCAGGACTGGAACGCCTTGCTGGCCGAGCCCGACGTGCTGGTGATCGACACCCGCAACGACTACGAGGTGGCCATCGGCACCTTCAATGGCGCGGTGAACCCGAACATCAAGACCTTCACCGAACTGCCGGCCTGGCTGGATGCGCAACCGGCCCTGCAGGGCGAGGGCAAGAAGCCCAAGGTGGCGATGTTCTGCACCGGCGGCATTCGCTGCGAAAAATCCACCGCGCTGATGAAGATGCGTGGCTTCGACGAGGTCTACCACCTCGAAGGCGGCATCCTCAAATACCTGGAAGAGGTGCCGCCCGAGCAGAGCACCTGGCAGGGCGAGTGTTTCGTGTTCGACGAGCGCGTGAGCGTGGGCCATGGCCTGGCGCAAGGTCCGCACGAGCTGTGCCGCTCCTGCCGCTGGCCGCTGGGCCCGGAAGACAAGGCCTCGCCGCTGTACGTGAAGGGTGTGAGCTGCGCGCACTGCCACGACCAGCGCAGCCCGGAAGAAAAAGCCCGCCTGGCCGAACGCCAGCGCCAGGTGGAGCTGGCCGAAGCGCGCGGCGAGGTGCACGTGGGCGCGCGCATGCCCGGGCCGGAACCGCTGGCCTGAACCGCCGGCGTGAATTGAAGCCACCGCGCGGGTGGCCTCCCATCACATCGATGCGTGCAGCATCGCCCGGTAGTCGTCGGCGCTGGCCAGGCGTGGGTTGGTTTTGTGGCAATGGTCGGCCAGCGCGCCTTCGATCACGCGGTCAAACAGGTCTGGCGTGACGCCCATCGCGGCCAGGCCGGAAGGCAAGCCGAGCCGGGCGCTCATGTCCTTCACCGCTTCGGGCACCTCGCTGCCGCTGGCCAGGCCCATCGCCTGGGCCATGCGCTGCAGGCGTTCGTCTTTCCGCATCGACTCGGCCTCGGCGTTGAAGCGGATCACGGCCGGCAAAAAGACGGCGTTGAGCGTGCCGTGGTGCAGGCGCGGGTTCACGCCGCCCAGGCTGTGGCTGAGCGAGTGCACGCAGCCCAGGCCTTTCTGGAACGCCATCGCGCCCTGCATGGAGGCGCTCATCATGTTCAGGCGCGCCTCGCGGTCCTGCCCGTCTTTTGTGGCGCGTTCGATGTGCGCCCAGCCGCGCCGCAGGCCGTCCAGGCCGATGCCGTCGGCCGGCGGGTTGAAGGCCGGCGCCATGAAGGTTTCCATGCAGTGGGCAATGGCGTCCATGCCGGTCGCGGCGGTCAACATGGGCGGCAGGCCGAGCGTGAGTTCGGGGTCGAGCAGGGCGGTGCGGGGCACCAGGTACCAGCTGTGGAAGCCGAGCTTGCGCCCGTCGTCCACGATCACGATGGCACCACGCGCCACCTCGCTGCCGGTGCCGGCGGTGGTAGGCACCGCAATCAGCGGCGGCACGCGTTCGGTGATCTTCGGCGAGCCGCCTTCGATGGTTGCGTAGGTCTTGAGCGGGCCTTCGTGCGTGCAGGCAATCGCCACGCCCTTGGCGCAGTCGATGGCGCTGCCGCCGCCCAGGGCAATGAGTCCGTTGCAGCCGGCCTCGCGGTACACCGCCACCGCGGCGCGCACCGCGGCTTCGGTGGGGTTGGACGGGGTTTGGTCAAACACGGCGGGCTGCTGGCCGGGCAGGGCGGCGAGCGCCTTGTCCAGCAGGCCGGCGGCTTTCACGCCGGCGTCGGTGACGATCAAAGGGCGGCTGATGCCGACGCGTTCGCACTCGGCCTGCAACTGGGCCAGCGCGCCGAAGTCGATGAGGATGTTGGTGACGTAGAGGATCTGGGCCATGGGGGTGTCTCCTGGAGGGCGCCCGGGCGTCTGCGGCCCGGTGTGCGAAAACTATACGGATGGCCTGCGGCCTTGCCTATGGCGGCAGACCCGCACGGGTCGCGCAAAAGACAGCCACAATGCATTCCCATGGCCCACCCCCAAGACCCCCGCAACCTGCTCACACCCGCCATGCGCGGTGTGCTGGACCGCATTGCACGCGCCGGCCATCCGCCGCTGCACGCCCTGCCGCCCGACCAGGCCAAGGCCGCCTACGAGGCCGGGGCCGGTGTGCTCGAAGTGCCCTCGCAAGCGCTGGCCCGCGTGGAAGACCTGCACATTCCGGCGCGCGATGGCGTGGCCTTGCCGGCGCGGCTGTTCGCCCCTGCGTCCGCGCAGCCGCTGCCGGTGCTGCTGTATTTTCATGGCGACGGCTTCACGGTGGGCAGCGTGGCCACGCATGCGCCGCTGTGCCGCCAGCTCGCGCACCTGGCGCAGTGCGCCGTGCTGTCGGTGGACTACCGGCTGGCGCCAGCGGCGCAGTTTCCAACCGCCGTGCACGACGCCTGGGACAGCCTGGACTGGCTGCGTGCGCAGGCCAGCACGCTCGGCCTGGACGCCTCGCGCATCGCACTCGGCGGCGACAGCGCGGGCGGCACGCTGGCGGCGGTGACCGCCATTGCCGCGCGTGACGCGAACTGGCCGATTGCGCTGCAATGCCTGTTCTACCCCGGCTGCGCGGGCCACCAGGACACCGCCAGCCACCAGACCTTCGCCGAAGGTTTTCTGCTGGAAGAAGCGGACGTCACCTACTTCTTCGGCCACTACCTGCGCAGCGCCGCCGACCGCGACGACTGGCGTTTTGCGCCGCTCGATGGCGTGGATGAAAGCGGCCACGTGCGCGAACTCGACGACGTGGCACCGGCCTGGATCGGCCTGGCCGAATGCGATCCGCTCATCGACGAGGGCGTGATGTACGCCGACCGCCTGCGCCATGCCGGTGTGCCGGTAGACCTGGAGATCTACGCCGGCATGGTGCACGGCTTCATCAACTTCGGTCGCGCCATTCCCGAAGCGCGCACCGCCCACCAACACGCCGCACTCGCGCTGCGCAACGCTTTTGGAGCGTCCTGAGATGAGCTTGACCCGGTCCGACTTCCGCTTCTTCCATCGCATGCGGGTGCGCTGGGCCGAGGTGGACATGCAGAAAATCGTGTTCAACGCCCATTACCTGATGTACTTCGACACCGCCATCAGCGACTACTGGCGCGCCCTGGCCCTGCCGTACCAGGAAAGCATGGAGCAGCTCGACGGCGACCTGTACGTGGTGAAGGCCACGGTGGAGTTCCTCGCCTCGGCGCGCATGGACGACCAGATCGAGGTCGCCATGAAGTGCAGCCGCATCGGCACCTCGTCGCTCACGTTCACCGGTGCCATCTTCCGGGGCGAGGAGCACCTCATCAGCGGTGAGCTGATCTACGTGTTTGCCGACCCGGCAACACAGAAATCGCGCCCGGTGCCGCCGCTGCTGCGCGAAACCCTCAACGGCTTCGAGGCCGGCGAACCCAGCACCCACGTGCGGGTTGGGCCGTGGAGCGAACTCGGCCCGGATGCCCAGCGCCTGCGCACCGCCGTGTTCGTGGAAGAGCAGCGCATTCCGAAAGAGCTGGAATGGGACGAGGCCGACCAGCACGCGCTGCATGCCGTGGCCTACAACCGCCTGGGCCGGCCGGTCGCCACAGGGCGGCTGCTGCCGCACGAACCCGGCGTGGCGCGCATCGGCCGCATGGCGGTGGAGCGTTCGCTGCGCGGCACCCGCCTGGGCCGCGACGTGCTGCACGCGTTGATGGGCGCGGCACGCGAACGTGGTGACAACCAGTTGATGCTGCACGCCCAGCAAAGCGCCAAACCCTTTTACGCCCGCATGGGATACACACCACGCGGTGAGGCGTTTGAAGAGGCCGGCATCCCGCACCAGGAGATGGTGATCCGGCTCTGAGCCGGAGCGCGTCTTACCAGCGCAGGGATTCGTGCCGCGCCGCGGCGCCGGCCAGCGCCACACCGGCGTCGTTCGCGCTGTGGGTCCATTCGTCCATCTCGACCTGCCAGCCCGCACCGCCTTCTGCGGGCCGTGTGCGCACCAGCAGGCTGCTGCGCGTGCCGTAGCCGCGGCCGGGCATGTGCACGAAGGGGCTGGAGAGTGCGCGCTCCAGATCGTCGGGCACTCCGGTGTGCGGCAGTTCGGCATCGGGCGCGGCGCTGCGGTCGGCCAGGCTGCGGGTCAGCGGCTGCTGCCAGGCCTGGTCTGCCGCGTCCAGCCGGCGCAGGCTGTCGTGCAGGGCCTGCTTGAGGCGTTGCGTCTTGGGCCAGGGCGTGTCGAGGCTGGCGTTGGACAGGCCGTAGACGCCAGGTGCCAGCGTCTGGCGGTGCAGCATGGGCATCTCTGCCGCGCCGTGCGCCGTGTCGGGCTGGCGGTTGCTCAGCCAGGTCCACTGGCGCCGGTGGAAGTCGCCCACCACCAGGTTGAAGCCGCTGTAGGCCGCCGGGTCCAGGCCCTCGGCCAGTTGGTCCACGTCGCCGTCACCCTGCAACCAGCGTGTGACCAGTTCGCCGCGGCTGCGTGGGCCGGAGCCCAGCGGCAGTTGCCGCACGTTGGTGAGCATGGCCACGCGGCCTTGAGCGTTCAGGCCCAGCCAGGTGCCGCCTTCGCGCAGGTCGCGCCCGCCCAGCACCTCGCCGCCGTCGGGCAAGGCCCAGCGGTGCAGGGCGGCGGTGGGGCGCTCAAAGGACTCGTCGCGGTTGGCGGCGATGAGCAGCGGGCAGGCCGGGTCGGCGTGCAGGGCGAAGGCGATCAGGCACATGGCGCGGGCTGGGGGTCGGCGATCAGATGTCGTCGAGCAGGGGGTAGGGCAGGGGCAGCAATTGCAGTGCCGCGCCCGTGGCGCTGCCCGCATGCAGGCCGCCTTCTGCGGCCGCGCTGATCTGCAGCGAGACGATGGCGTCGAAGCCACCGGCCGGGTGGGCGGCGGCCTGCACCACGGTACCGCAGGGCTGTTCGGCATCGGCTTGCTGGAACACCTCTTCGCCAGCGTTCAGCGGCGTGTCCGCGTGCACG
Organism: Hydrogenophaga palleronii NBRC 102513; assembly: GCF_001571225.1. Taxonomy (GTDB): domain Bacteria; phylum Pseudomonadota; class Gammaproteobacteria; order Burkholderiales; family Burkholderiaceae_C; genus Hydrogenophaga; species Hydrogenophaga palleronii. Next base: position 273,780 of record NZ_BCTJ01000001.1, read on the forward strand.
ATGTAAGCGCGGCGCTTCAGCGTGCCGCGGAACTGGCTGCGCGCCACCACCTCCTGGCCGGGGTAGCAGCCCTTCTTGAAGTTCACGCCGCCGATCGACTCGTAGTTCAGCATCTGCGGCACGAAGGCGTCGAACACCGGCTGGCTCAGCGTGGCCACACCACTGCGCACTTCCAGCCACTGCCACAGGGGCTCGGCCAGCGCATCACCCGCCGGCGCAGGCTGGCCGGCCGGGGCCACCCACAGCGCACGCGCCAGGCCTTCGGCCGGGTACAGGCGCACCACACTGGCCTCGCCGTCGCGCCACTGGCTCCAGGCCGGGGTCGGCAGGGACGGCGGCACGGTGCTGCCAACCAGGCCGTACACCGCATACGCCTCACTGGCGTCGCTGAGCCGGGCCTTGGCGCGCAGCACGAACATCGACAGGCGCTTGAGCGTGCTGGCCAGCAGGTCGCGGTTGCAGACCAGCAGGATCTCTTCATGGCTGCGCTTGAAGCCCACGAAGCTGGCCTGCATGCGGCCCTTGGCCGAGCAGAAGGCGGCCAGGCGGGCTTCGGACAGGCCGAGCAGGGCGAAGTCCTGCGTCAACTGGCCTTGCAGGAACTTGGCCGCGTCTTCACCCTCGACGCGGATCACGCCCAGGTGCGACAAGGGGGCCGCGCCATGCGTGGCCAAACCGTGGGGGGTACTGCTGGGAATGGTCGAGGTGCTCATGGCGTCGATTATCATGGCCGGCCCGTTTGCCCGCCTTCCCGGCGCGCCTTGTCCCTGCCGAAAACAAGCCTGTGATCCGTCTTCTGAAACTGCTGGTGATCGTGCCCCTGCTGCTCGCCATCCTGGCTGCCGCGGGTGGCCTCTGGTGGCTGCAGCGCCCCCTGCCACTGGCCGCCGGCGCGACCGAGCAGAACCCGCTGCTGGTCACCATCGCGCCCGGCTCGTCCGCGCAGTCGGTGGCCGACACGCTGGAGAACGGTGGCGTCAACACCCCGTCGCTGCTGCTGTACGCCTGGTTCCGTTTTTCCGGCCAGGCGCGCGACATCAAGGCCGGCACCTACGAGTTTGCGCCCGGCACCACGCCACGCACGCTGCTGTCCAAGCTGGTGCGGGGCGAACAGGCCCTGCGCAGCGTGATCTTTGTCGAAGGCTGGAACGTGCGCCAGGTGCTGCAGGCGGTGCGCAGCTCGCCCGACCTCACGCAAGACCTTGAAGGCCTGAGCAACGCCGAGATCATGGCGCTGATCGGTTACCCCGGCCGCCACCCCGAGGGGCGGTTCTTCCCCGACACCTACCGCGTCGTCACGCGCGCGCCGGCCTCCAGCGTGCTGCGCCAGGCTGCGCAGGCGATGGACACGCGGCTGGCCCAGGTCTGGGCGCAGCGCGACCCGTCGACACCGCTGCGCACGCCCGAAGAGGCGCTGATCCTGGCCAGCATCATCGAAAAGGAAACCGGCCTGGAAAGCGACCGCCGACGCGTGGCCGGGGTGTTCTCCAACCGCCTGCGCATCGGCATGCGGCTGCAGACCGATCCGTCGGTCATCTATGGCCTGGGCGAACGGTACGACGGCAGCCTGCGCCGCATCCACCTCGACACCGACACGCCCTACAACAGCTACACGCGTGCCGGCCTGCCACCCACGCCCATCGCCATGCCCGGCATGGCCTCGCTGCTGGCGGCGGTGCGGCCGCAGGAAACCAACGCGATCTACTTCGTCTCGCGCGGCGACGGCTCCAGCCAGTTCAGCGCCACGCTCGAAGAGCACAATGCGGCGGTGCGGCGCTACATCCTGCGCCGCTGACGCCTCCCGTTTCTTTTTTTCTTTTTTCTTCACCCGAGAGCACATGTCCGCCGCCGGCCTCTTCATCAGCTTCGAAGGCATCGACGGCGCGGGCAAATCCACCCACGTCGCCGCACTGGCCGACGCGTTTCGCGCCGCCGGCCGCCAGGTCACGCTCAGCCGCGAACCGGGTGGCACACCGCTGGCCGAGAAGCTGCGCGAGCTGGTGCTGAACGACGCCATGGACCCGCTGAGCGAAGCCCTGCTGATGTTCGCAGCGCGCCGCGACCACCTGCAGCAGGTGATCGAGCCGGCGCTGGCGCGTGGCGACGTGGTGCTGTGCGACCGCTTCACCGACGCCACCTTCGCCTACCAGGGCGGCGGCCGCGGCTTCGACATGGCGGTGCTGCAGCAGCTGGAGCGCTGGGTGCAGGCCATACCCGGCAGCGAACAGTTGCGCCAGCCCGACCTCACGGTCTGGTTCGATCTGCCACCCGCGGTCGCGGCCCAACGCCTGGCCGCCGCACGCGTGCCGGACCGCTTCGAGTCCCAGCCGCAGGTGTTTTTTGAACGCGTGGCCGCCGGTTACGCGCAGCGTTTGCAGGGCGAGCCGGGCCGCTTTGCCCGCATCGCCTCCGACCAGTCGAAAGAAGCGGTGTGGCAGCAGGTGCGGCAGGCCTTCGAGCAACGTGGCTGGCTCGCGCCCACCGGAGGCGCGGCATGAACCCGCCGCTCGCACCCTGGCTGCAACAGCAGCTGCGCAGCCTGCTCGCGCAACGTGGCCATGCCTTGCTGCTCTCCGGCCCGAGCGGCCTGGGCCAGTACGACCTGGCGCTGGCGCTGGCGCGCAGCTGGCTGTGTGAACAACCCGGCCCCGACGGCGCCTGTGGTGCCTGCGGCAGTTGCCACGCCATCGACGTGCGCACCCATGCCGACCTCTGCGTGCTGATGCCCGAAACGCTCAGCCTGGAGCTGGGCTGGCCGCTGGACGAGGGCGCGCAGAAAGAAATCGACGACAAGAAACGCAAGGCCAGCAAGCTGATCCGGGTCGAGGCAGCACGCGATGCGGTGAGCTTCACCCAGTTCACCCGGTCGCGCGGACGCACCAAGGTGATCCTGGTCTACCCGGCCGAGCGCATGAACATCGAGTCGGCCAACACCTTGTTGAAGACCCTGGAAGAGCCCAACGGCGAAGTGCTTTTCGTGCTCGCCACCGAGGCCGCACACCAACTGCTGCCCACCATCCGCAGCCGTTGCCAAAGCCACGCCATGGTGTGGCCCGGCGAAGCCGAAGCGCTCGACTGGCTGTTGCAGCAAGCCACCGAAGCCAGCAAGCCGGTGGCGCGTGAACAAGCCGCGGTCTGGCTCCAGGCCGCAGGTGGCCGGCCTGAAGATGCCATGGCGTGGGCCGCGACCGGCCTGCAAGGCACCACCTGGGCGCAGCTGCCACAGGCGCTGGCGCGCGGTGACTGGGGCACCCTGGCCGGCTGGCCGCCGGCACAACAGTTGGCGGTGCTGCAGAAGCTGTGCCACGACCTGATGGCGCTGGCCTCTGGCGCACCTGCGCGTTTTTTCCCCACCGAACAGCTGCCGCCCGCACCGCGCTGGACCGCGCTGGCGCAGTGGTCGCGCGAACTCATGGGCGCGGCACGTTCGGTCGAACACCCCTACAACGCCGGCCTGATGCAGGAGGCCTGGGCGGCGCGCACGCGCCAGGTGCTGGCCAGCCGACCCAGCGCACGCAGTGCCTGACACGGCGGCACGGGCCGGGTGTCTCTGGCCACAAATGCCGGGTGAAACGCCGATATGTCACGGAAAGCCGCTGCGCCTCCGGGTTCCCCCGCCCCCATTCCCTTGCCAGCAGCACGGCCATTGCCGCTAAACTCGCGATTCATGAGCACCAATCCCTCTGCATCGGCCGCGGCAGCGCGCCCGAGCGTGATCCAGCTCTCCATCAAGGAGAAAGCTGCGCTGTATGCGGCGTACATCCCCTTGTTTGCCGACGGCGGCATCTTCATTCCCTCATCGCGCGAGTACCGCCTGGGCGACGACGTGTACGTGCTGCTCAGCCTGCCGGATGACCCGCAGCGTTACCCGGTGGCGGGCAAGGTGGCCTGGGTCACGCCACCCAAGGCGCAGGGTGCACGCACGCAAGGCGTGGGCATCCGCTTCCCGTCCGACGAGAAGTCGCGCCAGCTCAAGCTCAAGATCGAAGAGATCCTGGGCGCCAACCTCGGCTCGGACCGCGCCACGCAGACGCTCTGAAGCCTTCAATCGACCGAAGCCGATGCGGCGCACAATGCGGTGCCCATCGGCTTTTTCACGCCGCCATACTTTTCGCTGCCCATGTTCACCGATTCCCATTGCCACCTCAGCATGCCCGAGCTGCGGGCCCAGTTGCCTGACATCCTGCAGGCCATGTCCCAGGCCCAGGTCGACCGCGCCCTGTGCATCTGCACCACGCTGGAAGAGTTCGAAGACGTTTACGCCCTGGCCCATGACCACGACCACCTCTGGGCCACGGTGGGGGTGCACCCGGACAACGACGACGTGCAGGAAGCCAGCCTGGAAGATCTGCTGAGCCGGGCGCAGCGCCCGCGCGTGGTCGGCATCGGCGAAACCGGGCTGGACTACTACCGCCTCGGGGAGCGCACGGTGGCCGACATGGAATGGCAGCGCGAGCGTTTCCGCACCCACATCCGGGCCGGGCGCCAGACCGACCTGCCGCTGGTGATCCACACCCGCAGCGCCTCCGACGACACGCTGGCCATCCTGCGCGAGGAGGGCGGCTTTGCCCCCACGGCCGGCCAGGGCTCGAAGCTGCCGGCGGCGCGCGGCGTGTTCCATTGCTTTACCGAGAGCATGATGGTGGCGCGCGCGGCGCTCGACCTGGGCTTCTACATCTCGTTCTCGGGCATCCTGACTTTCCGCAACGCCGCCGACCTGCGCGAGGTGGCGGCCTTCGTGCCGCTGGACCGCACGCTGATCGAGACCGACAGCCCCTACCTGGCGCCCATGCCCTACCGCGGCAAGACCAACACCCCCGCCTACGTGCCCTGGGTGGCCAAGCAGGTGGCCGAGTTGAAAGGCCTCAGCGTGGAGGCCGTGGCCGAGGCGACCAGCCTCAACTTTGAGCAGCTGTTCAACCGGGTGCCGGCGACCGCCAGGTCGGTCATGATCTGATGTAAAACATCAAGAATCCAGAAAAACACTTTGATTTAAAAGCATTCGAAAGTCAGCAACTGACGGCAGACAGCTCATGCGGTCCACTACCCGTGGCATCGGAATACCGGCAAGCAAAGCCTCACCAACATCTAATGCAAAACATGAAATTCCTGAAAAAGATCTTTGTTTTTAAATGGATGTTGGCCGCATCCGTGGTGTTGGGCTCGCTCGCGCAGGCCAGTTCCTTCGACGATTTCTTCATCGCCGTCAAACGCGACGACGTGCCGGCCCTGCAGCAGCTGGCGCAGCGGGGGTTTGACCTCAACACCCGCAATCCGAACGGCGAGGGCGCGCTGTTCCTGGCCTTGCGCGATGGCGCTCCCAACGTGGTGAACTACCTGGTGGCGCAGAAGAAGGTGGACGTGGAGTTGCGCAACAGCAAGGACGAGAGCCCGCTGATGATGGCCGCCATCAAGGGCCAGCTGGAAGCGGCGCGCAAGCTGATTGCGCGCCAGGCCGAAGTCAACAAGACCGGCTGGACGCCGCTGCACTACGCCGCCTCCCGGCCCGGTGACGACAGCGCCACCATGGTGCGGCTGCTGCTGGAACACCATGCTTACATCGACGCCGAGTCGCCCAACAAGACGACGCCCTTGATGATGGCGGCGCAGTACGGCAACGCAGGTGTGGTGAAGCTGCTGCTGGAGGAGGGCGCCGACCCGCTGCTGCGCAACCAGCTCGGGCTGACGGCGATCGACTTCGCCCACCGTGCCAACCGGCCGTCCGCGGCCGAACTCATTGCCGCAGCGGTGCGCGCCAAGCAGCCCAAGGGCAAGTGGTGAGTTGAAGCGCGGGGCGCACCTGCACGGTGCGCCATGCCGCGTTGGCGACACAGTTGGTTCACGTAGGTGAAACCCACATGCGCCGGGTTGGCCGCGCGCCTCAAAATCGCGCCACACCCACAAAACTGAGGAGACGCCATGAAACTGGCAAGTCAAAAAGACTTTTTCTCTGGACTCATGTTCACCATCGTCGGCATTGCATTTGCCGTCGGAGCAACCAACTTCACGGTTGGCAGTGCAGCCCGCATGGGGCCAGGTTACTTCCCCCTCCTGCTCGGCATCGTGCTGTCGATTCTCGGCGTGGCGATCACGCTGCAGTCGTTCAAGAGCAAGGCCGAGGACGGCGATCCGATCGGCCGCTTTGCCTGGCGACCGCTGGGCTACATCATCGGCGCCAACGTGGCCTTCGGCGTGCTGCTGGTGGGCGTGCCCGCGCTGGGCATCCCAGCTTTCGGCATGTTCGTCGCGATCTACGCGCTGGTCATCATCTCCGGCTATGCCCGCCAGGGCTCCAGCCTCAAGGAATCGCTGGTCCTGGGCACCATCCTGGCGCTGGGCAGCTATTTCGCCTTCGTGTACTCCCTGAACCTGCAGTTCCCGGTGTGGCCTGCGTTCCTGTCCGCCTGAGCCGGAGACAACTCTCATGGAACTCTTTGAACATCTGGCACTGGGCTTCGGTGTCGCCTTCACTTTCCAGAACCTGCTGTACGCGCTGGTCGGCTGTCTGCTGGGCACCCTGATCGGCGTGTTGCCGGGCGTGGGCCCCGTGGCCACCATCGCCATGCTGTTGCCCGCCACCTACGGCCTGCCCCCGGTGGCGGCGCTGATCATGCTGGCCGGCATTTATTACGGTGCCCAGTACGGTGGCTCGACCACCGCCATTCTGGTGAACCTGCCGGGCGAATCCTCGTCGGTGGTGACCGTGATCGACGGCCACCAGATGGCCAAGAAGGGCCGAGCCGGCCCCGCGCTGGCGGCTGCCGGCCTGGGCTCGTTCTTCGCCGGTTGCGTCGGCACTCTGGTGCTGGCGGCGTTCGCGCCGCCGCTGACCGAGGTGGCGCTGAGCTTCGGCCCGGCCGAGTACTTCTCGCTGATGATCGTCGGCCTGATCGGCGCCGTGGTGCTGGCCTCGGGCTCGCTGCTCAAGGCCCTGGCCATGATCGTGCTGGGCCTGCTGCTGGGTCTGGTGGGCACCGACGTGAACTCGGGCGTGGCCCGTTTCAGCTTCGACATCCCCGAACTCACCGACGGCATCAGCTTCGTGGTGATCGCCATGGGCGTGTTCGGCTACGGCGAAATCATCCACAACCTGTCGCAACCCGAAGACGAACGCCAGGTGTTCACCGACAAGGTGCACGGCCTGATGCCGACCAAGGAAGACTTCAAGCGCATGACGCCGGCCGTGCTGCGCGGCACCGCGCTGGGTTCGGCCCTGGGCATCCTGCCCGGTGGCGGCGCGCTGCTGTCGGCTTTTGCCGCCTACACGATCGAGAAGAAGATCAAGCTCAAGCCCGGTGAAGTGCCGTTCGGCAAGGGCAACATCCGCGGTGTGGCAGGCCCCGAGTCGGCCAACAACGCCGGTGCACAGACCTCCTTCATTCCGCTGCTGACGCTGGGCATTCCGCCCAACGCGGTGATGGCGCTGATGGTGGGTGCAATGACCATCCACAACATCCAGCCCGGCCCGCAGGTGATGACCTCCAACCCCGAGCTGTTCTGGGGCCTGATCGCCTCGATGTGGATCGGCAACCTGATGCTGATCGTGCTCAACCTGCCGCTGATCGGCATGTGGATCAAGCTGCTGTCGGTGCCATACCGCTGGTTGTTCCCAGCCATCGTGCTGTTCTGCGCCATCGGTGTGTACTCGACCAACAACAACAGCTTCGACATCTGGATGGTGGCGATGTTCGGTGTGATCGGCTACGTCTTCATCAAGCTGGGCTGCGAACCCGCACCCTTGCTGCTGGGCTTCATCCTGGGCCCGATGATGGAAGAGTACCTGCGCCGCGCGCTGCTGATCTCGCGTGGTGACTGGTCGGTGTTCGCGACGCGCCCGATCTCGGCATCCCTGCTGGCGGTGGCCGCGCTGTTGCTGATCATCGTGTTGCTGCCCTCGATCAAGAAGAAGCGCGAAGAAGCCTTCGTCGAGGAGTGAAGGCAGGGCGCCCCGCGCCCTGTCCACCTCACACCAGCCCGGGCCGCGCAAGCAGCCCGGGCTTTTTGTCGTCTGCGGTGTACTCCAGCGCACAGACCATGGCGGGGGCGGGTTGCACCATGGTCACCTGTCCGACCTCCAGCGACCCCTGTCGGGTGTCCGCGAGTCTCGCGTTCCCCCGTTGGCCGCGCCCATGAGCACCGCCAAAACCCCGCCGCCCAAGCGCACGCCCGACCCGTTGCAGCACTACCGAGCCAAGCGCGACTTCGCGCGCACACCCGAGCCCGAAGCGGGAGGCCAGGCGGCGAGCCAAAAGGACGCGCTGGTGTTCGTGGTGCAAAAGCACTGGGCCAGCAGCCTGCACTACGACTTCCGCCTCGAACTGGACGGCACCCTGAAAAGCTGGGCCGTGCCCAAAGGGCCGAGCTACGACCCACACGTCAAACGCATGGCGGTGCAGGTGGAAGACCATCCGCTGGCCTACGCCGGCTTCGAGGGCACGGTGCCGGCCCGGCAGTACGGCGCGGGCAAGGTGATCGTGTGGGACAGCGGCCACTGGACGCCGCTGGGTGACGCACAGCAGGGTTACCGCAACGGCAACCTCAAGTTCGAGCTGCACGGCCACAAGCTGCAGGGCCGCTGGGCGCTGGTGCGCATGAAGGGCAGGGGCGAGCGGCAGACCGCCTGGCTGCTCATCAAGGAGAAGGACGCCCTGGCGCGGCCGGCCGAGGCCTACAGCGTGGTGGACGAGCAACCCGGCAGTGTGCTCGGCCTGGCGCCCGCCGCGAACGCCGCAAACGCGGTGGCTGCGGCCAGGGTGGTGCCGTTGTCGCACGCGCGGCGCGGCAGTGCGGCTCAGAGCAATACCCCCACGCGCGCGACAGCGGCACGCATGGCGCTGCCAGCCGAAGCGCTCGCGGCGCCATTGCCGGAACAGCTGGCGCCGCAACTGGCCACACTGGTGTCCAGCCCACCGGCCGAGCACGCAGACTGGTTGTACGAGATCAAGTTCGACGGCTACCGGCTGCTGGTGCGCATCGACGATGACGGCGGCGTGCGCCTGCTCACGCGCAACGGCCAGGACTGGAGCGACAGGCTCGGCGCCTTGCACCAGGCGCTGGAACAGATGGACCTGCCGGCGGGCTGGTACGACGGCGAGATCGTGGTGCTCAACCACAAGGGCCTGCCGGATTTCGGCGCGCTGCAGCGCTCGTTCGAGAGCGCGCGCACCGACGACGTCTTGCTTTACCTGTTCGACCTGCCGTACGCGCAGGGCCACGACCTGCGCGCCGTGCCGCTGGAGCAGCGCCGAGCCCTGCTGGGACGGTTGCTCGACGCGGCGCCCGTGCACGACCGCGTGCGCCTCAGCGCGGTGTTCGACGCGTCGCCACAGAGCGTGATCGCCTCCGCCTGCCGGCTGGGGCTGGAAGGCGTGATCGCCAAGCGCCGGGGTTCCAGCTACCGCTCCGCGCGCTCGGGCGACTGGATCAAGCTCAAGTGTGGCCACCGCCAGGAGTTCGTGATCGGCGGCTACACCAGCCCGCGCGGCGCACGCAGCGGCCTGGGTTCGTTGCTGCTCGGTGTGCACGATGCACAAGGTGTGCTGCAGTACGTGGGCAACGTCGGCACCGGTTTCGACCAGAACACGTTGACCAGCCTCACGCACACGCTGGCCCCCCTAGCCCGCGGCAGCAGCCCGTTTGCGCCGGGCGCCAATATCGGAGGGCAGCCCCATTGGGTGCGCCCGCAACTGGTGGCCGAGGTGTCGTTCGGCGACTGGACCGCCGCGGGCCGGCTGCGCCATGCGGTGTTTCAGGGCTTGCGCAGCGACATCGACGCACGCCGCGTCGTTCGGGAGACCGCCATGAAAACCGACGCTTCAACGGCCCGGCCGCGCAGCACCGCCGCAGCACCCACCAGCCTGCTGCAACGCGCCCGTGTAACACACCCCGAGCGGGTGGTCGATGCCAGCACCGGCGCCACCAAGATCGATCTGGTGCGCTACTACGATCTGGTCGGTGAACTGATGATGAAACACCTGGCCAGGCGGCCGCTGGCGCTGGTGCGTGCGCCGTCCGGTGTGGCGGGCGAGCTGTTTTTCCAGAAACACGGCGAGACCGGCCGACTGCCCGGCCTGCGCCAGGTGGACAGCGACCCGGTACCGGGCAAAGCGCCCATGTTCGAGGTGACGGGCGCACGTGGCCTGCTGTCGGCTGCGCAGTGGAACGTGCTGGAGCTGCACACGCTCAACGCCGTCACCAGCGCGCTGGACCAGCCTGATCGTTTGGTGTTCGACCTCGACCCGGGCGAGGGCGTGCCCTGGCCGCAAGTGCAGGAGGCGGCTCAACTGGTGCATGCGTTCCTGGGGGAGCTGGGCTTGCCGGCGTTCCTGAAAACCAGCGGCGGCAAAGGCCTGCACGTGGTGGTGCCGCTGCGCAAGCAGCACGGCTGGGACACGGTGAAGGGTTTTTCCAGGGCCGTGGTGCAACACATGGCGCAGACCATCCCGCAGCGCTTCGTGGCCAGGAGCGGGCCCCGCAACCGGGTCGGCAAGATCTTCATCGACTACCTGCGCAACGGCGCTGGTGCCACCACCGTGGCGGCCTGGTCGGCGCGGGCGCGCCCGGGCCTGGGCATCTCGGTGCCGGTGGCCTGGAGCGAGCTCGCCTCGCTGCGCGGCGGCGACCACTGGCGCGTGCAGACCGTGCACGAGCGGCTCGACCAGGGCAACGCGCCCTGGCAGGGTTACGCCAGGGCCGCGCGCGGCCTGCGGGCAGCCATGGACACGCTGGGCTACGAGGCGCCAGCCGAAGGCAAGACCACCACCTGAGGAGAGAGACACCATGCCCCGCATCATCTGGAAAGGCGCCATCAGCTTCGGGCTGGTGCACGTGCCGGTGGCCTTGTACCCGGCCTCACAACAGGTCGGCATCGACTTCGACTGGCTCGACAAACGTTCGATGGACCCGGTGGGCTACAAGCGCATCAACAAGCGCACCGGCCGGGAAATTCAGAGCGAGCACATCGTCAAGGGCATCAGGCAGGACGATGGTGACTACGTGGTGCTCAGCGACGCGCAGATCAAGTCGGCCTATCCGCAGGCCACGCAGTCGATCGAGATCGAGACCTTCGTGCAGGCGGCGGAGATTGCGTTCACGCTGCTGGACACGCCGTACTACCTGGAACCCATCGGCAAGGGCGACAAGGTCTACGCGCTGCTGCGCGAGGCGATGCGCGAAGCCGGCGTGATCGGCATTGCGCGCGTGGTGATCCACACCAAGGAACATCTGGCGGCGCTGGTGCCGTCCGGTGCGGCGCTGGTGCTCAACACCATCCGTTGGGCGAGCGAGATCCGCCCGCTCGATGAACTCAAGCTGCCGGCCGAAGGCAAGAGCGCGGCCGGCCTGAAACCGGCCGAGATGAAGATGGCGGCCCAGCTGATCCAGGACATGACCACCCCCTGGGTCTGGGAGGACTACAGCGACCGCTTCAGCGACGCGGTGCACCAGTTGGTGAACAAAAAGATTGCCGCCGGCGAAACCGAAACCGTGACCCCGGTGGAGAGCGAAGCCACCGAGGCCGAGGGCTCGAACGTGGTCGACCTGACCGCGCTGCTGGCGCAAAGCCTGGCACGGCGGGGTGGCGGCAAGGGCAGGGCGCCGACGGCGACTGGCAAGGAAGACAAGCCTGCAGGCAAAGCGATGGCGAAAACCACCGGGGCTGCAGCCCGCAAGCGCGCGCCGGCGAAATCGGCGGCGCGCAAACGTGCGTGAAGGTGGCGTGAAGGTGGATTGGGTGGAAGAGGGCGATGCTCAGCGCTTGCGTGGCACGGCCGGGCCTTGGCCGCCCGGGCCCGGCACGTGGCGCCGGCGTTGCTCGGCGTCCAGCCCGGGGGTGGCGCGCATGTCGGTGTCCACCAGGCCCTTGCGCAAGTCTTCGTGTGCCTGCTGGATCATGGCATCGGGCTCAACCGCGGTGACCTTGTGCGACTGGTCGCGCTCGTGCGGCAGTTCCAGGTGCTCGTCTTGCGACGTCGCGGGGCCCGTGCCGGGTGAGCGCGGCGTGCGGCTCACCAGGCTGGCCGGGCTCTGCGGCTCGCGCGAGGCCGATGGCTTGGCGGCCTTCGCATCCGCGTGGGATTTGGGCATGTGGTGTGCCTCAGGCGACCATCAGCACCGCATCGTGCCGATGGGTTTCCGGCAGCAACCGGCTCTGCTCGTCTCGCAGCAGGCCGTAGCACTCGCAGGCGTGGCCTTCCAGGCCGGGGCGGTCCAGCACGGTGATGTGGCCGCGGGCATAACGGATCAGGCCCAGCTTCTGGAAGTGGTGCGCGCAATGCGTGACACCTTCGCGCCGCACCCCCAGGCGCTGGGCAATCACTTCCTGCGTCATCACCAGGTCGTCGCCCGCAATCCGGTCCAGGTGCTGCAGCAGCGTGAACGCCACCTGCTGCGACACCGAGTGGTGGCGCATGCACACCGCGCGTTGCGAGGCCTGCGTCAACAGGGACTGGGTGTAGCGCAGCAGAATGCCCATCAAGGGGCCGCCGCGGCTGAACTCCTCGCGCAGCGTGGCTGCCGGCATGCGGTAGGCGTCCCCGGCCAGCTGCACCACCGCGCCGCTGCTGGTGAAGCCGCCGCCCAGCAACACACCCACGCCCAGCATGCCGTCGTTGCCGACCACCGCCGATTCCACGCAGGCACCGGTTTCGGTGAGGTGCATCATGGAGATCAAGGCCGAGGTGGGGAAGTAGGCGTGGGAGGGCGTTTCGCCCGCTTCGTGCAGTGACTGGTTTCGCGTGAGCTCCACGCGCTCCAGGTGCGGCTGGCACCGCTGCCACTCGGTGGCGCCGAGGCCGCTGAGCAGGAGGTTGTCGAAAGGCAGGCTGGTCTGTTGCATGGTGTGTTTCCCTGATTGGTTTGTCGTCACGCCCCCTGGTGGCAAACGACGTGCCACATGTCGCTGCGAGCAACACAGACTTACATCTCGGCGAGGCGGGAACGCTGCTTGCCCGTGAGGTGCATCGAAGCTCTTCACAAGGAACACGCGCATGCAGACTGCTCCCCCAACAGCTCCTTCTTCTGCCTTGATGGCGCCGCACTGGTGGCCGCACCCCGCGAGGGCCATCGCGCAACAAGCGGGCTTCCAGTGGGCCCACACACCCGGTGTGCCGCAGCCCACACCCGAGGTGCCGCCAGTGCCGCCCGAGATCTCGCCGGACATCGACGAGCCCGAGTTTCCCGACACGCCCACGCCGCCGGTGCAGGACCCGCCGCCGCAGCCACAACCGATCATCGGAAGGGCGTGAAGCCCTCAGCAGCACGCACGCTTTGAGTTGCTGAAAACGGCCCGCCACCGGCGGCGCCTGACGTGTGGTTTCGAGGTTCGGCTTTGTCCTACACAAAGCGCGAGCGGCCGTGGGCATCATGAATGTCGACCCACAACACGGCACGGAAGACCCTCATGAAACCCCTGGATTGCTGCCACTTTTACCTGCGCCTGGCGCCGGCATACGGCTGCCCGAGGAGCGCAACATGAGCCACGCTCTGGTGGTGGACGACGACCTGGACTCGGCCTCCATGCTCAGCGAACTGCTGGCGCTGGAACACATGACAGTGGCCACCGCGCATTCGCTGCGCGACGCCCGCAAGCAGCTCGCGCTGCAGTCCCCCGACCTGGTCTTGCTCGACCTGCAATTGCCCGACGGCAACGGCATGGACCTGTTTTCCGATCCCGAGCTGCTGTCGAATTCCGAGGTGGTGCTGATCACCGGCCACCCCAGCCTGGACACCTCCGTGCTGGCCTTGCGCCTGGGCGCGGTGGACTACCTGGTCAAGCCCATCAACGTGAAGCACCTGCGCGGCATCCTGTCGCGCATCACCAAACCGGCGGTGCTCAAGGCCGAGGTGGAAAGCCTGGCGGCCGGCGTGGCCAGCACCGGCACCTTCGGGCCGCTGTGGGGGCGTTCGCCCAACATGCAGCGCGTGTACGAGCAGGTCTCCCGCGTGGCGGGCACCGGCGTCACGGTGTTCATCTCGGGCGAGAGCGGCACCGGCAAGGAGGTGGTGGCGCAGACCATCCACGATCTGAGCCGTCGCCGCAAGATGCCGCTCCTGGGTGTGAACTGCGGCGCCATCTCGCCCAACCTGATCGAGAGCGAAATCTTCGGCCACGAGAAGGGGAGCTTCACCGGTGCAGACCGCCAGCACCAGGGCTTCTTTGAGCGCGCGGCCGGCGGCACCTTGTTCCTGGACGAGATCACCGAGATGCCGCTGGACCTGCAGGTCAAACTGCTGCGCGTGCTCGAAACCGGGCGCTTCATGCGCGTGGGTGCCACGCAGAGCCAGGAAACCGACGTGCGCATCATCGCGGCCACCAACCGCCCCGCGCTGCAGGCGGTGGCCAGCGGCCATCTGCGTGAAGACCTGATGTACCGCCTGAACGTGTTCCCGATTGACCTGCCGCCCCTGCGCGACCGCATGGGTGACGTGACGCTGCTGGCCGAGCGTTTTCTGGAAGTCATCGGCCGGCAGGAAGGCAAGACCAAGGCGTTTTCGGCCGGCGCCCTGCAGCAATTGCAGCAGCACGACTGGCCGGGCAATGTGCGCGAGCTGCGCAACGCGGTGCAGCGCGCCTACGTGATGGCCATCGGCGACGTCATCGACGCGCAATGGCTGCCACACCGCCACGGCAACGGCGTGCCCTCGATGCCGGCGTCGGCGCGCATCCTGGTGGTGCCGCCGGACGAAGACAGCAAGGCGTCGCTGCGCATCCCGCTGGGGGTGTCGCTGGCGCAGGCGGAGCAGGCCATCATCCTGGCCACGCTTCGCCACTACGGTCACCAAAAGGAGCGCACCGCGGCGACGCTGGGCATCAGCCTGAAGACCCTCTACAACCGCCTCAAGCTCTACGCGACCGACGAGCGCGCGGAAGACCGCACATCGGCCTGATGGTGGATGGAGGCACACCGTTTGCTCACGGGGCATGCGGACCGTGCCGGACCGTTGACGGAAGGAGTGCCCATGAGCGACAAAAAACCCTGCGTGCTGGAAGGTGCTGCCCCCATCGCCAGCCGCGACGCGGCGGCGGCAGCAGCGACGCATGCGCATCACGCGCCCTGTGCCTTGCTGAGCGCCGACCCCGTGCCGGCCCCTGCTGCGCACCGCGAAGGCCGTGAGGTCGAGGACGAATCGGCCGACCCGGTGGGTGATGGCCACAGCGATGCCGAGTGGGCGGCCCGCCACCCCGAAGGCGGCCACGGTACGCCGCATCGCTGACACACAAAAAAGCCCGCGATGACGCGGGCCTTGGTTGGGCCGCGCGCAGCGGCCGAGGACCATGTGGCCGAGCTCAGACCGTGGTGGCCCGGACCTGGTCGCGCAGCGACTTGATCTGGTCGTGGTTGCGCTGCACGCCTTGCATCTGCGCTTCCACGATGCTCGCCACGCCCGCCGGCAAATCTTCCTTGAGGGCCGCGCGGTAACGGGCGAGGGCGGCATCCTCGCCGCGCTCGGTTTCCTCCAGCATGGCCAGGTCGGTGTAGCCGGCCAGTGAGCCCATCACCGCAACCCAGCCGCGGTGCACCTTGCCCGTGGCGGTGCCGCTGTCTTCCGGCTTGCCGCCGTGTTGCATCACCAGGGTCTGCAGTTCGGCCGCGGCTTCACGGCAATCCCGTGCGCGCGACTGGAACAGCTGCTGGATGCGCGGATCCTGCGCGTGCTCGGCACTGGCCTGAAAGCCGTATTCGCCGTCCTTGCAGGTTTCGATAAGGTTGTTCAGCGTGTTGATGGTGTGCTTGTCTTTCATGAGAACTCCTTCCTTCGCGACATGGATTGGACGTCGACCTGGCTTGCCCCAAGGCTCACAGGCCAGACCACCCCATGGGGCACATGGCATACCCGCTTCCAGCGGCGGCGCTGCACGGCAGCCACGCGCTTCACCAGTGCTTTGCAGCAACTTTTGCCGCAACCGTGCGGCAACCCATACGGCGCAACCGCCCACATCGGGCATGTCATTTGCCCGATGACAACCGGGACTTGCCGCATTCGCCATTGCAGTGGAGTGGCACTCCCTTCTTCCCATTCCACGCCCCACCAACAAGACAGGAGCCAACATGAAGCACCTCTTCCACCCCCTCAAAATCGCAGCCGTTGCAAGCCTCGGCCTTGCATTCGCCTGCGGTGCGTCTGCCCAGTCCAGCGCGAGCAGCGGCTACTCGGTCATCCCGTATTCCCACAGCGGCTACATCGGCATCAACGTCGGTCAACCCGACTATGAAAACAGCTGCGGGCTGGGCGGTTTCAGCTGCTCGGACAACACCACCTCGGCCTACCTCTACACCGGTGGCATGTTCAACCCGTACTTCGGCGCGGAGATCGGCTACGTGAGCCTCGGCAAGGCCAAGCGCGGCGGTGGCCGCACGGAAGCGCAAGGCATCAACCTCAGCCTGGTGGGGCGTCTGCCGTTGGGCGGCTCGCGCGTGAGCCTGTTCGGCAAGGTCGGCACCGTTTACGGCCGCACCGAAGTCACGGCCAGCGCACTCTCGGGCATCCCGACGGGCAAGGCCAGTGGCTGGGAAGCCTCGTACGGCGCGGGCGTCGGCTTCGATCTGTCGCCGCGTTCGTCCATCGTGCTGGAATGGGCCCGCTACGACCTGCGCTTCGCGGGCGTGGGCAAGCGCCAGGTTGACACCACCAGCATCGGCTACGTACACCGGTTCTGATCGAATCGCCGGGCCGCGCCGGGCCGGCGTGACACCTCATGTCCATCACGCAAACCGTCTTCAGCACGCTGCAGGCGGAGATCGAAAGCTACTGGGAGGTGGAGCAGACCACACGCATGGTGTGGCGCTTGTTCATGGCACTCGTTCTGGGCGCCATCATCGGCTGGGACCGCGAACGGCGCGACGCCGAGGCCGGCCTGCGCACCCACATGCTGGTGGCGCTGGGGGCGGCCTTGTTCGTGCTGGTGCCGCAGGAAGCCGGCATGAACGACGAACAACTCAGCCGTGTGCTGCAAGGTCTGGTGTCGGGCATTGGCTTCCTCGGTGCGGGGGCCGTGTTGAAGAACAGCGATGAAGGCCGCATTCACGGCCTGACCACCGCGGCCACCATCTGGGCCACGGCCGCCGTGGGCATCGCCGCCGGTCTCGGCCACACCGGCACGGCCGCGGTGGCCACCACCTTCATGCTGGTGGTGCTGGGCTGGCTGCGGCGCATGGGCCACCAGCGAGGCCAGCGCGGGCAGCGCAGCGAAGACGACCGGCAACACAAACACGACGCCAACGACGACAGCGGGCATTGAGTTGCGCCTTGCAGTTGCGCCTGGCTTCGTCACGCTTTCGGCAATTTTTTCGGCAACAACGAGGCCAGTCCACGCAAGCGTGGGCAACGCGCCCCGCGGTATTGTTTGAATTTGTGTCCCGACACGCACCGGCACGTTGATTGCGTCACCATGTTCACGTGGATGTGCAACGCACCATCACACCCTGCAACCGCCAGAGGAGATGCCCGTGATCACCATGAACAACCGCGCAGAGACGCGACAGCAGCCGAGCATTTCGCCACGCCTGCAACACGCGGTGCGCCTGCTGCAGATGTCGTCGATGGACTTCGGCATCGCCGTGCGCGACGTGCTCGGCCGCAACCCCTTCCTGGAGTGGGAAGACGAACTGGACGAGGGCAGGGCGTCGGCCGGTACCGGACCCTCGGAGATGGACGCCGAAGAGGCGCGCACACAACCCTTCGAGCTGGAGAACGACCGCGCCTTGTGGCTGGCCGATGGCGCCGCGCCGCGCGTGGGCAGCGACAGCAGCACGACCTCCGCACTCGACTGGGTGGCCGCGGACACACCGCTCAACGCGCACCTGCATGTGCAGCTCAACACGCTGAAGCTGTCCGACCGTGAACTCGCGCTGGCGCGTGTGGTCGTCGAGTCGCTGGACGACGACGGTTATCTGCGCACGCCGTTGTCGGAACTGCAAGGCATCGAAGCACTGAGCCCGGCCGCCTCGCTGCACGACATGGAAGACGCGCTGGCGACCGTGCAATCCCTGGACCCGGCCGGCGTAGGTGCGCGCAGCCTGCAGGAATGCCTGCTGCTGCAGCTCGATGAAATCGAATGCCCGCAGATGCGAGCAACGGCCCGCACCGTGGTGCAGGACCACCTGGCGCGGCTGACCTCGCGCGACGTTTCCGCGCTCGCCAGCGAGCTGGGCCGCCTGCCGCGCGACGTGCAGGCGGCATGCGACCGCATTCGCCACCTGGACCCGCACCCGGGCTGGCAACTGGGTGCTTCGCGCGTTGACTACGTGGTGCCCGACGTGCTGGTGGCCCGCGTGCGCGGCGAATGGGCAGTGCAGCTCAACCCGGCGGTGGTGCCCAAGGTGCGAATGAACGACGACTACGTCAAACTGTTCCAGCGCCACCGCTCGGAGGACAACGCCGAGATGGGCGCCCACCTGCAGGAAGCGCGCTGGACCATGCGCAACGTCGAACAACGTTTCTCGACCATCCTGGCGGTGGCCCAGGCCATCGTGCAGCGCCAGCGGCACTTCCTCGAATTCGGCGCCATGGCCATGAAGCCACTGGGCCTGAAGGAGATTGCCGATGAAATCGGCGTGCACGAGTCCACGGTTTCGCGTGTGACCAACAACAAGTACATGGCCACGCCAACCGGCGTCTACGAACTCAAGCATTTTTTCTCGCGAACCCTGCTCAGCGCCAACGGCAGTGCCTGTTCGGGCACCGCCATTCGCGGCCTGATCCAGGACATCATCGAAGCCGAGCTGGCCGACCATCCGCTGTCGGACGCCAAGATCACCGAACAGTTGGCGCAGCAAGGCTTGGTGGTGGCACGCCGCACGGTGACCAAGTACCGCCAGATGCTGCGCATCGACGCGGTCGGCCGCCGCCGGCACTGACGCGGCACGCACCGGCGCGGACTTGCCGGTATTGCCCACACATGTAAGCCGGCGGCGCGAACGCGAACACCGCACCGATGCATCCGGGCCAACGCACCGCTGCTCGACCAGGCGGCCGCACGGCGGGAACACGACGCGGCAGAAGTCGGCTTCCTGCGCATGCAGGTGCAAGCCGTGGCGCATTCCTGGGCTTTGCAGGCGACGCTGCTGGAAAACGCCAAGGCAGAACGGGAGCGCGCCGAGTCGCTGTCCCTGGCGCTGATGCAGCAGGCAGAACGCCGCGAGGCAACGGAAGCGGCCGTGCTCTCGGCCGAATCCAACTCAGTGGCCGCAAACTGCTGTATTTGGGCGGGCGCCCGGGCCCCAACAAAGCCATTCGGGCCATGGTGAACCATGCGGGTGGCGAATACCGCCGGCACGAAGCCGTGACCGGGAGTCGGTCGTCGCCACGCGACGCGCCTGTCTGCAGCACGAGTGTGTCTACGTATCACTGAGAAGCTCGACGGTCGCCAGCTTTGCCGCCGGACTGCAGGCCACGTTCGCGCACTCGACACCGCCGCCACCATCGAACGCGTTCTGCCTGCGCCATGGCTGAGCGCTGCAGTGCCGAGAAGCACCGGCGGCCTTGCAGGGCTTTGGACCGAAGGGCATGTCCCGTAAGGGTTCCGGGCCGCAGTGGTGCTTCCTGAAGTGGCACCATTGATATTCCACGATGTATATTATGTAAAGTTAAAGAAGCCAAGGGAACAGATCAAAGTGCGTTGGTCTGCAGCATCCGCCTGCTTCGACGCCGCGTGGTTGCATGCACATCGCGGCCACGCCACTCCAGGGCCGTGACCGCGATGGCTCCTTCGGTTCTCTGCCTCACACCAGTCGCCGGGCCGGGCCTTTCATCGCCTTCATCCGGTCCAACGCCACTTCCAGCGCTTCTTCGGCGTGCACGAAGTCGTTGTGGCGGGTGTACCAAGCGGCTTCGTCGAGTGCGACCAGGGTGCCGCCGACGCTGACGGCCGGGGTGGCCAGCACGGCGTCTCGAGCCTCGCGGATGGCCGAGATGGCCTCGTGGTTGTGGCTGCAGTAGATGTCGACCTGCGCGCGCCGCACATGGTCCATGGCCGCCGCCGAAAGCGCCGCGTCGAGCGCCTCGTGGTGTGGCGGTGTGTACGCCGTGGCGCCCACCATGGCATCAACGATCAGGAGAGACGGGAGGTTGTTTGACATGTTCCGCTTTCTGCAGAGTGGAGTTGGAATGATTTCACTCTGCGCCGCGCATGGCAAGCAGACGTTGCAGGCGGAAAGGCGGCAGATGACAAATGCCATCTCGGCCTGGTACTGGCGCGGGTGGCGTGCGCTGTGCCCTGCCCCGTCCACATTCAATCAGCCACACATGCCACCGAGGCTGCCTCCGGACACAGCGAGGGCACGCCCGATGCCCCCGAATGACGCCTGCCCGTTTTTAAGGCACCGGCCGCCAAGCCAGGCGGGCCGTGCGATGCGGCAGTTGTCCCTGCGCTTATCCACAAGCTTGGGCACAGTCGCTGTGGGCAACCTGCGCGCGGCTTTTCCCTCAGTGCTGGCCGCGCGGTTCACGCGCCCGCAGCACCAGCAGGCCCACCGCCGTCAGCGCGGCGCAGCCGGCGCCCACCGCGAACGTGGCCTGGAAGCCGAACGCGTCCCAGAGGGCGCCCGCGATCAGGCTGGCCAGCAACAGGGCCACCCCCGTCAGCAGGTGGAACATGCCGAAGGCGGTGCCGCGCAGTTCGGCGGGTGCACTGTCGGCAATCAAGGCGTTGAACAGTCCCTGGGTGAAGCCCATGTGCAGGCCCCACAGCGCCACGCCGATGCCCAGGCCCACCAGGCCCGGCACGAAGGCCAGCACCAGATCGGCGGCGATCAGCAGCGTCAGGCCGATCAGCAACACGTCGAGGCGGCGCATGCGGTCGGACAAAGCGCCGGCCGGGTAGGCCGACAGCGAATACGCCACGCCCATCACCACCAGCACCGCCGGTGCCCACATGGGCTCCAGCCCGGCGGACTGCCCGCGCAGGATCAGAAAGGCCTCGCTGAAACGCGCCAGCGTGAACACCAGGCCGATACCGACCACCCACCAGTAAGCCGCACCCAGGCGCCCCAGCTCGCTGCGGCGCAAGGGCCAGCGGCGCGGCTGTGCGGCCACGGGCCGGGCCGGCTCGCGTACCCACAGCACCAGCACCAGCACTGCGATGAAGGCAGGCAGCACCGCGAACCAGAACACCAGCTGGTAGTTGTTCGCGGTCCACCACATGAGGCCCATGGCCAGCAGCGGCCCGGTGAAGGCGCCGATGGTGTCCAGGGTCTGGCGCAGGCCGTAGGCCGCGCCACGCAGTTCGGGTGGTGTCACGTCGGCCACCAGCGCATCGCGCGGCGCACCGCGAATGCCTTTGCCGATGCGGTCCACGAAACGCGCGCCCACCAGCCACTCCAGCCCGGTGGCGAGCGGAAACACCGGCTTGGTCAAGGCGCCCAGGCCGTAACCGACCACGGCGAGCAACTTGCGCTTGCCGAGCCGGTCGCTGAGCGCGCCGGAGAACACTTTCACCATGGAGGCGGTGGCTTCGGCAATGCCCTCGATCAGGCCGACCGCCAGCACCGAGGTGCCGAGCACCGCCACCATGTAGAGCGGCAGCAGCGCATGCACCATCTCCGAAGAGATGTCCATGAACATGGAGACGAAGCCCAGCGCCCAGACGCTGCGTGGCACGGCACGCGCGCCTTGTGGCGGTGCCGCGATGTCAACGATTTTTGTCATGCGTGTCGCAAATCCCATGGGAGACGGTGATCTCCCCAAACCGGGATTGTGGCCGCAGCCTCGTCACCAGCTGTTGCGCAGCTCCCGCAAGCGCCGGAACACGGTGGCGGCGTCGGGCTCGGCCGGCAGGTCCGGGCTGTCGCTGCGCAGCTGTTCGATCAGGCGCGTGCTGTCCAGGCGCATGAAGGTGTTGACCGCCCTCTCCTGCCCCAGCGTGGTCACGGGCATGCGGGCCGGGTCGCGGTTCACCACCTGGTCGAGCAAGACCTGCGCGTCACCGTTGCCGGGCTCGCGCGCCAGCGTGAAGCGCAGGTTGTTCTCGATGTAGTCGTGGCCCGGGTACAGCTCGGTGTGGTCGGGCAGGCGTGCCAGCTGGCGGCTGAAGGTGTCGTACAGGGCATCGACGTTGCCGCCGTTGTGCACGTTGCCAGCGCCGGCGTTGAACAAGGTGTCACCGGAGAACAGCGCGGGCTTCTCGGTGTGCGACAGCAGGCAGATGTGGCACAGCGTGTGGCCGGGCGTGTCCAGGCATTCAAGCTCGACCGTCTTGCCGACCTTGATGATGTCGCCCGCGCCCACACCGCGGTCCACCCCCGAGATCTTGCCGCCCGATTTTTCGTGCGCGATCAGCTTGGCACCGGTGGCGGCGATGACTTGCGCGTTGCCGCCGATGTGGTCGTGGTGCTCGTGCGTGTTCAGCACCTGGGTGATGCGCCAGCCCTTGGCCTTGGCGGTGTTGAGGGTCTTCTCGTGGTCGAGCGGGTCGATGGCCAGCGCCTCCCCAGTCTCGGGGCAGGCGATCAGGTAGTTGTAGTTCCGGTAGGCGTTGCCGGTCCAGATGCGCTCGACGATCATGCGTTCAGGCCCAGTGCTTGCAGGCGGCCGGGTTCGAGGATTTCGATCCAGTAGCCGTCGGGGTCCTTGATGAAGGCCACGTCTTTCATCTTGCCCTGGTCGGGGCGCTTCACGTAGGTGACGCCATGGCTGTCGAACCAGGCCACGGCGGCGTCCAGGTCGGGCACGGAGAAGCAGATGTGGCCGAAGCCTTGTGGCTGCGCATTGCCGTCGTGGTACTTGAAGGCGGGGTCGCTCTCGGTTCCCCAGTTGTGCGTGAGTTCAAGCAGGCCGCGCTGGGCAAAGGTCCAGGCGGTGCGCTCGCCCGCGTCTTCGGGAATGGTCTCGCCCTCTTCCGCGCGGTGCAGGAAAAACAGCGAGAACTTCATCTCGGGAAAGTCGAGCTTGCGCAGCAGTCGCATGCCCATCACGCGGGTGTAGAAGTCGAGCGAGACGGCCGGGTCTTTCACGCGCAGCATGCTGTGGTTGAACACGAATCCCCGGGTTTCGGGGGCAACCTGCTCGGCAACGCCGGGCTGTATCTCTGTGGTGAACGTCATGGATGAAGACAGGTTTCTGGATAAAAAAGGAATCAGCCGACCGCTCGCTTGCGCACTTCGGGCAACACCGCAGGCACCAGCATCGGCCGGCTGGCCGGGATCGGTTTTGGGAGACTCAGCCGCCTCAGGTAACGCATGCAGGTGATGCGCAGGAAAGAGGCGAAGTTGGGCACCTCGCCGCGGTTGGCCAGGATCTCGTCGTGGAACTTGGCGATCAGTGCATTGGTGGTGCGGCCCTCTTCCTCGGCGATCTCGGCCAGGATGTCCCACACCATGTTCTCCAGCCGGATGCTGGTCAGCACGCCGTGAATGCGCACGCTACGCGTGCGCTGTTCGTACTGGATCGGATCGGCTTTGACAAAAAATTCACACATGGTGTTTCTCCTGCGGATGCTGCCCTGCCCCCTCGGGCCGTCGGGCCCGGGTGTCAGATGGCGCGGCTGGTCATCTGTTGAGCAATGTACTCGGCCTGCCGGATCGCCAGTGTCACGATGGTCAATGTGGGGTTTTCCGCCCCGCCGGTGGTGAACTGGCTGCCGTCGGAGATGAACAGGTTGGCGATGTCGTGCGTCTGGCCGTAGGCGTTGCAGACACTGTCCTTGGCCGACGCGCCCATGCGGCAAGTGCCCATGTTGTGCGTGGACGGGTACGGCGGCGTGCGAAAGGCCTTGATGGCGCCGGCCGCCTGGTACACGCGCTCGCCCTGGCGGAAGGCGTGTTCGCGCATCGCGATGTCGTTGGCGTGGTCGTCGAAGTGCACGTTGGGAATCGCGCTGCCCCATTTGTCCTTCAGGCTGGCGTGCAGGGTCACGCGGTTGTTCTCGCGCGGCATGTCTTCGCCCACCAGCCACATGCCGGCCAGGTGGGTGTAGTTGTCCATGTAGCTGGCGAAGTCCTTGCCCCAGCCGCCCGGGTTCAGGAAAGCGGCCATGAACGGAATGCCCAGCGCCAGCGTCTCCATCTCATACCCACCGGCGAAACCGCGCTTGGTGTCGTGGCGTGCTTCGTCGCGCACGATGCCGGCCATGGTCGTGCCCTTGTACATGTGCACCGGGTTCTTGAACATGCCGTACACCGAGCCCGTCATGTGGCGCATGTAGTTGCGGCCCACCTGGCCCGAGCTGTTGGCCAGGCCGTCGGGGAACATGTTGGAGGCCGACAGCAGCAAGAGGCGCGGCGTTTCGATGGAGTTGCCGGCCACGCAGACCAGGCGCGCTTTCTGGCGTTGCTCCTTGCCGTCCTTGTCGAAATACACCACGCCCGTCACCTTGCCGGCGGCGTTGTGCTCGATGCGCGTCACGTGGCTCTCGGGGCGCAGTTCCATGTTGCCGGTTTTCTCTGCCTTGGGCAGCTCGGTGTAGAGCGTGGACCATTTCGCCCCGCTCTTGCAACCCTGGAAGCAGAAGCCGATCTGCATGCAGCGGCCGCGGTCGTCGCGCGGCTGGCTGTTGATGGCCATGTTGCCGGTGTGCACCTCCTTGTAGCCCAGCTTCTTCGCGCCCGCGGCCATCACCTTGAAGTTGTTGTTGCCCGGCAGGCCCGGAATGCCGTTGGTGCGTGTCACGCCCATCTTGTCTTCGGCGCGTGCGTAATAGGGTTCGAGTTCCTTGAGCGTGACGGGCCAGTCCATCAGGTTGGCGCCGGCGATCTCGCCGTAGTGCGTGCGGGTCTTGAACTCGTGCTCCTGAAAGCGCAGGGAGGCACCGGCCCAGTGGGTGGTGGTGCCGCCCACGGTCTTGCAGATCCAGGCCGGCAGGTTGGGAAAGTCTTTCGCCACGCGCCAGCTGCCGGAGGTGGTGCGGTTGTCCAGCCAGGCCAGCTGGCTGAAGGATTTCCATTCGTCGTTGATGAAGCTGGCCGGGGACTGCATGGCGCCGGCTTCGAGCACGACGACCTTGATGCCTTTTTGCGCGAGTTCGTTGGCCAGCGTGCCGCCGCCCGCGCCCGAGCCGATGATGACGACCACGCTGTCGTCGGTGGTGGGGAATGTGGTCATGGGGTTGTCTCCTGTCCGGTTCTGTTCTGCTCTGTTCTTCGCTCTTGTTGGTCTGCTGCGCTGTCGGCGCTGCTCAGCCCATGAAGGGCGGCGGGCTTTGTTCGGGTGTGGGCGCCGGCAGCCACTTGAGGTCCTGGAAGCCGCGCGTGATGTAGCCGCCCTTCTCCCAGGAAGACCCCGGGTAACCGAAGGCGGCATAGGCCATGTCGTTGTCGTACAGCGAGGTCACGCACTGGCCGCGCACCGTGTTGAAGAAGGGCTGGCCCTCCAGTGCGGTGACGATGGCCAGGCGGCGTTGCTCGTTGGCCTTGGCAAAGCCGGCCTTGTCGAGCGCGGCAATGCCGTCCTGCAGCACTTTGGCGGTGGCCGCATCACCACTGGCTTTGGCGTCCAGGTCTTTGGCCAGCAGCGCGTACACCGCGTCGGGCAGTTTCTTGTGCGGGTACAGCACGCGGCCCATGGCCATCAGCGCCTGGCCCTGGGCCTGGCTCAGGGTCTTGAGCTCCACCGCCCAGACCGGCGACGGCGCCAGCGCGGCCAGCACCGAGCCGGCGGCGATGGTGCCCATGAGGATGCCGGAGCCTTTGAGGAATTCGCGCCGCGCCAGCGGCAGGTTGAGGCGCGGCACCTGGCCGCTGTCTTCGTGGCAGGCGCTCGCGGCGTCCGCGCTGGGGGCGATGGGTATGAAACGCATGTTTGTCTCCTGTCTTTTCGTGGGGTGTGTGCGGCCAGCAAGGTCCTGCACTGCGCCCACTGTTGCGCTTGCGTGGCCTGCTCAGGTAATAGCGCACTACATCCGAGGGAAAACCCGATGCACAGGGTTGCATGCATCGGTTGCCGGCCGCGGTGTCACCCGCCAGGGCATGCTGTGTCGCCGCTACTCCAGCGCGGCCGGTTTGGCGCCTGCTTCGCTCGCGCCGTGGCTGACGGCGGTGCCGTCGTCGGGCCTCAGCTCCCGGAAGACCAGGGCCGACAGCACCGTCAGGCTGCCCAGCGCCAGGAAGGCCAGGTGGATGCCGTGGATCAGTTGCGCCGGGTCGCTGCGCACCGCGTCGGGAATGAACAGCGCTGCCGCCAGCGAGGCGGTGGCCACGCCGAAGCTCATCGACATCTGCTGCAGCGTGCTGGCCATGGTGCTGGCCATGCTGGCGTCGGGTGGTGCGATGTCGGCGTACACCAGCGTGTTCATGCTGCTGTACTGCAGCGAGGAGCAGAAGCCGAACAGGAAGGCCTGCAGCACGATCTGCCACACCGGTGTGCCAGGCCCGATGGTGGAGAACAGCATGATGCAGCCGCCCATCAGCAGGGTGTTCCAGATCAGCACGCGGCGGTAGCCCACGCGCGCCAGGATGTGCGGCACGGTCATCTTCAGGCACATCGCGGCCAGCGGCTGCGGCACGATCAGCAGCGCGGCCTGCACCGGGCTGAAACCCATGCCGATCTGGTACAGCAGCGGCAACAGGAAGGGCATGCCGCCGGCGCCCAGGCGCGTGACGAAGCTGCCGCTGACCGCCACGCGGAAGGTGCGCACGCGCAGCAGCACCAGGCGCAGCAAGGGGTGCGGCTCGGTCATGGCGTGGCGCCCGTAGGCCGCCAGCAGCGCCATCGAAATGCCCAGCAGGGCCAGCATCTCGCGCCCGCTCAGCGAGTGGTCGCCGAACACCTCCAGCACATAGGACAGCAACGCAATGCCGGCGCTGAACAGCACCAGGCCCACCCAGTCCAGCGGGGTGCTGTTGTCGGAGCGGTAGTCCGGCAGGTGGCGCCACACCATGTACAGACCCAGCAGGCCGATCGGCAGGTTGACGAAGAAGATCACGCGCCAGTGCAGGTAGTGCACGATGAAGCCGCCGGCCACCGGCCCGAGCATCGGGCCGATCAGCGAAGGGGTGGCGACGAAGCTCATGGCGCGCACCAGCTCGGACTTGGGGAAGGTGCGCACCAGCGTGAGCCGGCCCACCGGCACCATCATCGCGCCGCCCATGCCCTGCAGGATGCGGCAGGCCACCAGGGTGTGGATGTCGGTTGTCAGGCCGCACAACAACGAGCCCAGGGTGAACAGGCCGATGGCGGTGGCGAACACGCGGCGTGTGCCGAAACGGTCGGCCAGCCAGCCGCTGACCGGCACGAACACCGCCACCGCCAGCGTGTAGCTGCTGAGCACGGCCTTCATGCTCAGCGCCTGCACCCCCAGCGCGGCGGCCACCGTCGGCACCGCGGTGTTGAGGATGGTGGTGTCGAGCGACTCCATGAAGAACGCCACCGCCACCAGCCAGGGCAGCAGTTGCTTCACGCGGTCGGTGGGTGTGCCGGTATCGCCGCTCACAGCTGGAACCCCAGCCAGAGCAGCATGCCCTCTCCGAGATCACGCGCCAGGCCGGGCGGCTTGGGCGTGTGGGCAGTGGCCGTGGCACGTTCCTGGTCGAACCAGGCGGCGAAGCGGCGCACGTCGGCGGTCTTGTGGAAGGCGAACATCAGCTCGTAGTTGAGCAGCAGGCTGCGGCTGTCCAGGTTGGCCGAGCCGGCGAGCGCCAGCACGTCGTCGAACACCGCCAGCTTGGCGTGCATCATGCCGGGCGCCAGCCAGATGCGGCCACCGGCCTGCGCCAGCGTGCGCAATGCGCGGCCACGGGCAATGTCGGACAGCCGGTGGTTGGAGCGCGCGGGGATCAGCAGGTCCACCTCCACACCGCGCCTTGCGGCCAGGCTCAGCGCCATCAGCAGGGCCGGGTCGGGCACGAAGTACGGCGTGGCCAGTGCGATGCGGCTGCGCGCCCGGTAGGCGGCGGTGACCAGCAGGGCCAGCACGGTGTCGTCCACCTGGTCGGGGCCGGAGGCCACCAGCTGGCCGCCGTCCATCGGCATCGGTGCACCGGCCCAGGCTTCTTCCACCCGCGCTTCGATCGGCACCGCCGCGCCCTGCGCAAAAGCCCAGTCGTGTTCAAACAGCTGCGCTGCGTGCTCGACCATGGCGCCGCCGAAGTCAAAGCTCAGGTCGCACCAGGGTGGTTGCCCGGGCGTGCCTTCAAAGTACTCGGCCGCCAGGTTGCGCCCACCACACCAGACGCGCGCGCCGGGCGCACCGGCATCGGCCACCACCAGCTTGCGGTGGTCGCGCAGGTTGGTGCGGGCGCGCCGGGGTGAACTCAGCGGCGGCACGAAGGACACGAAGGCGCCGCCGGCGCGTGTCAGGCGGTCCAGCGCGGGGTGGCGCGACATCAGGCTGCCCATGCCGTCAAGCATCAGGCGCACGCGCACGCCCTGCTCCGCTCTGGCCGCCAGCCGCTCGACCACCTCGCGCCCGAGTGCGTCGCGCCCCAGGATGAAGGTGCACACGTCCAGGGTTTCATGTGCGCCATCGATCACCCGCAGCAGCGCCGCGTGTGCCGCCGCGCCGTCGGCGTGCAGCCGCAGGTCGTCGTAGGCGGCGGGCGCGGGCTGGCCGAGCGAGACGATGGTTTCCACCGCCCAGCTGCCCACGTCCTGCCAGCGCCGGCGCCCGGGCGCGGCCTGGCCGTGCGGGCGCACCGTCTTGCGCGAACCGAACAGCAGAAACGCCGGCAGCGCCAGGTAAGGCACCAGCAACAGGAACAGGATCCAGGCGATGGCCGCGGACGGCTGCCGCCGCTGGCCCATGGTGTGCGCGCTGACGATGTAGATCAGGATGGCCAGGACGACGACCAGGCCGTGCAGCGTGAGCCAGTGGATGGCAATCAGTTCGGACAACAACATGGGGCCGGCGGGTTCCTTGTTCGGGCACTCGGAAGGACGAGGTAGATGCCTGCATTCAACAACGGTTGCCGCATCCGCTGCGCACGCAACGGTGGTGGCCGCATGTCACTTGTCACACGCGCCTTCAGCGGCTGCAACACACGGCAGCGGTGCGGCTCGCACCATGCAGGTACCGGCTTGTGGTGGTCTTCCAACGCGCCGGGGCCAGGGTAGCTGGAGCGCGATCCGCTGTGAAGACCCACCCGCTGCACCGCTGGCCATCGCACCCTCGGCGCGGCGCCCCGGAGAACACCATGAGAAAGCCCGCGCATCCCACGCCGCGCAACCCCGAGCGCCGGGTCTGGGTCGCCACCACCGGCGCCATGTGCGGCGTGGCCGCGGTGGCCACCGCCGTGCCTTTCGTGTCGTCCTTCGCACCCAGCGAGCGCGCCAAGGCGGCGGGCGGCCCGGTGCAGGTGGACCTGTCGGACGTGGCGCCCGGCGGCATCAAGACCGTGGAGTGGCGCGGCAAGCCGGTCTGGGTGATGCGCCGCACGCCCGAGATGCTGGCCGCGCTCAAAGGCCATGACGCCGAGCTGGCCGATCCGCAATCCGAACGCGACCAACAACCGCCCTACGCCAGAAACGCAACCCGCTCGATCAAGCCCGAGCTGTTCGTGGCCATCGGCATCTGTACCCACCTGGGCTGTTCACCCAACCCGGTGCCGGCCGGCAACAGCAACCCCAGCATGCCGGGCGACTGGCAGGGCGGCTTCTTCTGCCCCTGCCACGGCTCGATCTTCGACGGCGCCGGCCGCGTGTTCAAGAACAAGCCCGCACCGAGCAACCTGGAGATTCCGCCGTACCGCTTCGAGAACGATGCACACATCGTCATCGGCGACGACAGCATCGCCTGAAAGAAAGAAGAGAAAGAAGAGAAAGAAGAAGGAGGACATGATGAAAACCACCAGCGCCACAACCCTTCAAGCCCTGACCACAGCCGGGGCCACCGCGCTCGCCCTGGGTGCTTCCAGCCTCGCCATGGCAACCGAATACGGCACCGTGGTGTCCAGCACACCGGCCTACGTGCAGGTGGCCGTGCCGCAGCAGCAATGCCATGAGCAGCCGGTGCTGGTGCAGCCCGCCACCAGCGGCGCCGGTGGCCTGGTGGGTGCGCTGGTGGGCGGGGGCCTGGGCAATGCCGTCGGCAACGGCGGCGGACGCGCACTGGCCACCGGCGTGGGCCTGATCGCCGGTGCCCTGATCGGTGACCGCACCGAAGCCCGTGACAACCCGCCCTACCCGGTGAGCCAGACCCAGTGCCAGACCGTCAGCCGCTACGAGAACCAGCTGATGGGTTACGACGTGGTCTACCGCTACAACGGGCAGAGTTACAGCGCCCGCCTGGCGAACGACCCGGGCGCACCCGGCGCCGCCCTGCCCTTGAACGTGAACGTGCAGGTGGCCGGCGCAGAGCCGGCTGTACCCATGCCACCCATGCCACCGGCAACGCAGCCGATGACGCTGTACGCCCGGCCGCCAGTGATTTACAGCCCTGCACCGGTGGTGTACGGGCCGCCCGCGGTCTACTACCACGCACCCTATTACGGCCCCTCGTTCAGCCCGGCCTTCGGACTGAGCATCGGCGGGGTCTGGGGCGGCGGCCACCACGGCCATTGGCGCTGACGGGGTCGTCGTGGGGCGCGTTTGATGGTGGCGCTGCAAGGCCCCCCCTCGGGCCCGGCTGTGGTGCGCTGGCCAAATGCACGACACTGGCAGCCCGAACGCACCCTCCCCCACCACACCATGCCCAGCCGCGAGGCCACTGCACCCACCCGCCCACTGCCCCGATCCACCGCCACAGGTGCCGCGCAGAACGCCCTGCGCACCATCGCCGCGTTTGAAGCCTTCAAGGGGATGCTGGCGCTGATCGCCAGCCTGGGATTCCTGAGCCTGCTGCACCACGACCTGCACCACCTGGTGACGGCGTTGATCGGCCACATCGGCCTGAACCCGGGCGACCACTACCCGGCCATGGTGCTCGGCAGTGTTGACCAGTTGCTCGCCACGCCCCACCGCACGCTGCTGCTGTTGGCCGGTGCCTATGTGCTGCTGCGCTGGCTGGAGGCCTACGGGCTCTGGAACACGCGGCCCTGGGGTGAGTGGCTGGGGGCGCTGTCGGGCGCGCTGTACATCCCGTTCGAGCTGCGCCATTTTGTCCACCAGCCAAGCTGGCTCAACGCAGCGGTGGTGCTGCTCAACCTGCTGGTGGTGGGTTTCCTGGGCTGGCGCCTGCGGCAGCGCCGCCGGGCCTGAACCTGGCCTGACTAGGCCGCGGTCAGAACAGGGTTTCGACTTCGGCGTCCAGCCGGTAACCCGCGCCGCGCTCGGTGATGATCAGCTGCGGATGGGCGGTGTCGGCTTCGATTTTCACGCGCAGGCGGCGTATCTGCACGTCGATCGTGCGGTCGTACACCTCGCCTTCGTGCAGGCGCGAGAGAGACAACAACTGGTCGCGGCTCAACACCCGTTGCGGCGCGCGGCACAGCGCATTGAGCAGGCTGAACTCACCGTTCGACAGCTCCACCGACACGCCCTGCGGCGACAACAGGCGGCGCGTGCGCAGGTTGAGCTCCCAGCCCGAGAACCGGTAGGCACGCCGGCTGCTGTCGCGTTCGGGCAGCGTGGCCTGCACCTGGTAACGGCGCAGCACCGCGCGCACCCGCGCCAGCAGTTCGCGCGGGCTGAAGGGTTTGGTGACGTAGTCGTCGGCGCCCAGCTCCAGGCCCATCACGCGGTCCGCCTCTTCGCTGCGCCCGGTCAGCAGCACGATGGGCACGGTGGCGCGTTCGCGCAGGCTGCGCGCCAGCAGCATGCCGTCTTCGCCGGGCAGCTTCAGGTCCAGCAGCACGAGGTCGATGGCCTCGCGGTCGAACAGGGCGAACATCTCGGGGCCCGAGCGCGCGGCGCTCACGCGCATCTCGTTGTTGCCCAGGTACTCGGTGACGAGCTCGCGCACGTCGGCATCGTCGTCGACCACAAGGATGTGAGGCTGGTGGCTGGTGTTCATGGCGTCGTGCCCGATGCGGACTTGAACTTGTCGTCCGCGTTTCCCGGCAGGCAAGTGGTGCAGTGATGGTGTGTCTGCGGGCCATGGTAACGCAGCGGGCTGCCGGTTTTCCATCGGCGGGGCATACTGCAGCCCACCACTTTCATCCCCCACCGTGCGCCCTTTGAACGACGATCCACCCACGCGCCGCCGCGATGCCTTGCGGCCCTGGTTGCTCGCCCTGGCGCTCTGGTTGCTGCTGGCGGCGGTGACGGCGCTCGCGCTGTGGCACCTGCACCGCAGCGCCCTGTCCAGCCAGGGCCGTGAGATACAGCTGCTCTCGCTGGCCCTGACCGACGAACTCGACCGCGGCCTGCACGGCACCGAATACGGCCTGCAGGCATTGGGCCGTGAGTTGCGCAGCCGCCATCTGATGGGGCCCGGCCTCGACACCGAACAGGCCCTGCACACCCGCGCCGCGCTGATGCCGATGGTGGAAAGCCTGTGGCTGCTCGGGCCCGAGCGCCAGTTGCTCGCGGCCTCCGATGCCGCACCCCTGCCCGCGCTGGAGGGCTTCCTGCCCGCGCTCTCCTCACTCGATGGTGACAGCACAGCCCTGAGCCCGTCGTACGAACACCCCGGCGGCACGCAGCGCCTGGTGGCGCTGGCGCTGCGTGTGGACGCCACGCCCGAACACCCTGGCGGCTGGGTGCTGGCCAGCATGCCGACCGACAAGCTGCTGGGCGCGTTTGGCGCCGCCCTGCCGGCCGCCGACGCACGGGTCGCAATCTTCCGCCGCGACGGCCTGCGGCTGGTTGGCAGCGAGGTGGTGGCGCCGCGCGCCGCCGCCCCCGACAACACGGCACCACTGCGCCTGGACGGCCTGCCCGGCCTGGAGCGGCAGCGTTTCAGCGACGGCAGCGACAACCTGGTGGGCGTGCACGAGGTGGAGCGCCACGGCCTGCAGGTGATGGTGTCGCGCGGCCTCGGCTCGGTGCTCGCCGGCTGGCGCGGCGCGCTGGATCTGGCGCTGGGTGCACTGGTGTTCCTGCTCCTCGTGCTGGCGGCGGCGGTGGCCATCGTCACGCGCTCGGAGCGGCGCCGGCTGGCGGCTCAGCAGGCGCTGCAGCTGCAGCTCACCCGCGCCAGCAAGCTGGAGGCACTGGGCGCACTGGCCGGCGGCGTGTCGCACGACTTCAACAACGTGCTCGCCGGCATCGTCGGCTACGGCGAGATGGCGCAAGACGCGGCCGTGCCCGGCAGCGACCAGGCGCGCCACCTGGACCGGGTGCTGCAGGCGGCGCAGCGCGGCCAGTCGCTGATAGAGCGCATCCTCTCCGTCAGCCGCGGTGGCGCGCGCGTGTCCAGCGTGTTCGAGCTGGAGCCCATCGTCGAGGAAGTGTTGACGCTGCTGACCGCCTCGCTGCGCCCCGGCATGGTGCTCGAGCGTGTGCTCGACGCGCCGGACGCGCGGCTGCGCGGCGACGCCACGCAGACGTTCGAGGCCGTCATGAACCTCTGCACCAACGCCATGCAGGCCATGCCCGACGGCGGCATGCTCACCGTGCAGTTGGAGCGCGCGCGTGTGAACGCGCCGCGGGTGCTGTCGCACTCGGCGCTGCACGAGGGCGACTACCTGCTGCTGAGCGTGAGCGACCAGGGCGTGGGCATCACGCCGGCGGTGATGGAGCGCCTGTTTGAACCCTTCTTCACCGCCCGCAGCGCGCTGGGCGGCACTGGGCTGGGCCTGGCCGTGGTGTTCGGCGTGGTGGCCGAACTGGGTGGTGGCATCGACGTGCACAGCCGGCCCGGCCAGGGCGCGCGCTTCAGCCTTTACCTGCCCGAGTGCTTCGAGCCCGCCACGGAAGCGACCGAAGCCGACACCAACGCGGTGGTGGCCGCGGGGGCCGGCCAGTCCCTGCTGGTGGTGGACGACGAGCCCGTGCTGCTGAACATGACCGCCGAACTGCTCAGCGACCTGGGCTACGACCCTGTGTGTTTCGGCGACGCCGCCGCGGCGCTGCAGGCCGTGCAGGCACACCCCGCGCGTTTTGCCGCCGTGATCACCGACGAGGTGATGCCCGGCCTGAGCGGCACGCAATTCACCCGCACCCTGCGCGAACACGCGCCCGACCTCCCGGTGCTGCTGGTCAGCGGCTACGGCGGTGCGCGGCTGGCCCGACGCGCCAGCCGCGCCGGCGTGACGCGTGTGCTGATGAAGCCGCTGCGCCGCGCTGAACTGGCACGCACACTGGCTGAGATGCTGACCTGAAGCCTTCGCGCGGCGCGTGCAGATGTCATCTGCAACACCGGGCCTCGGCGCCTGACACACGGCCCGCCTGCACCGGACAGACCATGGATGGGCCGCACCTTGTGGGGCGTCTTCATCCAAGGAGTCCAGCATGAAGCCATCCGACGCCACCGGGGCCGGGCCCACGCCCCACGCCGCGCCCACCCACTCCATTCCCGAACTCGTGGCCGAAGTCTACGAAGCCGCCCCACCCGCCGAACGCAGCCGCCTGCTGGAACAGCTGTTGCGCCCGCTGGGCCTGTTGTCCTTGTTCGGCATCGCCGGTGGTGTGTTTGGCCAGCTGCGCTTTCGCCATGGCTGGCACGAGCAGATCCGTGTTGACGAACTGCCCGCCGTGGACAGCGGCCAGCTGGTGGCGCTGGTGGAACATGCGCAGCAGGTCAGCGTGGAGACGGTCGATGGCCTGGCGCAACTGCTGACCGCGTCGCCCGTGCTCTCGGGCTCGGCCGCCGCCACCCTGCTGGTGGCCTTGCTGGTGCAGCGGGCACAACAACGCCGGGCCATGCGCAGAGGCCGCGGTTGAAACCAGACCTGTTTCCGGCCCACCTGTTGCTGCACCTCAGGGACGACCGGGCACCTCCCCAACAACCGGCCCGCGAGCGCGCCTGGCGCTGGCTGCGTTCGTGGCTGCACCAACCCGCGCGGGCCTGCGCCGGTGTGGAAATCGACGACCTGCAAGGCCATCGTTTGTTTGAAGCCGACCCGGCCGCGCCCTTGATGGACGTGCCGCTGCCCGCCGGCACCTACCACGTCACCGCCCACCGCGGACGCCAGCGCCGGCGCTACACCGTGACCCTGGAACACGGCGCCCACTTCGATCTGTACCTGCGCGTCAGCGGCGACCGGCCCTGAGGCCACCCTGCGCCACTCGACCCACGCGGCATGCACCTTGCAACGGCCGCCCACCGCCACCCCAAGAGAGTCCGAGCCATGTCCACCCGCTCACGCCGCGCCGCTGCCACCGCCCGCACTGCCACGGGCCCCGAGTGGCCACGCGACGAGGAATGCATCCTGGTGCTGCAAGGCGGTGGCGCGCTGGGCGCCTACCAGGCCGGCGTGCTTGAAGCCCTGGGCCGCCACGGCCAGCCCGACTGGGTGGCCGGCATTTCCATCGGCGCCATCAACGCCGCGCTGATCGCCGGCAACCCGCCCTCACGCCGGGTCGAGCGCCTGCGCGAATTCTGGGGGCTGGTGAGCTCGGCCCAGGCCCTGCCCTTCCTCGGCCCACGCGAGACGCTGAACAACGCCAGCGCCTCGCAGGCCATCTGGTTCGGCGCGCCGGGCTTCTTCAAGCCGCGCGTGCCACCACCCGCCTTCCAGGCGCCCGGCACGCCGGCGGCCATCAGCTTCTACGACACCGAGCCGCTGCGCCAGACGCTGGAGCGGCTGGTGGACTTCGACCGCATCAACACGGGCGAGATGCGGTTGTCGGTCGGTGCGGTGAACGTGCGCAGCGGCAACTTCGAGTACTTCGATTCGGCGCGCCAGCGCATCGACGTCCGCCACATCATGGCCAACGGCGCCCTGCCGCCGGGTTTTGCGCCGGTGGAGATCGACGGTGAGCACTACTGGGACGGTGGCCTGGTGTCCAACACGCCTTTGCAGTACGTGCTCGACCAACCCGCGCGGCGCGCCCGGCTGGTGTTCCAGGTGGACCTGTTCGCCGCCGCCGGCGCCGTGCCCACCAACCTCGCCGAGGTGGCGGCGCGTGAGAAGGAAATCCGTTTCTCCAGCCGCACCCGCCTCAACACCACCAACGAACTCGACCGGCAGGCCATCGCACAGGCGGCGGCGCGGCTGCTCGACAAACTGCCAGCCGCACTGCGCCGCGACCCCGACGCCCGCGCGCTTGCCGGCCTGCGTGCGGGCAAGGCGGTGGACGTGGTGCACCTGATCTACCGCAGCAAGCGCTACGAAAACCAGACCAGGGACTACGAGTTCTCGCGCCTGTCGATGCAGGAGCACTGGAACAACGGCCGCACCGACATGGCGCACACCCTGCACGACCCGCGCTGGCTGCACCGCGCGCCGGCCCACACTGGCGTGCGCGTGTACGACCTCACCGCCGACACGGACACCGCCTCCTCTTCCCTTGTTCAAACCACCGAAAGCACACCATGACCGTCAAAGACAAAGTCTGCATCGTCACCGGCGCCGCCAGCGGCATCGGCAGTGAGATCGCCAACACCTATGCCCGCGAAGGCGCCCGCGTCGTCATCGCCGACCTCAACCTCGACGCAGCGCGCGCCGCGGCAGAACAGATCCAGGCCAACGGCGGCCGGGCCATGGCGGTGGCCATGGACGTCACGAGCGAAGAGCAGGTGAACGCGGCCGTGGCCGAGGTGGTCAAGGCCTGGGGCGGTGTGGACGTGCTGGTGAGCAACGCAGGCGTGCAGATCGTGCACCCGCTCGAAGAATTTCCGTTTGCCGACTGGAAGAAGATGCTGGCCATCCACCTCGATGGCGCCTTCCTCACCACCCGGGCCTGCCTGCCGCACATGCAGAAGTCCGGCCGCGGCGGCAGCATCATCTACATGGGTTCGGTGCACTCCAAGGAAGCCTCGGTGCTCAAGTCGGCCTACGTGACGGCCAAGCATGGGCTGATCGGCCTGTGCAAGACCGTGGCCAAGGAAGGTGGCCCACACGGCATCCGCGCCAACGTGATCTGCCCCGGCTTCGTGCGCACCCCGCTGGTCGAGAAGCAGATTCCCGAACAGGCCAAAGCGCTGGGCATCAGCGAGGCCGAGGTGGTGAAGAACGTGATGCTGAAAGAAACCGTGGACGGTGAGTTCACGACCGTGCAGGACGTGGCGGCGGTGGCCCTGCTGTTCGCGGGTTTCGACTCCAACGCCCTGACGGGCCAGTCGCTGGTGGTGAGCCACGGCTGGTTCATGCAGTGAACCAGGGCCCGGTGGTTCAGGCCAGAGCGTTGCTCACCGGGGCCGTGCGCCGTAGGCGGTGACGACGAAGTCGTCGAGCTCGAAGCCCAGCTGGGAGGCCACCACCTTGAGGCGGGCCTCGATCTCGGGGTCAAAGAACTCGTGCACGTCGCCGGTGCGGTTGCACACCAGGTGGCCGTGGTGGCGTTCGCCGTCGTTGAGTTCGTAAACCGCCTTGCTGTTGCCGAGCTGGCTCTTCTTGAGCAAACCGGTCTGTTCAAACTGGCCCAGCACGCGGTACACGGTGGCCAGGCCGAGGTCGGCCTGTTCGGCGTGCAGCAGGCGGTACACGTCTTCGGCCGCCAGGTGGCGTTGTTCACAACTGAGAAACAACCCCAGGATCTTCAGGCGCGGCAGCGTCGGTTTGAGGCCGCTGCGCTTGAGGCCAACGGATGCTTCTTGCATGGACGTCCCCGCAAAGAAAGGTTCAGGGCGGTGCGATGGCGTGGGGAAAAAAAGCATGGCTGGCCGGCGTACCGATGGCTAGCAAAAACGACGCCTGAGAACCAAGCCTCAGGGTCGCCCCACGAAAAAAACTATTTGGTCAGGATCAGCTTGCCCAGCTTGGTGGCTTGCAGCTTGTACAAGGAGCCGTTGTGCGCAATCTGCACACACTTGCTGCCTCGCAACAGCGCCATGCTGTCGATGCTCAGGCGCGTTTCGGCACCGCTTGCGTCGGCCTGGTCGATCACCTCTTCGTGTGCCGTCGCAATCACGGCGGCACGGCGCGGCGCGCGCAACACGGGGCGGCTGATCGACAAAGTCTGCATGGCTTCTCTCCTGGGCACGCAGCGTGGTGACGTGCGTCATGTGATCGACTCTTGCTGGGAACCACCCCGGTGAACCAGGGCAGCGGCATGGGTGCAGTATAGCTTAATAATGAGATTGATTCGCATTTATTTAAAAAGATGAGCGAGCTGAACCGCAGGAACGCCCATGGAAATCCATGGCTTTCTCTGGTCGGCCTCCATCTGAGCTGCAAACTTGAGTTGCAAACCGTTCTCATTTGCTGGGCGCGCGCGCCCTGCCCCGCGCCACAGCCCTGGCGCGGCAACGAATGCCTGTGCACTACACCCCTGCCCTGCCGGCGGCGTGGCCACCCGCCAGAGCGGGCCGCCTCAACGGCTGAACATGCGGATCACGCTGGAGAAGTCGAGCGCGCCGTTGCCGGCCAGGCTGTGGGCCGCGTACAGGCTGCGCGCCAGGCCACCGAGCGGTGTGGCCGCACGCACCGCGGCGGCGTTGTCCTGCGCCAGTCCGAGGTCTTTGAGCATGAGGTCGGTGCCGAAGCCGCCGGCATAGGCGCGGCTGGCGGGCGTGGCTTCCATCACGCCGGGCATGGGGTTGTACTTCTCCAGCGCCCAGTTGCCGCCGGAGCTGCGGCGCATGATCTCCGAGAGCACCTTGGCGTCGAGCCCGTTGGCCACGCCGAGCGCGAGTGCCTCGCTGGTGCCGATCATCAGGATGCCGAGCAGCATGTTGTTGCAGATCTTCGCGGTCTGGCCGGCGCCGGCCTCACCGGCGTGAAAGATGTTCTGCCCCATGCGCTCCAGCAACGGGCGGGCGCGCTCCAGGTCCCAGGCCGTGCCGCCGACCATGAAGGTGAGCGTGCCCGCGATGGCGCCGCCCGTGCCACCCGAGACCGGCGCGTCCAGGCAGCCGATCTGCGCCTGCGCCGCGGCGGCCGCCAGCTTGCGCGAGGTGGCCGCGGCGATGGTGCTGCTGTCGATCACCAACGCACCCGGCGCGATCTGCGTCAACAGGCCTGGTGCGCCATTGCCGAGGTACAGCGCTTCCACGTGCTGGCTCGCCGGCAGCATGCTGATGACCGTCTCCGCATCCCGCACCGCCTCGGCGGCCGAGGTGGCGATGGGCAAACCTTCGCTGGCCCAGTGGCGGCAGGCATCGGCAGAGAGATCAAAGGCGCTGAGCTCGTGGCCGGCCTTCAGCAGGTTGTGGGCCATCGGGCCGCCCATGTTGCCCAGGCCGATGAATGCGATCTTCATTTGGGTGTCTCCTCTTTGTATGGATTCAGGCCAGCGCGGCCAGCGGGTGGGTGGTGGCGAAACGCGGCTCGAACAGGCTGTGAATCAGTTCCGGCGACACCTGCTCCAGCGTGGCCGGGCTCCAGCGCGGCGTGCGGTCCTTGTCGATCAGCAGCGCCCGGATGCCTTCGGCGAAATCGCCATGCGCGCAGCAACCAAGCGAGGCGCGGTATTCGAGCCGGAACACTTCGGCCAGCGACAGGCGCGGCACCCGCTGCCAGAGTTCAAACGCCAAGGCGGCCGAGGTCGGCGAGCCCTTGCTGAAACCGGCCGCGGCAGACATCAACCAGGGCTCGTCGCTCTGCAGGCCACGCAGGCGTTGTGCGATGTCGTGCAGATCTTCACCCGCCATCAGGGTGTTGATGGTGTCGAAGTGCGTCCGCACGCGTGAGGCCGCAGCCTCGGGTTGCGCCAGCCCGGCCAGCAGGCGCGAGAGTTCGGCGCGGTTTTCGGCCGGCGCGTCGCTCCAGCGTGCCGCGCCGATGGCTTGCAGCACGCTCGCGCGGCTGTCGGCCGCGAGGTGAAAGTCCGCCAGGCCGCAGAACAGCGCATCGGCGGCGTTGAGCGGCGCACCGGTGAGTGCCAGGAACAGGCCCACGCGCCCGGGCATGCGGCGCAGGAACCAGCTGCCGCCCACATCCGGATACAGGCCGATGGCCACCTCGGGCATGGCCAGGCGGCTCTCGGGCGTGACGACGCGGTGCGAAGCACCCGCCAGCAAGCCCATGCCGCCACCCATCACGATGCCCTGGCCCCAGCACAGCACGGGTTTGGGGAAAGCATGAATCAGGTGGTCGAGTGCGTACTCCTGCGCAAAAAAACCGTGGGCATAGGGGTTGGGCCCGGCGCCGCATTCGCGCATCGACTGGTAAAGCTCGCGCAGGTCACCGCCGGCGCAGAAAGCTTTTTCGCCAGTGGCCTGCAGCAGCACGCCGGCGATGCCTGGGTCGTTCGCCCATTGCCGCAGCGCCGGCGTCAGCGCCTGCACCATGTTGAGCGACAAGGCGTTGAGCGAGGCCGGCGCGTTCAGCGTGGCCACACCCCAGCGGCGGCCGCAGGCGGCGGGTTGCTCTTCGAGCAGCACCACATCGGTGACGGTGTCGGTGAGGGTCTCGGTCATCGTGGCTCCCATCAGGCGTTGCGCCAGACCGGCGCCCGCTTGTTCAGGAAGGCGTTGACGCCTTCGCGCTGGTCCTCGGTGTCGAACAGGTCCACGAACGCCTCGCGCTCGGCCACCAGGTTGCCCATGGGCGGCTGCTGGCGCGCGCCATGGATGAGCCGCTTGCAGGCGGCCACGCTGGTCGGGCTTTGTTTGTCCACCCGCGCGGCCAGCGCGAGCGCCTGGGTCAGGCCCTGGCCACGGGGCACCACCTCTTCCACCAGGCCGATGCGCAGCGCGGTGGCCGCGTCCACACGTTCACCGCAGAGGATCAGGCGTTTGGCCCAGGCTTCACCCACCAGCCAGGACAACCACTGCGTGCCGCCCGCGCAGGGCAGCAGGCCCACGCCGGCTTCGGGCAGGGCGAGCTGGGCGTGTTCTTCGGCAATGCGCAGGTCGCAGGCCAGCGCACATTCGAGCCCGCCACCCATCGCGTAGCCGTTGAGGGCGGCGATGCTCAGGCCACGAAAGTTCGCCAGTGCCTCGAAGGCCTCACCGAAACGGCGCGCCATGGCGCGGGCCACTGCGCGGTCGCCGTCGGCAAACAGCTTGAGGTCGGCACCGGCGCTGAAGAACTTCTCGCCGTCGCCGGTGATCACCAGGCTGTAGATGTCGCGGTCGGCGTCGAGGTCGTGCACCAGGGCGGTCAGCGCCGCCAGGCTGTCCAGCGTCCAGGTGTGCGCGGGTGGGTTGTGCAGGGTCACGAGTGCGGTGTGGCCGCGCTTGTGCAACCGCAGGCCGGGGTAGGCAGAGGATGTCATCGGATGGTCTCGGTCGCCAGGTCTTGCAACATGCGGCGGGCGACGATCACGCGCATGATTTCGTTGGTGCCTTCCAGGATCTGGTGCACGCGCGCGTCGCGCAGCAACCGCTCCAGCGGGTATTCGCGGATGTAGCCGTAGCCACCATGGATCTGCAGCGCTTCGTTGCAGACCTGGAAGCCGGTGTCGGTGGCCAGGCGTTTGGCCATGGCGCAGTAGATGTGGGCATCGGGTTGCCCGGCGTCGAGCTTGCTGGCGGCCAGCCGCACCATCTGGCGCGCCGCCACCAGTTCGGTGGCCATGTCGGCCAGCTTGAACTGCAGCGCCTGGAACTCGCTGAGCTTGCGGCCGAACTGGGAGCGCTCGTGCATGTAGCGCGCCGCCGCGTTGAGCGCGCCCTGCGCCGCACCCACCGAACAGCTGGCGATGTTGATGCGCCCGCCGTCGAGGCCACGCATCGCGATCTTGAAGCCGTCGCCCTCCTCGCCCAGCAGCTGGTGTGCCGGCACGCGCACGTCGTCGAAGTTCACGCTGCGCGTGGGCTGGCTGTGCCAACCCATCTTGTCTTCGTTGCGTCCGTAGCGGATGCCCGGGCTGTCCGCCGCCACCAGCAGGGCCGAGATGCCGCCCGTGCCCGGCCCACCGGTGCGCGCCATCACCACCAGCACGTCGCTGGCGCCGGCGCCGGAGATGAAGGCCTTGCTGCCCGAGAGCACGTATTCGTGGCCCTCCAGCCGCGCGGTCGTTCGCAGTGCGCCAGCGTCGGAGCCGGCACCGGGTTCGGTGAGGCAGTAGGAGGCCAGGCGTTCGCCGCTGGTGAGCAGCGGCCCCCAGTGCGCCGCAATCTCTTCGCGGGCATAGCGCGTGACCATGGCGGTGGCCATGTTGTGGATGGTCAGGTAGGCGGTGGTGGACGGACAGGCCGCCGCCAGTTCCTCGAACACCAGGGTGGCGTCCAGCCGCGTCAGGCCCAGGCCGCCATGCGCCTCGTCGGCGTACAGGCCACAGAAACCCAGCGCACCGGCAGCGGCCAGGGTGTCGCGCGGGAAATGGCTTTCGGCGTCCCAGCGCGCCGCATGCGGCGCCAGCTCACCGGCCGCAAAATCGCGCGCGGTCTGCTGGAACGCCAACTGGTCTTCGGACAGTTCAAAGTTCATTCAGGGGCTCCATGGCGCCGGAGCGCGACCCGCAGCGCATGAGAAAAACCAGGCCAGGGGCATCGAGGGACGGCTCCGCCGGCCCCAGATGCCGTCCCCCTCCCGCCGCAGGCGAGAGAGGGGGAAGCCGCAAAGCGGCGCAGGGGGTGCCTTCACTTCAAGCTGATGGTGGTGTTGACGCCGCTGCTCACGCTGCTGTCGTCGAACCAGCGTTCGGTGATGGTCTTGGTCTGGGTGTAGAACAGCACCACCTGCTTGCCGTAGGGGCCGAGGTCGCCCAGCTTGGAGGCACGGGAACCGGTGAACGAGAACAGCGGCACCGGCACCGGGATCGGCACGTTGATACCGACCTGGCCAACGTCGATCTCTTCCTGGAAGCGGCGCGCGGCCGCGCCCGACTGCGTGAAGATGGAGGTGCCGTTGCCGTTCGGATTGGCATTGATGAACGCAATGGCTTCGTCCAGCGTTGCGGCGGCGGCCACACACAGCACCGGGCCAAAGATCTCCTGTTCGTAGACCGCCATGCCGGGCTTCACGCCCGAGAAGATGGTGGGGCCGACAAAGTTGCCTTCTTTCAGCGCCCCGGGCAAGGCCGGCAGGCGGCCGTCGAGTTCGAGCTTGGCGCCCTCGGCCTCGCCTTGTGCGATCAGGCTTTCCACCCGGTCCTTGGCTGCGCACGAAATCACCGGACCCACGTCGGTGCCGCTGCTGGCGCCGTTGCCCACGGTCAGGGTTTTGGCGCGCTGCACCAGCTCGGGCAACCAGGCCTGCGCCTCGCCCACCAGCACCGCCACCGACACGGCCATGCAGCGCTGTCCGGCCGCGCCGAAGGCCGCGCCGAGCAGGTTGTTGAGCGTCTGCTCCTTGTGGGCATCGGGCAGCACGATGGCGTGGTTCTTCGCGCCCATCATGCATTGCACGCGTTTGCCACTCAGCGTGGCACGCTGGTACACGTGGGTGCCGACGCGGGTTGAACCCACGAAGGACACGGCCTTGATCTGCGGGTGGTCGCAGATGGCGTTCACCACCTGCTCACCACCGTGCACCACGTTGAGCACGCCGGGCGGAATGCCGGCCTCGATGGCCAGCTCCACCAGGCGCATGGTGCTCATCGGGTCTTGCTCGGACGGCTTGAGCACGAAGGTGTTGCCGCAGGCAATCGCCATCGGGAACATCCAGAGCGGGATCATGGCCGGGAAGTTGAACGGCGTGATGCCGGCGCACACGCCCAGCGGCTGCTGCAGCGTGTAGGTGTCCACGCCCGTGGCCACGTTGTTGGC
Organism: Hydrogenophaga palleronii NBRC 102513; assembly: GCF_001571225.1. GTDB lineage: Bacteria > Pseudomonadota > Gammaproteobacteria > Burkholderiales > Burkholderiaceae_C > Hydrogenophaga > Hydrogenophaga palleronii. The sequence continues at coordinate 317,227 of NZ_BCTJ01000001.1, forward strand.
CAGCTCGCCCATCTGCAGGCTGCCGATGTTGGCGGCGTGCTCCACCACCTCCAGGCCGCGGAAGATGTCGCCCTCGGCGTCGGCCAGGGTCTTGCCCTGCTCGGCCGTGAGGATGGCCGCCACTTCCTTCATGTTTTCGCGGATCAGCTGCTGGTACTTGAGGAAGATGCGCGCGCGCACGCCAATGGGGGTGTGGCGCCAGGTCTGGAAGGCGGCCTGGCCGGCGGCCACCGCCGCGTCCACCTCGGCCACCGTGGCCATGGGCACCCGCGCCAGCACCTCCTGCGTGGCGGGGTTGACGATGTCGCGCCACTCGGTGGTGGTGGACTCGATGAACTCGCCGCCGATGAGCAGCTTGACGGTGGGTACCTGGCGCATGGTTGTCTCCGGTGTTGTTGGAAGTGAATGCAGGGAAAAAATGGGGTCAGCTGTAGCGGCGCTCCAGCTCGTCAAGCAGTGGCTTGCCGACCAGGCGCTGGCGTTCGGCAAACGGCGCGACCAGGGCCGGGTCTTCCAGCAGGCGGCGGCTGTCGCGCAGCTCGGTGAGCGCTTTCTGCATGCCGGCCAGTGCGCCCTGCAGGGCCGCGTTGGCGTACAGCACCAGGCCGTAACCCAGGCCGGCGAGTTCTTCTGCGCCGACGATGGGCGTGCGCCCGCCGATCACCATGTTCATCAGCTGGGGGCGCTGCAGGCGCTGCGGCAGCGCGCGGATTTCTTCCGCCGTGGTGACGGCTTCGACGAACAGGATGTCGGCGCCGGCCTCGCTGAAGCGCTGCGCTCGCTCGATGGCGGCCTCGAAGCCCTGCGTGGCGCAGGCGTCGGTGCGCGCCATGATGAGCAGGTTCGGGTCCTGACGCGCATCCACCGCGGCCTTGATCTTGCTCACCGCTTCTTCGGTGGAAATCACGTCCTTGCCCGCGAAGTGGCCGCAGCGTTTGGGGGCGATCTGGTCCTCGAACTGGATGCAGTCGGCCCCGGCGCGCTCCAGCGTGCGCACGGTGTGGCGCACGTTGAGCGCGTTGCCGAAGCCGGTGTCGGCGTCCACGATCAGCGGCAGCTGCACCGCGTCGCGGATGCGCGCCGTGTGATCGGCGATGTCGGCCAGGCCCATGAAGCCCTGGTCGGGCAGGCCGAAGTGCATGTTGGTGACACCGGCGCCGGTGATGTAGATCGCCTCGAAGCCGAGGTCTTCGATCACCTTGGCCGAGAGTGCGTTGAAGGCGCCGGGCACCAGCACGCCGCGGCGCGCTTCGGCCAGGGCCTTGAGTTGTTGTCGGGTGGACATGGGGGATTCCTCAGGTTCAGAAACTGTCGGCGGGCACACGCACCCAGCCTTCCATCAGCACACGCGCGCTGCGGCTCATCAAGGCCTTGGTGACAGTCCACTGACCGTTCACCTGGCGCGCCTCGGCGCCCACGCGCAGCGTGCCCGAGGGATGGCCGAAACGCACGCTGTGGCGCTCACCGCCACCGGCGGCCAGGTTGACCAGGGTGCCGGGAATGGCAGCGGCGGTGCCGATGGCCACGGCCGCCGTGCCCATCATGGCGTGGTGCAGCTGGCCCATGGAGAGCGCGCGCACCAGCAGATCGACGTCGGCGGCGGCCACCGCCTTGCCGCTCGACGCGGTGTAGCTCGCGGGCGGTGCCACGAAGGCGATCTTGGGTGTGTGCTGGCGCAGCGCGGCGTCTTCCAGCCGCTGGATCAGGCCCATGCGCAGCGCACCATGGGCACGCAGGGTTTCGAAGCGCGCCAGCGCCTGCGCATCGCCGTTGATGGCGGCCTGCAGCTCGGTGCCGGCGTAGCCCAGCTCCGCGGCGTTGAGGAAGATGGTGGGAATGCCGGCGTTGATGAAGGTGGCCTGGAAGCTGCCGATGCCGGGCACGGCCAGCGTGTCCACCAGGTTCCCGGTGGGGAACATGGCACCACCGCCCTCGCCTTCGCCCTCGTCCGCCGGGTCGATGAATTCGAGCTGCACCTCGGCAGCCGGAAAGGTCACGCCGTCGAGTTCAAAGTCGCCGGTCTCCTGCACCGCACCCTGCGCCATCGGCACATGGGCAACGATGGTCTTGCCGATGTTGGCCTGCCAGATGCGCACCGTGGCCACGCCATCGCGTGGCACGCGCTCGGCCCGCACCAGGCCGTTGGCAATGGCAAACGGCCCCACGGCGGCGGACAGGTTGCCGCAGTTGCCGCTCCAGTCCACGAAGGCCTGGCCGATCGCCACCTGGCCGAACAGGTAGTCCACGTCGTGGTCCGCCCGGCTGCTGCGCGAGAGGATCACCGCCTTGCTGGTGCTGGAGGTGGCCGCGCCCATGCCGTCGATCTGTTTGCCGTAAGGGTCGGGGCTGCCGATCACGCGCTGCAGCAGCGCGTCGCGTGCGGGGCCGGGCACCTGTGCCGCCTCGGGCAGGTCTTGCAGGCGGAAGAACACGCCCTTGCTGGTGCCGCCACGCAGGTAGCTGGCGGCGATCTTGATCTGGGGAAGGTGTTGTGGCATCAGCGGCTCTGGGTGGCGGCGAGGAAGTCCTGCGCAAAACGCTGCAGCACCCCGCCGGCTTCGTAGATCGAGACTTCTTCGGCGGTGTCGAGCCGGCAGAGCATGGGCACCTCCAGGCGCTCTCCGTTGCGGCGCGTCACCACCAGGCTGAGCCGGGCGCGTGGCTGGCGCTCGCCGACCACGTCGTAGGTCTCGCTGCCGTCCAGGCCCAGCGTGAGGCGGCTGGTGCCGGGCAGAAACTCCAGCGGCAGCACGCCCATGCCGATCAGGTTGGTGCGGTGGATGCGCTCGAAGCCTTCGGCCGCAATCGCCTCCACACCGGCCAGCCGCACGCCCTTGGCAGCCCAGTCGCGCGAACTGCCCTGGCCGTAGTCGGCTCCGGCAATGATGATCAGCGGCTGCTTGCGCTGCATGTAGTGCTCGATGCCCTCCCACATGCGCACCACCCGGCCCTCGGGCTCGATGCGCGTGAGGGAACCGCGCGTGACCTGGCCGTCCACCACCGCCATCTCGTTCACGAGCTGCGGGTTGGCGAAGGTGGCGCGCTGCGCCGTGAGGTGGTCTCCACGGTGGGTGGCGTAGGAGTTGAAGTCTTCCTCCGGCAGGCCCATCTTGTGCAGGTACTCGCCGGCCGCGCTGTCGGGCAGGATGGCGTTGGACGGAGACAGGTGGTCGGTGGTGATGTTGTCCGGCAGCACCGCCAGCGGGCGCAGGCCACGCAGCGTGCGTTCTCCGGCCAGCGCGCCCTCCCAGTACGGCGGGCGGCGGATGTAGGTGCTCTGCGGTCGCCAGTCGTAGAGCGGGCTGACGGCTTCGCCGCTGGCCACGCCAATCCGGAACATGGGGTCGTAGACGCGCCGGAAGTGTTCGGGCTTGACGCTGCGCGCGACGATGGCGTCGATCTCTTCGTCGCTCGGCCAGAGGTCTTTCAGCGTCACCGGCCGGCCGTCGGCGTCGGTGCCGAGCACGTCTTTCTCGATGTCGAAGCGCACCGTGCCCGCGATGGCATAGGCCACCACCAGCGGCGGTGAAGCCAGGAAGGCCTGCTTGGCATAGGGGTGGATGCGGCCGTCGAAGTTGCGGTTGCCCGAGAGCACCGCCGTGGCATACAGGTCGCGCTCCACCACCTCTTGCTGGATCACCGGGTCCAGCGCGCCGCTCATGCCGTTGCAGGTGGTGCAGGCAAAGGCCACGATGCCGAAGCCCAGCTGCTCCAGCTCGCTCAGGAGGCCGGCCTCTTCCAGGTACAGCTGCACGGCTTTGGAGCCGGGTGCCAGCGAAGACTTGACCCAGGGCTTGCGCGTCAACCCGCGCGCCTTGGCGTTGCGCGCCAGCAGGCCGGCGGCGATCACGTTGCGCGGGTTGCTGGTGTTGGTACAGCTGGTGATGGCCGCGATGATCACCGCGCCGTCCGGCATCTGGCCAGGCACTTCCTCCCACGGCGCAGCAATGCCACGCGCCGCCAGCTCCGAGGTCGGCAGGCGCTTGTGCGGGTTGGAGGGGCCGGCCATGTTGCGCACCACGCTGCTCAGGTCGAAACGCAGCACGCGTTCGTACTCGGCGGTCTGCAGCGCGTCGGACCACAGGCCCAGGGTTCTGGCGTAGGTCTCGACCAGTTGCACCTGAGCTTCCTCGCGCCCGGTCAGGCGCAGGTAGTCAATGGTCATCTGGTCGATGGAGAACATGGCCGCGGTGGCGCCGAACTCCGGCGTCATGTTGGAGATGGTGGCGCGGTCACCCAGCGTGAGCGCGGCCGCGCCTTCGCCGTGGAACTCCAGGTAGGCGCCCACCACTTTTTCCTTGCGCAGGAACTCGGTGAGTGCCAGCACGGTGTCTGTCGCGGTGATGCCGGGTTGCGGCCGGCCGATCAGTTCCACACCCACGATGTCGGGCAGGCGCATCCACGAGGCGCGGCCCAGCATCACGCTCTCGGCCTCCAGGCCGCCGACACCGATGGCGATCACGCCCAGGGCGTCCACGTGCGGCGTGTGGCTGTCGGTGCCGACGAGGGTGTCGGGGAAGGCCACGCCGTCCTGCGCGTGCACCACCGGGCTCATGCGCTCCAGGTTGATCTGGTGCATGATGCCGTTCCCCGGCGGGATCACCTCCACGTTCTTGAAGGCCTTCTGGGTCCATTCGATGAAGTGGAAACGGTCCTCGTTGCGGCGGTCTTCCACCGCGCGGTTCTTGGCGAAGGCGTCGGGATCGAAGCCCGCGTACTCCACCGCCAGCGAGTGGTCCACGATCAATTGCGTCTGCACCACCGGGTTCACCTGGGCCGGATCACCGCCCATGTCGGCGATGGCATCGCGCAAACCAGCCAGGTCGACCAGCGCGGTCTGGCCCAGGATGTCGTGGCACACCACGCGCGCCGGGTACCAGGGAAAGTCCAGATCGCGTTTGCGTTCGATCAGCTGTTTCAGCGCGTCGGTGAGCAGCGCCGGGTCGCAGCGGCGCACCAGGTTTTCAGCGTGCACGCGCGAGGTGTAGGGCAGCCCGGCCCAGGCGCCGGGCTGGATGTGATCGACAGCGGCGCGGGCGTCGAAGTAGTCCAGCGCGGTGCCGGGCAGCGGCTTGCGGTAATCGGTATTCATCAAGCGGGTGTGTTGCGGGTTCAGACGCGTTCCTGGATCGGCAGGAAGGCTAGGTCTTCCGGGCCGGTGTAGTTCGCGCTCGGCCGGATGATCTTGTTGTCGATGCGCTGCTCGATGATGTGCGCGGCCCAGCCGCTGGTGCGGGCGATCACGAACAGCGGCGTGAACATGGCGGTGGGCACGCCCATCATGTGGTAGCTCACGGCGCTGAACCAGTCGAGGTTGGGGAACATCTTCTTCACCTCCCACATCACCGACTCCAGCCGTTCGGCGATGTCGTACATCTTGGTCGAACCGGCCTGCCCGGACAAGCGTTTCGCCACACCCTTGATGACCACGTTGCGCGGGTCGCTCACGGTGTAGACCGGGTGGCCGAAGCCGATCACCACTTCCTTGGCCTCGACGCGGCGGCGGATGTCGGCCTCGGCCTGGTCGGGGTTGTCGTAGCGCTTCTGGATCTCGAACGCGACCTCGTTGGCGCCGCCGTGTTTGGGGCCGCGCAGTGCGCCGATGGCACCGGCAATCGCCGAATGCATGTCGCTGCCGGTGCCGGCGATGACGCGCGCGGTGAAGGTCGAGGCGTTGAACTCGTGTTCGGCGTAGAGGTTGAGCGAGGTGTGCATGGCGCGCTCCCACTCCGCGCTCGGCTTGCTGCCGTGCAGCAGGTGCAGGAAATGGGCGCCGATGGAGTCGTCGTCGGTTTCCAGCTCGATGCGTTTGCCCTGTGTGGACCAGTGGTACCAGTACAGCAGCATGGAGCCGAGCGAGGCCATCAGGCGGTCGGCGATGTCGCGCGCGCCGGGCACGTTGTGGTCGTCCTTCTCCGGCAGCGTGCAGCCCAGCGCGGAGACGCCGGTGCGCATCACGTCCATCGGGTGGGCGTTGGCGGGGATCTGCTCCAGCGCCAGCTTCACGCTGGCCGGCACGCCGCGCAAGGCCTTGAGCTTGGCCTTGTAGGCCGTCAGTTCGGCGCGCGTGGGCAGCTTGCCGTGCACCAGCAAGTGCGCCACTTCCTCGAACTCGCAGACCTCGGCGATGTCCAGGATGTCGTAACCCCGGTAATGCAGGTCGTTGCCGGTGCGGCCCACGGTGCAGAGCGCGGTGTTGCCGGCGGTGACGCCGGAGAGTGCAACGGATTTCTTGGGCTTGAAGCCGGGGGTGCTGAGGTCGGTCATGGGGTCTCTTCCTGGGTAAAAGGGGTGTGGCGTCGCGGCCGCCCGTGGGCGTCCACCGCGACCATTTCGAAACGGCCTTCGAGCGCGGGGCGCAGCTCGCTGCTGGCCAGTACCTCGGCCCGGCCCTCGACCTGCACGGTCATGGAACTGCGGCCGCTGCGCGTGACCTGGGCACTGATCTGCAGCGCTTCCCCGACCCGCACCGGGCTCAGGAAACGCACCTCGTGACAGGCCGCCATCACCACGTTGCCGCGCACATGCCGGCTGGCCGAGAGGAAGGCCGCCTTGGACAGCAGGTTCAGCGCATTGCCGGCGAACAAGGTGCCGTAGTGGTTGGCCTGTTCGGGGAACACCACCTCCACCATCTGCGCCTCGCCGGCCGCGGCACGGTGGCTGGCGGCGGCGTTGTGCGCTGGCACGGACACGCGGGGTTCGGGGGTGGCGGTGGTCATGGCTTCGCAATGTACGCAGCACAACGGGGCAGCGGAAGGGCTGAATTGGCGAATGAAAGCGAAGCGGAATCCGTAAATTTGCGAATCTTGCGAAGAGTTGAAAGATCAGAGGAGTACAGTGCGGCGCATGAAAAAGACCTTCATGGGCGTGCGTCTGCGGCGCTTGCGCGAAGAACGCGGGATGAACCAGAACGCGCTGGCGCTGGCGCTCGGCCTGTCGCCGAGTTACCTCAACCAGCTGGAGCAGAACCAGCGCCCGCTGACGGTGTCGGTGCTGCTCAAGATCAACCGCGTCTTCGGGCTGGACGTGCAGCTGTTCTCCGAAGACGAAGAGGCGCGCCTGATCTCGGAGCTGCGCGAGGCCCTGAGCCAGAACGCCGCGCCGGACACCGTCTCGCTGGCCGAGATCAAGGAGCTGGCCTCGGGCATGCCGGCGGTGGCGCGCACCCTGATCCGCATGCACACGCGGCACCGCGAAGCGCTGGAGCGGCTGGAAGCGCTGGCCGGCCGGCTCGGTGACGACCGCGGCGGCCTGCCCGGCGTGCAGACCATGCCCTACGAGCAGGTGCGCGATTTTTTCACCGCGCGCCACAACCACATTGCCGAACTCGACAGCGCGGCCGAGCAGCTGGCCGCCGAGTGCCTGGGCAGCGGGCCGGCCACCGACGGCATTGCGCGCCGCCTGCAGGAGCGGCACGGCGTGCGCGTGCTGCAGGTGGTGCCCGACCACACCGGCAACGTGCAGCGCCGCTACGACCCGCAGCAGCGCGTGCTGCAACTCTCGTCCAGCCTGGAGGCCGGCCAGGCCGCTTTCCAGATGGCGACGCAGCTGGCCTTCCTGGAGATGCAGGACGTGCTGCACCAGCTGTCGCAGAGCAACGACCTGTCGGGCGAGCCGGCGCGCGCGCTGGCGCGCATCGGCCTGGCCAACTACTTCGCCGGCGCCCTGGTGCTGCCGTACACGCGTTTCCTGGAAGCGGCCGAAGCCCAGCGTTACGACATCGACCGGCTGGCACGCCAGTTCGGTGTCGGCTTCGAGACCGTGTGCCACCGCCTGAGCACGCTGCAGCGGCCGTCGGCGCGCGGCGTGCCTTTTTTCTTCATCCGGGTTGACCGCGCCGGCAACATCTCCAAGCGCCAGTCGGCCACGCATTTCCACTTCTCCAAGGTGGGCGGCACCTGCCCGCTGTGGAACGTGTACGAGGCCTTTGCCCAGCCCGGGCGCGTGCTCACGCAGCTCGCCCGCATGCCCGACGGCCGCGCCTACCTGTGGGTGGCGCGCACCGTGTCGAGTGCGCCCCTGGCCCACGGCGCGCTGGGCAAGACCTTTGCCATCGGCCTGGGCTGCGACAGCCAGCATGCCGAGCGCCTGATCTACTCCAAGGGCCTGGATTTGAAAGACCCCGATGTGCCCACGCCCATCGGCATGGGCTGCAAGGTCTGCGAGCGCGAGGAATGCCCGCAGCGCGCCTTTCCCTTCATCGGACGGCAGATCGACATCGACGAGAACCGGCGCTCGCCCAACCCCTACGCGGTGCAACTGGGCGGCTGAAGCCATTCGATCAGGCCGCGTGCAGCAGCGCCCGGTCGCGGCCGCGACAGGCCGGCCGCCCAGCCTCTTGATGAGTACTTTTTAATTGGCAGGCTGCGCTGTAGCGCGAGCGCGCAGCAGGGCAACTGGCGTCACAATCGTTCGGCTTGCAAGACGGTTTGTGTGGCGGTTCGTGTGGCGGCCCGGTTGTTGCTAAAGCACTAGGGGAAACACCGGGGCCAGCCCACAGGCAGCCCGAAAACCGAGCCCTACAATGCCAACACGACCGACCGTTCCCCTGTCACGGAACACCAACGAAAGACCGTCATGAAAACCCTTCTGCTCTCCCTCAGCCTGATTGGCGCCGTCACCCTGGTCGCCTGCGGCAAGACCGAAACGCCCGCCCCTGCTGCGCCCGAAGCCGCACCGGCGGCTGCAGCACCGGCAGCGGCGCCCGCCGAACTGCCCGAACTCAAGGTCGCCATCGACCCGACCTACGAACCCTTCACCTACAAGACCGCCGACGGCAAGCCCACCGGCTTCGACGTCGACATCGCCGAAGCGCTGTGCGCCGAAATCAAGCGCAAGTGCGTCTACGTCGAACAGGTCTGGGACAGCATGATCCCCGGCCTGCAAGCCAAGAAGTACGACACCATCGTCAGCTCGATGACCATCACGCCCGAGCGCCTGCAGGTGGTGGACTTCACGGACAAGTATTACTTCACGCCCAGCCGCATCGTCGTCAAGACCGGCACGCCGTTCACCGACGCCGCCTCGCTCAAGGGCAAGAAGCTCGGCGTGCTCAAGGGCAGCACGCAAGAGAAGTACGCCGTGGGTGAGCTCAAGTCGTCGGGCGTGACCGTGGTGCCTTACGAAGCCCAGGATCAGGTCTACCTGGACATCAAGTCCGGCCGCCTGGACGGCACGGTGGCCGATCAGGTCGAGGTCAACGGTGGTTTCCTGCGCAAGCCCGAAGGTGCCGACTACGGCTTCGTCGGCCCGGTGCTGAACGATCCCAAGTACTTCGGCACCGGCGTGGGCGTGGCCCTGCGCAAGGACGAAACGGCGCTGAAGGACGAGCTCAACGCCGCCATCAAGACCATCCGCTCCAACGGCGTCTATGACACGGTGAGCAAGAAGTACTTCGACTTCGACGTGTACGGCGACTGAGCCTGAGCGTTTTGTCCGGTTACTTCCAGTCCATCCTGCAGGGCGCCCTCCTCACGGTGGGCGTGTCCCTGGCAGCGCTGGTCGTGGCCGTGCTGCTGGGCCTGCTCGGCGCAGCGGCCAAGCTCTCGGGACGCCGCGTGCCGGTGGCTCTGGCCACGGCCTACACCACGCTGGTGCGTGGCGTTCCCGAACTGGTGCTGATGCTGCTGATCTTCTACGGCGGCGCCATCGGCCTGAACCACCTGCTGGCGTCCATGGGCAGCAAGTCCTCGGTGGACATCAACCCCTTCATTGCCGGCACGCTGACCATCGGCTTCATCTACGGCGCGTACATGACCGAGACCTTCCGTGGCGCCATCCTGTCGATCCCCAAGGGTCAGATGGAAGCCGCCTGGGCCTTCGGCATGGGTCCGCTGCGCACCTTCCTGCGCATCACCGCGCCACAGATGGTGCGCTACGCCCTGCCCGGCTTCACCAACAACTGGCTGGTGCTGATCAAGGCCACCGCGCTGGTGAGCCTCATCGGCCTGAAAGACATGACCTACCTGGCCAAACAGGCCAGCGCGGCCACGCGTGAGCCCTTCACCTTCTTCCTGTTTGCGGCGGCCCTGTTCCTGATCTACACCAGCGTTTCCCTGTGGGCGCTGCGCTGGCTGGAAAGGCGCTACAGCATGGGCGTGAAACGCGCCCGCACCTGAAGCACCGCCATGAAATGGGACATCATCTTCCAGCCCAACAACCTCGCCCTGTACGGCGAGGGGCTGGTCACCACCGCCTGGCTGCTGCTGTCCTCGCTCGGCATCGGCGCGGTGCTGGCGCTGGTGTTTGCGCTCGCGCTCACCAGCTCCATCGCACCGCTGCGCTGGATCGTCGGCGCCTACACCTATGTGATCCGCGGCACGCCGCTGCTGATCCAGCTCTACCTCATCTACTACGGCCTGGCCCAGCTCGACTGGATCCAGGCGCGCTGGAACGACGTCTGGCCCTGGACGCATTTCAAGGAACCATTCTTCTGCGCCTTGCTCGCCTTCAGCCTGAACACCGCCGGCTACACCGCGGAAATGCTGGCCGGTGCGATCCGCGAGACCGCGGCGGGCGAAATCGAAGCCGCCCAGGCCATGGGCATGAGCCGCGGCATGGCAATGCGCCGCATCGTGCTGCCCAGCGCCATGCGCCGCACCCTGCCGGCCTACAGCAACGAGGTGGTGATGATGCTGCACGCCACCAGCCTCGCGAGCACCGTGCCGGCCATGCTGGACGTGACCTCGGCCGCCAGCCGCATCTACTCCGACTACTACCTGCCGTTCGAGGCCTACCTGTTCGCCGCCGGCATCTACCTCACCATCACCTTCAGCCTGGTCGGCCTGTTCAAGCTGGCCGAGCGCCGTTTCCTGGCCCATCTGGCGCCACGCAGCGGGCACTGATGCCCTTTGCCCAAGACGCGCCCGCACCGCCATGCCACGCACCGAATACCCCTTGTTGAGCCCGAGCCTGGGGAGCCAGAAGACCCTGGTCGGTTTTCACTACGGCACACCGGGCGCGCGGCCCAAGGTCTACATTCAGGCCAGCCTGCACGCAGAGGAACTGCCGGGCATGCTGGTGGCGCACCACCTGCGTGAGCAGCTGCAGGCCGCCGAACAGGCCGGCCGGCTGCGTGGCGAGGTGGTGCTGGTGCCCGCGGCCAACCCGATCGGCCTGGCCCAGCGCGTGAACCACAAGGCCGCCGGCCGCTTCGAGTTCGACACGGCGCAGAACTTCAACCGCCACTACCCCGATCTGGCCGCCGCGGTGCGCGACGAAGCCCTGCCCCGGCTGGGCGCCGACGCTGCAGCCAACGTGGCCACGGTGCGTGAACTGGTCGGGCGCTGGCTGCGCCAGTGGCAACCGGCGAGCGAGCTGGAAAGCCTGCGCCGCCAGCTGCTGCTGCTGTCGCACGACGCCGACCTGGTGCTCGACCTGCACTGCGACATGGAAGCCGTGCTGCACCTCTACAGCGAAGACAGCTGCTGGGCACCGTTTGAACCGCTGGCCCGGCTGCTGGGTTGCCAGGCCGTGCTGCTGGCGCACGAATCGGGTGGCGGGCCGTTTGACGAACGCCTCTCGGGCCTGTGGTGGCAACTGGCCGCCGCGTTGCGCGCCGCCGGCAGCCAGGCCCCGCTGCCACAGGGCTGCGCCAGCACCACCGTGGAGCTGCGCGGCGAGGCCGACGTGGGCCACGCGCATGCAGGCGACGATGCCCGGGCCATCGTGCAGTTCCTCGAACACGTGGGCGCGCTCGCCTGCACCACCCCACCCAGCCTGCCGCCCATGGCCTGCGAGCCGACGCCGCTGTCGGGCTCGCAGACCCTGCACACCGGCGCGCCTGGCGTGCTGGTGTTCCTGGCGCGCCCTGGCGACCGCGTGGCCGTGGGCGACGTGGTGGCCGAGGTGATCGACCCCACCGCCGCCGGCCACGCCCGTGTGCACGAGGTGCGCGCCGAAGTGGCCGGCGTGCTCTACGCCACCGTGCGCGAGCGTTACGTCGTCACCGGCGGCGAAATCGGCAAGATCGCCGGCGCCATGCCGTTTCGCACCGGCGACCTGCTGGGCGCCTGACACCCCTTCACCGGCACCACACATGACCGCAGAACCCACCACCACCCGCCCCACCGGCCGCCCGCTGCTGGAGGTGCAGGACATCCACAAACGCTTCGGCAACAACGAGGTGCTCAAGGGCGTCTCGCTGCAGGCCAACGCCGGCGACGTGATCAGCCTGATCGGCAGCTCCGGCTCCGGCAAGAGCACGCTGCTGCGCTGCATCAACCTGCTGGAGAACCCGAACAGCGGGCGCATCGTGCTCGGCGGCGAAGAGCTGCAGCTCAAGCCCGACCGCCAAGGCGAGCTGCGCGCGGTGAACGCCGCCCAGTTGCAACGCCTGCGCACCAAGCTGGCCATGGTGTTCCAGCACTTCAACCTCTGGGCCCACATGACGGTGCTGCAGAACATCATCGAGGCGCCGGTGCACGTGCTCGGCATCCCGAAAGACCAGGCGGTAGAGACCGCGCGGCGTTACCTGGAACGTGTGGGCCTGCGCGGCGTGGAAGACCGCTACCCCTCGCACATGAGCGGCGGCCAACAACAGCGCGTGGCGATTGCGCGTGCGCTGGCGGTCGAGCCCGATGTGATGCTGTTCGACGAACCCACCAGCGCGCTCGACCCCGAACTGGTGGGCGAGGTGCTGCGCGTGATAAAGCTGCTGGCCGAAGAAGGCCGCACCATGCTGGTGGTGACGCACGAGATGGGCTTTGCGCGCGAGGTGTCGTCGCACCTGATCTTCCTGCACCAGGGCTGCATCGAAGAACAAGGCGTGCCGGCCGAGGTGCTGGCGCGGCCCAAGAGCGAACGCCTGTCGCAGTTCCTCTCGGGCAATCTCAAGTAAATCAAGCAGTCGGCCCGCCACCGCAGTGGCCGGCCGCGGCCCGACTCAGGGGCGGGCGGGCGGGCGCAGCTCCAGCGTCGAACGCCACTGCGCGGGTTTCATGGTCAGCACGCGGTAACGCACATCCACCCAGGTCTTGCTCATGTCGCGGTAGCGGCTGGAGAACACGTTGCCGCTCTGCCCGGTCTGGTAGATGAAGCGCGAGTTGTCCAGGTTGGCCAGGTCGTAGACCGCGCGCAGGCTGGCCGCGTGGCGGTTGGCGTACGGTGCGTCGGCCTTGTCCAGGTGGTACTGGCCGACGTTGACGGTGAACGGGTCTCCGCCGGTGGCCGCACGCACCTCGAACAGGCTGGTCAGCGGCTTCACGCTGCTCAAGGGGCGGTGGATGGAGATTGCGGGGTGCGCGTCGCCCCAGCGCCAGGCGGCCAGGTCGTCCCCATGCACCGCCTGCAGTTGCGTGAGCGCGGTGGTGAACGCCGCGCTGCTGGCGCTGGCGCAGCCGGCCTCACCACACCAGGCCTTGTCGTCACGCGCCAGGATGTCTTCCACCGCGTTGCGGAACAGGCGCTTGCCGTACATGGACTCGAAGCGCTCCTTGCCGAGCCGGCCGCCCACCACCTGGCGCGTGAAGACATCGACCCAGGCGGTGTAGATCAAAGGCGCCACGGCGTCGGCGCGCATCGCGCCCTTGAAGTCGCGCAGCGTGGCCTGGGCGGCGGCGGCCAGCGGATGGTCCGACCGGGCCTGTTGCAAGAAAGGCAACAGCTTCAGGGTGGCGGCCGATTGTTGATCGGCGTGCATCAGCTGGAACGAGTCCATCGAGTGCTGTGGCGTGGCGTCCAGCATGGCTTCGATGCGTTCGTAACGGTAGGGCGCGGCCCAGTCCTGCGTGAGGAAGTGGGGGTAATCCGCCGCGTGGATGCGCTGGTTGGCGGTGGCGATCCAGCCGCGCGCGCCATCGTCCTGCGGGGTTTCCTCGTAGGGCAACCAGCCCTGCCAGTCGTAACGCGTGTCCCAGCCGGGGGCCGGTGCCACGCCGCGGATGTCGTTGTCGGCGGCGCGCACCGGCACGCGGCCGGCGGTCTTGAAGGCGATGCGCCCGCTGCGGTCGGCCATCAGCACGCTCTGCATCGGCGCATGGAAATCGCGGAACGCCTCGGTCAGCTCGGCCACCGATTGCGCGCGGTTCGAGTTCAACGAGGCCACCACGTTGCGGCTGTCGCTGTCGAGCGCGCTCCAGCGCAGCGAGAGCACGAAGCGGCGCGTGTCGAGCACCTCGCCGTGGCGCGCCTGCGCGTCGCTGAGCACGGGGCCGTGGCGCGTGCTGCGCACCATGTGGCTCACGTCGGGCTCGCCTTTCACGCGGATGGTCTCCATGCGCAGGCCGAAGTTGGCCCAGGCCGGTTCGCTGCCTTGCGACGGCACGCGGTACTGCGCCGGGTTGGCCGGGTTGATCTGCTCCAGGTACAGGTCCTGCACATCGGGGCCGGTGTTGGTGAAACCCCAGGCCACCTGATCGGTGCGGCCGAGCACCACGAAGGGTGTGCCCGGCAGGGTGGCGCCGATCACGTCCATGCCCTTGACGCCATCGGCATCGGGCGCCTGCAGCCGCGCGAAGTACCAGATGGCGGGCGCGCTCAGGCCCAGGTGCGGGTCGTTGGCCAGCAGCGGCATGCCGGTGACGCTGCGCGCCCCGTTCACCACCCAGTTGTTGGAGCCCTTGCCTTCGATGTTGCCGAGCTCGTCGGCCCAGCGCTGCAGATCCGCGCCGATTTGCTGGCGCAGCGATGCCACCGGGTTGCCGGCCGCCTGCGGGTTGCTGGAGGTCGTGGTCGTGGTCTTGGTTTTGGCCCGGTAGATGCCGAGCTCAAGGTAAAGTTTGGCGAGGTCGGCGCTGGCCGCCGGTGTTTCGCCGGGGTACGGCGGGAACAGCTGCCACAGGGCCGGCGTGTCCAGCACCTCCAGCGCCGACAGCCGCGCGAATTCGTTGCCCCAGTTGCCGCCGAGGTCGAGCGCCATCATGAGCGACCAGGCCACGCTGTCGGCTGCATCCCAGTAACGCCCTGCCCTGGCGTCTTCGCGCGGGTCGATGCGCAGCAGCAGGAACTCCGGTGTGAGGGCCTGTTCGGAATCGGCAAAAAACGCGTTCACGCCATCGGCATAGGCTTGCACCGCGTCACGCGCTTCGGCCGGCAGGCCTTCGAGCTGGCGGCGCGCGGCGTCGCGCAGGCCGAGCGTGCGCATGAGCTTGTCGGTTTCCAGCGTGGCCGGGCCCAGCACCTCGGACAAGGTGCCGCGCATCACGCGCCGGTTGAATTCAAGTTGCCAGCCGCGCTCCTGCGCGTGCACATAGCCCATGGCCATCCAGGCGTCGCGCGGTTTGCTGGCAAGGATGTGCGTGACATCGCTGACGTCGCGGTGCACCTTCACCGGTGCCGACAGCCCCGCCACGTTGAGGCTGCCGTCCATTTTCGGCAGGCTGCGGAAGGCGTAGAAGGCCGCCAGTGCCGCGGCCGTGACCACCAGCAACGACAGCAGAACAAAGAGTCTTTTGATCCAGCGCACGAAGATGTCTCCGGTAAGTCTTGTTGTTGTCGTCATCGGTGGCCCGTTGCCGGCCACGGCCGCCTCGGCCCCTACTTCTGAATGCCGCCGGGTGCGATCAGCACCTGGCCATCGACCAGCCGGAAGCTGACCATGGGCGCGCTGAAATCGCTGAACGGCGCACCCATGGCGATCTCGCCATCGCTGTGCAGCAGGCACTCCTGGCGGCGCAGCGCGATCACGTTGTCACCGCCGGAAAAACGCACCCAGGTGCCGTAGCTGCTGATGTCTTCCAGCACGTAGTTGCCCGAGCGGATGTCGATGCTGGCGTGCATGCGCGACACGCGCGGGTCGCTCACCACGAAATCGGCTTCGGGCACACGGCCGATCTTCATCGGCAGGTCGGTCAGGCTGAAGGGTTGTGTGTTGTCGAGCCAGGACAGCTCGAAGCCGCCGTACACCGACTCGCGCACCGGGCTCAGCGCGTGCAGGTCGGCCGGCAGCGTGAGGAACTCGGACAGCATCTCCGGCTGCCATTCGATGCGGAACACCTCGCAGGGTTCGACCCGCCCCTTGATGCGCATCGGCCCCAGGCTGCGGCTGCGCACGCTGTGGCGCGGGCCGAGTTTGCGGATCACCGTGTCGGTGGCCATGATCTGCTCGGAGCCGGCGAGATCACTCAGGCGCGAGGCGACGTTGACCGCATCGCCGAAACAGTCCCCGTCGACCACCACGACCTGACCACGCGCCATGCCAATCTGCATCATGAGTTTGAGGCGGTCGGGCCACTGCATGACCCGTTTGGCGTGCTCCTGCTGGATCAGCACCATCGCGTCCACCGCGTTGCGGTTGTTGGCGAAGGACATCAACACGCCGTCGCCCAGCATCTTGACGACGGTGCCGCCATTCTCTGCGCCCATGGAGCCGATCCACTGGGTCAGCTTGGTCACCGCCTTGGTGGCACGGTCGTTACCCAGTGTTTCGAACACCGAGACGCTACCGGTCAAATCCACAAAAGCAATAGTCAGTTCGGCCATAGGAGAGAGTAAATATCCGCTGGATTACAACACACGGTCTTACAAATAACGGAGCACGCGCCCCGCCCGGGTTGCCGCGTGCGACAAGGGCCAGACAGGCAACTCAAAGCGGCTCAAAAACCCTTGAAAAACGTCGAGAGGCCGGCTGCGCCGCACCCGGGCGACACCATGAGATTGGACAGCGATCAGGCAATGAATGAATAGGCATTACAAGTCGAAGAAATCAGCTCAAAAATCGTCAGTAAACATATGATTTCTTTGTTGTTTTTTGACTGACTGGTAGATTTGACATTCACATTTCACAACATGCGACGTATTCTGTAGCCAATTAATACAACGTCGTTGAGGCCACTTCCATGCGTTGGTTCAAACCTGGTTTACGCAACAGCATTTCTGCACTACTCAGTCCCGAGACGCGCAAAGACTCGCCGGCCGCCCTGGCGCCGGTACGCGAAGCCATGTTGGAAGCCCTGGGAGAGGACGGCGCCAAGGCCAATCCCCAGCTCACGCGCAAGCTCAAGTACATGCACGACGCCCACGCACTCTGGTTTGCGCGCGCCGAAATGGTGGCGGTGCTGAGCCAGTTGCACGGCGAAGCCTTTGCGGTCAACCGTGTGCAGGCGCTCTCGCCGGTGTTCCACGGCCTGGTGCCCAAGAGTCTGGTGGACGCAGGCCGCGCACGCCGCTGACCGCCGGCGGCGCCAGCCATCCTCGGCGCTACCTCGGGGCCTCAGCCCCAGTAGATCAGGGCGTCACGCCCTTCCACCATCAGATCCACCTTGCGCCCCACGGGCAGCAACACCTTGGTCGCCACGTGGCCGAACGGCAGGCCGGTGAACACCGGCGTCTTGCTCTGCGTGCGCAACCAGTCCACCACGCTTTGCAGCTTGAAGCCGCGGTCGTAACCGGGCACCAGCTTGAAGTTGTTGAACGAGCCCAGCAACACTGCCTTCTGCTGGCCGATGATGCCGGCGTTGATCAGTTGCGCGAGCTGGCGCTCGATGCGGTACGGGTGCTCGTTGGTGTCTTCCAGGAACAGGATGCCGCCCTTGACGGTGGGCAGGTAGGGCGTGCCCACCAGGGAGCAGATCACGTTCAGGTTGCCGCCCCACAGCGTGGCATCTTTCAGCTTGAACACCGGCTCCTGGTCTGCCGACTTGCGCTTCATGCTCGCGAGGTCCGACACTGGCAGACGCCAGCCCGTGCCTTCGCCGTGGCCAACCAGCAGGTCGTCGAAGCAGGCTTCCATGATCTCGTCGGGCGCCT
Organism: Hydrogenophaga palleronii NBRC 102513; assembly: GCF_001571225.1. Classification (GTDB taxonomy): domain Bacteria; phylum Pseudomonadota; class Gammaproteobacteria; order Burkholderiales; family Burkholderiaceae_C; genus Hydrogenophaga; species Hydrogenophaga palleronii. The sequence goes on from NZ_BCTJ01000001.1 coordinate 334,912, forward strand.
CGGCACCGAAGTCGGCGCCGAGTGCGGGGCCGGCCCAGGTGCTGGCGCCGGTCTTGGCCATCAGCGCCATCTGCAGCGCAGTGAAGTCGCTCAGGCCGACGAAGCGCGTGCCGCGTTCGATCGCCTTGGCCAGCGGCTTGAACGGCAGTTGCCCCAGGATGCGCGTGAGGCCGTAACCACCGCGTGAGATCAGCGCCACGTCGGCACCACTGGCGGCGGCACGGCCGATGGCGGCCACGCGTGTGGCGTCGTCGCCAGCAAAACGCTGGTGGCTGCTCAGCGCGCTCTCGTCGATCTCCACCTCATGGCCCAGCGCCTTGAGCCGCGCCACGCCGCGTTTGAACGCAGCCTTGTCGCGCACCGCACTCGAGGGCGAATAGATGTAGATATGGCTGTGGTCGTGGTTGTGGCTGCAGCCGTGGCTGCAGTGGTGAGCGTTGCTCATGGTGGTGTGCTTGCAGGCAAAAGGGGTTGATTATCCAGGGCGCACGGCAGCGAAATGCCGCACCGCGGCTTCGGCGATGGTTGCGCCGTGTTCGGGCACGAAATGACCGGCCTGCGGCAGGCGCAGCGGTTCGGGGGCATTGCGGATCACCGCGTGCAGGGCGTTCATGACCGGCTCGCCCAACACAGGGTCTTGCAGGCCGACGGCCATCAGGCTTTGGCCCGACCAGCGCTGCGACCAGAACTCGAGTGCTTCGCGACCCAGGGCGGCGCCCTCGTCGTCCGGCCGCTCCGGCACCATGGGCGGAAACGCGCGCAGTGCAGCGCGGTGGCCACGGTCTGGAAACGGCGCGTCGTAGGCGGCGCACTCCTCGGCGCTCATCTGCGGGTTGCCACGCGCGAACAGCCGCGGGATGTCGAAGCCCGGGTTCTGCGCGCACATCTTGCGCCAGGCCAGAAAACCGGGCGACAGCGGCTGCTCGCCGGTGGCCAGCAAGGTGTTCATCACCAGCAGGCCGCGGTAACGCTGCGGCGCAGCCATGGGCAGTGTGAGGCCGAGCAGCCCGCCCCAGTCCTGCACCACCAGCACCACGTTCTGCAGGTCCAGGCGCTCCACCAGTTCCAGCAGCACCTGCCGGTGCCAGTGAAAGCTGTGCGCGCCCTCCTTCTTGGGTTTGTCGCTGCGGCCGAAGCCGATCAGATCTGGCGCCACCACGCGCCCACCGCTGGCCAGGAACACCGGGATCATCTTGCGATACAGGTAACTCCAGGCCGGGTTGCCGTGCAGGCAGAGCCAGGTGACCGGCGCATCGCGCGGCCCTTCGTCCAGGTGGTGCAGGCGCAGGCCGTTCAAGGCCGGCAGGTCGCTGATGTAGTGCGGCGCCCACGGATAAGCCGGCAGGTTCTGGAACCGCGCGTCCGGCGTGCGCAGCGCGTCCTCGCGCAACGGGTGTGGATTGCCGCCGCGCCGTGCCTGGAAGAAACCACGCAACAGCTCGGCGCCCTCCCCGGCCAGCACACCGCCCAGCACCTGCGTCTGGTGGTTGAGTTGCGTGTGCGCGAACAGGTCCAGCACCGAGCCGGCCGCGCCGGTCTTGGGGTCGGCCGCGCCGAACACCACTCGCGCCAGCCGCGCGTGCAGCATGGCGCCGCTGCACATGGCACAGGGTTCCAGCGTCACGTAGAGCGAACAGCCGTCGAGCCGGTAGTTGCCCAGCGCCCGTGCGGCGGCGCGCAGAGCCACGATCTCGGCGTGGGCGGTGGGGTCGTGGCCGTCCACCGGTGCGTTGCGGCCGGTTGCCAGCACCACGCCGTCTTTCACCACCACGGCCCCCACCGGCACCTCACCCGCTTCGCCCGCAGCACGCGCCTCGGCCAAGGCCAGGCGCATGAAGTGGGCGTCGTCGGGTGCGGGTGGGCGGGGCATGCGGCGAGTGTAGGCCAGCGCCTGTGGCCTCTGGCATGATCGCGGGTTGCCCGCTGACCCCATGCCACACGCCCCGACACGCCGCTGGGAGCTCGACGCCCTGCGCGGCCTGATGCTCGTCCTGATGACCCTGACCCACATGCCAACGAGCTTCTCGTTGCCATCGGGCCAGCCGTTCGGCTTCGTCTCCGCGGCCGAGGGTTTTGTGTTCCTGTCCGCCTTCATGGCTGCGCATGTGTACGGCCGCCGGGCCCGGCGCGACGGCGTGGACGCGATGCAGACCGCGTTCCATCAGCGCGCCTTCAAGCTCTACCTGTGTCAGCTCGGCCTGCTGCTGCTGGCCTTCACCCTGATCGCTTGGCTGGGTGTGCTCAACCGGCAAGGCGGTGTCACCGGCCTGCTGGAGTTCTTTTTCATCGACCCGGCCGCGGCCGTGGCCGGCGCCGTGCTGCTGCTGCACAAACCGCCTTTGCTCGACATCCTGCCGCTGTACATCGCGCTGATGCTGCTCAGCCCCTGGCTGATGCGCCATGCCATGCGGCACGGCTGGCAGGGCATCCTGGCGCTCAGCGGCCTGCTCTGGCTGGGCGAACAATGGGGCCTGGGCGAGTTGCTGTACGGGCTGGTGGTCAGCGCCACCGGCCTGCCCATTGCCTACCGCGATACCGGTGCTTTCCACTGGCTGGCCTGGCAGGCGCTGTGGGTGGTGGGCCTTGCGCTCGGTGCGCGGCAGCAGCCCTTGCCGCGCCTGCCCTGTTGGATCGTCGCGCCCGCCGCGCTGTATGCGCTGGGCATGCTGGTCTGGCGCCACGTCGCCGGCCAGGCCCCTCTGCCCTGGCTGCCGGCGGTGGGCCTGCTGCTCGACAAGTGGGCGCTGGGTCCGATGCGGGTGCTCAACTTCGCCAGTGTGTTCGTGGTGCTGGTGACGGCCGGGCCCTGGCTGGTGCGCACGCTGCCGCGTCCACGCGCACTGGAACTGTTGGGCCGGCATGCGCTGCCGGTGTTCTGCGCCCACATCGTGATCGCCCTCTTCACGCTCGCCTTCTTCGGTTCGACCCAGGTGCAGCGGCCCTGGACCACCGACGTGGTGCTGCTGGTCGCCGCTTTCGCCGGCCTGTTCGGCGTGGCCATGGCACTTGACACACAGGCGCGTGGTGGCCGGCCACTGCGGCTGTTCTGGCACAACCGCCCGCGGGCGTTCTGACGCCCGACCCGCGCGCGGGGGCACTGCCAGCCCACGCCGGACCGCCGGCCGCGATGGGTTACCTTCGCAGGTCGACCCCCACCCGCAAGCCCTTCTCCCGATTGCATCCGACGACAACACCCCGATGAGCCAGGACAACCGCCAGTGGGAACTGGACGCCATGCGCGGCCTGATGCTCGTGCTGATGACGCTGACCCACCTGCCGACGCGACTCGCCAGCCCGTTCGGCCAGCCGCTGGGCTATGTGTCTGCGGCCGAAGGCTTCGTGCTGCTCTCGGCCTACATGGCCGGCCGGGTGTACGCCGGCAAGGCGCGCACGCAGGGTGCGGAGGCGATGAAGACCGCGTTCTTCAACCGCGCCCTCAAGCTCTACGCCTGCCAGCTGGCGCTGCTGCTGTTTGCCTTCACCGCCATCGCCGGCCTCGGCCTGGCGCTGCGCGAAGGCGCGGTGACCGACCTGTTGTCCTTTTTCCTCGAACGGCCCGTCGTCGCCATGGCCAGCGCCGGCCTGTTGCTGTACAGCCCGGCCTTGCTCGACATCCTGCCGATCTACATCATCTTCATGCTGGTGAGCCCGCTGATCCTGCTGCACGTGGAGGCTCACGGCTGGGCCGGCGTGATGGGCCTGAGCCTGCTGCTGTGGTTCGGCGCCCAGTTCGGCCTGGGCCCGGCGCTGTACCAGTTCGCCAATGGCTGGTTTGACATGCCGCTGCGTTACCAGGACATGGGCGCGTTCGAAATCCTGGCCTGGCAGTTCCTCTGGGTCATGGGCCTGTGGATGGGCGAGCAGCACAGCGCGCCGGGCCACCAGCCCACCCGCTTCCCGCGCTGGTTGCTGCGTGTGGCGTTGCTGTTTGCGCTCGCCGCCCTCTTCTGGCGCCACGCGGTCGGCCAGTCGCCGATGCCGGCAGGCTCGGCGATCAACCTGATGTTCGACAAGTGGCATCTCGGCCCCTTGCGCCTGATCAACCTGCTGGCCCTGCTCGCGCTGGTAATGTATTTCGCGCCCTGGCTCAAGGCCCATCTGCCGCGCTGGCGGCCGCTGGAAACCCTGGGCAAAGCCGCCCTGCCGGTGTTCTGCGCCCACCTGGTGGTGGCCTTGCTGGCGCTGGCGATGTTCGGCGCCACGAACCCGGACCGGCCCTGGTCGGTGGACCTGCTGATCCTGTTCGTGGCTTTCTACGCGCTGTGGGCCGTGGCCCGGGTGTCGGTGGCGCACGACCGGCGCGTGGCCCAGCGGCGGCGGCAGGCGCGGCCGGCAGCGCCGACGCGCCTCAGCCCTTGATGTGCTGGGCGATGATGCGCTGCCAGATGGCGTAACCGTCGGCGTTGAGGTGCAGGCGATCACCCAGGAACAGTTCCGGACGCGGCTGCCCCTGCGCATCGAGCATGGCGGAGAAGATGTCGATGAAGTCGAGCTGCGGCTCGGTGGTGCTGTAGGCCTGGATCAGCGCGTTGGTCTCCTTCACCGCCGCCATCATGCCGGCGCGTGAGGGGCTGGGCTTGATGGAGACGAAGGCGATGCGCGCCTCGGGCAAGGCCGCCTTCACCGCCTGCACGAAGGCGGCGAAGCGCTCGGCCACCTGCTGTGGCGTGGCGCCTTCGGACAGGTCGTTCTCACCCGCGTACACCACCACCTGGCGTGGTTGGTAGGGCAGCACCAGCCGGTCGACCAGCTTCACGCAGTCCAGCAGCTGCGAGCCACCGAAACCGCGCTTGATCACCACCGGCTGTCCGGAGAAGCTGGTTTCCAGGTCGTTCCAGAGCCGGATCGACGAACTGCCCACGAACACCACGCCACCGGCCTGCGGGGCTTGGCGCTGGTCGGCGGCGGCAAATGCCTCGAAGCTGGCGCTCCAGCGGGGGTCGATCGCGGCCAGCTGCACCGGCGCCGCAGCGGGCGCCACCGCCGCAACGGGGCTGGGCGCTGCGGCTACGATGGCGGCCGTGCTGCCGTCGGCCGACGCCGCGGCATGCAGCCCCAGGCCCAGCAGAACGGCCAGCGCCAGCTGGCGGGAGCGTGCGTGAGGCGATCGGAAAGAGGTGTATGGCACGGTGTTCATCGGGGGGGGGAAGAGGTCTGTGGACCCGCGCCCGGCGCGGGAAGTTCACAGCCGCCAAGTGTAAATATCCGTTTCCGGCGCGTCCACGCGCATGGAGCCGATCCGTTGTATGCGGGCCTCAGGCGGGGCCGCCGCCCGTCAGCCCGAGGCGGCGCATCCAGCCGGCCAGGGCTTGTTCGTCGGCATTGCCGGCGTCGTAGTGCGACAGCATGCTGGCGTGTGATTCCGGGCGGTGCTGGTTGAGCTTGACCTTGCACTGCAGCGCGGTCACGCGCAGCTCGAAGGCGGTGATGCCCTGCATCAGCCGGTGCTGGAACTCCATGTCCAGCGCGCGCCATTGCTCGGCATAGGCCGGGTCGTGGTCGTGAATGAGGTGCTTGAGCAGGCGGTCCTTGTCGTCGAAGCTGTCGACAAAGCGCGCCTCCACGGTGGCCTGCACCGCCAGGTAGTTCCAGGTCGGCACGCGCGCCAGGTCGGGGTAGACGCGTGGCGTCATGTAGGCGTGCGGCCCGAGAAAACTCACCACCGCCTTCGGCCGCGCGCGCAGGTAGCGCCCGTGCGGGTTGGGCCGCGCGCAATGGCCGAGCAGGGTCAGCGTGCCGTCGCCTTCCTCCAGCAGGTGCAGCGGCAGCTGCGTCACGAAGGGCAGGCCTTCGTCGTCGGTGGAGATCAGGCTGGCGAACGGGTGGGCGCGCATCAACTCAAGCGCGATGGCAGGGTCTTTGGCCGTGAACTGGGGAGGCAGGTACATGCACCGCATCATGCCGATGGCGCAAGGCCCGCGCCAGCCCGGGGATACGCGCAGGTTGCGCTGATTCAGTCGGGCGCGGTACCGGGCACCACCAGCACGTCGTTTTCGGCGATCTCGAGCGCGCGCTGCGCCGCGCTGCCCAGCAGCAGGCCCAGCACACCACCACGCTGCCGCGTGCCCAGCACCACTAGGTCGGCCGGGTTGGCCTGGCCGTGGTGGTGCAGCAGCAGGCCGACGTCACCATGCTCCAGCCAGGTGCGCAAGCTTTGCGCCACCTCGGCCGGCAGCTCGCAGGAACGGATGAAGGCCTCGGCCTCGCGCTCGGCGCGGGCCAGGCCGTCGGCCCGCACCTGCGCCGGGTCCACCCCGCCGATGGCGGGATAGGGGTTGTCGAAGGCGTGGAACAGCGTGAGCGTGGCGCCGGGAAACAAGGCTGCCGCCGTGCGCAGGCTGTGGCGCGAGGCGGGTGAAAAATCGCTCGCGACCACCACCTGGCGGTAACTCTCGCGCGCCCGGTTGCGCACCACCAGCAGCGGCACGGGCGAACGGCGCGCCAGTGCATCGACGGTGGAACCCAGCACCACGCGGCTGAGCGCCTCGTTGCGCGCCACGCCGGTGACGATCAACCCGCTGCCTTCGGCGGCGGCCACCGTCAACACGGTGTCGGTCACGGCGCCCTGCTCCACGCGGGGCACCAGCGGCAACGCGCCCTCGCCCGCCAGGTCGGCACGCAGGCGGCGTTCGGCCAGGGCGCGGCGCGAGGTGCCGGCGGCCTCGCCCGAGGCGCGCGCCAGCACCGCCAGGCGCGACTCGACCGGCTCGGGCTCGACCACGGTGAGCGCGAGCAACTGGGCCTGCCAGTCGCGTGCCAGCAGCACCGCGCGGTCCAGGGCGCGGTCGCTGCGGCTGCTGAGGTCGGTGGCCAGCAGGATGTGGGCGGGTGTGGTGATGGTGCTCAATCGTCTGTCCTTTCACGAAAGCTAACGTGGCCAACCCCGGGAGAGTGGCGTGCGGCGCGCAAGTTCCAGGCGCAGGCACTGTGCGGCGCCCGAAGCGCGCGCGGTTTGATCTGCGTCAAAGGCGCGTGGCCTTCAGCTGCCCGGCCGGGCCGCGCGGTACAGCGCGCGCACCAGGTCCGACTGCGTGATGATGCCGGCCAGGCGCCGGTCGGCGTCGATGATGGGAATGTGGTGGTGGCCGCCTTCGGAGAACAGCGGCACCAGTTCGATCAGGTGGCGGTTCACGCTGGCCACGCGCACCTCGCGCGTCATGATCTGGCCGACCACCTCGGGCTTGTCGGAGTGCAGCGTGCCGCTGCGGCGCACCAGGTTGCGCAGGCGCTGCGCGATGCCGTCGTGCCGGTCCAGTTCGGCGTGGCGCATGAAATCGGCCACGGTCACGATGCCGACGATGCGCTGCGCCCGGTCCACCACCGGCAGCGCCTTGATGCGCCGCTGCCGCATCAGCGCCCAGGCTTCGTGCAACGGCGTGCCGAAGGACACGGCCAGCGGGTCGCGGCTCATGATGTCGCCGCAGCGCAGGTTGCCGAAGTTGCGCTCGTAGGCGGCCGACTCGGCGTGGTGCAGCAGCGCCTCCAGGTCGTCGCGGCTCACGTCCAGCACCTGGTTGTAGTGGGCCAGCGCGGCGTCCAGGTCGGCAGCGCTGAAGCGCGCCGGCTCACCCGCCGGCCGCAACTGCGTGTGCGGGTAAGGCCGGCCGGTCAGGCTGTTGTAGAGCACACCCGCCAGCACCAGCAGCACGGAATTGGCCAGCATGGGAAACAGCGCAAACTGGAAACTGGTGGCGCTCATCGCGGTCAACAGTGCGGTGGCACCGCCCGGCGGGTGCAGGCAGCGCAGCGCGAACATGAGCGCAATCGCTACCCCCACCGCCAGCGCCGCGGCCCAAGCCGGATCGGGCAGCAGCATGGCGCAGGCCGCACCCACCAGGGCCGACAGCGTATTGCCGCCCACCACCGACCAGGGCTGAGCCAAGGGGCTGGCCGGCACGGCGAACACCAGCACTGCGCTCGCGCCCAGGGGCGCCACCAGCCAGGGCCCGAGCGCACCCGCGCCGGCCCACCAGCGGCTCAACAAGGCGGCGAACAGAATGCCCAGACTGGCCCCGGCGGCGCTGCGCCAGCGTTCGCGTGCATCGACGCGCACCGGCGCGGGCCAGAAGGCGCGCAGAAAACGCGTCACGCCGGAGGCACTTGGGGGCAATGGCTCGCCTTCGAGGCTCAATCAAGGTCTCCGCAGGGGTTCATGGGTTGCGTGGCAAGGCCGGGGCGCGCTGCAGCCGGGCGTTTCATTCTAGGTGCCTGCCTCGCCCGCAGCGCCGGCCTTGTGTGCGCTGACGCACCGGGGAAAGCCCTTGCTTCTGGCTTGCGCATCGCGCGCTCAAACTGCGATGATGGCCGCACATGGCCGTACTGCTGCACCACCCCGCGTTTGAAAGCCTGCTGCTGCCCGCCCTGCTGTCGTGGCTGGGCGTGTGGCTGCTGCTGCGACTGGCCGGCCCGCGCTGGGCCGTGCTGGGTGGTGTGGCCGCGCTGTTGCTGGCCCTGGCCGTGATGCCCGGCTACGTGTGGCCGGCCACTGCTCGCGCCGCCAAGCTGCCCTGGGCGGTGCTGGCCGCTGCCTTGCTGGCGGCCCTTGCCCACAGGCAGGGCTGGCACCAAAGCAGCACGGGACGGCTTGGCCTGTGGGGCGCAGCCGCACTGCTCTGGGCCGCCGTGCAGGTCTGGCTCGGTGGGCCGCCGTGGCCCACCATGGCGCTTGGCGTACTGGCTGGTGCTTCGCTGCTGGCCCTGTTGCTGCTGCCTGCGAACCGTGGCCGCGGCGTGGTGCCGTCTGCCATCACCGTGATCCTCCTTCTCGCCATGGCCGCGCTAGCGGGCACCGGCGGCTCGCTGCTGCTGGCGCAGCTGGTCTTGCTGGCAGCCAGTGCAGGCGCGGTGCCGGGCCTGTGGGCCTGGTGGCGGCCGGCGTCTGGCCTGCAGGTGCCGCGCGCGGCGCTGCTGCCCTTTGCCATCGCCGGCCTGGTGGTGGCCGCCTCGTTGCCCACGCTGTCGAACCCCGGTGCCGCCGCGGCGGACGCGGGCGCCGACGACGCCTATTACGCCCCTCAGTGGAAGTGAGCAGCCCATGCGCCGACCGGCCCAGGAACGCGCGATGACCCACACCCTGCCCGCGCACGCCAGGCCCGCCGCCGCACCCGAAGCCGACGCACCGGACAGCGACATTCCCGCCGACTGGCCCGCGCTGTGGCAACAGATGCTGCAGGCGCGCACCGCCACCGGACGGGAGCACCACAGCAACCGCGCGCCGGGCGCGCTGCGCTGGGCCGATGGCTTGGGCTGGCAGCCCGGCATGGCCTGCAGCGAACGCAGCGCGGCGCTGTTCACGCTCTACAAACCCTTGCTCGACGCGCGCCACAGCACGCGCCTGGCGCCCTGGGTGGTGGCCCAGCTCGGCCAGAGCCTGGACGGTTTCGTGGCCACCGCCACCGGCGACTCCTACTACGTCAACGGCCCGCACGGCCTGCTGCACCTGCACCGGCTGCGCGCCTTGTGCGACGCGGTGCTGGTGGGCGCGGGCACCGTCGCCATCGACAACCCGCAGCTCACCACGCGGCGCGTGCCGGGCCCGCAACCGGTGCGCGTGGTGGTGGACCCGGGCTTGCGGCTGGACGGCCGCTCGCGCGTGTTCAGCGACGCCCAGGCACCCTCGCTGTGGCTGTGCGACGCGCGGCACGCCAGCGCCGCGCGCGAACGGCTGGACGCCAACGGCCACCGTGAACGGGGCCCGCACCCGGCCGAGGTGTTGGCGGTGCCCGGCCTGCTGGACGACGAAGATGCCCGCCGGGGCTACCGGCCCGAACGTGCGGTCGCCGCGCTGGCGCAGCGCGGCCTGCGCCAGCTGTTCGTGGAAGGTGGCGGCACCACGGTGTCGCGCTTCTTCGGCGCGGGTGCGCTGGACCGGCTGCACCTGGTGGTGGCGCCGGTGCTGATCGGCCACGGCCGGCGCGGCCTGTGCGTGCCCGCGCACGACGTCATGGCCGACTGCCCGCGCCCACCCACGCGCACGCTGGCGCTGGGCGAAGACGTGCTCTGGGATCTGGACCTGAGTGCGCGCCGCCAGCTGCGCTGAGCGGTTTCGCTGCCGTCAGCGCGGCAAGGCCAGCAGATCCACATGGCCGACCCGCACCGCGCCGTGCGCGGCATGGGCCAGGCGCCGCTCGCGCCAGGCCAGCACCTCGGCGGCATGGGCCGGCTGCTGTTCGGCCGCGGCGCTGGCCATGCCTTCAATGAGCGCGGCCATCAAGGCTGAACCTGCACCGCCGTCACCCGGCACGCGCCAGTCGCTGCTCGCGGTGAACACGCGGTAACCATGGGCAAGCAAGGCGGCCTGCAGGCTTGGCACCGCCTGCGCGCCCAGGGCCGGGCCGAAACCTTTGTCGCGCCGCTGGTGGGCGGCGAAGCGCGCGCCGACGCTGGCGTCCAGCGGGTCGCGTGGTGTCCAGGCGTGTTCGCCGTCCACGCTGAGCGTGAACAGCAGGGCCACGCGCGCATCCACCGCCAGCCGCACCAGGCGCTGCAGCCAGGCCTCGCTGACCAGATCGAGCAGCGCCGAGGCCGTGACCAGCCCGGCCGCGTGCCAGGGCAAGGCTTCGAGGTTCGCGGCCAGATCGACCTGCTGGCGTTGCACCGTGGCCTTGAAGCCCGGCCCATCAAGCTTCAGCGGATGGTGCAGCGCCTTGCGCGCCGGCGCGAGGCCCAGGCGTTCGGGCCAGCGCTGCAGCAGCGCGGCGTCGTGGTCCACCACCAGCCATTCCTGCGCACCACTCAGCCGCGGCGCCAACCAGCGCAGATTGGCGCCGGTGCCGCAGGCCAGGTCGATCACGCGCCAGGGGGCGGGTGGCGTGGGCCGCCAGGCCTGCAGCCGCGCCAGCAGGCGCAGCCGCTCGGCGGCGTGCTCGCGTGCCCGTGCGTCGAACGGCTCGCGCTGCGCCAGCCACTCGGCGCTGAAGCCTTCGGCGGTGGAAGGCGCTGTGCTCATGCGTGCAATGCCTCCAGCAGGGCCGCAAACCGCGCGGCCTGCTGCGGCCAGCCCGGCAGCGCCGCGGCGGCGGTGCGGGCACCCTCGGCCAGGCGCTCGCGCAAGGCCGCGTCACCCAGCACCTGCGCCAGCGCGCCCTGCAGTGCGGCCACGTTGCCGGCGCGCACCTGCAGGCCGGCACCGGAGGGCAAGGTGTGGGCCAGCGCACCGCCGTCGGTGGTGACCACCGGCAGGCCCTGCGCCACCGCCTCGGCCACCACCATGCCGTAACCCTCGTACAGGGAAGGCAACACGAACACGTCGGCCGACGCGTAGTGCGCGGGCAGCGCCGTGCCGGGCACCTCGCCATGCCAGTGCACGCGCGTGCCCAGTGGTTCGGCCAGCGTGCGCAGGCCGGCGCTGGTGGCGGGGTCGCGCTCGGTGCTGCCCACCAGGTGCAGCTCCCAGGGCAGGTGCAGCAGCCCGGCCAGGGCCTGCAGCAGCACCGCGTGGCCCTTGCGCGGCGTGAGCGTGGCCACGCACAACAGGCGCAGTGGCGCACCGGCCTGCCGCAGCCGGCGCACTTGCGCGACCGCGTCGGTGCCAGGCTCCACCACCGCGATGCGCGCGGCCGGCACCCCCATGGCGGCGACATCGGCCAGCGTACTGCGGCTGGTCACCACCACCTGCTGCGCCAGCGCCAGCGCCGCGCTTTCGGCGCTGCGCAGTTCCTGCCGTTCGGCCTCCGTCAGGCCGGTTTCCAGGTGCAGCGGGTGGTGCACCAGGGCGAGCCAGCGCAGGCGCTGGGCGTGTGGCCGCACCACCGCGGCCAGGCAGGCAAAGGCCAGGCCGTCGGCGACCACGCGGGTGCCGTCGGGCAGTGCGGCAATGTGTGCGGCGGCGTCGTCGAGATCGCTCTCGTCCGGCCAGGGCCAGGCACCCGTCAGCACGTGGGGCGTGACGCACCAGCCGGCCTCGCGCAGGGCCAGGCCCAGGCGGCGGTCGTAGGTGTAGCCGCCGGTGGGCGTGTGCCAGTCGCCGGGCAGCAGGAAGTGGCAGTGGCGCGGTGCGCTCATCGTTCAGTCCGGCATTCAGTCCGGCAGACGGCCTTCGTACGAGGCCCAGGCCACATGCGATTCGTGCAGCGTCACCTTGAGGCTCTGCAGCCCCGGCGCGTCGGCGCTGGGCAGGGCCTGGGCACCGAGCGCGCCTTCGGCAATGCGCGCGGCGATGTGCTCGAAGATCACGCGCGCCAGAAACTCGGTGGTGGTGTTGACGCCCTTGAAGTCGGGCATCTCGTCCAGGTTCTGGAAGTTGAGCACCGCCAGCGTGTCGCGCAGCACCTGGGTGGCCAGGCCGATGTCGACCACGATGCCGTCGCTGTCCAGCGCCCCGCGGCGCAGCTCCAGGTCCACCACGTAGGTGGCGCCGTGCATGCGCTGCGCGGGGCCGAACACCGCGCCCTGGAAACTGTGGGCGATCATGAAATGGTCTCTGACGTTGACGGCGTACATGGTGATGGTCTCAGCGAAGTGGGGTTGGGTAATCGATGCGATGGCACAGCACGTCCGGGGCGCCGCTGCCCGCCAGGCGCTCCAGCACCTGCGGCAGTTCGTGGAACGGCGCGCTGTGGGTGATCAGGCGGTCCAGCACCGGGTCGACCAGCATGGACAGTGCCAGTGCCAGCCGCTGGCGGTGGCTCCAGCGTGCGCGCTGGCGTGCGGCTACGTGACCGACCTGCGAGCTCTTGAGCGTGAGGCGCTGCGAATGAAAGGCCTCGCCCAGCGGCACGTTCACCGCACGGTTGCCGTACCAGCTGAGTTCGATCACCGTGGCCTCGAAGGCCGCCAGGCGCAAGGCGGTGGCCAGGCCGGCGGCCTGCGCGCTGGTGTGGAACACCAGCTGGGCACCCGGCTCGGCCTGTTCGGGCAATGCGAAGCGGGCACCGAGCGCCTGCGCCATCTCGGCGCGCGCCGGGTTCGTGTCCACCACCTGCACCGTGCTCTCGGGCAGGCGGCCGGCGAGCCAGGCCACCAGTAGGCCCAGCGTGCCGCCGCCCACCACCGCAAAACGGTCACCCGGGTTGGGTGCGGCATCCCACAGCGCGTTGAGCGCGGTCTCGAGCTGCGCCGCCAGCACGGCGCGCGCGACCGGCACGCCGGCTGGCAGCGGCAACACCGCCTCGGCCGGCACCTGAAAAAACGTCTGGTGCGGGTGCAGGCAGAACACCTGCTGGCCCAGCAACCCGGCCGGCCCGGCCTCGACCACACCCACCGCCACGTAACCGTATTTCACCGGCCCGGGAAACTCACCGGCCTGGAACGGCGCACGCATGCGCTCCGCTTCGCTCGCCGGCACCTCGCCACGGAACACCAGGCCCTCGGTGCCACGGCTCACGCCGCTGTGCAGCGTGCGCACGCGCACCCAGCCGTCGGGCAGCGGCGGCAGGGTTTCTTCCCGGAGCTCGGCCTGGCCGGGGGCCACCACCCAGCAAGCCGACGCGGGCACGGAAGCGGAAGGGTCGGAAGCAAAAGCCATGAACGAATGTGTGGAAGTGGTGTCGGAACGGTAGAGCGTGCCATGATCGCCGAGAACCGCCCCCGTGGTGCTGCCCAGCCGCGAAACGAGACCGCCCTCACCGCACATGCGCCCATGAAAGCCGTCCGCCCGCCCCCTCTGGCTCCCGATGCCGCGCCGGCCCAGGCCCAGGGCGGCGCGGGTGCAGCCAGCACGCTGCGGCAACACACCGCGCGCGTGCTGCTGGCAGTGGGTGTGCTGGTGGCGGTGCTGGCCGTGGCCTCGGGCACCGCATTCGGCCTGGGCCTGGACCACGCCGCCAAGGCCTTGCTGGCCTACGGCCTGGGCGCCAGCCTGGTCTGGCGCGGCCTCGCCACCCACCCGCATGCCCGCTTCGGGCCGGCCAACGGCGTCACCCTGCTGCGGCTGGCCTCGGTGGCCCTGCTCGCCGCACTGGTGGGCGAGCCCCTGCCCCGCCCGCCGCTGGCCGGCATGCCCGAGGTGGCCTGGTCGCTGGTGCTGATCGCCACCGTCACCGCCCTGTGTGACGCGGTGGACGGTGCGCTGGCCCGCCGCAGCGGCCTGGCCAGCGCCTTCGGCGCGCGTTTCGACATGGAGACCGACGCCGCCTTCACCCTGGTGCTGTGCGCCCTGGTGCTGCAGGCCGGACAGGCCGGCCCCTGGGTGCTGGCCTCGGGCCTGATGCGGTATGCCTTCGTGGCAGCGGCACGCGTCTGGCCCTGGCTGGACGGCGCGCTGCCTCCGAGCAAGCGCCGCCAGACCGTCTGCGTGGTGCAGATCACCACCCTCATCGCCTGCCTCGGCCCCATCGTGCCGCCGCCGCTGGCAGCCGGGCTGGCGGCCGCCAGCCTCGCCCTGTTGACCCTCTCGTTCGCCATCGACGTGCGGACCCTGGCGCGGCAGCGCCCCACCCCAACGGAGACCTGAGCCATGCGCACTGCTTTCCTGCTCCCCCTGGCGCTGAGCGCCCAGCTGCTGGCCCTCGCGCCCGCGCAGGCCCAGGCCGCGAAATACGAACTCGACCCCGACCACATCAGCATCGGTTTCCTGGTCGACCACATCGGTTACGCCAAGGTGCTGGGCATGTTCCGCTCGGCGCGCGGCAGCTACCGCTTCGACGAGGCCACGGCCACGCTGACGGAGGTGCGCATCGAAGTGGAGACCGCCAGCGTGTTCAGCAACCAGCGCAAGCGCGACGAACACCTGAAGGGGCCGGACTTCCTCAACAGCGGCGAGTTTCCGCGCATGGTGTTCACCGCCAGTAGCGCCAAACGCACCAGCGATCGCCAGTTTGAAATCCAGGGCCAGCTGGAGCTGCTGGGCAAAAGCCAGCCGCTCACCCTGCAGGCCACCTGGAACAAGAGCGCCGAATCGCCCATGGGCGGCCCGCTGCGCAAGCCCTATGTGATGGGCGTGTCGGCGCGTGGCAGCTTCAAGCGCAGCGCCTACGGCATGGCTTACGGCGTGGGCAATGGCTGGGTTGGCGACGAGGTGCCGCTGATCATCGAGTTCGAAGCGGTGCGCCAGTGAGCATGCGGCCCGCAACGGCGGCGCACCCACCTTGAGCCGAGCCACCCTGCCCCAGCCGGCACCCACGCGGCGCGAACCGCCGCTGGCCGGCTGGCTGCTGCGCTTCGGGCTGGCGTTCGGGCTGCTCAACACACTGTGGACTTTCGAGAACCGCTGGCCGGGTTTCGGCGTGGCCTACATGCCGCGCCTGTCGTTTGAACTCTGCCTGGCGGTGGCGGCGCTCACAGCGTGGGTCGCCTGGCGCGGTGCGCTGTCGAAGCGCGCACACCATGTGCTGAGCGGCCTGTTCGTGGCCCTGGTGCTGGTGCGTTATGCCAACGTGACCGCGCCCGCGGTGCTAGGGCGCCCGGTCAACCTGTACTGGGACGGCCGCCACGCCGCCCAGCTGCTGCGTGTGGCCGTGCACGACCTGCCGGGCTGGCAGCGGTTGGCCGCGTTGCTGGCGCTGCTGCTGGGCACCGCCCTGCTGTGGTGGCTGGTCCTCAGTGCCATCCGTTGCCTGGCGCAGGCCGCGAGCTGGCCACGCCCGCGGCCCTGGTTGTGGCTGGGCACGGCAGCGCTCGCGCTGAGTTTTGTCGCCTACGTGCCGGGCCAGCGCGACACTCGCTGGTTCTTCTCCTTGCCGCTGGCGCCCACCCTGCTGCACCAGGGCCAGCTGCTGGCGCGGGTGTGGTGGCCGGGCTCGGCGGTGGCGGTGCTCGGCACCGGCCCGGCGTTCGACGGCGACCTCTCCGGCCTGCGCACGGCACAAGGGCCCGTCGACGTGTTGCTGGTGTTTGCCGAGTCCTACGGCATGGCCAGTTTCGACCGGCCCGAGCAGGCCGAGGCCCTGGCCGCACCACGCGCGGCGCTGGCCCAGGCCATCGCGGCCGGCGGGCGCCATGTGGTCTCGGGGCGGGTGAATGCGCCGACCTTTGGCGGTGCGTCCTGGTTGTCTCATGCCAGCCTGCTGGCCGGCCTGGACATCCAGGACCCGGCCGCACACGACCTGCTGCTGACCAGCGAACGGCCCACACTGGTGCGGCACTTTGCGCGCCACGGCTACCGCACGGTGGGCTGGATGCCGGGCCTCAAACGGCCCTGGCCCGAAGGCGCCTTCTACGGTTTTGACCGGCTGGCGGACGATGCCGGCATCGGCTACAGCGGGCCCGACTTCGGCTACTGGCGCATTCCCGACCAGGCCTCCATGGCCTTGCTGCATGCGCAGGAATTGCAGCGCGGAGAAGGCCGTGCTTCACACATGCCGAGGTTCGTGGTGTTCGCCACCACCAGCACCCACGCGCCCTTCCACCCGCTCGCCCCGTTCAGCAGCGACTGGACACGCCTGCTGGGCCCCCAGGCCTACAGCGCGGCGCAGGCCGAGGCAGCGCTGGCCGCGCCGCGTGCGCTGCAGCAGCCGGTGCCGCTGTACCTGGAGAGCCAACGTTACCAATACGCCTGGTGGACCGATTACCTGCGGCAGCTCGCGCCGCACCCGCTGGTGATGGTGGTGGTGGGTGACCACCAGCCAGCCGCCCTGGTGAGTGGCCAGGGCGCGACCTGGGACGTGCCGGTGCACGTGGTGAGCGACGACCCCGCCCTGCTGCAGCGTCTGCTCGGCAACGGCTTCGTGCCGGGCATCACACCGCCAGCGCACTGCGTGGGGCCGATGCACCAGCTGACCCGGGTGCTGCTGCACGCCTTCGACAGCTCCGATGGCCACAGCGGCCCGCCGATGGAACACGCCGGCCTGCCGGCATCAAGCCCGGTGCAGGGCGGCGGCTCATGAGGGCGGGCAACGCCAGGCGTGCACGTCGCCCGAAGGCGCGTTCTGCGGCAAGGCCTGCAGCCAGGCGCACATCGCCACCGCGTCTTCGCCCTCGGGCCGCAGCAGGCGCTGCCGTTCGCCCAGCGAGACGGCGTAGCGGTAGGCACCCGCGCCGGCCTGCGACTCCAGCCGTTCGACGCAGCCCAGCGCCACGTCGCGCACCGCCGGCACGAACTCGAACGACAACGCCGGCAGCGGCTGGCTCAGGCCGAGCAGCACCTCCAGCTCGAAACCTTCGACGTCGATCTTCACGAAGTCGGGCACGCCGTGTTGTGCGATCAGTGCGTCCAGTGTGTTCACTGACACCAGTGGCCCGTGCTGCCAGCGCACGCGGCGAAACGCGGGGTCGGCACCGGCGCGTCGCACGAAGTCGTCGGACAGCGTGGCCACAGTGGGCGTGCGCGGGCTGGCCAGCAGGCGGGCCTGGCCGACCGCGCGGCCCAGTGCCTGCGGCAACACGGTGACTTGTGCGTCGCCGCCGAAACGCTTCTGCAGACGCTGGACGAACACCGGCTGCGGCTCCAGCGCAACCACGCGCGCACCGAGCTGGCGAAACGCCGCCACGCGGTTGCCCTCGTGCGCGCCGACATCAAAGGCCAGGCCACCCACGGGCACAAAGCGGCGGTAGAAACGCCGCAACTGCGCCGCGCGCCAGGGAATGGCGCGGTAGACCAGCCAGGAGCGCCACACGCCCAGCCGCTGGTCCAGGCGCTGCCAGAAAGGGGTGTCGGGGTGCATGGCCGCATTGTGCGGCGCGGGCCGCACGCGGTTGCGGTGAAGCCGTCGCCAGCAGAACGCTGGCGACGGGGTCGGGTGTCAACCGCCCAGGTAGGCGTCCTGCACCTTGGGGTCGCGCAGCAGTTCCTGGCCGCTGCCTTCGAGCACGATGCGGCCGGTCTCGATCACATAGGCGCGGTCGGCGATCTTCAGTGCCTGGCGCACGTTCTGCTCCACCAGGAAGATGGTCAGGCCGCTCTGGTTGATCTCGCGCAGCGTGCGGAAGATCTCCTGCACGATGATGGGCGCCAGGCCCATGGAGGGTTCGTCGAGCAGCAGCACGCGTGGCTTGGCCATCAGCGCACGGCCGATCGCCAGCATCTGCTGCTCGCCGCCCGAGAGGTTGCCGGCCAGCCCTTCGGCACGCTCCTTCAGCCGCGGGAACAGCGTGTAGATACGTTCGAGGTCGTCCATGCGCTGGGCGCGCCCGTCGCGGCGCGTGTAGGCGCCGAGTTCGAGGTTTTCGCGCACCGTGAGCGTGGTCAGCGTGGCGCGGCCTTCGGCCACCTGCACCATGCCGGACGACACGATCTTGTGCGGCGGCAGCGCGCTCAGGTCCTGCCCTTGCAGCAGCACCCGGCCGGCGGCCTTCTTCACCAGCCCCGACAGGGCCAGGAGCGTGGTCGACTTGCCAGCACCGTTGGCACCAACCAGCGTGGTGATCTGGCCTTCGTGCAGTTGCAGGTCGATGCCCTTGACGGCTTCGATGTGGCCGTAGGAGACCTTGAGGCCTTCGACCTGGAGGAATGCGGGGCTGCTCATCGTGCACCCCCTTCCACCAGCGCGGCATCGCCGCCGGCTTCGTCTTCCTCGCGGCCGAGGTAGGCCTCGATCACCTGCGGGTCGTTGCGAATGTGATCCGGGTCGCCGCGCGAGATGATGCGGCCGAAGTTCAGCACGGCGATGTGTTCACACAGGCCCATCACGAAACGCATGTCGTGTTCGATCATGAAAACGGTGTAGCCGCGCGCGCTGATGTTGCGGATCTCGACCATCAGGTCGGTCTTCTCGGCGCTGTTCATGCCGGCCACGGGTTCGTCCAGCAGCAGCAGCTTGGGCTCGGTGGCCAGCGCACGCGCCAGCTCGAGCTTGCGCTGCTCGCCATAAGAGAGGTTGTCGGCGATGTCGCCGGCCTTGTGGTCCAGCTTCACCCACGACAGCAGTTCACGCGCACGGTCGCGCGCGCGGCGCTCTTCGCTACGGAACAGGCCACTGGATGCCAGCAGGCCGACCGCGCCATAACGCAGGTGCGAATGCATGCCGACCATCACGTTCTCCAGCAGCGACATTTCCTTGAACACACGGATGTTCTGGAAGGTGCGTGCAATGCCGGTGCGCGTGATCTGGTGCGGCTTGAGGCCGGCCAGGTCCTGACCCTGGTAACGGATGCTGCCACCCGAGACCGGCAGCAGGCCGGTGGTGAGGTTGAACACCGTGGTCTTGCCGGCGCCGTTGGGGCCGATCAGGCCGAAGATGCCGCCTTGCGGCACCTCCAGGTGCACGTCCTGCAGCACCTTCAGGCCACCGAAGTGGCGCGACACGCCGTCGAATGTCAACAAGGGTGCGTTGCTCATTGCGCACCTCCCTTGCGGCCGAACCACTGGCGCATGCGCGCCGGGTCCCAGATGCCCTTGGGCAGGAACAGCACGATCAGCACCAGGATGATGCCGTTGATGACCATGCGGAAATCACCGAAGGCGCGCAGCGACTCGGGCAGCATGGTGAGGATCACCGCGCCGAGCACCGGGCCGAACAGGCTGTTGATGCCACCGAGCACGGCCATGGTGAGGATGTCCACGCCACGGTCGAAACCGAACTCGTTCGGGCCGATGAAGAAGGTCAGGTGCGCGTTCAGCGCGCCGGCCAGGCCCGCGATGGCGGCCCCGAGCACGAAGGCCAGCATCTTGCTGGCGCCGACGTCGATGCCCATCAGGCCGGCGGCGGTTTCGTCTTCCTTGATCGACTCAAAGGCCCGACCGACCTTGGAGCGGCGCAAGCGCCAGAGGCCGAACAGCACCAGCACCAGGGCCAGCAGCACATGCCACCACTGCGTGACCGCGGGAATGCCGTTCAGGCCCAGCGCGCCGCCGGTGAGGTCTTCGGTGTTGAGGATGGCGATGCGCACCACCTCACCGAAGGCCAGCGTGGCCATGGCCAGGTACACGCCCGACAGGCGCAGCGTGGGCTTGCCGATGACGAAGGCCATCAGCGCCGGTGCTGCCATGCCGCCGGCAATCGCCACCGGGAACGGCACGCCGAAATTCATCGTCAGGATGGCCGAGGTGTAGGCGCCGATGCCCATGAAGGCGGCATTGGCCATGGCGAGCATGCCGCAGGCCAGCGTGAGCCAGATCGACAAGGCCAGCAGGGAGTTGGTGCCGAGCGACAGCACCACGTTGCTGTAAACAGCCCAGAAATTGGAGAGCGCTTCCATCGTCAGACCTTGCGCTCTTGCAGCGTGCCGAACAAACCCTTGGGTCGCAGCAGCAACACCAGGAACAACAGGCCGAAGCCGACCGCGTCACGCATGGTCGAACCGATGTAGGCCACCGACAGCACCTCGGCAAAACCGAGGAACAGGCCACCCAGCAGCGCACCGCGGATGTCGCCCATGCCGCCGAGGATGATGACCGCGATGCCCTTGTGCAGGATCGGCTGGCCCATCAGCGGGAACACCGCGTTGGAGTACAGGCCGATCAGCACGCCGGCCAGGCCACCGAGGGCGGCGGCCGCGAACGAGGTCATGTAGAACAGGCCCTCGACGTTGATCCCGAGCAGGTGCGCCGCCTTCGGCGACTCGGAGATGGCGCGCAGCGCGCGGCCGAGCTGGGTGCGCTTGAGCACCAGCAGCAGCACGGCCATGAGCGCGAACGACAGCACGATGATGCCGAGCTCCAGCGCCGTCAGGTGCAGGTTGCCCAGGTTGATGGACTCTTCCGACACCACACCGGCCGGGAAGCGGATGTTCTGCGCACCGAAGATGCCCTGGATGCCGTTGTTCAGGATGATGGCCACGCCGATGGTGGCGATCATCGGGATCAGGTGGGGTGCATTGCGCGCACGCAGCGGCCGCAGCACCAGGAAGTCGATCAACAGGCCGAGCGCGCCGCAGAACAGGAAGGCAAACAGCAGCCCGCCCCACAGCGGCAGGCCGAGCACGGCCATGGCTTCCACCGCCGCATAGGCGCCGACCATGAACACCGCGCCGTGAGACAGGTTGATGACGCCAAGAACGCCGAAGATGAGTGTGAAGCCCAGCGCAAAGAGCGCATACACGCACCCCAGCGAGAGGGCATTGACGAGTTGCTGTTCGAGCAAAGCGGTGCCTCCGGGTCCCGCGCAAAACGCGGAACCGAAATCTAAAGAAAAGCAACCTCTGCCGACGGTCCCCGGGTGTCCGTCGTCGCAGAGGTTTGCATGGTCGTCTGCCGGCACCCTCCCCGCTGGCGCGAAGAAGGTGCGTGGTGCAGCGGCTTACTTGGTGATGACGAACTCCGTGCCCTTGGTCACGCTGACGATGGGCGTTTGCTGGGCGTCGTAGCCGGCCGGCTTGCCGGCCTTGTCGGTGGCGCGGCGGAACTGGAACGCGCCGGTGGCACCGGTCCACTTCACGTTGGGCAGTGCATCGCGCAGTGCGGTGCGGTCGGCAGGCAGGTTGCCCGAGAGCTTCACCGTCTTGAGCGCTTGCGCGGCGATGTGCAGCGCGTCGTAGGACTGGGCGGCGAACTGGTCGGGTGCAACCTTGTACTTCTCGGTGTAGGCCTTGATGAACTTGGTGTTCTCGGGCGTGGCGTTGCTGGCCGACCAGGGGCTGCCGACGTACAGGTTGTCGGACTGGCCCTTGGCCAGGTCAAACACCTTGGTCGAGTTCATGCCGTTGCCGCCGATGACCGGCACGTTCAGGCCGAGCTGGCGGGCCTGCACCATGATGGGCGCGCCTTCGGCCAGCAGGGCCGACAGCACAATCGCATCGGCACCGCTGGCCTTGATCTTGGTCAGCTGGGCTTTAAAGTCCACGTCGCCCTTGGCGAAGGTTTCGGTCGTGGTGACCGGGATCTTCAGGTCTTCCAGGGCCTTCTTGAAGTTGTCGTAGCCGCTCTTGGTGAACACGTCGTCGTTGCCGTACATCACGGCAACCTTCTTGATGCCGGCGTTCTTCACCGCGACCTTGATGGTCTCGGGCAGCACGTCGGCTTCGGTCACGGAGTTGCGGAACACGTAGTCGCCAATGGCGGTGATGCCGTCGGCGGTGGTCGAGGTGCCGAAGGCGACGGTCTTGCCGGCCTGGGCGATCGGGTGGCCGGCCTGGGCCGAGTTCGACAGGGTGGGGCCGAAGACCATCAGCACGCGGTCCTGGAACACCAGCTTCTTGAAGACGTTGATCGCCTCTTCCTTCTTGCCTTGTTCGTCGGCCACGACCAGCACCAGCTGATCGCCGTTGACGCCACCGGCGGCGTTGATCTCGGCCGCGGCCAGTTCAAAGCCGTTGCGGATGGCCACGCCGTACTGGGCGGCACCGCCCGACAGCGCTTCGGCAACGCCGATCTTGATATCTGCAGCGTTGGCAGCAAAGCCCAGGGCTGCCAATGAAAGGACGGCGGTTTTCTTGAAACTCACGGAGATACCTCTTTGGATGGGTTGACGGAGTCGGGGTCTCCCGACAGCGGCTGACAGGGGTGCCAGAACCGCCCACTCCGTTCAGGAGCGCCCGATTGTGTGGCCGCTCGCAAGCCGAAGCAGCCGGGTTTGTACGGGGAAACTATAGCAAATTGAGAGGCTTCCATCTGCATATTGGATAGATCGGTGTACTCGCATGGCGTTGCGGCATGGCTGTGCATGCGCAACCGCCCTGCCCGGCGCAACGCGCTCAGGCATCACAACACCGGCGCGCCAACGTCCAGGTAATGGGCGCCCGGCCACTGTTTCTTCACACACATGTCACGCGCCGTGTGCCGGATCATGTTGCAGATGGCCTGGCGCGCTTTTGATTCGGTGAGGTGCAGCGGCTCGCAGATGCCCAGCGTGCGGCGCAGCCGGCCCGCCGCAATGCGGTGCGCGACCAGGCGCCCGTCCGCCACCTCGCGCTCGGCCAGCGCGAGCGGCATCACCGAACAGCCGAGTCCCGCTTCCACCGCGCTCTTGATCAGGTGGATGGAATTCATCTCGGCGACGATCTGCAAGGGTGGCAAGCCACCGGCTTGCAGTGCGGCCTCGATCACCCAGCGCGTGGTGTGGCCGTTGTCCTGGCTGGGCATGATCATCGGCCGCGAACAGGCGGCCGCCAGCGACAGGTTGCTGGCGGTGGGCGCGTCCACAGCATGGGGCGCCCGCAGCAGCACGAACTCTTCTTCCAGCAGGGGCGTGAACCGCAGGTTCTGCTGGGCGCCGGGGTTGCACAGGATCGTCAGGTCGATCACGCCACGGTGCATCTGGTCCACCACGTTGCCCGACAACTCTTCGTTGAGCCGGAACGCAATGCCGGGAAAGGTGGCGGCGGCAGCCCGCATCAGCGGCAGCGCCAGCACCGAGGTGACGGTCTGCGGCAAGGCCAGCACGATGGAGCCCGTCACCGCGTCGCTGGCGTTGCGCACGGCGGCGCGCAGGTTGCCCATCTGTTTGGTGATGCCCAGGGCGTAGTCGTACAGCACCTCGCCTTCGGGTGTGAGCGACACACCGCTGCGGCCACGCAGCAGCAGGGTGACCTCCAGCTCGGCCTCCAGCTCCATGATCTGTCGGCTGAGCGCCGATTGGGCAACGTGCAACTTCTTCGAGGCACGCGACAGGCTGCCGCTATCGGCGATGCACAAAAAGTACTTGAGCTGGCGAAATTCCAAAACGACTTCCTCTCAGGTCCGGTCTGCCACGGCACGCCGCGGCAAGGGCCTGTTTTTGTCTTTCTTCTCTGTTGCCGGCATCCAGGGGCGATGCCGATGGCGTCGAAGCCAGAGGCCGCAACAGGCGAGCAGGAAGCATAGTCGCACACGGCAGCAGGGCCGCCGCCGGTTCACGCTTCCGTCTTGACCTCACCCGGCCAGTAGTGGCTGTCAGGCAAAGGTCGGGCCCCGAAGATGGCCTGGCCGACACGCACCACGGTGGCGCCCTCCTCGACCGCGATCTCGAAGTCGCCAGACATGCCCATCGACAGCTCATCCAGGCAGATGCCCCCAGGGGCGCTCTGGCGCAGTTCATCGCGCAGATCACGCAGCAGGATGAAGCACTGCCGCACGCGTTCGGCCTCGCTGGAGAACAGCGCCAGCGTCATCAGCCCGCGGACCCGCAGCGCCGAAAACGCCGGCAACGCCTGAACGAAGGCCGCAACGTCCTCCGGTGCCAGGCCGTACTTGCTGGCTTCGCCCGAGGTGTTGACCTGCACAAACACATCGAGTGAACGGCCTTCGGCCTGCAGCCGGCGGTCCAGCGCCTCGGCCAGGCGCAGGCTGTCGAGCGCCTGGAATTCGGTGGCGAAGCGGGCCACCAGCTTGGCCTTGTTGGTCTGCAGGTGGCCGATCACCGACCATTGGAGATCGCTCAAGTCCTGCATGGCCTCCCATTTCTGGTGGGCCTCCTGCACCTTGTTCTCGCCCAGCATGTTGCAACCCGCGGCATGGGCCAGGCGCAGGCTGGCTTCGGGCTTGGTTTTGCTGACCGGCAGCAGGCGCACCGAAGCCGGCTCGCGTCCCGCGCGCAGGCAGGCGGCGTTGATGCGCGCCTGCACCGCCGCCAGGTTGCGCCGGAAATCCTCGACCGTGCTGGCCTCGGGGTAGCGGCCATGCTGCTCGTGGCGGGTTGGGGTGTCGGCAGGCATTGGCATCGATTGCTTCGGCTCCATCAGTTCGTCCTCTCGTTGAGCACGGTGGGTGCATTGGGTGCCAGGGCCGGCGCCTGGCGCGGCCAACGCCCGTTGAGCACCGCATGGGCGAGCAGCCCGATCACCAGCCCCCAGAACGCGCCGCCAATGCCCAGCAAGCTGATGTTGGCAGCGGCCGCCAGAAAGGTGATCAGCGAGGCCTCACGGGTGCGGGCATCGGCCAGCGCGCTGGCCAGGCTGCCGCCGATGGTGCCCAGCAGTGCCAGACCGGCCAGCGTGGTGATGAAAGTCGCCGGGAAGGCCATGAAGACGGCGGCCAGCGTGACGCCGAACACGCCGACCAGGATATAGAACACCCCGGCCGCGATGCCGGCGATCCAGCGCCTGGACGGGTCTTCGTGCGCCTCGCGGCCGGTGCAGATGGCGGCGGTGATGGCGGCAATGTTGAAGGCGTGCGAGCCGAATGGCGCCATCAGCAGCGAACCCAGCCCGGTGACGGTCACGATGGGGTTGGCGCTGGTCTTGAAGCCATCGTTGCGCAGCACCAGCATGCCCGGCATGTACTGGCCGGTCAGGGTGATGAGGAACAGCGGCAGGGCCACGCTCAACAGCGCGTTCAGCGAGAACGCTGGCATCGTGAACACCGGCGCCGCCAGTTGCAGGCTCAAGCCCGACAGATCGACGCGGTCCTGCGCCAGCAGGAAAGCCAGCCCGAGCACCAGGATGCCCACCACCGCGTAACGCGCCGAGAAACGCTTGAGCACCACATAGGCCAGGATCAGCAGCCCGGCCAGCAGCGGATCGACGCTCATGCCGCCAAAGGCCTTGATGCCGAACTGCAGCAGGATGCCCGCCAGCAGGCCGGCGGCCACGCCCGGCGGAATCAGGCGGATGACGCGCTCGAACCAGCCCGACAGGCCCAGCAGCACGAAGGCCACGGCCGAGATCAGATACGCGCCGACGGCCTCGGCGTAGGGTGTGGCCGCCAGCGCCGTGACGAGGAAGGCCGCCGCCGGGGTGGACCAGGCGGTGATGATGGGCTCGCGAAAGCGCCAGCTCAGCAGGATGCCCGTCACGCCCACGCCGATGGAGATGGACCACACCCACGAAGCCGTCAGCGCCGGGCTGAGGCCGGCCACCTTGGCGGCCTGGAACACCAGGATGAAGGTGCCGCCGTAGTTGACGATGACCGAGATCAGGCCGGCGACGACGGGATGGGTGAGATCGCTCCAGCGCAGGGGCGAACGGGAGGGGGAAGAAGAGGAAACGGTGGACATGGCCTGAAAAGGCTCCGGGGCAGAGGGATGGAGGGACCATGAAACGATAGACTTCAAATGGCATGTTTAGTCCCACCACTTTATTGAATAAGTACAGACCAATTGTTCAAGCACGCCCAACTTGAATCCGTCAAAGCCTGGATCGGCGACCCCGCGCACGGCGCCTGGCCGCTGCATGCGCGCCTGCAGCGGGCGATTCGCCAGCTGATCCTGGACGGCACGCTCGACCGGGGCCGCCCCTTGCCCGCCTCACGCGCGCTGGCGAAGTCGCTCGGGGTGTCCCGCGACACGGTGGAGTCGGCCTACAGCCAGTTGCACGCCGAAGGCTTCATCGAGCGGCGGGTGGGCAGCGGCAGCTTCGTCTCGGCGCAGGCCCAGCGGCTGCCCGGGCGCGGCAAACCGCAGCGCACGGCCGTGGGCCGCCTGGCGGCGCCGAGCCTGAGCCAGCGCGGCCACGCCATGCTCCAGGGCGGCGGCGTGCGCGACTTCCTCATGCCGCGCCCCTTCGCACCGGGCGTGCCGGAGACGCGCAGCTTTCCGCTGCCAACCTGGGAGCGCCTGCAGCGCCAGGTGCTCAAGGAGCACGGCACCCTGGCGCTGCTGCACAGCCCGCCGCAAGGCATGGCACCCTTGCGGCGCGCCATTGCCGACTACATCAACCTCGAACGCGGCGCTCGTGCCACGCCCGAACGGGTGCTGGTGCTGACCAGTTCCCAACAGGCCCTGACCCTCTGCGCCACCGTGCTGCTCGACGCCGGCGAGCGCATCTTCATCGAAGACCCCGTTTACCACGGCGCGCGCAAGGCTTTCGACGCCGCCGGACTGGCCTGTGTGCCGGTGCCACTGGACGCCGACGGCATGCAGGTCGATCACCTGCTGGCGGCCGCACAGGTGCCCGGCGAGGCGGCGCGGGTGGTGTTCCTGACGCCCTCGCACCAGTTCCCCAGCGGGGCCACGCTGGCGCTGGACCGGCGCCTGGCCGTCATCGAATGGGCCCGCCAGCACCAGGGCTGGATCATCGAGGACGACTACGACAGCGAGTTCCACTACGCCGGCAAGCCCACCGCCTGCGTGCAGGGGCTCGATCCGCACGAGCGCACGATCTACATCGGCACCTTCACCAAATCGCTGTTCCCCGGCCTGCGCATCGGCTACATGGTGCTGCCGGAGGCACTGGTGGCGCCCATGACCGTGGCGCGAACCCTCCTGGACGGCCACAGCGCGCCGATTCCACAGCTCACCCTGGCGCGCTTCATCGAAGGCGGCCACTTCGGCGCCCACGTGCGCACCATGCGGGCCGTCTACGCCGAACGCCGCGACGTGCTGGCACGGCTGGTGCGCCAGCACCTGGCCGACTTCGTGGAACCTCGGGTGCCCACCGGCGGCATGCAGATGCCGTGCGTGTTCATCCGCGACATCCCCGAACACGAGGCGGTGGAATCGGCGCGGCGGGCCGGCATCGACCTGCTGGGTCTGACGGCATTGCATGCGTCGAGCCGCCCTGCTCCGGGCCAAGCCAGGGCCGGTTTCCTCATGGGCTTCGCCGCCCACGCGCCCCACGAACTGGAAGTTGCCGTCAGAAAGCTGGCGGATGTGCTGCGTGCGCTGTGCCGCTGATGCGCCGGCGGCGCGCTCGCCGCATCAAGCTGCCGCGGCGCGGGCCAACCACTCGCGCCGCAGCAGCGCGTACTGCATGGTGTTCTCGTAGACCGGCACGCCATCGTCGTCGTTGCGGAACGAGACGAACTCCTTGAAAAATCCCTCCTGCCGCATGCCGAGCTTTTCGCACAGCCGCTGCGAAGATGTGTTGGTGTCTTCCACGTAGGCATACAGCCGGCGCGCCGCCCGCTCGGTGAACAGGTGCGTGAGCAGCGCCTCAGCCGCTTCATGCGCGTAGCCCTGCCCACCAAAGCCCGGGTGGAAGTTCCAGCCCACCGAAAAGGTGTCGCCCTCCGGCTCGGCGAACAGATCCCCGATGAGCTTGCCGGAGGCGCGCAAGCACACCGCAATGCTGTTGTCGGTTGTGCTTCGCTCCGCCGCTTCGCGCTCGGCATCGGCCATGCTGGCGAGCGCGAGCGACAGAAAGCAGCTCGCCCCCGGCTGGTGCAGGTACTCGAACAGATCCGCCGCATCGGCCTGCGTGAACCGCCTCAGCACGAGGCGGGGGGTATCCAGGGTTTCCATTTTTCTCTTTGCTCGGTTGGTCCAAGCGGCAGCCGTTCCAGATCGAGGACGGCCACGGCAGGGTGGGCAGGATAGGGCATGCACGGTCTCTGCGCCGCCTCGCCCACGCAAGCCCGTCGGGCCATGCTTGCCACTGCGGCGGTGTCATGCACGTTCCCGATAATCCACCTTGCAACTTTCGTGCTTCAATTTGCGCCAGAGTGCTTCCCTCCTACGCCCATGCACACCGTTGAAACTGTCCTCTTGGTCCTGATGCTGGGCGCGCTGACCGGCATCGCCGCCCGCTACGTCCGGGCCATCCCCCTCCCCCTGATCCAGATCGTGCTCGGGGCCTTGTTGTCCTGGCCCCAGAAGGGCCTGCACATCGCCTTCGATCCGGAGTTGTTCCTGCTCCTGTTCATTCCGCCGCTGCTGTTCGCCGATGGCTGGCGCATTCCGAAACGCGAGTTCTTCGCGCTCTACAAACCCATCCTGAAACTGGCGCTCGGCCTGGTGCTGTTCACCGTGATCGGCCTGGGTTACCTCATCCACTGGCTGATTCCAGAGATTCCGCTGACGGTGGCCTTCGCACTGGCCGCCGTGGTGTCGCCAACCGATGCGGTGGCCGTGTCCGCCATCACGCGCAACCTGGGCATGCCCGCCCAGACCATGCATGTGCTGGAAGGCGAGTCGCTGTTGAACGACGCCTCGGGCCTGGTGGCGCTGAAGTTTGCGGTGGCGGCCACGCTCACCGGCCTGTTCTCCTGGACCGACGTCGCCAAGGACTTCATGTGGATGGCCTTGGGTGGGCTCGGTGCCGGTGCGCTCATCGGCTGGGGCTTTGCCGTTGCGCGCGACACGGTGACACGCCGCCTCGGCGACGTGGCGGCCACGCAGATGGTGCTGCTGCTCGTGCTGCTGCCCTTCGCGGCCTACATCGTGGGCGAGCGCATCGGCGTCTCGGGCATCCTGGCCGCCGTGGCCGCGGGCATCACGACCAACTTCGCAGACCTCAGCCGCAGCGAATTCGTGGCCGAACGCCTGCAGACCGAAGGCACCTGGGCCATGGTGGAGTCGGGCTTCAACGGCGCCATCTTCCTGCTGCTGGGCCTGCAACTGCCATCCATCATCGGCGTGACACTGCAGGAAGCCGGCCACCGCTGGTGGATGCTGGCAGGCTACGCCCTGGCGATTTCCACGGCGCTTCTGGCGCTGCGCTGGATCTGGCTCACGCTGGGTGTCCAGGGCAGCCTCTGGAAGGCCCACCGGGAGGGCAAGATGGCCGAGAAGCCCTCGCACCTGCTGACCCTGGCCACCACGCTGGCGGGCATTCGCGGCGCGGTGACGCTGGCAGGCGCCCTCTCGGTGCCGCTGCTGCTCCACAACGGCCAGCCCTTCCCCAGCCGCGACCTGCTCATCTTCCTGGCCACTGGCACCATCCTGTTCACGCTGGTGATTGGCAGTGTGGGCCTGCCACTGGTCTTGCGCCGCATGCCACCGCCCGGTGAACCCGAATCGGCACACGAAGAACGCCATGCCCGGCTCGTGGCCTGCAAGGCGGCCATAGCCGCCATGGCGCTGGTCAAGGAACAGGCGGAGGCGGCCGACCCGCTGTGGCTCGCGCAGTACCAGGAGTCCGCCGGACGGCTCACACAGGAGTACCGCCGGCGCATCGATCTGCTCGAAGAACCCTCACAGCTGGCAACGGCCGAGGCGCACACCGATGCGCCCGATGCTGTTCTTCAGCGGCGCCAGCGCTATGTGGTGGAACTGGAACTGCGGCTCAAATCCCTGCACGTCGAACGCGATGCACTGTATGCAGAACGGCATGCACACCGCATCAACGACGAGTCCTTGCGCAGCCTCGTTGCCGAGCTCGACCTGTCAGAGATCTCATTGCGCAAGCGGCTGGAGGTTGCGCGCCGCACCCTGGCGCCGGACCCGATGCCGATGCCCGAGAAGGACCCTCAAAACACAGAGTGAGAAGGCACAGGCGCTGCGTCCTGCCGAGCAAGCGGGTGCGACGATGCGCCTGCTCAGGGGGCTGGCACGCGCAGCGTGGCGAGTCTCACTCGATCGCGCTGGCAGCGCGCGTGCGTTCGCGCAGCGCAAACTTCTGGATCTTGCCGGTAGAGGTTTTCGGCAGCTCGCCAAACACAATGCGTTTCGGCGCCTTGAATCGCGCCAGCCGCGAGCGGCAAAACTCGATCAGCTCCTCTTCGGAAACCGTCTGGCCCGCTTTCAACTCGACGAAGGCGCAAGGCACTTCGCCCCACTTCGGGTCTGGCTGAGCCACCACCGCGGCGCTCAGCACGGCGGGGTGGTGGTGCAGCGTGTCTTCCACCTCGATGGACGAGATGTTCTCGCCGCCCGAAATGATCACGTCCTTGCTCCGGTCCTTGATCTTCACGTAACCGTCGGGGTGCAGCACACCGAGGTCTCCGGTGTGGAACCAGCCGCCGGCAAAAGCCTCTTCGGTGGCTTCCGGGTTCTTCAGGTAACCCTTCATCACCACGTTGCCGCGAAAGACGATCTCGCCGATGGTTTCACCATCGGCTGGTACCGGCTCGAACGTCAAAGGGTCCAGCACCCTCACGTCTTGCTGGAGCGGGTAAGGCACACCCTGGCGGCCATTGAGGCGCGCACGTTCGTCACCGGCAAGCGCCGCCCACTCCGGCTTTTTGGTGCAGATCGCCGACGGGCCATACACCTCCGTGAGTCCGTAGACGTGGGTCAGCTCAATGCCAGCGGTCTCGCAGCCTTCCATGACCGCGGCCGGTGGTGCCGCGCCGGCCACCAGTCCACGAATGGGGTGGTGAATGCCCTCGCGCAGTTGCGCCGGCGCGTTGATCAACATGCTGTAGACGATCGGGGCGCCGCACAGGTGCGTCACGTGGTGTTCGCGGATCAGCGCATAGATCTGGGCTGCTTCGACGCGGCGCTGGCAGACGCTGGTGCCGGCCACGAGCGCCAGGGTCCAGGGGAAACACCAGCCGTTGCAATGGAACATCGGCAGCGTCCACAAGTAGACCGCGCCGTCTCCGAGGTTCCACGCAATCGCGTTGCTCGCAGCGTTCAGGTATGCGCCCCGGTGGTGGGTCACCACGCCTTTCGGGTTGCCGGTGGTGCCCGAGGTGTAGTTGAGCGCGATGGCATCCCATTCGTCGCTGGGCAGGTGCCACGGCAGGCTCGGGTCGCCACCAGCCAGAAAGCTCTCGTAGTCCAGGTCACCGAGAGGCTGGCCTGGTGGCGCGGTCTCGTCTTCCACCTCGATCACGGTGGGCCGCGGGCCTTCCATGATCGACAGCGCCTGCGCGATGACCGCCGAAAACTCGCGGTCCATGAGCAGCACCTTGGCCTCGCCGTGCTGCAGCATGAAGGCGATGGCAGGCGCATCGAGCCGGGTGTTGAGTGTGTTCAGCACGGCGCCGTTCATGGGCACACCAAAGTGCGCTTCGAACATGGCCGGCGTGTTGGGCAGCATCACCGCCACGGTGTCGCCGGGGCCAATGCCTCGTGCGCTCAGCGCAGCGGCAAAACGCCGGCAGCGCTCGTAGGTGTCTGCCCAGCTCTGGCGAAGGTCCCCATAGACCAGCGCGGCCCTTTGCGGGTGCACACGTGCGGCACGCTCGAGGAAGCTGACCGGCGACAACGCAACAAAGTTGGCCGCATTCTTCGCCAACCCCATGGAGTAAGGATTCTCGTTCACTCTGGATCTCCCCCGACTCCTTGCGCTGTGCGCACGCGGAGTTTGTGTTGAATGGATGGGATCACGTTCCGCTCGACCAGGCGTGGCACGACCCCTGAATTCAGGCCAGACAGAGAGGCGGCTCAGCGTCTCTGTTCCAGCGCCAGAGGAAATCATATCGGTGAACGCCCGGGCGATACCTTGTCGTAGAACAAGGTCCGGGCCAGTTCGCCATGCGAATTGCGCTTCTGCGCC
Organism: Hydrogenophaga palleronii NBRC 102513; assembly: GCF_001571225.1. Classification (GTDB taxonomy): domain Bacteria; phylum Pseudomonadota; class Gammaproteobacteria; order Burkholderiales; family Burkholderiaceae_C; genus Hydrogenophaga; species Hydrogenophaga palleronii. The sequence continues at coordinate 366,682 of NZ_BCTJ01000001.1, forward strand.
GGCACCCTACGGCAAACAGCAGGTGCTTCGGGCCGGCAGGTGCTCGGTGCGGCAGCTCACCCACCAAGGCCCTTCGCGGTGCTGCGACGCGGGTCGATCGATGACGATCAACCCGTTGCCGCCGATGTCATTCCCACTCGATGGTGGCTGGTGGCTTGGAGCTCACGTCGTAGGTCACGCGGTTGATGCCGCGCACTTCGTTGATGATGCGGCCCGACACCTTCTTGAGCAGCGCGTACGGCAGCTCGGCCCAGTCGGCGGTCATGAAGTCGCTGGTCTGCACGGCGCGCAGTGCCACCACGTAGTCGTAGGTGCGGCCGTCGCCCATCACGCCCACGCTCTTCACCGGCAGGAACACGGTGAAGGCCTGGCTGGTCAGGTCGTACCAGGTCTTGCCGCTGGCTTCGTCGCGGAAGTTGCGCAGCTCTTCGATGAAGATCGCATCGGCGCGGCGCAGCAGGTCGGCGTACTCCTTCTTCACTTCGCCGAGGATGCGCACACCCAGGCCCGGTCCCGGGAAGGGGTGGCGGTAAACCATGTCGTGCGGCAGGCCCAGGGCCACGCCCAGTTCGCGCACCTCGTCCTTGAACAGGTCGCGCAGCGGCTCCAGCAGCTTCAGGCCCAGCTGCTCGGGCAAACCGCCCACGTTGTGGTGGCTCTTGATGGTCACGGCCTTCTTGCTCTTGGCGCCGCCCGACTCGATCACGTCGGGGTAGATCGTGCCCTGCGCCAGCCACTTGGCGCCCTTCGTCGAGGCACCGCTCGAAATGAGCTTGGCGGCTTCTGCCTTGAAGACTTCGACAAACTCGCGGCCGATGATCTTGCGTTTGGCCTCCGGCTCGCTCACGCCGGCCAGGTGGCCGAGGAACTGGTCGGCGGCGTCGACGCGGATCACCTTGGCATGCAGCTTGCCAACGAACATGTCCATCACCATGTCGCCCTCGTTCAGGCGCAGCAGGCCGTGGTCGACGAAGACGCAGGTGAGCTGGTCGCCAATGGCGCGGTGGATTAGGGCCGCGGCCACCGACGAGTCGACCCCGCCGGAGAGGCCCAGGATGACCTCTTCGTCACCCACCTGCTCACGGATCTTCTGCACCGCTTCTTCGATGTGGTCGCGCATCACCCAGTCCGCGCGGGTGGCGCAGATGTCGAGCACGAAGCGGTCGAGCAGCGCGCGGCCCTGCACCGTGTGCGTGACTTCGGGATGGAACTGCACGCCGTAGAAGCAACGCTCTTCGTCGGCCATGCCGGCAATGGGGCAGGAATCGGTGCTGGCCATGAGCTTGAAGCCGGGCGGCAGTTCGGTGACCTTGTCGCCGTGGCTCATCCAGACCTTCAACATGCCATGGCCCTCGGCCGTGGTGAAGTCGGCAATGTCCTTGAGCAGCGCGGTGTGGCCACGCGCACGCACCTCGGCGTAGCCGAATTCGCGCGTGTTGGAGCCTTCGACCTTGCCACCCAGCTGCTGCGCCATGGTCTGCATGCCGTAGCAGATGCCCAGCACCGGCACGCCGAGCTGGAACACCGCGTCGGGCGCCTTGTCGTCCACCTCGTACACGCTGGCGTGGCTGCCGGAGAGGATGACGCCCTTGAGCTGCCCATCGGCGGCGAACTCGCGCACCCACTCGTCGCTCACGTCACAAGGATGCACCTCGCAATACACATGGGCTTCGCGCACGCGGCGTGCGATGAGCTGGGTGACCTGGGAGCCGAAATCGAGGATGAGGATTTTCTGGTGTTGCATGGCGGGTTCCGGGGTTTTCAAAAGGTGTCGGTGGCAATGCCACAGGCTTTGGCAGCCTGCAGCAGCGCGGCCTGGCGCGAAACCAGCGTGCCGTTGAAGCGCACGACGAGTTCGAGGTAGGCGGCGTCGAAATAACTGATGTGGTGAGACTCGGCCAGCCGCAGCACCTGGCTGCGCCGATGCAGGCTCAGGGGCGGGTCGATATCGACCTGGGCCTGGGCCACGAGCTCCAAGCCACGTTCGTAATGGGCGCGCGGCAGCCGGCCGCTGCGGCAAGCCATCAGCAGCGACTCGCCGAGTTGCCAGTGCCACAGGCTGGAGGCATGGTACTGGCCGGCGCGGCTGCGCGCCTGGCTGTAGTGGTGGTCGGCGCGCGCGCTCTGCTGCTCGGGGATCAACCAGGCCAGCGCCACCGAGGCATCGATCACCCAGGGCCTCACCGCGGTTCCTCTGCAGACCAGGCCGCGCGAAAGGACCGGAGCTCTATCAGCGCCTGGGCCGCCACGCGCTCGCGTTCGGCCTCGTCCACGTCGGCCACCTCGGCCACCAGCCGCACCACAGGCTTGCCGTGCCGCGTGAGCACGACCTGCTCCCCCTGCTCGGCCGCGCGAATCAGCTCGGACAGCTGGCCCTTGGCCTGGTGGATGGGGACGGACAACATGGACAATGGAGTGGCGCCGGGAAAACCGGGTATTGTGCCAGATCCACTCTGTTTTGGACCCAATACTTCTGGTCCAGAATTTGCAACCCCCGGTGCAACGCCACACCATGCTCCACCCTCCACGCGCCTACCTGTACCTCGATGCCGTGGCCCGCGCCGGTTCCATCCGCAAGGCGGCCGAGAAGCTGCACGTTGCCTCCACCGCGCTCAACCGCATGATCCTGGAGCTGGAGGAGCAAGCGGGCACGCCGCTGTTCGAGCGTCTGCCGCGCGGCGTGCGCCTGACGGCGGCGGGCGAGGTGCTGGTGCACACCGTGCGGCGTTCGCTCTCCGACCTGCGCTCGGCACAGTCGCAAATCGAGCAATTGCGCGGCCTGGTGCGCGGCACCGTGCGCCTGGGTTGCGCCGAATCGGTGGTCACCGATCTGGTGCCCAGCGCCGTGGCGCAGTATCAGGCCCAGCACCCGGGCGTGCAGTTCCAGGTGGCTTCGGGCGTCACCCACCATCTCGTGCAGCTGCTGGGCCAAGACGACGTCGAGTTGGTGCTGGTGCACGATCCGGCACCGAGCGACGACCTGCAAGTCATCAGCCGCCTGCACCAGCCGCTGTGCGCCATGGTGCGCCCCGACCACCCGCTGGCCGGACGCTCCAGCCTGCGCCTGGCCGAGTGCCAGCCCTACGCGGTGGCGCTGGGCGACCAATCGTTCGGGAGCCGTCGCCTGCTCGACGCCGTGATGGCGCGTTCGCGCATCGCCATGCGCCCGATGATCGAAGCCAGCACGGTGCAGCTGCTCAAGGAGTTCACACGGCAGACCGGCGCCATCAGTTTCCAGTTCGAGATCGGTACCCTGCAGGAAAAGCGCCGGGGCGAGCTGGTGTCGATTCCACTGGTGGATGCCGCACTCGGCCGCAGCGAGCTGGTGCTGGCGGTGCGCGAGGGCCGCCGCCTGCCCAGCGCCACACTCTCGTTCGTGGAATTGTTGGTGGGCCGTCTGGCCGAGATCACGCCCTGAGGCCGCTTTCGACGCCGGTTGACGGCCCCACTGCACACATTTCTCGCTCACCCTGAGCGAAACATTGAGCTTCCGCGCAGCACTGGTGTTCCAGATACTGCGCTGCATGAACCGCTCGATGTCCCCCCGGCAACTCCAGGTGTTCCGCCTGTCGATGGCCCACCCTGGCGACCTGTCGGCCCTCGCCGCCTTGCTGGACGACGGGCGCGTGCGCGCCGACGACGTGGTGGCGGTGATCGGCAAGACCGAGGGAAATGGCGGCGTCAACGACTTCACGCGCGGCTACTTCACCCAGAGCCTGATGCACCTGCTGGGTGAGCGCCTGGGCCGCGCGCCCGCCGAGCTGCAGGCCGAACTGCCCTGTGTGCTCTCGGGCGGCACCGAGGGCGTGCTTTCGCCGCACTACAGCGTGTTCGTGCGCACCGCTGCGGCCCACGATGCACCAGCCGGCCCGGCGCTGGCCATCGGCCGCGCCTTCAGCCCACCCACGCCGGCGGCCATGATCGGCCGCTGGGCGCAGGTGCGCGCCGTGGCCGATGCGGTGCGCCATGCCATGGCCGATGCCGGGATCGACGACCCGGCCGACGTGTGCTTCGTGCAGGTCAAAGGTCCGTGCGTGACCGCCGCCCGTGCCGCCGCGGCGCTGGCGGCCGGCCAGCAAGTCGCCAGCGCCGACCCGAACCGCTCCATGGCCTTGTCGCGGGCGGCGGGCGCCTTTGGGGTGGCGCTGGCGCTGGGCGAGATGGCCGACGACCCGGCGCTGGAGGCCGGGTTGCTGACACGTTTCGACCTCTGGTGTGGCCGCGCGGGTGTCTCCACCGGCGTGGAAGTGCAAGCCAATGAAATCGTGTTGCTGGGCCACAGCGCCGGCTGGCGCGGCCCGCTGCGCATGGCTTGCGAACCCATGGCCGACGCATTGGACCTGCCCGCCATCACCCGCGCTCTGGCGCGGCTGGGTCTGCGTGCCGAGCCCCAGCTCGGTGCACCGGAACGCGCCCGTGTGGCTGCCGCACTCGTCAAGTGCGAGCCCGACCGCCGGGGCGACGTGCGCGGCGCGCGCCACACCATGCTGGACGACACCGACATCAACGCCCAGCGCCACATCCGCGCGGCGGTGGGTGGCCTGGTGGCGGGTGCCCTGGGCGATGGACGCGTGTTCGTCTCGGGTGGCGCTGAGCACCAGGGCCCCGACGGTGGCGGGCTGGTGGCGGTGATCGCGGAGGTCGCATGAACACGGCCACGCGCGCACCGTTGTGGCAACTCGATGCCTGCGACCTGGGTGAGGCATACCGCACCGCGGCAACCACCCCGCTGGCCGTGCTGGACGCGCACCTGACACGCCTCGCTATGGTGCAGCCGGTGATCAACGCCCTGGCATGGCTCGACGCCGATGGCGCGCGCCGTGCGGCCGAAGCCAGCACCAAGCGCTGGCACCAGGGGCGGCCGCTCTCGGCGTTGGACGGCGTGCCCGTCACCGTGAAGGACAACATCCCCCTGGCTGGCCTGCCTTGCCGCTGGGGCAGCCGGCTGTGGCAAGACCACCTGCCCGAGGCGGACGAATCCCCCGTGGCCCGGCTGCGTGCGGCCGGTGCCGTGTTCCTGGGCAAGACGGCAGTGCCCGAATTCACCCTGCAGGGATACACCGGCAGCCCCGTCACCGGTGTCACCCGCAATCCGTGGGACCCGGCGCTCACGCCCGGTGGCTCCAGCGGTGGCGCGGTGGCCGCGCTGGCCGCAGGCGTGGGCGTGCTCGCGCTGGCCACTGACGGCGGTGGCTCGATCCGCCGCCCGGCCGGGCACACCGGCCTGTACGGATTCAAACCCGGGTGGGATGTGGTACCGCGCGAACATGGCCTGCCCGAGGTGCTGCCCGGCATGGAAGTCATCGGCGCGGTCACCCGGCGTGCGCGCGACCTGCCGCTGGCCATGGACGTGATCGGCTCTGCGGGCACCTGGCACGCGGCCGGTGTACCACCTCGGCGTCAGCGCATCGCCTATTGGCGCCACATTGCCGGTTCACCGGTGGACGCCGATGTGCTGGCGCGCTGCGATGACGCTGCGCAACGGCTGCGCGCACTCGGCCATGCCGTGGAAGAGGCAGACGCGCCGGCCACCATCCAGGCCTTCAACCAGCAGGCCTGGCCCGTCATCAGCACCACGGGCCTGGCCCACGTGCTGCGCGACCACCCGCGAGCAGCCGGCGAACTTTCGCCCGCGCTGGCCGCCATGTGGTCCGCCGGCCAGGCGTGGCGCGCCACCGATCTGTTCGAGGCCCAGGCTGTGGTGCGCCGCCTGGTGCGCACGCTGGCCGGCGTCTTCAGCGCGCACGACCTCGTGCTCACACCTTGCTCGGCCGCCTTGCCCTGGCCTGCCGCGGAGAGCCACCCACCTGTCATCGCCGCGCAGCCGGTGGACGGGCGCGGCCATGCCGTGTTCACCGCCTTCGCCAACGCCTCCGGTCTGCCCGCCCTGGCCCTGCCCGCCGGCCTCGCCGGGCACCTGCCTGTGGGGGTGCAACTGGTGGGGCCGGTCGAGAGCGACGCGCTGCTGCTTGCCCTGGCCCTGGAGTGGGAGCAAGCCGGCGGCTCCACAACCGAATGGCCACTGTGGCCCTGATCCTGCTTATCTGGAGTAACCCCTGACCATGTCCACTTCTCGAAAAATCGTCATCGTCGGCGCCGGCGTGGCCGGTGCCATCCTGGCGCGGCGCCTCTCCGCCCTGCCTGGCCTGTCGGTCACCTGCCTGGAACGCGTGGCGCCGGACGACCACAGCGAGGCCGGCACCGGCCTGAACGTGGGCCCCAACGCCATCAAGGCCCTGCGCGCCTGCGACCCGTCGCTGGCAGACGAAGTCATCCGGCAGAGCCTGCCCTGGGCGCGGTGGCGCACGTCGCTGGCCGACGGCACGGTGCTCTTCGACCTGCCACTGGCGCGCGTGGCCGACAACGCCGGCATCCGCATCCGCATCCGCTGGTCGGAGCTCTACCGCATCCTGCGCAGCGGCGCGGGTCCGGCCATCCGCTATGGCTGCGAGGTCACGTCCATCGGGCCGGACCCGGCCGACGCTCTCCGCACCCGGGTGAGCTGGACCGAAAACGGCATGCCGCACGCGATCGACGGCGTCGACCTGCTGATCGGCACCGACGGACGTTACTCGGCCACCCGCGCCGCCTTCTCCGGCCTGCCCGAGGCGCGGCATGTGGGGGTCGCGATTCTGCGGGTGCTGGTGCAAGACCGCAGCAACGGCCTGGTAGACGACTACGAGCAGTGGTTCAACCGCCACCACCGCCTGCTGGCCTTTCGTGTGCCGCCGGATCACATCTACATCGCCGGCACCTACCCCATCGAGTCCGGCACAGCCATTCCGGACGAGTGGAAAACGCCCGAGGGCATGCGCCGGGCCTTTTTGCCCGAAGGCCGTGAGGCTTCGCCCGCTGTGCGCTGGCTGGTGGATGCCATGTGCGAACAATCCGCCCACGCGCACTGGGCGCGCATGCAGGAATCGGACGTGCGCTTCGCGGAGCCGGTTCGGCAGGTGCTCTACCTGGGCGACAGCGCCCACGGCATGGCCCCCACGCTGGGCCAGGGCGCCACGCAGGCGATGGAAGACGCAAGCTGCGCGGCCATGTTGATCGAAGCCGCGGTGCGCGCCGGCCAGAACGAGGTTCGCCAGTGGCTGGACTCGATCGAGATCGCCCGGCGCGAGCGCATTCGCTTCGCCATGGAACTCTCGGTGCGCGCCACCGACACCATGCTGCACGGCGCCGACCCGGTGGCTGGCGCGCAATGGAAAACCGAGGCCCCCTTCATCAACGACCTCACGCGCCTGTTCCGCGACGTCGCTCTGGGCCAGCCGTCATGACCCTCCACGCTCCGTTGCAGTCCACAACACCTTATGGTGACGGCGCACTCACGCTGGGCCTGTTTCACCTCGCCATCAAGACCAGCGATCTGGTCCTCACGCGCGCCTTCTGGTGCGGCGTGATCGGATTGCGCGAGGTCGCACGGCCCGATTTTGGCTACCCCGGTGCCTGGCTGGCCTGTCCGCAACCCGGGGGCGCGGCCATCGTGCACGTCTACGCCGGCGGACCGGCGCTGGCCGGGGAGGACCTCGTGCCCAGCGGCACTGCCGCCATCGATCACATCTCGCTCGCCTGCGTGGGCTATCACGCCTACCGCGCGCGGTTTGCCGCGGCCGGCCTGGCATGGCGCGAGTTCCTCGTGCCCGGCACCACGCTGTGGCAGCTGTTCGTCTACGACCCGAGCGGTGTGCAGCTCGAGCTCACGTTCGAAGGGGCGGCCGAAACCGGGGCGCCTCCCGACATGTCCGAGGACCGCGTCTACCGCGCCGGCCACTCGTTCTTCCAACCGCCGCTCTACCCCCGGCAAACCCTTTTGTCACTTCACGGAGAAACCCGCCATGCAACGCGCTGAATTTCTTTCTCTCGCCGCCAAAGCCCTGGCAGCCCTGACCCTGAGCACCGCGCTGCTGCCGAACGCGCAGGCCGCCGACCGCGTGCGCATTGGCGTGTTCCCCTCCAGCGCCGCGCTGCCGTTCTACATCGCTCAGAACCGGGGCTACTTCAAGGCCGCCGGGCTCGAAGTGGAAGAAGTGCCCATGACCAGCCACCCGTTGACGGTACAGGCCATCGTCGCCGGCAACATCGATGGCGCGGTCAATCTGGTGACGCTTGAAGGCGCCAACATGGAATCGCGCCGTGCCAAGACGCTCAAGTACATCTCGCTCAACGGCCAGAACAGCGCCCACGTGATCGAACAGTTCGTCGTCAAGGCCAGCCACCCTGCCAAATCGCTCAAGGACTTCAAGGGCGGCACCAAGCTGTTCTCGGCCCCCGGCCCGGCCAACATCGGTGCCGCGCGTGCCGTGCTAAAGAAGCTGGGGCTGAGCGAAGGCACCGACTTCACCATCCAGGAGCAGCCGATCAACATGCACGCCAGCGTGCTGCAGGCCGGCACCTTCGACGGCGGCTACACGCTGGAGCCGGCCGCCACGATCATCGTCGCTCAGAAGGTGGGCAAGCGCGTGGAAACGGGTGTCATTGCCACCCACCTTTTGGGCAACAAGAATGCCAATGCATTCGCCGCTGGTGCCGTACTGGCCGACAAGTTCGTGAGCGAGCGGCCCGATGTGGCCAAGCGCTTCGCCGAGGCCTGGGCACGTGGCGTGAAAGAGGCGCAAAGCGACAGCAGCACACGGGGTTACCTGATCGCCGGCATGAAGGTGCCGCCGGAGCTCGCGGCCACCGTGCCTTTGCCACGCATCGTCATGGCCGCAGACCTGGCCCCCGCCGACGTGTCCGACTTCCAGAAATTCCTGGACCTCGGGGTCGAATTTGGCGTGATCAAGGACAAGGTCGATGCCAAAACCCTGGTCAAAACCTTCTGACCTCCTTCAACGGACAGCCCACGCCATGCGAGTCATGCCTTCGACCGATGCATTCCCACCTCCCTCGGCCGCCCCATCGGCCGGGGCCCACGACGACACCTCGCACCGCTGGTACCCGGTGGGTACGCACATCACGGTGCGCGGCCTCACCAAGCGCTTTGACGGCGTGACCGTCTACGACCAGTTCGACCTGGACATCCCCAAGGGCAAGATCACCTCGGTGTTCGGCCCCAATGGCTGCGGCAAGAGCACGTTGATCAACATGATCTCGGGCATCCTGCCGTACGACAACGGGCAGATTCTGTTCGAAGGCAAAGAGGCCCACGAGACCCGGATCGGCTATGTCTTCCAGAACTACCGCGAGGCGGTGTTCCCGTGGATGCGCGCCATCGACAACATCCGCTACCCCCTGCAATTTCTCGACCTCACCAAAACCGAGCGGCAGGCCATGCTGGACCAAGTGGTGGAGAGTTTTGACGTCTCCTTCGACCTCAACCGCTACCCCTACCAGATGTCAGGCGGCCAGCAGCAGTTGGTCTCCATCATGCGGGCGCTCGTGGTCAAGCCCGAGGTGCTGTTTCTGGACGAGCCCTTCTCAGCGCTGGACTACGAGATGGTGATGTTCCTGCGTGGCACGCTGCAGAAGGTGCTCAAGGAACGTTCGGTGACCACGTTGCTGGTCTCGCACGACCTGGACGAGGCCGTGCTGCTGGCCGACGAAGTGCTGCTGCTAACCAAACGCCCCACGCGCGTGGCCGAGCGGCTCGTGTTTGACGCACCACGCCCGCGCAGCGCAGACACCACTGTCACGCCCGCCTTTGTGCAAACCAAGACCCGCGCCCTTGAGGTGTTCCAGCGGGAGGTGCGCGCATGAAACTCCCATCCTGGCTCTATCGCCTGCGCCCACTGCTCGGTGTCGTCATCCTGATCGCTGGCTGGGCGCTCATCCACGCGGCCGGTGCGGTCGATCCCGTGCTGCTGCCCTCACCCGCAGAGGCCGCCAGTGCGTTCTGGAGTGGCATGACGCAAGGCACCCTGGGCGCCGACTTCGGCAAGACCATCGTGCGCACCCTGAGTTCGTTTGCCATCGCCCTCGTAGTGGCCGTGCCGATGGGTATCGTGCTGGGCGCGTCCCAACGCCTGTACGAGTCCATCGAGTTCGCCATTGACTTCTTCCGCTCCACGCCGGCCTCGGCCATGTTCCCGCTGTTCCTCGTCATTTTTGGCGCTGGCGAACAGACCAAGATCGCGGTAGCGGCCTTCGGTGCCGCGCTGGTGATTCTCTTCAACGTCGCCTACGGCGTGATGGGTGCGCGCAAGCAACGCCAGCTGGCGGCACGCGTGATGCGCGCCCCACGCTGGCGCGTCCTGACCGACGTGACATTGCTTGAGTCCATGCCACAGGTTTTCGTCGGCATGCGCTCGGGCGTGTCGCTCGCGCTGGTGATCGTCATCGTGGCCGAGATGTTCATTGGCTCCACCGACGGCCTGGGCCAGCGCGTGATGAACGCGCAAATGGTGTTCGACATGCCCGAGATGTACGCCGCGATCTTTGCAGCCGGCGCACTGGGCTACGCCATGAACCTGATCTTCATCCTGGCAGAACGCCGCTTCGTCCATTGGGGCGGCAAGTGACCCCTACCCGCGAAACCACCATGTCTTCTTCTCCCGCCATCAACCGCCCCGACGTGCTTGTCGAAGTCAACGCCGTGTTCGACACCTACGAACAGGCCCTGGTCACCAACGACGTCGCCGTGCTCGACGAGCTGTTCTGGCTGTCGCCTCTGACGCTGCGCTACGGCGCGGGCGAAAACCTCTACGGCCATGAAACCATCCAGGCCTTCCGCCAGGGACGGCCTGCGGCGAACCTGATGCGCACCGTGACGGCGCGCCATATCACCACCTTCGGCGCCGACATGGCGGTGGCCAACATCGAGTTCCGCCGCGAGGGCAGCGAACGCATCGGCCGCCAGAGCCAGACCTGGGTGCGCATGCCCGAGGGCTGGCGCGTGGTCGCGGCGCATGTGAGCCTGATGCTCTGACCATAAAAAACGCCCCTCTCAAGGGGCGTTTTTCATCGGGCAGCGGGAACACGTCATTCGGCGCGGTAGTTCGGCGCTTCCTTGGTGATCTGCACGTCGTGCACGTGGCTTTCGCGGATGCCGGCCGAGGTGATCTCGACGAACTCGGCCTTGTGCCGCATGTGCTCGATGCTCGGGCAACCGCAATAGCCCATGGCCGCGCGCAGGCCGCCGGCCATCTGGAAGATGATGGAGACCACCGAGCCCTTGTAAGGCACACGGCCTTCGATGCCTTCGGGCACCAGCTTGTCGGCATTGGGGTTGCCGGTGCTGCTTTCCTGGAAGTAGCGGTCGGCGCTGCCCTGCTGCATGGCACCGATGGAGCCCATGCCGCGGTAGCTCTTGTAGCTGCGCCCCTGGAACAGCACGATCTCGCCCGGCGCCTCTTCGGTGCCGGCGAACATGCCGCCCATCATCACGGTGTTGGCGCCGGCCGCGATGGCCTTGGCGATGTCGCCGCTGTAGCGGATGCCGCCGTCGGCAATCATCGGCACGCCCGTGCCCTGCAGGGCGGTGGCGACGCTGTCGATGGCCATGATCTGCGGCACACCGACACCGGCCACGATGCGGGTGGTGCAGATGGAGCCCGGGCCGATGCCGACCTTGACCGCATCGGCACCCGCCTCCACCAGCGCCATGGCGGCGCCACCGGTGGCGATGTTGCCGCCGATCACGTCGACCTGCGGGTAGTTCTGCTTGACCCAGCGCACGCGGTCGAGCACGCCCTTGCTGTGGCCGTGCGCGGTGTCGACCACGATGGCGTCCACGCCGGCTTTCACCAGCGCTTCCACGCGTTCTTCGGTGCCGTCGCCCACGCCCACCGCCGCGCCCACGCGCAGGCGGCCGGCGGCGTCGCGCGCGGCATTGGGGAAGTTGAGCTGTTTGGTGATGTCCTTGACCGTGATCAGGCCCTTGAGCTCGAAGGCGTCGTTCACCAGCAGCAGGCGTTCGAGCTTGTGTTTGTTGAGCAGCGTCTTGGCCTCGGCCGGCGTGGTGCCGTCGGGCATGGTGATCAGGCGCTCGCGCGGCGTCATGATCTCGCTCACCGGCAGGTCGTAACGGGTTTCAAAGCGCAGGTCACGCCCGGTCACGATGCCCACCACCTTGCCCGCGTCCACCACCGGAAAACCGGAAACGCCCAGGTCGTCCGACAGCTGCATGACCTGGCGGACCGTGGTTTGCGGAGAGATCACTACAGGATCGCGCAGCACGCCCGACTCGTAGCGCTTGACCTTGGCCACGTGCGCGGCCTGTTCCTGCGCCGTGAGGTTCTTGTGCACGATGCCGATGCCGCCTTCCTGTGCGATTGCGATCGCCAGGCGGGCTTCAGTCACAGTGTCCATGGCCGCCGAGACCAGGGGCAGGTTCAACTGGATGTTGCGGGAGAACTGGGTGGCAAGCGAGGCGTCCTTGGGCAGGACCTGGGAGTACGCTGGCACCAGCAACACGTCGTCGAAGGTGAGCGCTTTGCCGAGGAGGCGCATGGGTAAAGCTCCAAAAGCGACGATTGTAGCCGCCCGATCTGCGGGCAAACCCGCAGCCCCCTTTGCCCCGCGGCGCCATGCGGCTACCGCTCAGACGCAAAAACCTACCGCTCCTGCGCCTTGTCCGTCTCAAGCGTGCACTTGGCACATGTGGCGCTCGACCCCAGGACTAAACTCGTCGCATGCTTCACATTTCCTGCCCGATTTCCCCCTGGCGCGCCACTGTGGTCGCCGGTGTTTTGCTTGCGGCCTGCTCGCTGGCGTCCGCGCAATGGGTCTGGAAAGAAGGCGAGCGCAAGGTGTTCAGCGACACTGCGCCGCCGGTCAGCGTGCCCGAGAAGAACATCCTCAAACGCCCCGGTGGCGGCAGCCCGGTGCAGGCCGCACCTGCTGCTGAACCGGCCGCCGAAGGTGCAGCCACTGCAGCCGCACCGGCGGCCTCGGCTCCGCAAGTGCCCAAGGTGGACAAGGAACTCGAAGCCCGCAAGAAGCAGGCGGACGAGGCCGAGCAGGCGCGCGTCAAGGCCGAAGAACAACGCGTGGCCGCCGCGCGCAGCGAGAGCTGCGAACGCGCCCGCAAGGGCAAGGCCACCATGGACTCGGGCATGCGCCTGGCCACCACCAACGCCAAGGGTGAGCGCGAGATCATGGACGACAAGGCTCGCGCTGCCGAGTCGCGACGCCTGGACGACATCGTGCGCAGCGACTGCGGGCCCCTGCCCGCCTCCGCCAAAGCCCGCTGACGCAGCGGGCCCGGCCCAGGTTGGCAGGCCTTCAATAACCGGCTTTGGAGCCGGGCCGGCGGTTCGCAAACAGGCCGGTGCTGCGCGCGCCCTGTCCCACGAAACGTTCGCGCCGCGCCACCTTCGGGTCCACGCGCAGGCCGCGCACCACTTCCACCCGGTCGCCGTCGCACAGCACCCACTCCCATTCGGCCTGGCGACCCCAGACGCCCACCGTGAGCATGTCGCGCTGGATTTCGGGAAAACGCGCCAGCCAGCCCGCGGCCGACAAGGCCTGGCCCAGCGTGCAGCCGTCCGGCGCAGCGTCCAGCGTGGTCTCGTGCACGAGGCGCGGTGCGCTGGCGTACACCAGGGTGATCTTCATCTTTCGCGCGCTCAGTCGGTGCCGTAGACCTGGTCGGCGCGTTTGACGAAAGCGTCCACCAGGCTGCCTGCGATCTTGTCGAACACAGGGCCAACCAGCGCGGCCAGCGCCGTGCTGGAGAAGCCGTAGCTCAGCTGGAAGTCGACCTTGCAGGCGTTCTGGCTGCCGTCGCCCAGCGGCGTGAACTGCCAGACGCCATCGAGCTGGGAGAACGGCCCGTCGACCAGCTCCATGGTGAGCTTGCGATCGGTTTCGTGCGTGTTGCGGGTGGTGAAGCTCTGGCGCAGGCCGCTGAACGCGATGCCCACGCGGGCCACGACGCCGGTGGCCGTGGTTTCGATCACATCACCCTGGTCGCACCAGGGCAGGAACTGCGGATAACGTTCGATGTCGGTGACCAACGCGAACATTTCGGGTGCGCTGTGCCAGAGCAGAACGGACTTGTGAATGGTTTTCATACAATCCGGGTCATTGTATTGGCCTGATACGGCCGCAACTTCCACTTCATGGCCACCAAAAGCAGCAAAGACTCCACCACCAAAGGCGTTGACAGTCGCATCGCCGAGAACCGCAAGGCACTCTTCAACTACGCCATCGAAGAGCGCTTCGAGGCCGGCATGGTGCTGGAAGGCTGGGAGGTCAAGGCCTTGCGCGAGGGCAAGGTGCAACTCACCGACGGTTATGTCGTGGTGCGCGAGGGCGAGCTGTTCCTCATCGGCTGCCAGATCAACCCGCTGCACACGGCCTCTTCCCACGTCAGCCCGGACGCGGTGCGCACCAAGAAACTGCTGCTGCACAAGGATCAGATCCGCCGCCTCACCGGCAAGGTCGAGCAGAAGGGCTACGCGTTGGTGCCGCTGAACCTGCACTGGAAAACCGGCAAGGTGAAGTGCGAGATCGCGCTGGGCCGCGGCAAGGCCGAACACGACAAGCGCGACACCATCAAGGACCGCGAAGGCAAGCGCGAAGTCGAGCGCGTGATGAAGTCCAACCGGCGCTGAGCGCCGGCGCGCCGAAGCGCGCGCCCTGCCTCAGCGGCCTCAGCCCAGGTGTTTCAACGGATGCGCGTCGGCGCTCCAGGGACTGTCAAAGAACGCCGCCACCTCGGCCGCACTCACGTCTTCGATGCGTGCCGGGCTCCACTTGGGCGCGTGGTCCTTGTCCACCGCCAGGGCGCGGATGCCCTCCACGGTTTCGCTGGCCGCGCCCGGGCGCAGGTGGAAGCAGCGGTACACCATGTCGCGCTCCATGCGCAGGTCGTCGGCCAGACCCATGCCGCGCGCACGCCGGATCTGCTCCAGCACCACGTGCAGCATCAGCGGCGAGCGCTGGCGCAGCTTGGTGGCGGTGTCGCGCGCCCAGTCGCTGTCGGTGGTATCGAGCGCGGCCATGATCTGCGGCATGCCGGGCAGGCCGAAGATGCGCTCCAGCTCCGTGGCGTTCCAGGGCGCTGGCGCGGCGGTGGTGCTGAGGTGGCTGGCGCACCAGCGCTCCACCGAAGCACCGTTCTCGAACGGCGTGCGCTCCAGCGAGGCCCACAGGCCGGGCAGGCGCCCGGAATCGATGAATCCGTCGGCCAGGCCGGCGCTGATGGCTTCGCGGCCCTGCAGCATGCGCCCGGTCAGCGCCAGGTACTCGCCCAGACGCCCGGCGCAGCGGCTCAGGAAATAACCACCGCCCACATCGGGGAACAGGCCGATGGCCGTCTCGGGCATGGCCATCTTGCTGCGCTCGGTGACGATGCGCAGGCTCGCGCCCTGGCTGATGCCCATGCCGCCGCCCATGACGATGCCATCCATGAGGGCGATGTAGGGTTTGGGGTAGGTGTGCACCAGGTGGTTGAGGGCGTACTCCTCGGTGAAGAACGCCTCCAGCGCGGCATCACCGGCCAGCGCGGCCTTGTGGAAGAAGCGGATGTCGCCACCGGCGCAGAAGGTGCCGAAGGGCGCTTCCTTGCCCACCCCGCGCACGACCACCGCGAGCACCGTGTCGTCGTCGCGCCAGGCCTGCAGGGCCTGGGTCAGGCTGCGCACCATCTCGAGCGACAGCGCGTTCAGCGCCTTGGGCCGGTTCAGGGTGAGGCAGCCGACGCGGCCGCGGACTTCGGCGATGACGTGGGATTCGGGGGTGGTGGTGGAGCTCATCTTCGGTCTTTCCGGTTCGTTCGTTCGGGTCGTCGTTCAGTGAGGGGGTGGTGTTTCCAGGGTCTGGATGCGTGGTGTGCCGCTGCGCGAGCGCCAGCCCAGCAGCTCGTTCATCACCAGGGCACCGATGACCAGCGAGCCGCCGGACAAGACCTCGGGCCCCGGTGCTTCACCCGCGCCCAGCCAGGCCAGCAGAATGCCGAAAACCACCTCCAGCAAGGCCAGCAGGGAAACCTCGGGGGCCTTGAGCGAGCGGGCGCAGACCATAGCCAGCGCACAGGGTATGGCCAGCTGCACCAGGCCCAGCAGGGCCAGCCAGGCGATGTCTCCGGCGGTGGCCACAAAGGGCAAGGCCAGCGGCAGCGTCATCAACGAAGACAACACGCCACCCAGCAGCACCGAGGGCATGAGGTCGATCTTTTGACCGTGGCTCTGGCTGCGTTGTACCACCGTCCAGTTGATGGCACCGGCGAGCGGCACGCACAGGGCCACCAGCGAGCCCACCACCAGCCCGCTGGTCTGCGTGCCGGGTTCGGCCAGGGCCTGCAGGAACTGGCTGCCGTACATGTAGACGATGCCGGCGCCTGCGGCCACGATGGCCAGCCAGGTGCGCAGCGCCAGCCGGTGGCCGATCAGCACCCGCGCCAGCAAGGCGGTGAAGAGCGGGCCGACCGACATGATGATGAGCACGTTGGCCACGGTGGTGAAACTCAGCGCCAGCATGAAGGCGGTGAACATCACCGACCAGCAGGCGCCCGAGATCCAGAACGCCCGCGAGCGGTGCAGCACGCCCCAGTGTCGCTCCAGCGCGCCTTGCGCCGGATCGTCGGCGATGCGCCCGTCGGCGCGGTCTGCCGCGCGCCACCACGGCAGGATGACCAGCATCGAGAGCGCGGCGAACGCGCTGCGCCAGAAGGTGATCTCGAAGGCCGCGGCCGACTCCAGCTGGCGCGCGACCACCCCCGCGATCGACCACATCAGGGTGACCGCAATCATCAGAAAGACCGCCTGCGTGTGCGTCAGGCGACCGAGGGCACGGAACGGCATGAACGGCTCAATTCGAAAAAAAGGCCGCGTCCCGGGGGACGGCGGCCTGTGCAGGTCGATCAGTTGTCGCGGCTGGCGCGCTTGCGCTCATGCTCCTTCAGGTGGCGCTTGCGCAGGCGCACGCTCTTGGGCGTGATCTCGACCAGCTCGTCGTCCTCGATGAACTCGACGCCGTATTCCAGCGTGAGGTCGATCGGGGGCGTGATCTTGATCGCGTCTTCCTTGCCGCTGACGCGGAAGTTGGTCAGCTGCTTGGTGCGGGTGGCGTTCACCACCAGGTCGTTGTCGCGGCTGTGGATGCCGACGATCATGCCTTCGTACACCGGGTCGTTCGCCTTCACGAACATGCGGCCGCGGTCGTCCAGCTTCCCCAGTGCGTAGGTGAAGATTTCACCGTCGTCCATCGAGATCAGCACACCGTTCTTGCGGCCACCGATGTCGCCCTTGTGCGGCTCGTAGCTGTCGAAGATGTTGGAGATCAGGCCGGAACCACGCGTCAGGTTCAGGAATTCGTTGGTGAAGCCGATCAGGCCACGCGCCGGAATGCGGTACTCCAGGCGCACGCGGCCACGGCCGTCCGGCTCCATGTTCACCAGCTCGCCCTTGCGCTCGCCCAGCGCCTGCATCACACCACCCTGGTGGCCTTCTTCGATGTCGGCGGTGACCATTTCAATCGGCTCGTGCCGTTCGCCGTCGACGGTGCGGAACACCACGCGCGGCTTGGACACGGCGATTTCGTAACCTTCGCGGCGCATCTCTTCCAGCAGGATGGTCAGGTGCAGTTCACCGCGGCCGGCGACTTCAAAGATGCCGTCTTCGTCGGTTTCCTTGACGCGCAGGGCCACGTTGGAACGCAGTTCCTTCTGCAGGCGGTCCCAGATCTGGCGGCTGGTGACGAACTTGCCTTCGCGACCGGCCAGGGGCGAGGTGTTGACGCAGACGTTCATGGTCAGCGTGGGTTCGTCGATCTTCAGCATCGGCAGCGGCAGGGGGTTGCCCGGCTCGGTGATGGTTTCACCGATGCCGACGTTTTCAATGCCGTTGATCAACACGATTTCGCTCGGGCCGGCTTCCGTCACCTGCACACGGTCGATGCCCTGGAAGGTGTGGATCTGGTTGATGCGGCCCTTGTACGAAGGACCGTCCGGGCCGGCCATGACCAGCACGTCCATCGGCGCCTTGAGCGTGCCGGAGGTGATGCGGCCGACGCCGATACGGCCGACGAAGGTGGAGTAGTCCAGCGCAGAAATCTGCATCTGCAGCGGCGCCGTGGCATCACCCTTGGTGGTCGGCACGTGCTTCAGGATGGTGTTGAACAGGGCCGACATGTCGGCGCCCCATTGCTCACCGGGAGCGCCCTCTTCCAGCGACGACCAGCCGTTGATGCCCGAGGCATACACCACCGGGAAATCGAGCTGTTCGTCGGTTGCGCCGAGTTTGTCGAACAGGTCGAAGGCGGCGTTGACCACGTAGTCCGGGCGGGCTCCCGGCTTGTCGACCTTGTTCACCACCAGGATCGGCTTGAGGCCCAGCGCCAGCGCCTTCTTGGTCACGAAGCGCGTCTGCGGCATCGGGCCTTCCTGCGCGTCGATCAGCAGCACCACACCGTCCACCATGGACAGGGCACGTTCCACTTCACCGCCGAAGTCCGCGTGGCCGGGGGTGTCGAGGATGTTGATGTGCGTGCCTTCCCAGCTCACGGCGCAGTTCTTGGCCAGGATGGTGATGCCACGCTCGCGTTCGATGGCGTTGTTGTCCATCACGGTGTCGACCACTTTTTCGTGTTCGGCGAAGGTGCCCGACTGGCGCAGCAGTTGGTCCACCATGGTGGTTTTGCCATGGTCGACGTGGGCGATGATGGCGATGTTGCGGATTTGTTTGCTCATGTTGAGAGTTCCGGTGAATTGTCCAGGATTTGCTGTATTTCAGAAGGGCTCAGCAGCCGCCCCGGGATGAGTTCGCCGGCCTTGGTATGGGCACTGCCCAACAAGACCGGCTCGGGTATGTGCGGGTCGGGAGGCTTGCCCGGCATGGGCCCGAACACCGCCACACGCGCGTGGTCTTCCCAGTCGCCGCGGCGGCGCAGCCCGCTCAGGAACCGCCCCGCATGCTCGCTGTCCAGCGTGACGCGCTCGTGTCCTGCAAGCAAGGCCTGTACCGGCAACAAACGCTCGAGGCGTTCGCGTTCGTTCAACGCCTCCAGGGCATCGAGGGTGATGCACTGGGTGCTGTCGAACGGGCCGGTGGCGATGCGGCGCAACATGCTGAGATGGCCGCCGCAGCCCAGGGCTTCGGCAATGTCTTCGCCCAGGGTGCGGATGTAGGTGCCTTTGCTGCAGCACACGCGCAGGCGCAACTGCGGCGTGTCGCCCTGCAACTGCATGTCGAGGAGCTCCAGGTCGTGGATCACCACGTGGCGCGGCTCACGCTCGACGGTTTCGCCGTCGCGCGCGTATTCGTAGAGCGGTTTGCCGTCCTTCTTGAGCGCGCTGTGCATGGGCGGCACCTGGGAGATGGGGCCCATGAAACTATCCAGCACCTCGACCACCTGGCCGACCGTGCAAGTGACGGGCCGGGTTTCGATGACATCGCCCTCGGCATCACCAGTGCGGGTCTTCACGCCCAGGCGCACCGTGGTTTCGTAGGTCTTGTCGGCATCGAGGTGAAGCTGGCTGAACTTGGTGGCGGCACCAAAGCACAGCGGCAGCACGCCGCTGGCCAGCGGGTCCAGCGTGCCGGTATGGCCGGCTTTCTCGGCGCGCAGCAACCACTTGGCCTTTTGCAAGGCCTGATTGCTGGAGAGACCCAGCGGTTTGTCGAGCAGCAGCACCCCATGCACAGGGCGCCGCTGCACCCTGGTGCGTGGCGCGTGCATCGTCACTCCTCTTTTGAGCGGGACGAGACGGCCTTGGAGATCAATGCATTCATGTCGGCCGCACGTTCTGTGGTGCGGTCGAACACAAAGTGCAGCGTCGGCACGGTGTGGATGTGCAGGCGCTTGAACAGGCCGTTGCGCAGGAACCCGGCAGCGGCGTTGAGGCCTTGCTGGGTTTCCTCGGCGTCACCGGTGAGCAGGCTGAAGAAGACCTTGGCGTGTGCGTAGTCGGGCGTGACTTCGACCGCATTGATCGTCACCATGCCCACCCGCGGGTCCTTGAGCTCGCGCGCGATCAGCTCGGCCAGATCGCGCTGGATCTGGTCGGCCACGCGGAAACCGCGGTTGGGTGTGGATGAAGCTTTGCGGACCATCGTGCTTACAGCGTACGCGCCACTTCCTTGACCTCAAAGAACTCGAGCTGGTCGCCCTCTTTGATGTCGTTGTAGTTCTTCAGCTTGATACCGCACTCGAAGCCTTCCTTGACTTCGCGCACATCGTCCTTGAGGCGCTTGAGCGTGTCGATCTCGCCGGTATAGACCACCACGTTCTCGCGCAGCAGGCGGAAGTGCGAGTTGCGGGTGACCATGCCGGAGGTGACCATACAGCCCGCCACCGTACCGATCTTGGAGGCCACGAACACGGTACGGATCTCGGCCGCGCCGATGACCTCTTCGCGCTTCTCGGGTGCCAGCATGCCGGACATGGCTGCCTTCAGATCGTCCACGGCGTCGTAGATGATGTTGTAGTAGCGCAGGTCGACATCGTTGCCTTCGGCCAGCTTGCGTGCACCCACGTCGGCGCGCACGTTGAAGCCGATCACCACTGCCTTGGAGGCGATGGCCAGGTTGACGTCGGACTCGCTGATGCCACCCACACCGGCAAACACCAGCTGCACCTTGACCTCTTCGGTCGAGAGCTTGAGCAGCGATGCGGCGAGCGCTTCCTGCGAGCCTTGCACGTCGGCCTTGACGATGATGGGCAGCAGCTTGACCTCGCCCGCCGACATGTCGGAGAACATGTTCTCCAGCTTGGCGGCCTGTTGCTTGGCCAGCTTGGTGTTGCGGAACTTGCCGGCACGGTAGGTGGCGATTTCGCGCGCACGGCGCTCGTCGGTCATCACCATGAAGTCGTCACCGGCCTGCGGCACTTCCGACAGACCCTGGATTTCCACCGGGATCGACGGGCCAGCCGCCTTGATCGTCTTGCCGTTTTCGTCCAGCATGGCACGCACGCGGCCCGAGGTCTGTCCGACCAGGATCACATCGCCGGTCTTGAGCGTGCCGCTCTGCACCAGCACCGTGGCCACCGCGCCGCGGCCCTTGTCCAGGCGCGCTTCGATCACCAGGCCCTTGGCCATGGCATCCACCGGCGCCTTGAGTTCCAGCACTTCGGCCTGCAGCAGCACCTGCTCCAGCAAAGCGTCGATGCCGGCGCCGGTCTTGGCCGACACGCCCACGAAGGGGGTGTCGCCACCGAACTCTTCGGGCACGACTTCTTCGGCGATCAGCTCGGAACGCACCTTCTCCAGGTTGATGCTGGGCTTGTCGGTCTTGGTGATCGCAACCACGATCGGCACACCAGCCGCTTTCGCGTGCTTGATGGCTTCCTTGGTCTGCGGCATGACGCCATCGTCCGCGGCGCAGACCAGGATCACGATGTCGGTGGCCTGGGCACCACGGGCACGCATGGCGGTGAACGCCTCGTGACCCGGGGTGTCGAGGAAGGAGATCATGCCGCGCTCGGTCTGCACGTGGTACGCGCCGATGTGCTGCGTGATGCCGCCGGCTTCGCCCGAGGCGACCTTGGCACGGCGGATGTAGTCCAGCAGCGAGGTCTTGCCGTGGTCCACGTGGCCCATGACGGTGACCACCGGTGCGCGAGGCAGCAATTCCGCTTCCTGTTGCGATGCTTCGTCGTCGGTGAACGCTTCCGGATCGTCCAGCGCGGCCACCAGGGCCTTGTGGCCCAGTTCTTCCACCACGATCATGGCGGTGTCCTGGTCCAGCGGCTGGTTGATGGTGACCATCTGGCCCAGCTTCATCAGCTGCTTGATGACTTCGGACGACTTCAGGCTCATCTTGTGCGCCAGCTCGGCCACCGTGATGGTCTCCGGCACGTGCACTTCGATCTGCTTGAACTCGGTCGGCGCCACGAAGCTGCTCTGGCCGCTGTCACGCGAATCGCGCGAGTCGCGACGGCCACGCGGGCCACCACGCCAGTTGGAGCGGCCTGCGCTGGTGTCGCCGCGGGTCTTGATTTCCTTGCGCTTGGCCGCGTCGTCCTTCCAGGTGGAAGACAGGTTCTCGGACTTGACCTCTTTCTTGCCGGCCGCGCCAGCGGCGCCAGCCGTGCCTGCAGCCGCGGTGCCGGCGGGCTTGCCCGGGGTACCGGCAGGCTTGTGCAGCGTGCCCTTGATGCCGGCCTTGGGGTCGGGCGTTGGCTCGGGTTTCTTTGCCACCAGGGTCTTGGCCGGGGCGGACATCATCGCGCGGATGTTGGCGGCTTCGGCTTCGGCCTTGCGGCGGCGTTCGATCAGATCCTGCGCACGCAGTTCTTCGGCCCGCTTGGCTTCGGCGTTCTTCTCGGCCAGCACGCGTGCAGCGGACTCACGCTCCAGCGATTCGGTCTTGGCCTGGGCTTCCTGGCTGGCCCTGGCAGCCGCGGCTTCGGCAATGCCTTCCGGCGTGACGGCCTCGGCCTTGGCGCGGGCCGCGCTCTCGGCGGCTTCGGCGGCGGCCACGCGCTCCTGTTCGGCTTGCGCCTGGGCGGCGGCCTGGCGGGCCTCTTCGGCTTCGCGCGCCTGGCGCTTCTGGGTCAGTTCTTCTTCCTGGCGGCGCAGCAGCTCGGCCTGGCGGCGCGCGTCTTCCTCGCGGCGTGCCAGTTCTTCGGCGTCCACCACCGGCGCAGCCGGCTCGGGCTCGGCCGCTTCGGGCACCGCCACCTCATCGTCGCGCTTGATGAAGGTGCGCTTCTTGCGCACTTCCACCTGAATGGTGCGGGCACGCCCCGTTGCATCGGCCTGCTTGATTTCAGAGGTCGATTTCTTGACGAGCGTGATCTTCTTGCGCTCACCGCCGGCCGTGCCGTGGCTGGCCTTGAGGTGGCCGAGCAAGGACTGCTTGTCGGCATCGGTGAGCCTGTCGGTCCCGGATGTCTTGGGCACCCCCGCCGCGGAGAGTTGCTCCAGCAGGACGTTGGTGGGCTTGTTCAGCTCGGCCGCAAATTCGGCGACGGTGGTACTTGTCATGGGTTCTCTTCTCCGCGTAGGCCTCCGCTGGTCAGTTTGTGGGCTGGGCTTCGTCACCGGTAAACCAGTGCGCGCGCGCCAACATGATCAGCGCCGTGGCCTCTTCCGGCGTCTGTGCGGTGATATCGGTAAGCTCGTCGGTGGCCAGATCGGCCAGCTCGTCGCGGGTGTGGATGCCGGCGTCGGCCAGCTTGGAGATCAGCTCGGGCGTCACGCCTTCGAGGTCGCGCAGGTTTTGCGACACCTCTTCCACACTTTCTTCGCGGGCGATTTCCATCGTGAGCAGGGCGTCTTTGGCGCGCGTGCGCAGCTCGTTAACCGTGTCTTCGTCAAAAGACTCGATCTCCAGCATTTCCTGCAGCGGCACATAGGCCACTTCTTCCAGGCTGGTGAAGCCCTCTTCGATCAGGATGTCGGCAATTTCCTGGTCCACGTCCAGCTTGGCCATGAACACCTTGCGGATGCCGTCGGCCTCTTCGGCCTGCTTCTGCGCCGACTCGTCGGCCGTCATGATGTTGATGCGCCAGCCGGTCAGCTCGGACGCCAGGCGCACGTTCTGACCACCACGGCCGATCGCGATGGCAAGGTTTTCCTCATCCACCACCACGTCCATGGCATGGCGCTCTTCGTCCACCACGATGGAGACCACGTTGGCCGGGGCCAATGCGCCGATCACGAACTGCGCCGGGTCTTCCGACCACAGCACGATGTCCACGCGTTCGCCGGCCAGCTCATTGGTCACGCCGTTGACGCGCGAACCACGCACGCCAACGCAGGTGCCGATGGGGTCGATGCGCTTGTCGAAGGTGTGCACGGCGATCTTGGCGCGCGAACCCGGGTCACGGGCGCAGGTCTTGATCTCCAGCAGGCCCTGCTCGATCTCGGGCACTTCCTGGCGGAACAACTCGATCATGAAGGCCGGCGCCGAGCGCGACAGCAGGATGGGCGCGCCACGCAGCGTGAGGTCAACCTCCATGATCATGGCGCGCACACGGTCGCCGGTGCGGAAGTTCTCCTTCGGGATCATCTCGCCACGCTTCAGGCGGCCTTCGACGCGGCCGCTCTCGACGATCAGGTCGCCCTTGTCCATGCGCTTGACGGTGCCGACGAAGATCTTGTCACCACGCGACATGAAGTCGTTGAGCAGCATCTCGCGTTCTGCGTCGCGGATCTTCTGCAGGATCACCTGCTTGGCGGCCATCGCACCGATGCGGCCGATCGGCACGCTTTCCACCGGCTTCTCGATGTAGTCGCCCTCCTCGATGTCGGCGAGTTCGTCGCGCGCATCGCTGAGCATTTCTTCGGCATCCGGGTTCTGCAGGCCGGCCTCATCGGGCACGACCAGCCAGCGGCGGAAGGTTTCGTAGGCACCGGTGTCCGGGTCCATCGCGACGCGGATGTCTACTTCGCCCTTGTAGAGTTTTTTGGTGGCCGAGGCCAGCGCAAGCTCCACGGCGCCGAGCACCACGTCGCGCTCGACATTCTTCTCGCGCGAGATCGCATCGATCAGCATCAACATTTCGCGGTTCATTTCACTCGCCCACCTTTCCGGGTTGCTTGTTCTGGTTCACAAGGTTCTTCCTCAATCTTCGGTCTGTGTCGCCGCAGCGCCAGGGGCCTGACGCCCCTTGAAATTCACGATCGGCGCGAGCCGCGCCTGCTGGATGTCTTCCAGCGCAAAAGCCATGGCCTGCATCGGCACCGGCGCGCGCTTCTTGCTCACGCGCTGGCCCGGCTTGGGTTCGGGCGCATCGCTCCAGACCACCTGCCATTGCACACCGTCTTCAGCACGCTCCAGCGTGCCGCGAAATTTCTTGCGGTTGGCCGCCACATCGGTCCCGGTCGCGCCGATCGGCGCCTTCAGGACCAGATCCACCACATGCCCCTCGAAGCGCACGTAGTCGATCTCGCGCTTAAGCGGCCGGTCGATGCCCGGCGAGCCCACTTCCAGGCGCCGGTACTCCAGCCCCTCCACTTCCAGCAGGTACTGCAGCTGGCGCGTGATCTTTTCGCAGTCTTCCACCGTCACGAAACGCTCGACGGGCAGCGGCTGCCCGGCTTGCGGCACTTCCCATGGCCAGTCGATCGTGACCCGCAGCAACCCACCGGCGGAGCGCTCAAGGTCCACCAGGTCAAAACCCAGTCCGGTGACGGTCTGTTCTACGGTATCTTGCCAAGCCATGCTGTGTGGTGTCTGCCCAGAGTTGCTGCCCTGGGGTGTTCCGCAGGGCCAAAAGCGTTCGGCCAAAAAAAATGGGCCGGTAGTAACCCGCCCATTTGGTCGTGAAGCCGGGATTGTAACGCTTCTGTGCACGCTCTGGCAACCGCCTCAGATACCCAGCACCCATTGGATGAGGTTCTTGGCCAGAAAACCCAGCATGCCGAAGGACAGAACCAGGAAGAGCACGAAAGTTCCAAACTTGCCGGCCTTGGACTCGCGCGCCAGATGGAACACGATGAACAGCATGTAGAGGATGAAGGCGCCGACGCCAAAGCTCAGCCCGAACTGGGCGATCTGGCCCTCGGTGAAACCGAGCACGGTGTTTTCCATGACTCAGCGCTCCTGCCGCTCGCCGCCCGTCAGGTCGCGGTAGGCGTGCCAGCTGGCGTGCCCCAGCAGCGGCAGCAGCACGACCAGACCCAGCAAGGCGCTGGCCATGCCGAGCGCCACCAGCAGCAGGATCAGCAGCGCCCACACGGCGACCGGGCCCGGGTGGCTCGCCACCGCCGACCAGCTGCGGCGCACCGCGGTGCCGACGGACACCGGCCGGTCCAGCAGCAGGGGCATGGCCACCACACTGGAGGCAAACATCGGCGCGGCCAGCAGGCCACCCAGCAGCAGCCAGGCCTCGAACAGCCCGAACGGGTGGGCGGCGAGCAGCACGTGCTGCAGAAAATCCTGCGGGCGCTGCACCGGCTGGGGCGCGTACAGGGTGATCAGCGCGGCCGACGTCAGCACCCAGCCGGTGCCGGCCAGACCCAGCAGCAGACCAAAACGCACCAGGCGCGTGTCGGCGCTGCACCAGAGGCGGCCGATCTCGCCCAGCGACACGCGCCGGCCCTGCTCCAGCCCGCGGCTGACCGCGTACAGGCCGGTGGCCAGCACCGGCGCGACGATGAGAAAACCCGAGAACGCGCCCGCCAGCAACCAGAAACGATCACGCGCGCCCCACAGCAGCAAAGCGGCGAACGCGGCGATCAACAGGCCGTGCAGCAAGCCCGGCAGCGGGTGGCGGCGCAGGTCGGCACAGCCGGCGACGAGCCAGCGCAGCGGCGAAATGAGGGTGATGTTGGTGGGGGATGGGGGCACGGTCATGGTGGCTCGGCCGGCGCACCTGCACCGGTCTACGGGTTTTATAGCCCGCACACCCGCGCGCGCGACTGACGCAGATCAAACGCTGCGCACAAAAAAACAAGACCGGATTCAGGCTGCGGCCTGCACCAGGGCGCGGGTATAGGGGTGTTCGGGCGCGCGCAGCACCTGGTCCACCGGGCCGGTTTCGAGCACGGCGCCATCTTTCATCACCACCACCTGGTGCGCCATGGCGCGGATCACGTCCACGTCGTGGGTGATCAGCAGGTAGCTCAGGCCACGCTCGCGCTGCAGGCGTTGCAGCAGGGCCAGCACCTGCTTCTGCACCGTCACGTCGAGCGCGCTGGTGGGTTCGTCGAGCACCAGCAACTGCGGGTCGATGATGAGCGCGCGGGCGATCGCCAGCCGTTGGCGCTGCCCGCCCGAGAACTCGTGCGGATAACGCTGCAGCCAGTCGCCGCCTCGCTGGGGGTCGTCCACCAGGCCGACGTCGGCCAGGGCGGTCACGACACGCTCGCGCCGCTGTGCGACCGACAGGCCGGGCTGGTGCACCAGCAGGCCTTCGCCCACGATCTGTTCGATGGTCAGGCGTGGCGACAGGGAGGAAAACGGATCCTGGAACACCACCTGGATGCGCTGGCGCAAGGCCCGGTCTTGCCCGGCCTTTTTGGCCTGCGCCCAGTCGGTGCCGGCCACCCGCAGGCTACCTTGGTGCGGCAGCAGGCCGAGCGCGGCCAGCGCCAGCGTGGATTTGCCGGAACCGGACTCGCCGATCACGCCCAGCGTCTGGCCCGGCGCGATGTGCAGATCGGCGCCCTGCACTGCCACGAACTCACCTTTCTTGAACCAGCCCTTGAAGCCGGGCAAGGCCACGGGGTAGGACACGCGCAGGCCCTGCGTCTGCAGCACCGGCGCCGCATCGGGTGGCGCCATGACGGGGACCACGTCACGCTCGGGTGTGCTGGCCAGTAGCTTGCGGGTGTAGGGGTGCTGCGGCTGCGCGAACACCTCGGCCACGCTGCCCTGCTCCACCAGGTGGCCGCGCTCCATCACCGCCACGCGGTCGGCGAAACGGCGCACCAGGTTGAGGTCGTGCGTGATCAGCAGCACCGCCATGCCGTGTTCGCGCTGCAGCGTCGACAGCAGGTCGAGAATCTGCCCACGCAGGCTCACGTCCAGCGCGGTGGTGGGCTCGTCGGCCAGCAGCAGCTTGGGCGAGCTGGCCAGGGCCATGGCGATCATGGCGCGCTGGCGCTGGCCGCCACTGAGCTGGTGCGGGAAGGCCTGAGCACGCCGCGCCGGCTCGGGGATGCCGGTGGACGCCAGCAGCTCGACCGTGGCCGCCTGCGCCTGGCGCGGCGTCAGGCCCTTCTTGAGTTGCAGCACCTCGGCAATCTGGTCGCCCACGGTGTACAGCGGGTTGAGCGCGCTCATGGGCTCCTGGAACACCACCGCCACGTCGTCGCCACGCACGCCACGCAGTTCGCGTTCGCCCAGGGCGAGCAGGTCCCGGCCCTGCAACAGTGCCTGACCACTGACCTCGGCGTTGTGCACCAGGCGCAGCAGCGAGAGCGCCGACACGGTCTTGCCCGAGCCCGACTCCCCCACCAGGGCGAGCTTCTCGCCAGCACCGATGGTGAAGTCGATGCCGTGCACCACCGGCTGGCCACCGAAGGCGACGCGCAGGTCTTTCACGTCCAGCAGCGGCGCGTGGTTCATTGGTCCACCTTGCGGGGATCGAGCGCATCGCGCAGCGCGTCGCCCATGAAGGTCAGCAGCATCAGCGTGACCACCAGCACCGCGAAGGTGGAGATGGAAATCCACCAGGCGTCGATGTTGGCCTTGCCCTGGCTCAGCAACTCACCGAGCGACGGTGTGCCCGGCGGCACACCCAGGCCGAGGAAGTCCAGCGAGGTCAGCGCCAGGATGGCCGCGCTCATGCGGAACGGCAGAAAGGTCACCACCGGTGTCAGGCTGTTGGGCAACACGTGGCGCCAGATGATCTGCCAGTTGGACAAACCCAGCGCACGCGCTGCGCGCACGTAATCGAGCTGGCGGTTGCGCAGGAACTCGGCGCGCACGTAGTCGGACAGGCCCATCCAGCCGAACAGGCTGAGCAGGATCAGCAGCAGGCCGATGCTGGGCGAGAACACCGCCGCGAAGATGATCAGCAAATAGAGCTCGGGCATGGCGCTCCAGATCTCGATGAAGCGCTGGAAGGCCAGGTCCGTCTTGCCGCCGAAGAAACCCTGAATGGCGCCGGTGATCACGCCCAGCACCACGCCGATGGCGGTGAGCGCCAGCGCAAACAGCACGCTGACACGGAAGCCGTAGATGAGCTGCGCCAGCAGGTCGCGCCCGCGGTCGTCGGTGCCGAGCCAGTTGTCCAGCGTGGGCGGTGACGGGTTGGGCAGCTTGGCGAAGTAGTTGATGGTCTCCGAGCCGTAGGGGTTGGGTGCGAACAGCGCCCAGTTGCCACCCTGCGCCAATTTCTCCTGGATGAAGGGGTCGAGGTAGTCCGTGGGTGTGTCGAAGTCACCACCGAAGGCGGTCTCGGGGTAGTCCTTGAGCAGTGGGAAGTAGGTTGTGCCTTCGAAGCGCACCACCAGCGGCTTGTCGTTGGACAGCAGCTCGGCAAACAGGCTGCCAACCACCAGCACACAGAAGATCACCAGGCTCCAGTAACCGAGCCGGTTGCGCTTGAAGCGCCGCCAGGCGCGCCGGCCCGGGCTGAGGGAGGCCTGCTGCGGCGCTGCCATCAGTCGAACTTCACGCGCGGATCGACCCACACGTAGCAGAGATCGGAAATCAGCTTGGTGACCAGGCCGATCAGGGTGAACAGGAACAGCGTGCCCATGACGACGGGGTAGTCGCGCCGGATCACGCTCTCGTAGCTCAGCAGGCCCAGGCCGTCGAGCGAGAACAGGGTTTCGATCAGCAGCGCGCCGGTGAAGAAGGCGCCGATGAAGGCCGACG
This sequence comes from Hydrogenophaga palleronii NBRC 102513, assembly GCF_001571225.1. GTDB lineage: Bacteria > Pseudomonadota > Gammaproteobacteria > Burkholderiales > Burkholderiaceae_C > Hydrogenophaga > Hydrogenophaga palleronii. Next base: position 395,784 of record NZ_BCTJ01000001.1, read on the forward strand.
GGAAGCCGGTGATGATGGGAATCAGCGCGTTGCGGAACACATGTTTCCACAACACCTGGCGCTCGCTCAGGCCCTTGGCGCGCGCGGTCATCACGTACTGCTTGCGGATTTCTTCCAAGAACGCGTTCTTGGTCAACATGGCGGTGACTGCAAAACTGCCCAGCACCATGGCCGTGACCGGCAGTGTGATGTGCCAGAGGTAATCGACGATGCGCGCGCCCCAACTGAGCTCGTCCCAGTTGGCAGAGGTCAGGCCGCGCAGCGGGAACCACTGCAGTTGCCCGCCGAAGATCACCAGCAGGGCCACGCCCAGCACAAAGCCCGGGATGGCGTAACCAGCGAGCACCAGCACCGAAGTCCAGAGGTCAAAACGCGAACCGGCCCGCACCGCCTTGGCCACGCCCAGCGGCACGGCAATGGCGTAGCTGATGAGAAAGGTCCACAAGCCGAGGCTGATGGAGACCGGCAGCTTCTCCACGATCAGCTGCCAGACGGTTTTGTTCTGGAAGAAGCTGGTGCCGAGATCAAGGCGGGCAAAACGCCCCAGCATCTGCCAGAAGCGCTCCGCCGGCGGTTTGTCGAAGCCGTACAGCGCCTTGATCTCTTCGATGCGTTTCGGGTCAACACCCTGCGAGCCGCGGTAGGCGCTGCCACCGCCGCCGGCTTCACCGCCCGGGCCCATGGTGGCCGCGCGCGACTCGTTGATGTATTGCTCCACCGGGCCGCCCGGCACGAACTGGATGACGCAGAAGGTGAGCAGGATCACGCCGAACAGGGTCGGCACCATCAGCAGCAGGCGCCGCAGGATGTAGGCGCTCATGGCTGGCGGCCCTCCAGTTGCAGCGGGCTGGCCCACCAGGTGTCCATGGCCCACTGCTCGGCACGCGCGTACGGCGGCATGGGCGCCTGGTGCCGGGTGCGCCAGTCATTGAAGACCAGGCGGTGCGCGGTCATGGTCCACTGCGGGATCAGGTAGTGGCTGTGCATGATCACGCGGTCCAGCGCATGGCAGGCGGGCACCAGTTCTTCGCGCGTCTTGGCGCCGACGACTCGGCGCAGCAGGTCGTCCACGGCCGCACTGCGCACACCGCTGAAATTGTTGGAGCCCTCGGTGGCGGCAGCCCGGCTGCCGAACATGTCCACCAGTTCCTGCCCCGGGTTGTGTGTGCCCTGTGCGTTGATGGTCACGATGTCGAACTCGTAGTGGTCCATGCGCTGCTGGTAGAGCGCGAAATCCACCGCACTGAAGTTGAGCGTGATGCCGAGCTTCTTCAGGTTCTGTATCCACGGCCCCAGGGTGCGGATGCCTCCTTCGCGGCTGTCCAGGTAGGTCAGCACCATGGGCTGGCCCTGGGCATTGCGCAGCGCGCCGTCGCGGTAGGTCCAGCCGGCCTCGGCCAGCAGGTCACGCGCGCGGCGCAGGTTGTTGCGCAGCGACTGGCCCTCGCCCACGGTGACCGGCGTCTCAAACATGGGCCCGAAGGCCGCGTCCGGGATCTTGCCGCGCCAGCGTTCGAGCAGCTGCAGCTCGGCCGGTGATGGCAGGCCTTTGGCCTCGCAGGCCGTGTTGCCGAACAGATCGTTCACACGCGGGTAGCCGTTGTAGAACAACTGCCGGTTCATCCACTCGTAGTCCAGCGCCAGGCCCAATGCTTCGCGCACCCGCACATCGGCCAGCTCGGGCCTGCGGGTGTTCAAAAAATAGCTCTGGAAGCCCGAGGGCATCTGGTGCTCGAACTCGCGCTTGACCAGCTCACCACTGTCGAAGCGGCGGCCGGTGACACGGCGGGCCCAGTCGCCGGCGGAATAGAAGCTCATGAAGTCGAACTCACCCGCCTTGAGCGCTTCCAACCGCGCCGTGTTGTCCTTGTAGATGCGCACGGTGATGCGGTCGAAGTTGGCGGTGCCCTGACGCACCGGCAGGTCCCGGCCCCAGTAGTTCGGGTCGCGCACATAGGTGATGTCGCGGCCGAAGCGCACCGGGCCGATCTTGTACGCGCCGCTGCCCATCGGTGTGTCGGTCACGATCTGGTCGAAGGGTTTGGCCTTGCCGTCCACCACACCCCAAAGCCGGCTGAACACCGGCAGGCTGCCCACCACCAGCGGCAGTTCGCGGTTCGGGCTGGTGAAACGGAAGCGCACGGTGAGCCGGTCCAGCACATCGGCGGACTTCACCTCCGCCAGCAGACTGCCGTACTGCGGCATGGCCTGCGCGCTGCGCAGCATCTCGAAGCTGTGTTTGACGTCGGCCGCCTCCACCGGCTTGCCATCGTGGAAACGCGCTTGTGGGCGCAGGCGGAAGGTGGCGCTCAATCGGTCGGGCGCGACCTGCACGTCTTCGGCCAGCAGGCCATAGGCCGAAGCGGTCTCGTCCATCGATGCCAGCAGCAGGGGTTCGAACAGCAGGTCGAGCAGGTAGGCCGGCGCTGCACCCTTGAGCGTGAACGGGTTGTACTTGTCGAAGGTGGAGAGGCGCTGGTTGCTCACCAGGCGCAGCTCACCGCCTTTGGGCGCGGCCGGGTTCACATAGTCGAAGCGCTGGAAGTCGGCCGGGTATTTGAGGTCGTCCCACAGCGCGTAACCGTGGGCGGCCCAGGCGGCCGCGGGGCTGAATGCCGCCAGCACCACGGCCACGCACAGCGCAGCGAGGCGGCTGTGGTGGCGGGGGGCGGGTGCGTGCATGAGACAATTCTGCTGGATTTTTCACTGGAGTCATGAAACATGGGTTTTCTCACTGGCAAGAAACTGCTGATCACGGGCGTGCTGTCCAACCGTTCCATCGCCTACGGCATTGCCAAGGCCTGCCACCAGCAGGGCGCCGAGCTGGCGTTCAGCTACGTCGGTGAGCGCTTCAAGGACCGCATCACCGAGTTCGCGGCCGACTTCGACTCCAAGCTCATCTTCGATTGCGACGTGGCCGACGATGCGCAGATCGAGCAGCTGTTCACTGACCTGTCCAAGACCTGGCCCAAGTTCGACGGCTTCGTGCACAGCATCGGCTTTGCGCCGCGCGAAGCCATCACCGGCGACTTCCTGGAAGGCCTGTCGCGTGAAGCCTTCCGCATCGCGCACGACATCAGCGCCTACAGCTTCCCCGGCATGGCCAAGGCCGCCCTGCCCTACCTCAACGACAAGGCCTCGTTGCTCACGCTGAGCTACATGGGTTCCATCCGCGCCGTGCCGAACTACAACACCATGGGCCTGGCCAAAGCCAGCCTGGAAGCCTCGGTGCGTTACCTGGCCGAATCGCTCGGCCCCAAGGGCATGCGCGTCAACGGCATCAGCGCCGGCCCGATCAAGACCCTGGCGGCCAGCGGCATCAAGGACTTCAGCAAGCTGCTGAACCTGGTGGCGAGCGCAGCACCGATCCGGCGCAACATCACCATCGAGGAAGTGGGCAACGTGGCCGCCTTCCTGCTGTCCGACCTCGCCTCGGGCGTGTCGGCCGAGATCACCTATGTGGACGGCGGTTACGCCCAGACCACGGGCGTGAGCCGCGACAGCCAGGCCATGCTCTGACGCACCGCCGTGCCCCATGAAGAAAGGCCCCGTAACGGGGCCTTTCTTCTGGGTGGTGGCTGAAGGCCGCTCAGGCCCGCTCAGGCCTTCACGCAGTCGGCGAAGTAGCTCTTGCGGCCGTCATCGCCCACCACTTCCACCAGGCCGTGGATGTCGGTCTCGAAGCCCGGGCACTGCAGGTTGAACTCGCGCGCGAACTTGAGGTAGTCGACGATTTTCTTGTTGAACACCTCGCCCGGGATCAGCAGCGGGATGCCCGGTGGGTACGGCGTCACCAGGCTGGTGGTGATGCGGCCTTCCAGCGCGTCGATCGGCACACGCTCGGTGGTGCGCTGTGCGATGTGCGCAAACGCGTCGGTCGGCTTCATGGCCGGCGTCAGGTCGCTCAGGTACATCTCGGTCGTCAGGCGCGCGATGTCGTAGCGCGCGTACAGCTCGTGCACGTGCTGGCACAGGTCGCGCAGGCCCATCTGCTCGTAACGCGGGTGCTTCTGGCAGAACTCGGGCAGGATGCGCCACATCGGCTGGTTCTTGGCGTAGTCGTCCTTGAACTGCTGCAGCGCGGTCAGCAGCGTGTTCCAGCGGCCCTTGGTGATGCCGATGGTGAACATGATGAAGAAGCTGTACAGGCCGGTCTTCTCCACCACCACGCCGTGCTCGGCCAGGAACTTGGTGACGATCGACGCCGGGATGCCGTTCGCTTCAAAGCGCCCGTCCAGGTTCAGGCCCGGGGTGACGATGGTGGCCTTGATCGGGTCCAGCATGTTGAAGCCCGGCGCCATGTCGCCGAAGCCGTGCCAGTCCTTGTCGCTGAAGGTCACGTCCTTCTGCTTGAGGACCCAGTCGCCGGTCTCGCCCATGCCCTCGTCGGCCAGGTCGTCCGGGCCCCAGACCTTGAACCACCAGTCGTCCTCGCCGAACTCGGCTTCCACCTTGCGCATGGCGCGGCGGAAATCGAGCGCTTCGAAAATGCTCTCTTCCACCAGTGCACGACCGCCGGGCGGCTCCATCATCGCGGCGGCCACGTCGCAACTGGCGATGATGGCGTACTGCGGGCTGGTGCTGGTGTGCATCAGGTAGGCCTCGTTGAAGAGGTGGCGGTCGAGCTTGACGTTCTGCGAGTCCTGCACCAGCACATGGCTGGCCTGGCTGATGCCGGCCAGCAGCTTGTGGATGGACTGCGTGGCGTACACCACCGACTCCATCGGGCGCGCGCGCTTCTTGCCCATGGCGTGGAAGTTGCCGTAGAACGGGTGGAAGGCCGCGTGCGGAAGCCAGGCTTCGTCAAAGTGCAGGTTGGCCACGTAGCCGTCAAGCATCTGCTTGATGGCCTCGGTGTTGTAGAGCACGCCGTCGTAGGTGGACTGGGTGAGCGTGAGCACGCGCGGCTTCACGGTGGCCGCGTCCACGCCGGCCAGCAGCGGGTTGGCGCGGATCTTGGCCTGGATCGCTTCGATCTCGAACTCGCTCTGCGGGATCGGGCCGATGATGCCGTAGTGGTTGCGCGTGGGCTTCAGGAAGACGGGGATCGCGCCCGTCATGATGATGCTGTGCAGGATGGACTTGTGGCAGTTGCGGTCCACCACCACCACGTCGCCCGGGGCCACCGTGTGGTGCCAGACCATCTTGTTGCTGGTGCTGGTGCCGTTGGTGACGAAGAAGCAGTGGTCGGCGTTGAAGATGCGCGCCGCGTTGCGCTCGCTGGCGCCAATGGCGCCGTTGTGGTCCAGCAGCTGGCCCAGTTCTTCCACCGCGTTGCAGACGTCGGCGCGCAGCATGTTCTCGCCGAAGAACTGGTGGAACATCTGGCCGACCGGGCTCTTCAGGAACGCCACGCCACCGGAGTGGCCCGGGCAGTGCCAGGAGTACGAGCCGTCTTCAGCGTAGTCGAGCAGCGCCTTGAAGAACGGCGGCTGGATGCCTTCGAGGTAACTCTTGGCCTCGCGGATGATGTGGCGCGCCACGAACTCCGGCGTGTCCTCGAACATGTGGATGAAACCATGCAGTTCGCGCAGCACGTCGTTGGGCAGGTGGCGGCTCGTCTTGGTCTCGCCGTAGATGTAGATCGGCACGTCGGCGTTCTTGCGGCGCACTTCGTCGATGAAGTTGCGCAGGCTCAGCACCACCGGGTCGATGTCCTCGCCGTGGCTGAACTCCTCGTCGTCGATCGACAGGATGAAGGCACTGGCGCGGCTTTGCTGCTGCGCGAACTGGCTCATGTCGCCATAGCTCGTCACACCCACCACCTCGAAGCCCTCGGCCTCGATGGCTTGCGCCAGCGCGCGGATGCCCAGGCCCGAGGTGTTCTCTGAGCGGAAGTCCTCGTCGATGATGACGATGGGAAAGCGGAATTTCATCGTGTTCTCCAGCCGCTCTGTGCGGCCATGGGGAAAAGGCACCGCGGACCCTCTTGGGCCATCGGTGGCAAAGCAGGCGCGAAGTGTACGGAAATCGTGTGGCACCCACCGGAACGTGCCGGGCTTTTGTCGCAGAATGTGGCGCAAGGCACACATTCACCACCCGGTGGATGGCGATTGGGTCAAACCCAGCCCGTTTCGTTCACAAGACAGGAGCATTCATTCATGGCGGATTCAACCTTGTGGTGGCTGTTGACAGGCGCGACCGTGGCCGTCGAACTGTTCACCGGCACCTTCTACCTGTTGATGCTGGCCATCGGCATGGCCGCGGCCGCGTTGGCGGCTCACGCTGGCGCCAGCACCACGGTGCAGCTGGTGGTGGCCGCGCTGGTGGGCTCCGCGTCCGTGGTGGGCTGGTACCTGATCAAGAAGCGCCGCGCGGGCGATGCATCGGTGCGCTCCATGCGCAGCGTCAATCTGGACATCGGCGAGCTGCTGCAGATCGATGAATGGAACGCCGACGGCACCGCCACCGTCAAATACCGCGGCGCACAGTGGACCGTGATCCAGCGCCCGGGCAACGCCGCCACGCCGGGCAGCTACCGCGTGGCCGAACTGGTGGGCAACCGCCTGCTCGTCGACAAGGTCTGAAGCACTGCCATCTGCTTGCGCTACCCTCCGACATCCTGAAACTCTCTCGAGATCCCAAGCCATGGAAATTGCCATCCTTCTTTTCATCATCGCAGTCATCTTCATCACGCGCTCCATCAAGGTGGTGCCGCAACAGAACGCCTGGGTGGTGGAGCGACTCGGCAAATACCACGCGTCGCTCGCGCCGGGTTTGAACTTCCTGGTGCCCTTCATCGACAGGGTGGCCTACAAACACAGCCTGAAGGAAATTCCGCTGGACGTGCCCAGCCAGGTCTGCATCACGCGCGACAACACCCAACTGCAGGTGGACGGCATCCTTTACTTCCAGGTCACCGACCCGATGCGCGCCAGCTACGGCTCGTCCAACTACATCGTCGCGGTGACGCAGTTGGCCCAGACCTCGCTGCGTTCGGTGATCGGCAAGCTTGAACTCGACAAGACCTTCGAAGAGCGCGACATCATCAATGCCCAGGTGGTGCAGGCCATCGACGAAGCCGCGCTGAACTGGGGCGTGAAGGTGCTGCGTTACGAAATCAAGGACCTGACGCCGCCGGCCGAGATCCTGCGCTCCATGCAGGCGCAGATCACCGCCGAGCGCGAGAAGCGCGCGCTGATCGCCGCCTCTGAAGGCCGCCGCCAGGAACAGATCAACATCGCCACCGGCGAACGCGAAGCCTTCATCGCCCGCTCCGAGGGCGAGAAGCAGGCAGAAATCAACAAGGCGCAAGGCGAAGCCGCAGCCATCCTCGCCGTGGCCGAGGCTTCGGCCGGCGCCATCCGCCAGGTCGCAGAAGCCATTCGCCAACCGGGCGGCCAGGAAGCCGTGCAGCTCAAGGTCGCCGAGAAAGCCGTCGAGGCCTACGGCAAGGTGGCGGCCGATGCCACGACCACGCTGATCGTGCCCAGCAACATGACCGAAGTGTCGGCTCTGATCACTTCCGCCATGAAGATGGTCGGCACGGGCAAGTCGGTCTGACGCGCTGACGGGAACAACAGACAGGAGAGAGCAGCATGAGCTTGTCGCGCAATGTGCTGGGCGGGGAGCTCGTGCCCTGCTCTTACGATCCCCTCACCGGCTTCTATCGCGACGGCTGCTGCGAGACCGGCGCCGCTGACCACGGCGCGCATGTGGTGTGCACCCGGGTCACGGCCGCCTTTCTCGGTTTTTCGCGCGCCCAGGGCAACGACCTGAGCACACCGCGCCCCGAATGGCGCTTCGCCGGCCTGCAACCCGGTGACCGCTGGTGCGTGGGCATACAGCGCTGGCTGCAGGCCCTGGACGCAGGCGTGGCGCCACCCGTGGTGCTGGACAGCACACATGCGGCGGCATTGCAGCATGTGTCGCTGGAGGTGCTGCAGCAAAATGCTTGGCACAAGTCACCCGACGGAAGCCGGGCCGCCTGAAAAGTGTTCTCGCAGCCTGCTACAATCGTGGGCTCCACGGAGAGGTGGATGAGTGGTTTAAGTCGCACGCCTGGAAAGCGTGTGTGGGCTAATCCCCACCGCGGGTTCGAATCCCGCCCTCTCCGCCAGTTATTGCAGTCGGCCCCTTTCAAGAGGCTGTGCAGGCAAGCAGAAAAGCCCCGTATCGCGTTGTGATGCGGGGCTTTTTTGTTTTTGCCAGGGCTTCATGTCAAAGCAAATTCCGGTTCGCGGCCCCGGTGTCGGAGCATTTGATCCAGCGAACTCTGCGCGTGCCCCGGGCGCTCCTGCAAGCCAAGAAGGACCGGGCCGCGCAAGCCCGGTCGAAAGCTCAGTAGTAGGCGTTGCCAATGGGCGCATCGTCCTTGTTCAGGACCACACCCAGCAGATTGAACTTCGAGAGCCGGCTCATGGACTCCTCGATTTCCTTGCGCGTGGACACACCATTGCCCACCACCATCAGCACGCAGTCGATACGCGGCAACAGCGCCAGCACGTCATCGGCCGCGAGCACGGGCGGCAAGTCCACGATGACGATGCGGTCCGCATAGTGCTCACGCAGCTCGCCCATGAGCGCGGCCACTTTGCTGGAACCCAGCACTTCGGCCGAACTGGGCACAGGACGCTGCGTGGGCAACACGACAAACCGCGGAATGCCCGGGTTCACCATGGCGTCTTCAATGGGCGCGCCTTCGGTGAGAACCTGGTTCAGCGAAACCTCCCGCTGCAAGCCGAGCAAGGTGGCCACACGCGGGCGTCGCAGATCGAAGTCGACCAGCAACGAGGTCCTGTTGGTTTGCTGTGCGATGCCGATCGCCAGATTGATCGCCACCACGGACTTGCCCGACTCCATGGTTGGCGAGGTGACCGCCAGGGTGCGCCAACCGTTCTCGTCCATTTTTTGCAGAACCTGCGTCCGCAGCAAATCAAAGGCCCAGGACACCGGGTGCGACTTCTGGTGAGCGACGATGCGGCTGTTCTCGAGGTGCGCCAGATCCAGCTCAACCACCGACGTCTTCTGGTAGTGCACGTCTGGGTCAGCAACTGTCAGCGCCTCGGGCGAGGTGGCGGATGCTTGCCTGATTGCCGACCGGGCTGCCTGTGGCGATGCCTCAGATGCCTCGCGTTGTGTCTTGGCCTTTTCGATGGCCTCTTTGATGCGTTCCATGGAGCAACCAGTCCTCAGTCTAGGCGGGAAGTGACAAAAATCAGGGCGTTTTGCAGCGGCATGACCCAGAAATGGAACATCAGCAGCGCACAGACACCGGCCAGTGCCGCGATCAGGATAGTGCGCTTGCGCCACTTCTCGAGATTCGGGGCCTCGGCTCCGATGGTGATGTAGGGAATCACCGCCAGCGGCCGCTGGTTCACCACCGCCGTCAAAGCGTTGACACCCCAGACCCGCGCCAACAACACCTCCAGCAGGAAGGCCACGGCCAGCGCGGCGCCGACCGCTGCGATAAAGCCGGCTGCAACCACCTTCTTGCGGCTGGGCTTCACCGGGTACTCCGCGAGCAACGGTGGCTCCAGCAAGGTGAAACGTTCGGCCTGTTGGCCACCTTCGAGGTTCTCCACCACTTGCGCCGACAACAGTTGTGTCCGCAGCTCTTCGTACTTGGTCTTTGCCGCGTCGTAATCTCGCTGCAAGCCCGCAAGCTGCCGCTCCAGTTGAGGGGCCCTGCTGGTCTGAACACGAACCTGCCCGATGCTGGCGCGCAGGCTGGACTGCTGGCTGGCCAGCAAATCTGCCCGGGATCGTGCAGCTTCCACTTGTGCTTCCAGGCGGGATGCTGCCAGGCTGGCCTGCTCTCGCGCCGCCGTTCTCGCTGGCGTCTGGATGCGCGCCTCATTGACCACGGCCTGCTCCAGGCTGGGAATCCGGCTCAACAAGGAGCGTACGTCTGGATGGTTGTCCGAGTAAACGGCACGCAGTCCGGCCAGTTCAGCGCGTGCACGCTCAAGCTCCACCTCGGTCTGGCTGGGGCCCAGGCTGGCCACCACGCCTGGCGCCATCACCCCGCGTCGGGCGGCGGCCAGGTCGACCTCCAGCGAACGCAACTCGCTGACAGCCAGACGGTAGTCGCGCTCGACGGTGCGCAAATCAGCCTCCATGCTTGGAAGCCCACCCGCCGCCAGCGCCGTGCTTTCTGTCATGGCGCCAGGCTGCTGCGACTTGAACGTCGCGATTTTGGCCTCGAGCGACTCCAGCTCCTTGCGGACCCGCTCGGATTCGACACTCAGAAATTCCGTGGTGCGCGAAGCCTGGTCCACGCGATCACGTCGGTTGCTGGAGAGAAACAGCTCAGCCAACTCGCGCGTCACGGCAAGCGCTTTTTCCGGGTCGCCGTGTTGAAAGGTCAGGTTGAAGGAAATGGCGGCCGGCCGGGGAGCCCACGGATCACCGGTCACCCCCATGAGATCAAGCCGGATGCTTTGGCGCATGGCATTGACCACATCGGTGTCCGACAGGCCTTTCTCACCAGTTTCTGCGAACAGGTGGTTTTCCTGAGCCACGCGAATCAGGTTCTCCCGCGTCATGAGCCGTTGCCGGATCAGGTTCACGCGGTCTTCAGGGCGAGGCCTGTTGGCATTCTCCTCCGCTGCCACCTTGATCTGAGGTCCATCAACCAGGATGGTCGCCGTGGATTCGTAAGCGCGTGGCAATACAAATGCAAGCACCACCGAAGCCGTCAGCACGGCGCCGAAGGCCAGGATCATGGCAAGCGCACGTCGACGCAAGATGGACAGATAGTCGTGCAAACTGAGCTGGTAATCACCGAACATGAACGTTGCCCTTAGCGGCCTGTAAACAAATAAACCAACCCTGCTCGAACCGCCCAGCCTCTGCCCGAGACGCCCGCCACATCTTTGGTCCTGCGATCTTCAACACCGAGTATCGAGTTCCAGTTCGTGCCGATTTCATTCTCGAGTGTCAGGTTGGACACACTTCCAATCCCGCCCGCGACGTCAACCGCACGACTGCGTGCGGTGCTGGCGGACAGCGTGGCGCCCTCCGTGAGGCGATACCCGACACGCAAGCGCACGGCTTCGGTCTTGACGTAGCCTGTCGTGAAACCGACGGCATCCACGTCTTTCACCCACTCGGCCGAAGACGTCCAGCGGCTGCCTGCGTAGGTCAGCAACACGCCCCCCACTCCACTCGTGCTGTTCTGCGGGCGGCCGGTGCGCGCCTGCCCCGCCGAGGCAGAAAGCGACCATGCAGGAGACAACTCCCGCACTGTCCCAACGCGCCAACGGTTCACGGTCGATGCAGCCCCGCCTCCTGCCGGCGTCAATCGCCCATGAACCGGCTCGACATAGTAAGAAGCCTGTTCGCTCTGCTCCCAGCTCAACCGGGTAGAGATCTCCTGCTCACGGTAGTCCACCAGCAAAGGCGAATCGTAGGTGACGCGGTTGTTCTCGGCACCTACCGCCAGCCGCGTACGTGAAGTCAGCTCTTTGGTCCACGTGGCGCCAGCGGTCAAAGCACGCTCCCGGCTGTCGACCGTCACACGGCCTGAATCCCGCAACTCCGAGTTCCGTGTGGCCGACTCCGCCAGGTTGGCGCGCAGCTCAAGGCTCGCCGTGGGCCAGGCGTACGCCCACGTGTAGCCCAGGCTGGGGTACTCGCGGCTCGCCAGCAACTGGGTGTTGCTCGAACGCTCGATCACCGCGCCCGCGGTGAACCTGGAGCGGATACGGTCACTTTCCGTCTCGAACGAATAGTTGGGGATCAGACGCAGCACGGTGGCGCCACCGGGGCTGACGGGCGCGAGCAGCGGGTTTTCGATCCGCTCAAGCTCCACGGCCACCGTCGTGGAATGCTGCGCGTGCGCGGCACCCGTGCCGGCGCACAGCGCTGCGGCAAAGAAAAAGGAAGGATGGGCGCGCATCATGTTCACGGCACCAGAATGGTGTCACCTGGCTGCAGGACCACGTTCGTCTCGAGCGCGTTGCCGCGCATCAGGTCGTTGTAGCGAACCGGCAGCACGGTCGACACGCCGTTGACCTGGCGCAGCACACGGATGGCATTCGCGTCGGCAAACCGGTCAACGCCACCGGCCTGGCTCAACACCTGCAGCACCGTGGTGGAAGGCGACATCAGGGTCACCAGGCCCGGCGTGGTGACCTTGCCCAGCACATACACACGGCTGCCGTCGATACCGGTCACGGCCACGGTCACCACGGCTTCCTTGATGTATTCCTTGATTTTGGCTGCGATGCGTTGTTCGGCTTGCGGCGTGGTCAACCCCGCCACCTCGACACGACCGGCCAGAGGAAAGGTGATGCTGCCGTCAGGCAACACCCGCACCTCCATGCGCAATGCGTCCTCTTTCCAGACCGAGACCGTCAGGGCATCGCCATGGCGCAACAGATAAGGTGATGCAGATTGCGCAGAGGCCACCGCGCCCACCAGGACCAGACACAGGAACACAAAAGACTGCAGTGCGGATTTCATATTCGACTCCCAGGATGAATGACGCGCCGATGTTGAAATCGGTGCAGGACGACAGCAGCTTCGAACCCGAGCTGCATGCATGGCAGGATAAAGGCACAAGACTCAACCTCTGCGATGAGCAGAAGCCATGTCACAATTTGTTGTTACCCCGAGGATGGTAAACCAACGAGAGTTGGCTCAGGTGTGAACAGATGCACAATCCGTCCACGCCCAACCACCTCGCCGATCGGCGAACGCAAGCTCATCAAAAACGGTCTCATGGCAGACGGGTATGAGTGAAAGACCTGAGATGACATTTTCCACGGTGCCTCCGCACCAACTCAGCGCAGTGGAACCCGACTGGCAACGCGAGCGGTTGGGTTTTTGCGAATGGAATTCCGGCAAACGGTTGCTGCGCAGTATCCGCGACTATCAGCGCCTGCGGCAGCAAACCGTCCTTTTTTACCCATTGCGTGTGCTGGTCGTGTTACGGCATCGGTTCTGGAGTGTGGTCAGCGGGGCCGACATCCCGTTGAACTGCTGCCTTGGTGGGGGGTTGCTGCTGCCCCATCCGAACGGGGTGGTGATCCACCCGGACGCTGTGGTGGGGCCGAATTGCATGATCCACCATCAGGTGACACTGGGGACGGTGGCATCGGGCGGGGTGCCAACACTGGCGGGTCGCGTGGACGTGGGTGCGGGCGCGAAGCTGCTCGGACCAATTGTGATCGGGCCTCACGCCAGCATCGGTGCCAACGCCGTGGTGTTGACAGACGTGCCGCCCGAGCACGTGGCAGTCGGGATTCCCGCACGCTGCCGTCCACGACGAGGCAACGCATAAGAAAAACGCGCCGCCCGTGGTGTTCGGTACGCCGCCGGCGTGCCTCAACGGTCGGTGCACAGCACGCGCTGGCGATAATGGCCCGCCGCTCCCCTCCCCACCCATCACCCATGTCCAAACCGCAGATCGCCGTGGCTTTCCCTGTTCGCGTTCGCAACCGCATGCAGCGGCAGCTCGGTGCCCTCCACGCCGAAATGAGAGGCCAGCGTTGAACGACGGTCTGAAAACCGGTCAGGCCGGCGCTGAGGACGTCTCGGCCCGCCCCCTGGTGGGCGCGGTGGTCATTGGTCGCAACGAAGGCGACCGGCTGCGCGTCTGTCTTTCATCGGTGTTGCCCCACATCCGCGCGGCGGTGTATGTGGACTCCGGTTCGACGGACGGATCGGTGGAAATGGCACGGGGCATGGGCGCCGACGTGCTCTCGCTGGACATGGGCAAACCCTTCACCGCTGCACGAGCGCGCAACGCGGGTTACCAACGCCTGCTGGAGCTCCACCCGCAGCTGCGTTATGTGCAGTTTGTGGATGGCGACTGCGAAGTGGTCTCCGGATGGATCGAGGCAGCACGCCTTCACCTTGAAGCAGAGCCCGACTGTGCCGTGGTCTGCGGGCGCCGCCGCGAACGCTACCCAGAGCGCTCCATCTACAACCACATGTGCGACCTGGAGTGGGATACGCCGGTCGGCGACACCAACAGCTGTGGCGGAGACGCCCTGTTCCGTGCCGAAGCGTTTACGCAGGTCGGTGGCTTCAGAGCGAGCCTGATCGCAGGCGAAGAGCCCGAACTGTGCGTGCGCCTTCGCGGCGCAGGTTGGCGCATCCACCGCCTGGACCAGGAAATGACGCTGCACGACGCGGCCATCACACGCTGGTCTCAATGGTGGCAGCGCACCGTCCGGGCTGGCCACGCGTTTGCCGAGGGGGCCTGGCTGCACGGAGCACCGCCAGAGCGACACTGGGTGCGCGAAACCTTGCGCGCCGTGCTCTGGGGCCTGCTGCTGCCCCTAGGCATCGCGCTGCTGGCCGTGTTCGTGGATGCCCGCGCCGGTCTGCTGGCGCTGCTGTATCCCGTGCAATGGGCACGGCTGGCGATCCGCAGCGGCTCGCCCGGCATTGCGTTTTTCACACTGGCGGGCAAGTTTGCCGAAGCCCGCGGTGTGCTCAAGTTCTGCGTGACCAAGCTGCTCGGGCGCACCGGGCGGCTGATTGAATACAAGTAGGTGGAGAGCAGCTGCGCATGAATCAGCACTGGATTGGCAACTGGTCTCCGGGCATCGGCGACCCGACCATCGGCGGATGGGTCACGGTCGCACTGTACGTCCTGGCCGCCTGGGCGTGTTTTGCGGTGCTGCGCCGCGAAACACAGCAGCGAATTGTGATGAGCGTGAACGAGCGGCTGATCTGGCGCCTGCTGACCGTGGCCATGATTGCGTTGGGCATCAACAAGCAGCTTGACCTGCAGTCTGCCGTCACCGAATGGCTCCGCATCTCCGCCATGCAGCACGGCTGGTATGACAATCGACGCCAGTACCAGGAGGCCTTCATCGCGGCCTTGCCCGTGCTGGGACTGACCACCTTGTCGGCCATCATGATGCTGGTCTGGAGCGCGCCAGCGCCGAGCTTGTGGGCTTGTGCCGGGACGGCGGGCCTGATGATGTTTGTCGCCATCAGGGCGGCGTCCTTCCACCATGTGGACGAGATGCTCGGCTGGCACCTGGCCGGCTTCACCCTCAACTGGTTGCTCGAAATGGGCTCGCTGGTGGTGATCGCCTGGAGCGCATTTGCAAGAGCACGGACAAGAACATGAAGATCGCCTATTTCATCAACCAATACCCCAAGGTCAGCCACAGCTTCATCCGGCGCGAGATCCTTGCGCTGGAGCGCCAGGGCGTTGAGGTGCAGCGCCTGGCCCTGCGCGGCTGGAGCGAGAAGCCTGTCGACCCCGACGACATTGCCGAACAAGGCAAGACCTTCTACGTGCTGCGCGCGGGAGCGGCCGGCCTGCTCGTGGCCGCGCTGACGCAGTTGCTGCGCACGCCCGCCGCTTTCGTCCAGGCACTGCTGATGGCCTGGCGCATGAGCCGCGGGTCGGACCGCGCCCTGCTCTACCACTTGGCCTACCTGGCAGAGGCCTGCCGCGTGGTCGGCCAGCTTCGCAAGCACCCGGTGGACCATGTGCACGCACATTTCGGCACCAACTCGGCCGAAATCGTCATGCTGGCACGCGCCCTCGGCGGGCCGCCCTACTCCTTCACCGTGCACGGACCGGAAGAGTTTGATCAGCCCGCAGCACTGCACCTGAAGGACAAGATCGAGAACGCGGCCTTCGTGGTCGCCATCAGCTCCTATGGGCGCAGCCAGCTGTACCGCTGGGTGGGCCACGAACGGTGGAACCGCATCCACGTGGTGCACTGCGGCCTGGAGCGCAGCTTCCATGAAGGCGCCGAGTCCGTGCCAATGAGCGACACGCCGCGGCTGGTCTGCGTGGGCCGGCTGTGCGAGCAAAAAGGCCAGCTGATCCTGCTGGAAGCCGTGCGACGCCTGAAGGACCAGGGTGTGCACTTCGAACTGGTGCTGGCCGGCGACGGCGAGATGCGGCCTGAGGTGGAGCGCATGGTGGCCAGCCACGGCATGCAGCAGCAGGTGCGCATCACCGGCTGGATCAGCAGCCAGCAGGTGCGCGAAGAACTGCAGGCCGCCCGAGCCATGGTCCTGCCCAGCTTTGCCGAAGGATTGCCGGTGGTCATCATGGAGGCCATGGCGCTGGAGCGCCCTGTGGTCACCACCACGGTGGCCGGCATCCCGGAACTGGTGCGCCATGGCCTGGACGGCTGGCTGGTCGCACCCGGAGACGTGGAAGCGCTGGCCACCGCGCTGGCCGACGCGCTGCGCAGCGACGTGACACACCTGAAGGGCATGGGACGCCAGGGCCGACAGCGCGTCATGGCGCGCCACGACATCGACGTGGAAGCCGCCAAGTTGATCCGGCTGTTTGGAGGCTCGGCATCGTGAGCGCGACGTCCGCACCAGCATCGCCCGTGGCCGCGTCTGGGGCAAGGCCCGGGCTGAGCATCATTCTTCCGGCCAACAACGAAGAGGCTTATCTGGCCAACTGCCTCCGTGCCTTGATGACCTCGGAGCCGGCAGACACTCCGGTCCAGGTGCTGGTGGTGGCCAATGCGTGCAAGGACCGCACCGTGGAGGTGGCGCGCTCGTTCGAAGCCGCAGCCTCCCGCATCGGCTGGACCCTGCAGGTGCTGGACCTCGCACAACCCGGCAAACTCAATGCCCTGAACGTCGGTGACGAGCTGGCGACCGGCGAGCTGCGCCTCTACCTCGATGCCGACGTGCTGGTCAGCCCCGCACTCGTGCGCATGCTGGCCGAGGAACTCGGCAGCACGAGCGCAGCGCGCTACGCCAGTGGCAAGCCACACATCTCTCACGCGCAGTCTGCCGTGACGCGCGCGTACGCGCGCTTCTGGCAGATGCTGCCGTTCGCGCGCAGCGAGGCGCCCGGTTTCGGCGCCTTTGCGGTGAACGCCGCCGGCCGGGCCCGCTGGGGCCGGTTTCCAGACATCATTTCCGACGACACCTACGTGCGTCTGCTGTTTGCGCCCCACGAACGCAAAGGCGTTCAGGCCAGCTACGAGTGGCCGATGGTGGAAGGCTTCAGCCGCCTGGTGAAGGTGCGCCGCCGGCAGGATCAGGGCGTGAAGGAAATAGCCCGGAAGTGGCCCGAACTGTCGCGCAACGAAGGCAAAGCCACGCCACGGCGCAGCGAGCTGCTGGGTATGGCGCTGCGAGAACCCTGGGGTTTTGTCGTGTACGCGGCCGTGACGCTGGCTGTACGCTCACGGCGCGCTTCTGCGCAGTGGACGCGCGGTCGCTGACAACCCGCGCACTTCCCACGCGCTCAGGCCCACGCTAAAGTCACCGCCTATGTCCAAATTCCCGAGCTCTTCCCGCCGATCCCAGGTGTTGCGCTGGGGCCTTGTGCTGGCCGCACTGGGTGGAGCAGCCCTGCTGGTGCTGCGGCGGGACGATGTGCTCGCGCCGGCCCGGCCCGTGCCCCCTGTCACCGACACCGCCGACCGCATGGCCGCGGAGCTGCTGCAAGCGGCGCAGCGCGCCGACATGTGCACCTCCGCCAACCCGGCGGGCGTAGGACTGCGCGGCGAGTACTTCGACAAGGCCTTCCTGAAGGGCTCACCCCGTCTGGTGCGCACAGACGGCGTGGTGGACTTCGACCAGGCGGTCAAATGGCCCTCCGGCACCACTCAAAAGCCGGTCTCTTCCGTGCGATGGAGCGGCTGGGTCCGTGCGCCCATCAGTGGCGGATACCGCTTTCATGCCGATGCCCCCGGCATGCGCGTTCTGATCGCGCGCAAACTGGTCGCAGGCGGGGACGCACCCGCCGACGAAAAGGTCGAGCTGGCCGCTGGGCGCTTCTACCCGATTGAGGTGACCGTGGATCGGCTCGCCAACTCGGTCGCACGCATCCGCCTCGAGTGGACGGCACCACATGGCGCGCGCTACGTGGTGCCCAAGGCGCTGCTGAACCTGCCCACCGAAACAGCAACGGCGCCCAAGGCCTGAAGCCAGGGGCGCCGTCGCGTTGTACGGGCTGAGCGTCTGTTTCAGATCGCTCTCAGCCCGCCTTCCTCAAGATCAATTGATGATCAATAGATGGCCCGGCCGTCACCCAACAGGTGCGAGTGGCAGTCCAGCGCCGTGCGGTCGCAGTTGGCCACGAAGGTCTCCATGATGTCCGGCCTCCAGCCATTGAACCAGTCGCCGTGGGCCGAGTAGCCGCCGGGGATGGAGCTGCTGTAGTTGTCCGACGACAGGCGCCAGCGCCGGGTCGAGTTGGCCTCGCTCACCGGGTAGATGATGTTGAAGGTGATCTCCGGCAGCGGCACCGGATGCGACGCCGGGCAACCCCGGCCCGTGATCGGATACGACATGTGGCTCTTGTGGTCTGGCGAATCCAGGTTCACGCCGTCCCAGCACTGCGGGAAGTAGATGTGCTGCCAGACCTCCGAGCCCACCGGGCAGTTCGGAATCGACGGGCCTTGTTGCTCCGGCACGCTGGCGCCATTGGTGCCGTGGCAGCTGTACGCAAACGGGCCGCTGGGCGAGAAGTTCTTCATGTCGCCCGCGATCATCCGCAGCCCCGCCGGCATGGCGCGCACGGTGCTGGGCACCACACCGCGGTAGCCGGTCTTGTAGTAGAACTGCGACGAGGACGGCTTGAGCGGCGTACCGTCTCGCGTGTCGATCATCGCCGGCACCCAGTAGGAGCTGCGGTTGATGACGCCACCGCGGCAGGTGGAGTTGCCGGTGTTGGCAATCGACGCGGCGGTCGAATTGCCGTTGACCGCGGTGTTGCCGAAGAACGCGTGCAGGTGCGAACGCCCTGGCTGGCCGGGGTAGACGATCGGGTCGTCGAAGGCCATGTGGCTGTAGTCGCACGAGGTGCGGAAGTTGCCCGTGCCATCGCTGGCACTGGGCCTTTCGTTCGTGGCCTGCATGTTCTCGGTCGAAACCCCTGGATTGCCAGACGGAATGCGCGCCGCGTTCACCGCCGGGAGTTGGCTCGGCCCATCGGAATCCGGCGCCGGGCTGGGCGACGCTGCACCCGGGGCTGGGGCTGGGGCTGGGGCTGAGGGGGGCGCTCCCGCACTTAGCCCGCTGTCCGTGGTACCACCGGCGGCAGACCCACCGCCACCTCCGCCACAGCCCGCGAGCACGCTCAGGAAAAGCACCGACACAACGGCCAGCTTCGGGCCAGAGGGTTGCGTGAACATTGAATTCATCATGAATAGAGCATTACATTGATCAGGCACCCGCTTCTGACGGGCGCTCTGTAGAGCGAAATCGGCGAGTGATTGGGTTGCCTGTTTCCTCGGCCGCGCCAACATGAATAAGGTCACAGCGACAGACGGGACTCTCGGCACCATCAAAGCATCGGCATACCATCAAACGGCAATAGGCCGCCAGGCGCTGGCAAATGCAATTGGGGTGCCAGTGCATTGAAGACGTCGATAGACGAACAAGCGAGACTGGCGGTCGCCACTTTCATGGCCAGCGGATTATCCGGCCTTCCGAAGCGCTCCAGAATTCGGATGTTACAAGTTGCTTGTACTGCTAGTGTCGGGGCGCCAAGAGGATGCACCGTGCAAAACCGAGAGTAGACGGTGCTCACCTCGGCAGAAACACCCAACCAAGCTGGTAGCGCCTGGACAATTGCTCCACCTGATTCCCTACCATCAAAACAACGTCTGTTGCGGACGCTTACGAGGGGTGTAATTCCTTCTCTGTACATGCGCTGCGTTAATTCGTGGACCATCTGCTCTCGTGGCCTCTCGCGAAACACGCTGCTACCGCATTTCCATCAACCATTGGAAGACGTTTTGCCCACATTGGACCTCTCTTCAAAGAGCAAATTCGACAGTCGCCGCGCCATTGTGCCCACATTGGGTTCGTCGAGCATCGAAATATGGCCGCCTGGAATCGGCAATAAATCAATACGCCCGGTACCATACCTGCGCCACCCCATTCCAGAGGCGATCGCCTTGTCGAGATCGAAGAAGGGCTCGTCTTCAGGATAAAAAATCACCATGCGACCGGCGTAGGTGCCGGGACTGTAGCGACTGACGGCCAGCGCCAGATTCTGTACGAACGCATGGTCCGCAGGATGGTCAAAGGCTTGGCCTCGCGTCATGTTGAATGCTCTTCCCAGCAAGAGGCCGATTCGCCCCTTCAGACCGCCCGCATTGGTCAGCCGGATCACCGTGCGCTCGATCAAGTAGCGCGGCCCCTTCTTGCGAAACTGTTGCCAGTGCAGGGCGAGGACGCGAGATTTTTTCTGAATCGAAGGCCGCCCATCGGGACCTTCCGAGTCAAAAAGCACAAGGTAGGCCACCTCCCGGCCCGCGTCCGTCAACTGTTTGGCTAGCTCATAGGCGATATAGGCACACATCGATACGGCCGCGAGCACCAGCGGACCCGCTGGTTGGTGTTTCTGTACGTCGTCACGATAGAGCTGCGCCAATTGCTCGACGCTGAGCGCATCCTCGTGGAGGTGCGTGTAGCCGGAAGTCAGGCCGAACACGGGTTGATCTGCACCGAGCCGTGCGGCCAGCGGCCGATAAAAACGCTCGCGGTGTCCGAGACTGTGCACGCCATAGATGGGGATGCCCTTGCCTTCGGGCTGGATGGCCACCAGGAACTGCGGGGCGTCGTCCCCACTGCCCTCGCTCAGCGCCGCATGCAAGGCCGCCGGTGTTGGGGAAGCCTTGAGCGTGCCCACCGACAACTGGCACGAGAATTCGCGCTCCACCGCGGCAATCAGGCTGACGGCCAGCAGGGAGTTACCACCCAGGTCAAAAAAGGAAGCCTCTGGCGCCACTGTCTTCCGTTTGAGCACTTGGGCAAAAACAGCCGTCATTCTCTGGAGCTCGTCTGACAACGGAGCTGCGGCCGAATCCGTGTCGACATCCTGCTCCAGAAGATCGCGCTCCACCAGTTGGCGGTAGTCGATCTTGCCGCCCGGAGTGATGGGCAACTCGTCAATCACCGCCAGTGTGGGACGCATGTGTTCGGGCAAGCGGTGCGCCAGCTCGGTGTTGAGCGTCGCGACGTCCAGCGCCTGTCCGACATGCGCGGGCAATACCCATGCAAGCAAACGGGCCGCGGGCGTATTGGGCATGTCCACCTTCACCACCGCACGCCCCACACCCGGCAATGCCGCCAGCGCCGATTCCACCGCTTCGAGTTCCACGCGGAACCCCCGCACCTTCACCTGCCGATCGGCACGACCGTGGTACAGCAATTCGCCGTCGTCACTCCACGAAGCGAGATCGCCCGTGCGGTAAATACGTGGCTCACGCACGGCCTCCCAGACCGGATCAAGTCCGCCGGTAGTCATGAATTGACGCGCGGTCAGCTCCAGTTGTCCGTGGTATCCAAGCGCCAGGCACGGCCCACCCAGACACAACTCGCCCCTCACGCCAGGTGGCGCCAGAGACCCGTCCGCGGCGACCACATAGGCGCGGGCATGTCCCAGCGGCTTACCGATGGGGATATCTGCATTCGGCGGCAGCGGCTTGTCCGCCAGCGCTTCGTAGAAGGTGCTGGTGATGGTCGCTTCGGTCGGCCCGTAGCCGTTGATCCAGCGACATTCAGGCACTGCCTGACGCCAACGATCCAGCGCCTGGCGAGACGCCTTTTCACCACCAACCACCAGCAGGCGCACACACGCAGGCATCCGTGCCCGCCCATGCTCAAGCTGGTCTACACAGGTATGCCAATAGGCGGTCGGCAGGTTCAGCACGGTCAACTGGCGTTGCTCGACCGCGGCCCACAATGCAGAGACAGACTCTGCCACCGCCGCGTTGCGCAAAACGAGCTCAGCACCCGCCAACAGCGTGGGCACGATTTCCTCAATCGAGACATCAAAGCTCAGGCTTGCAAACTGCAATGCACGGTCGTGCTCGGTGAGCCCGTACGTTGCGGTGACTGCCGCTGCATGAGCGACCAGGGCGTGCTGCCCCACCACCACCCCTTTGGGCTTGCCGGTGGAGCCTGAGGTGTAGATAACGTAGGCTGGTCTGTCATGACCCTGGCCAAGCGGATCGGACCACGTCGACGGGAGCTTCGCAAGCTCATCGGCCAGCGTGTGCAGCCTTACGGTACGGGCCACTCCCGACGCCTCCCCCCCCGCTCCGGCCAACTGCAACACGGCGCCACTGTCGCTCGCCATGTGCTCCTTCAGTTCGGCCGGATAGCCAGGATCGATGGGCACATAGGCCGCACCGGCCTTCATGATCCCCAGCATCGCAACCACGAACTCCGGGCTGCGAGGCATGCAGATCGCCACACGATCGCCCTCTTCCACCGACTGGCGCCGCAGCCAATGGGCCAACTGGCTCGAACGTGCATCCAGTTCGGCATAGGTCAGCTGGGTCTGTTCGCCCAAGACTGAAATGGCCACGGCGGACGGTCGCCGGCGCACCGTGCGGGCAAACCGTGCCATGGTGGCGCAATTGGCCGAGGCAGAGACACCATCCGGAGGCGCAGCCCAAGCCTGCAGGTGACCGCGGTCTTCGGGCGTCAACATATCCAGCGAAGCCACGGTCTGATCACTTGTGGCCCGCGCCATGTGCCCGAGCAGGATTTGCAGGAGCGCCATCAGCCGCTTGGCCGTCTCTGCATCGACACGGCGGCTGTCGTACTCCAGATGAAGGTCCAGGCCACCACGGACATATACCGCCAGCGTCATTTCCGCGGCGCCTTCCTCATGGAGCTCGAAACGCCGCTGCAGCCACGGACCACCCAGGCTTTGCAAGCGCTGCTCCAGCGGCCAAGGTTCGAACATCACGACGCTTTGCAGCCGGCCTTCGCTGGCAAAGCCCTCGCTCCAGGCCTGCAGGTCGCTCAGGAAAACGTGCTCATGTGGACGCATGCCCAGCATGTAAGTGCGCATGGCACGCAGCAACTGGTCTATGGATACGCCCATGCCAAGGGCAACGCGAACGGGCAGCGTGTTGATCAGGCAGCCCACGGTGTCACGAGCCTGCGGCACGATGTGGCGCCCCGAACGGACCACGCCGAATACGGCATCCCGCTGCCCACCCACGCGGGAAAGCAGAATGCCCCAGGCCACCTGCACGACCGTACCCAAGGTGGCGTCCGAGGCCAGCGCCAGTGCCCGCAAGCCATCGACCTCTGCCGGCGTGATGGATCCCTCGACGCTGGCCATGGGCTCCAACGCATCGGTGCCGTCTGCAGACGGCGCATCGGCCTGCCCCATCGTCTCAGCGGACTGCTCGGCAAACACGCCGTGCAACTGCGCCTCAAAAAACCGGCGCGCCTCATCTTGTGCATCGACATTACATCGGACAGCGTCCAGGGCGTGACAGTAGTCGCCGAAGTCCAGCGGACTCAATGTCACTGGCACATGTGCTTCGCCCTGCAATCGAGCGGTGTACCCCTCCAGCGCCTCCTGCAGCAGCAGAGCGAAACTGGTACCGTCCAGCATGATGTGATGGAAGGTCCAGTACAAACTGGATCGGCGATCTCCCCAGCGAAACCAGGTCAGGCGCCAATTGGAGGCCTTGTCGAGACGCACACCGCGCCTGCGATCTGCATGCCTCCACTCCTCCTGTACTTCTTTTTGCTGCTCAGGAGCGAGCGCACGCAAATCGTGCTGTTCAAACTCGAACTCGATGTCCGCAACCACCTCCTGGCTGGGCACACGAACATCCCGCCAAACGTAGACCGATCTAAGCACTTCGTGCCGACGAACAAGCGCCTCCCACGATTGCTTCATGGTGGCCACGTCGAACGCTTCGTCATCCAGGTGACAAGCGACTTGTTCCAGATTCACACTGGTGCGTTGGGACAGCAGGCTGTCGTACAACAAGCCCAACTGCAGAGGCGTCAGGGGCCAGGACCGGACAACTTCTTGCCTCATCGAATATCCCGCTCACGCGGTCGGAAAGTCAACACGAATCTCCCCCTCTTAAAGCTTATCGACACCTTACCGCCTTCAACACCCTTGTTGCGGAAAGATGGGAGCGGCCGTTCTTAGCGACCTCAATTGTCAGAAGATGTAAAACAACGATACAAACCTCTTCATTATGATAAGCCCATGAATGCCAAGAAATCGCTGACTTGCCTCGTTTTATGGAGCCTGGCGGCCTGCGGCTGGCAGAAGGGCCTGGATTCGGTTGCACTGGCAAGTCTTTACACGGTGCCAATGCCGCCACCCACCACACCTCTGTCCGTCTACCACATCGGCCACAGCCTGGTGAATCGCGACATGCCCGCCATGCTGGAACAGCTGGCCGGCGAGGGTCATGGCCATCGTTCTCAACTAGGCTGGGGCGTCACACTGCGCTCGCATTGGGAGCCAGGCGAAAGTATCAATGGCTTCGAGCAAGAAAACGACCATCCCAGATACATGGACGCCATGTCTGCGGTCAGGGGTGGGAAGTTCGATGCATTGGTGCTGACCGAAATGGTGGAGATCAAGGACGCCATTCGGCATTTTGACAGTCCCGAGTACCTGCGCCGCTGGGCGCGGGAAGCGCGCGCAGCCAAGCCCGCAATTCGCGTGTATCTGTATGAGACGTGGCACCAGCTGAACGACCCGAAGGGATGGCTGGAGCGCCTCGACGAAGATTTGCCGCTTTATTGGGAGGGTGAGTTGCTGGCCAAAAGCCTTGCCCACAATGACACGGGGGGCCCGATCTACGTCATTCCTGCCGGTCAGGTGATGGCACAGTGGGTGCGCCGCATCGAGGGGCCGGGAAAACTACCCGGTATGAGTACGCGACAGGATCTTTTTGCGCGCAACGCCGATGGCACGCAGGACAACATCCACCTCAACGACCTGGGCAACTACCTTGTCGCATTGACCCACTACGCTGTTCTCTACCACCGAAGCCCCGCCGGTTTGCCGCACCGCCTCAAACGCGCGGATGGCAGTGAGGCAACAGCGCCGGAGCCGGAGACAGCACGAGCGATGCAGGAAACCGTGTGGGAGGTGGTAACGCGCTATCCCAAGACAGGCGTCCGTCAGGTGGACTGAAACCCGGAGCACACGCAGCCGCAGTCGTCGAGAAATTCACGTTGGAGCAGGTTGTGCTGCTTTGGCGTGAATCATCCCCGAGACTCACTGGTTTTGCGCTGCTACCATCCCGGGCAACACCGACTTTCAACCACGCGGACGTGCCCCTGTTGCTGCAGACACGCATTTTTTTGAAGCTGCTCCAACACATTCCCGTCCCATCCAGGGTATTCAAAACCCGCAGTAGGCTCCCGCTGTCGGCCATTGTGCCAACGGCGGGTCCAGCGCCACGCGGTGACATCGGATGGGCAACGCCGTGCCGACGGCCACTCACTCGCCAGGAAACCCTCGAAACCGGTGCGGCGCAGCCATGATTCAAGACCTCAAGACGCTCGCCATCGTTCTGACACTGGGTTCACTTGCCTTCATTGTTGGCAAGCGGTTCTGGCTGCAGGTGATGTCCCAGGAAGATTTTCGACTGCGACGCAACGCTTGGTTTGGATTGACGATCCTGGCCTTCCTCAGCCCCAGCTTCTTGCTTTTCTGCTTGATTGCGGCACCAATACTGGTGTGGCTGGGGCAACGAGACTCCAACCCATTGGCTCTTTATGTGCTCTTGCTGCACATCATTCCCCCCGTCAGCGTGTATATCCCGCTGGTAGGGGCTGGATACCTCATTGACTTCAACAACTACCGACTGCTAACGCTGACGGTTTTGCTGCCGTATGCCTGGAAATTGATGCACACGCGGCAGACTGAAAAACTTCGGCAACCTGGGCTTGGACTCCCGTACTTCCTGATTTTCTGCTTCAGTGCGCTGCAGATCATCCAATTAATCCCCTTGGAGAGTCTCACAAATACGTTCAGACGCCTTCTTCTCGTCTTTCTGGACAGCATCCTGTTGGTCTACGCATTCAGCCGAGGAGCATCCTCGGAACAGAAAATCCGGGAAATTCTTGGCACCTGCGCCCTGATCATGGCGGTGGCGGCACCTATTGCGATGTTCGAGTCGCTGAGGGGCTGGCTCATGTACGAGAACGTGGTGAGAAACTGGGGTATCCCGATGGATTTTGCCTTTCTCATGCGCGGCAATTCGCTGCGCGCCCAAGCGTCCACTGGTCACGCCTTGGTACTGGGTTACATGACGGCCATCGCCTTTGGCGTGTGGCTCTATTTGGCAAGGTACCTCAAAGTCTCGAAATTTCAGCTGATCGCAGGAAGCATCTGGTTCTGGGTTGGCCTGATTGCTGCATATTCCCGGGCGCCATGGCTCACTGCGGTATTGATCCCATTTGTTTTTGTATTTTTGCTGCCTCGCGGAATGATTCAAGCAATAAAAATGGGAATTCTGGCCACCATTGGCGGCTCTGTAATTCTGGCATTGCCACTGGGTGGTCGAATTGTTGCCAGCCTCCCATTCATCGGGACAATCGACACGGAGAACGTCACCTACCGCCAGCGCTTGGCCGAGGCTTCTTGGGATCTGGTTATGCAATATCCCGTTTTTGGCACGCCCCGTGCCCTTGAGTACCTGGAACATCTGCGTCAAGGGCAAGGCATCATCGATCTTGTGAATGTGTACGCCACCGTTGCCGTATTTCATGGTCTCGTCGGGCTGTCTCTGTTTTGCGGCTATTTCCTGATCAGCCTTTTCCGAACCTGGAGCACGACGGCCTTGTTTCGCAAAACGGACCCGGCGTTCTCCAGCCTGGGGGCTTGCCTGGTGGCATTGCTCTTGGGCACCTACTTTTTCATGGCCACTGGCAGTTTCGGCACCGGACTCGCACAGATGGCATGGATCCTGTCGGCGCTGGGTTTGGCATATGCCAGGCTCCAACCGTCTAACAACAATAGTCAGAGCAACGCTTGATCAAACACCTGGTCAATTTCAAGGGAGAACTCTTCACCGCGGCGGCGACCTCAGCCGGGGTGGCGGTGGTTCGACTGTTCAGCAGCGTCATCCTGACCCGTTTGCTCTATCCGGAAGCATTCGGACTGATGACGATCGTGGCTTCCATCGCCTTCATCGTGGAAATGGTGTCGGATGTGGGCATTGTCGGCCTGACCATTCGCCACGCCAAGGGCGACGAGCCCCAATTCTTCCACACGTGGTGGTCGGTTCGATTTGTACGCAGCCTGTTCAATGCCGGCTTGATGTTTCTGCTCGCCCCCTATCTGGCCGAATGGTATGGTCAACCCGATCTCACGCTGGTATTGCGGATTTTTTCCATCTCCTTTGTTCTCATGGGCCTCGAGTCCATGTCAATTCCGCTGTCAATTCGGCGGCGTCAGACACAGAAGATGCACTACATCGAGCTCGGCTGCCTAGTGCTGTCGACTTGTTTTTCCATCATCTGGAGTTATTTCAGCCGCGACTATTTCGGCATTCTGTACGGCACCCTGCTCAATCAGCTGTTGATGACCACCGCCAGCTACGTACTTTATACCGACAGCCGCGCACAATTCCGGTTTCATCGCGAAGCGTTGCGCGAACAATTCCATTTCGCACGCTACGTCATGCCCTCCAGCATGATCACCCTGGTAGTGAGCCAGTTCGACAAGCTATTGTTCTTGAAGCTATTCGACCTGCAACTGATGGGTCTTTATGGATTGGCGGTCAATATCCTGACACCCGTCGACGCACTGATCACGCGCTTGAGCCGAAACATGCTCTATCCCCGTTGTGCCGAGAATTTCCGAGATGACGAATCGACTTTCGTCGAAAAATACTACACGCAGAGTTGGAAACTGCATGCGCTGGTCTTGGCTGTGCCCGCGCTGTTGTGCGGCGCCGGCGCCTTTGTGGTCCATGTGCTGTACGACTCGCGATACGCCCAAGCCGGCCTCATGGTGCAGTTGTTTGCGATGCGATCGGTGATCCACGTGTTTTCATCGACAGCGGAAGATCTGCTGGTGGCCAGTGGAATGTTGCGTGTACAACTGGCGGGCAACGTCATCCGCTTGCTCTGGTTGGTTCCGGCGGTGTTGCTCGGCTCACACTACTTCGGCCTGCCAGGCTTCCTCGCCGCCATGATGCTGGAGATGGCCCCTACCCTTGCCTACTATTTGCGCACCTTGTCTGCACGCGGCATGGTGATCTGGCGCTATGAAGGCGTCCGCCTGCTGTACACGTTGGGCCTTGTCGCCGTCGGGGCACTTTCTGCATGGGTCGGTGGTGAACTACTTGCCGCCCTTCGCGCATCCTGAGGTCGAGGCGCACGCGATGTATCAGGAACTGGTCAGTTGCAACGATTCGAGAGGCTCAGCTTGCATATAGCTTATTTTGTGTCCGGTTGGCCGCTGTCCGCCCGGGCAAGCGGCATCGTGACATACATCGACATCATGAAGCGGGAGCTCGAACTCATGGGCCACGAGGTGTCGATCCTGTGTGGTGAGGTGAATCCCGAGGCCTGCGACGCGAATGTGCACAAGGTCGAGGACGAGCGCTTTGGAAGTCTTTGGGACCGGCTGGCGGAACGGCTGTCGAGAACGCCTGACCGGGCGGTGTACGCCTACGGTCGTAGCATCGCCAAAGCCGCCGCCAGCATTCATGCGCGCAAGCCGATCGATGTGTTCGAGATTGAAGAGTCCTTTGGCTGGTCTCGTGATCTGCAGGCGCTTAATGCTTTTCCGGTCGTGGTCCGCTTGCACGGTCCTACATTCCTGGTTCAGGGACGGCTTGTCGGCGCCGATGATTCGGTGGATCACAAGATCGAGCGCGAGGGGGCGGCCCTGAAAAAGACCAGAATCATCACCGCTCCGTCCCGGTGCACGCTGGATGAAACCCTTGCCCGCTATGCACTCCATCCCGCCGTGGCCCAGACCATCCCCAATCCGTATGTGGTGCCTGAGACCGAGCCATCGGGGCACAGCACCAAGACAGCGGTCAACGAGCTGCTTTTCGTCGGGCGACTTGATCTCGTCAAAGGTGCTGACTGGCTGCTGCAAACCTTTGCGCTGCTGGCAAAGCGCCACCCAGACTTGCGCTTGACGTTTGCCGGACCAGACGTCGGAATACCCGATGCCGATGGACAGATCCTCAAGTTCGCGCCTTACGTTCAGGCACATTTTGACGAGGGCGTCCGCAACCGCATCCAGTTCCTGGGTCAACAAACGCCAGATCAGATCCGAGCACTGCGAGCCCGGCGCACCGTGACCCTGGTGACCTCGCGCTGGGAGAACCAGCCCTACGTGGCCCTGGAGGCGATGGCGCAACGCTGCCCAGTGGTGGCGTTCGCAGCGGGGGGCGTTGGTGAAGTGGTCCAGCACGAGCGCAATGGGCTCTCTGCGCCGCCAGGAGATGTTGCAGAACTCGCTCGGCAAGTTGAACGCCTGCTGGTGGATGCAGACCTGCGAGACCAACTGGCGGAAGAAGGATTCCGCTACGTGAGCGACGTGCACAATCCCAAGCGTGTCGCCGAAGCCATGTTGGGCATCTATCAGACGGCCAAGACGCCCTGATTTCCAGCCCGATTGGCTCGCCACCCGAGGCTCACAGCCTTACCGGCGTGAATCGTGAACATCAGCACATTCAATGTGCGGCTGCATGCTTTTCCCGTCGCAACCACAGATTGCACACCCCCCCGCACACCTATACTCCGCAACATGGCTCTTCCCAAGAGACCCCTCAGGTCCATCCTCAAACGTCGCGGCAGCATTTCCACAGCAGTACAGGCCGTGCTCGATCTGGCGGCAGTCATGGGGCTGGCGTTGCTGTTGTTGATCCGGCAGGAGATCGGCGGACTGACGGCCGAGTATTCCGTGATGCTGCTCCTGCTGGCCATCGGCATGATCTTCGCCTACGACCAGTTCGGGGTGTACCGCAGCAACAGCAGCTTCGCACGCAAGGCCTTGACGCTGTTCAAAGCCTGGTCGCTGGCGTACGGTCTGCTGCTCGTGGTGGGCTTTGTGACCAAGCAGACCGACACCTTTTCCCGTTTGCTATTGGGACAGCTGTATGTGGGCGGCTACCTGTTGCAGTTGCTGCTTCAGTACCTCTCTCGCGAGGTTCAGACCCGCGTCATGCGCCATGCCGTACCGGTCGAAAACGTGCTGATCGTCGGCACGGGAAAACTCGCACGCTACCTGCAAAACAAGATATCGGGCAATCCGTGGCTCAACCAGAAAGTGGTGGGCTGCCTGGAGCTGTCCGCGGACGACGACTCCTACACCTCGGAAACCAGCGCCCCGCTCTACGAAACGTCGGACTTTGCGTCTCTTCACGAGGCCAACGTCATCGGCCCGGTTGATGAAATGCTCTCCATCATCGACCGTCACGATCTGCGCACGGTTTACTTTGCGATTCCGCTGGGCAAGTCGTCCCTGATTGAGGACACCTACTTCCAACTGCTGGACCGCCACGTGGCGGTTCATTGGGTGCCTGATATCTTTTCGGTCCTGCTGGTCAACCACAGCGTTCGCGAGATCGCGGGCCTGCCGGTGCTGACACTGTCGGAAACGCCGCTGACAGGTACCCGTTTGCTGTTCAAGGCGATCGAAGACTTTGTGCTGGGCACCCTGATCCTGCTGCTCATTTCACCGCTGTTGTTGATCATTGCGATCGCCATCAAGCTGGACAGCCCTGGCCCGGTGTTCTTTCGCCAGGCACGCAAAGGCTGGAGCGGCAAGGTCTTCCACATCTGGAAGTTCCGCAGCATGTTCGTGCACCAGCCTGAGGCGGTTGTGCAGCAGGCCACCCGGAACGATCCACGCGTGACCCGAGTGGGGGCCTTCCTGCGGCGGACCAGCCTGGACGAACTGCCCCAGGTGTTCAACGTCATCAAGGGTGAGATGTCGCTGGTGGGCCCCCGCCCGCACGCCGTGCAACATGACGAGGTATATTCGCGCCGGATCGACGCCTATTTCGCACGCCACAACATCAAGCCAGGGATCACGGGGCTGGCACAAGTGCGCGGCCTGCGCGGTGAAACCAGCGAGATCGAAAGCATGGAGCAGCGCATCGAGGCCGACATCGAGTACATCAACAACTGGTCGCTGTGGCTCGATCTGACGATCCTGGTCCGCACCGTCGGCGCACTCACGGGGAAAAACGCTTACTGAGTTCGCGGGCTTTTTCGACAAACGGGCGTGCCCGGCTCAGGCGCCGCCCGACCCGCTGCGACTTGAATAGCTGCTACGACAGGCCCAGCAATTCCAATACGCGTGATCCCGCTTTGGCGCAGCCTTTGCTGCTGCACGGAAGAGCCCGCTTCAAGGGGCGGGAAGCCACCTGCTGCTGTCGGTTGATGCGTTGAAGTAAAACGGATTGTTTTGCGCCGTACCAGAGAAGGTATTTGGGCAAGTGCCAACCAGGTCGGACCTATTCGTGAAGTTGTAGAACGCTGGGCACACGGAGTCGCGCATGACCGCACGGCACTGTGCGTTGTCTGGCTCGCTGTAGGTGGTGAAATGGGCTGTCACCGCTTGCCAGGCCGCGTCTTGC
The DNA here is from genome assembly GCF_001571225.1 of Hydrogenophaga palleronii NBRC 102513. GTDB lineage: Bacteria > Pseudomonadota > Gammaproteobacteria > Burkholderiales > Burkholderiaceae_C > Hydrogenophaga > Hydrogenophaga palleronii. The sequence goes on from NZ_BCTJ01000001.1 coordinate 427,028, forward strand.
AACGACCGCGCTTGCGTTGCAGTCACGCCCGACGGTACCCACGCCCCCACAGGCGACTGCCGGTACACCGATGCGTAGTTGACCAGTGCCATGTAGTAAACTCCCAGAGACGTGAGGTGCACGTCGTCCGAGAAAAGCCGGTCGACTGTTTCACGCACGCTGGCGCCGGTCACGCCTGCGACCCCCGAGCCCTGTGTGGCCTGCTCGACCAGGCTGGCCAGCGCAAGGCCGGCGGGCAGGTACACCACACGATCACGACGACCGACCAGCGCCAGGGACTCGTTGACACGCGCGGCAACACATTGCCACGCGGGTGCCACAGCACGCTCGAAGTTCACCCAGTTTCTGGGGGCGTTCTTGTCGGGCATACCCAGCCAGGAATGGTAGAGATAGGTGCTCGCCAGCGGGTTGCCCTCGATCAGACGATCGTGAAAGTGGCGGGTATAGCCGATCGTGTTCTCCCAGACGATCGTGTTAACGATGTCGTGGCGCTCGGTGATGATCAAGGTGTCGTAGCGCTGACCACCGATGGTTTGCGGATTGCGCAATTCACTCACGACATCCATGCCCGATCCAACACGGTTCTTGCCCTCGCGGTAGCCGGGAAAGGCCGTGCCGCTTGAGTCGTTGCCGCGCGTTCGGGCGGCGATCGGCGAGCCAACGATGTTCTGCTGGTTCCACCAGGCGGTTGCGCGCAAACTTTGTGCAATGGCGGTGACGTACTCTGGCAGTGGATTGTCCGTGAGGCTGTGCCCCGAGAAGAACATGCGCGCCGAGGTGCGCGGCTCACCCAGCGTCGGTGGCGTTTGCGGAGCAGGAGCCGGGCCTGGAGCAGGAGCCGGACCTGGTGCAGGAGCCGGCACCTCAGCCACATGGTCAGGCGTGGCAGCAGTGCCGCCGCCCCCGCCACCACAAGCAACCGCCATGATCAACAGCGACACAGCCAGCGGCAAGCGTGCCAGTTGACGTGACGAAACAGTGTGTTTATTTGAAGGAGTGGTCATGGGTTTCTCGAAAGTTTCTCGCTGAATTCGACCGACGTCTTCTATGCCTGTCATGCGATCGACTGCAAATCGCTGCTGCGCATGCGCGCCAGAAAGGCATCGAACGCCATCCTAAACGCTGCTGAAAGGGGGTGTGACTGAGGCACGAAGCCTATAGGGTAGCAGCGGAGCGCCTTGAGCGCGCCAGCAACCCGCCTCCGAACTCAGCCTTGAAGCACCTACAACCCAATAACAGTGCCCATCTGACGCCATCACCCTGCGTCAAGGTGACCCTCAAGCCCGGTCGAACCGTCGCAACCAAACACCATGGTCGAAATGGAAATGCTGGGGTCAAACGCGTCGTGCTGTCGGCAGCACCGCGACCGGCCGGGCGCTGCGCCGCTGCTGCTGCCAGATCGACGCACCAAACACCACCAGCCCCCCCGCCGCCAACAAGGCCCCGACCCAGCCGGTGGACGTCCATCCCATGCCGGCGGTGATGGCCGCGCCGCCGAGCCAGGCGCCGAGGGCGTTGGCCATGTTGAAGGCCGAGTGGTTCAAGGCAGCGGCCAGTGCCTGCGCCTCGCCCGCCACGTCCATCAGCCGGATCTGCAGTGCCGGCGCCAAGGCAACGACGGTGCCGACCAGCAACACATTGAACGACACCGCGATGGCATGCGGCGCGGTCACCAGCATCAGCAGGAGCACCACCATCGACCACACCAGGGTGCCGCCGATGGTGGGCAGCAAGGCCTTGTCGGCCAGGCGCGCTCCGACCAGGTTGCCCAGGATCATGCCCACGCCGAACAGTGCCAGCACCAGCGGCACCGCCCCCAGCGACAGACCTGAGACCTCGGTGAGCGTGGGCTTGATGTAGCTGAAGACGGCGAACATGCCGCCGAAACCCACCGCACCAGTGCCCAGGGTGAGCCAGACCTGCGGGTTGGTCAGTGCGCCCAGTTCACGCAGCGGACTGGCGCCCTCGGCCGCGGGCAGACGCGGCAGCGCGCGGTGCACCAGCACACAGGCCAGCAGCGCAATCACACCCACCAGCACAAACGCACTGCGCCACCCGAGGTGTTGTCCGAGCCAGGCTGCGGCGGGCACGCCGAACAGTGTGGCCCCGGTCAGCCCCAGCATCATCATGGCCACGGCGTGTGCACGCCGCCCGGGCGGTGCGAGCGACGCCACCACCAGCGACGCGACCCCGAAGTAGGTGCCGTGTGGCATGCCGGCGGCGAAACGCAGCAGGTTCAGGCTCAGATAACCCGGCGCGGCTGCACTGGCCAGCGTGCCGAGCGCGAACAAGGCCATCAGCGCCACCAGCAACAAACGCCGCGGCCAGTGCGCGGTGACGACCGCCAGCAAGGGCGCCCCGACCACCACACCGAGCGCGTAGGCGCTGATGACGTGCCCGGCCTGGGGGATGCTCACGCCCAGATCGGCGGCGACCTCGGGCAGCAGGCCCATGATCACGAACTCCCCGGTCCCGATGGCGAAACCACCCACACCGAGCGACCACACGGTAGAACGGAACGAGGGATCGAATGCGTCTGTGGCGGTGACGGCGGTGTTGCTGGGTTCGGTGGCGACGGTGTGCATGGCGCAATTTTGCTGCAATGCAACATGGCTTGCGGCGCGCGGGGACATTGCGTTGTGGTCGCCGTGATGAACGCCCGACAGCGCTGCGCACTCGCCGCTTCGCCTGCTCGCCACGCACGCAGGAGCACCCCGCAGCCACCGCGTGAATAAGAAAAGCCACCCGAAGGTGGCTTTTCAGGGGAACCGGGAGCGCTGGATCAGCGGATCACGGCCAGGGTCGTGCGTTGGCCGCCCTTGTAGGTCATCAGCGTCAGGGCGCCGTTCTTGATGTCGCCCTTTTCGTCAAAGGCGATGTTGCCGGTCACGCCCTTGTAGTTCGTGGCCTTCAGTGCGGGCAGGTAGACCTTGGGATCGGCCGAGCCGGCAGCGACCATGGCGTTGGCCATGACCTTGACGGCGTCGTACACGTAAGGGGCATACACCTGCACGTCGGCGTTGAACTTGGCCTTGAAGTCGGTGCGGAACTTGTCCATGCCGACCTTTTCCTCGCCTTCCACGCCACCGGCTTCCGCGCAGAAGACCTGGTCGTCGGCCATGCCGTCGCCGGCCAGCTTGGGCAGTTCGCTGGTGCAGATGCCGTCGCCGCCCATCAGCTTGGCATTGATGCCGAGCTGCTTCATCTGCTTGAGCATCGGGCCGGCCACGGCGTCCATGCCACCGAAGAACACCACGTCGGGCTTCTTGGCCTTCAGGGTGGTCAGGATGGCGTTGAAGTCGGTCGCCTTGTCGTTGGTGAACTCACGGCCCACCACCTTGCCGCCGGCGGCGATCACGCCCTTTTCGAACTCGTCGGCCACGCCCTGGCCGTAGGCGGTGCGGTCGTCGATCACGGCCACGTTTGCGGCCTTGAGGGTTTCAACGGCGTACTTGCCCAGCGTGCCACCCAGGTGCACGTCGTCGGCCACCACGCGGAACGCACCGGTGTAACCCTGGCGGGTGTACTTGGGGTTGGTCGCGGAGGGCGAGATCTGCGGGATACCCGCGTCGTTGTAGATCTGCGAAGCGGGGATGGTCGTGCCCGAGTTCAGGTGACCGATCACGCCGGCCACCTTGGCGTCCACCAGCTTGGTGGCAGCAGCGGTGCCTTGCTTGGGATCGGCAGCATCGTCTTCGGCCAGCAGCTCGAAGGTCACGGGCGCGCCGCCCATGGTCAGGCCGGCGGCGTTGAGTTCTTCGATCGCCATCTTGGCGCCGTTTTCATTGTCCTTGCCGAAGTGGGCGATGGCGCCGCTGGTGGGACCAACGTGACCGATCTTCACGACCTGGGCGGCGGCAGCCGGTGCAGCTGCAGGCGCGGCGGCAGGAGCAGCCTCTTCTTTTTTGCCACATGCGGCAAGAGCGACAGCCGCCGCGATGACGGCCAGTTTGGTGTTCAGTTGCATGGTTTTCCTCGGAAGGGATGAAGTAAGAATGCGGAGCGAATTTTTTTCTCCACGCGCAAAGATACTCCAAAAATCCCCGGGATTTCGCATTCCGGCAGGCCTGGCGGCCCGACCGCGGGCTTACCCGAATGCCCATCATTGCTCCGAATGACACATAAGTGCGGCGTATGCAACACGGTGGGGCACGCCGCCCCAGACCGGGCGGCCACGCTCAATCCTGGGGCGCCAATTGCAGGTCGTGGCGCTGCGGCTCGATGCCCTGGGCCTTGTAGGCCTTCCAGCGTTCGCGCGCCTGAGCCCGGTCGGCATCGGCACCGGTGACGACCTCGATCACCCGGGCGAAGCGCTGGTAGTCGGGCGGCAGTTCGGCGCGCAGGTTCACCAGCACGCTGGCGGTGTGGTGCGCCGAAGGCTGGCCCGCGATGTGGATGGGCGAACGCGCCTGCACCTGCGGCGGGTCGGCCGGCCCGCTGTGCGGCACGAACTCGCCCACCACCGTGGTCCAGAGTGCGGCGTCCAGCGTGGCACGCTCACCCTCCTCCACCAGCACCAGCACGCGCGCGCCCTTCAGATAGGCCTTGCGCAGCAAACGGCAGGCGTAGCTGCGCTTGTCGGGCGCATTGAAGTGAAAGGCGACCTCGGTCATGGTGCGGGGCAAAGCGGGCTGGCCTGCCTCAGACCTTGGCCGCTTTCTTCGTCCGGGCCTTTGCGCCCTTGCCAGCGCCGGCCGCCAGGGCATCGGCCTGGTCAATCAGGTACTGCAGCAGCAGCGGCACTGGGCGCCCGGTGGAGCCCTTGGCCGCACCGCTCTTCCAGGCCGTGCCCGCAATGTCCAGGTGGGCCCAGGGTAGTTCGGCGGTGAACTTCTGCAGGAACTTGGCCGCGGTGATGGCACCGCCAGCGCGGCCCGCCACGTTGCCCATGTCGGCAAAGTTGGACTTCAGGCCCTCGGCGTACTCGTCGTCCAGGGGCAGGCGCCAGCACAGATCTTGCGCCGTCTCACCGGCCTGTTGCAGCGCCTGGGCCAGGTCGTCGCGGGTCGAGAACAGGCCCGAACGCACACCACCCAGCGCGATCACGCAGGCCCCGGTGAGCGTGGCGATGTCGATCACGCTGTGCGGCTTGAAGCGCGCGGCGTAGGTCAGCGCATCACACAGGATGAGGCGGCCTTCGGCGTCGGTGTTGAGGATCTCGATGGTCTGGCCGCTCATGCTGGTGACCACGTCACCGGGTTTGACGGCCAGGCCGTCGGGCATGTTCTCGCAGCTGGGGATCAGGCCGACCACGTTGATGGCCGGGCGCAGCTCGGCCAGCGCGGCAAAGGTGCCCAGCACGCTGGCAGCGCCGCCCATGTCGAACTTCATTTCGTCCATCTCGGCCGCCGGCTTGATGGAGATGCCGCCGGTGTCGAAGGTGATGCCCTTGCCCACCAGCACCACCGGCGCGCTGCCCTTGGGGCCGCCGTTGTAATGCAAGACGATGAAACGCAGCGGCTCGGCCGAGCCTTTGGCCACCGCCAGGAACGAACCCATGCCCAGCGCCTCGACCTGCTTGGGGCCGAGCACATCGGTCTTCAAGCCGGGCAGCCGGCCCAGCTTGCGCGCGGCCTCGGCCAGGTGCGTGGGTGTAGCGTGGTTGGCCGGGCGGTTGGCCCACTCCTTGGCGAACTCCACGCCGGTGATGAGCGCGCGGCCGGTGTCGAAACCGGCCCGCACCGCGGCCGCCTGCGACACCCCCACCACCACCTGCTGCAGCGCGCGCGCCTTGGCCGACGGCTTCGTGGTCGTGTAGACATAGGTGGCGTCGGCGCAGCACTGCACCGCGGCGCGCACCGCGTCGTTGCTGGCATCAAACAGGCTGAGCACCAGGCCGAGCTTCTTCACGCCCGCGGTCTTCACCGCGGCCAGGCCGGCCGTCAGGGCCTTGCGCACCAAGGCGGCAGAACCATCGCCCACACGCACCAGCAGCACCCGCGAGGCCTTGAAACCCGGCGCGCGGTAGCAGGACAGCAGCTTGCCCACGCCCTGCTCCAGATCGCCCAGGCGGGTAGCGCCGGCGATGAGTTCCTGCAGCGCGCCGCTGGCGGCCTTGTCGGTCTGCGTGTCGGGCACCAGCACCAGCAAGGTGTCGGTGTTGAGCTGCGCGGCCTGGCTGGGTGAAAGGGATTTGAGTTCGAAGTTCATAATCGTGTTTTCCTGTTCTCGATCGATGTTATTCCATTCTTCCATTCGCAAAGAGCTGGCCCGCAGTTTCGGCGGCACGCTGGTGGTGTTGTTCACCATCGTGCTGACCATGCTGCTGATCCGCACCCTCGGCCTGGCGTCGCGCGGCAGCGTGAACCCGCAGGAGATCGCGCTCGTGCTGGGCTACACGGTGATCGGCCGCATGCCGACCATCCTCACGCTCGCGCTCTTCATTGCCATCGTGTTCACGCTCTCTCGCATGTACCGCGACAGCGAGATGATCATCTGGCTTTCCGCCGGCCGCTCGCTCGGGGGCTTTCTGGCGCCGGTGTTCCGGTTCGCCTGGCCTATCCTGCTGGTCATCACGGTCATGGTGTTTTTCGTCTGGCCCTGGGCCAATGCGCAGACCGACAACCTGCGCGACCGCTTCGAGCGCCGCGGCGATCTTGAGCGCGTGGCACCCGGCCAGTTCCAGGAATCCTCCAGCGGCCGGCGCGTGTTCTTCATCGACAAGGACACCGCCGATGGCACCGAGGGCCGCAACATCTTCATCTCCAGCACCGAGAGCGACGGCAGCGAGACCGTGACTTCGGCGCGGTCGGGTCGCGTCGAATGGCTTGGCGAGCAGCAGTTCCTGATGCTCAGCAACGGCCAGCGCCTGGAAACGGCGGCCGACCAGAGCAGCCTGAAGGTGAGCGAGTTCGAGGAGTACGGCACGCAGATCGGCTCGTCCGAAATCAGCCAGCGCGGCGAAGCGCTCAAGGCGCGGCCGAGCTGGGACCTGATCAAGGACCCGAACCGCGCCAACCTGGGCGAGCTGGGCTGGCGTGTCGGCATGGCGCTGACCGCCATGAACTTCGTGCTGCTGGCCGTGGCCACCACCACCGGCAACCCGCGCGCCGGTCGCGGCGGCAACCTGTTCTTCACCCTGTTCGCCTTCGTGTTCTATTACAACCTGCTCAACCTGGGCCAGAGCTGGGTGGCCAGTGGCCTGTTCGGCCTGGCCGGCTACATGATCACGCTGCACGGCGGCGTGTTCCTGCTGTCGGTGCTCTGGCTGCTCAAGCGCCACCACAACCTGAGCTTGCGGGGCTGGCTGAGTGCCCGCCGCGCACAGCGTGATGGCGCCCAGGGAGCCAGCGCATGAAGACCATTCGCCGACTCATCTACGGTGAAGTGTTCGCAGCGGTGGCCTTCGTGCTGGTGGCTTTTCTGTCGCTGTTCTTCTTCTTCGATTTCGTCGACGAGCTGCCGGCCCTGGGCAAACCGTCGGCACTCGATCCGTCCCTGGTCTATGAGGTGCCGCACGCCCTGCTGTATGTCGCGCTGCTCATGCCCAGCCGCATTTACGAGCTGCTGCCCATCGCCGTGCTGATCGGTTCCGTGTTCGTGCTGGCGCGCCTGGCGCAGGGCTCGGAATACACCATCCTGCGCACCAGCGGCCTGGGCCCCTGGCGCGCGCTGCGCACCATGCTCGGGCTGGGTGCGGTGTTCGTGGTGCTCACCTTCGCCATCGGCGACTACCTATCCCCCTTGTCGGACAGGACGGCGCAACTGCTCAAGGCGCGTTACCAGGGCAACATCAGCCTGGGCCAGACCGGGGCCTGGTTGAAGGAGAAGCAGCCCTACAGCAACTTCTCGGTCAACGTGGGCTCGATGTCGCCGCAGGGCGAACTCGGCAACGTGCGCATCTTCGAGTTCAACAATGAAGGTTTTCTGGTCTCCACGCTGCAGGCGCAGACCGGGCAGATCGAGAGCGACGACTCCTGGACGCTGCACCAGGTGCAACGGCGCGAGTTCGACGCTGCCGGCCTGGCCTCGGGCCGTGTGCAGCGCAGCGCGCCCGACACCTTCCGCTGGCCCAGCGGCATCAATGCCGAGATGGTGTCGGTGGCCCTGCTCAAGCCGGACCGCATGCGCACCGCCGACCTGTACGGCTACATCAGCCACCTGGAAGCCAACGGCCAGACCGCGCAGCGCTATGAGATCGAGTTCTGGCGCAAGGTGTTCTACCCGCTCAGTTGCCTGGTGATGGTGGTGCTGGCCCTGCCCTTTGCCTACCTGCACTTCCGCTCCGGCAGCATCACGGCCTATGTGTTCGGCGGCGTGATGATCGGCATCAGCTTCTTCCTGCTCAACAACGTGTTCGGCTACATCGGCAACCTCAACCAGTGGCAACCCTGGCTGGCGGCGGCCTCGCCCGCGCTGATCTACTCCATCGTCTCGCTCGGCGCCTTCGGGTGGCTGGTGCTGCGAAGGTAGGGTGCACCAGATGCTCGGAGTGATCGTGTTTGCCCACGGCTCGCGCGACCCTTTGTGGCGCTTGCCGGTCGAGTCGGTGGCGCGACAGATCGCCAGTGCCGATGCCTCGGCCCTGGTGTCCTGCGCCTACCTGGAACTCTGCGAGCCCGACCTGGCCAGCGCCGCGCGCGACCTGGTGGGCCGGGGTGCCACGCGGGTGCGTGTGCTGCCGCTGTTCTTCGGCATGGGCAAACACGCGCGCGAAGACCTGCCGGTGCTGATGCGCGAACTCGCCGCCAGCCATCCCCAGGTGCCTTTTGAACAATTGCCGACCGCGGGCGAAGACCCGCGCCTGACCGCCCTGCTCGCCCACATCGCGCTGGAGACCACCGCATGAACTTGCACCAGTTCCGTTTCGTGCAGGAAGCGGTGCGCCGCAACCTCAACCTCACCGAAGCCGCCAAGGCCCTGCACACCTCGCAGCCCGGCGTGTCCAAGGCCATCATCGAGCTTGAGGACGAACTCGGCATCGAAATCTTTGCCCGCCACGGCAAACGCATCAAACGCGTCACCGAGCCGGGCCTGCAAGTGCTCAAGAGCATCGACATCATCCTGCGCGAGGTCAACAACCTCAAACGCATCGGCGAGCAGTATTCGGCGCAGGACAGCGGCACCCTGTCCATCGCCACCACCCACACCCAGGCGCGTTACGTGCTGCCGGGCCCGGTGGCGGCGCTGCGCCAGGCCTACCCCAAGGTGGCGATCAGCCTGCACCAGGGCTCGCCCGACCAAGTGGCGCGCATGCTGATGGAAGAGGTGGCCGAGATCGGCATGGCCACCGAATCGCTGGTGAACTACCCCGAGCTCATCACCCTGCCCTGCTACGAATGGCAGCACGTGCTGGTGTTCCCGTTCGACCACCCGCTGCTCGAACGCGAACGCATCACGCTCGAAGACCTGGCGCAGGTGCCGCTGATCACCTACCACCCGAGCTACACCGGCCGCACCCGCATCGACCAGGCGTTCACCCTGCGCCACCTGCAGCCCAACATCGTGCTCGAAGCGATCGACTCGGACGTCATCAAGACCTATGTGAAGCTGGGCATGGGCGTGGGCATCGTGGCCGAGATGGCGATGCAGGGCGACAACCAGACGCCCGACCTCGTCTCGCGCCCCGCCGGCCAGCTGTTCGGCCACAACCTGGCGCGGGTCGCGTTCAAGCGCGGCACCTACCTGCGCCACTTCGTGATGCGTTTTGCCGAACTGTTGAGCGACCGTCTCTCGCGCGACCTGATCCTGCGCGCCATGAGCGGCACGCCCGACGACTATGAGCTTTAAACCATCCCTCTCGCTTGCTCAGTGCGTGTAGCCGCATCCCCCTCCAGGGGGCAACACCTGCGGCCTGGCAAAGCCAGTTCCGCGGGTTTTCTGGACGATGCACCGCACTCCCACGATTTCGCAACAACGCCATGACCTCTCCCGCCGTCCACACCCCCGCCCTCACCTCGCGCCTGCCCAACGTCGGCACGACCATCTTCACCGTCATGTCGGCGCTGGCGGCCGAGCACAAGGCGGTGAACCTGGGCCAGGGCTTTCCGGACTTTGATTGCGACCCGGCGCTGGTGGACGCGGTGACCGCGGCCATGAAGGCGGGCCACAACCAGTACCCGCCAATGACGGGGGTGCCGGCACTGCGCCAGGCCATGGCCGCCAAGATGCAGGCGCTGTACGGCCTGCGCTGCAACCCCGACACCGAGATCACCGTGACGGCCGGTGCCACGCAGGCCATCCTGACCGCCATACTCGCCGTGGTGCAGCCGGGTGACGAGGTCATCGTGCTCGAACCTTGCTACGACAGCTACGTGCCCAACATCGAACTCGCCGGTGGCGTGCCGGTGCGCGTGCCGCTGATCCCCGGCAGCTTCCGGCCCGACTTCGACCGCATCGCCGCCGCCATCACGCCGCGCACCCGCGCGCTCATCATCAACAGCCCGCACAACCCCAGCGGCATGGTCTGGAGCGCAGCCGACATGCAGCGCCTGCAAGACCTGCTGGCGCCCACCGAGGTGCTGCTGATCAGCGACGAGGTGTACGAGCACATGGTGTTCGACGGCCAGGCGCACCAGAGCGCGGCGCGTTTCCCCGGCTTGGCCGCGCGCGCCTTCATCGTCAGCAGCTTCGGCAAGACCTACCACGTGACGGGCTGGAAGGTCGGTACCGTGGTCGCGCCGGCCGCGCTCACGGCCGAGTTCCGCAAGGTGCATCAGTTCAACGTGTTCACCGTCAACACCCCGGTGCAACACGCGCTGGCCAGCCACATGGCCAACCCCGCGCCCTATCTGGAACTGGCGGCCTTCTACCAGCACAAGCGCGACCTGTTCCGCGAAGGCCTGGCCGCCACGCGCTTTCGCCTGCTGCCGGGCGAAGGCACCTACTTCCAGTGCGTGGACATCTCGCAGCTCGCAGTGCCCGAACGCGAATTGCCCGAGGCCGAGTTCTGCCAGTGGCTGACGAAAGAGATCGGTGTCGCCGCCATCCCGCTCTCGGCGTTCTACGGCAACGGCTTTGACCAGCGCGTGGTGCGCTTCTGCTTCGCCAAGAAAGACGACACGCTGCGCGAGGCGCTCCAGCGGCTGGCCCGCCTGTGACGCGCCGCCGCTGACCGCACAGGCTCAGCGGCTCAGCGGCTCAGCGGCGCACGCGCGCTTCGGGCCAGGTTCAACGGTTCAACAGCGCCCAGGCCTTGTGGCGCCGGCATCACATGCCCTTCGGGAAAATGTGAGCATCACCGAAAGCGCGGGGTCAACTGTTCAGTTGCACCCAGCACTTTTCCAACCGCTTCAGGCTCACCGGCTGCGGCGTGCGCAGCTCCTGCGCGAAGAAACTCACGCGCAGCTCTTCGAGCAGCCAGCGCAACTCCTGCAGACGCGCGTCTTGCACACCCTTGCGCTCGGCCACCAGACGCCAGAAGCGCTGGTCCTGTGGGCGCAGTTCGGCCAGCTTGCCGGCATCGCGCGCCGGGTCGGCACGCAGCTTGTCGAGCCGCAGCTGCACCGCCTTGAGGTAACGCGGCAGGTGCTGCAGTTGCGCGTAAGGCGTCTGCACCAGAAAACGTTTGCCCACCAGGCGCTGCAGCTGCTGCGTGATGTCGCTCGCCACATCCGCCGGCGGCTTGCCGTCCTTGAGCTTGCGTGCAGCGGCAGCGTACTCGGTAAGCACGGTGCCGGCGCTGCGCGCGATCTCGTTGGCGATCAAGGTCAGGCGTCCGCGCCCTTCTTCCACTCGGCGCTTGAAGGCGGCCTCATCGGTCGGCAACGGATCACCGAGGAAGGCGCGGTCCAGCGCAAGCTCCAGGATTTGCGCACGCAATTCTTCGAGAGTGCCGCCGGCGCCGCTGTCCTTGCCGACCTGCATGTAGGCCACGCCCATGGTCTGCAGGCCGGGCAGGTTTTTCTCCAGGTACTTCAGCGCGTCCTTGATCTGCAGCGCGAACAGGCGCCGCAAACCCTCGCGATGGCGCGCCTGCGCCACCTCGGGTTCGTCGAACACCTCGATGCGCACGGCATCGCCATCGTCCACCAGGGCGGGGAAACCGATCAGGGTTTGTTTGCCCTGCTGGATTTCCATCAACTCGGGCAGTTCGCCGAAGGCCCAGGTGGTGTGGCGTTGCGTGGCGCTGGGGCGGTTCGCCGATGAAGCCTTCGCGCCCTCTCCCGCTGACGGGGGAGGGTTGGTGTGAGGGCCTCGCGCCTGCACGGTACCCGCACCCTGCCCTCTGCCGCCAGCGGGAGCCGGTGAAGGCTCGTTCGCCGGCGCGAGCTTGAGTTGCGCCAGCGCCTGGAACGCGCCGCGCGCCTGCGCGCCGAGTTCGGCTTTCAGCGCGCCCAGGTTGCGGCCCTGCCCCAGTTGGCGGCCATGTTCATCGACCACGCGCAGGTGCATGAAGTGGTGGGCGCTGAGCATGTCGACCTTGATGTCGTTGCGCACGATGTCGAGCTGCGTGGCCGCGCGCACCAGCTTGAGCAACGCGTCCATCAGGTTGCCGGTGCCGAACGCGGTGGGTTCGCACAAGGCCTGCGCGAACTTCTCGGCCGTGGCCGGCAGCGGCACCAGGCGCGAGCGTGGGCGCTGGTGCAATGTTTTGAGCAGCGCGAGCACCTTGTCTTTGAGCATGCCGGGCACCAGCCAGTCGCAGCGGTCTTCGCTGGCCTGGTTGAGCGCGAAGATCGGCAACGTGACCGACAGGCCGTCGCGCGGGTCGCCCGGTTCGTGCAGGTAGCTGCAGGCGCAATCCACACCGCCCAGGCGCAGGGTCTTCGGGAAGGTCTGTGTGGTGATGCCGGCCGCTTCGTGGCGCATCAGCTCTTCGCGGGTGAGCAGCAGGAGCCTGGGGTTCTCGCGCACCGCGTCGCGGTACCAGCGCTCCATGGCCGCGCCGTTGCAGATGTGCGCGGGCAATTGCTGGTCGTAGAAGGCGTAGATCAGTTCGTCGTCCACCAGCACGTCCTGCCGGCGCGACTTGTGCTCCAGCTCGGCCACCTGGCGCACCAGTTTCTGGTTGGCGGCCAGGAACTGCAGGCGCGTGTCCCACTCGCCGGCCACCAGGGCTTCGCGGATAAAGATCTCTCGCGCGCCGGCCGGGTCCACGCGGCCATAGTCGGTGCGCCGGCCGTTGTAGACCACCAGCCCGTACAGCGTGGCGCGCTCCAGCGCCGTGACCTGCGCGGCTTTCTTTTCCCAGTGCGGATCGAGCAGTTGCTTCTTGATCAGGTGGCCGCCCACCTGCTCCAGCCACTGCGGCTCGATACCGGCGATGCCGCGCCCGAACAGGCGCGTGGTTTCCACCAGCTCGGCGCAGACGATCCAGCGTCCCGGCCGCTTGCTCAGGTTGGCGCCCGGGTGGCGGTGGAACTTGATGCCGCGCGCGCCGAGGTACACGTCTTCGGTTTCGTGCTTCTGCCCCACGTTGCCGAGCAGGCCGGACAACATGGCCAGGTGCAGTTGCTCGTAGCTGGCGGGCTTGTCGTTCAGCCGCCACTTGTGTTCGGCCACCACCGTGTGCAGCTGGCTGTGGATGTCGCGCCACTCGCGCACGCGCCGCACGTTGATGAAGTTTTCGCGCAGCAGGTTCTCGTACTGGCGGTGGCTCAGCTTGTGCGTCTCGCCGTGCCCGCCCCGGCTGTCTCCCAGCCATTTCCATAGCTTGAGCGTGCCGCTGAACTCGCTCTTCTCGTCGTCGAACTTGGCCTGCGCCTGGTCGGCCTGGGCCTGCTTGTCCAGCGGCCGGTCGCGCACGTCCTGCACGCTCAGCGCCGAGGCAATCACCAGCACCTCGTCGAGCGCACCGCGCTGTTGCGCTTCGAGAATCATGCGGCCCACCCGCGGGTCCAGCGGCAGGCGCGAGAGCGTCTGGCCGATCGGCGTGAGTTCGTTGCCGTCGTCCACCGCGCCCAGCTCCGACAGCAACTGATAGCCGTCGACGATGGCGCGTTTCTGCGGTGCTTCGATAAAGGCGAAGTCTTCCACCGCGCCCAGCCTCAGGGCCTTCATGCGCAGGATCACACCGGCGAGCGAGCTGCGCAGGATTTCCGGGTCGGTGAACGCGGGGCGGCCGGCAAAGCCCGCCTCGTCATAGAGGCGGATCGCAATGCCGTCGGCCACGCGGCCACAACGCCCGGCGCGCTGGTTGGCCGCGGCCTGGCTGATGGGCTCGACCATCAGCTGCTCGACCTTCTGGCGGAAGCTGTAGCGCTTGACGCGCGCGGTGCCGGCATCGATCACGAAACGGATGCCGGGTACGGTGAGCGAGGTCTCGGCCACGTTGGTCGAGAGCACGATGCGCCGTCCGTGGTGGTCCTGGAAGATGCGGTCCTGCTCGGCTTGCGACAGGCGTGCGAACAAGGGCAGCACCTCGGCGTTGCGCAAGGTCGGGATGTGGCTCAGGTGTTTGCGCAGGTGGTCGGCGGCCTCGCGGATCTCGCGCTCGCCGGGCAAAAAGACCAGGATGTCACCGCCCGCAGGGCCGCGCCAGAGTTCATCCACCGCGTCGGTGATGGCGCTGTTGAGGTCATACTCACGGCTCTCTTCGAACGGGCGCCAGCGCACCTCCACCGGGAAGGTGCGGCCCGACACCATCAGCACCGGTGCCGGCCCTTTGGTTGAGGCGAAATAACGCGCGAAACGGTCGGCGTCGATGGTGGCGGAGGTCACCACCACCTTGAGGTCGGGCCGGCGCGGCAGCAACTGGCGCAGGTAACCCAGCAGGAAGTCGATGTTGAGGCTGCGCTCGTGCGCCTCGTCGATGATGATGGTGTCGTAGGCCCGCAGGTCGGGGTCGGTCTGCGTCTCGGCGAGCAGGATGCCGTCGGTCATCAGCTTGACCGACGCGTCCTTCGAGAGCCGGTCCTGGAAGCGCACCTTGTAGCCGACCACATCACCCAGCGGGGTCTTGAGCTCCTCCGCAATGCGCTTGGCCACGCTGGAAGCGGCGATGCGCCGCGGCTGGGTGTGGCCGATCAGTTGCCCCCGCTGGCCCGGCTTCGCGTTGCATTTTCCGCGGCCCATGGCGAGCGCGATCTTGGGGATCTGGGTGGTCTTGCCCGAGCCGGTTTCACCGCAGACGATCACCACCTGGTGCTCGCGCATCGCGGCCTCGATCTCGTGGCGGCGGGCCGAGACGGGCAGCGTCTCTGGAAACTCGATGTGCAGCGGTGTGGAGGACAAGGGGGAACTTCGGTCAAAATCGGGCAGCCGGCCATTATCCGCGCCCGGCCCACCGCCTGCCCGACCACCAACCCATGTCCACTGTTTTCAACTTCACCTTCGTCCCCTGGTTCCGCTCGGTCGCGCCCTACATCCACAAACACCGTGGCAACACCATCGTGGTCGGGATCGCGGGCGAGGCCATCGCCGCCGGCAAGCTGGAGAAGCTGGCGCAGGATCTGGCGCTGATCCAGAGCATGGGCGTGGACATCGTGCTGGTGCACGGTTTCCGGCCGCAGGTCAACGAGCAGCTGCGCCTCAAGGGGCACGAGGCCCGCTATTCGCATGGCATGCGCATCACAGACGCCGTGGCGCTGGACTGCGCGCAGGAAGCCGCCGGCCAGCTGCGCTACGAGATCGAAGCCGCCTTCAGCCAGGGCCTGCCGAACACGCCCATGGCCGGTGCCACGGTGCGGGTGATCTCGGGCAATTTCATCACCGCCCGCCCGGTGGGCCTGATCGATGGCGTGGACTTCATCCACTCCGGCCTGGTGCGCAAGGTCGATACCGACGGCATCCAGCGCACGCTCGACATGGGCGCCATGGTGCTGCTCTCGCCTTTCGGCTTCTCGCCCACCGGCGAGGCCTTCAACCTCACGATGGAAGACGTGGCGACCTCGGTGGCGATTGCGCTGCAGGCCGACAAGCTGATGTTCCTGACCGAAGTGCCGGGCATCCGCGTAGACAACACCAATCCAGAAAGCGACATCGACACCGAGTTGCCGCTGGCAGACGCCAAAAAGATGCTGGCTGCCCTGCCCATGGCCACCCAGCCGACCGACACCGCGTTCTACCTGCAGCACTGCATCCGCGCCTGCGAAGGCGGCGTGGAGCGCAGCCACATCCTGCCGTTCGCGGTGGACGGCGCGCTGCTGCTGGAGATCTACACCCACGATGGCATCGGCACCATGGTGGTGGACGAAAAGCTGGAGAGCGTGCGCGAGGCCACCATGGACGACGTGAGCGGCATCGTGGCGCTGATCGAACCGTTCGAGAAGGACGGCACGCTGGTCAAGCGCGACCGCACCGAGATCGAACGCGACGCCGGCAACTACACCATCATCGAACACGACGGCGTGATCTTCGGTTGCGCCGCGCTCTATCCCTACCCGGAAGAGCGCACCGGCGAAATGGCCGCGCTCACGGTCTCACCACACACCCAGAGCCAGGGTGATGGCGAACGCCTGCTCAAGCGCATCGAGGCGCGCGCCAAGGCACAGGGCCTGCAAAGCATCTTCGTGCTCACCACCCGCACCATGCACTGGTTCGTCAAACGTGGCTTCGTGCAGGTCAGCGCCGACTGGCTGCCCGAGGCGCGCAAGCGCAAGTACAACTGGGACCGCAAGAGCCAGGTGCTGGTGAAGAAGCTCGGCTGAGGGCCCGCGCGGGCGCGGGCCGCGTCAGGCGGCGGGCCGCTTCACCCAGAGCGCCACGGCCAGCGCGATGATGGCCGAGAAGCACAGGAACGACCAGTTCGCGATCGACAGGCCGAGGAAGGTCCAGTCGATCACCGAGCAGTCGCCGCTGCCACGAAAGATCATGGGGATCGCCCGGCGCAGCGGGAAGGCTTCGATCATGCCGAAGAAGTCGCGCCCGCAACTCATGATCTCCGGTGGGTTCCATTGCAACCAGCTCTGGCGCGCGGCCGTGAAGGCTCCGAAGACGGCGAGCAGGCCCATCAGCGCTACACCACTGTGGCGTGCCACGCGGCCCTTCAACAACGCCGAAAGACCGGCCACCAGCGCCACCGCCACCAGCGCGTAACGCTGCACGATGCACATGGGGCACGGCTCCAGCCCGACGACGTGCTGCAGGTACAGGCCGAAGGCCAGCATGGCGGCGCAGGCGGCCGCGATCAGGCCGAGGATGCGGCGCGGGTGTTGGGTCAGCAGCGAAGGCCGGACCGGGGCAAGAGGGGCGTTCAAGGGAAGTCCTGAAGTGGAGTGGCGGCAGCCGCCGAGGGCGACAGAGCAATGAGCCCTGCAGTCTGCCGCAAGTTCCCTCGCCTCAGCCGACGAAGGCGCGTTCGATCACGAAATCCCCCGGCGTGGTGGTGTTGCCTTCCTTGAAGCCGCGCTTTTCGCACAGGGCCTTGAGGTCGCGCAGCATCTCAGGGCTGCCGCAGATCATCACGCGGTCTTCGGCTGGGTTCAGCTGCGGCAGGCCCAGGTCTTTCGCGATCACGCCATCGGCCAGCAGTTGCGGAATGCGGCCCTGGTGCATGAAGGGCTCACGGGTAACCGTGGGGTAGTACAGCAGCTTCTGCTTGATCATGTCGCCCAGGAACTCGTCCTGCTTGAGCTGTTCGGTGATCAGCTCGCGGTAGGCCAGCTCCTTGACCTGGCGCACGCCGTGGATCAACACCACCTGTTCGTAACGCTCGTAGGTCTCGGGGTCGCGGATCACGCTCATGAACGGCGCCAGCCCGGTGCCGGTGCCCAGCAGGTACAGGCGCTTGGCCGGCAGCAGGTAGTCGATCAGCAGCGTGCCCGTGGGCTTGCGCCCGACCAGCAGGGTGTCGCCCACCTGGATGTGTTGCAGGCGCGAGGTGAGCGGACCGTCCTGCACCTTGATGCTCAGGAACTCCAGGTGGTCGGCCCAGTTGGCGCTGGCGATGCTGTAGGCGCGCAGCAGCGGCTTGCCATCCACGCGAAGGCCGATCATGGTGAAGTGGCCATTGGAGAAACGCAGCGAGGTGTCGCGCGTGGTGGTGAAGCTGAACAGCCGGTCGGTCCAGTGGTGAACGCTGAGCACGCGCTCTTCCAGAAATGCACTCATGAAAGTTCCTGAAGGGGAAGGGGTCGAACCCCGTATTGTAAAAAAGCGGGTCGGCCCGGCGGCTGGCGGGGTGATCGGCAGGCCCCACCGGCATGGCGGGCTCCGAAACCTTGCTACAGTGGCGGGCTTCCCGGGTGCCCCAGGGGCCCCGCGACCACCACCGGCGAACTGCGCCGACGAACAAAGAGTCCCGGATCATGCCGCCGTTTTGCCGGCCCGGGAACGATTAATTTGTTCCGACCGTTATAACCAAACCATCTAACCCACTTCCGAGGATTTCGCCATGGCACGCACCGTTCACTGCATCAAACTCGGCAAGGAGGCCGAAGGCCTGGACTTCCCTCCTTACCCGGGCGAGATGGGCAAACGCCTGTACGAAAACGTCAGCAAGGAAGCCTGGGCCGCCTGGCTCAAGCACCAGACCATGCTGCTCAACGAGAACCGCCTGAACCTGGCCGACGCACGCGCCCGCCAGTACCTGGCCCGCCAGATGGAAAAGCACTTCTTCGGTGACGGCGCCGATGCCGCTGCCGGCTATGTGCCGCCGGCCGAAGGCAGCTGATCGTTCCGGCGCGGCGCCGCCGCCGCGCCCTCCCCTGTGCCCACCACTCCACAACGCCACGCCCTGGTGATCGGTGCCGGCCTGGCCGGGGCTGCTGCCTGCGCCGCGTTGGCGCGGCGCGGCTGGCGCCTCACGCTGCTGGATGCCGCCGACGGCCCCGCCCGGGGTGCCTCCGCTTTGCCGGTCGGCATGCTCAGCCCGCACGTGACCCGCGCACCCACGCCCTTGTCGCGCCTGTCCGCACTCGGTGTGGCCAGCACGCTGGCCGAGCTGCAGCGCCTGGTGCCGCAGGGCCAGGGCTGGCAGGCCTGCGAGGTCGACAACCGCGGCCACGATGCCGGCCGCTGGCCCGCGGCCATGGTGCGGCCCGCCGCCCTGGTGCAGGCCTGGCTGGCCGAGGCAGCGCACGCCAGTCCCTTGGAGATGCGGTGGAACACACGGGTGAATCGTTTGGAGCACCGCGACGGCCTTTGGCTGGCGCAGGGGCCCGACGGCCAGACCCTGGCCGAGGCCCCGACGGTGGTCGTGGCTTCGGCCTACGGTAGCCAGGCATTGGTCGCACAGGCTTCCCGGCTGGTGCCGGACGAGGCCTTGCCGCTGCGCCCGGTCAAGGGACAGATGAGCCTGGCGGCGCTGGACGGCGAAGCGCTGGCACCCAGGCCGCAGCGCGACAACGGCGTGTTTGTGCCCCTGTACGAAGACACGGGGCTGCCACCCCGCTGGCCGGCGCGCCTCTGGGCCATGGGCTCGACCTACGACCGTGGCGAAGACAACAGCAGCCTGAACGACTCCGCCCACGAACGCAACGCCACCAGCCTTGAAGCGCTGTGCCCTCCGGCCGCATTGGGCCTGCGCAATGCGCTGGCCTCAGGCCGCCTGCTGGGCTGGGCCCAGGTGCGCTGCGCCTCACTCGACCGCCTGCCGCTGGCGGGCGCCCTGCCCGATACCGCTGCGCTGCACACCCTGATGGCCCATGCCGGCCCGCGCCGCGGCCGTGTGGCGCTGCAGGACACGCCGCGCCTGCCCGGCCTGTTCATGCTGAGCGCCATGGGCTCGCGTGGACTCACGCTGGCGCACTGGTGCGCGGAGCAGCTGGCGGCACGAATGAATCAAGAGCCGGCATCCGATGCCTGGGCCGATCTGCTGGCGGCGATCGATCCCGCGCGCTTCGCCTGGAAACAGGCCCGGCGCCAGCAGCCGGCGGCCTAAATCAGGTCCAGCCAGCTCGAGATCTGGCGCGGCTGGAACGGTCGCTCCACCAGGGCCGTGATGCCCACCCGGTGCGCGTCGCGGCGCACACGGCGTCGCCGCCACCAGCCCGCCAGCGGGCCCGCCAGCTCGGTCGAGGCCAGCGTGAGCGCTTGCGGGTTGCGCTGCACGAACAGGCTCATCATGGCCCAGACGTCCATGCGGTGGTCGTCCAGGTTGAACACGCCGCAGACATAGCGGTAGCGCTGCATCAGATCGAGCGCGGACTGCACGTCGACCGCCTCGTCCACAAGCCCCACCTTGGCCAGCGCCAGCCGCGTGCGCAGGTAGGTACCTTCCTGCTCGTCGGCACCAACCACCAGGGCTCGCCGCACGGTGTGGACCGGCTCATCCACGTCCATTTCCAGATCAAAGTCGAGGGGGCCGGGCAAGGTCACATCCAGATCAAGATGGCCGGAGTCGACTTGCCGGGCGGCAAACACGAGGTCCAGATCGTGCAGCACCGCTGCCCATTCAATGGGACGCTGCAACACACGCCAGGCGTGCTCGGGGGCATCGGCACCGACCCAGATCAGCCTCTGCCCCGCCGGCATTCCCTTGGCGTGGGACAGCACCGCCTCCAGGCTCTCGCCATCCACCAATACCACTTGAGCCGCCACCGGGGCCACCGCGCCCGTGGCCGTCATCGGCATCCACGGTTTGTAAGACAGCTCCCGCTCCTGGGAAAGGCGGAACACGGTGTTGAGCGCATGGCGCTCGACATCCGAAAACCCCACCACATGGACCAGGACACGCTGTTTTGGCATTGCGCGCATGTTACGCCCAGCCAGGCGATGCTCGGTCGATTCGAAGCGATAAACGGCCGCCGCTCGTGCATTTCGGCACGCGTCCATTTTCTTATGCCTGTCGGCTATATCCCCATGAGCAAAAAATCGTTTGGGATATATCACCTCGTCTTTAAAGTCCCGCCCATGCCTGACATCGCCATCATCCTGGCCGGATTCGCCGTGGGACTCATCGTGGGTCTCACGGGTGTGGGCGGCGGTTCGTTGATGACCCCGATCCTGATCTTTTTCTTCGGCATCAAACCGTACCTGGCAGTCGGCACCGACCTGCTGTTTGCCGCCGTCACCAAGATGGGTGGCACGGTGCAACTGGCGCGCCAGAAGCTGGTGCCCTGGCGCGTGGTGGGCCAGCTGAGTGCCGGCAGCCTGCCCGCGGCGCTGTTGACGCTGTTGCTGCTGCGCCAGCTGGGCCCGGCCAGCCATGCGGTGCAATCCATCATGACCAACACCCTGGGTGTGGCGCTGCTGCTGACCGCAGCTGCCATGCTCTACAAGGCCGCACGTGGCAAACAGCTGCCGCGCGACCTCCCCACCGGCCAGCTGGCGCAAGCCACGCAGGCGCGCCACTGGAGCCTGCCGGTGCTGTTCGGTGCGGTGATCGGCACCCTGGTCACGCTCACCTCGGTGGGCGCGGGCGCCATCGGCGTGTCGGTGCTGTTGCTGTTGTTTCCCCTGCTGCCCCTGCCTCGCATCGTGGCCGCTGACATCGCCTATGCGGTGCCGCTCACGCTGGTCGCGGGTCTCGGCCATGCCAGCCTGGGCTCGGTTGACTGGCCACTGCTGGGCAAGCTGCTGGCCGGCTCCCTGCCCGGCATCTGGCTCGGCACAAGACTGATGCGCCACACCCCCGAACGCCTGGTGCGCTCCGCGCTGTCGGTGCTGCTGGCTTATGCCGGCACCAAGCTGATCGCTCTCTGATTTCTGAAGCTCCACGAAAACGATGTACCAATATTCCGACTTTGACCGCCAGTTCGTGCACCTGCGTGCCGCCCAGTACCGCGACCAGCTCACCCGCTGGCAGGCCGGCACGCTCAAGGAAGACGAGTTCAAGCCACTGCGCCTGCAGAACGGCTGGTACGTGCAGCGCTTCGCGCCCATGCTGCGCGTGGCCGTGCCGTATGGCGAGATCTCCAGCCCGCAGTTGCGTGTTCTGGCCAAGATCGCGCGCGACTACGACCACAAGGAAGATCACGACGTGTCCAAGGCCAACGCCGGCCTGAGCGAAGTGCCCACCCTGCCCGACCGCTGCGGCCACTTCACCACGCGGCAGAACGTGCAGTACAACTGGATTCCGTTGTCGCGCTCGGCCGACGTGATGGACCTGCTGGCCAGCGTCGGCATGCACGGCATCCAGACCAGCGGCAACTGCATCCGCAACATCACCACCGACGCGCTGGCCGGCATTGCGGTTGACGAGGTGGCAGACCCGCGCCCGTTCGCGGAAATCCTGCGCCAGTGGAGCACGCTGCACCCCGAGTTCGCCTTTCTGCCGCGCAAGTTCAAGGTGGCCATCACCGGCGCGCGCGAAGACCGCGCGGCCACGGCCTGGCACGACGTCGGCCTGCGCCTGCTGCGCAATGTGGACGGTGAGCTGGGCTTTCAGGTGCGTGTGGGCGGTGGCATGGGCCGCACGCCCATCATCGGCAGCGTGATCCGCGAGTTCCTGCCCTGGCACCAGATCCTCAACTACCTCGAAGCCGTGGTGCGCGCCTACAACCGCTTCGGCCGCCGCGACAACATCTACAAGGCCCGCATCAAGATCCTGGTGAAGGCCGAGGGCCAGGCCTACACCGACCAGGTGGAAGCCGAGTACCGCGATATCGTCGAGAAAGACGGCGCACCGCACACCATCAGCCAGGCCGAACTGAACCGCGTGAGCGCTTTCTTCGTGCCGCCCCAACTGCGCTGCGACCGCAAGAGCGCCGACGCCAAGATCGCCCACATCCTCAAGGCCGCGGCCGAAGACGATCTGGAGTTCAGCCGCTGGCTGCAGCAGAACGTGAAGCCGCACCAGAACCCCGATCTGCGCGCGGTCACGCTGTCGTTCAAGCGTTTCGGCCAGGCCCCTGGCGACGCCACGGCCGACCAGCTGGAACGCGCCGCCGATCTGGCCGAACGTTTCTCGGCCGGTGAAGCCCGCGTGACGCACGAGCAGAACCTGCTGCTGCCCTGGGTCAGCTGCGACCAGTTGCCCGAACTCTGGCGCGAGGCGCGCCGCCTCGGTCTGGCCAAGCCCAACATCGGCCTGCTGACCGACATGATCGCCTGCCCCGGCGGTGATTTCTGCGACCTCGCCAACGCACGCTCGCTGCCGCTGGCGCAAGCCATCCTGGGCCGCTACACCGACCTCGACGAGCTGCACGACCTGGGCGAGATCGACCTGCACATCAGCGGCTGCATCAACTCCTGCGGCCACCACCACAGCGGGCACATCGGCATCCTGGGCGTCGACAAGGACGGCCAGGAGTGGTACCAGGTCACGCTGGGCGGCTCCGATGGCGCACGCCTGTCGGGCGAGCCGATGCCCGGCAAGGTCATCGGCCCGTCGTTCGCCGCCAGCGAAGTGCCTGACGTGATCGAAGCCCTGCTCGACACCTACCGCCTGCAACGCAACGGCAACGAGACCTTCGTGTCCACCCTGCGCCGCACCGGCGCCGACCCGTTCAAGACCGCCGCCAACGCGGTGCGCACCAGCACGGCACGCGCACCCGCCTGAGGACAGCCCCATGAGCCAGAACCTCCAACTCTTCAGCGCCGACGCGTTCACCGCCATCGAAGCCGAGGCAGAACGCCTTGCCATCGCCAACGACGCAGACCCGCGCGAGGCCGACCTGAGCGGCATCCGCGTGATCGAACTGCACTTTCCCAAGTTCAACGATGGCCGCGCTTTCAGCCAGGCCTTCCTGCTGCGCCGCCGCCTGGGCTTCAACGGCCAGATCCGCGCCACCGGCGACGTGCTGATCGACCAGCTGGTGCAGATGCAGCGCAGCGGCTTCACGCAGGCCGTGCTGCGTGCCGACCAGAACCTGGCCCACGGTCAGGCGCTGCTCGCGCACTACCCGGCCTTCTACCAGGGCGACGCGGTGCACACCTCGCCGCACTTTGCCACCGCCTGAGCACCGAAAGCCGACACCATGAGCAGCATCGACCTCGCACAAGTCAACGCCGAACTGGGCCGCAACGCCTCCGGGCTGGTGGCGTGGGCACTCGGCCTGGGCCAGCCCGCCATCGTCACCACCAACTTCCGCCCGTTCGAGGCCGTGATCTTGCACCTGGTCACACGCGTGAAGCCCGATGTGCCCGTGATCTGGATGGACAACGGCTACAACACCGAAGCCACCTACCGCTTTGCCGACGAAGTGAGCAAGCAGCTGAATCTGAACCTGCGCATCTACCTGCCGCGCCGTTCGCGCGCGCACCAGGAAGCGGTGGACGGCCCGGCACCGGCACTCGACGACCCGCGCCATGCCGCCTTCACGGAGGAAGTGAAGCTGGAGCCTTTTGCACGCGCGCTGCGCGAGACGGCACCCAAGGTGTGGTTCACCGCGCTGCGCGCCACCGACACCGCAGTGCGCGCCCAGATGGACCCCGTCAGCATCAACCCGGATGGCCTGATCAAGGTGGCGCCGCTGCTGCACTGGTCTTCCAAAGAGCTGCACCAGTACTGCGAAGACCATGGCCTGCCCAACAACTTCGACTACCAGGACCCGACCAAGGCCGAAGACAACCGCGAGTGCGGCCTTCATCTGGCCCACTGAACCGCACCGATCCGAGCTTGAACCAAGGTTCCCCACACCCATGAACGCCCGCACCGAAACCGCCGTGATCCAGACCGCGCTGCAACACGCCAGCGACCACCACCTGAGCAATGCCCACCTGGACGCGCTGGAAGAAGAAACCATCTTCGTCCTGCGCGAAGTTGCCGCCGCCTTCGAGCGCCCCGCGCTGCTCTTCTCTGGCGGCAAGGATTCGCTCGTCATGCTCCGCTGTGCCGAGAAAGCCTTTGGCGTGGGTCGCATCCCCTACCCGCTGCTGATGATCGACACCGGCCACAACTTCACTGAAGTGACCGACTTCCGTGATCTGCGCGCGAAGGAACTGGGCGCCGAGCTGATCGTGCGCAATGTCGAAGACTCCATGGCACGCGGCACCGTGCGCCTGGCGCACCCGGGCGAAAGCCGCAACGTGCACCAGTCGGTGACGCTGCTGGAAGCGATTGAAGAGTTCCGCTTCGACGCCTTGATCGGTGGCGCCCGGCGCGACGAAGAAAAGGCACGCGCCAAGGAGCGCATCTTTTCCCACCGCGACAGCTTCGGCCAATGGCAGCCCAAGGCCCAGCGCCCCGAACTCTGGACGCTGTTCAACACGCGCCTGCAGCCGGGCGAACACTTCCGCGTGTTCCCGATCAGCAACTGGACCGAGCTGGACGTCTGGCAATACATCGCCCGCGAGAACATCGCCCTGCCCTCGATCTACTACACGCACAAGCGCGAAGTGGTGGACCGCCGCGGCCTGCTGATGCCGGTGACCGAACTCACACCGCCGCGCGACGGTGAAACGGTGCAGGTGCGCGACGTGCGCTTCCGCACCGTCGGCGACATCACCTGCACGGCACCGGTCGAGAGCCTGGCCGCCTCGGCCGACGACATCGTGATCGAAACCCTGGCCGCCGAAGTGAGCGAGCGCGGTGCAACCCGCATGGACGACAAGACCTCCGACGCCTCGATGGAGAAGCGCAAAAAGGACGGGTACTTTTGACGCCCCGCGCCGCCCTTGAACAGACATCTCTCGCAGAAAGATCGCCATGACGACTGTTGAACACATTCCCACCGCCCAGGACACCCGTTCCGCCCTGCGCCTCATCACCTGCGGCAGCGTGGACGACGGCAAAAGCACCTTGATCGGCCGCCTGCTGGTGGACAGCAAAGCCGTGCTGCAAGACCACCTGGCCGGCGTGCAGCGCCAGGGCCAGACCGACCTTGCCCTGCTCACCGACGGCCTGTCTGCCGAGCGCGAACAGGGCATCACCATCGACGTGGCCTACCGCTACTTCAGCACCGAGGCGCGCAAGTTCATCATTGGCGATGCCCCTGGCCACGAGCAGTACACGCGGAACATGGTGACCGCCGCATCCAGCGCCGACGCCGCCGTCGTGCTGGTCGACGCCACCAAACTGGCCTGGGCCGATGCCGCACTCAAGTTGCTGCCGCAGACGCGCCGCCACAGCCTGTTGCTCAAGCTGCTGCGTGTGCCTTCGGTGGTGTTTGCGGTCAACAAGCTCGATGCCGTCGAAGACAGCACGCTGGCTTTTGAGCACATCGGAGCGGCACTGCGCCAGTTCGCCGAACAGGCCGGCATTCCAGTCACCGCCATCGTGCCGGTCTCCGCCCTCAAGGGATGGAACGTGGTCGACGCCAGCGAGCAAACCAACTGGTGCGGCTACAACGGCCCCACGCTGTTGCAGATCCTCGAAGGCCTGCCGGTCACGCCGGCCGACAGCGAGCTGCCGTTCGCCTTTGCCGTGCAATGGGTGGAGAAGTTCAGCAGCTCGGCCGACACATCCAAAGGCCGACGCGTGTTCTGGGGCCGCGTCGCCACCGGTAACGTGCAGGCCGGCCAGGCCGTGCGCATCCTGCCCAACGGACAAACCGCCGTGGTGGCACAGGTGCTCAACCACGTGCGCCAGCCACAAGGCGTGCAGGCCGGCCACAGCGCCGGCATCGTGCTCGACCGCGAGGTCGACGTCTCGCGCGGCGACTGGCTGCTCGCCGACGGCGAAGGCGGCGCCCTCGCGGGCAGCCGCGAGATCCGCGCCACGGTCGCCTGGCTCGACGACGAAACCCTGGTGCCCGGCCGCGTGTACTGGGCGCTGCACGGCCACCGCTGGGTCAAGGCCAAGATCAAGCGCATCGTGCACCGCCTCGACATCCACACGCTGGCAGAAGAAGACGCCACGCAGCTCGAACCCAACGCCATCGGCCACATCGAACTGAGCCTGCAAGAGCCCCTGGCCACCCTGCCTTTTGCGCAGTCGCGAGCCCTCGGCTCACTGGTGCTGGTCGACACCGCCAGCCACCGCACGGCCGGCGCGCTGCTGGTGCAATGAGGCCAGCCGCCACGCATGCCCTTTCGCTTCTCCCTGGCAAGGGCCACGCTGCGGCCCGGCTCCGCCGGACCGCCTAAAATCACGGCTTCCACCGATTCTCCAGAACACCATGACTCACGTTGTCACCGAAGCCTGCATCCGCTGCAAATACACCGACTGTGTGGACGTTTGCCCAGTGGACTGCTTCCGCGAAGGTCCGAACTTCCTCACCATCGATCCGGATGAGTGCATCGACTGCGCGGTCTGCATCCCCGAGTGCCCGGTGAGCGCCATCTACGCCGAAGAAGACCTGCCCAAGGACCAGCAGCACATGATCGCGCTCAACGCCGATCTGGCGCGCCTGCCAGGCTGGAAGAGCATCACCAAGCGCAAGGCTGCGCTGGACGATGCCGAAGAATGGAAAGACCGCACCGACAAGCTGTCGGAGCTGGTGCGCTAAGCTCAGCGCACGATGACGCCGGAGCCCAACGCACACCCCATCCCCTCACACCCCCATACGTTAGACGGCGCGATCGAAACCGATGCCGTCATCGTGGGGGCCGGCCCCGTGGGCCTGTTCCAGGTGTTCGAGCTGGGCCTGCTGGAAATCCAGTCCCACGTGATTGACGCCCTGCCCTACCCGGGCGGGCAACCGACCGAGCTGTACCCCGACAAGCCGATCTACGACATTCCGGCCATTCCGGTGTGCACCGGCCAGGAGCTGACCGAGCGCCTGCTGCAACAGATCAAACCCTTCGGCGCATCCTTCCACCTGGGCCAGGAAGTGAGCCAAGTGCAGCCTCAGCCAGACGGGCGATTCCTCGTCGGCACATCACAAGGCAACCGCTTTCTCACCAAAACGCTGTTCATCGCAGCCGGCGTGGGCGCCTTCCAGCCGCGTCCGCTGAAGGTTGAGGGTATCGACCGCTTCAACGGCACACAGCTGTTCTACAACGCACGCAACCCGGCGCAGTTTGCCGGCAAGCAACTGGTCATCGTCGGCGGTGGCGACTCCGCACTGGACTGGGCACTGCACTTCGCCAGCGAAGGGCCGCACCGCGCCGAGAGCGTGATCCTGCTGCACCGCCGTGACGGCTTCCAGGCCGCGCCCGCCTCCGTGGCCAGGATGCGCGCGCTCTGCGAGCAACACCAGATGCAGTTCGTGGTCGGCCAGGTCAACGGCTTCGAGGAACAGGCGGGCCGGCTCAGCGCCATCAAGGTCGCCGGCGCCGATGGCGTCACGCGTGTGGTGCCGGCTGACATGCTGCTGGTGTTCTTTGGCCTCTCGCCCAAGCTCGGCCCGATCGCAGACTGGGGCCTGGACATCGAGCGCAAACAACTGGTGGTGGACACGGAGAAGTTCTCCACCAGCATCCCCGGCATCTTCGCCGTCGGCGACATCAACACCTACCCGGGCAAGAAGAAGCTGATCCTCTCGGGCTTCCACGAATGCGCACTCGCAGCCTACGGCGCAGCACCCATCGTCTTCCCCGACAAGCAGGTGATGCTGCAATACACAACCACCAGCCCGAAGCTGCACAAAGTACTGGGGGTGGATTCACCGGTCTTTGACTGAGGCCGGTATCGGTGGCCATTCGCTGAGCGAGTGGCACCAAAAACAAAGGCCTTCCGAAGAAGGCCTTTGTCTGTCTGTCTATGGCTCCCCGACCTGGACTCGAACCAGGGACCTGCGGATTAACAGTCCGTCGCTCTACCGACTGAGCTATCAGGGAACAGCCTCGAATTATAGCGTTGTTTTTGCCAATTTTTTATGTCACGCCCAATCTCT
The DNA here is from genome assembly GCF_001571225.1 of Hydrogenophaga palleronii NBRC 102513. Classification (GTDB taxonomy): domain Bacteria; phylum Pseudomonadota; class Gammaproteobacteria; order Burkholderiales; family Burkholderiaceae_C; genus Hydrogenophaga; species Hydrogenophaga palleronii. The sequence goes on from NZ_BCTJ01000001.1 coordinate 455,449, forward strand.
TTGTTCAAAGTACTTTTCTGGCTGAGTTTGATGATGCTCACCATCGCTTCACTCGTGCCCGTCACCATGCTGCCGCCGCAGACTTTCAACATCTGGGACAAGGCGCAACATGCGTTTGGCTTCGGCTGGCTGGCCTTGATCGGATTGCTCGCCTACCCCGAGCGGCCCTGGCGTCTGGCCGCGTGCTTGCTGCTCTACGGCGGCGCCATCGAACTGGCGCAAGCCGCCACAGGCTGGCGTTATGGTGAGTGGCTGGACCTGTTGGCCGATGGGGTGGGCATTGCACTGGGCGCGCTGCTGTGGTTTGGTCTGCGCAACGTGCTGCCGACACAGCGCTTGAAAGCCTTTGGCCGCCGCGCACAATAGCGGCATGTCGCAGAGTCCACCCAACCGCGCTTTGCCCTGGCTTGAGCCCGGGCAGGCGTTTCCTCCGGTCGAAGAAGCCTGGAAGGAAACCGACCCGGCGCCGGGTCTGCTGGCGGCCGGTGGTGTGCTGGACGTACCCACCCTGGTGGCAGCCTACTCGCGTGGCATCTTCCCCTGGTACAGCGCAGGCCAACCGATCCTGTGGTGGAGCACCGACCCGCGCATGGTGCTGGAAACGGCGGCATTCCGTCTGCACCGCTCCTTGCGCAAGACCATCATGCGGCTGTTGCGCGAAGGCCGCCTGGAGGTGCGCTTTGACCACGGCTTCGAGCGCGTCATCAAGGCCTGCGCGCACACCGTGCGCGACGGCCAGAGCGGCACCTGGATCCTGCCCGCCATGGTCGATGCTTACGTGCGCCTGCACCAGACCGGCGTGGCGCACAGCGTGGAGACCTGGATAGACGGCGAACTTGCAGGCGGTCTCTATTGCATCAACCTGGGCGCGATGGTCTACGGCGAATCCATGTTCAGCCGCCGAAGCGACGCATCCAAGATCGCACTCGCCGCACTGGTCGGCTTCTGCCGCGCCCATGCGCTGCCCCTGATCGATTGCCAGCAGAACACCGCCCACCTCGCCTCGCTCGGCGGCAAGCTGATGGCCCGAGACGCCTTCTCGCGCCATGTGCGGATGGCACTGCTGCACCCGACCCCGCGCTGGAATTTCACGCCCATATACTGGCAGCACATTCTCTCTGAAGACGGTTCTCAGGCGTGACCCATCTCAAAGAACTCCCGCTTCAGGCGCTGCAGTTTTACGCGACAGCGCCTTACCCTTGCAGCTACCTGCCCGATCGGCAGGCACGCTCGCAAGTGGCCACGCCCAGCCACCTGATCCACAACGACGCCTACTCGGATCTGGTGACGCACGGCTTTCGCCGCAGCGGCATGTTCACCTACCGCCCCTATTGCGACGGCTGCCAGGCCTGTGTGCCCCTGCGTGTGCCGGTGACCACGTTTTCACCGACCCGCAGCCAACGCCGCTCCAGGGCGCAACACGGCGCCCTGCAAACGCGTGTGCTCAAGCTCTGCTTCATTCCCGAGCACTACCAGCTCTACCTGCGCTACCAGAACAGCCGGCACGCTGGCGGTGGCATGGACCACGACAGCATCGACCAGTACACCCAGTTCCTGCTGCAGAGCCGCGTCAACTCGCGGTTGGTGGAGTTCCATGCACCCGGTATCGACGGCCAGCCGCCGACATTGAAGATGGTGTCCATCATCGATGTGCTCAACGACGGCCTGTCCGCGGTCTACACCTTCTACGAACCGGAAGAAAAAAGCAGCTATGGCACTTACAGTGTGCTGTGGCAGATTGAGCAGGCACGCGCATTGGATTTGCCGCATGTGTACCTCGGCTACTGGATCGCACAGAGCAGCAAGATGAGCTACAAGGCAGGCTTTCGCCCCCACGAGCTGCTGGTGAATGGCCGCTGGGTCGAAAACCGCTGACGTGGGCACGGTTGCCCCGCATGCTGCGGCGTATGGCGATTTCATCTTGTAAAATCGCGCACAACTTCAGGCCACCATGACCAAACGCTCCGAGTCCCCTCCCAGTACGCCCACCGTCCAGGTCATCGAACGCATGTTCAACCTGCTGGAGGTTTTGGCGTCTCGCGAAGAGCCGGTGTCGCTGAAAGAGATCAGCGAAAAAACCGGCTTGCACCCCTCAACAGCACACCGCATCCTCAATGACCTCACGATCGGCCGTTTTGTCGATCGCCCCGAGGCCGGCAGTTACCGCCTCGGCATGCGGCTGCTCGAACTGGGCAATCTGGTGAAGGCACGCCTGAGCGTGCGTGATGCCGCGCTGCTGCCCATGCGCGAGCTGCACAAGCTGATCCAGCAGCCGGTCAACCTCAGCGTGCGCCAGGGCGACGAGATCGTGTACGTTGAGCGCGCCTACAGTGAACGCTCGGGCATGCAGGTGGTGCGGGCCATCGGTGGCCGTGCACCGCTGCACCTGACCTCGGTGGGCAAACTGTTCCTGGCCGACGACGAGCCGCAACGCGTGCGCGCTTATGCAACCCGCACCGGTCTGGCCGGCAATACGCGCAACAGCCTGACGCAACTCAGCACGCTGGAACGCGAGCTGCTGCAATGCCGACAAGCCGGCGTGGCGCGCGACAACGAAGAACTGGAGCTGGGTGTGCGCTGCATGGCCGCCGGCATCTACGACGACCAGAGCAAGCTGGTGGCGGGCCTGTCGATTTCCGCGCCGGCCGATCGCATCGATGAAAACTGGGTGCCCAAGCTGCGCTCTACTGCGGCCGACATCTCCGCCGCCCTGGGTTGCCCGAAGATTCCGGAACCGTTGGTGGCTTACGCGCGCTGAGCACCATCGCTTGCAGCGTTTGAAGCCCCATGAAAAAACGGCCCCGCGGGGCCGTTTTTTTCATGGGCAGTGAGCCCGCGGGCTTCAGCCTTGCGGACGCACCAGCTGGCGCGCGTCGTTCTGCACTTCCACCCAACGCCGCACGCGCTCGGCGTCCTGCATGCGGTTGAGTTTGCCGGTGGCGTCCAGGAACACCATGATCAGCTGCCGACCGGCCACCGTGGCCTGCATCACCAAGCAACGACCAGCCTCGGAGATGTAGCCGGTTTTCTGCAGGCCGATGTCCCAGGACGGGTTCTTGATCAGGCCGTTGGAGTTGTTGTAGTGCAGCGTGCGGCGACCCAGGTCCACTTCGTGGCTGGGCGAGGTCGACAGGTTGCGCAGGATGGGGCGTTGGTAGGCGACCGACACCAGCGTGGCCAGGTCGCGTGCGCTGGACTGGTTGGAGCTGGACAGGCCGGTGGGCTCCACATAGCGCGTGTCGAACATGCCGAGCTCGACCGCCTTGCGGTTCATGAGGCGCACGAATTCGTTCAGACCACCGGGATAGGTGCGGCCCAGTGCGTGAGCGGCGCGGTTTTCGCTGGACATCAGAGCCAGGTGCATCAGTTCGCCACGGCTCAGCGTGGTGCCCACGGCCAGGCGCGAACTGCTGCCCTTGTAGGTGTCCACATCGTCCGTCGTGATGGTGATCATCTCCTGCATGTTCAGGTGCGCGTCGGCCACCACCAGGCCGGTCATCAACTTGGTCAACGAAGCGATCGGCAACACGGCCGCATCGTTCTTGCTGAACAGCACTTCGTTGGTGGCCTGGTCCACCACCAGGGCGACGCTGGAATTGAGCTCGAGCGCGTGGTCGCCGAGGGAACGCAGGCCGAGGCGCTCACCTTCCGAAAGTCGGGGCGCCACGGCAGCGCGCACCACGGCCGCGCGCGCCTCGGTGGGCTTGCGTTGCACCGCCACCTTGTGCAGCGAAGTGGTCTTGCCTGCCGCAATCTGCACCTTGACGCGGCCTTGCTGCGTCTTGCGAGATGCCACCACCGGCGTACGGGCCGTGGGGTTGGCCTTCGCCTTGGCGGTTTGCTGGGGTTTGCTCTTGGCGCTGGCGGCGACGGTGCGTTTGGCCACAGGTTTGGCCGCAACCGCTTTTTTGCTGGTCTTCGCCGTTTTGGCCTGCGTTGCCGCGGTGGCGGGTGTCGGCGCGATCGAGAGGATCACCCAGCCGGCAACGGCCGTGGCCAGCAGGATTTTGCGAAAGCGATCAACGCCGATGACCATGGCTTACTCCAACAACAGATTTGCGCAGGACCGGAGTATAGACAAGCAGAAAAAAACTAGCAATATCAATTGCTTGGGTTGCTGTCTTGATTGATCAGTGGAACAGATGCTACTTTTGGCACCAATTCCAAAGATCAAGAAACAATTTCACCCAAGTCTTTGATTCTTATAGATTTTTATCCCTGCGCCGCGACACGGTCAGATTTGCTGTGCAACTTGTTGAGTGCGCTCAGATACGCCTTGGCCGAAGCCACCACGATGTCCGGATCTGCGCCCACGCCGTTGACCACGCGTCCGCCGTGCTGCAGGCGCACCGTCACTTCGCCCTGGCTTTCGGTCGATCCGCTGGTGATGGCGTTGACCGAGTACAGCACCAGCTCGGCGCCGCTCTTGACGTGCAGTTCGATCGCCTTGAGCGATGCGTCCACAGGCCCGTTGCCATCGCTTTCGCCATGGATCTCGGTGCCATCGACGGTGAAAACCACGTGGGCATGCGGGCGCTCACCGGTCTCGCTGCGCTGCTTGAGCGACACCAAGCCGTATTGCTCCTTCTCCGCCGTGACGCTCTCGTCGCTGCACAGGGCCAGGATGTCCTCGTCGAAGATCTCGCTCTTGCGGTCGGCGAGTTCCTTGAACGCCGCAAACGCGGTGTTGATCTCACTCTCCGACTCCATCTCGATGCCCAGGTCCTGCAGGCGCTGCTTGAACGCATTGCGGCCACTGAGCTTGCCCAGCACGATCTTGTTGGCGCTCCAGCCCACGTCTTCGGCGCGCATGATCTCGTAGGTGTCGCGCGCCTTGAGCACGCCGTCCTGGTGGATGCCGCTGGCATGCGCGAAGGCGTTGGCGCCCACCACGGCCTTGTTGGGCTGCACCACGAAACCGGTGGTCTGGCTGACCATGCGGCTGGCCGGCACGATCTGCGTCGCGTCCACACCGACCTCCAGGCCAAAGTAGTCGCGCCGCGTGCGCACGGCCATCACGATTTCTTCCAGCGAGCAGTTGCCGGCGCGTTCGCCCAGGCCGTTGATGGTGCATTCCACCTGACGCGCGCCACCGATCTTCACACCGGCCAGCGAGTTCGCCACCGCCATGCCGAGGTCGTTGTGGCAGTGCACCGACCAGATGGCCTTGTCGGAGTTGGGCACGCGCTCGCGCAGCGTGCGGATGAACTCGCCGTACAGCTCGGGAATCGCATAACCCACGGTGTCGGGAATGTTCAGCGTGGTGGCGCCTTCCTTGATCACGGCTTCCAGCACGCGGCAGAGAAAGTCGGGGTCGCTGCGGTAACCGTCTTCCGGGCTGAATTCGATGTCGCTCACCAGGTTGCGCGCAAATCGCACCGACTGCCTGGCCTGCTCCAGCACCTGCTCGGGCGTCATGCGCAGCTTCTTCTCCATGTGCAGGGCACTGGTGGCGATGAAGGTGTGGATGCGCGCGCTCTGCGCCCCCTTCAGGGCCTCGGCCGCACGCGCGATGTCACGGTCGTTGGCGCGCGCCAGCGAACACACGGTGGAGTCCTTGATGGTGTTGGCGATGGCCTGCACGCAGTCGAAATCGCCATTGGAGCTGGCGGCAAAACCGGCCTCGATCACGTCCACCTTCAGGCGTTCCAGCTGGCGCGCGATGCGCAGCTTTTCGTCCTTGGTCATCGACGCGCCGGGCGACTGTTCGCCGTCACGCAAGGTGGTGTCAAAAATGATCAGTTTGTCGCTCATGGGGAGGCTCCGTTGGAAGGGTGTTCGTGGGCCGGTCGGTTCAGCCGACCTGCTGGATCTCGGATGTTTGGTTCGATGACGGCGCCACGCGCTGCAGGCCGGACACGATGGCCTTGAAGGACGCGGAGACGATGTTCGCATCGATGCCCACACCGAACAAGGTGCGGCTGTCATCGACGCGCAATTCGACATAGGCGACGGCGCGCGCTTCGGCGCCCGAGCCGATCGCATGCTCATGGTAGTCGAGCACGCGAAGCTGCCGGCCGGTGGCCGCGGCCAGGCCGTTGACGAAGGCTTCGATCGGGCCGTTGCCCTGCCCGTCCACCGCCACCGGCCCGTCAGCCAGTTCCAGCCGCGCCGAGACCCGCACGCTCTGACCGTCCACGTCCTGCATCACCGGCTGCAAGGGCACCGGTGCATCGGCCAAGCCGTACTCGCGCTCGAAGATCTGCCAGAGGTCGGCCGCCGACAGTTCCTTGCCCGCCGCGTCCATGACGGCCTGCACCGCCTGGCTGAACTCGATCTGCAGGCGCCGCGGCAGCTCCAGGCCGTACTCGCTGGCCAGCAGATAGGCCATGCCGCCCTTGCCCGACTGGCTGTTGACGCGGATCACCGCCTCGTAGCTGCGGCCCAGGTCCTTGGGGTCGATCGGCAGGTAGGGAATGGCCCACACATCGCCGTCCTTGCGGACCGCAAACGCCTTCTTGATCGCATCCTGGTGCGAACCCGAGAACGAGGTGTAGACCAGCTCGCCCACGTAGGGATGGCGCGGGTGCACCGGCAACTGGTTGCAATGCTCCACCTCGGAGCGGATGGCATCGATGTCGGAGAAGTCGAGGTTCGGCGAGACGCCTTGCACATACAGGTTGAGCGCGACGTTCACCACATCGAGGTTGCCGGTGCGTTCGCCGTTGCCGAACAGGCAGCCCTCCACGCGATGCGCGCCGGCCATCAAGGCCAGTTCGGCGGCGGCGGTGCCGGTGCCGCGATCGTTGTGCGGGTGCACCGACAGGATCACGTTGGGCCGGTCGGCAAAGCGCCGGCTCATCCACTCGATCTGGTCGGCGAACACGTTGGGCGTGGCGTTCTCCACCGTGGTCGGCAGGTTGAGGATCACCGGTCGGCCCGCACCCCAGGCCTCGATGGCGGTCTCACAGGCCTGCGCCGAGACGTCCAGTTCGGCCATGCTGAAGGTCTCGGGCGAATACTGCAGCACCCACTCGGTCTCGGGCTGCGCGTCGGTCAGGCGGCGGATCTGGCCCACGCTGCGCTGCACCAGGCCCATCACCTCGGGCACGCTCATGCCGAACACCACCTCGCGCCAGACCGGCGCCACGGCGTTGTAGACGTGCACGATGGCCTTGCGCGCACCCCGCAACGACTCCACGGTGCGGGCGATGAGCTCTTCACGCGCGGGCGTCATCACCTGGATCGTCACGTCGGCCGGGATACGGCCCTCATCGATCAAGCGGCGCAGAAAATCGAACTCCACCTGCGAGGCCGCGGGGAAACCGACCTCGATCTCCTTGAAACCGATCTTCACCAGCAGGTCGAACATGCGCAGCTTGCGCGCCACGTCCATGGGTTCAATCAGCGCCTGGTTGCCGTCGCGCAGATCGGTGCTCAGCCAGATGGGGGCCTGCGTGAGCACGGCGTCGGGCCAGGTGCGGTCCTTGAGGCCAATCGGCTTGAAGGCGGGGTACTTGCTGGAAGGCTGTTTCAACATGCTGCTCTTTCAATGTGATCGAAACCCACAGCCCCAAAATGCAAACGGCCCGCTGCGGGTGCAAACGGGCCGTTTTGAATGGAATGCGCGCGCGCTACCAAGCCTGCCCGTGTCGGACACCCAGTAGTAGAGCGAAAGCGCGAAAAATCATGCTGGGAACTGTATCACAAGCCCGAGCCGTATTGCGTTGAAGCCTTCAATCGTGCAAGCCACGTTCATCTGGCTCATCGGTCGAGGTGCTGATCACGCTGGTCGGGCGGCCCTTGGCCTTGCGCCAGAAGTACATGCCATAGCCAGACAGGCCATACACCACGAACAGCGCAAACAGCACGGTTGGCGGATGGATGTTGATGACTGCGATGCCGAGTGCCACCAGCACGATGGACGCGAACGGCACGCTCTTCTTCAGGCTCAGGTCCTTGAAGCTGTAGAACGGCACGTTGGTCACCATGGTCAGGCCGGTGTAGAGGGTGATGGCGAACATTGGCCAGGTCACGTCCTGCGGCTCGACGCCGAGTTCGGTCATGAGCCAGATGAAGCCGGCCACCAGGGCGGCAGCCGCAGGCGATGGCAGGCCCTGGAAGAAACGTTTGTCCACCACCGCGGTGTTGACGTTGAAACGCGCCAGGCGCAAGGCGGCACAGGCGCAGTACACGAAGGCCGCGATCCAGCCCCAGCGGCCGATGTCGCGCAGCGTCCATTCGTAGGCGATCAGCGCAGGTGCGGCACCAAAAGACACCATGTCGGACAGCGAATCCATCTGTTCACCAAACGCGCTCTGCGTGTTGGTCAGGCGGGCCACCCGGCCGTCGAGGCTGTCGAGCACCATGGCCACGAAGATGCCCACCGTGGCGAGGTCGTAGCGGCCGTTCATGGCCATGACCACCGAGTAGAAGCCGCCGAACAGTGCGGCCAGCGTGATCATGTTGGGCACCATGTAAATGCCCTTGGGGCGGCGCGGCCGTTCTTCACTCGGCGTCATGTGGGATTCGGTTCCGTCGTGCATCTGTGGTTTGTGGCTACTTTGTGTGTCGCGGGCCCGGGGTTATGGCACAGCGCACCGGGTCAGAAAGCCCAGTGTAAGGCAGTGCGCCACCGCATGGCAGAAACGAAAAGGGCCACCGAAGTGGCCCTTTTGTGTGGCGGGCGCGCTGGCGGGCAGCGCGTCCGGGCACGATCAGTTGCGGGTCTGGTCGACCAGCTTGTTCTTGGCGATCCAGGGCATCATGGCGCGCAGCTGGGCACCCACCACTTCGATGCTGTGATCGGCGGTGTTGCGGCGGCGGGCGGTCATGCTCGGGTAGTTGGTGCGGCCTTCGGAGATGAACATCTTGGCGTATTCACCGTTCTGGATGCGCTTGAGCGCATTGCGCATGGCCACGCGCGACTGCTCGTTGATCACCTCGGGTCCCGTCACGTACTCGCCGTACTCGGCGTTGTTCGAGATCGAGTAGTTCATGTTGGCGATGCCGCCTTCGTAGATCAGGTCAACGATGAGCTTGAGCTCGTGCAGGCATTCGAAGTAGGCCATTTCGGGCGCGTAGCCGGCTTCGACCAGGGTTTCGTAACCCATCTTGATCAGCTCGACAGCGCCGCCGCACAGAACAGCTTGCTCGCCGAACAGGTCGGTCTCGGTCTCTTCCTTGAAGTTGGTCTCGATGATGCCGGCCTTGCCGCCACCGTTGGCCATGGCGTAGGACAGGGCCAGGTCACGCGCCTTGCCGCTCTTGTCCTGATGCACCGCCACCAGGTGGGGCACACCGCCACCCTGGGTGTAGGTGTTGCGCACGGTGTGGCCAGGGGCCTTGGGTGCGACCATCCACACGTCCAGATCGGCACGTGGCACGACCTGGTTGTAGTGCACGTTGAAGCCGTGGGCGAAAGCCAGCGAAGCGCCTTGCTTGATGTTCGGCGCGACGTTGTTGTTGTAGACCTCGGCGATCTGCTCGTCAGGCAACAGGATCATGACCACGTCGGCAGCCTTGACCGCGTCGTTGACTTCCAACACGTTCAGACCGGCCTTGCCGACCTTGTCCCAGGAAGCGCCACCCTTGCGCAGACCAACCACGACCTTCACGCCGCTGTCGTTCAGGTTTTGCGCGTGGGCGTGGCCCTGGCTGCCGTAACCGATGATGGCGACGGTCTTGCCCTTGATCAGGGACAGGTCACAGTCTTTGTCGTAGAAAACTTTCATGCTTTGCTCCAATGGAATAGATATCGAAGGGTTGTGCCGTTCTTCTCGAGCCTGTCGAAGGGCTCTCGGTACCTCGGCCCGCCACGGGTGCGGACCAGGGCTTCGACAGGCTCAGCGCGAACAGGCAAAGGCTGAGCCCCGAAAAAATCAGACGCGCAGGATTCTCTCACCTCGGCCGATGCCGCTGGCGCCGGTGCGCACGGTCTCCAAAATGGCGGTGCGGTCGATCGCCTCCAGGAAGGCGTCGTTCTTGCCCTGGTCGCCGGTGAGCTCGATGGTGTAGCTCTTCTCGGTCACGTCGATGATGCGGCCACGGAAGATGTCGGCCATGCGCTTCATCTCCTCGCGCTCCTTGCCGACCGCACGCACCTTCACCATCATGAGCTCGCGCTCGGTGTAGGCGCCTTCGGTGAGGTCGACCACCTTGACCACTTCGATCAAGCGGTTCAGGTGCTTGGTGATCTGCTCGATGACGTCGTCCGACCCCGTGGTCTGGATCGTCATGCGCGACAGGCTCGGGTCTTCGGTGGGTGCCACCGTGAGCGATTCGATGTTGTAGCCCCGGGCCGAAAACAGGCCGACCACGCGCGACAGGGCGCCGGGTTCGTTTTCGAGCAGGACAGCGATGATGTGTTTCATGTGCGATTCCTCTTTTCGCCGCCCTCCCCCACGCACGGTAATGCGTGGGCTCGGCGGACAATAGATTCGTCTGAGGGGATGAAGCGGCGGCACCCGGCCACCGATTCGCGGAAGAAAAGCGGCGCTGCTTACAGGTCTTCGGAACCCAGCAGCATCTCGGTGATGCCCTTGCCGGCCTTGACCATCGGGAACACGTTTTCCGTCGGGTCGGTGCGGAAGTCCATGAACACCGTGCGGTCCTTGAGCTTGCGCGCCTCGCGCAGCGCCGGCTCCACGTCCTGGGGCCGTTCGATCAGCATGCCGACGTGGCCATAGGCCTCGGCGAGCTTCACGAAGTTGGGCAGCGCGTCCATGTAGCTGTGGCTGTAGCGGCCTTCGTAGTCGATTTCCTGCCACTGGCGCACCATGCCGAGGTAGCGGTTGTTCAGCGCGCAGATCTTGATTGGCGTGTTGTACTGCAGGCAGGTCGAGAGTTCCTGGATGTTCATCTGCACCGAGCCTTCGCCGGTGATGGTGAACACCTCGGCGTCGGGCTTGGCCAGCTTGATGCCCATGGCGTAGGGAATGCCCACACCCATGGTACCCAGGCCGCCGGAGTTGATCCAGCGGCGCGGCTCGTCGAAGCGGTAATACTGCGCGGCCCACATCTGGTGCTGACCGACGTCGGACGTGATGTAGGCGTCGGCGTCCTTGGTCATGTTCCACAGCGTTTCCACCACGTACTGCGGCTTGATCACGTCGGTGTTGCCACGGTCGTACTTCAGGCAGTCCTTCGAGCGCCACGTCTCGATGGTCTTCCACCACTCGCCCAACGCCTTGTCGTCCGGCCGGCTGCTGCTCTCGCGGACCATGTTGATCAGCTCGGTCAGCACGTCCTTGACGTCGCCGACGATCGGCACGTCGACCTTGACTCGCTTGGAGATGCTCGACGGATCGATATCGATGTGGATGATCTTGCGCTCGTTCTGCGCAAAGTGCTTGGGGTTGCCGATCACGCGGTCGTCGAAACGCGCCCCCACCGCGAGCAGCACGTCGCAGTTCTGCATCGCGTTGTTGGCTTCAACCGTGCCGTGCATGCCCAGCATGCCGAGGAACTTGCGGTCCGAGGCCGGGTAGGCGCCCAGGCCCATCAGCGTGTTGGTCACGGGGTAGCCGAGCATGTCCACCAGTGTGCGCAGCTCGTTGCTGGCGTTGCCCAGCAGCACACCACCGCCAGTGTAGATGTACGGGCGCTTGGCCGCCAGCAGCAGTTGCAGGGCCTTGCGGATCTGGCCGCCATGGCCCTTGCGCACCGGGTTGTAGGAGCGCATCTCCACCGACTCGGGGTAGCCGTGATAGGGCACCTTGTTGAAGGAAACGTCCTTCGGCACGTCCACCACCACGGGGCCGGGCCGGCCGCTGCGTGCGATGTGGAAGGCCTTCTTCATCACCATGGCCATGTCGCGCGCATCCTTCACCAGGAAGTTGTGCTTGACGATGGGGCGCGTGATGCCGACGGTGTCGCATTCCTGGAAGGCGTCCAGGCCGATCGCGGCCGTGGGCACCTGGCCGGAGATGATCACCATCGGGATCGAATCCATGTAGGCGGTGGCGATGCCGGTGACGGCATTGGTCAGGCCGGGGCCCGAGGTCACCAGGGCCACGCCGACGTCACCGGTGGCACGGGCATAACCGTCGGCCGCGTGCACGGCCGCCTGCTCGTGGCGCACCAACACGTGCTGGATGGTGTCCTGCTTGTAGAAAGCGTCGTAGATGTGCAGCACAGCACCACCGGGGTAACCCCAGATGTACTTCACCTCTTCGGCCTGAAGGGCCTTGATGAGGATTTCTGCGCCGCGGAGGTCTTGAGAAGCTGCGCCGGATGCGGCGGCAGCCGAGGCCAGTTCGGCCTTGCTGATTTCCATGATGAACCTTTCGAGAATTTCTCTGACGAAAAACCTTGGGTGCCTCTTGACCAACTCTTGTGAAGCGGTGTCGAGACTTGAGACCAATGGCCATGAACGGGCACATACCCCGCCGGACCCTGATCCGTTTGCCTTGTTTTGAATTGCAGCGCGCATTATCGCACTGCAACACAGTCTTTTCGGCCCGCCACGCGGCGGCCACGCTCAAATAATCGCCGCCCTGTGCGGCGATGCGACAATTCCCGCTTCCCGGCCAGCCGGCCGCGCACCCGTTTTCTCCTTCTCCATGTCCGTCTCCCCGCCCTCCCCGATGCCCACCGAGGCCAGCCCCGACACCGGCCTCAGCCTGACGGCACCGTCCCTGCGCCGGCGCATGGCCTGCTGGCTCTACGAGGGCATGCTGATGTTCGGCGTGGTCTTCATCGCCGGCTACCTGTTCTCCACGCTGACGCAGACCCGCAACGCACTGGACAACCGCCACGCCCAACAGGCCTTTCTGTTCGTGGTGTTCGGCATCTACTTCACCTGGTTCTGGGCCAAGGGCCAGACCCTTGCCATGAAGACCTGGTACATCCGCGTGCTGGACCGCCAGGGCCGGCCGCTCTCGCAATCGCGCGCGCTGCTGCGGTACGTGCTGTCGTGGCTGTGGCTGCTGCCGCCGCTGGCGCTGTCCGGCCTCATGACGGTGTCGGGCGGCGAGCTCACCGTGCTGCTGATCGGCTGGATCGTCATTTGGGCCCTGCTCTCGCGTTTTCACCCGCAGCGCCAGTTCCTGCACGACGCGCTGGCCGGCACGCGGCTGGTGCACCAGCCGCCGCCCCCACCCAAGCCCCGCGCCAAACGCTGAACACGCCGCCGCCATGACCGAACAGGAACCCGTCGACGCGCAGAAGCGCCGCACCGGCCTCACACGCATGGTGCACGCCCTGGGTTATTCCCTCGCCGGGCTGCGCGCCGGCTGGGGCGAAACCGCCTTCCGCCAGGAAGCGCTGGCCGCGCTGGTGCTGGTGCCTGCGGCCTTCTGGGTCGGGCGCAGCTGGATGGAGACGGCCTTGCTGGTCGCCGCCGTGGTGCTGGTGATGGCGGTGGAACTGCTCAACACCGGCATTGAAACCGCCATCGACCGCATCGGCCCCGAGTGGCACGACCTGTCCAAACGCGCCAAGGACATGGGCAGCGCCGCGGTGCTGCTCAGCCTGCTGCTGTGCGCCGGCATCTGGCTGGCCGCCCTGTGGGCGCACTGGGGCTGAACGCCCGCCCTCTTCCCTTCATTCGATTCACCATGACTGCTCCTGCCTTCTCCCTCTGCGTTTACTGCGGCTCCCGTCCGGGCGTTGACCCGGCCTTCACCGAACTCGCCCGCACCGTCGGCCAATGGATCGGCAGCCGAGGCGGCCAGCTGGTGTACGGCGGTGGGCGCAACGGTTTGATGGGCGTGGTGGCCGACGCCACCATGGCCGCCGGCGGCAGCGTGGTCGGCATCATCCCCAAGGCCCTGGTGGAGAAGGAATGGGCCCACAACGGCTGCACTGAGCTGCACGTGGTGGACACCATGCACGAGCGCAAGCGCCTGATGGCCGAGCGCGCCGACGCTTTCCTGGCACTGCCGGGCGGCATCGGCACCTTTGAGGAATTCTTCGAGGTCTGGACCTGGCGCCAGCTCGGTTACCACGACAAGCCGGTGGGCCTGCTCAACGCGTCGGGCTACTACGACGGTCTGGAGTTGTTCCTGCGCACCGGGGTTGAACAGCAGTTCATGAACCCCTGGCAGATGGATCTGATCCGCATCGGCACAGATCCGGAGGCCTTGCTGCCCGAGCTGGTGCAGTCGGCCGGACTGGCGCCCGAGGCCCGCATCGAGGCCATCTGAGCGCCCGGCAACCGCGGCTCAGACCGCGGTTTCGTCCTCTTCACCGGTGCGGATGCGCACCACGCGTTCGACCGAGGTCACGAAGATCTTGCCGTCACCAATCTTGCCGGTGCGTGCGGCGCGGATGATGGCGTCCACGCAACGGTCGACGTCGTCGGTCTTGACCACCACCTCGACCTTGACCTTGGGCAGGAAGTCCACCACGTACTCGGCGCCGCGGTAGAGCTCGGTGTGGCCCTTCTGGCGACCAAAGCCCTTGACCTCGGTCACGGTCAGGCCCGTCACGCCCTGCTCGGCCAGTGCTTCACGCACCTCCTCGAGCTTGAACGGTTTGATGACGGCGGTGATTTGTTTCATGCGGGATCTCCGGGGGCGTTGCTTGAAGAAGTCGGTTGCGTTTCATTATGCCCAAGCACATCGGCGCGGCATGCGGGGCTCACGCGCGGTACTTGCTGGTGATCGGGTATCGCCAGTCCTTGCCGAAGCTGCGGTGGGTCACGCGGATGCCCACCGGCGCCTGGCGGCGCTTGTATTCGTTGATGCGGATCAGGCGCACCACCTTGTCCACGTCGGCGCGTTCGAAGCCCGCCGCCACGATGCTCTCGGGGCTCTGGTCGTTCTCCATGTAGCGCTCGATGATGGCGTCGAGCACAGGGTACTCGGGCAGGCTGTCCTGGTCGGTCTGGTCGAGCCGCAACTCGGCGCTCGGTGGGCGCGTGATGATGCGGTCGGGAATGGGGTCGGCACCGGTACCGTAGGGGTCGTGCGCATTGCGCCAGCGCGCCAGCTTGAACACCATGGTCTTGGCCACGTCCTTGATGACGGCAAAGCCGCCGGCCATGTCGCCGTAGAGCGTGCAATAGCCGGTGGCCATCTCGCTCTTGTTGCCGGTGGTCAGCACGATGCTGCCGAACTTGTTCGACAGCGCCATCAGCAGCGTGCCGCGGATGCGCGCCTGCAGGTTCTCTTCCGTGGTGTCCTCGGGCAAGCCGGCGAACTCGTTCGCCAGGCTGGCCTTGAAGGCCTCGAACTGCGGTGCGATGGCGATCTCGTCGTAACGCACGCCCATGCGCTGCGCCATGTCGCGCGCGTCGATCCAGGAAATGTCCGCCGTGTAGGGCGAAGGCATCATCACCGTGCGCACACGGTCCTTGCCCAGCGCGTCCACCGCAATCGCCAGCACCAGCGCGGAGTCGATGCCGCCGGACAGGCCCAGGATGGCGCCGGGGAAACCGTTCTTGCCCAGGTAGTCGCGCACACCCAGCACCAGCGCGTGCCAGAGATCGGCCTCGGGGCTGTGGTCACGGTCGGTCTCGGCGCGGATCTGCCAGCCGGCGCCGCTGCGGGCAAAGGCGACGTCGAACAGCGCCTCTTCAAAACTCGGCGCACGCCCGGCCAGCTGGCCATCGGCCGCCAGCACGAAGCTGCGGCCCTCGAACACGATCTCGTCCTGCCCGCCCACCAGATGCGCATACACCAGCGGCAGGCCGGTCTGTTCCACGCGCTGGCGCATGGTCGCCTCGCGCTCGCTGCCCTTGCCGGCATGGAAGGGCGATGCGTTGATGACCGCCAGCAGCTCGGCGCCGGCGGCGCGGGCGTCGGCCGCCGGCGCCGGGAACCAGGCGTCTTCGCAGATCAGCAGACCCACACGCACCGGCTTGCCGCCGTCGGCCTGGACGTCGATGACGCAGTGGCCCTCGCCCGGCACGAAGTAGCGCCGCTCGTCAAACACCTGGTAGTTGGGCAGCTCGCGCTTGGCGTAGGTGTGTGTCACCCGGCCTTCGAGCAGCACGCTGGCCGCGTTGTGCAACTGCGCCACGGCAACGCCGCGCTCGCGCCGTTCGACCGCACCTGCGCGCGCCGGATGTCCCACCACGATGTGCAGGCCTTTGAGGTGGGCGGTCGCGCTGGCAATCTGTTTGAGGGCATCATCGCAGGCGTCGATGAAGGCCGGGCGCAGGAACAGGTCTTCGGCCGCGTAGCCGCAGATCGCCAGTTCGGGTGTGAGCAGCAGCCGCACGCCGCGTGCGTGGGCCTGTTCTGCGGCGTCGATGATTCTCCGGGCATTGCCCGACATGTCACCCACCACGAAGTTGAGCTGGGCGACACAAATGGAAAGCGTCATGGGGTTTGAAAACCTTGCTGGAAGGGCCGCGACAGCGCGGCGGGCAGGAGCTGCTGTTGTCTGAAATCGATTATGTCATTCGGGTTTTTGACTCGCCTGCGGGCGTGCCCGCCAGCGACTGGGACGCCCTGCTGGCGCTGGAGAGCGACCCCAGCCCCTTCATGCGGCACGCCTACCTGAGCGCCCTGCACGAGAGCGGCGGCGCACGCGAGCACGCCGGCTGGCAGGCCCAATTCGTGACGCTGTGGCAAGGCGATGTGCTGCAGGCCGCCTGCCCGATGTACCTGAAGAACCACTCGTATGGTGAGTACGTGTTCGACTGGGCCTGGGCCAATGCCTACGCCGAGCATGGCCTGGCGTATTACCCGAAGGCGCTGGTGGCGGTGCCGTTCACCCCGGTGCCGGGTGCGCGGCTGCTGGCGCGCAACGCCGATGCGCGTGCGGCTCTGGTGCGGGCGCTGATTGCCCATGCGCGCGAAGAAGACCTGTCTTCGCTGCACCTGCTGTTCGGCCAGCCGCAAGACATTCAAGCCTGTGCCGACGCCGGCATGATGCTGCGCCACACGGTGCAGTTCCACTGGACCAACGAAGCCGCCGATGGCAGGCCGTTCCAGGACTTCGAGCAGTTTCTCGCCGGCATGCAGCAGGACAAGCGCAAGAAGATCCGACAGGAGCGACGCAAGGTGCGCGACGCCGGTGTGCGCATGCGCTGGTCGCGCGGCAGCGACATTTCGGCCGTCGACTGGGATTTCTTCTACCGCTGCTACGAGCGCACCTACCTCGAACACGGCAACGCGCCCTACCTCAACCGGGATTTCTTCCAGCGCATGGCCCACACCATGCCGCAGCACTGGCTGCTGTTCGTGGCCGAGCGCGACGGCCAGCCCATGGCCTGCAGCCTCATCGGCATCGACGAGCACACGGGCACGGCCTATGGCCGTTACTGGGGGGCGCTGGAGCGGGTGGACTGCCTGCACTTCGAGGCTTGTTATTACCAGCCGCTGGTGTGGTGCATCGCACACGGCTTCAAGCGCTTTGAAGGCGGCGCCCAGGGCGAGCACAAGATGGCGCGCGCCCTGCTGCCGGTAAAGACGTCCAGCGCACACTGGCTGGCGCACCCGGCGTTCGCCGACGCGGTCGAGCGATTCCTGCAGCGCGAAGACCAGGGCATCGGGGCGTACCTCGACCACCTGGCCCAGCGCAGCCCGCTCAAGGCGCTGCCCTGAGCGGCGTCGGGACGATCAGGCCTGGTTGGCCTTGTCGTAGTTGGCGATGCCGTCAAGGATTTCCTTGTGCGCGGCATCACGACCTTCCCAGCCGATGACCTTGACCCACTTGCCGGGTTCCAGATCTTTGTAGTGCTCGAAGAAGTGCTGAATCGTGTTCAGGCGCATCGGGTTCAGGTCTTCGGGCTTTTGCCACTGGGTGTAGATCGACAGGATCTTGTCGGTCGGCACGGCCAGCACCTTGCCGTCTTCGCCGGCTTCGTCCTGCATCTTCAGGATGCCGATGGCGCGGCACGGCACCACCACACCCGGCACCAGCGGCACCGGGGTGATCACCAGCACGTCCACCGGGTCACCGTCGCCAGAGATGGTGCGTGGCACATAACCGTAGTTGGTCGGGTAGTGCATGGACGTGCTCATGAAACGGTCGACAAACATGGCGCCGGTTTCCTTGTCCACCTCGTACTTGATCGGGTCGGCGTTCATCGGGATTTCGATGATCACGTTGAACGAATCGGGAACGTTTTTTCCTGGGGTGACGTTTTCAAGAGCCATGTTGATGAGGATGGTTGGTAAAGAAACGGACGCCCTGTCGGATGTGTGCACCGGCAGGCAAACAAAAGCGCGCTCAACAGGTAGGGCGCGCCTAGGATTTACCCTGATTTTACTGATTCCAGGCTGACGCCCCGGCGCCGGGGTGGTGGTGCAAGGCAAATGCCGCTAAATTCGCGCTGTTGGCCAATCGCCCTGTTTTAACGTTGCGCAATGCAGCGTGAACCGGCAACGAGGAAGCAACGCAGCGGGGGCAGCCCCGGAGGCGTTGCCCCCTCCGTGTCGAAACAAGCAGGAGTAAATCTCATGGTTGGACAATCTGCGCTGATCTTTGCGTTGGTCTGTGGGCTGGTTGCCGTCATCTACGGCTTCTGGTCGCGCAGCTGGATTCTTTCTCAGGACGCGGGCAACGCCCGCATGCAGGAAATCGCCGGGGCGATCCAGACCGGCGCCGCGGCCTACCTGGCCCGGCAATACAAGACCATCGGCATCGTGGGCATCATCATCACGGTGCTCATCGGTTTCTTTCTCGGTGCCACCACCGCCATCGGTTTCGTGCTCGGCGCCGTGCTCTCGGGCGCCTGCGGCTTCATCGGCATGAACATCTCGGTGCGCGCCAACGTGCGCACCGCGCAGGCCGCCACCCGCGGCATCGGCCCGGCGCTGGACGTGGCCTTCCGCGGCGGCGCCATCACCGGCATGCTGGTGGTGGGCCTGGGCCTGCTTGGCGTGGCCGGCTTCTTCTGGTTTCTGGTGGGCAATGGCAACCTCACACCCGACAAGAGCCTGGCCACCCTGCTCAATCCCTTGATCGGCTTCGCCTTCGGCTCCTCGCTCATCTCCATCTTTGCGCGCCTGGGCGGCGGCATCTTCACCAAGGGAGCCGACGTGGGTGCCGACCTGGTGGGCAAGGTGGAGGCCGGCATTCCGGAGGACGACCCGCGCAACCCGGCGGTGATCGCCGACAACGTGGGCGACAACGTGGGCGACTGCGCCGGCATGGCGGCCGACCTGTTCGAAACCTACGCGGTCACGCTGATCGCCACCATGGTGCTCGGCGCGCTGATGGTGGCCGCTGCACCGATGCAGGCCGTGCTCTACCCGCTGGTGCTCGGTGGCGTGTCCATCCTGGCCTCCATCGTGGGCTGCTTCTTCGTCAAGGCCAGCCCGGGCATGAAGAACGTGATGCCGGCGCTGTACAAGGGCCTGGCGATCGCCGGCGTGCTGTCGTTGATCGCGTTCTGGTTCGTCACCGCCTGGATCGTGCCGGACAACGCCATCACCGCCACGGGCAGCCAGCTGCGCCTGTTCGGTGCCTGCGCGGTCGGGCTGGTGCTGACCGCCGCGCTGGTCTGGATCACCGAGTTCTACACCGGCACCCAGTACTCACCGGTGAAACACATCGCGCAGGCCTCCACCACCGGCCATGGCACCAACATCATTGCCGGCCTCGGTGTGTCCATGCGCTCCACCGCCTGGCCGGTGCTGTTCGTCTGCATCGGCATCGTGGCCTCTTACACGCTGGCCGGCCTGTACGGCATCGCCATCGCCGCCACCGCCATGCTGAGCATGGCCGGCATCGTGGTCGCGCTCGACGCCTACGGCCCGATCACCGACAACGCCGGCGGCATCGCCGAAATGGCCGAGCTGCCGAGCAGCGTGCGCGACATCACCGACCCGCTGGACGCGGTGGGCAACACCACCAAGGCGGTGACCAAGGGCTACGCCATCGGCTCGGCCGGCCTCGCCGCCCTGGTGCTGTTCGCCGACTACACGCACAAGCTGGAGATCTACGGCCACCAGGTCAAGTTCGACCTGAGCGATCCGATGGTCATCATCGGCCTGTTCATCGGCGGCATGATCCCCTACCTGTTCGGCGCCATGGCCATGGAAGCCGTGGGCCGCGCCGCCGGTTCGGTGGTGGTGGAGGTGCGGCGCCAGTTCAAGGAGATCCCCGGCATCATGGAAGGCACGGCCAAGCCCGAGTACGGCAAGGCGGTGGACATGCTGACCACCGCGGCCATCAAGGAAATGGTGATCCCCTCGCTGCTGCCGGTGGTGGTGCCGATCCTGGTCGGTGTGCTGCTCGGCCCGAAGGCGCTGGGCGGGCTGCTGATGGGCACCATCGTCACCGGCCTGTTCGTGGCCATCTCCATGTGCACCGGCGGCGGCGCCTGGGACAACGCCAAGAAGTACATCGAAGACGGCCATCACGGCGGCAAGGGCAGCGAGGCGCACAAGGCGGCCGTGACCGGCGACACCGTGGGCGACCCCTATAAGGACACGGCCGGCCCGGCGGTCAACCCGCTGATCAAGATCATCAACATCGTGGCACTGCTGATCGTGCCGCTGCTGCCCATGGCGGGCTGAGGCGCTTCCGCCTGGCTCAGGAGGCCCGCTTCGGCGGGCCTTTTTTCTGCCGCGCGGGCGCTGCGGGCGCTGGGGGTGCCGCGGGCGCACCGGCCAGCCGCCGCACCACCTCGCTGGCGCTGGCCGTGAGGCGGTCCAGCTGCGCCGCCTCGCCGCGTTCGATGGCCTGCAGCACCAGCTCCTGGATGCCACCCACTGCCGCCACCGCCATGGTGGGCGCGAGCACCTCGTGTTCGGCGTTGATGGTCTCGAGCATGAAGTCCGCGAGGTGCTGCATCACCTCGCGGCGCACCAGCGCGCCGGCCGGCCCGAGGTGGTGGACTTCCACGAACAGCATGCGGATCAGCTGCGGCCCCTTGGCCAGATGGGTCAGGTAGGCGCCGAGGGCGTGCTCCACCTGATCCTGCCAGGGGCGGTCGGCCTCGACCGACTCGCGCAGGGTACGCAGTGCCAAGGCGCTGGCGGCACGGTAGAGCGCGAGGAAACAGGCGTCCTTGTCGGCGAAGTGTTCGTAGAAGGTGCGCTTGGAGACCCCGGCCTCGGCCACCACGGCGGCGATGGAGGTCGCGGCCAGGCCCTGCGCTGCCGCCACGCTGGCCATTGCCTGCAGCAGGCGCGCGCCATGCTCGTTGGGCGCGGCGTCGTGCTGGCGGGAGCGGGTTTTTCGGGTCATGGTCCGGCATCTTAGAGCCATCTCCCGGTTGCCTTCGACTTGACAGCCGGGCCGCCAGCGCGCACCATCGCCCGACTGGTACCACGTCGTACCAAACCAAACACCCACACGATTCACACCCTGCCCACCGACGCCATGACCGAACTTGTTGTCCGCCGCCTGCTGATCGACCTGGAGCAACCGGTGCAGCGCCACTGGTGCGCGGGTGATGCCTTCCTCACCGCCTGGTTCAATGCCTTGTCGATGAGCTTTCCCATCGGCGAGCAGTTCTTCATCGACTCGGTGCGCGAGGGTTTCAAGGCCCTGCCGGCCGGGCAGCAGGCCGAGCTGAAGACCGAGGTGCAGGGATTCGTCGGACAGGAGGCGACACACCGCCGCATCCACGCCCTGTTCAACGCGCAGATCGAAAAACACGGCCTGGTCAACGAATGGGAGCCCCGGGCGCGCGAGCGCATGCAGCTGCTGGCCGGCACCGACCTGCGCCACAGCCTGGCCGTCACCGCCGCCAACGAACACTTCACCGCCCTCTTCGCCGAATGGCTGCTGGCGCGCCCGCAGCTGTTCGACGGCAGCGAGCCGCGCCTGAAAACCCTGTGGCTGTGGCACAGCGCCGAAGAGGCCGAACACAAGTGCACCGCCTTCGACCTGTACCACGCCCTCGGCGGCAGCCACGCCTGGCGCAAAACCTGGATGCGCCGCATCACCCTCATCTTTCTCAGCGACACGCTGCGCCAGACCGTGTCCAACCTGCGGCGCGACGGCACGCTGTGGCGCTGGAGCACCTGGCGCAGCGGCGCGCGCCACATGCTCGGCCGCGACGGCCTGCTGCGCCAGAGCTTCCGGCCCTGGCGCGCCTACTTCCGGCCCGACTTCCACCCCAGCCAGCAAACCAGCGAACTCTCGGCCGACTGGCTGCGCGACAACACCTCGTCGTACAGCCGCGTCGGCCAGCCCGAAGCGGCCTGAGCACGCCTGCACGCCAGGGGCGGCACGAGACCCTAGGGAAAACCGCAGTACCCGCCGGCAGCGGCGGTGCGGCACCGGGGCTCGCCCATAATCGACGCATGTCGGAACGTGTCATTCCCCTGATCGATCAACGCCTGCGCTCGGTGGCTGCGCGCGTGCCGTCCGTGTTGACGCCGCCCGGCGGCCTGCTCGCCGACTCCATGGGCCGGCCGCTGCGCGACCTGCGCATCAGCGTTACCGACCGCTGCAACTTCCGCTGCAGCTATTGCATGCCCAAGGACGTGTTCGACAAGGACTACCCCTACCTGCCGCACAGCTCCCTGCTCAGCTTCGAAGAAATCACCCGCGTGGCGCGCCAGTTCGTCGCCCACGGTGTGCACAAGCTCCGCCTCACCGGCGGCGAGCCGCTGCTGCGCAAGAACCTCGAAATCCTCATCGCCCAATTGGCCGCGCTGCGCACGGTGGACGGTGAGCCGCTGGACATCACGCTCACCACCAACGGCTCGCTGCTCAAACGCAAGGCCCAGGCGCTCAAGGACGCCGGGCTGCAGCGCGTCACGGTGAGCCTGGACGGACTGGACGACCGCATCTTCCGCGCCATGAACGACGTCGACTTCCCGGTCGCCGACGTGCTCGACGGCATCGCCGCGGCACAGGCCGCCGGCCTCGGCCCGATCAAGGTCAACATGGTGGTCAAGCGTGGCACCAACGACCACGAGATCCTGCCCATGGCGCGCCACTTCAAGGGCACGGGCGTGGTGCTGCGCTTCATCGAGTACATGGACGTCGGCGCCACCAACGGCTGGCGCATGGACGAGGTGCTGCCCAGCGCCGAGGTGGTTCGGCGCATCCAGCGCGAGCTGCCGCTGGTGCCGCTTGGCGCCACCACCCCGGGCGAGACCGCCGAGCGCTGGGGCTATGCCGACGGCAGCGGCGAGATCGGCGTCATCAGCAGCGTCACGCAGGCCTTCTGCGGCGACTGCAACCGCGCCCGCCTGTCCACCGAAGGCCATCTCTACCTCTGCCTGTTCGCCAGCCAGGGCCACGACCTGCGCCACCTGCTGCGAGGCAACGTCAGCGACGCCGAACTGGCCAGCGCCATCGCCGCCATCTGGCAGGGCCGTAGCGACCGTTACTCCGAACAACGCGCCAGCCTGCCACCCGACGCCGGCACCGGCACGCGGCGGGTCGAGATGAGCTACATCGGCGGCTGACCACCATGCCCCCTGCGCCGCTTCGCGCCTGCCCGGCACGCCCTCGCTTTGATCGGACCTTCCCTTGATCCACTCCAATGAAATCACGGGCCTCGTGCTCGCCGGTGGCCGCGGCTCGCGCATGGGCGGCGTTGACAAGGGTCTGCAGAACTTCCATGGCACGCCGCTGGCGATGCACGCGCTGCTGCGCCTGCAGATGCAGGAGGGCGGGCTGCTCGGCGAGCAGATGGTCAACGCCAACCGCAACCTGGCGGCCTACGAGGCCTTCGGCGTGCCGGTCTGGCCCGACACGCTGAACGACTACGCAGGCCCTCTGGCAGGTTTCATGACCGGACTGGAGCGCTGCAACACGCCCTACATGCTCACCGTGCCCTGCGACACGCCGCGCTTCCCGCTCGACCTCGCCCGGCGCCTGGCGCAGGCCTTCGAGGACAAACGCACCGAGATCGCCATGGCCGCGGCGCCGGAAGAAGACGGCCAACTGCGAGCCCAGCCGGTGTTCAGCCTGATACGGGTGGAGCTGCTGGAGAGCCTGGTGGTGTTCACCCAGGCCGGCGGCCGCAAGATCGACCGCTGGACCGACCAGCACCGCACGGTGCTCGTGCCCTTCGACCAGCCGGGCGACGACCCGCGCGCCTTCTTCAACACCAACACCCTGGCCGAACTGCACGCGCTCGAAAAGAGCTGAGCCACCGGCCCTGTCTTGCCCATGAAATCCATCGAGCAGATCGCGGCCGAGCTGCAGGGCTACGACCCGCAGGCCCTGAGCGCCGAACGCGTCAAACACTTCCTGGCCCGCCTGGTCGAGCCGGTGACCGAGACCGAGCAGATCGCCGTGTTCGACGCGCTCGGCCGTGTGCTGGCACAAGACGTGGTCTCGCCCATCAACGTGCCGCCACACGACAACTCGGCCATGGACGGTTTCGCGTTCAACAGCGCCCAGCTGCCCCCGGGCGAAGCGCTCACGCTGCGCAGCGTGGGCACGGCCCTGGCCGGCAAGGCCTGGGTGGGTTCGGTGGGCGCGGGCGAGTGCGTGAAGATCATGACCGGCGCCATCATGCCGGCCGGGCTCGACACCGTGATTCCGAACGAGTTCGTGCGCGTCGAGGGCGACCGCGTCGTGGTCCCGCCCGACGTGGTGGTGGCGGGCGACAACCGCCGCGAACTCGGCGAAGACCTCAAGGCCGGCCAGCCCGCCCTGCGCCAGGGCATCACGCTCGGCCCGAGCGCCCTGGGCCTGGTGGCCAGCCTGGGCCTGCCGCACGTCACGGTGTTCCGCCGCATCCGCGTGGCGTACTTCTCCACCGGCGACGAAATCCTGAGCCTGGGCGACGCGCCGCGCGAAGGCGCGGTGTACGACAGCAACCGCTACACCGTGTTCGGCCTGCTCACGCGCCTGGGCGTGGAAGTGATCGACCTCGGTGTGGTGCCCGACGCCCCGGCGCAGCTCGAAGCCGCGTTCCGCCATGCCGCCACCCAGGCCGACGCCGTCATCACCAGCGGCGGTGTGAGCGTGGGCGAAGCCGACCACACCAAGGCCATGATGAAACAGCTGGGCGACGTGGCCTTCTGGCGCATCGCCATGCGGCCCGGCCGCCCGATGGCGGTGGGCCGCATCCAGGGCGTAGGCCACAACCCGGTGTTGTTCGGCCTGCCCGGCAACCCGGTGGCGGTGATGGTCACCTTTCTCGCCTTCGTGCGCCCTGCCCTGCAGCGCCTGATGGGCGGCACGGCCACCGAACCGCTGCTGCTGCAGGCACACAGCGCCAAGGCCTTGCGCAAGAAGCCGGGCCGCACCGAGTACCAGCGCGGCATCGTCACGCGCGCGGCCGACGGCTCGCTGAGCGTGTGCACCACCGGCGACCAGGGCTCGGGCGTGTTGCGCTCCATGGTCGAGGCCAACGGCCTGATCGTGCTGCCGCACGAACGTGGCAACGTGGCCGCGGGCGAGATGGTGGAAGTGCTGATGTTCGTCGGCGCGATCTGATCCACGCGGCAACCACGCCACCCACAAAAAAGCCACGGCACGCCGTGGCTTTTTGGTGTCTGCTGCCTGGCAGCGACGTACGCCTTCAGCGCGGCACGCCCCGGTTGGCCAGCATGTCGGCGCGTTCGTTGCCCGGGTCACCCGCGTGGCCCTTGACCCAGTGCCATTCGATCTGGTGCACACCGCCGTGCACCATGGCGTCGAGCTTCTGCCAGAGGTCGGCGTTCTTCACCGGCTGCTTGGCGGCCGTCACCCAGCCCTTGCGCTTCCAGCCGTGGATCCACTCGGTGATGCCCTTGCGCACGTACTCGCTGTCCAGATACAGCGAGACCTTGCACGGCCGCGTGAGCGCCGTCAGCGCCTCGATCACCGCAGTGAGTTCCATGCGGTTGTTGGTGGTCACGCGTTCACCGCCGCACAGGTCGCGCTCGAACTCGCCCGACTTCAGGTACACGCCCCAACCACCCGGGCCCGGGTTGCCCTTGCAGGCGCCGTCGGTGTAGATCACCACATGGTTCAAAAGAAACACTCCAGATAAAAAAAGAAAGAGGTTGCGGCGCCACACGATGGCGCATCAGGCTCAGTGCCGGTTGGCCACCGACACCGGCGCCGACGAGGCCGCACGGCGCGGTTTCCAGGCTGGGCCCAGCAGCCGCATGCCACGCACCCGCTTGACCGCAACGACAAAATACACCGCGCCAAAAATCGGCCACCAGCGTGCGCCGGCGCGGTCCAGCCAGGCATATCGCTGCAGCCACTTCTGCGTGCGCATCGCCGGCCGGTAGCAGCCGAAGCGGTCCGACTCTACTTCAAAGCTCAACAGGCGCAGCCAGTCGCGCAGGCGCCAGGGGCCGATGAAGTCGCCGGCCGACGGCAGGTACAGGTTGGAAGCGCCGAACGCGTTCAGGCCGATGCGGCCGCACAGGTGGCCTCGGCCCTGGCGCAGGCCCCACAGGCTGGTCGGGTTGAAGCCCGAGATCACCACCCGCCCCTCGGGCACCAGCACCCGCTCCACTTCACGCAGCACGTGGTGCGGGTCGGCGCTGAACTCCAGCGTGTGCGGCAACACCACCAGGTCCAGGCTGGCTTCGGGAAACGGCAGCGCCGCGGCGTCGGTGATCAGCGCCACCCGCGGCGGCCTGGTCGGGCGGCTGGTTTTGCCCCCTTCGGGCTCGGGCCACACCTCCGGCAGGGCCAGCCAGCGGTGTGGCATGCGGTTGGCCTGCAGGCCTTCCAGCTCGGGCAAGCCCAGCTGCAAGGCGTTGTAGCCAAACAGGTCGGCCACCGCCAGGTCGAACTGCGCCTGCTCCCAGGTCAGCAGGTACTGGCCGGGCGCGGTGGCGAACCACTCGGGCAAACCTATAATTTTTGCGGTCATGGAATGTGGGACAACAGCCATCTGCGGCGGGAAGTCTGCGACACTGCAAACCACCCGCCACAAGGCCAGCCCGCACTCTACACGCCCGCCCCCATCCCGCGCCATGCACCGGTTCCCCCCCCCCGCTTTTCTGACCGCTTCGCCGCACCAGGCGGCGCACGGCCAGCAACGCCGGTGTCACCGGTCGGGCCGATGCGCGGTGTGTGCAAGACAGACCGAACTTTCCGGCACGGCCTTGCTCCATTGGGCTGAATCTGCGGATTCCCCCCTTCCTGCACAGCGGCGCCCGCGCCACCGTGCCTCCCGCCATGGCCTCCGTGCCCGACAGCGCCGCCACCATTTCGCCGATGGCCGCCATGCGCTGCGCCCGACCTGACGTTTCCCGATGACCACTGCCTGCCCGCCTGCCCACTTCCCACTCCCCGCCCTGCACGCCACACCGCTGCTGCGCCGATCACTCACCTGGGCCGCGCTCGCCGTGGCCGTTTTTCTGGCCGGTTGCGCCACCACCGTAACGCCCGACAACAGCGGCACCGCGAGCCCGGGCGGCAGCGCCAGCAGCAGTACCGGCACCAGCACGCACGCCACCGGCCGCAACACGCCTTCCGGTCTGCCGTCCTACCGCCTGCCTTCCGACGTGCCGCTGAGCGCCATCGGCACCGCAGAAACCCAGCTGCCGACCGTGATCACGCTGGACGCACCGGCCGATCTGTGGGACCGCATCCGCCGCGGCTTCGCCATGCCCGATCTGGATGGTGACCTGGTGCGTGACCGCGAGCAGTGGTACGCCACCCGGCCCGACTACATGCAGCGCATGACCGAGCGCTCCAGCCGCTACCTGTTCCACATCGTCGAGGAGATCGAGCGCCGCAACATGCCGATGGAGCTGGCCCTGCTGCCCTTCATCGAGAGCGCCTTCAACCCGCAAGCCGTCTCCAGCGCCCGCGCCGCCGGCATGTGGCAGTTCATGCCGGCCACCGGCCAGTCCTTCGACCTCAAGCAGAACGCCTTCCGCGACGACCGCCGCGACGTGCTGGCCTCCACCCGCGCCGCGCTCGACTACCTGCAGCAGCTCTACGTGCGCTTTGGCGACTGGCACCTCGCGCTGGCGGCCTACAACTGGGGCCAGGGCAATGTGAACCGCGCCATCACCAACAACCAACGCGCCGGCAAGCCCACCGGCTACACCGACCTCACCATGCCGGCCGAAACGCGCCAGTACGTGCCCAAGCTGCAGGCGGTGAAGAACATCATGGCGCGGCCGCAGGATTTCAACGCCACGCTGCCACTGATCGGCAACCACCCGTTCTTCGACACCGTCACCCTGCAGCGCGACATGGACGTGGCCGTCATCGCCACCCTGGCCGAGGTGGACGAAAAAGACTTCCGCGCCCTCAACCCCTCGCTGCGCCAGCCGGTGGTGATGGCCGCGGGCACGCCCACGGTGCTGCTGCCCTGGGACAACGCGGTGATCTTCCAGCGCAACCTGCAGTCGCACACCGGCATGCTGGCGAGCTGGACGGCCTGGGTCGTGCCCACCACCATGACGGTGGCGCAGGCCGCGGCCAAGGTCGGCATGAGCGAAGCCGAGCTGCGCCAGGTCAACAACATCCCGCCGCGCATGCAGGTGCGGGCCGGCTCCAGCCTGCTGGTGCCGCGCACCGACAAACGCAGCGCCGACGTGCCGCTGCACGTGGCCGACAACGGCCAGATCAACTTCCAGCCCGAGGTCATCCTGCGCCGCACCACGGTGAAGGCACGCAAGGGTGAAAACCTCGCCCGGCTGGCGCAGCGCTACGGCGTGAGCGCCGCCAGCGCGGCCGGCTGGAACAAGCTGGCAGTGAACGCTTCGCTGAAGCCGGGCCAGTCGGTGGTGCTGATGCTGCCGCGCCGCGTGACCACCAGTGCCCCGGCAACCGCCACCGCCTCCGCGTCGAAGAGACCCGTGGCCAAACAGGCCGCCGCACCGGCCACGCGCAAGGTGGCGGCCAGCGCCAGCAAGCCCGCCAAGGCCAGGGCCAAGGCGCAGAGCACCACGGCCAAAGCCAAGGCCGCCCCGGCCAGCAAGACCCGCGTGGCCAGCAACAACAGCAGCGGCAGCAAGTCGAACCCGAGAAAGAACTGAGCGCAGCAACGACGGCTGCGGCAGCGGCGGCGAAGCCGCTGCGCCTCAGGCGCGGAAACGGGCCTTGGCCTTGCGCGCGAAGTCGTTGGTGAAGGTCTGCGCGAGGTCCACGCGCTGCAGCGAGCCCGGCTCCTCGAACTGCGCCAGCATGCGCGCCGCCGTCGCCGGGCCGGTCTCGGGCATCAGCCCGTCCACCGTCCAGGCCTCGCGCACGCGCTGGAACGCCGCCAGGTACAACGACCGGTCACCCTGGAAGTAACGCTCGGGCACAGTCTTGATGATGTCCGACGGCCCCGCCGTCTGCAGCCACTTGAGCGCATGCACCATGGCGTCGGCCATGGCCTGCGTGGCCTTGGGGTACTGCGCCAGGAAGGAGCCCGGCGCGCACAGGCAGGCCGAAGGGAACGGCCCACCGAACACCTCGGCCGTGCCGCGCGTGCTCCGCGTGTCGGCCACCACCTTGAGCGTGCCCAGCTGTTCGAGCTGCGTCACCGTCGGGTCGGTGTAGCTGATGGCGTCGAGGTCACCACGGCGGAACGCCTGCACGGCGGCGGCGGCATTGGCCAGGGGCACGTATTGCACGTCGGTGGCACGCAGGCCTGCCTTGCCCAGCACCAGACTCGCCACACGGTGCGAGGCCGAGCTGCTGCTCATCACCCCCACCCGGCGGCCACGCAGATCGGCCACACCACGGTAGTGGCCCATCGTGTCCAGCGACACCCCCACCACCACCAGCGGCGCGCGCCCCTGCAGCACGAAGGACTGCAGGCTCTGGCCCCGTGCCTGCAGCGCAATGGTGCTGGCGTAAGGGCCCGAGAGCGCATGCACGGCGCCGCCCTGCATGGCCAGCAGCGATTGCGTGGCGTCGGGAAACTCGCGCAGCTCCACGTCCAGGCCTTCGCGCACGAAGTAACCCAGGCGCTCCGCGATGGTCAGCGGCAGGTAGCAGAACGAGCTGCGGTTGTCGACCGCGATCACCAGCCGCGTGGCGCCGGGCCGCGGTGTCGCCGCAGATGCGGCGCCGTTGGCCGGTACCAGTTGCGCACGCAACGCGGGCATGGCCGCGGCGGCAACGCCCAGCGCACACAAACGACCCCATTGACGGCGACTCCACATGGCCAGGCTTCCTCTCTGTTCCCGTTGTTCTCGGCACGTCCTTAGCGTAGGCACATGGGCAAAAACCCGCATCGGGACGAATCCCGAGCGGGTTTGTACGGATCGATTGAAAGCCTATGTAGCCGGCGAGGCTGGTGCGCTCAGACGAACAGGATCGCGATGTTCGTCATCAGGGCCAGCGCCCAGATCAGGCTGCGCGCGTTCGCCATGTTGGCCACGTACATCATGATGTACAGCAAACGCAGTACGACAAACAGGAAGGCCAGCACATCAAGGCGCATCTGCACCGCGCCGAGCTGGTGGGCGATGATGACCGCGCCAATGAAGAACGGCAGTGCCTCGAAGCTGTTGGCCTGGGCCGCGTTGGCGCGTGCGCGCCAGTCGGTCTGGCGCGCCAGCCATTCGCGCGGGTGCTGATTGTCCAGGCCGCCTTTGCTGCGCGCCTTGGTCATGTAGCCCGATTTGGCGAGCCACGCGCAGCCGATCGGCAGCAGGGCCGCCACCAGCACGCACCAGTACGCCACGGTCAGTCCAGCCAGTTTCATGTGCGGCTTTCGATGAAGGTTTGAATCGGAATGTCTGTTGCGTGGCGCGGCTCAGCGCCGGTCCACCAGGGCGTGGGCGATGGTGCCCAGGTCCACGTATTCAAGCTCGCTGCCCACCGGCACACCACGCGCCAGGCGCGTCACCTGCACATCGTCGCGGCCCTTGAGGGCCTGCGCAATGACGTGTGCGGTGGTCTCGCCTTCAGCGGTGAAGTTGGTGGCGAGGATCACCTCGTGCACCGCAGGCTCACCCTGCTCGGCGGGTGCGCTGATGCGGTCGAACAGCTTCTGCAGACCGATGTCGCGCGGGCCCACGTCGTCGAGCGGGCTGAGCTTGCCCATGAGCACGAAGAACAGGCCCTTGTAGGCACCGGTGCGCTCCATGGCGGCCTGATCGGCGGGCGTCTCCACCACGCAGAGCTGCGTGCGGTCGCGCCGCGGATCGCGGCAGGTGTGGCACAGCTCTTCTTCGGTGAAGGTGTTGCACAGCTTGCAGTGCTTCACCGATGCGGTGGCGTGCTCCAGCGCGCGCGCAATCTGCAAGGCGCCGGGGCGGTCGTGCTGCAGCAAATGGAAGGCCATGCGCTGCGCCGACTTCACGCCCACACCGGGCAGGCGACGCAGTGCCTGCACCAGCAGTTCCAGCGAGTGGTTCTCAGCCATCGAGCGGGGGATGCCCGGACCGCGGCGATCAGAACGGGAACTTCATGCCACCGGGCAGGCCCGGCATGCCGGCGGTGAGCTTGCCCATCTTCTCGGCAGAGGTTTCTTCGGCCTTGCGCACCGCGGCGTTGAAGGCCGCGGCCACCAGGTCTTCCAGCATGTCCTTGTCGTCGGCCAGCAGGCTGGGGTCGATGGTCACGCGCTTGACGTCGTGCTTGCAGGTCATGAGCACCTTCACCAGGCCGGCGCCAGATTCGCCCGTGACTTCGATGAAGGCCAGTTCGTCCTGCGCCTTCTTCAGGTTGTCCTGCATGGCCTGGGCCTGCTTCATGAGGCCGGCGAGTTGTCCTTTGTTGAACATGGGTCTTCCTTGTGTTGTCGAGATGAATGGGGGGATGGGTCAGGCGCTGATGGCCTTGAGCGTGCCGGGCACGATTTTGCCGCCAAAGTCGCGCATCATGCTTTGCACGAAGGGGTCGGCCAGGATCTGGGCTTCGGCCTCGCGCTGGCGGCGCGCGGCCTCGGCGGCCACGCGGCGCGATGGTGAATCGGTCACGCTGCCGATCTCGACCACCAGGCGCACCTGATGGCCCAGGGTCTGCAGCGCAGTGGCGAGCCGCTCGCGGGTGTTGCCCTGGTTGAGCGAGCTGCGCTCCACGCGCAGCACCCACTGGTCGGCATCGCGTGCCACCAGTTGCGACTGCAGGCCAAGCTCACGCACCAGCGCGGTGATGGTTTCGGCGCGTGCGAGCTGCATCACGGTGTCAAACCAGAAGTCGCCTTCAACGCTGCCACCCGGCGCGGCCGGCAACACGGTCTGCGTGCCCGCCTCGGCCTGCGCTTGTGGCTGGTCGAGCGGACCGGGCTCACCCGCGTCGCGCACCGGAATCGAGACCACGCGGCGGCTCTGGCTCTGCGCCGGTTCGGATGCGTCGTCCCACGGCGGGCCGTCGTCTTCGGGCCAGGGCGCGTCGTCGTCCATGGGCCCTGACGGCTGTGACAGTTGCGGCGGTGGCGCACTGGCCGCCGGCGGCATGGTGACCGGGGCGGATTGCACGGGCGCGCTCACGGGCGCGGCCGGCGCTTGTGGTGTGGGCGGTGGCGGCGCCGGTGGTTGGCTCACCACCGGCACCGGCATCATCGCTGGCGCCGGTGCGGCAGCCACGGGAGGCGCCAGCGGCGCAGCAGCCACAGGTGCGGCTGCCGGTGCAGCCACGGGCGAGGCAACGGCTGCGGCAGGCGCCTCAGCCGTTTTCAGTGTTTTTTTTTCCGCCGTGGCGGTGTTGCCGCTGCCAGTACCCGCCGGTTTGAAGGCCATCAGCCGCAGCAGCACCATGGTGAGCGCCGCGTATTCGTCGGGCGCCAGGCCCAGCTCGGCGCGGCCGTGCAGGCACAGGCTGTAGAGCAGCTGCGTCTCGTCGGCCGGCAGGCTCTGCGCCAGTTGCGCAATCTGCGCTTCGTCCGGATCTTCGAGGCCTTCGGTCTGCGCAACACGCCCCGGCACCGCCTGCAGCACCGCCATGCGCTGCAGCACGCCGGTCATTTCTTCCAGCGTGGACGCCGCGTTCAAGCCATTGAGGCGCAGCGCGTCGATGGTGTCGACCACGGTGGCGCCATCGGCACGCGCCAGTGCATCGATCAGGCGCAGCACATAAGAACGGTCCACCGCGCCCAGCATCTGGCGCACGGTGGCTTCCTGCAACTGGCCGCCGCCAAAGGCAATCGCCTGGTCGGTGAGCGAGAGCGCATCGCGCATGGAGCCGCGTGCGGCGCGCGAGATCAGGCGCAGCGCCTGCACCTCGGCCGGCACCTGCTCGGTCTGCAGCACCTGCTGCAGGTGTTCCAGCACCGTCTCGGGCGCCATCGGCCGCAGGTTGAACTGCAGGCAACGCGAGAGCACCGTCACCGGCACCTTCTGCGGGTCGGTCGTGGCGAGCACGAACTTGAGGTATTCGGGCGGCTCCTCCAGCGTCTTCAACATCGCGTTGAAGGCGGTGTTGGTGAGCATGTGCACCTCGTCGATCATGAAGACCTTGAAGCGCCCCTGCACCGGCTTGTAGACCGCCTGCTCCAGCAGGGCCTGCACTTCGTCCACGCCGCGGTTGGAGGCGGCGTCGAGCTCTGTGTAGTCGACGAAGCGGCCGCTGTCGATGTCGGTGCAGGCCTGGCAGACGCCGCAGGGTTCGGCCGTAATGCCACCCTGGCCGTCGGTGCCCAGGCAGTTGAGCGACTTCGCCAGGATGCGCGAGACCGTGGTCTTGCCCACGCCGCGCGTGCCGGTGAACAGGTAGGCATGGTGCAGCCGCTGCGTCGTCAGCGCATTCGAGAGCGCCTGCACCACATGCCCCTGCCCCACCATTTCGGTGAAATTGCGCGGGCGGTATTTGCGGGCCAGAACGACATAGGACATGCGAGCGATTCTAAGCGGCGGGGGGTATGCCACCCCGGCCAGCGGCACGATGCCGCATCGCCTACAATCGACCCCGACGGGCCTTCCCGCATGGTGAAGCGGCCAACCGGGTCAGGTGGGGAACCAAGCAGCCCTAACTGTGAATCCAGTGCCGGGGTCAAGGCTCGTCACCTTTTTCCAAGAGCCCGTTGTGCATCAACGGGTTGACGGGACCAAAGGCCTTGCAAGGCCGGCTTGTAGCACCTGACTGTGACACGTTGAATCCAACGTGAGGTCTGGTGGCAGGTTTTCTGGTCTCTCCAAACGCGGTGGTTTCTTCAACCTCCGCATTGCTCTCCCCCACGCGGCATCTCATCCAGGGCAAGTGCGCTAACGGCCGCTTTGTTCAGTCCTTGGGCGCGTGCAGCCAGACAGGCAGGCATCAGCAATCACTTCTGCACCGCTTCAGGCCGCCACCGGGCTGTGACTCATTCTTTTGGGGCTTGCCCATGCGCCCTCCCGAGGGGTATTCGTAGAACACCCACACCCGCCCATGTCCCGGCAAGCAGAATGCCATTTCTGTTGCGTGAGCAGCAGTGGGTTCTGACGCGAAACTGAAAGGGAGTTCAAGGTGAAATTTTCGGCACGACTTGCGTTCTGCACCGCCGCCCTGCTGGGCTTGGCTGCCTGCGCCACCAACCAGGCACCAGGCGCCTCGGCACCTGCGGGCGCCCTGGACAAGACATTGCAGGCCTTCCACTGGGATATGGAGAAGGCCACCGACGGAGGCGGCCTGCCGCTGGAGGGGTTTTCGTCAGCGCCGCCCGACAAGCGCGTGCGGTTGAATTTTGTGGGCGATGCCAGGCCCGGCGCCCCGCTGCTGGTGGTCGAGCGGCTCTGCAACCACATCAGCGCCGGCTACACGCTCGACGGCGACAAGCTCACGGTGTCTCGGGCCGTCAGCACCGCAATGGCCTGTTCCAACCCGGCATTGATGCAACTGGAGCAGAGCGTGGCGACGAAGCTGAGCGGCGTGCACCGCGTGCAGCTGGTGGATGGCGGGCAACCACCGCGCCTCGTGCTGCAGCTCGCGAGTGGCGAGCGCTGGTATCTGAACGGCACGCCAACGGCTGCCACGCAATACGGCAGCGCAGGCGAAACCATGTTCCTGGAGGTGGGGCCTGAGCTGAAGCCCTGCTCGCACGGCGTCATGAAGGATGCGCAGTGCATGCAGGTTCGTGAGGTGAAGTACGACAAGGCGGGCGTCAAAACCACCACCGGTGAGTGGAGCGCTTTCTACGGAATGATCGAGGGCTTCAGCCACCAACCGGGGGTTCGCAACGTGCTGCGCGTCAAGCGCTACACGTTGGCCCAGCCTCCGGCGGATGCATCCAGGTTCGTCTACCAGCTCGACCTGCGCGTTGAAACCGAAACGGTGCGCAGCCGCTAACGCAGGCAGCGCACCGGTGCGCTACTAGGCCTTGGCCGGTGGGCGTTCCGGGGCATCCTGCCCCGGGTACAGTGCAAACCGCTCCAGGCCCGCGCCGTGTGTGGGCGCTGGGGTGTCCCAGGGCCAGCCACCGAAGCGCGTGCGCATGTAGTCGACGCGCGCCTGGTGCAGCTCGGCCTGGGTGTTCATGACGAAGGGCCCGGCGGCGGCCACCGGTTCGTTCAGCGGCACACCCTGCATCAACAGCACCTGCACGTTGCCATGGCCGGCATTGGACAGGCGCGTCGTCACGTTGGTCGTGATGCGCACGATGCGCTCGCCGCCCACAGCTTCACCACCAACCGACAAACCATCCCCTTCAAAAACGTACAGGGTCCTCAGGGCCTGCGCGGAGTTCGCCGCGGGCAGCTCCAGCGACGCACCCGGCTGCAGGTGCAGCAGCCACAGCGCGAGATCCGATGCGGCCTGCGCGCCCCAGCTGTCGGGTGGGGGAGACACGGGCTGCAAGGCTGCGCGCCCGTTCACCGGCCGGTACGCACCCGCGATCACGGTGACTTCAACGCCGTCCTCCGTGTAGTGGGGGATGTCTTCCGCCCACAACATCTTGAATGCCGGCGGCGCGAACTTGCTGCGCGCGGGCAGGTTGAGCCAGATCTGAAAAAGCTCCAGCGGGTTGTCGCGGTCGGTGTGCAGCAAGGGAAACATTTCGGCGTGCTGGACGCCTGCGCCTGCGGTGAGCCATTGCACGTCACCCACTCCGTAGCGCGCCTTGGCGCCGAGCGAGTCGGCGTGGTCCACATAGCCCTGGCGCACGATGGTCACGGTTTCAAACCCGCGATGCGGGTGGCTGGGGAAGCCCGGCACCATCTCGCCGTGGTACATGCTGTAGCCGTTCTCGCCGCTGAAGTCGCTGCCGAGCGGGCGGCCTTGCAGCGCGCCAGCGTCGATGCCCAGGCGGCCGTTCCCGGGCGGGTACTGGTCCGTGTGGTACATGCAGAACAGAAACGGATCAACGCCCGTCCACGGGCGGTTCATCGGGACGTTTTCGAGAATGGTGGGCGTGTCGTTCATGCGGTCTTCTTCAAATCCATGTCAAACGGGCTGGTGGGGTTTGCGCAAAAGAATACGCCGGTGCACAGCGCCTGACATGGCCAAGGTCATTCGCCGCCGCCCTGCTCGGCTAGCATGGAAGCCCATTCACGCCCTGCGCAACACACCGACATGCAACCGAGAACACCCGACACCATTTCGAGCTGGCACGCTCACGTCTACTTCGATGCCGCAACGCGCGACGCTGCATGGGGCTTGCGTGAGCTGATCGCCAGCGCGCTCGGCACACGCGTCGAGATCGGCCGCTTTCACGAAAAGCCCGTGGGGCCGCACCCGGTCTGGACATACCAGTTGGCGTTCGACGCTGCCGAGTTCGCCTTTGTCGTGGGCTGGCTCGCGCTCCACCATGGCGCGCTGGATGTCTTCATCCACCCCAACACCGGCGACGAGCTGGCCGACCACCGCGATGCGGCGCTCTGGCTCGGCAAGTCCTACACCTTGAAGCTGGAAGCCCTGACGGGCTGAGCGTGTTGAGGGGTGGCC
This sequence comes from Hydrogenophaga palleronii NBRC 102513, assembly GCF_001571225.1. GTDB lineage: Bacteria > Pseudomonadota > Gammaproteobacteria > Burkholderiales > Burkholderiaceae_C > Hydrogenophaga > Hydrogenophaga palleronii. Next base: position 491,908 of record NZ_BCTJ01000001.1, read on the forward strand.
GGTGTCAGGCCGGCGCGCTGGTGCTCAGCCATTGGCGCACACCCTCGCCCGCCGCCACGCCACTGGCCAGGCAGGCCGTGAGCAGATAACCGCCGGTGGGCGCTTCCCAGTCCAGCATTTCGCCAGCACAGAACAGGCCGGGGCGCGCCTTCACCATCAGCCCCGCATCCAGCGCTTCCCAGCGCACACCGCCGGCGGTGCTGATGGCTTCGTTGATCGGGCGGGTTGCCTTGAGCGTGATCGGCAGGCCCTTGAGCGCGGCGGCCAGGCGCACCGGGTCGTGCATCGCGTCTTTTTCCACCAGCTCGTTGACGATGGCCATCTTGATGCCGTCCAGCCCCAGCCGGCTCTTGAGGTGGCTGGAGAGGCTGCGCGAACCGCGTGGGTGCGCCACATGCGCCAGCACCTGTTCGGCATGGCGGTCGGGCAGCAGGTCGAGTTCAAACGTGGCCTGGCCCTTGCGCGCGATTTCGTCGCGCAGCAGGCTGGAGGCGGCGTACAGCAGGCTGCCTTCCACGCCGGTTTCGGTGGCGACGAATTCGCCCTTGCGCTGGAAGCTCTGGCCCAGGCTGTCGGTGGCGCGGATGCCGACCGACTTGAAGGGCTGGCCCGCAAAACGCTCACGGAAGAACGTGCTCCAGCCGCCCGCCACCTCGAAGCCGCAGTTGCTCGGCAGCAGCGGCGCCACGTCCACGCCCGCCGCTTGCAGCGGTGGCAACCAGGCGCCATCAGACCCCAGGCGGGCCCAGCTCGCACCACCGAGTGCGAGCACGGTGGCGCGTGCCTGCACCTGCAAGGCGCCGTGCGGCGACTCGAACTGCAGCGACGCGCCCTGCTCATCCCAGCCAATCCAGCGGTGCCGCATGTGAAAGACCACCGGCGCTCCATCGCCCGAAGGATGGCGCAGGCGGTGCAGCCAGGCGCGCAGCAGCGGCGCGGCTTTCATGTCGACCGGGAACACGCGCTGCGAGCTGCCCACGAAGGTGCTGATGCCCAGGCCCGCGGCCCAGTCGCGCACGGCTTGCGGGCCAAAGGTGTCGAGCAGCGGGCGCAGGCGTTCGGCATGCGTGCCGTAGCGGCCGACGAAGGCCGACAGGGCTTCGGCGTGGGTAAGGTTCATGCCGCCCTTGCCGGCCAGCAAGAACTTGCGGCCGACCGAGGGCATGCGGTCGAACAGGTGCACCGACAGGCCGGCGCGGCTCAGCACTTCGGCGGCCATCAGGCCGGCGGGGCCGCCACCGATCACGGCGACATCAACAATCAAGGGCGAAGGCAAATCAGGACTCATTCGGAAAGGGGCGCATCGGCCAGCTCAATGAGCCGGCCCTGTGCATTGATGAAAGCGAGGCGCACCGTGTCGCCGGGCCGCGCCGCGGCCATGGCCTGGCGGTAGCCCTGCATCTGGGCCAGCAGCTCGGGCTTGTGTTCGGGGTGGGCAGCGCTCTTGTAGTCCAGCACCCACCAGTGGCCGCTGTCGCGCCGGCGCACCAGGCGGTCCAGGCGCAGCAGCGTGCCCTGGTGGAACAGCTCGACCTCGTTGCCCCAGTGGTTCAACACCTCGGCGTCCCAGGCCCAGGCGGCTTCACCGGCGACGATGCGCTGGGCCATGGCCAGGGTGTCACGCGCCTGTGCGGCGCTCAGCGCAAATTCGCGCGCCACGGCCTGCGTGTGTTCGCTGGACCAGTCGAAGCCCTGCGTGGGTGTGGGCCGCCATTGCAACAGGCGGTGCAGGGCCAGGCCGATGCGGTTGACGGTGTCGTCCACCGGTGCCGCAGGTTCGGCGGCCAGGTCGGCCACGGCGGTCGTCGTGGCTGCGGGCAAAGCGGTGAGCGCGGGCAGGCACGGCAGGCTGAAGCGCTCTGCGCCCTGCCCCGCGGCCGGGCCGACCGGTGCCACCACCGGCGGCGCTTCGGCGGCGGCGCTGAGCGGCTGCAGGCGCTGGTACCAGGTGGTGGTGTTGCGTTTGTGCGGCTCGAAACTGGAGACCACGAGGCGGATCTCGGCACGCGTCAGCGCCACGTAGAGCGCGTTGAGTTCTTCGAGCGAGCGCGCCTCCTGCTCCAGGCGCAACACGTCCACCGCGCAGGCCGGTGGCGACTTCTCGCTGGCGAGAAAGATGAAGCGGCGCGGCAAGGGGTCTTCACCCGGCCAGTCCACCAGCACGCCCATGCTCTCGGGCCGCGCCGAACCGCTGTCGGTGTCGAGCAGCAGCACGGTGTGGGCTTCCAGGCCCTTGGCGCCGTGGATGGTGAGCAGGCGCACGGCGCCGGGCGTCTGCACCGGCGTGGCCTTGATGCCGCCGGCCTTGAGCGCGCGCACCAGGCGGTAGGGTGTGAGGAAACGGCCACCGTCCTGCGCCAGCGACTGTGTGAGCAGATCACGCAGCTGCACCAACACGGCACCGCGTTGGCTGGCGGGCACGGCTTGCGCGAAGCGCGCCAGCACGTCGCCGTGGTCGTAGAGCGCCGACAGCGCGTCGTGCGGTGGCAGCGCCAGCAGCCAGCCGCGGTACAGCGCCAGGCGCAGCGCGGTCTCGCGCAGCTGGGTGGCCTGTTCGGCGTTCTGGCACAGCGCCAGCAGCTCGTGCTCGGGCAGTTCGGCGCAGCGTTGCAGCGCCTGCCACCACGAGAGGCGCGCGGGAGCGGCGGCGCTTGCATCGTCGCCACGCGGCGGCGTCCAGCGTTGGCGCAGGCGCGCGAGCTGGGCCAGGTCTTCGTCGTACCAGCCGCACAACGGGGACTTGAGCGCGTGCGCCAGGCTCAGGTCGTGGCGGGTGGACACCAGGGCGTCGAGCAGCGCCACCACGTCCTGCACCGCAGGCGCTTCACCGAGTTGCAGCTTCTCCGGCTGTTCGCTGTTGATGCCGCGTTCGCGCAAGGCTTCGTGCATCCAGGCCAGGCGTTCGCGCCGGCGCGCCAGCACCATGATGTCGTCCGGTTTGATGCGGCCATCGGCGACCTGCTCGGCCAGCCAGTCGGCCGCCTGCGCGGCTTCGAGCGCGGCCATGCTGTCTTCGGGCAAGACACGAGGTTTGACCAGGCTGTCGCGCCAGACCGTGGGGTCGCCCCCGGCCGAGGTCTCGCGCAGGCTGCGTGGCAGTTGCGGCAGGCACAGCGCTTCGCCGTCCTTGGTGCTTTCGGTGGTGTGGCTGCGGTAGTCGCTGCTGTATTCACCGGCGAGCACGGCCGCGCCCATGGCGGCGTTGAGCAGGTTCACCACGGCGGGCGCGCAGCGGCGCGTGTGGTCGCAACTCAGCAGCGCACCGGCCAGGCCCTGCACCACGAAGGCCTGCGCGGCCTTGAACACCTGCGGCTCGGCACGGCGGAAGCGGTAGATGGATTGTTTGGGGTCGCCGACCAGGAACACGTTGGGCGCTTCGCCCGGGCCGGCGCCGGCATAGGCCGACAGCCAGCCGTAGAGCGCCTGCCACTGCAGCGGGTTGGTGTCCTGGAATTCGTCGATCAGCACGTGGCGCAGCCGCGCGTCCAGCCGCTGCTGCAGCCAGCCGGAGAGTTCGGCGTCACCGAGCAGGCGGCGCGCGGCGCCTTCCACGTCGTTCATGTCGACCCAGCCGCGCTCGCGCTTGAAGGCGGCGAAGCTGCCGATCAGCACGCGCGCCAGGCGCGACAAACGTTGGTGGTGCAGCCAGGCGCGGTGCTGGCGCTGGGCGTCGAGCGTGCGTTGCGCCAAGTCTTGCGCAGCGCGCACGGCCTCGATGCCGGCGAGCTTGTCGCTGAACTTGCGCGGTTCGTCTTTCTGCGTCAGCAAGGCGGTGAGCACACCGGCGGCATCGGCCTGCGTCAGCGCCTGCTCCAGCTCCACGCCCTTGGCGGCGAAGGTGACGGCGCTGGCGCGGCCGAGGGCCTGGGCGGCTTCGCGCAACAGCGTGGCGGCGCGTGCATCCTGCACCAGCCACTGCCGGGGCGGCTCGAAGCCGGTGAACTCGGGGAAACGTTCGGCCATCGGCTCCACCGAGGCGTCCAGCACGCCGGCGGCGTCGGCCAGCACGAACTCCACGCGCTTGTCCAGGGCCTTTTTCAGCGCCACCAGCGTCTGGTGGCGGCCGTGTTCGGCCACGCTGTCCATGAAGTCCTGGCGCTCCTGCGGGTGCCGCGTCAGCGCGGCGTAGAAGCGCGGCCAGACCTGGGCCACGGCTTGTGCATCGTCTTCGAGCAGCTCGTATTGCACCGGCAGGTCCAGCTCCTGCAGCACCGACAGGGGCGCGCCGCGCAACAAGGCAGCGAACCAGCTGTGGAAGGTGCGCACCTGCACCGGGCGGCCGATGGCGGTGATGCGCGCATACAGGCTGCGCGCTTCGGGCACACGGCGCAGCGCGTCGGCATCGCTCAGGCCACGCGCGCGCAGCTCACCGGCCAACGCGTCGTCGGACAGCGTGGACCAGCGGCGCAGCTCGGTGTTGAGCCGGCTGCGCATTTCGCCCGCGGCCTTTTTGGTGAAGGTGATGGCCAGGATGTCTTGCGGCGCACAACCGTCGAGCAGCGCGCGCAGGATGCGCGAGACCAGCATCCAGGTCTTGCCCGCGCCGGCACAGGCTTCGACGGCAATGCTGCGCGCCGGGTCGCAGGCCAGCGCGTAAAAGGCTTCGCGTGCGGCGGGGGCGCCGTTGATGCGGTAGGCGGGTGCATTCATGCCGCGGCCCAGAAGTCTTTGCGGCACAGGCCACGCGCGGCGCAATACTCGCACACGCGGCCTTCGCCCAGCGCCGGCATGGGGTGGCCGGCGGCCACCCGCGCCATGTCGTGCGCGATGCCTTCGCGCAGGTGTTCACGTGCCATCAGCACCTCGGGTTGCTCCACCAGCCAGGTGGGCGTGTCCTTGCCGCCGTCGCCGCGTTTGTCGGTGATGCTGAGGTAGGCCGCGCGCAGGGTCTCGTCGGGCAGCAGCGCGGCGTAGAACGCGAGCTGGGTGTCTTCCAGCGGTTCCTTCACGCGGTCGTTGGTCTTGCTGCGGCTCTCGGTCTTGTAGTCGATCACGAACGGAATCGCGCCTTCGGGGCTGTCCTGCGCATCGATGCGGTCGAGCTTGCCGTAGAGCGTCCAGGGGCCAGCCATGGCGTTGAGCGCGGCCTCGGCCTGCACAAAACGCGGGCCGGGCTGGCCGGCCTGCGCTTCATAGCCCGCGAGCCAATCCAGGTAACCCTCACGCAGAGCCGGCCACACGGCCTGGTACGGCAGGAAGCCGGCACCGCCCTCGCCCGCGTTCAGGCCCATGGCGCTGGCGGTCTCGTTGCCCAGCTGATCGAGCCGTTCGCGGTCGACGTCGCGGCCCGGGCGTGTATCGCCGCGCTCTTCATGAAAAGCGCGCAGCACCGCGTGCAACCAGTTGCCAAGGTCGCGCTGATCGGGCTCGGCTTCGAGCTCGGGCGCCTCCACCAGGCGCAGCTGGCGCAGGGCGAAAAAGCGGTAGGGGCAGTCGCGCAAATCCTGATACGCGCTGGCCGAGAGCGACTCGGGCAACACATCGGCGGCCGAGGGTGCGGGGCGTGGCCGGGCTTGGGCGCTGAGGCCACGTTGTCCACGCGGGTCGACTTGGGTATCCGCATGCTGCGGCAGGGCCTGCACCCAGGCACTGGGCAGCACCGCCTCACCGCGCTCCTGCGTGCGCCAGAGCAGATCCAGTTCGGGCATGGCGAGGGTCGAATGCCAGGCGCTTGCTGCCGCTTCGGTCAGTGCTTCGCGCGACGGCAGGCCCAGCAGCTCGCGCTGCGCCACGGTCCACTCGCCCGGCGGTTCGGGGCTCGGGCTCAGATGCGCTTCGTCGCAGCCGGGCACCACGGTGGCGGCGAACGCGCGGCCCAGCAGCTGCGCCATGGGCAGCACCACCACGGCGGCTTCGCCCTCGTGGCGCGGCGTGAAGCTGGCACCTTCGAGCACGTCGCGCACCCAGGCGGTGAAGGCCGGGAGCGACAGTCGCGCGCCGTTGCGTGGCGCGTCGGTGCCGCGGATGGTGTCGGCCACCGCTGCCAGCTCCATCGCCGCGCCGTCACTGAGGCGCAGCGCCTGCAACAGCTGCTGGCCAGCCGGATCGGCTTCGAGCGACTCGCGCAAGCCACAGTGTTCAAGTGCCTCGGCCACGTCGCTGAGCCACTGCGTCAAGGGCCGTCCGGTCTGCAAGGCCTCCAGCACGGCGGCCAGACCCTCGGGCAGGCTGGCGCCGATGCGGTGGTGTTGCAACGCGGCCGACCAGCGCGAAATGCCGGCCTCGCGCACCTGTTGTTCGAGTTGCTGCACCTGGGCCTCGCTCCAGCGGCGCGCCTGTTTGAGCAGGTCCAGCACCTCGTCCATGGACGCACGTGCATCGGCCGCACGCAGCAGGCTCATGAGCTGTGCGGCCGCGTGGGTGGTGGAGAGCTTCCAGCCGGTTTCATCGCGCACCACCACGCCCGCACCGTGCAGCAAGGCGCTAACGCGGCGCGTGAGCAGGCGGTCGTTGGCCACCAGGGCCACCGGCGTGTGGCCGGCATTGAGCTGCTGGATCACGCAGGCAGCGGCGCGCTGGGCTTCGTCTTCGGCGTCGCCGCAGGCATGCAGGCGCACAGTGGTGCTGTCGCCCCCCCCAACCGATTCGTGCAGCGGCAACACCAGCGCGCGCTCGCCCCAGTGCGCGGCCAGCGCGTTGGCCAGCGGGTCTTGCTGGAAGCCCGGCAGCAGCACCAGCAGATCGGCGTATGCGCCGGGCCCGGCCTGCGCGCTCCACAGCACATCGGTGGCATAGGCCGAGGTGCTGGCCCAGGTGAGGGCCAGCGTGGCCAGCATGCCTTCCCAATGCAGGGACGGCTGGGACGGCACCAGGCCGGCACGCAGGGGTTCGGCCCAGGCCAGGCGCTGCTCGGGCGGCACCGCCGCGGCCAGCGGCGCCAGCTGGCGCGCTGCCTCGACCAGGCGGCTGACCATGGTGGCGCGCAAGGCGGTGTCGGCGCGCGCCGGGGCCACGCGTTCGATCAGGGCGGCGGCGATCAGGCTGTCGCGCGCCATGTCCATGCTGAGGTCACCCGGTCCGGGCAGGAAAGGTTGCAGGCTCGCGGCCCAGTTGCGGCTGGACTCGAAGCGCGGCGCAAAACCGCTCGGGTGGGCGCTGGCCCAGGCGCGTTGGCCGCCCTTCATCAGTTGCGCGTAGGGCACCAGCACCACGGCGCGTGCGGCCGGCAGGGCGCGCGCTTGCAGCGCCTCATCGAGTTGCGCCACCAGCCGCACCCAGGCCTGGTCTGCCGGATGCGGCGTCGTTGCAGGCAAGCCAGGGGCGTCGGTCGGGCTTACAGGCGGCATGGAAATGGGGGTTTCTGTCACAATGATGCGGACCGTGTGCCCAGAGGGTGTGAGAACACCTTGAACTGCCGGCACGGGCCCCAAACTGTAACCTCCCCTGTCAACGACTTTTAGGACGAATCATGGCCAGCGACCTGATCAAACACGTTTCCGATGCCAGCTTCCAGGCTGATGTGCTGGACGCCGGAGCGCCGGTGCTGGTGGACTTCTGGGCGGAGTGGTGCGGCCCTTGCAAGATGATCGCCCCCATCCTGGACGAAGTCGCAGGCTCGTACAACGGCAAGCTGCAGATCGCCAAGCTCAATGTGGACGACAACCGCGACGTGCCCGCCAAGTTCGGCATTCGTGGCATTCCCACGCTGATGCTGTTCAAGGACGGCCAGCTCGCCGCCACCAAGGTCGGCGCCGTGAGCAAGGCACAGCTGACCGCCTTCATCGACCAGCAACTGGCCTGAGTCCGCGCGGCGGGGCCCCGGGTGCAATGCCCGGGTCCCGTTTCCCCGCCAGCCGCATTTTTTTCCTGTCATAATTTGTGCCAGCAGGCCTGACAGACGCCTGCCCTTCTTTCAGCGCACCGTCCGCCATCCGGACGCCGGCGCCCCCTCCCCCGATCGTTGTCTCGACTCCCTCCCGGAGTGAATTCCATGCACCTTAACGAACTCAAGGCACTGCACGTGTCTGAAGTCCTCAAGCAGGCTGAAGCGCTTGAGATCGAAAACACTGGCCGCATGCGCAAGCAGGAGCTGATGTTCGCCATCATCAAGAAGCGCGCCAAGGGCGGCGAACTGGTGTATGCGGACGGCGTGCTGGAAGTGCTGCCCGACGGTTTCGGTTTCCTGCGCGCGCCGGACACCAGCTACACCGCCAGCACCGACGACATCTACATCTCGCCCAGCCAGATCCGCCGCTTCAACCTGCACACCGGCGACATGATCGAGGGCGAGGTTCGCATCCCCAAGGATGGCGAACGTTATTTCGCACTCAACAAGCTCGACAAGATCAACGGCCGTCCTCCCGAGGACAACAAGCACAAGATCATGTTCGAGAACCTGACGCCGCTGTTCCCCAAGGAACAGATGCGGCTCGAGCGCGACATCAAGAACGAAGAGAACATCACCGGCCGTGTGATCGACATCATCGCCCCGATCGGCCGCGGCCAACGTGCCCTGATCGTGGCGCCGCCCAAGAGCGGCAAAACGGTGATGATGCAGCACATCTGCCATGCCATCACCGCCAACCACCCCGACGTGGAACTGATGGTGCTGCTGGTCGACGAGCGTCCGGAAGAAGTGACCGAAATGCAGCGCACCGTGCGCGGCGAGGTCATTGCCTCCACCTTCGACGAACCCGCTGCGCGCCACGTGCACGTGGCCGAGATGGTGATCGAGCGCGCCAAGCGCCTGGTCGAACTCGGCAAGGACGTGGTGATCATGCTCGACTCCATCACCCGCCTGGCCCGTGCCTACAACAACGTGCTGCCCTCCAGCGGCAAGGTGCTGACCGGTGGTGTGGACGCCAACGCACTGCAACGCCCCAAGCGTTTCTTCGGCGCCGCGCGCAAGATCGAAGAAGGTGGCTCGCTCACCATCATCGCCACCGCCCTGGTCGACACCGGCAGCCGCATGGACGAAGTGATCTTTGAAGAATTCAAGGGCACGGGCAACTGCGAAATCCACCTCGACCGCCGCCTGTACGAAAAACGCGTCTTCCCCTCGATCCAGCTCAACCGCAGCGGCACCCGCCGCGAAGAGCTGCTGCTGCAGCCCGAGATCCTGCAGAAGACCCGCATCCTGCGCCAGTTCATGTACAACATGGACGAAATCGAGGCCATGGAGATGGTGCTCAAGAGCATGAAGTCGACCAAGAACAATTCGGAGTTCTTCGACATGATGCGCAGGGGCGGCTGAGTCTCCTGCTTGACGGGCCCTTCCCTTCAGGAAAAGCAGACCGGGAATGGCCTGATCGGGCCGCATCCCGGCTGTTTCTGGCTGAAAAGCGGCTGGGCCCTGGTTCCACGGCTATAATCCAAGGCTTTGCTAATTGCGGCAAGTACAACGAAATGGTTTCGTTGCGGCTGCGGCACCTGAATTGAAAGAAACGCCATGAAAGACGGCATTCACCCCAACTACCGGGAAGTCTGCTTCCAGGACCTGTCCAACGGCTTCAAATTCGTGACCCGCTCCTGCGCGAACACGAAAGAGACCATCAAGCTGGAAGACGGTCGCGAGCTGCCGCTGTACAAGCTGGACACCTCGAGCGAATCGCACCCCTTCTACACCGGCACGCAAAAAAGCGTGGACAACATGGGTGGTCGCGTGGAACGTTTCCGCAACCGCTACGGCAAGGGCACGCCAGCTGCCAAGTAAGCAGCGGGCTTCAAACCGGACACCCAGGTGCCCGGTGCCTTGCAAAAAAAAAGCAGCCTGTTCACGGCTGCTTTTTTTTCGCCCCTCTCCCTCCCATGGCTGCGGCCCACGCCGCCGGCCCCGGCCCTGTATATTCGCCGCAGTGAATCAGCCCACCCCCGCCATCGTCACGCAATCGGCCGTGCGCCGCCTGCCCCGGCTCGCACTCATCCTGTTCTGCGCCGCCTACGTGCTGCCCGGCTTCCTCGGCCGCGAGCCCTGGAAAAATGCCGACGTCTCGGCCTTCGGCGTGATGCTGGAGATGGCGCTCGGCCACAGCAGCTGGTGGAACCCGCACCTGCTGGGCCAGGCTGTGGACGAAGCCGGCCCGCTGCCCTACTGGCTGGGTGCGGTGTTCATCAAGCTGCTGCCCTTTGTCTCGCCCGAATTCGCGGTGCGCATTCCGTTTGCGCTGCTGCTCGCCCTGACGCTGGTCTGCACCTGGTACACCGTGTACCACCTGGCCCGTCAGCCGGCCGCCCAGCCGGTGGCCTTTGCCTTTGGTGGCGAGGCCCGCCCCACCGACTACGCGCGGGCCCTGGCCGACGCCGGCCTGCTGGCCCTGATGGCTTGCCTGGGCCTGGCCCAGCTCTCGCACGAAACCACGCCCGACCTGGCACGCCTGGCCTGGGTGTCGCTGCTGCTGTTCGCCGCCGCCCGGCTGGCCCATGCAGGCAACCGCCACCCGATGCGCAGCGTGCTGTGCTGGGGCATTGCGGTGCTGGCGTTGATCCTCAGTGGCGCACCCTGGATCGCGGCCCTCCTGGGCGTCGGTCTGTTGCTGGTGCTGTCCCTGTCCCGCCAGAGCGCGCGCCCCCTGGTCGCCGAAACAGGCTGGCTGACCGACACCCCGGCGCCCAAGCACGACACCCTGCTCTGGTCGGCCTTGCTGCTGGCCGCTGCCTTCGTGGTCACCGTGACCGCCGGCCTGGTGCCGGCACCGGCGTTGCAGACGCCGCTGTCGGCGATTGAATGGCAAAGCTGGGGCAGGCTGCTGGTCTGGTTCACCTGGCCGGCCTGGCCGCTGATGCTCTGGACCCTGTGGCGCTGGCGGCGCCAGCTGGTGCAGCCCCATGTGGCGCTGCCGCTTTGGGCGGTGCTGGTGAGCGTGGTCGACAGCGCCCAGTCGGACCAGCGCGACCGCGCCCTGCTGCTCGCCCTGCCCGCCCTGGCGGCCCTGGCGGCATTCGCCCTGCCCACCCTGCGCCGCAGCGTCGCGGCGCTGGTGGACTGGTTCACGCTGGTGTTCTTCTCGGGCTGCGCGCTGGTGATCTGGGTGGTCTGGTTTGCCATGCAGACCGGCGTACCGGCCAAACCCGCGGCCAACGTGGCGCGGCTGGCGCCCGGCTTCGTGCCTGAGTTTTCCTTCTGGCTGTTTGCCTTTGGCGCGCTCGCCACCGGCGCCTGGCTCTGGCTGGTGGCCTGGCGCGCGGGCCGGCACCGTGCGGCGCTGTGGAAGAGCCTGGTGCTGCCGGCTGCAGGCACCACGCTGTGCTGGCTGCTGCTCATGACGCTGTGGCTGCCGCTGCTGGACTTCGGCCGCAGCTACGGCCCGATTTCACGCAGCATCGCCCGCCTGGTGCCTGCGAACAGCTGCGTGCTGACCGACGGCCTGAGTCAGCCGCAGATCGCGGCCCTGCAGTACCACGGGCAACTGCGGCTCGTGCGCACCGAAAGCGCTGGCGATGCCGGCTGCCGCAGCCTGGTGGTGGCGCCCGAGAAGCAGGCCACCCTGGACCAGCGCGTGGACCTGACGCAGTGGGCCTTCAAGGCCACCGTCCGGCGCCTGACCGACAACAAGGAAAGCCTGCTGGTTTACCAGCGCATCAGCCGTTGAGGTGATCGCGCGGCCGCTCGCGCACTCGCGAGGGCGGCAGCGCGATGGCAAAGGTCGAACCCGCGCCGACCACGCTCTGCACATCGATGTGCCCACCATGGCGCTGCGCCACGTGCTTCACGATGGCCAGGCCCAGGCCGGTGCCGCCGGTCTCGCGTGAGCGGCTTCGGTCAACCCGATAGAAGCGCTCGGTGAGCCGCGGAATGTGTTCGGCGGCAACACCCGGACCGGTGTCGCTGACAAAAAACTCGATGCCCCCGTCCCCGCGCATGCGCCAGCCGGAGCGGATACGGCCACCCCCTGGCGTGTAACGCACGGCGTTGCTCATCAGGTTGGACATGGCGCTGAGCAACTCGGTGCGTGCGCCCGAGACCCAGACCGCAGGCCCGGGCACCGGCTCGACGTCGTGCGGCGTGGCGGAAATCGCCTGGCTCAGGCCCCGGGCTTCCTGCACCACGTGGGTCAGCAGCTCGTCACCGTCGATCCACTCACCCGGTCCGGGGGCCGGACTGCCTTCGAGGCGCGAGAGCGTGAGCAGGTCGCTGACCAGGGTCTGCATGCGATGAGCCTGCTGGCTCATGAGGTCAAGGTAACGCGAGCGGTCGGCCTCTTCCAGCGGAATGCTCTGCATGGTTTCGACGAAGCCGCTCAGCACCGTGAGCGGCGTGCGGATTTCGTGCGACACGTTGGCCACGAAGTCGCGCCGCATGGTCTCGGCCAGTTGCACCGCCGTCACGTCGCGCGTGAGCATCAGCTTGCGCTTCTTGCCGTAGGGGTGGATCTGCAGCGAAATCTTGGTCGGCTGTGAAGGCCGTGGCCCCGGGCCGTCGACCTGGATCTCGTAGGTGAAGTCGCCACCGGCCAGGTAGGCGGTGAAGGCCGGGGTGCGCACCAGGTTGCGCACGTACTGGCCCAGATCGCGTTGGGGATCAAAACCCAGGTGATTGGCGGCAGTGAGGTTGGACCATTCGATCCGGCCCGACGAATCGAGCAGCACCACGCCGTTGGGCGAGGCCTGGATGGCGGCGAGAAAATCTTCCAGCCGCGCATCGCTGCTCTGCGCCTTTTTCTCGAGCTTCTTGATCAGCTTGCGGCAGCGCTCCACGAGCTCGCCCCAGGCACCGCTGATGTTGGGTGCGCGCGAGGCTTCGGCCTTGTTGAGCCAGCGCAGCACGCGCCGGGCACGCAGTCCGTCGATGAACGACCAGACGAGCGCGCCGGCGAGGCCACCGGCAAACGTGATGGCGGCCGAGTCGTGTGTCCAGCCCCACACTGCCCCCAGTGCGACCAGGAGCAGCAGTTCGATGGCGCGACGGGTCATGCGGCGGAGATCGGGGTGCCTTGAGCCGGTTTGCCGGTCTGGTTCATCGCCGTGAGACGGTAGCCCGCGCCGCGCACCGTTTCCACCATGCCGGACGCTTCACCCAGTGACTCTCTCAATCGCTTGACATGCACGTCCACGGTACGCTCCTCGATGAACACATGGTCTCCCCAGACCTTGTCGAGCAGAGTACCACGGGTGTGGACGCGCTCGGCGTGTTTCATGAGGTAGTGCAGCAGCTTGAATTCGGTCGGGCCGACCTTGAGCTCGGAGCCGCGGAAGGTCACGCGGTAGGTGCCGGCGTCGAGTGCGAGCTCGCCGACCTGCACCGAGTCGTTGACGATCTCGGGCGCGCGGCGGCGCAGCACGGCGCGGATGCGCGCGAGCAGCTCCTGGGTGGAGAACGGCTTGGTGATGTAGTCGTCGGCGCCGGCGTCCAGGCCCTGGACCTTGTCGCTCTCGTCGCTGCGCGCGGTGAGCATCAGGATCGGCACGGTCTTGGTGCGCTCGTGCTTGCGCCACTGACGCGCCAGCACCGCACCGCTCTCGCCAGGCAACATCCAGTCGAGCAGGATCACATCGGGCAGCACCGCATCGACTTCGCGCTGGGCGGCCGCACCGTCGAACACGACGGTGGGCGCAAAGCCGTTGTGGCGCAGGTTGACCGCGATCAGCTCGGCGATGGAAGGTTCGTCCTCGACCACGAGGACGCGAGGTAGTTTTCTCATCCGGCTGCCGACTCCACGGCCGACATCGGGGCGTGTCGCACGTCTTCACCCTTGACGATGAAGATGATCTGCTCGGCGATGTTCTTGGCGTGGTCGCCCACGCGCTCGATCGACTTGGCCAGGAACAGCAGGTCCAGGCTGGGCGAGATGGTCCGGGGGTCTTCCATCATGTAGGTGATGAGCTTGCGCAGGAAGCCGTTGTACTCGTGGTCGATCGCGTCGTCGCCCTTGATGATGGCCACCGCCATGGTGGTGTCCAGGCGGGCGAACGAGTCCAGCGTCTTGCGCAGCAGGGCAGCAGCCAGGTCGGCGGCGACACGCAGCTCGGAGCTGGGCAGGTTGCGCGGCGAGCCGGTCTGGATGATGGACTTGACCATGCGGGCAATGCGCGCGACTTCGTCGCCGGCGCGTTCCAGATTCTGGGTCGTGCGCGAGATCGCCATCAGGAAGCGCAGGTCGCGTGCGGTGGGCTGGCGCCGGCCGATGGTGGAGATGATCTCGTGATCGATCTGCATCTCCATCTGGTTGATCCGGGCTTCGTTTTCCAGCACCTGCTCGGCCGACTCGAGGCTCATGTGGATCAGGGCATACACCGCCTGGTGCAGCTGGGATTCAACCAGGCCGCCCATTTCGAGCACGTTTGTGGAAATCGAGTTCAGTTCGGCGTCGAACTGGCTGGACAGATGTTTGTCGCTCATGTGGAGGGTCTCCTTGGGATCGCTGAAGGTTCGCTCGCTGGGGCTCAGCCGAAGCGGCCCGTGATGTAGTCTTCGGTTTCCGTCTTGTTCGGCTTGAAGAAGATCTGCTCGGTGGCACCGAATTCGATCAGTTCGCCCAGGTACATGTAGGCGGTGTAGTCGCTGCAGCGGGCGGCCTGCTGCATGTTGTGGGTGACGATGGCAATGGTGTAGTCCTGCTTGAGTTCGTGCACCAGCTCTTCCACCTTGCCGGTGGAGATCGGGTCCAGCGCCGAGGTGGGCTCGTCGAGCAGCAGCACCGAAGGCTTCACCGCCACGCTGCGAGCGATGCACAGGCGTTGCTGCTGGCCACCGGAGAGCGACAGGCCACTCTGGTTCAGCTTGTCCTTCACTTCGTTCCACAGCGCGGCCTTGGACAGCGCCCATTCCACGCGGTCGTCCATCTCGCCACGGCTCAGGTCTTCGTAAAGCTTCACGCCGAAGGCGATGTTGTCATAGATCGACATGGGGAACGGCGTGGGCTTCTGGAACACCATGCCGATGCGCGCGCGCAGCAGGTTGATGTCCTGCTTGGCGTCCAGGATGTTCTGGCCGTAGAAGTTGATCTGGCCTTCGGCGCGCTGGCCGGGGTACAGGCTGTACATGCGGTTGAGCGTGCGCAGCAGCGTGGACTTGCCACAACCCGAGGGGCCGATGAAGGCGGTGACCTTGCGCTCCTCGATGTTCATGTTGACGTTCTTCAGGCCCTGGAACTTGCCGTAGAAGAAGTTCAGGTTGCGCAACTCGAGCGCGTTCTTGGCGTTGGCAGTGGCGGCGGCCGGTGCTTGTGCGGTGGCGGTAGCAGGCATGTTGGGTTCCGTATCTTGAATGAGGGCTGTCTAGCAGGGATCTGGCGGGCGTCAGCCGGCCTTCTTCTCGCGCAGGAAGACCCGCGCCACGATGTTGAGCGCCAGCACCGAGAGGGTGATCAGCAGCGCCCCGCCCCAGGCCAGGCGGATCCAGTTGTCGTAAGGGCTCAGTGCGAACTGGAAGATCACCACCGGCAGGTTGGCCATCGGTGCGCCCATGTCGGTGCTGAAGAACTGGTTGTTCAGTGCGGTGAACAGCAGCGGCGCGGTTTCGCCACTGATGCGGGCCACGGCCAGCAGCAGGCCGGTCATGACACCGCTCTTGGCTGCGCGCAGGGTCACCAGCGTGGCGACTTTCCAGCGCGGCGCGCCGAGGGCAAACGCCGCTTCGCGCAGGCTGCCCGGCACCAGGCGCAGCATGTTCTCGGTGGTGCGCACCACCACCGGCACGGCGATCAGCGACAGCGCCAGGCTGCCGGCCCAGCCGGAGAAGTTGCCCAGCGTCGCCACCGCGATGGCGTAGACGAACAGGCCCAGCACGATGGACGGTGCCGACAGCATGATGTCGGTGACGAAGCGCGTGAGTTCGGCGGTCTTGCTGGTGTCGCCGTACTCGGCCAGGTAGACACCGGCAAAGATGCCGATGGGGGTGGACACCAGCACCGAGAAGCCGACCATCATCAGGCTGCCGACGATGGCATTGGCCAGGCCACCACCGTCCGTGCCCGGCGCGGGCGTGGAGTGGGTGAACATGTTCCAGTCCAGCGCGGCGAAGCCGTTGGTGAACAGCACGCTCAGGATCCAGAGCAGCACGAACAGGCCCAGCACCATGGCACCCATGGACAGGGTCAGGCCCACGGTGTTGGCCAGCTGGCGGCGCTTGTAGAGGCGGTTGTTGAATTCCATGATGGTATTGATCCTCAGAGGCCCTTGGCCTTTTCGGCGCGGATCAGCATGATCTTGGCGGCCGACAGCACGATGAAGGTGATGACGAAGAGCAGGAAACCGAGGGCGAACAGGGTGGAGAGGTGGAAGTCGGCGGCTTCGCCGAACTCGTTGGCCAGCGTCGAGGCGATCGAGGTGCCGGGCGAGAACAGCGAGGTCGGCAGGCGGTTGGCGTTGCCGATCACGAACGTGACGGCCATGGTTTCACCCAGGGCACGGCCCAGGCCCAGCATGATCCCGCCGATCACACCCTTCTGGGTGTACGGCAGCACCACGCGGCGCACCACTTCCCAGGTCGTGCAACCCAGGCCGTAGGCCGATTCGCGCAGGATGGGGGGCACGATCTCGAACACGTCGCGCATCACCGCGGCAATGAAGGGCAGCACCATGAAGGCCAGCACGATGCCGGCGGCCAGGATGCCGATGCCGTTGGTGGCGCCGCCAAACAGCGAGCCGATCAGCGGCATGGAGCCCAGCAGGCCCTGCATGCCGGGCTGCACGTAGTCGGCGAACAAGGGCGCGAACACGAACAGGCCGAACATGCCGTAGATGATGGAAGGCACGGCAGCCAGCAGCTCCACCGCGGTACCGAGCGGGCGGCGCAGCCACACCGGGCAGTTTTCGGTAAGGAACAGCGCGATGCCGAAGGCCAGTGGCACGGCGATCAGCAGGGCGATGCCGGCGCTGGCCAGCGTGCCCACGATGGCGATCGCGGCGCCGAACTCTTCGTTGACCACGTCCCATTCGACGCGCCACACGAACCCCAGGCCGAACTTCTGGAAAGCCGGCCAGGCGTTGACAAACAGGGAAATGATGATGCCCATCAAGGCGACCAGCACCAGCAGCGAGAAGCCCTGGGTGATGCGATGGAAAAAGATGTCTTCGATGCGTTGCCGTTTGGCAATCGCCACCATGCTGGGATTGCCGGACTGTGCCGGCACAGACTTCGAACTCATGGTTGTTCCCACGCTCATGTTGATGCCCTTATTGTGATCTTGAGAACAGCGAAATCCGCCGGTCGGTGTGGTTCCCGCCGGCGGATGTCATAAAGACCCTGTGCTCTTTACTTCTCGATCTGGCCCCAGACCTTGGAGCGGATCTCGTTGGTCAGGCTGTCAGGCAGGGCCACGTAGTCCAGGTCGGCGGCCATTTGCTTGCCGCTCTTGAACGACCAGTCGAAGAACTTCAGAACTTCGGCCGACTGGGCCTTGTCGGTGGGCTGCTTGTACATCAGGATGAACGAAGCGGTGCTGATGGGCCAGCTGTCGGCGCCCTTGGCATTGACCATGGACACGCCCATGCCGGGCACGCTGAACCAGTCCACGCCAGCAGCGGCAGCGGCGAACGTCTTGTCGTCGGGGTTCACGTACTTGCCGTCCTTGTTCTGCAGTTGCAGGTAAGGCATGTTGTTCTTCTTGGTGTACGCGTATTCCACGTAACCGATCGAGCCCTTGACGCGGCTCACGTTGGCGGCCACGCCTTCGTTGCCCTTGCCACCGACGGAAGAAGCGGCCGGCCATTTCACGGCGGCGCCCTTGCCCACCTTGTCGGCCCAGTCCTTGCTCACGGCGGTCAGGTAGTCGGTGAAGTTGAAGGTGGTGCCCGAGCCGTCCGAACGGTGGACCACGGTGATGGCCTGGTCAGGCAGGGTCTTGCCCGGGTTCAGGGCGGCCAGCTTGGGGTCGTTCCACTTGGCAACGGTGCCCAGGAAGATGTCGGCCAGCACGGGGCCGGTCACGCGCAGTTCGCCCGGCTTGAACCCCTCGAGGTTGATCACGGGCACGGTGCCGCCGATGATGGCGGGGAACTGCACCATGCCGTCTTTGTCCAGGTCTTCACCCGACACCGGCGCGTCGGTGGCGCCGAAAGCCACGGTCTTGGCCTTGATCTGGCGGATGCCGCCCGACGAGCCGATGGACTGGTAGTTCAGGCCGACATTGGTTTCTTTTTTGTAGGCTTCTGCCCACTTGCCGTAGATCGGATACGGGAAGGAAGCGCCAGCGCCGGTGATGTCGGCGGCCAGTGCCGCGCCCATGCCAGCGGTGGCCATGGCAGCTGCGGCCACGGTCTTGAGGAAAATGCGTTTGTTGATCATGTAGAGACTCCAGACGGTTGGGGATGCGGAACAGGGTGGACTTTAGGCAGGCAATGTGACAGCCACGTGACATCAACCACTTGTCACACAAACCCGTGCGCTCCCGAGGCGGGCCCGTCACGGGCATGCGTCACAATCCGGGTTTTCCGCACCATCCCGCTCCCTGGGCCTGTTCACGGCCCACGCCTCCCCCACGCATGCAAAACGGTACCCTCCTCGCCGCCGTCGACCTCGGCTCCAACAGCTTCCGGCTTGAAATCGGCCGCTACCACTCGGGCCACATCGAACGCGTCGAGTACCTCAAGGAAACCGTGCGCCAGGGCAACGGGCTGGACGAGGACAAGAACCTCAGCCAGGCCGCCATGGAGCGCGGCTGGGAGTGCCTGGCGCGTTTTGCCGAGCGCCTGCACGGGTTCAAGAAACAACAGGTGCGCGCCGTCGCCACCCAGACCTTGCGCGAGGCCCGCAACCGCGAGGAATTCCTGCGCCAGGCCCAGGCCATCCTGGGTTTTTCCATCGACGTGGTCTCGGGCTACGAAGAAGCGCGCCTGATCTACCAGGGCGTGTCGCGCCTGCTGCCGCATTCGGACGAAAAACGCCTGGTGGTCGACATCGGCGGGCGCTCCACCGAGATGATCCTGGGCCAGGGCTACACCGCGCGCAACATGGAGTCGTACCGCCTGGGCAGCGTGGCCTGGTCAACGCGGTATTTCGCGCGCGGCCAGCTCACCGCCGGCGCCTTCAAGACCGCCGAGGTGGCGGCCAAGGCGGTGATCGACGAAGCGCTGGACAAATTCCCCCCCAACGAGTGGACCATCGCCTACGGTTCCTCGGGCACCGCGGGCGCGGTGGCCGACATCCTGGCCGCCAACGGCTGGGCCTCGGGCGTGATCACCCGCTCGGGCCTGGACTGGTTGACCGACCGCCTGATCAAGGCCGGCCACATCGACCAGCTGCGCCTGGAAGGCCTGAAGGACGACCGCCGGGCCGTGATCGGCGGCGGCGTGAGCGTGCTGCGCGCCATCTTTGACCTGTTCGGCATCGCGCAGATGCTGCCGGCCCAGGGCGCGCTGCGCCACGGTGCGCTGTACGACCTGCTCGACCGCGACACCGACGGCGGCGACGTGCGCGAACGCACCGTGCGCTGGCTGGAGCAGCGTTTTTCGGTCGACGAGGGACAGGCCACCCGCGTGAGCGACGTCAGCACCGCCCTCTTCGCGCAGGTCGCGGCCGTGGACGAGCGTTACTCGCAGAAACTGGCCTGGGCGGCGCGGCTGCACGAGCTGGGCACACACATCTCGCACGACCGCTCCCACCACCACGGCGCCTACATCCTGGACAACGTGGACGCCCCGGGCTTCTCCCTGCCCGAGCTGCACCGCATGAGCCAGCTGGTGATGGGCCAGCGCGGCAAGTTGCGCAAGCTCGAAGAGGCGCTGGCGGACGAGCTGTTCGCCAAACAGCTGATGTCCTTGCGCCTGGCGGTGCTGCTGTGCCATGCGCGCCAGTTGCCCGAGTACGAATCGGTCAAGCTCAGCTACAAGCCACGCGCCTTCAAGCTCTCCACCAACCCCGGCTGGGCCAAGCGGTACCCGCAATCGGCCTGGCTGCTGGGTGAAGAGGTGGTGGCGTGGCAGAAGTCGGGCTGGAAGTTCGCCGCCGACATCCGCTGAAACAGCCGCAACGAGGGCCCCGGCCCGCCTGCACTGTCATACAGACGTCACGATTCTGCGGTAGACGGGAAACGGTATATACGGTTTATACTCCGGCCCCTTTTTAATTTCCCGGAGTGCATCCATGGCCAGTCAGAGCAGCAAAACCAGCCCCAAGAAACCCAAGCTGGTGCGTGACAGCTTCACCATCCCCAAGGCCGAATTTGCCGCGATCGACAAGCTCAAGACCCGTGCGGTGGCCCTGGGCACGAGCGTGAAGAAAAGCGAACTGCTGCGCGCCGGCCTGGTGGTGTTGCAAGGCCTGAGCGACGCGGCCTACAAGGCGGCCCTGTCGGCCGTGCCCACGCTCAAGACCGGCCGCCCGGCGGTGACCAGCCAGAAGCCCGCCGCCCAGCCTGTGGCAAAGAAGGCCGCCAAGCCGGCCGCAAAACCCGCTGCAAAGCCGGCCACCAAAGCAGCCGCCAAGCGCGCCAGCAAACCGGCCACCCAGGCCGCAGCCAAACCTGCTGCTAAACCCGTTGCCAAGCCCGTGGCGAAAAAGGCAGCCGCCAAACCCGCCGCCCCCAAGGCCGCAGTGAAGAAACCGGTTGCCACGAAGGCGCGCACGGTGGTGGCCAAGCCCGCTGCCAAGCCGGTGGCCCGCAAGGCCGCCCCGGTCAAGGCCGTGGCACCCGCTGCACCGAAGCCGGTCGCCAAGCCCGCCGCCAAAGCCGCTGCACCGAAGAAGGTCGCCCCCAAGGCCGCCGTGGTGGCGCCAGTGGCCCCCGTCGTGCCGGCGGCCAAAACCGCAACGACTGCCGCTTGAGTTCTTGCGCCGCTGGCGCGGCGCATTTTTTCAGATGAGTTCGGGGGTCTGCACCGTGACGATCACGGTCTGGCCCGCGCTGCCGCGCTCGCGGTGGCGCAGCCACCACACGGCACCCTTCTTCACCGAGCACTCGGGCTCGGTGAGCCCCAGCAAGCGGGCCACCACGCGACCCAGCGTGGGTTGATGCCCCACCACCACCACCGGCGACTTGCCGGTCGGCCACTGCACCAGCTCCAGCAGGGCCAGCGGATCACCATCGGGGCGCAGCTCCTCACGCAGTTTGAACTTGCGGCCCAGCGCCAGCGTGGTCTGCTCACAGCGCAAGGCCGGGCTGCTCCAGATGCGCGCGCCATCGGGCAACTGGCGGTCCAGCCAGGTCGCCATGCGGGCCGCCTGCTTCTCGCCGCGCGCGGTCAGGCGACGCGCCATGTCCTGCGCATCTCCCGGCTCGCCTGTCAGCGGTTCGGGGTGCTCGTGCGCCTCGGCATGCCGCCACAGGATCAGGTCCATGGTCCGTCCTTCCATCATGGCTGCTCCTCAGCCCCTGCTGCCGTACAGGGCCATCAGGCTGGACTGTGCCGAGAGCAGCTTGACGCGGCCCTGCAGCGCCTTGCCACCCGGACCACCGCCATGGCCATTGCCGCCATTCGCGCTGGCCGGCACGTAGCTGCCGTCGGGCCGCAGCAGCCAGGCGTCCTTGGTGTCGTGCAGGCAGGCCTGCAGGCACTCGTCGATGATGCGCTGGCGCAGCGCGGCGTCGGTCACCGGCCAGGCCAGTTCGATGCGGCGCAGCATGTTGCGGTTCATCCAGTCAGCGCTGGAGAGCCACAGCTCCTCGTCTTCGCCGGTGCGGAAATAGAACACGCGCGAATGCTCCAGCAGGCGCCCGATCACCGAGCGCACGCGCACGTTGTCGGTGAAGCCCGGCACCTGCGCCGGCAGGATGCAGGCGCCGCGCACGATCAGGTCGATCTTCACGCCCTGTTGCGAAGCCAGCGCGAGTGCGCGCGCCAAGGGCTCGTCGGTCAGGGCGTTCATCTTCAGCACGATGCGCGCGTCCTTGCCGGCCTTGGCGGCGGCACCGGCGGCGTCCACCCGGTCCAGCATGGCCTTGTGCAGGTGGAACGGCGCGATCAGCGCCTTGTTGAGCTTGGGCAGGCGATTCTGGCTCGCCAGGTGCAGGAAGATCTGCTCCAGGTCGGCGGTGAGCGCGTCGTCCGCCGTGAGGTAGCTGATGTCGGTGTAGAGCCGGGCCGTGGCCGGGTTGTAGTTGCCGGTGGCCACGTGGGCGTAGCGGCGCAGGCCGCTGGCCTCGCGGCGCGTCACCAGCAGCATCTTGGCGTGGGTCTTCAGCCCCACCACGCCATACACCACCTGGGCCCCCACCGACTCCAGCCGCTCGGCGTAGTTGATGTTGGCCTCTTCGTCGAAGCGGGCCTTGAGCTCCACCACCGCCGTCACTTCCTTGCCACGGCGCACCGCCTCGCGCAGCAGGTCCATCATTTCCGACTTGGCGCCGGTGCGGTAAATGGTCTGCTTGATCGCCAGCACGTCGGGGTCTTCCACCGCCTCGCGCAGGAAGGCCAGCACGGCGTCGAAGCTCTCATAGGGCTGGTGGATCAGCACGTCGCCGCGCCGCAGTCGCTCGAAGTACGACTGCCCGGGCGTGAGCTGCGCCGGCCAGCCGGCGTGATAGGCGCCGAAACGCAGGGCGGGGGCGTCCACCTGGTCGATCAGCTGGTTCAGCCGCACCAGGTTCACCGGGCCGGGCACGCGGTACAGCGCGCGATCGGGCAGGCCGAACTGCTCCAGCAGGAAGTTGGAGAGGTGCACGGAACAACCTGCCGACACCTCCAGCCGCAGGGCCTGGCCGTAATGGCGCTGCTGCAAGCCCTTGCGCAGCGCGGTGCGCAGGTTTTTCACCTCTTCTTCGTCCACCGCCAGATCGGAGTGGCGCGTGACGCGGAACTGCGAGAACTCGGTCACCTGCCGGCCCGGGAACAGGTCGTTGAGGTGCGAGCGGATCAGGCTGGAGATGGAGACGAAGTGCGTCTGCTTGGAACCCTTGACCGGCGGCATGCGGAAGAAACGCGGCAGGATGCGCGGCACCTTGACGATGGCGATCTCGTTCTCGCGGCCAAAGGCGTCCTTGCCGGTCAGGCGCACGATGAAGTTGAGCGACTTGTTGGCCACCTGCGGGAACGGGTGCGACGGGTCCAGCCCCACCGGCATCAGCAGCGGCTGCACCTGCTTGATGAAGAACTCCTTCACCCAGCGGCGCTGGCGCGGGTTGCGCTCGCCGTGCGCGATCAGCTTGATGCCCTTTTTCTCCAGCAGGGGCAGCAGCTCGTCGTTGTAGATCGCGTATTGCTGGGACACCAGGTCGTGCACCTTGTCCGCCAGCTGCTCGAACGACTGCGCGGTGTAGGGGCCACGTTGTTCGTTGGCCTGCGCGGCCGTCATGTGCGGCGCCATGCGCACTTCAAAGAACTCGTCCAGGTTGCTGGAGACGATGCTCAGGTAACGCAGGCGCTCCAGCAGCGGCACGTCTGGCCGACGGGCCCAGTCCATCACGCGCTCGTTGAACGCCAGGATGCTGTGATCGCGATCGAGAAAAGGCAGTTTCAGGTGCTGGTGGTTGCTGCTCATGGGTTCCGCTGGAATCGGGAAGTCCGCCCGCGGCCCACCGTTTCCGGTCGTGCTCGCTGGCGCACGATGTGTCGATTATTCAACGGCACGATGACGTTTGTGTGACAGTTTGACGGCGCCCGTCGCACTCACCTCCAGCGGCGACAACATCGGGCGGCTGCGCTGGCGGCGCGGGTGCGTCAACATGCTCAGGTGCGAGACGAACAGGCTGGCGGCTTTGGCCCATCCGAACTGCAATGCACGGTCGCGCGCTTCGTGGCGCTTGACCTTGAGCGCTTCACGCCAGGCTTCCTGCAAGTCGTCGTGCAACGCACCGCCACCGCTGCGCCCCACCACCTGCAACGGCCCGTCCACCGGGTAGGCCGCCACCGGCACACCACTGGCCATGGCCTCCAGCATCACCAGGCCAAAGGTTTCGCTGCGGCTGGGAAACACGAACACATCGGCCGCGGCGTACACCTGCGCCAGTTCGTGGCGCGGCAGCAGCCCCAGCCAGTGCACGTTGGGGTAACGGTGGCGCAAGGCCCGGGCCAGGGGGCCGACGCCACAGACCACCTTGCTGCCGGGCACGTCGAGCTGCAGGAAGTCGTCGATGTTCTTCTCGGCCGAGATCTGGCCCACGTACAGGCTCACCGGATGCGCCAGCGGACCCAGCGGCGAATAACCGGCGGGCGGGTCGGTGAGCGCGAACAGGCGCGTGTCCACGCCGTGTGTCCAGGCGCGCAGCTGGCCGAAGCCGCGCGTGGCCAGCATGTCCTGCACGCCCTGGGTCGGCACCATCACGCCACTGCTGGGGCGGTGAAAGCGGCGCAGCAGCGCATAACCCCAGGACAAGGGCAGCCGCAGCATGGCGTGCAGGATCTCGGGGAACTTGGTGTGGAAGGCGGTGGTGAAGGCCCAGCGGCGGCGCAGGCAGTGGCGGCGCGCGGCCCAGCCCAGCGGGCCCTCGGTGGCGATGTGGATCGCGTCCGGCTCGGCCGCGTCCATCAGCTCGCGCAGGCGCCGGCCGGGGAAGAAGGCCACCGGTATGCCGGGATACCCCGGACAGGGCCAGGTGCGGAACTGCCCGGGCTGGACCACCACCACCACATGGCCGCTGGCCTGCAACTGGCGCACCAGCTCCACCAGGGTGGTCACCACACCGTTGACCTGGGGCTGCCAGGCATCGGTCACGAGCAATATCTTCATTCTTTCTTGTCTCCCTGTCGGTCGCTGCTGGTGGTGCTCAGGACATCGTCTGCTCTTCGGCAACCGGTTCGGCCACCGGCGGTGCGACATCCCGCTGCGCCATCGCAGCGCCGTGAGCGCCACCCCAGTGCACCAGCTCAAGCCGGCCGTCGTGGTGTTCCACCAGCGCGGTCAGGCTCTCGACCCAGTCGCCATCGTTGCAGTACAGCGTGCCGTCGATCTCGCGCATCTCGGCGCGGTGGATGTGGCCGCAGACCACACCCTGGTAACCGCGCGCCCGGGCTTCGGCGGCCACGGCGCGCTCGAAGTCGGTGACGTAGTTCAGCGCGCTCTTGACCTTGTGCTTGAGGTACTGCGACAGCGACCAGTACGGCAGCCCCATGCGGGCACGCAGCGAGTTCAGGTGGCGGTTCATGCGCAGCGTGAACTCGTAGGCGTTGTCGCCCACGTAGGCCAGCCATTTGGCGCACTGGATCACGCCGTCGAAATGGTCACCGTGCACCACCCACAGGCGGCGGCCGTCGGCGGTGGTGTGCACCGCTTCGTTGGCGACTTCGATGCCACCGAAGTTGTGGCCATCGAACTGGCGCGCGAACTCGTCGTGGTTGCCCGGCACGAAGACCACGCGGCAGCCCTTGCGCGAGCGGCGCAGCAGCTTCTGCACCACGTCGTTGTGCGCCTGCGGCCAGAACCATTTGCGGCGCAGTTGCCAGCCGTCGATGATGTCGCCCACCAGGTACAGGGTGTGGCTCGGGTGGTGCTTGAGGAACGCCAGCAGCGGCGCCGCCTGGCAGCCTGCGGTGCCCAGGTGCAGGTCGGAAATGAAAACGGCCCGGTAGAGCGCACGCTCCAGGGGTTCATGCCCGCTCTCGTCGTTCCTGCCCGGGTCGATGGGCAAGGCCTCGCCCGCCCCCGATGGCCATCCGCCGCGCGCGAGGTAACTCAGCCCGGGGACACCATGGAACGGGCTTTGCCGGGCCATGGGTGCCGCCCCCGGAAGGGGGTCACGCGGAGCGTGGCGGGGGAGATCCATGTTCAGGCCCCCAGGAAGTGTTTGCGGTAGCGCGCCGGCAGGTCCGAGATGCGCATCAGCATGGGCAGGTCGGCGGCGTTGAAGTCTGGGTCCCAGGCCGGTGGGCCCAACACCTTGGCGCCCAGGCGCAGGTAGCCCTTGATCAGCGCCGGTGGCTCCACGTCCAGCGTGTCGTCGAGCCGCTCCACCGGCAGTGGCAGGCGCGGGCGCACGTGGAAATCGATCGGGGCCAGGTGCGTCGCCTTGACCTGGCGCCAGATGCTGGCCGCCGCATGGCCGCCGGCAACCACGCCGTGCGGGCCATCGTGCTGCATCGGGATGCTGGCGCAGCCGATCATGGTGTCGAGTTGGTTGCGCACCATGAACTCGGCCAGGGCGCCCCACAGCGCCATGATCACGCCGCCATGGCGGTGGTCGCCGTGCACGCAGCTGCGGCCCAGCTCGACCATGCGCGAACGCACCTGGCGCAGGCGGGTGAGGTCGAACTCGGTGTCGCTGTAGGTGCTGCCCACGCGCTTGGCCTGGGCCGGCGTGAGCACGCGGTAGGTGCCGATCACCTGTTGCGTGGCGGCATCGCGCACCAGCAGGTGTTCGCAGAAGTCGTCGAACAGGTCCACGTCGTGACCAGGCACCTGCTGCGGCAGGCGCGCGCCCATCTCGGTGGCGAAGACGCTGTACCTCAGCCGTTGCGCCTCACGAACTTCGTCCAGATGCCGCGCCCAGGAGACGGCGATGCCGGCGCTGCCAGCGACTTGCGGTGCCGGGACAGGCGCAAAAATCGGTCGGGGATGAAGTGACCCCCGTGGCAGTGCGACCGGAGAGAGGTCCAGCGTTGGCGTGGGAAGGTCTTTCATGGCGGGCTCCTGCGACAGTGCGCCCGTCATGGGCGCGGAGGTGAATGAAGCTGTGGTCATGAACAGGCAGTGTGCAAACCCGGCATGTCCTTCGCATGGCAAGCACATGAACTTTTGATGACAGCCCGGCCGCCTCTGCGCGGCCTGCCAGAATACGAAGCTGTGAACGCCCTCCCCAGCCCCCTGAACGCCCAGCTGCGCTGCCACCCCGCCACCCCGGCCGGTGTGCCGCTGGCCCTGGCGGTGGAGGTGCAGACCCGGGCCGATGGCCTGTGGCTGCGCTACACGCTGCGGGGCGACACCGGCGCGCTGCGCATCCCGGCACCGGCCGCGCCCATGGCCACCGACGGCTTGTGGCAGCACAGCTGCTTCGAGGCTTTTGTGGCCGCCGAAGGCGATGCCCGCTACCGCGAGTTCAACTTCTCCCCGTCCAGCCAGTGGGCCGCCTACCGCTTCGCGGCCGAGCGCGAGCGCGACACCGCGGCCGAAGCGCGCGAGCCCGTGCCAGCGATCTGCGCCCAGGTTCAGCGCGATGCGCAGTGCCTGCAACTGAGCGTGTGCCTGCCATCCAGCACCCTGCCCCGCAGCCCCGCCCTGCTCTCGCTCGGCCTGAGCGCGGTAATCGAAGAAACCGACGGCCGCCTGAGTTTTTGGGCGCTGCACCACCCGGGCGAACTGCCCGACTTCCACCATGCCGCCGGCCGCTGCCTGCGGCTGGCCGCCCCTTGAACTGACCTTTCACCAGACGCCTCCCATGCAATTCGGTCTCGAACGTTTCCTGCAAGACCCGGCCCTGCGCGCACCGCTGCAAGGCCGGCGCGTCGCGCTGCTGGCGCACCCGGCTTCTGTCACCCGCGAGCTGACCCACTCCCTGGACGCACTCGCCGCCCTGCCTGACGTGAAGCTCACGGCCGCCTTCGGCCCGCAGCACGGCCTGCGCGGCGACAAGCAGGACAACATGGTGGAGTCGCCCGACTACAACGACCCGCAGTTGGGCATTCCGGTGTTCAGCCTGTACGGCACGGTGCGGCGTCCAACCGACGCCATGATGGACAGCTTCGACGTGCTGCTGGTCGACCTGCAAGACCTGGGCTGCCGCATCTACACCTTCATCACCACCCTGCGCTACGTGCTGGAAGCGGCGGCACACCACGGCAAGGCGGTGTGGGTGCTGGACCGGCCCAACCCGGCGGGCCGCCCGGTGGAAGGCCTGACCTTGCGCGAAGGCTGGGAGAGTTTTGTCGGTGCCGGCCCCATGCCGATGCGCCACGGCATGACCATGGGCGAACTCGGCCACTGGTTCATCGCCACGCTCGGCCTGCAGCTGGAATACCGCGTGATCACCATGCAGGGCTGGTTGCCCGACGCGGCACCGGGCTTTGGCTGGCCCGAGGGCCGCAGTTGGGTCAACCCGAGCCCGAACGCGGCCAACCTCTCCATGGCGCGCGCCTACGCCGGCACCGTGATGCTGGAAGGCACGACGCTGAGCGAAGGCCGTGGCACGACGCGGCCGCTGGAGCTGTTCGGTGCGCCGGGTATCGACACCCGCCGCCTGATCGACGACATGCAGCGGCTGGCGCCGCAATGGCTGCGGGGCTGTGTGCTGCGACTGTGCTTTTTCGAGCCCACCTTCCACAAACACGTGGGCCAGCTCTGTGCGGGCGTGCAGATCCATGTGGAAGACCCGGCGCACTACGACCACGCAACCTTCAAGCCCTGGCGGCTGCAGGCCCTGGCCTTCCGCGCGCTGCGCCTGCAGGCGCCCGACTACCCGCTGTGGCGCGATTTCCCCTACGAGTACGAACACGACCGCCTGGCGATCGACCTCATCAACGGCGGCCCGCTGCTGCGCGAATGGGTGGACGACGTGACGGCCGCACCCGAGGTGCTGGAGGCCGCGGCGGCGGCAGACGAAGCCGCCTGGCTGGAAGCCCGCAAGCCGCACCTGCTTTACTGAATCCTGAAGCCCCGCTGGGCGCCTCGGCGCCCAACGCCTGAAGGCGTCAGGCCTTCAACCACTTCTGCAGGAACTGTGCGGAGCCCATGGCGGGATCGAGCTGGTAACCGGCAAACCCGATGCGTTCGTACAAACGCACCGCGGGCACGTTACCCGACAGCACCTCCAGCGTGAGCTTCACCGCACCGCGCTCGCGCGCGATGGTCTCGGCCAGGGCCAGCATCTGTTCGGCTACGCCGCGCCCGCGGTGGCTGGACAACACGGCGACGTCGTGCACGTTCACCAGCGGCCGGCAGGCAAAGGTGGAAAAACCTTCGATGCAGTTGACCAGCCCCACCGCCTGCTCGCCGTCGAAGGCCAGCACGCTGTAGGCCTGCGGCCGCGCGGCCAGGCCGGCCACGAGGTTTGCCTTGGCAAAGTCCGACAGGCCTTCGCCACCACCGGCCGGGTCGCTGGCGTAGGCGTCGAGCAGCCGCACCAGCGCGGCCGCGTGGGCCGGGTTGGCGTAGTCGGCGCGCAGTGTGCTGATGCGGCCCTGCACGGCCTCGCTCATGCCGGCACCTGCGCCTTGACCGCGGCCACCAGCCGCTCGGCGCAGGTCTGGGCCTGCGTGGCATCACGCGCCTCCACCATCACGCGCAGCAGCGGCTCGGTGCCGCTGGCGCGGATCAGCACGCGGCCGGTGTCGCCGAGTTCGGCCTGCACCGCCTGCGTCTCCTCGCTCAGGAAGGTGTTGGTCTTCCAGTCCTGCCCGGGCAACAGGCGGACGTTGATCAGGGTCTGCGGGAACAGCGTGACGTCGGCCAGCAGCTGCGCCATGGTCTTGCCGCTGGCCACGCAGGCGCTCAGCACCTGCAGGGCCGAGACCAGGCCGTCACCCGTGGTGTGGCGATCCAGCACCAGCAGGTGGCCCGAGCCCTCACCGCCCAGGATCCAGCCGTGTTTGTGAAGCTCTTCGAGCACGTAGCGGTCACCCACCTTGGCGCGCACGAACTGCACGCCGCGCGCCTTCAGCGCCACCTCGACCGCCATGTTGGTCATCAGCGTGCCGACCACGCCGGGCACGGCTTGGCCGTCCGCCAGGCGCTGGGACGCGATCAGGTACAGCAGTTCGTCGCCGTTGTACAGCCGGCCTTCGGCGTCCACCATCTGCAGGCGGTCGGCATCGCCATCGAGCGCCACACCGTAGTGGGCGCCGTGGGCCTTCACGGCCTCCAGCAAGGCCTGCGGATGCGTGGCACCCACGTCTTTGTTGATGTTGAGACCGTCGGGCGAACACCCGATCTTGATCACCTCGGCCCCGAGTTCGTGGAACACCGCCGGAGCGATCTGGTAGGCCGCGCCGTTGGCGCCGTCCACCACGATCTTCAGGCCCTTGAGGGTGAAATCGTGGTCGCAGGTGCTCTTGCAGAATTCGATGTAGCGCCCATCCGCGTCGCCCAGCCGGCGCGCTTTGCCGAGCTCGCCCGATGCAACCCACACCGGCGCTTCGTCCAGGGCCGCTTCCACCGCCAGCTCCCAGTCGTCCGGCAGCTTGGCGCCCAGGGCGCTGAAGAACTTGATGCCGTTGTCGGCAAACGGGTTGTGGCTGGCCGAGATCACCACGCCCAGGCTGGCGCGCTGCGCCCGCGTGAGGTAGGCCACGGCCGGCGTCGGCACCGGGCCGAGCAACACCACGTCCACGCCCGCCGAGTTGAAGCCGGACTCCAGCGCCGACTCCAGCATGTAGCCGGAGATGCGCGTGTCCTTGCCGATCAGCACCGTCGGGTGCGCTTCGGTGCGGCGCAACACGCGCCCCACCGCGTGCGCCAGGCGCAGCACGAAGTCGGGGGTGATCGGGGACTGGCCCACGGTGCCACGGATGCCGTCGGTGCCAAAGTACTTTCGTGCCATTTTTTGAGCAGCCTCTCTTTTTTAGTGATGCAGGATTATCGCGGTGCCGCGGTGCCGCGGTGCCGCCCTCAGGCAGCCTGCATGCTCTGCCAGACCTGGAGGGCGTCCACGGTTTCGCGCACGTCGTGCACCCGCACCACGCGAGCGCCCCGCTCCACCGCCAGCAGCGCCGCCGCCACGCTGGCCGAGACCCGCTCGGTCGGCACCTCACGCCCGGTCACCGCGCCCAGGGACGACTTGCGCGACCAGCCCGCGAGCAGCGAAAAACCCAGCGGCAGCAACGCCTCCTGACGCGCCAGCAGGCTGAAGTTCTGCGCCACGGTCTTGCCGAAGCCGATGCCGGGATCGAGCACGATGCGCGCCGGCGCCACGCCCAGCGCGGTCAGGGCATCCGCACGCTCACGCAGGAAGCCCAGCACCCCGGGCAACACGTCGCCCTCCATCGGAGCCACCTGCATGGTCTGCGGGTCGCGGTGCATGTGCATCAGGCAGGCGCCGCAGCGCGGGTGCGCTGCCACCACCTGCAAGGCATCACCCTGGCGCAGCGCCCAGATGTCGTTGACGATGTCGGCACCGGCATCGAGCACCGCGCGCATCAGTTCGGGCTTGTAGGTGTCGACCGAAATCGGCACACCCAGCCGCACCGCCTCACGCACCACCGGCAGCACCCGCGCCAACTCTTCGTCCAGCGGCACCACCGGGCTGCCGGGGCGGGTGGATTCGCCACCGATGTCGAGGATGTGGGCGCCATCCCGGATAAGGCGCTCGCAGTGCCGCAGCGCCGCCGCGGTGCCGGCGTGTTGCCCACCGTCGGAGAACGAGTCGGGCGTGACATTGACGATGCCCATGACGCGTGGCGCGCTCAGGTCGATCTGAAAGCGGGTGGTCAACCAGTGCAGCATGGCTTCGTGGGCAGGAAACGTTGGAAACGACAACGGGGCCGAAGCCCCGTTGTCAGATTGGTCGCGACCGTTCAGGCGGCCGACGGCGCCGGGTCGGTGGTGACGGCTGCGCCGCCACCGCTGCCACCGCCACCCACCGAGGGATTGCGCGGCGTCCAGTCCTTGGGCGGACGCGGCGGCTTGCCGGCCATGATGTCGTCGATCTGGTCGGCGTCGATGGTTTCCCACTCGAGCAGGGCCGTGGCCATGGCGTGCATCTTGTCGCTGTGCTGTTCGATCAGGTCGCGTGCCAGCTTGTACTGGGCGTCGATAATGCGGCGCACCTCGCCATCCACCTTCTGCATGGTGGACTCGCTCATGGTCGTGGTCTTGGTGACCGAACGGCCCAGGAACACCTCACCCTCGTTCTCGGCGTACACCATCGGGCCGAGCGCGTCGGTCATGCCGTAACGCGTCACCATGTCGCGCGCGATCGAGGTGGCGCGCTCGAAGTCGTTCGAGGCACCGGTGGTCATCTGGTTCATGAACACCTCCTCGGCGATGCGGCCACCGAACAGCATGCTGATCTGGTTCAGCATGTAGTCCTTGTCGTAGCTGTAGCGGTCTTGCGAAGGCAGGCTCATGGTCACACCCAGCGCGCGGCCACGCGGGATGATGGTGACCTTGTGCACCGGGTCGCACTTGGGCAGCAGCTTGCCGATCAGGGCGTGGCCGGACTCGTGGTAGGCCGTGTTGCGGCGCTCTTCCTCGGGCATGACCATGCTCTTGCGCTCGGGGCCCATGAAGATCTTGTCCTTGGCCTTCTCGAAGTCCTGCATCTCGACCACACGCGCGTTGCGGCGCGCGGCCATCAGCGCGGCCTCGTTGCACAGGTTGGCCAGATCGGCACCGCTCATGCCGGGCGTGCCGCGTGCGATCACACTGGCGTTCACGTCCGTGCCCAGGGGCACCTTGCGCATGTGCACGTTGAGGATCTGCTCGCGGCCGCGGATGTCGGGCAGCGTCACGTAGACCTGGCGGTCGAAACGGCCCGGGCGCAGCAGGGCGGCGTCCAGGATGTCCGGGCGGTTGGTGGCCGCGACCACGATCACGCCCAGGTTGGTCTCGAAACCGTCCATCTCGACCAGCATCTGGTTGAGGGTCTGTTCGCGCTCGTCGTTGCCACCGCCCAGGCCGGCGCCACGCTGGCGGCCGACGGCGTCGATTTCATCGATGAAGATGATGCAGGGCGCGTTCTTCTTGGCGTTCTCGAACATGTCGCGCACGCGGGCCGCGCCCACGCCAACGAACATTTCCACGAAGTCGGAGCCCGAGATGCTGAAGAACGGCACCTTGGCTTCACCCGCGATGCCCTTGGCTAGCAAGGTCTTGCCGGTACCGGGAGGGCCGACCAGCAGCAGGCCGCGCGGAATGCGCCCGCCGAGTTTCTGGAACTTGGCAGGGTCTTTCAGGAAGTCCACGACTTCCTTCACTTCCTCTTTGGCCTCGTCGCAACCTGCCACGTCGGCAAAGGTCACGGTGTTGTTGTTCTCGTCGAGCATGCGGGCTTTGCTCTTGCCGAAGCTGAACGCGCCGCCCTTGCCGCCGCCCTGCATCTGTCGCATGAAGTAGATCCAGACGCCGATCAGCAGCAGCATCGGGCCCCAGCTGACCAGCAGGGTCATGAGCAGAGAGCTTTCTTCGCGCGGACGCACGTCGAACTTGACGTTGTTGTTGATCAGGTCACCGACCAGACCACGGTCCAGGTAGGTGGCCGTGGTGCGCACGCGGCGGTCGTCCTGGGTGATGGCCACGATCTCGGTGCCGCCCGGACCTTCCTGGATGGTCGCGCTCTTGATGCGCTGGCCCTTGACTTCTTCAAGAAACTCGGAATACCCGATCTGCCCGGAACCGGCGGCAGAGCGTGTATCGAACTGCTTGAAGACGGTGAAAAGCACCATGGCGATAACCATCCACACGGCGATTTTCGAAAACCACTGGTTGTTCAAGTGCAGCTCCTGGAGACGATAGTGACTGACAAGCTCATATGTTCCTCATTCTAGGACTTTCAAGTGCCCATGCCTTGCGGGCGTGACGCGACAATGTCAATCAAAGGGTTTGGTTTTCTGGATGCGGGCGCAAGCAATTGCATCAAGCGGTCTTTTTCAGACCCATGCCGACCAGGAAGGTTTCCGACGATTTGTCCCGCGACGCCTTGGGCTTGACCGCCTTCACCGTGCGGAATGTGGCCCGGAACAGCGCCACCAAGGGGTCGTAGGCGCCGCCATGGAAGAGTTTCACCACCAGCGCGCCGTCGGGCTTGAGGTGATGAACGGCAAAGTCCACCGCCAGCTCCACCAGGTCGCTGATGCGCGCAGCGTCTGTCATGCCGATGCCGGAGAGATTGGGCGCCATGTCGGACACCACCACATCGACCTGCTGCACGCCCCGGTCCACCAGCGCTTGCTCCAGTTCTGCCAGCACGCCGGCCTCGCGGAAGTCGCCCTGGATGAAGTGCACCCCTTCCACCGCCTCCATCGGCAGCATGTCCAATGCCACGATGGTGCCGTGCAGCTCCCCCACCGCTGCGCCGTTCGGGCTCAGGCGGCGGCGCAGGTACTGGCTCCAGGCGCCGGGCGTCGAGCCCAGATCGACGACACATTGCCCGGGCCGGATCAGGCCCAGGGTTTCGTCGATTTCCTGCAACTTGTAGGCGGCCCGCGCACGGTAACCGTCCTTCTGCGCCAGACGCACATAGGGGTCGTTGACGTGCTGGTTGAGCCAAGCCTTGTTGACCTTCTTGCTCTGCGTTTTGACTTTCATGCCCATGAGGGACGCCCGGGGTCTGTGTAAACGATAATTGTCCCATGCCCCAGATCACACTCACCCCCGCCCAGCGCAAAGTCCACCGAGCCGAGGCCCACCACCTCGATCCCGTCGTCCACATCGGGGGCGACGGACTGAGCGCCGCGGTGAAGAAGGAAGTCGATGCCGCACTCAAGGCGCACGGCCTGATCAAGATCCGGGTCTTGAACGACGACCGCACCGCCCGCGACCTCATGCTGCAGACCCTGGCCGACGAGCTCGACGCAGCGCCCATCCAGCACATCGGCAAGCTGCTGGTGCTCTGGCGCCCCCTGCCGGAAAAGGAAAAGGCCGTCGACGAAGACCGCAAGCCGGGCCCGCGCGATGTGAAGGTGCTGAAGTTCAGCAAACGCGGCGGCCAGCGCCCCGAGGTCAAGCTGGTGCGCGTGCTGGGCAACCAGCGCCTGACCACCGGCGGCCAGATCAAGCGCGCCAAGGTGTTGAAAAAGAGCCTGAAGAAGAGCGCGCAGTCCCAGTAAAAGCGCCCGCTTTCGCCCCGTTCGTGCCTGGCTCCGGCCTTGAACTTCGCCCACCGCACCACATCTGAACCAGCATGAACGACCGCACCACCCCATCCGCCCTCAATCCGCTGCTCGATTTCGGCGACCTGCCGTTGTTCGATGCCATCACGCCGGCCTCCGTGGGCCCTGCCATCGACACCCTGCTGGCCTCGGCCAGCAGCGCGCTGGAGACCGTGACGGCGGCCGACTTCCCCAACGACTGGGCGCGCATCTCGCTCACGCTCGATGTGCCGACCGAGCAACTGTCACGCGCCTGGGGCGCGGTGAGCCACCTCAACAGCGTGGCCGACACGCCCGATCTGCGCGCGGCCTACAACGAGGCCTTGCCCAAGGTCACCGAGTTCTGGACCCGCCTGGGTGCCGACGAACGCCTGTACGCCAAGTACAAGGCGATGGACCCGGCCACCCTCAACCCCGAGCAGGCACGCGCGCACCACAACGCCATGCGCGGCTTCGTGCTGGGTGGTGCAGCGCTGGAAGGCGAGGCCAAGGCGCGTTTTGCCTGGCTGCAGGAGCGGCAGGCCGAGCTGGGCCAGAAGTTCAGCGAGAACGCGCTGGATGCCACCGATGCCTTCACGCTGGTGGTGAATACCGAAGAGCTGGCCGGCGTGCCCGATGACGTGCTGCAGGCCACCGCCGCAGCGGCCAAGGCCGATGGCCAGACCGGCCACAAGCTGACGCTGAAGATGCCTTGTTACCTGCCGGTGATGCAGTTCGCCCACAGCAGCCCGCTGCGCGAGAAGCTCTACCGCGCCTATGCCACCCGCGCCAGCGACCAGGCCGGAGGCGATGCCACGAAGTTCGACAACACGGCCATCATGAGCGAGCTGCTGGCGCTGCGCCACGAAGAATCCCGCCTGCTCGGCTACCGCCACTACGCCGACGTGTCGCTGGTGCCCAAGATGGCCGAGTCGCCCGAACAGGTGGTGGGCTTCCTGCGCGACCTCGCCGGCAAGGCCCGGCCCTATGCCGAAAAAGACCTGGCCGACCTGCGCGCCTTCGCCGCCAGCGAACTGGGCCTGCAAGACCCGCAGCCCTGGGACTGGCCCTATATCGGCGAAAAGCTCAAGGAAGCGCGTTACGCCTTCAGCGAGCAGGAAGTCAAGCCCTACTTCACCGCACCTAAGGTGCTGGGCGGCCTGTTCCAGATCGTCGAAACCCTGTTCGAGGTTGCGATCCGTCCCGACCAGGCGCCGGTGTGGAACCCCGGCGTGCAGTTCTTCCGCATCGAACGTTCGGGCCCGCAAGGTGCCGAGTTGGTCGGCCAGTTTTACCTCGACCCCGCAGCCCGCACCGGCAAACGCGGCGGCGCCTGGATGGACGACGTGCGCGCCCGCTGGCTTCGCCCCGACACCGGCCGCCTGCAAACCCCGGTGGCGCATCTGGTGTGCAACTTCGCCGAAGGCGTGAACGGCAAACCGGCGCTGCTCACGCACGACGACGTCATCACCCTCTTCCATGAGTTCGGCCACGGACTGCACCACATGCTGACCCAGGTGAACGAGCGCGATGTCTCGGGCATCAGCGGCGTGGAGTGGGACGCGGTCGAACTGCCGAGCCAGTTCATGGAGAACTTCTGCTGGGAGTGGGACGTGCTCAAGCACATGACCGCCCACGTGGACACCGGCGAACCGCTGCCGCGCGCGCTGTTCGACAAGATGCTGGCGGCCAAGAATTACCAGAGCGGCCTGCAGACACTGCGCCAGGTGGAGTTCTCGCTGTTCGACATGCTGCTGCACAGCCAGGCCGAACCGGCCACCACGGGTGCCGCCATCCTGGCGCTGCAACAACAGGTGCGTGACGAGGTGGCGGTGCTGCAGCCGCCGGCCTACAGCCGCTCAACGAACACCTTCAGCCACATCTTTGCCGGTGGTTATTCGGCGGGCTACTACAGCTACAAGTGGGCCGAGGTGCTGTCGGCCGACGCCTATGCCGCGTTCGAAGAAGCGGCGCTGCAAAATGGCCACAGCACGCTGGACGTGGCCACCGGGCGCCGCTATCGTCAGGCGATCCTCGAGGCTGGCGGCAGCCGCCCCGCGATGGAGTCGTTCAAGGCCTTCCGCGGCCGCGAACCGAGCATCGACGCCCTGTTGCGCCACCAGGGCATGGCTTGATCGATTGGATTTTTGTCCCGTGGCCTGCCGATAGGAACTGTCATGCGCCTCATGCCCCCCGCCTCCAGACTGTTGGCCCTGACCTTGTTGAGCGGCCTGCTGGCCGGCTCTGCGCTGGCGCAAGGCATGTACCGCAGCGTCGGCCCCGACGGCACGGTCAGCTACTCCGACAAACCGCCGGCCACCGCCGCCACGCCCGTCAAACCGGTGGGCAATGCGGGTGCCCGGACGGCGGCCGGTGGCCAGTTGCCGTTCGAGTTGCGCCAGGTGGCCAGCCGTTTCCCCGTCACGCTGTACACCAGCAGCGACTGCGCGCCATGCAACAGCGGGCGCAACCTGCTCAACGCGCGCGGCATCCCGTACACCGAGAAAACCGTGAACACGGTGCAGGACGGCGAGGCCCTCAAACGCCTGAGCGGCGAGGCCTCCCTGCCCTTCCTGACCATCGGCAGCCAGCAGATCAAGGGCTATTCCGACGGTGAGTGGTCGCAGTTCCTGGACGCCGCGGGTTATCCCAAACAATCGGCCTTGCCGTCCAGCTACCGCGGCCCAGAGGCCAGCCCGCTGGTGGCCGCACGCCCGGCAACCCCGGCCGCGCCTGCAACGACGCCCCGCCCCGGGGCCGCAGCGCCAGCAGGCCCGGCCGAGGTGCCGGTGAACCCACCGCCGCAGAACCCGGCCGGCATCCGTTTCTGAGGCAAGCGGCCCGGGCGGCTGCAGAGCCGCCGCAGCGCGCAGTGGCTACTCAGAACGTGAGCGTCTTCACACCTTCGGACGTGCCCAGCAGGCACACGGCGGCCTTCTGGTGCGCGAACACGCCCACCGTCACCACACCCGGCCACTGGTTGATGCTGGACTCAAACGCCAGCGGGTCGGTGATCTGCAAACCGGTCACGTCGATGATGTGCTGGCCGTTGTCGGTCACCAGCGGTGCACCATCTTTCAGGCGCACTTGAGCCGTGCCGCCCAGCGCCGCAAACTGGCGCACGATGCGCGCAGTGGCCATGGGGATCACCTCCACCGGCAGCGGGAAAGCGCCCAGGGTCTTGACCAGCTTGGAGTCGTCTGCGATGCAGACGAAGCGGCGCGATTGCGCGGCCACGATCTTCTCGCGCGTGAGCGCGGCACCGCCGCCCTTGACCATGTGACCCGCGGCGTCGATCTCGTCGGCGCCATCGATGTACACCGAGAGCTCGCCCACGGCCTGGGCCTCGAACACCGGAATGCCAAGCGCCTTCAGGCGCAGCGTGGAAGCCTCCGAGCTCGACACCGCGCCGGGAATCTGGTCCTTCATGCTGGCCAGTGCATCGATGAATTTGTTGACGGTCGAACCGGTGCCGACCCCCACGATATCGCCTGGGGTCACATACTGCAGGGCGGCCTGGCCCACCAGGGCTTTGAGTTCGTCTTGGGTCATTTGAGACAATCGGTAAAAACAACAGGCCCGATTATCCAATGTCGCTTCTCCCCTACGCCGTCGCCCGCCCCTTCCTGTTCGGGATGGACCCCGAGGCCGCGCACGAACTCACCCTGAATTCGATCGCGCGCCTGCAGCACTCGCCGCTGACCTGCCTGTACAGCGAACCGCGCGTGCACGATCCCTATACCCTGGCAGGCCTGCAGTTCCCCAACCGCGTCGGCCTGGCGGCCGGACTCGACAAGAACGCCCGCTGCATCGACGGCCTGGCGGCCATGGGTTTCGGTTTTGTCGAAGTCGGCACCGTGACGCCCAAGGCCCAGGCCGGCAACCCGAAACCGCGCATGTTCCGGCTGCCGAAGGCGAACGCGCTGATCAACCGACTGGGCTTCAACAACGAAGGCCTGGACGCTTTCCTGAGCAACGTGCAGAAGGCGCGCTTTCGCCGCCAAAGCGGCGCCAGCCCCATGCTGCTGGGCCTGAACATCGGCAAGAACGCCAGCACGCCGATCGAACGCGCCACCGACGATTACCTGACCTGCCTCGACGGCGTTTACCCGCACGCCGACTACGTCACCGTCAACATCTCCAGCCCCAACACGCAGAACCTGCGCAGCCTGCAGACCGACTCCGCGCTGGACGCCCTGCTCGGCGCCGTGGCGGAACGCCGCGAGCAACTGGCCCAGCGCCACGGCCAGCGCCTGCCGGTGTTCGTCAAGATCGCACCGGACCTGGACGACACCCAGGTCGAGGTGATCGCCACCACCCTGATGCGCTACGGCGCCGACAGCGAAGGCCGTGCCACCAACGCGTTTGGCGTCATCGCCACCAACACCACGCTCAGCCGCGAAGCGGTGGCGGGCTTGCCGCACGCGCAGGAAACCGGCGGCCTGTCGGGTGCGCCCGTGCTGCAAGCCAGCAACCGCGTGATCCGGCAACTTCGGGCATGTCTGGGCAAGAGCTTTCCCATCGTCGGCGTGGGCGGTGTGCTCAGCGCGGAAGACGCGGTAAGCAAGATCCAGTCGGGTGCGAACGTGGTGCAGATCTACACCGGCCTGATCTACAAGGGCCCGGCCCTGGTCTGGGAATCGGCCCGTGCCCTGCAGGCGCTGACGAAGACCTGATCTGGGCCGATCAGGCCAACGCGGCCACGTGATCGGCGATTGCCAGGCAACTGGTGAGGCCTGGCGACTCGATGCCGAACAGGTTCACCAGCCCCGGCACACCGTGCAAGGCCGGCCCCTGGATCACGAAATCGGCAGCGGGCTCGTGCGGGCCATTGATCTTGGGCCGCATGCCGGCATAACCCGGCATCAAAGCGCCATCCGGCAGCCCGGGCCAGTAACGCCGCACCTCGGCGTAAAACGCGTCACCACGTGCCGGGTCCACCTGCAGGTCGTCGGCGCGCTCCACCCACTGCACGTCGGGGCCGAACTTGGCCTGTCCGCCGAGGTCGATGGTCAGGTGCACGCCCAGGCCTGCCAGGTGCTTGTCGGGTTCCGGCGCGGGATAGATCAGGCGGCTGAAAGGCGAACGGCCGGCCAGCGTGAAATAGCTGCCCTTGGCAAACCAGGCCTGCGGCACATGGCGGGCGTCCAGCCCCTGCACCCGCGCCGCCAATACACAAGCACCGTGGCCTGCTGCGTTGATCAGTGTGCGTGCCAGCAAACGCGTGCCGTCTGCGGTGTGCACTTCCAACCCGTCGGGCGTCGCGTTGATCCGCTCCACCACGGCATGGCAGATCACCATGCCGCCGGCGTTCTCGAGCTCGCCCTGCAACGAGAGCATCAGACCGTGACTGTCCACGATGCCGGTTGACGGTGAATACACCGAACCCAGACACTCCAGGCCAGGCTCCAACTGAAGCGCCTGCTGCCGATCCAGCAGTTGAAGATCGTGCACGCCGTTGGCACGTGCCTTGTCCAGAATGGCGGGCAGCGCCGCCAGCTGGCTCTGTGTGTTGGCGACGATGAGCTTGCCGCAACGCCGGTGCGCCACGCCGCGCTCCGCGCAATAGGCGTACAGCATGTCGCGCCCCGCCACGCAGAGACGGGCCTTGAGCGAACCCGTGGGGTAGTAGATGCCGACATGCACCACCTCGCTGTTGCGTGAGCTCGTCGCGGTGCCGATCGCTGCTTCCTGCTCCAGCACCATCACCTCGCGGCCCGCCAGCCCGAGCGCCCGCGCCACCGCGAGCCCGACCACGCCGGCACCGACCACCACCGCATCAACCTGTTCAACGGCCGCGTTCAAGATGCACTCACTGCCGTCGCGCTGCCCGTCATGTCAACCCGCGCAAATGGATCACTCATTCCATCGTCCGGCCGTCGCCGATCATGTACGAACCACCCGAGAGGCCACGGTTGATGATGAGCTTGGTCCACACCGGAGGCAGATTTTCCACCCACCCATTGATCCAGTCTGCGTGGATGGAGTAACCGCCCTGCCCGCCCACGTAGTTGTCGCTGGACAAACGCCAGTTGGAGGTGTCGCGCCCCGGCGGAATCGGGAAGTGCATCACGTACGAAATCACCGGCAGCGGCACCGGGTGCGAGGCCGGGCAGCCGTTGCGTGCATAGGCCATATGGCTTTTCTGATCGGGCGAGGTGAGATTCACACCGTCCCAACACTGGGGAAAAGAGATCTGCATGTCCAGGCGACCAGTCGTACAGCCTGCGGGGATGGCGGTTTCTCGCTTGTCGCCACAGCTAAAGTCGTGAAAACTGAACCATTTGTCCTTCGTCGACTTCTTCATGTCGCCCGCAATGATGCGCAGACCCGCCGGGATCGGCTTCACATCCTCGTTGCGCACGCCGTGGTAGCCAGCCTTGTAGTACACGTCGGCGTACTCGAGATCGATCACCGTGCCGTCGCTGGTGTCGATGATCGCCGGCACCCAATAGGTTGATCGGTTCGCAATGCCCCCTCCGCATGTGCCGTTGCCGGTCTCACGAATGCTCTGCGGGGTGCTGTTGGCATCACTGGCGGTATTGCCGAAATACATGTGCAGATGAGCGCGCCCAACCTGGGCGGGGTAAAGCAGGCTGTCGTCCCGGTTGAAGTGGGATCGTTTGCACATGGTGCGAAAAGCGCCTGTGCCGTCTTCGTCGCGATACGGCTGCGCATTGCCGTCTCGCACACGGTATTCGCCAGATCCCACCGCTGGCACCGGAATGGACGCAGGGTTGTAGCGCGGCATATTGCCTTCGTGCCGACCGCCCTGATGGGGGTCTGTCGCCGTGGGGGCCGGCGGGTTCACCGAAGTGACGCCTGCGATGGCCGCGGTCGCCGTCCAGCAAAGTGCAATAAGTGCGCGCTTCATGAGTCCTCCAATCCGTTCAACCGAAGAATGCCTCAATTATTCCTTGCGATGTGAATCGTGAAGACCGTTGGGCGTGACCGGCGCAAAGAGCGCCAGTGTGCATGAGCGGGATCCCTGCACGCAGATGATCAAGCACATGCCGGCCGCAGGATGCAGCACACAAAGAAAAACGGGTTGGAGCTTTTGGCTCCAACCCGTTGATCTGTTTTGAAAAATGGTCGGCGTGGCGGGATTCGAACTCGCGACCCCTTGCACCCCATGCAAGTGCGCTACCAGGCTGCGCTACACGCCGACAAGCCTCAAATTATAGCGTCCAATTGGGCCACTTCAGGGTTGATACCGAAGAAGCTCGCGAATTTCGAGCAACTCGCGGCGCACGTCGCGCAGCACGCTACTCGCTCCGGTGAGCGCCGCGGTCTCGGCTTCGACGAAAGGAATCACGACTTCGGCCTGGATCACCTCGTCCAGCTCAATGACTTCGATCGCTTCATCGTCGTCTTCGGTACGGCGCTTGTCGCGCTCGGCTTGAACGATTTCCTGCAGCTTGTTGCGGGCACCGCTGATGGTGAAGCCCTGGTCGTACAGCAGATCGCGGATGCGGCGGATCATCAGCACCTCGTGGTGCTGGTAGTAGCGCCGATTGCCACGGCGCT
Organism: Hydrogenophaga palleronii NBRC 102513; assembly: GCF_001571225.1. Classification (GTDB taxonomy): domain Bacteria; phylum Pseudomonadota; class Gammaproteobacteria; order Burkholderiales; family Burkholderiaceae_C; genus Hydrogenophaga; species Hydrogenophaga palleronii. The sequence goes on from NZ_BCTJ01000001.1 coordinate 533,899, forward strand.
TCATGGGTCTGAGCTGTGTGAACTCCTGCTCCCAGTAGCGCAGCACGTGGGGCTTGACGCCACACAGCTCGCCAACTTCACCGATGGTGAAGTAGCGCTTGGCAGGGATGGGCGGGAGCGTTTTTTCCATGAAAATCAAGGCGGTACGGACCAAACCTTGAAATCTACTCTAACTCAGGGCAGCGCGCTCGGAGATTGATCAATTCTCTGGGAAGTGTTGCAGCCAGCCGCCAGATGCGCGCATTCCGGCACACCCGGTGAGCAATATTTACCACCGCTTCTGCAGCGATGGAACACCACCGAAACCGCGCTCAGCCGCCAATGATGGCAGTCTGCACCTGCTCTTTGAGCTTGGGGCTGGCGTGAAAGGTGACCACGCGGCGCGCTTCAATGGCCACCGGCTCACCGGTGCGCGGGTTGCGGCCGGGGCGTGGTGCCTTGGTGCGAATCTGGAAATTGCCGAAGCCCGAGACCTTGACGTCCGTGCCTTCCACGAGGCTGTCGGTGATCAGATCGAAGAACGCGTCGATCATGTCTTTGGACTCGCGCTTGTTCAAACCGATCTGGTCGAACAGCAATTCGGCCAGCTGCGCCTTCGTCAGCGCCGGCGTTTCCAGACTTTCAACAGCGAGTTCCATTCAGGCTTTCTCCATCCTCTTTTCATCAGGCACGCAGCCGTCCGGCCACGCGTTGCTGCAAGGCTTCGACCGCGGCCTTCACCGTCGCATCGATATCCTCTTCGGTCAGTGTAGCGTCGTCGCGGTTGAGCACGAGGCGCACAGCCAGACTTTTTTCGTCGGCGGCCAGAGCACCGGCAGGCAACGTGTCGGCGGCTTGCGCCTTCTTCGGGCGGTACACATCGAACAGCACCACGTCGCGCAACCAGGGATTGGCCGGTGCACGGATCGCCTCCACCACCGCTGCATGGGTCACCGATTCCTTGACCACGATGGCAAGGTCACGCTCGACCGCCTGGTGGCGGCTGACGGTCTGGTAGGCCGGCACCGTGCGGTCGAGCACGGCGTCGAGCTCCAGCTCGAACAGCACTGGCGCCTGGGCCAGGTCGTGGCTCTGCCGCCAGCGGGGATGCAACTCGCCCACATGACCGATGCAACGCCCGTTCAACCACACCGCTGCGCAACGTCCTGGGTGCATTGCCGGGTGTTCCGCCACCTTGAACTCCGGCCGATGTGGCGCCAGCAGCGCCTGCACGTCGCCCTTGAGGTCAAAGAAATCGACTGATCGCTCGCTCTCACCCCACTGCAGGGTGTTCACCGAACCGTAGGCCAGACCGGCCACTCGCATCGGCTGGTGGAACCCGGCCACGGTGGTATCGCTGTCTTGCACGGCCGCGTCCTTGAAGAACACACGGCCCACCTCGAACAGGCGCACGCGCTCGGCGCGCCGGTCCAGGTTGAACTTCAGCACAGCCACCAGGCTGCCCAGCAAGGACGAGCGCATCACGCTCATCTGGCTGGCAATCGGGTTGAGCAGGCGGATCGGGTCGGCATTGCCGGCAAGCTCATGCTCCCAGCGCTCTTCCACAAAACTGAAATTGATCGTTTCCTGGTATCCCAGGCGCGCCAGATCGCGCCGCACCGCGAACGGCCCACGGCGCGCTTCGGTGCGGATCTTGGCGGTGATGGGCGCCAGCGGCGGCGTGTCCGGCAAGTGGTCATAGCCAATCAGGCGCGCGACTTCCTCGATCAGGTCCTCTTCGATCTGCAGGTCAAAGCGGTATGCCGGCGGCGCCACCGTGAGCACACCGTCAGCCTCCGTCACATCCAAGCCCAGGCGGCGCAGGGCACCCGCGCACTGCGCCTGCGTGAGCGGCATGCCGATGACCTTGATGGCCCGCGCCACGCGCAGGCTGACCGGCTTGGCCATCGGCAGGTTGACGACCTGGTCGTCCAGCTCGGCCACCTGGCCACCACACACCTCCAGCACCAGTTGCGTGATGCGCTCCACGTGTTCGCGCGTGGTCGACGGGTCGACACCGCGCTCGAAACGGTGGCCGGCGTCGGTGGAGAAATTGAAACGGCGCGAGCGGCCGGCGATGGCCTTGGGCCACCAGAAGGCCGCTTCGATGTAGATGTTCTGCGTGTCGTCCGACACCGCGGTGGCGTCGCCACCCATGATGCCAGCCAGCGACTCGACGTTCTGGTCGTCGGCGATCACGCCCACTTGCGCGTCCACTTCGATGGTGTTGCCGTTCAGCAGCTTGAGCGTCTCGCCCGCGCGGCCCCAGCGCACCTGCAGACCGCCGTGGATCTTGTCGAGGTCAAAGATATGGGACGGACGACCCAGCTCGAACATCACGTAGTTGGAGATGTCCACCAGGGGCGACACGCTGCGTTGGCCACAACGCGCGAGCCGCTCGACCATCCAGGCAGGGGTAGTGGCGCGCGTGTTGACGCCGCGCACGATGCGGCCGGTGAAACGACCACACAGGTCGCTGGCCTGCACCTGCACCGGCAGGCGATCCCTGAGCGTCGCTGCCACGGCCGGGAACGACGGCTCGATCAGCGGGGCACCGGTGAGCGCCGAAAGCTCACGCGCAATGCCGTACACGCTCAGGCAGTGCGCCAGATTGGGCGTGAGCTTGAGCGTGAACAACATGTCGTCCAGCGCCAGCTGCTCGCGGATGTCGCGCCCCACCGGCGCGTCCTCGGGCAACTCAAGCAGGCCACCATGGTCTTCAGACAGTTTGAGTTCGCGCGCCGAGCACAACATGCCCTGGCTCTCCACGCCGCGCAGCTTGCCAAGCTTGATGAGGAAAGGCTTGCCGTCTTCGCCCGGAGGCAACTCGGCCCCCACCAGAGCGCAAGGCACCTTGATGCCCACGCGGGCATTGGGCGCGCCGCACACGATGTTGAGCGGCGTGCCCTGCCCGACATCCACCTGGCAAATGCGCAGGCGGTCGGCGTTCGGGTGCTGCTCGGCCGCGACGATGGCGCCCACCACGATCTTGGTGAACGGCGGTGCCACGGGCTCCAGCTCTTCCACCTCGAGCCCGGCCATGGTCAAGGTATCGGCCAGTTGCTGGCTGGTCAGGGGTGGGTTGCAGAAGGCGCGCAGCCAGGATTCGGGAAATTGCATGTCGTGGCCTCAGCGGAACTGGGCGAGAAAACGGACGTCACCGTCGAAGAACAGACGCAGGTCATTGACCCCGTAACGCAGCATGGTCAGCCGGTCCGGCCCCATGCCGAACGCGAAGCCGATGTAGCGCTCGGGGTCCAGCCCCATGTTGCGCACCACGTTCGGGTGCACCTGACCGGAGCCCGCCACCTCCAGCCAGCGGCCGGCCAACGGGCCCTGCTGGAACTGAATGTCGATTTCGGCGCTCGGTTCGGTGAACGGAAAGAAGCTGGGGCGGAAGCGCAGCACCAAGTCGTCAGACTCGAAGAAGGTGCGGCAGAAATCGTTGAAGACGTGCTTGAGGTCTTTGAAGCTGACGTTCTCGCCCACCCACAGGCCCTCGCACTGGTGGAACATGGGCGAGTGCGTGGCATCGCTGTCCACCCGGTAGGTGCGGCCGGGGGCGATGACACGAATTTCGGGCATGGAGCGGCCAGCATCCAGATCGGCACGGTGGCGCTTGACATGCTGCACTGCATGCCGTATCTGCATCGGGCTGGTGTGCGTGCGCAGCAGGTTGGGCGCCTTGTCACTGCCTCCTTCCACATAGAAGGTGTCATGCATCGAACGCGCGGGATGGTCTTCGGGCGTGTTGAGCGCGGTGAAGTTGAACCAGTCGGACTCGATCTCGGGACCGTCGGCGACCTCAAAGCCCATGGAGCCGAAGATCGCTTCGATGCGCTCCAACGTCAGGCTCACCGGGTGCAGGCCACCTTGACCACGTTGGCGGCCGGGCAGGCTCACATCGAGCGCCTCGGCTTTGAGCTGGGCCTGCAACTCGGCGTCGGCCAGGGCCTGGCGCCGCTCCGTCAGTGCCGCCTCGATGGCTTGCTTGGCCTGGTTGATGGCCGCACCGCGGGATTTCTTCTCGTCCACCGACAGGGCGCCCAGGCCCTTCATCAGTTCGGTGATGCGCCCCGATTTGCCGAGGTACTGCGCCTTGGCATTCTCCAGATCGGCCGGCGTGGCGGCTTGCGCAAAGCCTGCGCGGGCGCCGTCGACCAGTGCGTCCAACTCATTCATGTGTGTGCTTGACTCGATGGGAAACAAAAAAGGGGCTGAAGCCAGCGGGGGAACCCCTCAAGCCTCAACCCCTTTGAGCGACCGGGGGCGCGCCACCGTGAAGCGGCGGCGCGCGTCCCTGCCGTGAATCAAGCGGCCAGCTTGGCTTTGACTTGCTCCACGATGCTGCCAAAGGCAGCCGGGTCGTTCACGGCCAGATCGGCCAAGACCTTGCGGTCGATTTCGATCGAAGCCTTCTTCAGACCGTTGGCGAACTGGCTGTACGTCAGGCCGCATGCGCGAGCACCGGCGTTGATACGGGCAATCCACAACTGACGGAAGACGCGCTTCTTGGTACGGCGGTCACGGTAGGCATATTGCCCTGCCTTCATCACCGCCTGTTTGGCGATGCGGAAGACGTTACCGCGGCGGCCGCGGAAACCTTTGGCCAGAGCCAGAACTTTTTTGTGTCGGGCGCGAGCCGTTACACCACGTTTGACGCGAGGCATGTGTGTTCTCCTTGTTCGTCGTTGATCAAATGCCCTGGCCGGGCAGCATCTGTGCCATGTGACCCATGTTGGTCTCATGCACGGTGACTGCTCCACGCAGGTGGCGCTTGTTCTTGGTGGTCTTCTTGGTCAAGATGTGACGCTTGAAGGCTTGACCGCGCTTGACGGTGCCACCGGGACGAACGCGAAAACGCTTTTTCGCGCTGCTCTTGGTCTTCATTTTGGGCATCTTCATGCTCCTTTTGATTTGTGCTCGTGAGGCGCCGCGAACCTTCCGCGGACTTGTTGGCCCCGAGCCACTTTTATGGACAGCCTTTCGGCTCTCCGATTCGGCGTCCGGCTTTTCAGCCAGCGCCTCGAACCGGCAGGAGACTACCCCGCCCGTTCAATCCTGTTTCTGTTGCCAGCCGCCCTCAGGCTGCTGGCTGGCTCGCCGCCGGTGCTGCTGCCTCAGCGGGCTTCGCAGCACCACCAGGCTTCTTGCGGCCGGGCGCGATCATCATGATCATCTGGCGCCCTTCGAGCTTGGGGAACTGCTCCACCACGATCGAATCGGCCAACTCATCGCGAATGCGGTTCAACAAGGCCAGCCCCAGATCCTGGTGGGTGATTTCACGGCCGCGGAACCGCAGCGTGATCTTGCACTTGTCACCATCGTCCAGAAAGCGCCGGATGTTGCGCATCTTGATGTTGTAGTCGCCGTCGTCCGTACCGGGCCGGAACTTGATTTCCTTGATCTCGATGACCGTCTGCTTGGCCTTGGCTTCCGCCGCCTTCTTCTGCTCCTGGTACTTGAACTTGCCGTAGTCCATCAGGCGACATACAGGAGGGACCGCGGTGGCCGCGATTTCGACCAAGTCCACATCCAGCTCACCGGCCATTCGCAGCGCCTCTTGCAGACTGACGATGCCCAATGGCTCGTTTTCAGGTCCATTGAGGCGGACCTCGGGGGCCATGATTTCCCGGTTCAGTCTGTGCGCGCGCTCTTCACGTTGGCGGCGGTCGCGAAAGTTGGTAGCTATGGTGAGTTCCTTTGTGTGGGCTGATCAAGCGGAATGGCGGCCAACCGGCCGCCACCATGCACACGAGGGCGTCACGGCAGCGGGAGCCTCAACCGAAATGTTTGAAATCAAACCCTGGATGAAACGTCTGCCGCAATCAGTTTGGAAAAGGCTTCCAGCGGCATGACACCGAGGTCTTTATTCCCTCGAGCCCGCACAGCCACAGCGCCAGCTTCTTTCTCTTTGTCGCCCACGACAAGGATAAAAGGCAGCTTTTGCAACGCGTGCTCCCGTATTTTATACGTAATTTTTTCGTTGCGCAGATCAGTTATGACCCTAAGCCCTTGATTCTGCAGAGAATTCGCTATTTCACGACAGCGATCGGCCTGGGCATCGGTGATATTGAGCACCGCAACCTGCACCGGAGACAGCCAGGTCGGGAGCGCGCCGGCGTGCTGCTCGATCAGAATGCCGATGAAACGCTCCAGGCTTCCGACGATGGCCCGGTGCAACATGATCGGTCGGTGGCGCGCGCCATCCTCGCCCACAAACTCCGCATCCAGCCGCTCCGGCATGTTCGGATCGACCTGGATCGTGCCGCATTGCCAGGGGCGGCCCAGCGCATCCTTCAAGGTGTATTCGATCTTGGGACCATAGAAGGCGCCCTCGCCCGGCAGGTACTCGAATTCGCAACCCGAAGCGCGCAGTCCCTCGGCCAGCGCTTGCTCGGCGCGGTCCCAGCCTTCTTCCGAGCCGATGCGCTTTTCCGGCCGCGTGGACAGCTTGTAGATGATGTTCTCGAAACCAAAGTCTTTGTAGACCTTCTGCAGCAGGGTCGTGAAAGCCACCACTTCGGACTGGATCTGGTCCTCAGTACAGAAGATGTGGCCGTCGTCCTGCGTGAAGGCGCGCACGCGCATGATGCCGTGCAGACCGCCCGACGGTTCGTTGCGGTGGCACTGGCCGAACTCCCCGAAACGCAGCGGCAGGTCGCGGTAGCTCTTGATGCCCTGATTGAAAATCAGGATGTGGCCCGGGCAGTTCATCGGCTTGAGCGCGTAATCACGCTTTTCCGATTCGGTGACGAACATGTTCTCGCGGTATTTGTCCCAGTGGCCGGTCTTCTCCCACAGGCCCTTGTCGAGGATCTGCGGACCCTTGACCTCCTGATAGCCGTTGTCCCGGTACACGCGTCGCATGTACTGCTCCACTTCCTGCCACACCGTCCAGCCCTTGGGATGCCAGAACACGGTGCCGGGCGAGTGCTCGTCGATGTGGAACAGATCGAGCTCGCGGCCGAGCTTGCGGTGGTCGCGCTTCTCCGCCTCCTCCAGCATGGTGAGGTATTGCTGCAGCTCGTCCTTGGTGGCCCATGCCGTGCCGTAAATGCGCTGCAGCATCTCGTTGCGATGGTCGCCACGCCAATAGGCGCCGGCCACCTTCATCAGCTTGAAGTGTTTGAGCTTGCCCGTGCTGGGCACGTGCGGGCCGCGGCAGAGGTCTTCGAACGCGCCTTCCCGGTACAACGACACGTCCTCGTTGCTCGGAATGCTGGCAATGATCTCGGCCTTGTAATGCTCGCCCAGGCTTTTGAAATACGCCACAGCTTCATCGCGGGGCAGCACACGGCGCACCACTGGCTCGTCTTTTGCGGCCAGGGCGGTCATGCGCTTTTCAATTGCCGCCAGGTCTTCCGGGGTGAAGGGGCGCTTGTACGAGAAGTCGTAGAAGAAGCCGTGCTCGATCACCGGCCCGATGGTCACCTGTGCATCAGGGAACAACTCTTTCACCGCATAGGCCAGCAAGTGGGCGGTCGAGTGGCGGATCACCTCCAGGCCGTCGGCGTCCTTGGCGGTGACGATCGACAACGGGCTGTCCTGCGTGATCAGGAAACTGGTGTCGACCACCTTGTCGCCGATCTTGCCGGCCAATGCGGCCTTGGCCAGGCCACTGCCGATGGAGGCAGCCACCTCGCCAACCGTCACCGGGCCGGGGTATTCACGTTGGGAACCGTCGGGGAGCGTGATGTGCAACATGTGGGGATCCAGAAAACAAAAAAGCGCGGCAAGGGCCGCGCTGGTGTGGGTCAAGAAAGTATCAATCGGGCAGGCGCGAACTGCAGGCCTCAGCGGGCCGTGGAAGTGAACTCCATAGTTCGCGGTGTCATAACCAGACTGCCTTTCTCGCTCTTGTGATTTCAGTAGAGGCGCGATTTTCCCACAAAAACAGCCGCCTCGAAGAATGGCCCCGCCCGGCAGGACTGGTCAGCGCTTTCACGCTGGACGAGCCAACGTGCGCATCCACCATAGAAGCGCACCACCCACCGCGCCTGAGCTGCCACGTGCAAGAAGGGTGGCGTTCGAATGATGGACTTGGCACGAGCGGCAAAGGGCGCTGGACGTCGAAGAACAGCACTTGAGCAGTACTGCGCGCAGTTCCACCGAAACCCGATGAGGCGCACTCCTGACTCTCGCCCGCAGCACCTGCGGCCAGATTCCGGGTGACCAAACAGCAGTATCTCGGTCTACCATCACGAAACACCGACTCGATGCACAGGAGGCCAGATGAATCGGACCGAGCAGCTACTCGCGGATATCGACTACCTTGAAAAGATCGGTATGACAGTCGATCAACTTCGGTCACTGCATCATTGGTCCGTTCGTCCTGAAGCAAGCAAACGAGTGACGTTCAGCAGCGTACGAGACTACTTTTCTCCTGGCCAAGAGATGAAGTCAAACAATGCCGCATTCGCGGACCGGCTTCATCTGGTTGCAGACCTGCATCAACGTGGAATCGCGGGTCTCGTTGAGTCTGCAATTCAAAGGCATCTCCTCTAACGGACCGCCACGCGGACGATATGCTGCTCAAAACCCGCCCCTGCCCCGCATGCAACGCCGACCACGGGCACACCCGTTGGGCTGTTGCCAATAGCTCCTACATGAAGGGGCTGAGGTGTCAGCATTGCAAGGAAGTCTTCTACCAAGCCGGCCTGGGCATGTGGTTCTGGTCGCTCCTTGTACTACCGACCACACCTTTCTTCTTCATCCACTGGGGCGTTGGCCTGCTGGCGATGGCCGTGGAAGTCGGGCTTGTCATGCTCTACATCAATCGCAGAAAGCCTCTGATGACCGCGCATCGCCGGTATGAGTGAGGGGCACTGGCTACAGGACTGGATCGGACTTCCTTCGCCTTGATTGAACTGGCGAAGAACAGTCCGAGCATGCAGTTGGTGCTTGAGCATCTGCGGCACGCGGGACGCCACAACATCAGTCCTCATGAAGGACGTCGATCAGTGCATGCCTACAAGGTGCCGGCGAATACCCGGCCATGATTTTTACAAGCCGGAGATTTCATGGACCGACGAGAACTGATTTTGGGCGCTCTTGCCAGCGGCCTCTACACGTCGCCTGCAACGGCGAACTCCGACAAATGGGGAAAAGCAGCTGGCTACCCGTCAGGGATGCGTTCGGGCTTGAACCGAGCACCCGAAACGCGGGTTGGCAATTACTCCGGTGGCTATGAAAACCTGTTGCCACACAACAAGATTGCCAATGGCGACGGTGTGTTCACGCTGGCTCGTCAACCAGCCGACTTGTCGTATCGATGGGGCTTGTTCAGGAAGACCCCCGACGAGTACATGAGGTCTTGGCCAATCACCGGCCTGCTCATTGCCAGAGACAAGCAGATTCTCCTGGAGTCGTACGGATTTGAACGCAACGAATCCATGCGATTCACCAGTTGGTCGATGGCCAAAAGTGTGACGTCACTGCTTCTTGGCGTTGCACTCGACCAAAAGCTCATAGGCTCCTACGATGACCACGCCAGCAAGTACGTCCCCGAGCTGGAAGGAACCTTGCATGGCAGTGTGACCTTGCGAAATCTGAGCAACATGTCCAGCGGAGCCGACGTGCTGCATGAAAGAGACAACCACACCATCTATCCAAGAGCCTTGCTTGGCCCGCATGCGAGTATTCGAGAGACCGTAAAAAGCTGGAATGCTCGCCGCGAAGAGCAAGGTCGAACATTCAACTACAACGAGCTGAGCCCACTGACGCTGGGCATGGTTCTGAGACAGGTAAGCGGGAAATCACTTGCCCAATACTGCGAAGACGTTCTCTGGAAGCCTCTCGGCGCAGAGGCCGCCGCCACCTGGATGACCGACCCCGAGAAGAACGAGTTCAATTGCATCGGCATCGGCGCCATCTTGAGAGATTGGGCGCGGCTCGGTTTTCTGATGGCCGATTCTGGCGTTGCCAACGGCACACAAATCGTCAGTCAGAGCTGGATACGGGAATGTTGCAGTTGGGGCCCACAGGACAAGCACACCAGGTTCGGCTACGCGGGCCCGAACTTCGGCTACAAGGCCCACATGTGGCATGCCAACAGGGAAGGTACACGACCCTTCTTCAACGGACACCACGGACAGCGCGTCATCGTCGACATACCAACGAAAACCGTGCTCGTTCAAACTGCCGTTGACCATGATGGGTCCTGGCAACCTGAACTGTTTGCCCTGTTCGATGCTGTGACACGGATGTAGACATCGTGCTGATGCTCAGCCCGGCCAAACCTCTTTGGCATAGAGAACCGTGACTAGGCTAGAGCCAGCGACGCACGCGGGAAACATAGGAGTCGAAAGCGCTACCAAATCGCGCACGCAAGGCGCTCTCCTCGGGCTTGATTTGAAACTCGTTGAGATAGACGACGAAGAGCGGCAGCACGACGAAGGCGGTCAATTTGCCGAGGTACAGCGCAAGCGCGAGCAGCACCATTAGAAAGCCCAGGTACATGGGGTTTCGGGTCACGCGGTAGATGCCACCGACGACCAATGAGGACGCCGCATCGGGCGTGCGTGGATCCACCGTCGTGCGGGATTGTCGAAAGGCGCCCACGCCCGCGAAGCAGATGGCCAGGCCGGTGGCCAGAACGACGGCGCAGAGAATCCCATGCCAGGCCCCACTCCTAGGAAACTCCACCCAGCCAGGCAGGCCGTACATCAATGCGGCGGCGAGCGCCGTCAGCGCCAATGGCGGAACTTTCAGGGCCAGTACCCTGGTGGCTTGGGAACGGGTGGAATCGTTTTTGGTCATCATGGCCACGATGCTAAAGCCTGTAGTCCGTACAGGCTCAAGCCATCTTTTAAAGAATTTGACCGCCACATCTTCCACCCCTCACATCACGCGGTCCACAACGAAAAAGCCACCCCGAAGGGTGGCCCTGTCTCCTCTACCTGATGACAGCAAAACTCAGTGGAACTGTTCTTCCGCGGTCGAACCCGTCAGTGCCTTCACGCTGGAAGAACCGCCCTGCATCACCGTGGTCATGTT
>NZ_BCTJ01000002.1 GCF_001571225.1 Hydrogenophaga palleronii NBRC 102513
TTGTTCCCCGCGCCCCTGCGCTGCTCAGCCCGGTCTGACGGCAGGGGAGCGGGGCCGGGGCCGGGGCCGGGAACGGGAACGGGCTTCCTCTCCGGCGTGCTTGTCTTGCTCCCTCTCCCTCTGGGAGAGGGCTGGGGTGAGGGCCCGCGCGCCAGTGGCTGGATCAACGCCTGGTCAACGCCTCACGCCGCTCCGCTGTCGAGCTCGCGCAGCTTGAAGCGCTGGATCTTGCCGGTCGCCGTCTTCGGCAGCTCTGGCAGGAACTCGATGAAGCGCGGGTACTTGTAGGGCGCCAGCTTGCTCTTCACGAAGGCTTGCAGCTCGCTCTCGTTCACCACAGCGCCGGCCTTGAGCACCACGAAGGCTTTGGTCTTGGTCAGGCCGTCGGCGTCGGTCTTGCCGATCACCGCGGCTTCGAGCACGGCGGGGTGTTGCACCAGCGTGGCTTCCACTTCGAACGGGCTCACGTAGATGCCGCTGACCTTCAGCATGTCGTCGTTGCGGCCGGCATAGGTGCAGTAACCGTCAGCGTCGCGTGTGTATTTGTCGCCGGCTTTGGTCCAGCCGCCCTGGAAGGTGTCGCGGGTCTTGTCGCGGTTGTTCCAGTACATCAGCGCCGCGGTCGGGCCCTTGATGTAGAGGTCGCCGATCTCGCCGTCGGCCACCGGTTGGCCGTCTTCGCCGCGCAGCTCGATCTCGTAACCCGGTACCGGCTTGCCGGTGGTGCCGTAGCGCACGTCGCCGGGGCGGTTGGAGAGGAACACGTGCAGCATTTCGGTGGAGCCGATGCCGTCGATGATCTCGACGCCGAAGTGGTCCGTCCAGCGCTGGCCGATGTCTTGCGGCAGCGCCTCGCCCGCCGAGGAGCACAGGCGCAGGGCAACCTCGCTCTTCTTCGGCAGGTCAGGGCTGGCGAGCATGCCGCCGTAGCCGGTGGGCGCGCCGTAGAACACCGTGGGCTTCTGCTCCGTGAAGCGTTTGAAGCAGGCCTGCGGTGTTGGCCGTTCGGCCATCAACACCACGCTGGCGCCCACGCTGAGCGGGAAGGTCAGCGCGTTGCCCAGGCCGTAGGCGAAGAACAGTTTGGCGGCGGAGAACACCACGTCGTTCTCGCGCAGATTCAGCACGGCCTTGCCATACAGCTCGGCGGTCCAGTAGAGGTTGGCCTGGGTGTGCACCGCGCCCTTGGGCGCGCCGGTGGAGCCGGACGAATAGAGCCAGAAGGCCGGCTCGTCGCCATGCGTGTCGGCCGCCTCAGTGGCGGGCGCGTGGCTGCCGACCAGGGTGTTGAAATGGTGCACGCCATCGGGCAGGGCCTCGCTGGAGCGTGAGGCGATGATGTGTTTCACCTCGTGCCCACCCTGTGCGCCGAGCTTGTCCAGCGCGGTCTGCAGTGTGGGCAACAGCGCGGCCGACACCAGCGCGGCCTGGGCGCGGCTGTTGGCCATCATGTATGCGTAGTCCTGCGCGGTCAGCAGGGTGTTCACTGCCACCGGCACCACGCCGGCGTGCAGCGCGCCGAGGAAAGCCACCACCCAGTCGCTGCTGTCGTGCATCAGCAGCAGCACACGTTCCTCACGGCGCAGGCCGAGCGCCGTGAGCGCGGCAGAGAAGCGCCGCACCTGGTCGTCGAGCTGGCCGTAGGTGAGCGTGCCCTGGTCGTCGATCAGCGCGGTCTTGTTCGCACGCTGCGCGTTGACGTCGAGCAGGTGGCGCGCGAAGTTGAAGCGCTCGGGCGGGGCTGCGACGGTGGTTGTGGTCATGGGGCTTGTCTCCTGCGGTGTTCGTGGATTGTCCGACGCCCTCCCGTTTGGGGGAGGGTGGGGTGGGGGCTCCCTCAGCCATCCCCCTGCGGGGGAGGGCGCGAATTCAGAGCTTCAACGCGATGGCAGATGCCGCCAGCACGTCCAGCGCCGCGCTGCTTGCCTGCACCGCGCTGCGGCGGTGGTAGAAGCCCAGCGCGCGCAGGCCGCCGAGTTCTTCGCCACCACCCGCGCGGCCGGGGCCGCCGTGCAGCGACATGGGCATCACGTTGCCATGGCCGGTCTGGCTGGCTGCCACGTCGGGCGAGATGGCGTGCACGCGACCATGGGCCGAGCCGAGTTCGAGCGCAGCGCTGGCGGTGAAGGCCGGGTCGGCGCTGTAGACCGAGCACACCAGCGAACCTTCGCCACGGCGGATGAGTTCGTAGGCCTGTTCGATGCTGTCGTAGGCCATCAGCGTGGCGACCGGGCCGAACACCTCGACCTCGTGCAGCACCTTCGCCTTCGCCGGTTCGCGCGAGCCGAGCAGCACCGGGGCGACGCAGGCGGCCACGGCGGCATCGGCATCGACCAGGGCGGCACTGGCGCCGTCGAACAGCACTTCCGCCTCGGCGCGCAGCTTGGTGATGCCTTCGAGCACGCTGGCCTTCTGTTCCTGGCTCACCAGCGAACCCATGCGCACCGTCTCGTTGCGCGGGTTGCCCACGCTGGTCTTGGTGAGCTTGGCGCCAAGGGCCTTGGCCACGTCGTCGTACAGCGCGCGCGGCACGAACACGCGGCGGATGGCGGTGCACTTCTGGCCGGCCTTCACCGTCATCTCGCGCACCACCTCGTTCACCAGCAGGGTGAAGGCTTCGCTGTCGGCGGTGGCGGCCGGGTCGAGCAGGGCGCTGTTCAGGCTGTCGGCTTCGATGTTGCAACGCACCGAACGTTCGGCCACGGCTGGGTGGCTGCGGATGATGCGCGCCGTGTCGGCCGAGCCGGTGAAGGACACCACGTCGAACGGTTGCAGCTGGTCCATCAGGCCGGCGGACGAGCCGCAGACCACCGACAGCGCGCCGGGCGGCAGGATGTTGGCGTCGATCACGTCCTTCACCATGCGCTGCGTGAGCCAGGCGGTGGCGGTGGCGGGCTTGATGATCACCGGCACGCCCGAGAGCAGGGCGGGCGCGGCTTTTTCCCACAGGCCCCAGCTCGGGAAGTTGAAGGCGTTGATGAACAGCGCCACGCCGTGTGTGGGTTGCAGCACGTGCTGGGTCTGGAACACCGGGTCCTTGCCCATGCGGATGCGTTCGCCGTCGAGCAGGGCGCGTGCGCTGCCCAGGGCTTCACCCTGTTTGGCGTAGTAACCCAGCGTGAAGATGCCGCCGTCGATGTCCACCGCGGAATCCTTGGTGGTGGTGCCGGAGTTGGCGGTGGCGATTTCGTAATAGGCGTCGCGGTTGGCCTGCAGCACCTTGACGATGGCAGCCAGCATGCCGGCGCGTTCGCCGTAGCTCAGGGCGCGCAGGGCCTTGCCGCCCTGTTCGCGCGCGAAGGCGAAGCCAGCGGCGAGGTCCAGCCCGGCGCTGCTCACGCGGGCGAGCTCGGTGCCGAGCACCGGGTCGAACAGGGGCGTGCCGGCGCCGCTGCCGGTCTGCCATTGGCCGCCGAGGAAGTTGGGGAGCAGGGGGGAGGTCGTCATGGCTTGTCTCTCTCGGGGAATGGGTCGGGTCCCCCGCACTGGTTGCGGGAGGCGAATGGCGCTATAAATGCATTATCTTGCGTTTTGCGAAGTATGCATTAAAGTGCACGTCTTGGCGCTTGGCAAGCCCCTCCCGTGTTTACCCTGCCGGCACCACCCTAGAAAGGTCTGCACCCCATGGACGTCGACGATACCGGCGTGATGGCCTCTGGCGAGGTCAAACCTCCCGCTGTGGAAGAGGAGCGCCACCCCTTTCTGGTGGCGCTCGGCGAACGCGTGCGCACCCTGCGCTCGCGCCGCGGCATGACGCGCAAGGCGGTGGCGATCGCGGCCGATGTGTCCGAGCGGCACCTGGCCAATCTGGAGTACGGCACGGGCAATGCCTCCATCCTGGTGCTGCTGCAGGTGTCTCAGGCGCTGCAGTGTTCGCTCGCCGAATTGCTCGGGGATGTGAGCACAAGCTCACCGGAATGGCTGCTGATTCGTGAGCTGCTGGAAAAACGCAACGAGGCCGACCTGCGTCGGGCGCGGGTCGCCATCGGCAGCCTGCTGGGCGGCGGTGCCGCCCCCGGCGGCGACCCCGGGCGCAAGGCGCGCATCGCGCTCATCGGCCTGCGTGGCGCGGGCAAGTCCACGCTCGGCCAGCGGCTGGCGGACGACCTGGGTTTTGCCTTCATCGAACTCAGCCGCGAGATCGAGAAGTTCGCCGGCTGCAGCATCAACGAGATCCATTCCCTCTACGGCACGCCGGCCTACCGCCGCTACGAACGCCGGGCGCTGGAAGAAGCGATCCAGATCTACCCCGAGGTGGTGATCGCCACGCCGGGTGGCCTCGTCTCGGACGCGGCCAACTTCAACCTGCTGCTGTCCCACTGCACCACCGTCTGGCTGCAGGCCGACCCGGCCGACCACATGGGCCGCGTGGCCGCGCAGGGCGACATGCGGCCCATGGCCGCGAGCCGCGAGGCGATGGAAGACCTCAAGCGCATCCTGGCCGGGCGCTCGGCGTTTTATTCCAAGGCCGACATGGCTTTCGACACCAGCGCCTACAACCTCGAGGACGCGTTCGCTGCGCTGCGCAGCCAGGTGCGCGATGCGCTGGGCCTGGTGGAGTGACATGCAGAAAAGTGCATTGACGGTTTCGGGTTGGTGAACTATTATTCACATCACCAGGTCCGGACCGGCGTTTGAGTGCAGGTTGTCGGCCTGATTCCGCCGCAGCCACCTGCGGATGCCCCAGACCCGAGACCCTGCCAGGAGACACCCCATGAACGCCACCGCGACCCCGACCACCGTCGACTACCGCACCGACCCAAGCCAGTACCGCCACTGGAAGCTCTCTTTCAACGGCGACGTTGCCACGCTGGCGGTGGACATCAACGAAGACGCCGGCATCCGCCCTGGCTACAAGCTCAAGCTCAACAGCTACGACCTGGGTGTGGACATCGAACTGCACGACGCCCTGAACCGTGTGCGCTTCGAGCACCCCGAAGTGCGCACCGTGGTCGTCACCAGCGGCAAGGACCGCGTGTTCTGCTCCGGCGCCAACATCTTCATGCTCGGCCTCTCCAGCCACGCCTGGAAAGTGAACTTCTGCAAGTTCACCAACGAGACCCGCAACGGCATTGAAGACTCGTCCAAATACAGCGGCCTGAAGTTCGTCGCCGCGCTCAACGGCGCCTGCGCCGGCGGCGGTTACGAGCTGGCCCTGGCCTGCGACGAAATCGTGCTGGTGGACGACCGCTCCTCCGCCGTGTCCCTGCCCGAAGTGCCGCTGCTCGGCGTGTTGCCCGGCACCGGTGGCCTGACCCGCGTGACCGACAAGCGCCACGTGCGCCACGACCTGGCCGACATCTTCTGCACCACCAGCGAAGGCGTGCGTGGCCAGAAGGCCGTGGACTGGCGCCTGGTCGACTCCATCGCCAAGCCGCAGCAGTTCGCCGCCCACGTGCAGGAACGTGCCGCCGCGCTGGCCGCGAAGAGCGACCGCCCTGCCGCCGGCAAGGGCGTGGCCCTGCCGCGCGTGGAACGCACCGACAGCGCCGACGGCATCAGCTACCAGTATGTAAACGTCGCCATCGACCGCGCCAAGCGCAACGTCACCCTGACCGTGAAGGCCCCGAGCGGCGCGCAGCCGGGCGACATCGCCGGCATCGAGGCCGCTGGCGCCAGCTGGTGGCCGCTGCAGATGGCGCGTGAACTCGACGACGCCATCCTCAACCTGCGCACCAACGAACTCGACATCGGCACCTGGCTGCTCAAGACCGAAGGCGACGCCGCGGCCGTGCTGGCCAGCGACGCGCTGATGGTGGCCAACCAGAACCACTGGCTGGTGCGCGAGACCCTGGGCCTGATGCGCCGCACCTTCGCCCGCCTGGACGTGTCCTCGCGCAGCCTGTTCGCGCTGATCGAGTCCGGCTCCTGCTTCGCTGGTTCGCTGGCCGAGCTGGCCTTCGCCGCCGACCGCGCCTACATGCTGGCCCTGCCGGACGACGCCGCTGCGGCACCCAAGCTGCAGCTCGGTGAGTTCAACTTCGGCTTCCTGCCGATGGTCAACGAACAGTCGCGCCTGCAACGCCGCTTCTACGAAGAGACGGCACCGATGGAAGCCGCGCGCGCCGCGGTGGGCCAGGCGCTGGACGCCGACGCCGCACTGGCCCTGGGCCTGGTGACCGCCTCGCCCGACGACATCGACTGGGCCGACGAAGTGCGCATGGCGCTCGAAGAACGCGCGGCCATGTCGCCCGACGCCCTTACCGGCCTGGAAGCCAACCTGCGGTTTGCGCAGAAGGAAAACATGGCCACCCGCATCTTCGGCCGCCTCACCGCCTGGCAGAACTGGATCTTCATCCGCCCCAACGCCGTTGGCGAAAAGGGTGCGCTCAAGGTCTACGGCAAGGGCGACAAAGCCGCCTTCGACTTCAACAGAGTTTGAGGCCCCCCTGCGCCGCCTGCGGCGTCTTCCCCCCAGGGGGACGGCGCCTCGGGCCGGCCCAGCCGGACCCCCGTCGCCCCTTGACCCTCGTTCCTCGATCCGTGTCTTCCCACCGATAACCGCCCCAGGAGAACCGCCATGTCCAGCATCAACTACAGCGAAAAGATCCCCAACAACGTCAACCTGAGCGAAGACCGCACGCTGCAGCGCGCGCTCGAAGGCTGGCAGCCCAACTTCATCAACTGGTGGGACGACGTGGGCCCGGAAGGTTCGACCAACCACGAGGTGTACCTGCGCACCGCGGTCAGCGTAGACCCGCAAGGCTGGGCCCAGTTCGGCCACGTGAAGATGCGCGACTACCGCTGGGGCATCTTCCTGAACCCGGGCGACGCCGAGCGCAAGATCCACTTCGGTGACCACCTGGGTGAGAAAGCCTGGCAAGACGTGCCTGGCGAACACCGCGCCAACCTGCGCCGCATCATCGTCACGCAGGGCGACACCGAGCCGGCATCGGTCGAGCAGCAACGCCACCTGGGCCTGACCGCGCCCTCGATGTACGACCTGCGCAACCTGTTCCAGATCAACGTCGAAGAAGGCCGCCACCTGTGGGCCATGGTCTACCTGCTGCACAAGCACTTCGGCCGCGACGGCCGTGAAGAAGCCGAGGCGCTGCTGCAGCGCACCTCGGGCAGCCAGGACAACCCGCGCATCCTGGGTGCGTTCAACGAGAAGACGCCCGACTGGCTGGCCTTCTTCATGTTCACCTACTTCACCGACCGCGACGGCAAGTTCCAGCTCTCCGCGCTGGCCGAGTCCGCGTTCGACCCGCTGGCCCGCACGACCAAGTTCATGCTGACCGAAGAAGCCCACCACATGTTCGTGGGCGAGAGCGGCGTCTCGCGCGTGCTCACGCGCACCGCGCAGGTGATGAACGAACTCAAGACCGACGACCCGCAGAAGGTGCGCGCCGCCGGCGCCATCGACCTGGGCACCATCCAGCGTTACCTGAACTTCCACTACAGCGTCACCATCGACCTGTTCGGCGCCGACCAGTCGAGCAACGCCGCCATCTTCTACAGCTCGGGCCTGAAGGGCCGCTACGAAGAAGGCAAGCGCACCGACGACCACATCCTCAAGGGCCAGACCTACAAGGTGCTGGAAGTCAAGGACGGCCAGCTGTTGGAGAAGGACGTGCCCATGCTCAACGCGCTCAACGAAGTGCTGCGCGACGACTTCATCAAGGATTCGGTGGCCGGCGTGAACCGCTGGAACAAGGTGCTGGAGAAAGCCGGCATCCCGACCCGCCTGACCGTGCCGCACAAGGCCTTCAACCGCCAGATCGGTGCACTCGCCGGCATCAAGATGTCGCCCGAAGGCCAGGTGGTCAGCGAGGTCGAATGGGCCGCACGCAAGAACGAGTGGTTGCCGTCGCCGGAAGACTTCGCCTTCGTTGCTTCGCTGATGGGCCGCGTGGTCGACCCCGGCAAATTCGCCGGCTGGATCGCCCCGCCCGTCATGGGCATCAACCGCCAGCCGGTGGACTTCGAATACGTCCGATTCGGTTGATGGACTCCCCCCGCGCCGCGCCTGCGGCGCGTCACCCCCTCCAGGGGGCGTCGCCTGCGGGCCGGGAAACCCGGACCCGCGGCGACCTTGATTTGATCCCTCCCTCTCCTACACTGTCTCAAGCCCCCACGGAGACACACACATGAACGCTGTTGCCGAACTTGCTGTCATCAAGCAGCACCTGATCGATCCCGAGATCTGCATCCGCTGCAACACCTGCGAAGCCACCTGCCCGGTGCAGGCGATCACGCACGACGACAACAACTACGTGGTCGATGCCGCCAAGTGCAACCTCTGCATGGCCTGCATCTCGCCGTGCCCGACCGGCTCGATCGACAACTGGCGCACCATGCCGCTCGTGCGGGCCTACACGACCGAAGAGCAGCTCACCTGGGAAGAGCTGCCGGCCGAGTTGCCGCCGGAAGAGCTGGAAGGTTTTGCGGAGGCCGATGCCGACGTGACGCCCGCCCCGGCACCAGCCGCCGCGCCCGCCGTGGTGGCAGACGCCGGCAGCGGCCAGGAGGTCTTCAACTCGTCGGCCTTTGGCGCCACGCTGCCGCCGTGGTCGGCGGCGCACGCCTTCGTCAACCTGTACGGCCCCAAGGCGAACCAGAAAACCGTCACCGCCACCGTGGTCGGCAACGTGCGCGTGACCGAGGTCGGCAAGACCGCCGGCAGCGACTACGACACGCACCACATCGTGCTCGACTTCGGCGCCATGCCCTTCCCGGTGCTGGAAGGCCAGAGCGTCGGCGTCGTGCCACCCGGCACCGACGCCAAGGGCCGCACCCACCATGCGCGCCAGTACTCCATCGCCAGCCCGCGCAACGGCGAACGCCCCGGCTACAACAACCTCTCGCTCACCATCAAGCGCGTGCTGGAGGACTACCAGGGCAAGCCGGTGCGCGGCGTCGCCAGCAACTTCATGTGCGACCTGAAGGTGGGCGACAAGGTGGAGGTGATCGGGCCGTTCGGCACCAGCTTCCTGATGCCCAACCACCCGCGCTCCAACATCGTGATGATCTGCACCGGCACCGGCAGCGCCCCCATGCGTGCCATGACCGAGTGGCGCCGGCGCCTGCGCGCGTCGGGCAAGTTCGAGGGTGGCAAGCTGATGCTGTTCTTCGGCGCCCGCACGCAGGAAGAGCTGCCGTACTTCGGCCCGCTGCAAAGCCTGCCGAAGGATTTCATCGACATCAACTTCGCCTTCAGCCGCACGCCGGGCCAGCCCAAGCGTTACGTGCAGGACGTGATGCGCGAGCGCGCCGCCGATCTGGCGGCCCTGCTGCAGGATCCGAACACCTGTTTCTATGTCTGCGGGCTGAAGAGCATGGAAGAGGGCGTGGTGCTGGCGCTGCGCGACGTGGCGCAAGGCGCCGGCCTGCAGTGGGACACGCTGGGCGACACGCTCAAGCGCGAAGGCCGGCTGCATCTCGAGACGTACTGACGTCCCCCCCCGCGCCGCGCCTGCGGCGCGTCACCCCCCAGGGGGCGACACCTGAGGCCCGGCAAAGCCGGTTCCTCGGTGTCCTGGTTTGGGCGCGCTGGCGTGCCAAGGTTCAGGGTTTCCCCGCGCATGCCGCAGCGCGGGGCGGGGTGAAACGGCCTGAAGGGCACTTCTCCCGGGGGTATGGCTTACAGTCGGTCTTCGTATGAAGATTGAACATATGTCGCCCTCCGCCCGCCAACGCCCCGCCATCGAAGTGGATGTGGTGATGCGGCGCGAGCCCGTCATCGGCCCCATGAGCCGCTGGCAGGCCTGGCGCTGGGTGCTGGCCGACGTGATGGTGCGCAGCGATCCGGAGCAGACCGGCCCGCAGGCCGCGCACACCTCGCACGAACCGCAGGCGGTGGAGCCGGTGGACGCCACCGGCAACGATGGGCAGGCCACGCACTGGTTGTTCCCCGGTTTTCGCGTCGAGCTGTTCCGCGACGACGCCGAGGGTTACCTGCTCAACGTCCACAGCCCGCAGCCCTGCTTCTGGGTCTTCTGGCGCGCCGACGAAGAGCGCCTGCTGGACGGCGAACCCATGGCCGTGCCGCAGATCGTCACCCTGAGTTACCACGACGCCGGCCGCTGGCTCGACGCCCAGGAACGGGTCGACCAGGTGCCCGCGCCGCCCGAGGTGGTGGAATGGTTGCGCGCTTTTGTCGACGTGACCTACCAGCCCGAGCCGAAGAAACGCAAGCGCCCGGACAGCTTCAAGCCGCTCACCGACCGCTTCGGCCAGCCGGTGCGCATCAGCACCGAAAAGATCCGTGGCGGTGGGCCACCGGGACGCTGAACATGGCGACGGACGACGACAACGGCAGTTTCTTCTCGCGCTGGTCGCGCCGCAAGGTGCAGGTGCGCTCGGGCGAGCCGGTGGCGCCCGAGGCGCCGGCCGCGGTGGCTGCACCGGTGCCCGTGCCTGCGGCCAGGGTGGCCGCACCCGTTGCGCTGGATGCGTCTGCGCCTCCAGCCACCGAAGCGCAAGCCGAAGTGCAAGGCGAAACGCAGGCCGAAGCCCCGCCCGTGCTCACGCTGGACGACGTCGCCCGCCTCACGCCCCAGTCCGACTATTCGGCCTTCGTGGCCCGCGATGTGCCCGCCAACGTGCGCAACGCCGCGGTGAAGAAGCTGTTCACCGATCCGCACTACAACGTGATGGACGGGCTCGACATCTACATCGACGACTACTCCAAGCCCAGCCCGCTGTCGGCCGCCGAACTGGCCAGCATGGTGGGCGCGCGTTTCCTGAAGCTGGTGGACGACCCCGACGAGGCCAAAGCGCCCGCAGCGGCCACCGGCAGTGCATCCCCGAACCACACACCCACACAACAACAAGCGGAAACGGCCGAACAACAGGCCGCACCCGACGCTGCCGGCGACCCCCTCGCCGGTGACTCCCCCGTGTCCGACACACCGGAACACCCCCACGATGACCACGCTGATCTGCAATTGCAACGAGACGATGTCCCTGAACCCCCGGGTTCTGGGCGACGCACTGGATGAAGACCTGACCCTGCACACCAGCCTGTGCCGCCGCGACGCGCCCGCCTTCCAGAAGGCCAGCCGAAACGGTGACGAGCTGGTGGTGGCCTGCACGCAGGAGAGCCGTCTCTTCACCGAACTGGCGGAGCAGACCGAGGGCGCAGTGCCGCTCGACGTGCGCCCGATCCACTTCGTCAACATCCGCGAAACCGGCGGCTGGGGCCGCGAAGGCGCGCGCGCCATGCCGAAGATGGCCGCACTGCTGGCCGCGGCGCGCCTGCCCGATCCCGAGCCGGTGCCCACCGTCACCTACAAGAGCGAAGGGCGGCTGCTGATCATCGGCGCGCTCGACCAGGGCGAACGCATCGCCGCGATGGTGGGCGACGTGCTGCAGGTCAGCCTGATGGCCACCGGCGGCCGTGGTGCGCAGGAGCGCCGCTACCCGGTGATCGCCGGTGCGCTGCAGCAGGTGCGCGGCTGGCTCGGCGCGTTCGACGTGCAGTGGAGCGCCAACAATCCGATCGACCTCGACCTCTGCACGCGCTGCAACGCCTGCCTGTCGGCCTGCCCGGAAGACGCCATCGGCACCGACTACCAGATCGACATGGCCAAGTGCAGTGGCCACCGCGCCTGCGTGAAGGCCTGCGAGTCGGTCGGCGCCATCAACTTCCAGCGCGAGCCGCAACAACACAGCGAGCGCTTCGACATCGTGCTCGACCTGCGCGACGCGCCGGCCTTCAGCCAGCACGCGCACCCGCAAGGCTATTTTCACCTGGCCGGCGGCCTGAACGCCGACAGCGCCATGGCCACCGTGATCCAACTGCGTGAGCTGGTGGGCGAATTCGAGAAACCCAAGTTCTTCACCTACAAGCAGAAGCTGTGCGCGCACGGCCGCAACGGCACCGTGGCCTGCAACGCCTGCGTCGAGGTCTGCTCGGCGCTCGCGGTGTCCAGCGACATCCAGCGCAACCAGATCGTCGTCAACCCCAACCTCTGCGTGGGCTGCGGCGCCTGCACCACCGTGTGCCCCACGGGCGCACTGACCTACGCCTACCCACGCGCCAGCGAGCAGGGCGTGAAGCTGCGCACCCTGCTGGCCACCTACGCCAAGGCCGGCGGCCAGGACGCGGCCGTGCTGCTGCACAGCGACAAGGCCGGCACCGCGCTGGTGGGCGAGCTGGGCCGCAGCGCCTCGATGCAGCGGCAGCGCGTGCGTGGTGTGCCTGCGCGCGTGATCCCGCTGCCCCTGTGGCACAGCGCCTCGGTCGGGCTCGATGTCTGGCTCTCGGCCTTTGCCTATGGCGCGTCCCAGGTGTGGGTGCTGATGACCGGCGAAGAAGCGCCGCAGTACCGCGATGCGGTGCGCGAACAGATGGCGGTGGCCCAGGCCATCGTCACCGGCCTGGGCTACAGCGGCCAGCACTTCCGCCTGATCGAGGCCAGCGACCTGACCGCGCTGGACGCCGCACTGGGCGACGCACCCGCGCAGACCGTCAAGCGCCGCGCCACCTTTGCCATCCAGGCCGAGAAGCGCGCCACCGTCGAGCTCGCGCTCGACCACCTGCTGCAGGACAGCGCCAGCCAGCGCAGCAACACCGCGGAAGCCATTGCGCTGCCCGGTGCATCGCTGCTCGGCACCATTGCCGTCAACAAGGACACCTGCACGCTGTGCCTGAGCTGCGTGAGCGCCTGCCCGGCGAACGCGCTGCAGGACAACACCGAGCGGCCCCAGCTGCGCTTCATCGAAAAGAACTGCGTGCAATGCGGCCTGTGCGCCAGCACCTGCCCGGAAGACGCCATCACGCTGCAGCCGCGCCTGCTGCTGGGCGAGCAGCGCAAGCAGTTGCGTGTGCTCAACGAGGCGCAGCCCTATCACTGCATCCGCTGTGCCAAACCGTTCGGCACGCTCAAGGGCATTGAAGTGATGCTGGCCAAGCTCTCGGGCCACGCCATGTTCCAGGGCGAGGCGCTGGAGCGCCTGAAGATGTGCGGCGACTGCCGCGTGGTGGACCTGTATTCCAACCCGGACGAAGCCCGGATTCACGACCTTTGAAGCAAGCGCACGCCGCCATGAACAACGCCATTCCCGTCTCGTCCTCGTCGCTGGACGAAGAAACCGCCCGCGCCGAGGTCTACGGCCTGCTGGCCGCGCTGTACTACGCGCCGCCGCCGGCCGAGCTGATGTCGCAACTGCGTGTCGCCGTCACCGAAGCACCCGCTGCCGGTGGATTCCTGGAAGAGCCCTGGCGCGAGGTGGTGGCCGCCGCGCGCGCACTGAGCGACGACGAGGTGGCGCAGGAGTACGACGCCCTGTTCGGCGGCGTCGGCCGGCCCGAGGTGTACCTGTTCGGCTCGCACTACCTGAGCGGCTTCCTGAACGAGAAGCCGCTGGCCATCCTGCGCACCGACCTGGCCGCGCTCGGCCTGGCGCGCGACGAGACCATGCCCGAGACCGAAGACCACGTGGCCTACCTGTGCGAGGTGATGCGCTATCTGATCGCCGGCGACGATGTGGCGGTGGCCAACCTGACGCAGCAGCAGGCCTTCTACACCACCCACCTGCAGCCCTGGCTGCCGCAGCTGTGCGACGCCATCGCGGCGCACCCCAAGGCGCATTTCTATGCCGCGCTGGCCGGCTTCACCCGGGCCTTCTTCAACGTGGAGACCCAGGGTTTCGACATGCTGGTGTGACGGGATGGGGGCGCGCTGAGGTCTCGTTCAAAGACCTCGCGCCAGGCCGGTGGCGGCACCCGCCTGCTCCGGCCTTGTCGCGGGTGTCTGCCCGGGTCCGCCTGCAGCACGGTGTCAACGCCTTGGCGGGTGCTCAGCCTCTGTGGCAACCGCGAACGAGGGCCTGCGCATGCGGGCACCACCACCGTCCTGCAACGCACCTGTGCATGCAAACGTTGGTGTGCCTGTCACGCCGTGCACCCGCGACAAGCCGGCGACTGGCTGGGCCGGGCCACGCGACCACCCAGCCCCCTTGGCGCGAAGCCTTCCGCGCAACAGAGCTCAAAGCCCCCCAGGCCGCCCATCCCCGGTCGGCGCGGCGGCAGGTGCCTGCGGTTCGGTGAGCAGGGACACGCAGAACGAAGCGCCCGCGGTGCCCTCGCGGTTGGTGGCCGTGATGTGCCCGCCGTAGCGCTCCACCAGCCCCTGGCTGATCCACAGGCCCAGGCCGTTGCCGTCGTTGCGGGTCGTGAAGAAGGGGCGGAACAAACGCTCCAGCACGGCGGGTGAGAGCCCCGCGCCGCTGTCCAGCACCCACAGGCGCACGCCCGGGCGCCCTTGCGGGTCGGTCCAGTCCTGCGTTTCCAGGCGCAGCACACCGCCCTGCGGCATGGCCTGGATCGCGTTGATCAGCAGGTTGATCACCACCTGCTGCAGCTCCTGCCGGTTGCAGCCCACGCGCCGCGTGGCATGTGACTCGCGCTGCACCTCGATGCGCGTCTGCGCCAGCAGGTGGCCCACCAGCACCAGGCAGTCGTCCAGCGTGCGGTGGATGTCCAGCGCCTCGACATACCCGGCGTACTCGGTGGGCCGCGCGTACTGCAGCAGCTGCGTGACGATGATGCGCATGCGCTCCACCTGTTCGTCCAGCAGCTGCAACTCGGCGCGCACCGGGCGACCGGCCTCGCCCAGCGTTTCGCGCATCAAATCCAGGTTGCCCTGCATCACCGCAATCGGGTTGTTGATCTCGTGCGCAATGCTCGCCGTGAGCTGGCCGATGGCGGCCAGCTTCTCGCTCTTCACCAGTTGCTGCTGCGCCAGCTGCAGCGCCGCGTTGCTGGCCTCCAGCTCCTGCGTGCGCTCGGCCACCTTGTGGTCGAGCTGCTCGCCCCAGCGCTGCAGCGCGGCGGTCTTGTCGTCGATGGTGTCGAGCAGTTCGTCCAGGTGGCCGGCCAACGCGCCGAGTTCGTCGCGCGCGGGAATGGCGCCCACACGCGCCTGCGTCTGGCCTTCTTCCACCAGCTGCATGGTGCGGTTCATGCGCTGCACCGGCTGGAAGATGCTGCGCGCCCAGCGCAGCGAGAACCAGGCCGAGAGCGCCATCACGCCGAGGAAGATCAGGCCCATCACGCCGAGCATGGCGTAACGCACCAGGCGAAAAGGCGCTTCCAGGTAACCGACGTAGAGCATGCCGATGCGCTGGTCGTGCGCGTCCAGCAGAGGCTCGTAGGCCGAGACGTACCAGTCGTTGACCACGAAGGCGCGGTCCAGCCAGGTCTGGCCGCGCTCCAGCACCGCGTCGCGCACGGTCTGCGAGACACGCGTGCCGATGGCGCGCTGGTCCTGGAACAGGCGCACGTTGGTGGTGATGCGCACGTCGTCCATGAACAGCGTGGCCGTGCCCTGGCTGCCGAAGGGCAGGGAGCCTTCGGGGTAGACGATGCGGTTGATGTGGTCGATGAAATCCAGGTTCTGGTTCAGCAGCAGGCCACCGGCCAGCACGGCGATGGTCTGGCCGCTGGCGTTGCGCACCGGGTGGGTGGAGAGCATCACCAGCGCGCGGTGCTCGGCGTCGCGCGTGTCGGGTGCGGCGTTGCGCGTGGCCACGAGCGGAATGCGCAGGCGTGCCGCGAGGTGTGGTGCGAGCGCCTCCAGTTCGTCAGGCCCGAGCACCAGCAGCCTGGCGTTGGCGCTGGTGCGGCTGACGTTCAGCGAATCGCCGAGCGCAGGCGGCATCAGCGGAGCCGGTGCGGCCGTGTCTTCCCGGCCCTGGCCGGTGGGCACGGCGCGCGCCAGCGACCGGCCTTGCGGGTCATAGAGCAGCAGGAAATCCAGGCCGAGTCGCTCGCGGCCGAGCGCGAGCTGCTGGTTCAGCGCCTGCCCCCGGTCTGGCTCTGGCGTGGCGGCGTGCAGGGCTGTGTAGAGCGACTGCGAGGCGGCCACGCCCAGCGTGCCCGAGCCCACCTCGCTGAGCACCTGTTCGAAGTACCCATGCGCCACCGCCAGGTCGCTGCGCACCTTGGTGATGAGCAAACGGTCGTACGCCACATTGCCCCACAGGGCCAGCGCGATCACCAGCATCGGAAACGCCACCAGCAGCGGCAGCAGCGCCATCGCCAGCAGCTTGTTGCGGACCGAACCGGCCAGCCAGCGGGGCGTGCGCCAGACGCTCATGCGGAATGTTTCCCCATCCGGAGGCGCGCGAAGCGCGGCGGGGGTGTGTTCACGGGCTACCCCATTCGGCCACGCGGCGTTCCAGCGTGCGCCGCGACACACCCAGCAACTGCGCGGCACGTGTCTTGTCGCCCTGCACCGATTCGAGCACCGAGAGGATGTGCAGCTTCTCCAGCGTGTGCAGGTCGGTCGGCACGGTGCGGGTGTCAGGGGCGCGGGCGTCGCCGGGGTAGAGCGCCGACACGTTGAGGCTGCCCAGGATCAGCGAGCGTTCGATCAGGTTGCGCAGCTCGCGCACATTGCCCGGCCAGTGGTACTGGTGCAGGAAGTCCATCTCGGTCTCGCTGATCGTCAGCGGATCGACGCCGAGCGAGGGCGCGAGCTGGTCGATGAAGTGCGCCGCCAGTTCGGCGATGTCGTCCTTGTGTTCGCGCAGCGGCGGCAGCGTGAGGTCCACCACCTCCAGGCGGAAGAACAGATCCTTGCGGAAGCGGCCCGCGGCCACCTCGTCGCTGAGCTGGCGGTTGGTGGCGGCGACGATGCGCAGGTTCAGCGGCACCAGCTGTTCGCTGCCCACCGGGCGGATGTTGAGGTCTTCGATGGCACGCAGCAGCGTGGCCTGGATCGGCAGCGGCAGCTCGGCGATTTCGTCCAGGAACAACGTGCCGCCCTGCGCGTAGTGGAACAGGCCGTCGCGCGCGCGTGTGGCGCCGGCGAAGGCGCCCTTGGCGTGGCCGAACAGTTCGCTCTCGATCAGCTCGGGCGACATGCCGGCGCAGTTGACTGGCACGAAGGGGCCGCTGGCGCGGCTGCTGCGGGCGTGCAGCTCGCGCGCCACCAGCTCTTTGCCGGTGCCCGACTCGCCCTGCAGCAGCACCGTGCTGTCGACTGCGGCCACGCGGTCGATCGAGGTGCGCAACTGCTGCATGGCCTCCGAGCTGCCGAGCACGGCACCGCGCCCGGGTGCGCTGGTGACCGCGCGGCGCAGCACGAAGTTCTCGCGCCGCAGCCGCGAGCGCTCATAACAGTGCTTCACCGCGTTGAGGATCTGCGGCACACGGAAGGGCTTGAGGATGAAGTCGGACGCGCCCGCGCGCAGCGCTTCGATGGCGGTGTCCAGATCGGCGAAGGCGGTGATGAGGATCACCTCGCCGGTGAAGCCCTGCTCACGCAGTTCCTTGAGCCAGACCACGCCGCTTTTGCCCGGCAGGGAGATGTCGAGGATCACCAGGTCCACATGGTGGCCACGCAGCCACTGCGCGCCGTCTTCGGCGCTGCCCGCGCTCATCACGAAGTGGCAACGTGGTGCCAGCGTCTTGACGAGAAAGTTGAGCATGCCCTGTTCGTCGTCGACGATCAGGATCGACCAGTCGGGCCAGCCTTCAAGGGTTCGTTCGGGGGAAGGGGGGAGAAATGAGGTGTCCACGTGCGGCGATTCTACGGATGAAGCTGACGAAATCAGTGGGGTATTGCGGGTTTTCGAGGGCCTGCGCAGCGTGTGCTCGCGCCAGGTTGCGGCGACGGGCGTGCGACAAGTTGTCGCAAGCGCGAGGTGCGGCCGTGTGCTGCAGCGCCCACCAGGCATGGCTTTTCCCCGGGCATGACGTGGCACGCGCAGGAGTCAACAGGCGCGTGATCCGCATGCACACAGGGAATGCCGCGCATGGCTTGGCCGGGGTATCGCGGGGGCGCGCATCGCTGCGCCAACATGGCACGGTTCTGGCTATGAATCGGCCAGCGCGCGCGTGCTCCGCGCTGCGATTTCTGGCGATGAGAATGGCTCTCATTTCGCGGGCGCGTACCCCTTGTGACTGCCTTGCATAGGTGGTGGCTGCGGGTTAGATTCGACTTATGCAAAAGGCCCGCATGTTGTGATGTGCGGCCGTTCATAACAGGAGACATGCATGAACAAGTCCCCACGAAACACGTCTGAAGAAGCCCGTCCAAGCCTCAAGCGCCGCACCCTGTTTGCGGGCGCGTCCACCGTCGGCGCACTCGCTGCCGCGGCCACCCTGTTGCCCCGTGTGTTGCCCGAAGAGGCGACCGCAGCAGCGCCCAAGCCGGCAGCGCCGGCCAATGGCGGCGGCTACTCGCTCAGCGAGCACGTCAAGCGGTATTACCAGACCACGCGCATCTGAGCGAACAGGAGCTCTTTCCATGTTGTTGACCAAAAAATCCCCGTCGGGCGTGCACGGCACGCGCGCGTCCTCCTCGCCATCGGGCTTCGTGCACAAGCTGCAACGCGGCCTGTCCACCGCACTGCCGACGATGGACCGCCGCTCCTTCCTGCGCCGCTCCGGCCTGGGTGTGGGCGTCGGCCTGGCGGCCAGCCAGCTGACGTTGGTGAAGAAGGCCGAAGCCGCAGCCGGTGGCAAGTCCATCGACGGCACCGGCACCATCGAAGTCAAGCGCACCGTGTGCACCCACTGCTCGGTGGGTTGTGCGGCCGACGCGATCGTGGAGAACGGTGTCTGGGTGCGCCAGGAACCGGTGTTCGACTCGCCCATCAACCTCGGCGCGCACTGCGCCAAGGGCGCGGCCCTGCGCGAACACGGCCACGGTGAGTACCGCCTGCGTTACCCGATGAAGCTGGTCAACGGCAAGTACCAGCGCATCAGCTGGGACACCGCGCTCAACGAGATCACCGCCAAGATGAAGGAACTGCGCGAGGCCAGCGGCCCCGACTCGGTGTACTTCATCGGTTCCTCCAAGCACAACAACGAACAGGCCTACCTGCTGCGCAAGTTTGTGAGCTTCTGGGGCACCAACAACTGCGACCACCAGGCGCGCATCTGCCACTCCACCACGGTGGCCGGCGTGGCCAACACCTGGGGTTATGGCGCCATGACCAACTCGTACAACGACATGCAGAACAGCAAGTGCGCGTTGTACATTGGCTCCAACGCCGCCGAAGCGCACCCGGTGTCCATGCTGCACATGCTGCACGCCAAGGAAATCGGCTGCAAGATGATCGTGGTCGACCCGCGCTTCACCCGCACCGCGGCCAAGGCCGACGAGTACGTGCGCATCCGCTCGGGCACCGACATTCCTTTCCTGTTCGGCATCCTGTACCACGTGTTCAAGAACGGCTGGGAAGACAAGCAGTACATCAACGACCGCGTGTACGGCATGGAAACCGTGAAGGCCGAGGTGATGGCCAAGTGGCACCCCGCCGCGGTGGAAGAAGCCTGCGGTGTGAAGGAAGAGCAGATGGTCAAGGTGGCCAGGATGCTCGCCGAAGCCAAACCCGCCACCATCGTCTGGTGCATGGGCCAGACCCAGCACTCGATCGGCAACGCCATGGTGCGTGCCTCGTGCATCCTGCAGCTTGCGCTCGGCAACATCGGCAAGAGCGGCGGCGGCACCAACATCTTCCGTGGCCACGACAACGTGCAGGGCGCGACCGACGTCGGCCCCAACCCCGACTCGCTGCCCGGCTATTACGGCCTGGCCGCCGGCTCGTGGAAACACTTCGCCGCCACCTGGGGCGTGGACTACGAGTGGATCAAGCAGAAGTACACCGGCGGCAACATGGAAAAGCCCGGCATCACGGTGTCGCGCTGGATCGACGGCGTGCTGGAGAACAACGAGCTGGTTGACCAGGAAGCCAACCTGCGTGGCGTGTTCTTCTGGGGCCATGCGCCCAACTCGCAGACGCGTGGTCTGGAGATGAAGCGCGCGATGGACAAGCTCGACCTGTTGGTGGTGGTGGACCCGTACCCCTCGGCCACCGCGTCGATGGCCGCCATGCCCGGCAAGGCCGAAGACCTGAACCCGAACCGCGCGGTCTATCTGCTGCCGGCCGCCACGCAGTTCGAGACCAGTGGTTCTTGCACCGCCTCGAACCGCTCGCTGCAATGGCGCGAGAAGGTGATCGACCCGCTGTGGGAGAGCCGCAGCGACCACATGATCATGCACCAGTTCGCTGAAAAACTCGGCTTCGCCACCGAGCTCAGCAAGAACTACAAGATGCAGAAGGTCAAGGGCATGGACGAGCCCATGCCGGAAGACATCCTGCGCGAGATCAACAAGTCGGTCTGGACCATCGGCTACACCGGCCAGAGCCCGGAACGCCTCAAGGCCCACATGCGCAACATGAACGCCTTCGACGTGAAGACGCTCAAGGCCAAGGGCAATGTGGTGGACAAGGAAACCGGTTACGACATGACCGGCGACTACTTCGGCCTGCCCTGGCCGTGCTACGGCACGCCGGAGATCAAACACCCGGGTTCGCCCAACCTGTACGACACGTCCAAACACGTGATGGACGGCGGTGGCAACTTCCGCGCCAACTTCGGTGTTGAGCGCGAAGGCAAGAGCCTGCTGGCCGAAGACGGTTCGTATTCGCTCGGCGCTGAAATCACCACCGGCTACCCCGAGTTCGACCACGTGCTGCTCAAGAAGCTGGGCTGGTGGGCCGACCTGAGCGAGGCCGAGCAGAAGGCCGCCGAAGGCAAGAACTGGAAGACCGACCCGACCGGCGCCATCATCCGCGTCGCCATGGCACACGGCTGCCACCCGTTCGGCAACGCCAAGGCGCGCGCCGTGGTGTGGAACTTCCCCGACGCCGTGCCGCAGCACCGTGAGCCGATCTACGGCACGCGCCCCGACCTGGTGGCCAAGTACCCGAGCCACGACGACCAGAAGACGCGCTGGCGCCTGCCGGTGCTCTACAAGTCGCTGCAGACGAAGAACGTCGACGACAAGCTGCACGAGAAATTCCCGCTCATCATGACCTCGGGCCGTCTGGTCGAGTACGAGGGCGGTGGCGAGGAAACGCGCTCCAACCCCTGGCTGGCCGAGCTGCAGCAGGAGATGTTCGTGGAGCTGAACCCGGCGGCTGCTGCAGCGCGCGGTGTGCGCAACGGCGAGCGCGTGTGGGTGAGCACGCCGACCGGCGCGCGCATCAACGTGCAGGCCCTGGTGACCGAGCGTGTGGGACCCGACACGGTGTTCCTGCCGTTCCACTTCTCCGGTCGCTGGCAAGGCCAG
Source organism: Hydrogenophaga palleronii NBRC 102513 (assembly GCF_001571225.1). Classification (GTDB taxonomy): domain Bacteria; phylum Pseudomonadota; class Gammaproteobacteria; order Burkholderiales; family Burkholderiaceae_C; genus Hydrogenophaga; species Hydrogenophaga palleronii. Next base: position 21,039 of record NZ_BCTJ01000002.1, read on the forward strand.
GACATGAAGCCGTACTACCCGGACGGTGCCCTCCCGATCGTGCGGGGCGAGGCCGTGAACACGGCCACCACCTACGGCTACGACATCGTGACGATGATGCAGGAAACCAAGACCACGATCTGCAACGTCGAAAAAGCGTAAGACCACGAGACCTGGAGCACAACAATGGCAAGAATGAAATTCATCTGTGACGCGGAGCGCTGCATCGAATGCAACGGCTGCGTCACGGCATGCAAGAACGAACACGAAGTGCCGTGGGGCGTGAACCGCCGCCGCGTGGTCACGCTCAACGACGGCGTGCCGGGCGAGAAGTCGATCTCGGTGGCCTGCATGCACTGCAGCGACGCGCCCTGCATGGCGGTCTGCCCGGTCAACTGCTTCTACCGCACCGACGAAGGCGTAGTGCTGCACGACAAGGACGTCTGCATCGGCTGCGGCTACTGCTCCTACGCCTGCCCGTTCGGCGCACCGCAGTTCCCCTCGCAAGGCACCTTCGGCGTGCGCGGCAAGATGGACAAGTGCACCTTCTGCGCCGGTGGCCCTGAAGACCACGGCAGCCAGGCCGAGTTCGAGAAATACGGCCGCAACCGCCTGGCCGAAGGCAAGCTGCCGGCCTGCGCCGAGATGTGCTCGACCAAGGCCCTGCTCGCCGGCGACGGCGACGTGGTGGCCGACATCTTCCGCAACCGCGTGCTGCAACGTGGCAAGGGCGCGGAAGTCTGGGGCTGGGGCACGGCCTATGGCAGCGCCCAGGGAGAAAAGTCATGATGCGCCGGCTCACACTCAGCGTCGCCATCGCGGCTTCCCTGCTGGCCCTTTCGGCCTGTGGCGAGAAGCCGCAGGAGATGACTGCCGCCGGCGTCAAACACGATGCAGCGCCCTACCAGGGCGTGGGCAAGAGCCAGTACGTCAGCAGCGGCTGGACCGCGGGCGACAAGACCAGCTGGGAACAACGGCTGAAGGCGCGCGCGCAGTACGGCCAGAACGATTACACCCGCATGGGCGGCAAAACACCCTGAGGCCCCACACCATGTACAGCCTCCTGACTCAAGGCTTGCGGCGCCTGTCGTCGCCCAGGATCTGGTCGGTCGCGCTGCTGGCGCTGAGCGCGAGCTGGGCCAACGCCCAGGCGCCGCAGGCCGCCGCGCCGGCGCCAGACGCCGCACCGGTTGCCACGCCTGCCGCTGCGCAGATGGGTGGCATCCGCGACGCCAACATCTTCCAGATCGCCCCCGACGCCAGCACCGACCCGGGCTACCGCGAACAGACCAACGCCGAACGCCGCCAGGTGCAGCCGGGCAACAACGCGCCCATGTGGCGCGACGTCGGCAAGGGCGTGACGGGTTACTCCAGCCTGCCTTACCTGGAAGCCGGCAACCTGATCCAGCCGTTCGTGAACTACCCCGGCGCGCGCCTGACCAACGCGGGCGAAGCCTGGCGGCAGGTGCGCAACCAGTGGATCATTCCCTACGGCGGTTCGGTGCTGCTGATCGTGCTGCTGGCCATCGGCCTGTTCTACGCCGCCAAGGGCGCAATCCCCACGCACGGTGCACCCACCGGCCGCGTGATCGAGCGCTTCACCTACTTCGAGCGCGCCGCGCACTGGCTCAACGCCATCGCGTTCGTGGCCCTGGCGGTGTCCGGCATCATCATGGCGTTCGGCAAGTTCTTCCTGTTGCCCATCCTGGGCGGCACGCTGTTCGGCTGGCTGACCTATGCGCTGAAGAACCTGCACAACTTCGCCGGCCCGCTGTTCGCGGTGACGCTGCTGGTGGTGATCGTGACCTTCATCAAGGACAACCTGCCGGCCAAGGAAGACATCCAGTGGCTGCTCAAGGGCGGTGGCCTGTTCAGCGGCCAGGAAGTGCCTTCACACCGCTTCAACGCGGGCGAGAAGATCGTGTTCTGGGGCGGCGTGTTCTTCTTCGGCCTGATCGTGGTCGGCTCCGGCCTGTTCCTCGACAAGCTGCTGCCTTCGGTGGCCTACACCCGCGGCAACATGCAGATTGCCCACATGGTGCACGCCACCGCGGCGGTGCTGATGATGGCGCTGTTCATGGGCCACATCTACCTCGGCACCATCGGTATGAAGGGCGCCTACAAGGCCATGAAGACCGGTTACGTGGACGAGACCTGGGCCAAGGAACACCACGAGCTCTGGTACCGCGACATCAAGGCCGGCAAGATCCCCGCGCAACGCACCAGCGGCCCGGTGGACGCGGCCGGCGCGGCCGAGGCCTCGCGCGCCGTCAAGGCCTGAAGCCCGGCACAGCAGCATCTCCAGCGACAAGGACAACTCCATGAAACCTTCCCTCCTGAGCCTGAACCTGTGCCTGGGTTTGCTGCTGGCCACCGCGGCCCACGCCAAGCTGCCTGCGCCGCCACCGCTGTCCGAAGAGGCCAAGGCCAAGGCGGCCGAAGCCGCCGCCAAGACGGCCTGGGCCGCCAAGGTCGATGCCTACCAGCTCTGCCTGTCGATGGACCGCGCCGCCAGCAACTACTTCAAGACCGCGGCCAGCGCCGGCAAGGCGGTCAAGCCGGCCGAAGCCGCCGCGCCCGCTTGCAACAACCCCGGCCAGTTCGCCTACGTGGCACCCAAGCCGGCCGAGGCTGCCGGTGCACATTCCCCGGCCACCACAGCCGTCAGCCCGCCCAGCAGCCAGGCGCCAGCCGGCGCTGCGACGGGCGCGAAGTGAGCCTGCGCGGGATTCCGAAAACCCGCTTCAGCCTCCGCCAAGGGCCGAACCCCAGGGTGTCGGCCCTTTTCATGCGTTAGTCTTCGCCCATGTCCCTCCCTGAACTGACCCAGGCGCGTGCGCCGCTGACCCGTGAAGTCGAGGTCATGAACGAGCGCGGCACGCGCGAAACCATCTTCATTCCTGCCGAGCGCGACCTCACGGTGTACGTGGACAAGCGCGAGCTCGTCACGCTGATGACGCTGGGTGCGCGGCCCGAGTGGCTGGTGCTGGGTTACCTGCTGAACCAGAACCTGATCGGCTCGGCGTCGGACATCGAGTCCATCACGGTCGACTGGGAGGTGAACGCCGCGTCGGTGAAGACGCGCAGCGGCATCGAGCGCATCGAAGAGCGCACCTCGCACCGCGTGGTCACCACCGGCTGCGGCCAGGGCAGCGTGTTCGGCCACCTGATGGACGAGATTGACAACATCCGCCTGCCGGCCGAGGCGGGCATCAAGCAGTCGCAGCTGTACGCCATCGTCAACGCCATCCGCCTCAAGGAGAGCACCTACAAGTCGGCCGGCTCGGTGCACGCCTGTGCGCTGTTCTACGGCGAAGAGCTGCAGCTGTTCGTGGAAGACGTGGGCCGCCACAACGCGGTGGACACCATCGCCGGCTGGATGAGCCTGCAGCAGACGCCACCCACCGGCGAGAAAATTTTCTACACCACCGGCCGCCTCACCAGCGAGATGGTGATCAAGTCGGCCCAGATGGGTGTGGCGGTGGTGGTCTCGCGCAGCGGCATCACGCAGATGGGGCTGGATGTGGCGCAGCGCGTGGGCCTGTGCGCCATTGGCCGCGCCACCAACCAGCGCTTCCTGTGTTACGCCAATCCACAGCGGCTGGCGCTCGACGCCGTGCCGCCGCCAGCGCCACTGCGCCCGCAACCGGTTTCGCTGTAAGCGCAATTTGCCCGCCGGCTCGGGTGCACCGGCCGCGGCCGGGTGGTCAGGACATTTAAACTCGGCGCACCGCCCATCCACCGCCGTGCTGTGCCACGGTGCCCCGCCTTTCGAAAGAACGCCCCCATGAGCCGCGACGTCCATCTCATTGACCACCCCCTGGTTCAGCACAAGCTGACCCTGATGCGCCGCAAGGACACCAGCACCAAAAGCTTCCGCGAACTGGTGCACGAGCTCAGCGCGCTGCTGGCCTACGAGATCACGCGCGACATGCCGATGCAGGACATCGAAATCGAGACCCCGCTGGAGAAGATGACCTCGCGCGTGATCGACGGCAAGAAGGTGGTACTGGCCTCCATCCTGCGCGCCGGCAACGGTTTCCTCGACGGCATGCTGCAGGTGATTCCCGGCGCGCGCGTGGGCCACATCGGCCTCTACCGCGACCCGGCGACGCTGCAGGCGGTGGAGTACTACTTCAAGATGCCGCACGACATGCAGGAGCGCGACGTGATCGTGCTCGACCCGATGCTGGCCACCGGCAACTCGGCCGTGATGGCGGTGGACCGGCTGAAGAAGACCGGGCCGCGCTCGATCCGTTTCGTCTGCCTGGTGACCTGTCCCGAAGGCCTCAAGACCTTCCACGACGCCCACCCCGATGTGCCGGTCTACACCCCGGCGGTGGACCGCGGCCTGAACGAGCACGGCTACATCGTGCCCGGCCTGGGTGACGCGGGCGACCGGATCTTCGGCACCAAATAAAGCTCCCCCCGCGCCGCGCCTGCGGCGCGTCACCCCCTCGGGGGGCAACACCTGCGGCCTGGCGAAGCCAGTTCCGCGGTGTTCTGGAAGGGGCACGCATGCCGCGGCCTCGCCGAATGGCGTGTGTGGCTTTTGCGAATGCGATAAGGTCCGTGCCATGACACAGCCCACCGCCTCCCTGCCCATCCGCTTCTGGACCCTGGGCTGGTCTTCGCTGCGGCGCGACTGGCGCGCCGGTGAGCTGCGCCTGCTGATGATTGCCGTCACCCTGGCGGTGGCCGCGCTCAGCGCCGTGGGGTTTTTTGCCGACCGCCTGCAGGGCGGCCTCACGCGCGACGCCAGTGCCCTGATCGGTGGCGACGCCGTCGTCAGCAGCGACCACGCCATGCCCCCCGCGTTCGAGGCACAGGCGCGTGAACTCGGCCTGTCCACCACCCAGACACTGGGCTTTCCCACCATGGGCCGGGCGCGCGACGAAGAGGGCGGTGCCGCACGCCTGGTGGCCCTGAAGGCCGTGGGCGAGGGCTATCCCCTGCGCGGCAGCCTGCGCGTGGCCGAGGCACCCGGCGGTGCCGACAGCGCCACGCGCGAGATTCCCGCCCCCGGCACCGTCTGGGTGGACGAACCCCTGCTGGTGGCGCTCGACCTCAAGGTGGGCGATCCGCTGCTGCTGGGTGATGCCTCGCTGCGCATCGCGCGCCTGATCGTGGTCGAGCCCGACCGCGGTGCCGGCTTCATGAGCTTTGCGCCGCGCGTCATGCTCAACACCGCCGATCTCGCCGCCACTGGCCTGGTGCAACCCGCCAGCCGCCTGACCTACCGCCTCGCGGTGGCGGGCACTCCAGCGAGTGTGGGCGCCTTCACCCGTTGGGCCGACGAAGCGGTGGCGCAGCCCGGGGTGCGCGGCATCCGGCTGGAGTCGCTGGAGAGCGGGCGGCCCGAGATGCAGCAGACGCTGGGCCGGGCTGAAAAATTCCTCAACCTCGTGGCCCTGCTGGCGGCCCTGCTGTGTGCTGTGGCGGTGGCCATTGCGGCGCGCGGTTTCGCCTCGCGCCATCTGGACGACTGCGCCATGCTGCGCGTGCTCGGCCTCTCGCAAGGCACCATGGCGCGCGCCTACACGCTGGAGTTCACCCTGGTCGGGCTGTTTGCCAGCGCGCTCGGCGTGCTCATCGGCTTCGTGGTGCACCACGTGTTCGTGCTGCTGCTCGCCGGCCTGGTCGAGTCCAGCCTGCCGGCGCCCGGCCTCACGCCGGTGCTGCTCGGCCTGGGCATGGGCCTCACGCTGATGCTGGCCTTTGGCCTGCCGCCGGTGCTGCAGCTGGCCCAGGTGCCGCCGCTGCGCGTGATCCGGCGCGACGTTGGCCAGCTCAAGCCCGCCACGCTGGCCGTGCTCGGCCTGGGTGTGCTGGGTTTTGCCGCGCTGCTGCTGGCCGCCAGCCGCGACCTCTTGCTCGGCGCCATCGCCGTTGGCGGGTTTGCCGGCGCGGTGCTGCTGTTTGCCGCCGCCAGCTACGCCGCCGTGCGTGTGCTGCGCGCCAGCGTCAACGAAGCCACGGCACCGCGTGCTTTGGTCATGGCCACGCGCCAGCTGTCGGCGCGCCCGGCGTACGCGGTGGTGCAGATCAGCGCGCTCGCGGTCGGCCTGTTGGCGCTGGTGCTGCTGGTGCTGCTGCGCACCGACCTCATTTCCAGCTGGCGCAACGCCACACCACCCGACGCGCCCAACCGCTTCGTCATCAACGTGCAGCCCGAGCAGGGTGAAGCCTTCCAGCAGGCGCTGCAGAAAGCCGGCGTGCAGCGTTACGACTGGTACCCCATGATCCGTGGCCGGCTGGTCACCGTCAACGGCAAGAACGTGTCGCCGGAAGACTTCAAGGAAGACCGCGCACAGCGCCTGGTCGACCGCGAGTTCAACCTCTCCAGCACCGCCACCTTGCCCGAGCACAACCCCATCGTGGCCGGCCGCTGGACCGACAACGAAGCCGATGCACTGAGCGTGGAAGAAGGCCTGGCCGAACAGCTGGGCCTGAAGCTGGGCGACAGGCTCGGCTTCGACATTGCAGGGCAGATCACCGAAGGCCGCATCACCAGTCTGCGCAAGGTCGACTGGGGTTCGATGCGGGTGAACTTCTTCGTGGTGTTCCCGGTGGCGCAGGTGCCCGACGTGCCACTGAGCTACATCAGCGCCTTCCGCGCACCCGAGGTGGCGGGGGGCACGCCGAACGGTTTCGACAACGCGCTGGTGCGCGAATTTCCCAACATCACCAACGTCGACATGAGCCAGACCATCGCCCAGGTGCAGCGCGTGCTGGGCCAGGTGATCGCGGCGGTGGAATTTTTGTTTGCCTTCACGCTGGCGGCCGGTCTGGTGGTGCTGCTGTCGGCCATCACCGCCACCCGCGGTGAACGCGAACGTGAGTTCGCCATCCTGCGTGCGGTCGGCGCGGGCTCCACGCTGCTGCGCAACGTGCAGCGTGTGGAGTTGCTCGGCGTCGGCCTGCTGGCCGGTTTTCTGGCGTCGGTGGTGGCGGTGGGTGTGGGCTGGGCGCTGGCGCGTTTTGTGTTCCAGTTCTCCTGGACCGCGTCACCCTGGGTACCTTTGGGTGGCGCCATCGCTGGTGCCGTGCTCGCCCTCATGGCGGGCTGGTGGGGGCTGCGCAGTGTGCTGCGCACGCCCGTGGTTGAAACGCTTCGCAAGGCCTCTGTATGAATGTTCCCCTGTACCAACCCGAAGAAGCCGCACGGCATTCAACACCGTTTGAATGGATCGGCGGCGAAGACAAGTTGCACGCCCTGGTCGAGCGCTTCTACGACCTGATGGACCTCGAACCCGGCTACCGCGAACTGCGCGCCGCGCACGGCAGCACGCTGGACAACGCAAGGCAACGCCTGTTCTGGTTTCTCTGCGGCTGGATGGGCGGCCCGCAGCACTACACCGAACGCTTCGGCCACCCGCGCCTGCGCATGCGCCACATGCCGTTCGCCATCGGCATCCAGGAGCGAGACCAATGGCTGGCCTGCATGGACCAGGCCATGGGGGATACCGGGGTGGACGCGGTGCTGCGCGAACGCCTCAAGACCAGCTTCTTTCAGACGGCGGACTGGATGCGGAATTCGCCGGCGTAGTTGTTGGACAGGTCTTGGCCTGAAGCAGTCGGTCGCAACACCCGCTTCAGGCTGGCTGCCGCCGCTCGCATTGCTCAGTCGCGAGGCAGCAATGTGCCCAAAGCCGAAGTTCTGGATCCACGGCGAATTCTGTTGCAGGCTGGCCAGTGTCAGGTGCTCTTCGGGTTGCAGTTGGCGGTATTCAGTTCTTGGCACTCGCGGACCTTACAGGATACGGAGTGTTTCACTTCGGATTTGAGACCGCCCTCCAAATTAGATCAGGCCGATATAGGGGCGCGCGTCGTCGCGGAACGATGCTCTGAGGGGCGATTCCCTATCGCCCCTCAGAGCCGTTACGCCGCTTGGTTTAGCCAGTCCAAAGTTGCGTCAAGCGGCTCACGCTTTGACGCTGGTTCCTTTGAAAGCCACTGCGCTTGAAACAAGTCGCGCTGCTTCCTGCCGCCCTTCGCAAGTTCTGCCGCGAGTTCCCTAGGGAATCCATTCCTCAAAGCTATATATGCTGCACCGACCCACAAAACATCATTCCCGATGTGACCATGGGGGATCCACTTAGTCGAATGGCTGCGATGGAGCGCCTCCCAAGCAGCGTCGACCCCCTGATTCACATCTAGAACAATAGTTTCTGCGCAGCTTATGCCGCGTGTAGTGCATGCGGCAGAAAACGATGCATCCAAGTAAATTCGCTCGTTGCCCTCACGAATGTGCGGCAAATCAATTAACCCGTTACTGCGAGATAGCTGAGATTCGTTCTTAAGCTTTATTGAAAGCACCGCAGCCAATACGAGGGTAGCCGGAATGCCTTTTTCGAGTGCGACAAAGACATTTTCGGTAGCGAACTCGGCGAAGTGGAACTTAATATATTCCTTGATGCATCCGTAGTCGAAGTTGTAATTTTCAATGGAATGTCCCAGAGTTGTAAAATGGCGCTCACATTGAACTGGGGGATGCCATTCAGGTTGGGGCGAATAATCGTCTATCGCTAATCCATCCCACTCTCGATCCGTTAGTGTTCCAAGTTTAGATGCAATCTTGGGGGAATGCGATGCAAGGATATCGACCGAATCTCTCACGGTTACGACGCGCGACTTGTTACCAGAGCCGGCAAGTAACGGATCCTCTACCATTCCGGCATGGTCGATATTTGAAAGCGGACTGAAGTTCGGAAGTCGCTCTGCGATAAGCCTGTGGAGAAGGGCCTTATCTCCAGGACCTTCGACCAGCAAGGTTTTGCCACTTCGTCTCAACGCGGCATTAAGGTAGCCGTTGACCGAATATGTGCGCCCCATAACGGTCACAGCTCCTCATCTGTGAATAAAGTATCCTGGCCTCTTGGACTGTGTTCAGGTTCGAAATCTTGGTTCTCAAGGAAGTGATCCGCGCCCACTTCGGGAGAATGAGTGCAAGCAATGATTTGTCGATCTGGAGACTGATTCCGTAGCTCTTTCAAAATGATCCGTTGCCAGTCGATGTGCAAAGATAGTTCCGGCTCATCAATGAGGAACGCTCCCGAAGCAAATCGCGTGCGACTTGCCGAATAAAGCATTGTCAAAATCTGTCGCTCGCCTGAAGATAATGCGGATAAGCCGTAAGCTGGACCGGCTGACGTATTAACCAATACCTGCTGTCGAAGACGCGGGCGCGATCCTGTATTTCCAATCTTGAGAGTCTTGTTATCAAGGAACCTGTTGATCGATTGCTCAAACTCGCGGCTCTTTTGGAATGCAACCCTTCTTTCGGAGTTCCTTGTCTCAAGCAACTGCCGATAGAGACCTAGCAGCGAATTATCAACACCGCGCATCGGTGTGTTGCTGGAGCTTAAGGAGTGCGCCGACATTAGTAGCTTGTCGAACACCGCGCGAGATTCGCTGTTTGATGCCTGTATCTCTTGATCCATCAAGAGGCTGGAAATAGACGATATAATATCATCGTTGGTTTCTGTTGTGGGTATGCTCTCCAAGCCAGAAACAATTCTAAAGACTTGGACGAACGTTTCCTCGAACATCCTCTGTTCTTTTGATGAAACTTCGAGCGCTGCTCGCCGCCATTCTTCGCTGAGGGCATCCTCAACGTCGGCTACGGACGGGTATCGAATCACCGGAACAAACTTTCCGAACCATTGGCGGCAAAGTATGGTCTTTTCGGCGATTGCGACAGCTTCATCCTGAATTTGCCGGGGCGTTATACCTACCCCTTGACGCCCGTAGTGCGCGCGCAGCGCCGTGAGTTCACTTGCTGCAACTAGTTCGTAATCTGCGTCCCGACGCTCGGCTGCAGCGTTTCTGTAATAGCGTTCCTGATCGCTACGCGCTCGTTCAAGAATTGATCGGAATGCAGGTAAATATGTTGGGCGTTCGCCAAGGGCTTCGCGCAACCTTTCCAGTTCAAGCTCTGATAGGCTGTTCGTTGAACTCAGCGAAGTCAGGTTTCCATTGAGGAACACCTTGGGAAGCGTCCCGGGCTCATCCTTGATGAGGTCGATCGAATCACCAAGTGAGGTCGCAACCGTTATGCGGTGAAACTGCAAAAACGTGAAGCGTTGAAAATCGAGCTCTAAGATGTTGGCGAGCAGATGTAGAAGCGTGGTTTTGCCGCGCCCGTTCTTTCCATATAGGACATTCAACCCAGGTAGCAAGTTAATATGGAAATCGAACTGGTCGTGCAGACCCTCTACCGAGACGCTTGCGATGGTCGGATCTTGTTTCATGTCGTCAGTGAAATGGGTTATTTTTGAGCCTTGACTTGGCAGGCTTCGGCCCCCCTCGCACGTCCCTTAGCCAGGGTGTGTGCCAGCCGATCTTAGCTAAAGCAACGTATCGGCAACCAAATGCAACCACGGTTGCTACCGCGACAGCAATACGCCCCCGATCTGCAGGCTGCGCAGCCTGTCCGGCGGATTGCCGCTTTGGGCACATTGCTGCCCTACGGAAGCTGGCCTCGACCGTCGGCAGTCGCTGCAAAACAGACATAACGGGCCGAGAGCCAAGCGACGGCAATGGCCCAAAGCCACTCCCTCAAGCCGACCGCAACAACACCACCAGCGCCCCAGCCCCACCCTCCGCCGGCCGCGCCTGCACAAAGGCGATCACCTCGTTCTTCTGCACCAGCCAGCGTTGCACCCGGCTCTTCAACACCGGCGTGCGGCCGGGTGAGCCCAGGCCCTTGCCGTGCACCACGCGCACGCAGCGCAGACCGGCCTGGTGGGTTTCGCGAATGAAGCGGCCGAGGGCGTCGCGCGCTTCGTCGATGCGCAGGCCGTGCAGGTCGATCTGGCGCTGAATGCTCCAGCTGCCTTCGCGCAGCTTGCGCACGATCTCGGGGCCCAGGCCGGGGCGGCGGTAGCTCAGCAGTTCGTCGGTGTGCAGCAGGGTCTCGATGTCGAACTCGTCCGACAGCGCCTCGCGCATCACCGAGGCTTCGTCGCGTTGCCGCTGCACCGGGATCGGCGCCACCGGCACGGGGCGCGGTTCGATGCGGCCTGGCTGCGGGATTGGCTGCACCGGCCCGACCGCCAGCTCAAACAGCCGCCGCTCGCGTTCGCGCTGCAAGGCAGCGAGGCGTTCGGCTTCGCGTTGTGCGGCCTCGGCCGCTGCCCGCTCGGCCATGGCACGCTTGAAGGCCTTGAGCTCGGCCAGCGTGTGGACTTTCATGCGGCCATTGTGACCGAGGCCACACCGCCGGCCGGTGCGCGGGGGCTTGCTACATCAGGCCCCGTTCGGCCAGCGACAGCGCCTGCTGCCGGGTGACGATGAAGTGGTCGAGCACGCGCACGTCCACCAGCGTCAGCGCGGCGCGCAGGGTCTGGGTGAGCTCGATGTCGGCGTGTGATGGCTCGGCCACGCCGCTCGGGTGGTTGTGCGCCAGCACCACGGCCGCGGCGTGGTGGTGCAGGGCGCGCAGCACGATTTCGCGCGGGTAGACGCTGGCCTGGGTGAGCGTGCCGCGAAACAGCTCCTCCAGCGCAATCAGTCGGTTTTGCGTGTCCAGGAACAGCACCGCAAACACCTCGTGCGCGCGGGCGCCGAGCTGCAGCTGCAGGTACTCGCGCACCGCCTGCGGGCTGTCGAACACGGTGTTCTGGCGCAGCTCCTGCGCCAGTGCGCGGCGCGCCAGCTCCAGCACGGCCACCACTTCGGCGCGTTTGGCCGGCCCCAGGCCTTTGATCTGTTTGAGCGCGTCGGCGCCGGTGTGCAGCAGGCCGCCGATGCCGCCGAAGCGGTCCAGCAGTTCCTGCGCCAGCTGCAGCACGTGTTTGCCGGCGATGCCGGTGCGCAGCAGCAGGGCCAGCAGTTCACCGTCGCTGAGTGCGGCGGGGCCGCGTGAGAGGAGCTTTTCGCGCGGACGCGAATCGCTCGGCAGGCTCTTGAGCCCGGGCGTGACAAGGCTTTGCATGTATGGTTTCTCCCTGATCCAGCCCGCTTTTTACAATACGGGCCTTGGGTGACCGAGGTCGGCTGCCCGCGTGCGCCCTTTTGCCGCACACTTCTCCCCCATATGTTGTCCCCCCACGCCATGCCCCAAGTCCAAGACGGCTCTTTTCTCACCTTGCACTACCGCATGTCCGGTCCGCAGGGTCAGGTGATCATCGACACCTTCGAGGGCAAGCCCGCCACGCTCAGCCTGGGCGCGGGCGAGCTGTCGCCGGCCATCGAGCAGCGCCTTATCGGCCTGGAGGAGGGCACGCGCACCGTGATCGACCTCGCCGCCGGCGAGGCGTTTGGCGAACGCCAGCCCGACATGGTGCAGTGGGTGGCGCGCAAGCTGCTGAACGAGCTGGGTGACCCGCACGAGCAGTACGCCGCCGGCGACGTGGTGCAGTTCCCCACGCCCGACGGCCTTGGCAGTTACGCCGGTTCGGCCGTGGAGGTGCGTGAAGACGGCGCGGTGCTGTTCGACTTCAACCATCCGCTGGCCGGTCAGCCGGTGCGCTTTGAAGTGCAACTGATCGGGGTGCTCTGATGACCGGATCCCAGGAAATTCTGCTGGCCGAGCCGCGCGGCTTTTGCGCCGGCGTGGACCGCGCCATTGAAATCGTCGAGCGCGCGCTGGCCAAGTTCGGCCGGCCCATCTACGTGCGCCACGAGATCGTGCACAACACCTACGTGGTGAACGACCTCAAGGCCAAGGGCGCGATCTTCATTGAAGAGCTGTCCGATGTGCCGCCGGGTGCCACGCTGGTGTTTTCCGCGCACGGCGTGAGCAAGGCGATCCAGCAAGAGGCCAAGCAACGCGGCTTTCACATCTTTGATGCCACCTGCCCGCTGGTGACCAAGGTGCACGTGGAGGTGGCCAAGCTGCACCGCGAAGGCTACGAGTTCATCATGATCGGCCACAAGGGCCACCCCGAGGTGGAAGGCACCATGGGCCAGCTCGACAGCGGCATCCACCTGGTAGAAGACGTGGCCGACGTGGCCCGCGCGATGCCGGCGCAGACCGAGAAGCTGGCGGTGGTGACGCAGACCACGCTGTCGGTGGACGACGCGGCGGAAATCCTCAACGCCGTGAAAGCGCGGTTCCCGAGCGTGCGCGAGCCCAAGCAGCAGGACATCTGCTACGCCACGCAGAACCGGCAGGACGCGGTGAAGATCCTGAGCCCGCAGGTGGACATCGTGATCGTGGTCGGCAGCCCGACCAGTTCCAACAGCAACCGCCTGCGTGAGCTGGCGGTCAAGCTCGGCACGCCCAGCCACATGGTGGACAGCGCCGACGAGCTGCGCGCCGAGTGGTTCGAGGGCAAGGCCCGCGTGGGGCTGACGGCCGGTGCTTCGGCGCCCGAGATCCTGGTGCGCCAGGTGATCGAGCGCATCAAGGAGCTGGGTGCGATCTCCGTGCGCACCATGGACGGCCTGACCGAAACCATCAAGTTCCCGCTGCCCAAGGGCCTGAAGATCGAAGGCGAAGACACCAATCCGCTGGAACACCTGCGCTGAACGCGCTCGCGCCTGCCCGCGCTCCATCGGGGCGCAAAACTACAATCGCTGCATGTTAGACATCGTTCAACTGAGAAAAGACCTCGACGGGGTCGTCGCGCGCCTGCAAACCCGCAAGCAACCCCAGCCCTACCTGGACGTGGCCGCCTACCAGGCGCTGGAGTCCGAGCGCAAGGCGCTGCAAACCCGCACCGAAGAACTGCAGAGCCAGCGCAACACGCTGTCCAAGCAGATCGGCATGCTCAAGGGCAAGGGCCAGCACGCCGAGGCCGATGCGGCCATGGCGCAAGTGGCGGCCTTCAAGACCGAACTCGAAAGCTCGGCGGCGCGGCTGGATGTGATCCAGACCGAATTGCAAGGCCTGCTGCTGGCGGTGCCCAACCTGCCGCACGAGAGCGTGCCGGTGGGCGCCGACGAAAGCGCCAACGTGGAGCTGCGCCGCTGGGGCACACCGCGCCAGTTCGACTTTGAGCTGCGTGACCACGTCGACATCGGCGAAAAGCTGGGCCTGGACTTCGAGACCGGCAGCAAGCTCGCCGGCTCGCGCTTCACCTTCATGCGTGGCCCGATCGCACGCCTGCACCGCGCGCTCGCGCAGTTCATGCTCGACGTGCAGACGCAGGAGCACGGCTACACCGAGTGCTACACGCCGTACATCGTCAACGCCGAAACGCTGCTCGGCACCGGCCAGCTGCCCAAGTTCGAGGGTGACATGTTCGCCGTGAAGAAGGGCGGCCAGGAAGGCGAGGAAGTGCCCGACACGCAGGCGCTCTACCTCATCTCCACCAGCGAAATCACCCTGACCAACACCGTGCGCGACACCGTGGTGGCCGAGGCCGAACTGCCGATCAAACTCACCGCACACACCCCGTGCTTCCGCTCTGAAGCTGGCAGCGCCGGGCGCGACACGCGCGGCATGATCCGCCAGCACCAGTTCGACAAGGTCGAGATGGTGCAGATCGTGCACCCCGAGAAGAGCTACGAAGCCCTCGACGCCATGACCGGCCACGCCGAAGCCGTGCTGCAAAAGCTCGGCCTGCCATACCGCGTGATCGTGCTCTGCAGCGGCGACATGGGTTTTGGCGCCAGCCGCACGCACGACCTGGAGGTGTGGGTGCCGGCGCAAGGCACCTACCGCGAGATCAGCTCGGTCTCCAACTGCGAGGCCTTTCAGGCGCGCCGCCTGCAGGCCCGCTTCAAGAACGCGGCCGGCAAGAACGAGCTGGTGCACACGCTCAACGGCTCGGGCCTGGCGGTCGGCCGTGCGCTGGTGGCGGTGCTGGAGAACTTCCAGAACGCCGATGGCAGCGTGACCGTGCCCGAGGTGCTGCGCCCCTACATGGGCGGGCTGGCGCTGCTCACGCCGCAGTGAGCCAGCAGCAGCCAGGGGCACACCGACGGTGAAGACCCTGCTGCTCTACATGGCCACCGCCGTGGCCGAAATCGTCGGCTGTTACCTGCCGCTGCTCTGGCTGCGCCAGCAGGGCCCGGGTTGGCTCCTGTTGCCGGCCGCGGCGCTCAGCCTGGTGCTGTTTGTCTGGCTGCTCACCCTGCACGAAGCGGCCTCGGGCCGCGTCTATGCGGCCTACGGCGGCGTGTACGTGACGGTGGCGCTGGCCTGGTTGTGGTCGGTGGACGGCATCCGCCCCACCGCCTGGGACGCGGCGGGCGTGGCCGTGGCCGTGCTGGGCATGGCGATCATCGTGTACCAGCCCAAGGCCTGATACCCCGGCCACACCCGTACCGGCGACAGACGTAAAAAAGCCCGCCTAAGCGGGCAAAACCTCGGGGGGGAGGCTCACTCTCGCGAGTGACTGGAGATGATGTGTGACAGCGTGACTGGTCAGGAGACCGGCACAGCGCTGTGGCGGCTGTGCCAGGTCATGTGCCCGTTGCTCCTCTGGGCCTGCAAGGAGAGGCTGCGTTCGCTGCAAAGGGGCGGGTGCCGATGTTGCGTGAGGTGGGACAAGGTGGGCTCCTGTGTGTTGTGTTGGCGTTTGGGTGCCGTGAAGCCAGTGTCTCCGCTGGCCCGTGTGCGGCGCGTCGGAGCAAGCACCAACGGCTTGTAGGACAACGCCTGAGACGTTTGTAGGCCCCGGAATCCATGCCATGAGAAAAGCTTGCGGCGCAACCTGAAAAGCCTTGTGCAACCGTGGATGCCTGGCGTGCTCCCGGCGCCAAGGTGGGCCAGCGAACAGTCGTCGCAAACACCCGCTTCTATGCTGGAAGCCCTGTTTTCTCCGAGGTCACACCATGTCAACCGAACTCACACCCTGGTTCACGACCGAGACCAACGGCAACCCTGCCCGCGAGGGCGTTTACGAGACCACGGCCCTGGGCATTCCCGGCGAGAGCCATGGCGTGCTGCAGCACGGCTACCGCCACTGGGGCGCGCACCCGGACGAGCCGGGCTGGGGCGACTTCGGGTCCACGCCCGATGCCGCGGCCGCCGCCAAGGACCACCGGCCCTTCCTGCCGTTCACGGTGCGTCACTGGCGCGGCAGGACACAGCCCCCTGTTTGATGAGAGGCGGGAGGCGGCGCGCCGCTGCGCCATTGCACTGCCCGCCGGGGCTGACTGGTGCCGCGGCACCGGGCGTAAAAAAGCCCGCAAGATTGCGGGCGGTGGCAGTGAAGGTGGGGGTTGGGTGGCGTCATCTGGTGGGCTCGGGCGGTGCCTCGCGCATTTCGATCCAGTGCGTACCGAATCCGAACAACTCGTTGCCGGCGATGACCAAGGCCCGCAGGCCTTCCAGCCGCGCCGCATCCACCTCGCCCCACTGGCT
The DNA here is from genome assembly GCF_001571225.1 of Hydrogenophaga palleronii NBRC 102513. Lineage (GTDB taxonomy): Bacteria > Pseudomonadota > Gammaproteobacteria > Burkholderiales > Burkholderiaceae_C > Hydrogenophaga > Hydrogenophaga palleronii. The sequence continues at coordinate 37,279 of NZ_BCTJ01000002.1, forward strand.
GGAGGTGATGTCTTCCTTCTTGAGTTTGCTGACTTCGGGCGCACAGCAGATGCGCGCCATGTGCAGGGATTGTTCGGTTCTGGGAATGTGATGGTGCTCACTGGGCCGGGTGTTCATCTGCGTCTCCAGGGTCGTTGAGTCGAAGCACACCATCGCTGCGCAGCGAGCGCCTTTTTGTGCCTGCGCATCCAGACCTGGCGCGCGGCAACGTGAACGTGTGTCATTGGGCCGCTCGGGCGGCCATCTTCAGATCGTGGTCTGCGTGGCAGGGCGGGCGGTGGCCCGCTGACGTTTGCGCTGACTGTCGATCCCCACCATTTCCCATTGTTCAATCCAGTGCGAATCCACGCCGTGGTCACGGTTGCCGGCTTCACAGAGGGCCTCGAAGTCCTTGAGCGTGCTCGGATCGCAGGTGAACCACTTGGTTGAGGCATCCTGCCCGTGCTTGGCCACACGGGCGGTATCACTCCAGCACAGCCTGATCAGTCTCATGCTTTTCCTCGGCGTCGTTTCTGTGTTGCTGCAGATACGTAGGATAGTGAAAAAGCGCTATTTTTTCACTTCCTACTAAAAATGGGGGGTGAATCGTCGAAAAAAACGGGTGCCACACGTTCTAAAGCGCTAGCGATTTCCGGTGATATCACGTCGGTCTCCACGTCAGCGGCGCCAAAGGGCCATCAGGGCTTGGGCAGCAGTTCCAGCCGGTACGAGAGCGCGATGAACAGGCTCTGGGCCAGGCCGAAGACGCTGGTGAGCGAGCGGAAGCCAAAGGGTGCGTTCTCCTGTACCGTCAACACCACCTCGGACAGTTCGGCCAGGGGGCTCAGGCGGCTGTCGGAGATGGCGATCACACGCGCACCGGCGGCGTGGGCAGCGTTGACCACGGACAGCGTTTCCTGGGCGTAGGGCGCGAAGGAAATCGCCAGCATCACCTCACCCGTACGCAGGGCGCGCAACTGGCCTTCCTGCATGCTGCCGAGGCCTCCGACCAGCGTCACGCGCTTGTCGGTGTGCTGCAGCGAATACTCAAGATAGGCCGCCACCGGGTAGGAGCGGCGCATGCCCACCAGCCAGACCGCATCGGCGTCTGCCAGCAGTTGCACTGCGCGGTCCAGATCGGTTCGTTCCAGCGACTCCTGCAATTGCTGCATGCCGGCGATGCTGCCCTTGAGGAAGTCCTGCGCGATCTGGATGCTGGTCATCGGCGCGCCGACCTCGATCACGTCGCGGATGCGTGCCTGGTAGTTGCGGCCCGGTGCGATCTGTTGCGAGATCGCGGTGCGGAACAGCCGCTGCATTTCCGAGTAGCCGGAGAAGCCGAAGTGTTTGGCAAACCGGACGACGGCAGAGGGCTGCACGTTGCAGGCCGCGGCCACTTCCTGAATGCCCTCGATGCCCAGGTGTTCGCGGTGGGTTTCGACGTAGCGGCCGATCAGCTTGAGCTGACGGCTCAAGGACCCGTATTGGGCCGAGATCGCCGTGAGCAGCTGAGGGGCCGTGGTGGGGGGGTATTCGGTGACGATCATGGGGCAGGTCAGCATGCTGAAAAAACTTTTCTACCCATTCTAGAGTTCATGTCACCAGACTGCTGACGCCCCACGTGGCCCGCGCCCTCAGGGCTGCAGGACCCGTTCGACCTGCCCGCTGCGCAGCGAGCGGGTGATGGCTTGTCCGATGCGGCTGGCTTCGGTGGCATCGGCCAGCGTCAGCTCCAGCGCCGTCTCACCCCGGCAGGCGCTGACGAAGGCCGTCATCTCCTGCAGAAAGGCGTTTTCGAAGCGCTCGAAGAAGTCGGCCACGCTGGCGTGGTGGGTGCCTTGCGCGTCGCTGGTGACGAGGCGGTCGCGCGCGGCACCATGGCCGACCAGCAGCTTGCCGGCGGTGCCGATCACTTCGGTCTGCGTTTCGTGACCATGGGCGAAGGTGCGCGAGGCATAGAACGCCGCGCGACCGCCGCCTTCGAAGTCGACCAGCGCGAAACCGTTGTCGACGTCCTGGTGCTTGGCCAGGCCCGGGTGCATGGCGATGGTGCCGGTGGCGTACACGCGCTCGGCGCGTGGATTGCCCAGCATCCAGCGCGCCAGGTCGATGTCGTGCACGCTGCAATCCATGAACAGGCCGCCCGAGTGTGCGGCGTACTGCACGAAAAAGCCGGACGGGTCGTTCAGGTCACAGGTCTGCGAGCGCACGAAGAAAGGCTTGCCGATGGCGCCGCGCTGGAGCCGGTCATGTGCCTCGCGGTAGCTGGGGTCGAAACGCCGCACGAAGCCGACCATGGCCACCAGGCCAGGGTGGCGCGCGGCCACGGCCTGCACCCGCTCGCAGTCCGCCACGTCCAGCGCCAGGGGCTTCTCGACGAACACGTGTTTTCCCGCTTCCAGCGCCGCAATGGTCTGTTCGGCGTGCAGTGAGGTGGGGGTGACCAGCACGACGGCGTCGATGTCGGGGGACTGGATCATTTCCTCGAACGAGGTGGTGGTGCGCTCGACGCCCAGCCGTGAGCTGGCGGCCTCAAGTTCAGTGCGCACCGGGCTGCAGGCGCAGACCAGACGGGCGTCGCGGATGCTGTACGCGATGTTCTCTGCGTGGCGCCAGCCGAGCCGGCCCAGGCCGGCAATGCCGATGCGAAGCGGCGCGCGTGACGTCATGCTGCGGCTCCGCTGCGTGGCTTGGAAGATCCTTCGGCCGCATCGAGCTGCACGGCCTGGCCGGTGGCCAGCGACTGTGCGGCCGCGTCGGCGAGGCGCTGGGCGGCAACACCGTCGTGGATGCTCGTGCGGAATGCGCCGCCCGATTGCAGGGTCTCGAAAAAGTGGGCCAGTTCGCGTTGGTAGGCCACGCGATAGCGCTCCAGGAAAAAGGCTTCCGGGTTCGCGCCCGTGGTGCCGTTCGCGTCCATGTGCGTGACTTCGACCGGGCGCACGTTGCCCGCGGCGAGCAGGCCGGTGGAGCCCAGGACTTCGAGGCGCTGGTCATAGCCATAGGCGGCGCGCCTGGAGGTGTTGATCTGGCACAGACGCCCCGAACGCGTGCGGATGCTGACCACGGCGCTGTCGATGTCGCCGGCTTCGGCGATGGCGGGATCGGTCAGGCAGGCGCCGGTGGCGCTGAGCCACACCGCGTCGTCGTCCAGCATCCAGCGGAACATGTCGAAGTCGTGAATCAGCATGTCGCGGAACACGCCGCCCGACTGGCGCAGGTAGTCCACCGGTGGTGCGCCGGGATCGCGGCTGGTGATGATCAGCATCTCGGCCTTGCCGATGTCGCCACGCGCCAGCCGCTGCTGGATGGATTCGAAGGTGGGATCGAAGCGGCGCTGAAAGCCCAGCATGCAGGCCACGCCGGCCTGTTCGACGCTGGTCGCGCAGGCCAGCGCGCGCTGCGTCGAGAGGTCGATCGGCTTCTCGCAAAAGATGTGTTTGCCCGCCTGCGCGGAGCGCTGGATCAGGTCGCTGTGCGTGCTGGTGGGCGAGGCGATGACCACCGCGTCGATGGTCGGGTCGGCAAAGACCGCGTCGATGGATCGTGCCTGGGTGTTCAGGCGTTGCGCGAGCGACTCGGCCATATCCGGAGCGGTATCGCACACCGCGCTCAGCGTGATGCCAGCGAGCTGGCTGAGGTTGGTGGCGTGGATGCGGCCGATGCGGCCTGCACCCAGAACTGCGACGTGTTTCATGTTGGACAGATGGGTAAAGGAAGGGAACGGGATGAAAGAAAGGGCTAAGGGATTGCCCGGGATTTTCCTGATCCGTCGACAAAAACAGAATAGGGTTTTCACTTAGAAAAAAAACAGAAAAGATATTTCATTTTCGGGTGAGTCTTCTTAAGATGACGCTGCGTCGGATCGAGAAGGGGGCTGGTTGTCAAAACCGGTTCTGGATCCGGCGGACCATTCTTTTCAACAGGAGACAGATCCATGAAGACTCGTTTTTCCTTGCGCGCTGTGTGTGCTATTTGCACCGTGGCCGCGTCGACACTGGTTTCGGTCACGCCGGCCCACGCAGACAACGAACGTGTGGCGGCTTTGTTTCACAACATGGCCGAACCGTTCTTTGTGTTCATGAACCGCGAGCTGCAGGACGAAGCGAAGAAGCTCAACGTCAAGCTGACGGTGGTTGATGGCCAGGGCAGCTCGCCCAAGCAGACTTCTGATGTGGCCAACGCACTGACGCAGGGGGTGGACGGCATCATCATTGCGCCCACCGATGTCACGGCCATGGTGCCTGCCATCAACGAAATCCTGGCCGACAAGGTGCCGGTGGTGACGGTGGACCGTCGTGTCGATGGCGCGAAGACGCCGATTCCCCACGTGGGCGCCGACAACGTGGCCGGCGGGCGCATGCTGGCCGAGTGGGTGGTCAAGAACTTCCCCAACGGCGCACGCATCGTGTTCCTGACCGGCCAGCCCGGCAGCAGCTCCGCCATCGACCGTGCCAAGGGCGTTCGCGACACGTTCGCGAAGGCCGGTCCGAAGTACAAGATCGTGGCCGAGCAGACCGCCAACTGGGCACGCGACCAGGGCCTGACGGTCACGCAGAACATCCTCACCTCGCTCAGCGGCAACCCGCCGCAAGTGATCCTGGCCGCCAACGACGACATGGCGCTGGGTGCGGTCGAGGCGATCCAGTCGGCGGGCCTGACCAAGGCGGGCATCAAGGTGCTGGGCTATGACGCCGCGCCCGATGCACTCCGCAAGGTGCGCGATGGCGAGATGGCTGTCACCGTCGAACAAAGCCCGGGCAAGCAGATCCGCACCGCGCTCCAGTTGCTGGTGGGCCAGCTGAGGAACAAGACGGCAATCCGCTCTTCCGCGATCGAACCCGTGTTGATCACCTCGGACAACCTGTCGGCAGCGGCGCGCATCGGCGAAGTGAAGTAACACCGACCGACGAGGCCCGTTTAAGGAGTCATGATGGAGAGCCCGTTGTTGAGCGTGCAGGACATCTGCAAATCGTTTCCCGGCGTCAAGGCGCTGGGCGGTGTGCAGCTTGAGGTCCGCCGCGGCGAAGTGCACGCGCTGTTGGGAGAAAACGGCGCTGGCAAGTCGACCTTGCTGAAGATCCTGTCCGGTGCGCAGGCGGCCGATACAGGCAGCATCGTGTTTGACGGCCAGACGCTGAGCGCGTCCGACACGCCGTTGCAACGCCAGCAACGCGGCATCGTCACGATCTACCAGGAGTTCAACCTCCTGCCGGGTCTGACGGTGGCAGAAAACCTCTTCATCGGCCGCGAGCCTCTGCGCAACGGGCTGATCCACTGGGCCCGGCTGTTTTCCGAGGCCGGTCGCATCATTCGCGACCTCAACGTCGACCTCAACCCCCGGGACGAGGTGCGAACGCTCAGCGTGGCCAAGCAGCAACTGGTCGAAATCACTAAGGCCATGACGCTGCAGGCCAAGCTGATCATCATGGACGAACCCACGGCCGCGCTGAGCGGTCGTGAGGTGGATCAACTGCTCAACATCGTGCGCGACCTGCGCGCGCGCGGGCTGAGCATCATCTACGTATCGCACAAGCTCAACGAAGTCAAAGCCCTTTGCGACCGCTATTCGGTGTTCCGCGACGGCCGCTTTGTCACCTCGGGTGCGGTCGCTGACGTGAGCGTCAACGACATCGTGAAGCAAATGGTGGGGAGGGAGGTCGTGGGAGCGAAGCGGAAGCCCCCGGACAGGCTGGGTGAGGTGGTGTTGCAAGTTGATGGCATCACGCGCACCCGGCCTGTCGCGGGGGTGAGCTCCACGCCGCTGAACAACCTCTCGGTGCAGGTGCGCGCGGGTGAAATCGTCGGTTTTGCCGGCCTGGTGGGTGCAGGTCGTACCGAACTGGCCCGCGTGATCTTCGGCGCCGATCCCTGCGACTCGGGCACGGTGCGCGTCATGAACCGGCGCCTCATCCTTCGCTCCCCTCAGGACGGCATGCGCGCCGGCATCATGCTGGTGCCCGAAGACCGCAAGCAGCAAGGCTGTTTTCTCGCCCACTCGATCCGCCAGAACATGACGCTGCCCAGCCTGGGCCGGTTGTCGAAGCTGCGCTGGTTCGTGGACGAATCGGCCGAGACCCGGATGGTGGAGGAATACCGCCGCAAGCTGTCCATCAAGATGGCCAGCGACAAGGTGATGATCGGCACCCTTTCCGGCGGCAACCAGCAGAAAGTGCTGCTGGCGCGCTGCATGGCGCTGCACCCCAAGGTGCTGATCGTTGACGAGCCCACCCGCGGCATCGACGTGAGCGCCAAGGCCGAGGTGCATCAGGTGCTGTTCGACATGGCCGAACAAGGTGTCGCGGTGATCGTGATCTCGTCGGAGTTGCCCGAGATCATGGCCGTGAGCGACCGCATCGTGACTTTCAAGAACGGTGCCATCACCGGCTCCGTGCCGGCGCACCAGGCCACCGAAGAACAGCTGATGAGCCTGATGGCACTCGGTATCGAGCGCCCGTTGGGCATGCTCAGGCAGCTCAGAACCGTGCAGCCACTTGCCGCATGAACGTTACAGACATATCCAGGGGACAACACATGACCGATATCACGGCACGCGCGAACGCGACTCAAGAGGCGAAGTTCGATCTGGTGGGCTTTCTGGAGCGCTATGGCGTTCTGCTGTTTCTGGTGCTGCTGGTGGTGCTCTTTGCAACGCAGAACCCCCGCTTCATCTCGATGCGCAACGTCTCCAACATCCTCACCGAGGTGTCCATCTACGGCATCATCGCGGTGGGCATGACCTTCGTGATCCTGACCGCCGGCGTGGATCTGGCGGTGGGCTCCTTGCTCGCCTTCGCCGCCATGTGCGCGGCCACCGCGGTGGTCGCGCTGGGGGTGGATTTTCCCTACGGATGGCTGGTGGCCTTGATCACGGCCTGCGCCGTCGGCACCGCGGCAGGCTATTTGCACGGCAAGACCATCACGGCGCTCAACGTGCCACCCTTCATCGTGACTCTGGGGGGCATGACGATCTGGCGCGGAGCCACCCTGATCCTGAACGACGGTGGCCCGATCTCCGGCTTCGACGAAGGTTTTCGCTGGTGGGGCCGCGGCGATGTGTTCGGCCTGCCGGTGCCGGTGCTGGTGTTCCTCATCGTCTGCCTGGTCGGCTACATCACCCTGCGCTACACCCGTTATGGCCGCTCGGTCTATGCCGTCGGCGGCAACCCGGAGGCCGCGCGCCTGTCGGGGCTGAACGTGAAACGCATCGTGGCCAGCGTGTACGTCATCGTCGGCCTGCTCGCCGGGCTGAGCGGCTTTCTGCTGGCGGCGCGGCTGGGCTCGGCCGAAGCGGTGGCGGGCGTGTCGTACGAATTGCGCGTCATCGCTGCGGTGGTGATCGGCGGCACCAGCCTGTTCGGTGGCCTGGGTGGCGTGGGCGGCACCATCATCGGCTCCCTGCTGCTGGGTGTGCTGCTCAACGGCCTGGTGATGATGAACGTCTCGGCCTACTACCAGCAGGTCGTGATCGGCGTGATCATCGTGATCGCGGTGGCCTTCGACACCTACGCCAAATCGCGCCGCGGCGCCAGGCACTGACACCGGCAACAGCTGCTAGAGCTTGCCATGCGACACCCTGATCCGACCCATGCTCCGCCTCGCGCCGGATGCGTGTGGCCGTTGTGTATCCGTCCGTCCTGAACCACCATGTCCAAGAACCACCTGTATCCGTTCTCCATTCCCGCTGGTCGGCGTTTTGACCTGGCCTGCCTGGGCCGGCTTGCCGTCGACCTGTATGCACAGCAGTACGGCAGCCGCCTGGAGGACGCCACTAGCTTCTCCAAGTACCTCGGTGGCAGTTCGGCCAACATCGCCTTCGGCGCGGCGCGCCTGGGGCTGCGCGCCGCCATGGTGTCGCGGGTGGGCGACGAGCAGATGGGGCGCTTCCTCATCGAGAGCCTGCAACGCGAAGGTTGCAACACCTCGCAGGTGCAGATCGACCCGGACCGGTTGACCGCCCTGGTGCTGCTGGGCCTGAAAGACCGCGACACCTTCCCGCTGCTGTTCTATCGCGAGAACTGCGCAGACATGGCGCTCGACGCGGCCGCCATCGACGCCAGCTTCATCGCCGACTGCCGCGCCCTGCTGATCACCGGTACCCATCTGAGCACGCAGGGGGTGCTGGCCGCATCGCGTTTCGCGCTGGAACACGCTGCGCGAAACGGCGTGCTCCGCGTGCTCGACATCGACTACCGGCCGGTGCTGTGGGGTCTGACGAAACGAGGCGAGGGCGCCAACCGCTTCGTCGCCGACGCTTCGGTGACGCATCGCCTGCAGGCGATGCTGCCGCAGTTTGATCTGTTGATCGGCACCGAAGAGGAATTCCTCATCGCGGGCGGTGTGCCGAACGACCTGATGGCCTCGCTGCGCGCGGTGCGCGCGGTGACACCGGCCGCCATGGTCGTCAAGCTCGGTGCACTGGGCTGCTGCTTCATTCCGGATGCGGTGCCCGAGCGCATCGAAGACGCCACCACTGTGCGTGGCGAACGGGTGGAGGTGCTGAACGTGCTCGGCGCTGGCGATGCCTTCGCGGCCGGCTTGATGACCGGCCTGTTGCGCGGCATGCCGTTCGAACAGGCCGCGCGCCTGGCCAATGCCTGCGGTGCCATCGTGGTCTCGCGCCACGGTTGTTCCGACGCCATGCCCACACCGGCTGAGATCGACCACTGGATGGCCGGCGATCGCCTGCCCAAAGTGGATGCCGATGCCGGGCTGGCGCACCTGCACCGCACCACGGTGGCGCGGCATGCCTGGCCCTCGCTCGCGGTACTGGCGTTTGACCATCGGGCCCAGTTCCTCGAGCTGGCGCAACAGGCCGGGTGTGACGAAGCGCGGCTGCACGAACTCAAGCGGCTGCTGGTCACTGTGGTTGAACGGGTGGAAGCCAGCCATGCGTTGCAAGGCCGGGTGGGCGTGCTGATCGACGGCACCTACGGTGTGGACGCGCTGGCCGCGGCCACCGGACGGGGCTGGTGGGTGGGTCGCCCGGTGGAGCGCCCCTTGTCGCGTCCCCTGCGTTTTGACGGCACCGCCTCGGTGGCCTCGCAGTTCGTGCACTGGCCGGCCGAACATGTCGTCAAGTGCCTGGTGTATTACCACCCCGATGACGCCAGCAGCCTGCGGGTTGAGCAGGAAGAGCAACTGCGCACGCTGTGGGAAGCGACCCGTGCCAGCGGCCATGAGCTGCTGCTGGAGATCATTCCACCGCGCGATTCGTTGCCGGCGGCAGACGGCACCATCTCGCGCGACGAGGCGGTGCTGCGCACCATCAGCCGGCTGTACAACCTGGGCTTCAAGCCCGAATGGTGGAAGCTCGCTCCGCTGCACCCGAGCGCGTGGGACAGCCTGGCGGAGCTGATCGCCCAACGCGATCCGGCCTGCCGGGGCGTGGTGATCCTGGGCCTGAACGAACCGATGGAATACCTCGTGAAGAGCTTCGCGGGCGCGACCAATCCGGTCGTCAAGGGCTTCATGGTCGGACGCACGTTGTGGGCCGACGCAAGCCTGCGCTGGCTCAAGGGCGAACTCGACGACGAGGGTCTGGTGTCCGATGTGGCGCGCAAATTCAGCCTGCTGGTGGAGGCCTGGGGCGATTCACGCGCGCCAGCCGTCACCGGCGCGCCAGCACCTCTGCAGGTGACCGCATGAGCACGACGCGTATCACCATGGCCCAGGCGCTGGTGCGCCATATCGCTGCACTGCGGGTGGAAACGGCAGACGGCAGCGTGGTGCCTTATCTGGGTGGCGTGTTCGCCATCTTCGGCCACGGCAACGTCGCGGGCCTGGGCGAAGCACTGGCGGCCGAACGCGATGCCTTGCCGACCTACCGCGCGCACACCGAGCAGGGCATGGCCCACGCCGCCGTGGCGTTTGCCAAGGCGAATTTCCGCCGCCGCATCATGGCGGTCACGACCTCCATCGGGCCGGGCGCCACCAACCTGGTCACCGCCGCCGCCATGGCGCACGTCAACCGGCTGCCACTGCTCATGTTGCCGGGCGACGTGTTCGCCTCGCGTGCACCCGATCCGGTGCTGCAGCAACTGGAAGACTTCCACCACGGCGACCTGAGCGTCAACGACTGCCTGCGTCCGGTCACGCGGTACTTTGACCGCCTCATGCGGCCTGAGCAGCTGCTCACCGCCTTGCCGCGCGCGCTGCAGGTCATGACCGACCCGGCGAACTGCGGGCCGGTGTGCCTGGCCTTGCCGCAGGACGTGCAGACCGAGGCCTTCGATTGCCCCACGGCCTTCCTGCAACCCGAGACCCTGCGTTTTCGCCGCCTGCCTGGGGATGCCTGGGAGCTGGAACGCGCGGTGGACTTGTTGCGCCGCGCGAGCAAGCCGCTCATCGTGGCTGGCGGCGGGGTGCTCTACAGCGGGGCCTCCGCATCTTTGGCCGAGTTCTCGAAACGCTTCGGCATTCCGGTCGCCGAAACCCAGGCTGGCAAGGGCAGCCTGGCCTGGGACCATCCGCTCAACCTGGGGGCCATCGGTGTCACCGGCTCGCCCGCAGCCAACGAAGCCGCAGCGCAAGCCGACCTGATCCTGGCCGTGGGCAGCCGCCTGCAGGATTTCACCACCGGGTCCAACAGCCTGTTCGCCAACCGGCCTGTGCTCGGCATCAACGTGCAGGCGCTCGATGCCGCCAAACACCATGGCGTGACGGTGGTGGCCGACGCGCAGCTGACCTTGCAGCACCTGCAGCAGTTGCAGGGCCAATGGCTCGCCGATCCCGCGTGGACCACACGAAACCGCCAGAGCGCCGATGCCTGGCGCGAACGCGTGACCGCGCTGACCCGCGCTGCGCCACCGCAGGATGCGCTGCCCTACGACGCGGAAGTGATCGGCGCGGTGCGCGACTCGGCTGCCGACTCGCCACGCAACGACATCGTGGTGTGCGCCGCCGGCACCTTGCCGGCCGAATTGCACAAGCTCTGGCGCGCGGGCGTACCGGGTGGCTACCACATGGAATACGGCTACTCCACCATGGGCTACGAGATCGCCGGAGGCCTGGGCGTCAAGCTGGCCTGTCCCGACAAGGAAGTCGTGGTGATGGTGGGCGACGGCTCCTACATGATGCTCAACTCGGAGATCGCCACGGCGGTGCTGCTGGGCAGAAAGCTCATCGTGGTGGTGCTGGACAACCGGGGTTATGGCTGCATTCACCGCCTGCAGCGCGCCACCGGTGGTGAACCCTTCAACAACATGCTCGACGACTGCGTGCCCGAGGGCGGCCAGGCGAGCAACATCGACTTTGCTGCGCACGCGCGCAGCATGGGCGCGCACGCCGTGCATGTGCCGGACGTGCAGGGCTTGCGGGCCGCGCTGGCCGAGTCACGCGCGTCGGATCGCACCTCGGTGCTGGTTATCGACACCACGGCCGAACGCCATACCGGTGACGGTGGCTGCTGGTGGGAGGTGGCCGTGCCGGAGGTGTCTTCCCGTGCCGAGGTGCGTCAGGCGCGCGAGCGTTATGCCTCGGCCAAAAAGGTGCAGGCGAGATGAAACGCGAGCCATCGCAGACTAGACGCCTGCTGCTTGCAGGCGCTCTGTCGGCTGCGTCGATGGCCTGGGCCGATGACGCACGCGCGCCGCTGCGCATGGCCTTCGTGAGCCACGCACCAGACAGCGATGTCTGGTGGAACGTGGTGCGCAACGCAATCAAACATGCCAGTGAGGATTTTGGTGTCGAGGTCGACTACCTGAATCCGTCGGACGGCAGCATTGCCGGCATGGTGAAAATTCTGGATGGCCTCGATGCCAGCCGGTATGTCGGGGTCATCTCCACGATCGCGGACTACGCCAAGCTCAGCCCAGCGTTGATGGCCTTGCGCGAGCGCAAGCTGCCCCTGATCACCGTCAACTCGGGCTCGGAAGCGCAGAGCGAGAGCGTGGGCGCGATCCTGCACATTGGCCAGCCGGAGTTCATTGCCGGCAAAGCCGCTGGACAGGAAATGGCGAAGCTGGGTGCCCATTCCTTCATCTGCTTCAACCACTACCCGTCCAACCCCGCGGCAGCGGAGCGCTGCGAAGGCTTTCTGGCGGGCCTGGGTGAGCAGGGGCGCATGACGGTGGTGCCGCTCACCGGCGATGGCGCCGGCAACCAGGCCACCGTGGCCGCTGCGTTGCAGAAGACACCAGGCGCTGACGTTTTTCTGGCACTGGGACCCACGTCGGCGCACCCCGTGCTCGCGGCCTCGCGGCTTGTGAAGTCTGGCAAGGTGCCGCCGCTGGTGTCCTTCGACATATCGTCCGACATCGTGGAGGGCATCCGCAGCGGCTCGGTGCTTTTTTCGATTGACCAGCAACCGTATCTGCAGGGTTACCTGTCGATCGCCCTGATGGCGCAGGTGGTGCGCTGGCCAAAAGGCACCAGTGTCATGGCATTGAAGATGGCGGTGTACAGCAATGCCGTCCTGCACCAGCGCATGTCCCGGTACGGTTTGTCGCTGCGCAGCGGCGATACCCGCCACGTCCACTCCGGGCCGGGATTTGTCAACCGGATCAACGTCGACAGGGTCGAGCGCTTCAGTGGCCAGTTCCGGTGACATCCGCGCCCTGAACCGCACACACGAACAACACATACACATACATACCAAAAAGGAGTTTCCTCATGTCTTGGAACGTCAGAATCGGCATCAACCCGCTGTCCTGGATCAACGACGATTTGCCGTCGCTGGGTGCAGGCACCGCACTCGACTCGATCCTGAGAGAAGGGGCGCAGATCGGTTATGCCGGCTTCGAGCTGGGCAGCAGCTTTCCCAAAGACCCGATGGTGCTGCAGCGCCGGCTGGCGGAGCACGGCCTCGCCTGTGTGTCGGGCTGGTACTCCGGCACACTGGCGACCGGCCAGCTCGACAGCGAAATCGAAAACTGCGAGGCGCACATGGAGAAGCTGCGCCTCAACGGCTGCGATGTGGTGGTCTACGGTGAGGTCGCCGGCTCCATCCAGGGCCAGCGCGGCACCGCACTGAACCGCCGCCCCAGCTTCCTGCACGACGGGCAATGGAAGGAGTACGCGCGAAAGCTCAACGCATTTGGCGAGCACCTGAGCGTGAAGCACGGCATCACGCTGGCCTACCACCACCACATGGGTGCGTACGTGGAGACGCCCCGGGATGTGGACACGCTGATGGCGCTCACCGATCCCGCCTGCGTGGGTCTGCTGTTCGACACCGGCCACGCGTTTTTCGGCGGCGCGGAAAAGCCGGCCGACCTGCTGCGGCGGCATGTGCACCGGGTGGTGCATGTGCACTGCAAGGACGTGCGGGTCGACATGGTGCGACGTGCGCGCAACGATGGCTGGTCGTTCCTCGACAGCGTGCTCAATGGCGCCTTCACCGTGCCGGGCGATGGCGGTATCGACTTTGACGAAGTGCTCACCGTGCTGCACGACGGGGGTTACCAGGGCTGGCTGGTGGTCGAGGCCGAGCAGGACCCTGCGGTGGCGCCCAGTTACCGCTATGCCAAGAAGGGCTTCGAGACACTGCGCGACATCGTGGCCCGGCTCAACGCCAGGACGGCGGAGGTGGTTTGATGGCACGCAGCCCGCTTCTGGTCAAGGCCGCGCCGCAGGGGCGCACGGTGGTGGAGGTGACGCCCGCGTCGGCCGGTTGGCAGCACGTGGGTTTCCGGGTCTTGCGGCTGAGCGCGGGCGAACAGGAAACACTGCACACCGGTGATCGTGAACTGTGTCTGGTGGTGCTGACCGGCACCGCCCAGGTGGAGGTGGACGGTGTGCCGTATGCCGACATGGGCACGCGCGACAGCGTGTTCGATCCCGTTGCTCCGGCGGCGCTCTTTGTGCCGGGTGGTTGCCAGGTGACTGTGCAGGCCAGCCGCGCTGCGGAAGTGGCGCTGTGCAGCGCGCCGGCGGGGCCGACGCAGCGCCAGGTGCGCCGGCTCGACCCGGCGGGCATGACCCGGTCCGAGCGCGGCAAGGGCAGCAACACGCGCTACATCTGCGACATCTTGCCGCACAACGACCCGACCGCCGCCCACCTGCTGGTGGTGGAAGTGGTGACGCCCGCCGGCCATTCGTCCAGCTACCCGCCTCACAAACACGACCGCGATGCGCTGCCGGAAGAGACGCAGCTCGAAGAGACCTATTACCACCGGGTTGATCCGCCACAGGGCTTCGCCTTCCAGCGCGTGTACACCGACGACCGCAGCCTGGACGAAGCCATGGCGGTGGAGAACCACGACACGGTGATGGTGCCGCGCGGCTACCACCCGGTGGTGGCGCCACACGGCTACAAGCTGTACTACCTGAACGTGATGGCCGGGCCCGGGCGGCAGTGGGTTTTCAAGAACGACCCGGCGCACGAATGGATGTTGCAGACCGCTGCATCACCGCGGACCGACGTGCCGCAGGCTTGAACCGCTTGCAGGCGGTGAAGGGCGCCAACGCCGCTGCCCCTCACATCGCCACGGTGGGTGCGGTGAACCGTCACGAAGAGGCTGCGAACACAACGTGTACGAGCACCTGTCGGCGCAGTCCTACACCGGGCATGGCGCCTGGCCTACGCGTTGTTGCCGGGGCGTGACTACCATCACCTTACCGCTGGTCCTGACGGGTACAAAGTATCGGGACACCAATTCCGGATCCCCGCCAGCGAGCGGGGATTCTTTTGTTCTGAAGTGCTCGGGTCGGCCTGTGTTGACGCAGATCGTCCCCGGACCGTCCTTCTTCCTGTTGCCTTTCGCCTCGGCGCCTTGATGGACACCGGCGCGGGCACTTGCACGGAGGCGGCGTCCGGCAGGGAACGGCGACTCGGCGGGTAATATCGGTTTGCTCCATCCAACCTAGAGGCCGCCATGCGTCAACACTCTGCACGTCTCGAACGGCTCAAGCATTTGATGATTCTGGAGACCGCTCCGGAGACCGCCTACGACGATCTCACCCGCGCGCTGGCGAAGGGGCTGGATGTGCCGATTGCGATGGTCAACATCCTGGACGAGCACCGCGACTGGTTCAAATCCGTCGTCGGGCTGCCATTCACCGAGTCACCCGCCACCACCTCGTTCTGTGAGGTGGTCCTGCACAGTGGTGATGACGTGGTGGTGGCCGAAGACACCACCGCAGACCCCCGCTTCGCGGCACACCCGCTGGTGGTGGGCGCACCGCACATCCGCTTCTACGCTGCGGCGCGCCTGGTGGTTGACGGCGAGACCATCGGCACCTTGTGTGCCTACGACATGCGACCCAGGACGGTGTGCCCGGAGAAACTCGCGGAACTCAAGCTGCTGGGCGACGCCGTGATGGCGCTGCTCCACGAGCGCCAATCGGCGCCCGGCACGCTGATGTGAAAGAAAGAAGCCCGCTCGATGGCGGGCTTTGGGGGCTTCGCGGCTTCGTGGGGCCGGTGCTCATACGAGCACGAACGGACGGACGCTCAGCGTTGCGGCGTGCCCTGGCCGGGCCGCACTTCAAACGCCATGAACAGCGTTGACTGCAGGGGCGAGAAGTTGTTGTCCGAGACCAGCAACAGGCTGCGATGTCCGTTGGACAGGGGTGGCCCCCAACTGAGACCTTCCATGTTGTCGAGCCGCACGCCTTCGTGTGTGATGGGCATCTCCAGCAGCAGCCTGCGGCTCATCGGCTGGTAGCTGGTATTCACCAGGCTTTTGAGATCGCTCACGTCCGTAGTGTCCGGCTCGATGCGGGTGAGCACGAGGCGGATGGTGTTGCCCACGCCGTCTGCGTACGCGCGCTCCAGCGCGATGAACTCGGTGTCTGACACCGCCAGCAGCTCGGTCAGCCCGTTGTCGGGCGGGAAGCGGCCAGTCGGCGCCTGGTCCATCGGGATGCGCGGCAGCGCGTAGGCGTATTGCGCCACGGCTTGGCCGCTGGCCGGGTCGAGCTTCAGCACGCGCAACACGCTGCCGGCGTGCAGACTGCTGGTGGGGCCGTCCTGGATCAGCGCGTCTTCGTTGGCGGTGAACACCGTGCCATCGGGTGTGCGTGCCAGGGCCTCGAACAGCTTGTTGCTGCGCCCGCCCGACGTGGTGTTGTCGACGTAGTGGAAAGCCGGGGGAATGTCGAAGGCGCGCACGAAGCTGCCATCGGTGCGGAACTCGCGCACGAAGGGCTGGAACCGTGCGCCCGGTGTGGCACTCCAGTTGCCCTCGCTGCTGATGTACAGGTGGCCGTTGGGTGCCAGCCGGATGCCTTCGGGGTCGACGGTGCGTGCCGCGCTGGACAGCACCTCGCCGTCCGGCCCCCGCAGGTAAACCATCTTCTCGATGTTGACGTTGTGGAATGCGTTCAGGTCAAAGCCAATCTGCAGCGCGTAGAAACGCGGCGTGCCGCGTTCGCCACCCCGGTCGTCCGAGATGGCCCAGTAGCGGCCATCGGGCGCGCGGTCGATGCCCGAGATGCCACCGAACTCCACGCCGTCGAACAGGGTGCCGGTCGGGATGGTGTACATACCGATCAACCGCAGGGAGCCGATGGTGTCCGGCGCATCGTCCTTGCCGATGGCCGCGCCGCTGCCCAAGGCCAGTGTGAGCATCAGCGCAATGCCGGCCAGCCTGGTCGTAAGAAAGCCCGCGTGATGAATCCGCATGGTGGGGAGGCTCCGGTGCAAAGTCCCCACGTTAAAAAGCTTGCATGACGGTCTGGTGTCGGTCGCCGCAAGCCCCTGCCGAGCCCTCATCCCATGCGATTGTCCGCGCGCACACCGGCCACCGCGTCGATGCGACGGGAGAACCAGCCGATGCGCTGCGTCTCGCGTGCATCGAACCGCGGCACGTAGGGTTTGATGTCCAGCACCGGTGTGCCGTCCAGCATGTCGCTGCCGGTGAAGTGCAAGACCGTGCCTTCAACACGTTCGAGTCTCACGACGGACAGGCCGAGGCGGTTGGGCCGTGTCGGCGCCCGGGTGGCAAACACGCCGTGTGCGACGTCGTCCAGGAAGGGCACGACTTCCAGACGCTCCTGCGTCACGCGGTGCAGGTGCGTGATGAGGATCAGGAACTCGAACCCCTCGATGTCCTTGAGCCCCGGTGCAAAGGCCGGCAACAGCTCGACGCGCCCGGCTTCGTCGGGCACCGCCGCGGTCTGGATCGGCATGCCCACCGGGTCCAGAAAACGGCTTCGCACGGTACCGATGGCTTGGCATTCGATCATGGTGTGTCCTCCAGTGGGTCCCGGGTTGCATGGGACTCTTGCAGCTCGGACCACGCGCGTGGCATCCGGTCGCGCAGTTGCCGGGGTGTCACGCCGTACAGCTCGGCGAGCCGGTGTGCCGTGGCGATCTCGGCCACCGGGCCCGGCCCGCTCATGCAGCCCGCGTGCAGCAGGGCGATGCGGTCGGCCACGGCCAGGGCGTGCTCGGGCTGGTGGGTGGACAGCAGCACGGCCATGCCTTCGCCGCGCAGGCGCTGGATCTGATCGAGCACGCGTTGCTGGTTGCCGAAGTCCAGGCTGGCCGTGGGCTCGTCCATGATCAGCAGGCCGGGTTGCTGGGCCAGTGCGCGCGCGATCAGGGCCAGCTGGCGTTCACCGCCGCTGATTTCATTGAGCGAGCGCTGCGCGAGTTGCACGATGCCCAGCAACTCCATGCAGTGTTCTGCAAACGCGCGGTCGGCCGCACCGGGTTGGGCCAGCAGCGGCAGGCGCGCGGCGCGGCCCATCAGCACGGTGTCGAACACAGTGTAGGGAAACACACTGGCGCCGGCCTGGGGCACGTAGCCGATGCGTTGCGCCAGCGCGCGGCGCGGCCATTGCTGCAGCGGCTTGTGGTCCAGCGTGAGCTCACCGCCCAGCGGTGGCAGCAGTCCCAGCAGGGTACGGAACAGGGTGGTCTTGCCGCCGCCGTTGGGCCCCAGCAGGGCGATGATTTCGCCCGGTGCCATGTCCAGCGTGAGGCCCTCGGCCACCACGCGGCGGCCGTGACCAATGCGCAGGTCGCGCGCCTGCAGCGCAATCGGCGTGCGGGTGCCGGGCGTGTCTGGCATGCCGGTGTGTGTCATGCGCGCCGCCCGCTGCGTGCCAGCAGCCAGAGGAAACAGGGCGCGCCAACCAGCGCGGTCACCACGCCCAGGGGCAGCTCCATGCCGGTGGTGTTGCGTGCGAGCGTGTCGGCCAGCACCACGAAGCCGGCCCCCAGCAGTAGCGCCACTGGCAGCAGGCGGCCGAAGTCGGGCCCGACCAGCAGGCGTGCGGCGTGTGGCACCACCAGCCCGACCCAGCCGATGATGCCGGTGATGGAGACGGCGGCCGCCGTCATCAGCGTGGCGGCGGCGATCATGAACAGGCGCATGCGGCGCACGTCCACACCGAGCGCCAGCGCTTCGTCGTCGCTCAGGCTCAGCAGGTTCACGCGCCAGCGCAGCAGCACCATGGGCAACAGACCCGCGAGCAGCAGCGGCGCGGTGGTGAGCAGGTCACCGCGCGTGACCGCACTCAACCCGCCCAGCAACCAGAAGGTGATGGACGCGAGCTGCGTGTAGGGGTCGGCCAGCACCTTGAGCAGGGAGATGCCCGCACCCAGCAGGGTGCCGACCGCGATGCCGGCGAGCACCAGCACCAGCACCGGCTCGTGCTGGCGCACCGCAGCGGCCACCAGCCACACCGCGGCCACCGCGAGCATGCCGCCGCTGAAGGCCAGCACCTGCACCAGCAGCACGCTGCCGCCAAGGAAGATGCCCAGCGTGGCACCCAGGCCCGCACCCGCCGAAACGCCCAGGATGTCGGGCGACACCAGCGGGTTGCGGAACATGCCCTGGTAGGTGGCACCCGCCGCTGCCAGCGCCGCGCCGACCAGTGCGCCGGCCAGCACCCGTGGCAGGCGCACCTCCCAGACCACCGTGTGGACCGCTTCGGACACCAGGGCGCCGTCTGCCGGCGAGAACGGCCTGGCCAGCGCCTGCCACAGCTGCAGCAGCGTGAGCGGGTACTTGCCACTGGTGAGCGCCAGTGCCACCGCCACCAGGCAGAACAACAGGGCCGCCGCGATGGCCGTGGGGGTGGACAAGGTGCGTTTCGGCACCGCCGGCACGGTGGCTGCGGCGCTCACGGCAGGGCGCCCGCCGGCAGGGGTGCCGCGTCTGGTGTGCCGTAGAACAACCGGTAGAACGCACGTGCCTCGGCTTCGGCCGCCGCTGTCGGGGGCTGCTGCGCGTAGAGCACCGAGAGCAACCAGCGCAAGCCGAGCAGGCGGTTGATGCCGGGCGGGCCGTCGATCCAGCCGAAGGGCAGGTGCGGCACCTGCCACACGCGGCCTTCACGCACCGCGTTGATGCCACGCCAGCCGGCGTTGCCGCGCAACCGCTCGGCCAGGCCGGCTTGCTGCGTGAAGATCACGTCGGGGTTCCAGGCCAGCAGCTGTTCCATGGAGACACGTCCGACGCCGGACGCACCGGCTGCGGTGGCGACGTTGTGCGCGCCGGCGTACGCCAGCAGCTCGGCGTTGATGGAGCCGGCCCAACCGGTCTCCAGTCCGTCGGCACCGCGCGCAAGGTAGGCCCGTGGTGGCGCGGCGCGCTGCTGTTCGCGCTGTTGTTGTGCCATGGCCAGCACGGCGTCGGCGTGGGCCGCCAGTGTTTCGCCGCGCGCGGTTGCGTCCAGCAGCCGGGCGGTCTCGCGCAGCTGTTGCGCGCTCTGGCCGATGCGGCCGTCCACCAGCACATACGGAATGCCGGTCTGCCGGGCGATGCGTTCGGCGGCGGAGCGGTGGTGGTCGTCCACGCTGCCGGCGTCGACGATCAGGTCGGGCTGCAAGGCGAGCAGGGCTTCGATCGACACCGTGCTGCCGCGGCCCGACAGCCTGCCGGTGCTGGGCAGCCGGGCCAGTTCGGGGGCGAGCATGGCGCGCGCTTCCGGCGGCAGGTTCTGCGGCCAGCCCAGCAGGCGGTCTGGCACCAGCGCGGCGAGCAGCACCGCGGCCGGCGGCCCGGCGGCAAACACGCGTTGTGGATTCGGCTTGACCGCACGGCCGTAGCGCGAGATGAGGGACTCGGTGGGCGCGGCGGCGCCCGCCCATGGCAGCCAGGGCAGGGTGGCTGCCGCTGCCAGCAACTGGCGGCGTTTCATGGCGCGGCTTTCGCGGTCTGCAGTGCGCTGCACTGCGTGTGCCACCACGCATCAAGTGCCTCGGCCTCAGGTGGCAGGGCCAGTGCCCAGCCACCCGAGAAGTGTTCCCAGGCCTGCTGATGGCGGCGCGCCACCGCGGTGATCAAGGGGATGCCGGCCTGCACCACGGCCGCGATCTCGTCGGCCAGGCCCGAGCCTTCCGCTTCGAGCACACCGAAACGGTTGGCGATGATGAGGTCGGGCTGTTCGTCCAGTGCGCGGCGCAGCACCACGCTGGCGGCGCTCACCCCGGCCGGGTTCAGGCAGCAGGCGCTGGAGCCGCTGCCCAGGTTCTGGGAGATCAGGTAACGCTCACCGAGCTCGATGTCGATCAGCTCCATGTGGTGGTAACAGACCGAGCGCTCGGCCGGCTCGGGGTTCTGCACCAGGCCGCGCACGCGCCAGCCCTGGGCACGCGTTCGCGCCGCGAAGTCGCTCAGCAACTGGTTGGCGATGCCGGGTTCGTCGTGCACGATCGCGGCCAGTGGCAATTGCATGGTGGGGTCCTCTTGTGTGGGGAAGCGCCTGCACGGTGTGCCGTGCAGGCCGCGGTTTCAGAAGGGCACGTTCAGGTTGACGAAGTAGTTGCGCCCGGCCATGGGATAACCCTCGCTGTGTTCGTACAAGCGGTCGAAGAGGTTGCGCACGCCCGCTTCCACCCGCATGTGGTTGGCGAAACGATAACCCGCTTTCAGGTGATACACCGCATAACCCCGGGCCACCTGGCTGCCGTCCGACGAGGAGAGGCGCTCGGAGGTCGCTTCACCGCTGGCGCCGAGATCCCAGGCCGCGTTGATCTTCCAGTTGGCGGTCAGGAAGAGTTTGTGGCTCGGCGTGTCGGTCGGGCGCACGGCGGGCGCGCTCAGGTTCTTGCGTTGCAGCAAGGTGTAGTTGCCGCTGATGCCGACCGGGCCCACGTCACCCTGCAGGCCGACTTCCAGGCCGGTGTTGCGTGCCTTGGCCACGTTCTGCGGCTGGTCGCAGGTGGCGTTGTTGCAGCCGGCCTGTTGGGGAATGCGCACGGTCTGGATGGAGTTGCGAACTTCGCTGTGGAAGACCGCGGTGTCGATCAGCCAGCCGGTGCCGGCGAGCGGGCCCGAATAACCGATCTCGTGGTGCAGCGCGCGTTCGGCCTTGAGGTCGGGGTTCGGGATCACCGTGCCGAAGCGGGTCGAGTAACGCTCCATCATGGTGGCGAAACGGCTCTTGTCGGCGAGCGTCACACGCACCTGGCCGTCCGTGCCGACCTTCTGGAACAGGCCGATCTGCGCGTTGGCCGCGCTGTCGTCACCCCCCGGCTCGTTGTACAGCGTGGCCACCGTGGGCGATGCCGCGTTGGTGCCGAAGTTGCGCGTGGCCAGGCTCTTGCGTGTGGTGTGCGAAACGCCGCCCACCAGGCTCAGGCGGTCGTTGATGGCGTAGGTGTTTTCCAGCGCCAGCGACTGCGTGCGGTCCTTGAAGAAAGTCCATGGCTTGCCCGGATCGATCGAGCGGTGCACATCGTCCTTCAGGTGGTATGCCACCTGCAGGCGGTTCTGGCTGCCGAGGCGGAAGTCACCCTCCACCGACAGTCCGGTGGAGTCGTCGTCGTAGCGGCTCGGGAAACCCGTGGCCACGCCGCGCACAACACCGTTGGTGTAGGTGTGGCCAACCAGCGTGTTCTTGAAGGTGTCGTGGTACACGCGGCTGCGCAGCACGTGTTCGCCCACGCGGGTGCTGCTGGTGAAGTAGGTGCTGGTCTTGTCCCACTGGGGCCACTGCCACCAGCGCGCGCGCATGCCGGAACCGCTGCCGGTCAGCGGCAGCGTGCCGGCGTAGGTGGGCTGGCCTTTCTCGCCGCGCTGGTCCAGGTAACCGAACACGTACTCGTCGCTGGCGTTGGGTGTGAGTCCGATCTTGAAGCTGAGCTTGTCGTCCTGGCGCGCGCTGTTGAGGCGGCGGCCTTCGCCCTGTTGCACGTTGCGCGGGCGGAAGCTGTCGGGCAGGTCAAAGCTGTTGGTCTTGAGCTGCGAGACGCCCACCTGGTACCACCAGTTCTCCTGTTTGCCGCCGAGGTTGGTGTAGACGCGGTGGTTGTTCATGCGGCCACCGTCGCTCAGGCCGATGCCCATGCCGACCTCACCCTCGAAGGCCTTGACCGGGCGGCGTGTGATCAGGTTGATCGCACCACCGAGCGCGTTGGGGCCGTAGATCAACGAAGAGAAACCCTTGGCGATCTCGATGCGCGAGAGGTCGAAGGTGGTGAAGTGTGCGAGGTCGATGCGGCCGTCGTAGGGAATGTAGGTCGGGATGCCGTCGACATACACCGGCACCTGCAGGCGGTCAAAGCCGCGCACGTACACCACCTGTTCACCGCGTGCCCCGGCGTAACCCAGGCTCACGCCGGGTGCCAGGTCGAGCGCACTGCCCACGGTTTCGCGGTTCTGTTCGCGCAGGGTTTCACCTTCCAGCACCACGCTGCCGGTGGGCGCGGCGTCCGAGCCGGGGGCGCTGATCTTGATTTCACCGAGTGTGAACACACCGGTCTGCGGCTGCGCCAGGGCCACCGGAACGGCCCCTATCTGAGCCAGCAGGGCGGCGAGCAAGCACTTCTTCTTCATCGTCTGTCTTCCTTTGTTTGCGCGTGTCTGAGCGCTTTGTTGTCGGTATCGAGCGATGTATATAGTAAAACATAACGAACGTTTGCTTGCACGTGGGCTTTGAAGTGCGCCCGGCGCCGTTCGGCTGTGGCTGTGGCTGTGGCTGTTGTGGAAGTGCAGTGCGCATGCGCGAACGCGTGCTGTGCGTGGTGCTCCTGCAAGGCGGCACCTGCAGCGTGTGCGCCGGTTCATGGGTCTCACCACCCACGCGGCAAGAGGCGCCGGGCGCGCCACCCGCTGGGGACCGGGTTGCCGACTGCACTATGCTCGGCTCACATCCCGCACGACGCGGACGCAACGCCCAAGGCACCAAGAAGCCCAAAGACCCACAGGCCCGGACCTGCTTGCCCATCACATGAAAACCATTGACGAGATGCTGAACCTGGCCCTGCTGACCCCCGACCAGCACCAGCAGATCAGCGCCTGGATTGCACAGGCCGAATCACCCGACGAGATTCTGAAAATGCCGGCGGCCCTGTGGCAGGCGGTTGAACGGGCGAGTGCCATCATGGGCATCGACAACGACCTGCTGCGCCCACCTTCGCTCGACGCCGAAGGCGTGTTGAGCGGCTACTGAAGGCCCTCGGCAAGATCTCGCCTGTGCGCCGGGGGCGGCCTGGCCTGGCCGGTGTTCCACGCGGCACCCGTACGGCGAAGACCCGGCGTTGGCCTCCATGCAAGCCGGTTTTCTGGGCAAAACCGCACAAAAATATTCGTTTGCTTGACACATGCGGCGCCTAGAATTTGCCCATGCCCGCCGGTCCCGACGGGTAGAAAAATATCGGGACGCCATCTTCCAGAAACCCGCTTCGGCGGGTTTCGCTTTTTGGGGCGCTAGGTGCCGACCCTCTTGCACCGGAGAAGGGCCGAGGTTTGTCCCTTGTTTCCGTGGGCAAGGCTGTGGACAAGCACGTGCACAACCCGCACAAGCCTTGTCTGGCGTGGCTTGCGGGGCGGTGCCTGCCAAACAGGCAGTGGTGCGAATACGGTGCCAGCCGCATCCATTGGCAATGCCCGCGCTGCCGCGCGGCAGCGATTTACTCGGGCGTGGCCTGCGGCTCCCCGCCGGTGCGGTAGCGGCCCAGCATGACGAACACGACCACCGACAGACCACCGATCAGCGCGGCCGAGGTGGCCAGCAGCACCGAATGCGTGGTCGAGAAGGCCGCTCTCGCGGCATCGATGAGCGCTGCGGCCTGGTCTGCGCCCAGTGCCTGGGCCACCACGTGGCTGTCGCCGATGGAACGCGCGGCGCGCTCGGCCTGCGCCGGTGACAGGCCTGGCGGCAACACCACCGTGCGGCTGAACACGCTGGACATGAACACACCGAAAAAGGTGATGCCCAGGCCGCTGCCCAGTTCGTAGGCCGTGGCCTCCAGCGAACCCGCGGCACCGCCTTTCTCCGCCTCGACCGAACCCATGATGGCGATGGACGACGCGGTGAGCCCGATGCTGAGCGCCAGCCCGAGCAATGCGAGCATGGCCGGCACGCCCAAGCCCGGGTTGTGCAGGTCTGCGAAAGCCAGAAAAGCCAGCGCCACCGCCGAAACCACCAGCGACAGGCTGGCCACCGCGCGCAGGCCGAACAGGTTGGACAGGTGACCCGCCAGCGGCCCGCCCAGCGCCGCCGCCGCCATGATCGGCACCATGAAGATGCCCGCTTGCAGGGGGCTCTTGGCCAGGACGTATTGCAGCTCCTGCGCCAGAGTCAGCTCGACGCCGGCCAGCGCGCCGATGGCCACCACCGCCATGATGATGCCGGCCAGGATCGCCGGGTGCGAGAACAGCGCAAGGTCCAGCATCGGCGTTGGCGAGCGCAGCTGCTGGCGCACGAAAACCGCGAGGGACAAGAACCCGCCGCCCAGCACGAGCAGCGTCACCGCCCACGCATGCGTGCCGGCAACGCCGGACTTGATGCCGTACACGACCGCGATGACACCCGCGATCAGCAGCAGCGCCTGGCCGAAGGCCCAGTGTCCGGCAGAGGTGGCCTCATGGCGCGGCAGCAGCAGGAACACCGCGGGTGCCACCACCAGCATGACGGGCACATTGATCAGGAAGACCGAGCCCCACCAGAAGTGCTCCAGCAGGGCTCCGCCCACCAGCGGGCCGAGCGCGGCACCCGCCGCACCGACCGTTCCCCACAGGCCGAGCGCCATCGCGCGCTCGCGTTCGTCTTCAAAGGTCTTGCGGATCAGGCCCAGCACGCACGGCATGATCATCGAGCCACCGAGTGCCAGCAGCACCCGCGCACCGATCAGCAGGGCCGGGCTCGGGGCAAACGCGGCCAGCAATGAAGCGCAGCCGAAGATGGTGAGGCCGGTCAGCAACACGCGCCGGTGGCCCACCCGGTCTGCCAACGTGCCCATGGGCACGAGCAGACCGGCCATGAGCAGCGGATAGATGTCGATGATCCACAACACCTCGGTGCCCGACGCCCCCAGCGCCACGGTGAGCGACGGGATGGCGATGTGCAGGATCGTCATGTCGATGACCACCGGCAGAAAGGCCAGCATCACGGCGACAAGAATCCACCAGCGGCGAGGAAGGCGTGGGAGGGCGGTCATGGTGGATCGATGGTACGGGTGCTCGCCAGCGCAGGGTCCGCGCCACCATCGTGCGCGCGCATGCCGCCGCCCAGGGCCTTGTACAGCGCCACGGCGTTGCCGATTTCGGCACGCCGCAACTCCAGCAGCGCCTGCCGCGCGGCGTAGGCCTGCCGTTGGGCGTCGAGCCATTCGAGCCGGCCATCCAGGCCGGCGCGGTAACGCAGTTCCGACAGCCCGAGCCGGCGCTGCGCGCTGTCCACGGCCCGCAACTGGGCGGCCACCTGGCGCCCGAGGGTGGCGCGGGCGGCCAGGGCATCGGCCACTTCGCGGAAGGCGATCTGGATCGCGCGTTCGTACTGCGCAATCGCTTCGGAGCGCCGCAGCTCGGCCAGGCGCAGCTCGCTGCGCAGCCGGCCGCCCTGGAACAGGGGCTGTGCGATCTGCGGCGCGAACCGCCAGACCTGGCGCGAGGCGTCGAACAGGCCGCCCAGCGACGGGCTCGCAAAGCCATACGACGCAGTGAGCGAGATGCTCGGGAAGAAAGCCGCGCGAGCCGCGCCGATGTCGGCGTTGGCAGCGACCAGCATCTGCTCGGCTTGCTGCAGATCGGGCCGGGCGAGCAGCAGGTCTGAAGGCAGCCCCGATGACAGTTGCGCGGCGACGGACTGGCGCTCCAACGGCGTAGCCGCTGGCAGGTCGGCAGGCAGTTCGCGGCCCACCAGAAGCTGCAAGGCGTTGCCCGCTTGTGCCAGGGTGCGCTGGCGGGCTTCAAGCTCGCTTTCGGCACTCGCCACCTGGCCCTCGGCCTGCGCGACATCGAGGCCACTGCTCTGGTCCGCCTGTTTGAGCAACTGCACCAGCGCCAGGGACTGGCGCCAGTCTGCGAGCGTCTGCTCGGCCAGTTGCAGCTGTTCGCGGGCCAGTTGTTGCGCGAAGAAGGCATCGGCGACCGCGCCCACGAGCGCGATCTGCGCCGCCGCCCGTCCTTGTTCGCTCGCGAGGTAGCGGGCCAGCGCCGCGTCCGACAGGGCGCGCACGCGGCCGAACAGGTCAAACTCGAAGGCGCTGATACCCACACCCATCCCTACCTGTTGCGACACCGCCGTGGGGGTACCCACCGTGCCGCTGCCCACGGCGGTGCGCTCGCGGCTGGCCGAGGCTTCGGCCACCACGGCCGGCAGCCGGTGCGCCTGCTGGATGCGGTATTGGGTCTGGACGCTCTGCACGTTGAGTGCGGCGAGCCGCAAGTCCCGGTTGTGCTCCAGTGCCAGTTCGATCAGCTGCTGCAGGGCAGCGTCACCGAACATCGAACGCCAGCCCGTCTGCGCTGCGTGTGCGGTGGTGGTGCCCGGCGACACGTGACCATGCAGCGCGGGGAAGGCCGCCGGCACGGGCAGCGCGGGGCGTTCCAGGTGCGGCGTCAGGCTGCAGGCCGACAACAGCGCCAGCGGCAGCAGGATGCTCAGACGCTTCATGTGGGCTCCTTCTCCATGTGCCGTGCTGCGGGGCTGGTGCGGCGCGCGCGCCATGTGGCAACGCGCTCCTGCAAACCCATCACGGCGACGAAGAACACCGGCACGAAGAACACCGCCAGCAGCGTGCCGCTGACCATGCCACCGAACACGCCGGTGCCGATGGCGTGCTGTGTCTCCGCGCTGGCACCGGACGCCAGCATCAGCGGCACCACACCGAGGGCGAAGGCCAGAGAGGTCATCAGGATCGGGCGCAGGCGCAGGCGCGCTGCGGTCACTGCGGCCTCGGCAAGGCCCATGCCCTGAGCATGCAATTGCCGGGCGAACTCCACGATGAGGATGGCGTTCTTTGCGGACAGTCCGATGATGGTGATCATGCCGACCTTGAAGAAAACATCGTTCGGCATGCCGCGCAGCATGACCGCGGCCACCGCACCGATCAGGCCCAGCGGCACGACAAGCATCACCGACAGCGGAATTGACCAGCTCTCATACAGCGCCGCCAGCACCAGGAACACCACCAGCGCCGACAGCAGCATCAAGAGCGGTGCCTGCGCGGCCGACTGCCGCTCCTGCAGCGACTGCCCGGTCCACGCCACCGCAAAGCCGGGGGGCAACTGCGCGGCCAGGCGCTCCATTTCGGCCATCGCGTCGCCGCTGGACACGCCGGGCGCGGCGCCACCGGCGATGCGCACCGCCGCAAAGCCCTGGAAGCGCATCAACTGCTGCGGCGATTCGCTCCAGGAATGGCTCACCAGTTCGCGCAGCGGCACCATGCCGCCCGCGGCATTGCGCACGCGCAGGCCCAGCATGTCGTCGAGCTGCATGCGGGCGGGTGCGTCGGCCTGCAGGATGACGGGCTGCATGCGCCCGGCGTTGGGAAAGTCGTTGACGTACAGCGAACCCATGGCG
Organism: Hydrogenophaga palleronii NBRC 102513; assembly: GCF_001571225.1. Taxonomy (GTDB): domain Bacteria; phylum Pseudomonadota; class Gammaproteobacteria; order Burkholderiales; family Burkholderiaceae_C; genus Hydrogenophaga; species Hydrogenophaga palleronii. The sequence continues at coordinate 64,906 of NZ_BCTJ01000002.1, forward strand.
GCGGACAGCGTGCTGCTGACGGCGGCAAAGGACACGCCCATGGCCTCGGCCTTCTGGCGGTTGATGTCCAGCCGGATGCTTTCACCCGTCGGCAGGCCATCGGGGTAGACGTCGCTGACGGCTTTGCTCTGCGCGGCGAGCTTGAGCAACTGCGCCTGCGCGGCCTGCAGCGCGGCTTCGCCCCGGTTGGCGCGGTCCTGCAGGTACAGCGTGAAGCCCGAAGACGTGCCGAGTTCATCGATGGCGGGTGGCATCAGGCTCATGACCGTGCCCTCGACCGTGTCCGCCATGGCTTGCTGAACCCGGGCGACCTCGCCGGAGGCCGTGGCGCCGTGGCGTTGGTCCCAGTCCTTGAGCATGGTGAAGGCCATCGCTGCATTGGGACCTGCCCCCGAGAAGCTGAACCCTTGCACCACCAGGTTGGATTCGAGCGCCGGCCGGGACGCCACATGTGCCTCGAATGCCTTGACCACCTCGAGCGTGCGCTCACTGGTCGCGCCGGTCGGCAACTGGATAGAGGTCATGAAGTAACCCTGGTCTTCTTCCGGCAGGAACGACGAGGGCAATTGCCGCGCTGCGAAGAACAGCACGCCGCAGATCACCGCGAACACCGCCATCATCCGGCCGCTGCGCCCGACCATGCCGCCCACGCCCGATGCGTAGCCGCGCGTCAGCCGTTCGAAGCCCCGGTTGAAGGCGCCGAAGAAACCACCGCGTTTGCCATGCAGATCGGTCTTGATCGGGCGCAACAGCGTGGCGCACAGCGCGGGCGTCAGCGTCAGCGCCAGGAAGGCCGAGAACAGGATGGAGACCGCCATCGACAGCGTGAACTGCTGATAGATCACGCCAACCGACCCCGAGGCGAACGCCATGGGAATGAACACGGCGGTGAGCACCAGGGTGACGCCGACCACCGCGCCGGTGATCTCCTTCATGGCCTTGACGGTGGCGTCGCGGGGCGAGAGCCCTTCGCTGTCCATCAACCGTTCGACGTTCTCCACCACGACGATGGCATCGTCCACGATGATGCCGATGGCCAGCACCATGCCGAACATGGTCAGCGAGTTGATCGAGAAGCCAGCCACCAGCATCACCGCGAAAGTGCCCAGCAGCGCGATGGGCGCGACGATGGCCGGGATGAGGGTGTAGCGCACGTTCTGCAGAAACAGGTACATGACCAGGAACACCAGCGCCATGGCTTCGAACAAGGTGTAGACCACCTTCTCGATGGAGATCTTCACGAACGGTGCGGTGTCAAAGGGAACGGAGTACGCCATGCCGGCAGGCAGGCTGGGCGTGAGCTCGGTCAATCGGTCTCGCACCGCTTGCGCGGTGCGCATGGCATTGGCTCCCGGTGACAGCTGGATGGCGGCACTGGTCGCCGCCACGCCGTTCTCGCGGTTGGAGAAGGCATACGACTGCGCGCCGAGTTCGACCCGGGCCACGTCGCGCAGCACCACCTTCGAACCATCGGCGCCGGCGCGCAGCACGATTGCCGCGAATTGCTCGGGCGTCGACAACTGGCCCTCGATGGTCAGGGGCACCGTCAGGCGCTGGCCGCGCAGCGCCGGGTCGTCGCCGAGGCGGCCCGGTGCGATCTGCGCATTCTGCTGTTCAATCGCTTGCGCCAGGTCGGCCATGGTCAGGCCGTAGGCGGTCAGCCGGTCCGGGTCGACCCAGACGCGCATGGCCTGCTCGGCACCGAACAGCTGCACCCGGCCCACGCCTTCGACGCGCCGCAGTTCCGGCACGATGTTGCGCGCCAGGTAGTCATTCAGGGCGACCTCGTCGTACTGGCCATCCTGCGAGGTCATGCCGACCATCATGAGGAAGCCGGACGCGGCGGACTCCACCTGCAGGCCGCTCTGCCGCACCGCTTGCGGCAGGCGCGGCTCCACTGCCTTGATCCGGTTCTGCACATCCACCTGCGCCAGTTCGGGATCGGTTCCCGGCTTGAACGTCGCGGTGATCTGCGCGGTGCCCGAGGTGTCCACCGAAGACTCGAAGTAAAGCAGGTTTTTGACCCCGGAGAGCTCACGCTCGATGAGGCTGACCACCGAATCGTTCAGCGTCTTTGGCGTAGCGCCCGGGTAGGTGGCGTACAAGGCCACCGACGGTGGCGCCACCGAGGGGTAACGTGCAATCGGCAACTGCGGGATGGCGATGACGCCGAACAGCACGATGAACACGGCGATCACCCAGGCGAACACCGGGCGGTGAATGAAGAACTGCGGCATGGCGTGTTTTCCCGCGCTCAGCGTGAGGCCAGGTCCGCGGCCCCTGCCGTCGTGGGGTTCTGCCAGGCATGCGCTTCAACCGGCTTGCCCTCATCCAGGCGCTCCAGGCCCTGGATCACCACCTGCTGCCCGGCCTCCAGGCCGGAAGCAATGCGGTAGTGGCGGTTCACCAGTTCACCCAGCTCGACCGCGGCCTGCCGCGCGTGTTGGTGTTCATCGACCACCCACACGCTGGCGCGACCGCCGCGGTGGCGCACGGCCTCCTGGGGTACGGTGAGCGCTGCCGGGTAGTGGGCACGCGGCACACGGGCCAGCACATACATGCCGGGCAGCAACTGGCGCTGGCGGTTGTCGACCAGCACACGCAGCAGCACGTCGCCGGTGCCGGCATCGACGTTGATGCCTGAAAACAGCAGGCGTCCGCTGGTGCCCAGCGGTTTGTCGCTGCCGGCCAGGATCTGCACGGGCATGCCGCTGCCCGCTGACTGGCGCCCGTCCACGGCGTGCCGCAGTTGCTCCAGCGAGGCCGCCGACTGCCGCACGTCGACATAGACCTGATCGATCTGCTGGATCGTGGCCATCGGCATGCTGTTCGCTGGTGTGACCAAGGCGCCCTCGGAGACCAGGGCCTGGTCGATGCGCCCGGAGATCGGGGCGTCCACGGTAGCGAACCGCAGGTCGAGCTGCCTGCGCGCGAGCGCGGCCTGCGCCTGCGCCACCTCGGCGGCGGCCTGCGCGCGTTGCGACTGGGCATCGTCGAACACCTGCCGGCTCACGGCGTCGGCCTGCACCAGCGGCGCCAGCCGATCGGCCTGCAGGTGGGCGCGTGCCAGCACCGCCTGCGCGCGTTGCAGCGCACCTGCGGCGGTCTCGGCATCGGCCTTGAAGGCGGCGGGATCGATCTGGAACAGCGGCGCGCCGGCCTTGATCTCGGCGCCTTGTTCGAACAGCCTTTTCTGCACGATGCCGCTGACCTGCGGCCGGATCTCCGCCGTGCGCAAGGCCGCAACGCGGCCAGGCAGGTCTTCGTGCACAGTCAGTTCGACCGGCTCGAGCGTCAGCGCGGACACGCGAACCGGTGGCTCCGCTTCTTCTGCCTTTGGGGAGGGGCCGCAGCCGGACAGCATCAGGGCCAGGAGCCCGGCCAGCACAGCGTGACGCTGGCGATGTGGAGTGCACATGTCTTCAGTGAACCTGCGGATGTTGCGCCGCTTTTCGAAAGAGGGCGGGAGGCCCGGAGAGCGGGAGTCTGGCCGCGTCCGATGGGCGTTGATTCGACGTTGTGTGGAGGTAAGATGGATTTCGACACAGGGCGAGAGAGCCCCGCACATCGCACCCCCCCCTCTTGAACTTGCCTACCCCCTCACATACCCCGGTACGTACCGACGCCTTGGTCCTCATCGCGGAGGACGAGACCGAGATCGCCGAGATCCTGGCGGCGTATCTCCAGCGCAGCGGGCTGCGCACGGTGCATGCGTCCAACGGCCGCGACGCGCTGGAAAAACACCTGTCCCTCAAGCCCGATCTGGTGCTGCTGGACATACAAATGCCACTGATGGATGGCTGGCAGGTGCTCAGCGAGATCCGCCATCGCGGCACGACACCGGTGATCATGCTCACCGCGCTCGACCAGGACATTGACAAGCTGATGGGGTTGCGCATCGGCGCGGATGACTACGTGGTCAAGCCCTTCAACGCGGCCGAGGTGGTCGCACGGGTTCTGGCGGTGTTGCGGCGGGTGAAGGTCGACAGCGGCGCCGCGGCCCGCTTGTTGCGCGTTGGTGCTTGCCAGCTCGACCTGGACCACCACGAAGCCACGGTGCAGCAGAACGGCCGCAGCCATGCCCTGGAACTCACGCTCACCGAATTCAGGATCCTGACCACCCTCATGCGCGCGCCCAAGCGCGTGCTCAGCCGCGAAGAACTGCTCGCCAACTGTCTGCCCGAAGGCGACACGCTGGAGCGCACGGTGGACAGCCACATCAGCAAGCTGCGCAAAAAGCTGGAAACCCTGGGCATCTCCGGAACCCCCGAGAGCGTGCGCGGCGTGGGTTACCGCTTCGGGGCTGGGGCTTGAGCACCTCGCCGGGGCTGCGCCGGCAGATCGTCCTGTCGCTGAGCGCGATGGTGCTGGGTGTGATCCTGCTCTCGGTGGTCGGCTCTTACGTTTTTTATGCGCTGGCCATGGCGTACTTGCCGGGCAGCATTTCCGACAACTGGATGCCATCGCGCGTCGAGCTGGCATGGATCGGCGGCACGACCCTGGCTGCGCTGACCCTGGCGGGCTGGGTGGCCGTGCGGCTTTCCCGCCGTATCCTGACCCCGTTGAATTCGGTGGCCCACAGCCTGCGGGAAATCGCCCAGGGCAATCTGCAGGCCCGCGCCACGCTGGATCGACATGCCCAGGGCGAAACGGCGCAACTGGTGCACGACTTCAACGACATGGCCAAACGCCTGCAAAGCGTGACGCGCGAGCGGGAGTTCTGGAATGCCGCCATCGCCCACGAACTGCGCACGCCGGTCACCATCCTGCGCGGGCGCCTGCAGGGCTTGGCCGAGGGCGTTTTTTCACCTGATGCCGAACTGTTCAACGGTCTACTGCGGCAGGTCGACGGACTCAACCGGCTGATCGAAGACCTGCGCGTGCTCAGCCTCAACGACAGCGGCCACCTGGAGCTCGATCTGGCGCCGACCGACGTGATGCGGGAAGTCTCGGTCGTCGTGCAGGCTTTTGCCACCCGGCTGGCGGCGCGCGGCTTTCAGTTGCACATCGACGGGGATGTGCCGATACCGGTCGTGTGCGACGCGATCCGCATCCGGCAGGCGCTCATGGCGCTGCTGGACAACGCACTCAAGCACGCGCAGCCCGGCGCCTTGCGCGTGCGCGCGCACCTGGAGAACGGCCTGTGTTCGCTCAGTGTCGAGGACGACGGACCCGGTTTGTCACCGGACCTCGCTGCTTTCGTGTTCGAGGCCTTTCGCCGCGGAGACCCCTCGCGGGCCCGAAGCAGCGGGGGCAGTGGCCTTGGCCTCGCGGTGGTCGAAGCCATCGCCAAGGCCCATGGTGGTTGTGCTCTCTGCCGACCATCGGCCGCCGGTGGAACCGTCTTCACCTTGCAATGGCCAGCGATGGGCGAGGGTTCGGCTTAGCGTGTGTTCGGCCTCGTACGTCCGCCGTCGCCGGAGGCGGCTACCTGGCCTGGCCGTGATGGGTGTCGAACGCGAGCGCTGCGGCTCAGCAAAAAATACCGATGGGGTCTACCAGAACTTCCATGCAGGTCGCTGGGCGGCTTCTCGCCGCTGCTCGAGCGGACGCAGATCCAGCGTGTCATACACCGTGTCGTTCGACGGTGAAGGGAAACGGCGGCGGATTTCGCGCTCCAGCGCATGCGCGATGCCACGCGCCTGTTTTTCGCCGCGCAGTGCACGTGCTCTCCATTCGTGCGCCTGAATCATCAGCTCTTGGTCTTGCAAATCTTGGGGGGTCATCGTCGGGCGATTGTGCCGCGCTTTTTCGGTTGCGGTTCGCCCGTCAGGGAATATCCACCTCCGGCATCAGGCAGCGCAAAAGAAGCTCCGCTTCACCGGGTACATTGCCGCGAAATCGGCTCAGATGAGCGTACTTTCGTGTCGTGCGGAGGCGGCTGCCTGCATGCTTGAGGGGTACCGCAGAAGGTGTCTTGAATGGACAAAGAAGAGAGAGCCGGGCAGACGCGGGTGATGGTGCAAGGTGGCCGGCGAATCAAAGCACCGCCAAGATCTGCCACACCGCAAAGGCCGCCAATGCAACGGCACTGGTGAGGTTGATCCGGCGATGCCAGCCGGCGTCGAAACGTTCGCGCAACAAGCCGACGGCGCCACTCAGGAACACCCACCACCCAGCAGATCCCAGGAACACACCCGCCACCATCGTGGCCGGTGCCGACACCGCCACGCGGCCGGCCATCGCACCGAAGATCGCAATGAACGAGAGGACCGTGGCCGGGTTGGCCAGCGTCAGCGCGAAGGTGCTCGCAAAGTGTTGCCAGCCACTGCGCACCGGCCCCGCGCCGGCAGCGTGCCTCGCCGCAGGGGCACGCGCGATCTTCCAGGCCATCCACAGAAGAAAGGCGGCGCCCGCCAGCGCCAGCGGCACGCGAACTGCGACCAGCATCTGAATCAACCAGTGCACGCCCCAGGCCCCGAGCGCGCCGTAGACCGCGTCTGCGGTGGCGGCGCCCAGGCCGGTGGCCAGCCCGGCGCGCGCGCCGTGGTCCAGCGTGCGCTGGATCGCCAGGATGCCGATCGGGCCGACCGGTGCGGCGATCGACAGGCCGATCAGCAGCGAAGGGAGAAAGACGTCAAGCAGTTGCATGCGGCCATCGTAGGTACGCCGGTCGCTGCTTTGAAGGCGATTGTTCTGGCCGCCGGTGCAATGCGCCATTGTTTTTACGGACAATGAAGCACATGACCGAAACGCACATGCTGGACGACAAGGCCTGGAAACTGCTTCAGGCTCTGCAGGCCGATGGCCGTGCCCCGCTCAAGACCTTGGCCGAGGCGGCTGGCCTGTCCATCGCGGCCACAGCCGAACGGCTGAAGCGCCTGCAGGAGGCCGGCGTCGTCCGGGGTGTGCATGCCGACCTCGATCCCGCCAAGGTGGGGCTGCCGATCCAGGCCCTCATCGGCATCACCGTCGGGCAGCCGCACAAGCAGGCGTTCCTCAAGGCCCTGCGTGCGCGCAACGAAGTGCTGGAGTGCCACCACGTCACGGGCGCCGACTCTTACATGATGAGCGTGGCCGTGGTGAACATGTCTGCGCTGGAGTCTTTTCTGGGCGACATCAACCGCTGGGGCGAGACCCGCACGGCCATCGTCATGTCCACACCGATCTTCCGGCGCGGGCTGCGCCGGCCCTGATCTTTTCGAGCTCCTGAGTCGGCAGACGGTGAGGCTGGGGCTGTTTTCCAGGGTGTTCGACCGGCCCGCAGCACCTTGCCTGCTCGCGGCGGTTCTTCTGTGTGGTCGAGTTGAGGATCTTCACGCTGGACGACGTGCGCCACACGTCGGCATCAGCAACGACGAGCACTACTTGATCACCCGCAGGGCGGATTGGAGCGGGTGCTCGGCGCGCACTTCAAGTGCTCCAGCCGACCCCGCAGCGTGGGCCGCATTGAGGCTTCATCCGCCATCACAGACTCGGCCATCCAACGGCGCGAAGAGCTGAGTTGTTGCAGCGCTTCGCGTCGAGCGGGTAGAGGGCATCGAGAAGGAGCCGCCCGGCGCGCACGTCGCCAGCCCTTTGCCTTGCTTTCCGACGCGTCGATGGCGCAACAAGCTCAGGCACATCGTGCGCACAAGCAAGCCCACTTCCAAGCCGGCAGAGCGTTGGTGTCACTTCGCTCCATGCACCCCGCGATGGACTGGATCCGCGGTTTCTCTATCGCCTGCATCGCTACCGCTGGGGCCCTTTTGAGTCGTGGCTCGTCGCCGATTCATTCTGGAAAATGTAACAAAACTGAGCGATTCGCACGGAGGTTGAAGAGCGACGGGCAGAGTGTTTTTTTTAACAAATTATTAACAATTATTGATGTAATCAAAGGCCCCATTTTGGTGCTTCACATCAAGCTGGCTTGGCTTCTGGTCTACTATTTAAAAAATTGTTGATATAAATCAAACATATTTTTTATAACTTGCTCTGAGAATTGCCTGGTGTGATTTCTTGTTTTGTTAAATTCACAACAAAAATGAACTTAATCATGTGAAAGTTTGATGGTAGGTCGCAACAGACCCTATAGTCGCGACCTGTAACTAAAAGCGCCTTCACGTGGGGGCTCGTGAGTCCGGAGCTGTCGAGCACAGCCGGCTCCCGGCCATGGGTGTGCAAGGCCAACGGCGGGGGAACCTGCCAACTGAAGAGGAAACCATGACTCGATTGATTTCGCGTGGCGCAGCTGCGTGTGTGGGCGTGCGAGCCGGCGCCGTGTTGGTGACCGCGCTGCGCGCTTTGCGTCTGCCGGCTCTGGCGTTGGTGGGCACGGTTCTCGCCGCCACATCGGCCCAGGCCTCTTTGGTTGTCTCGCAGTCGTTGAGCACCAGCACCATCTACGTGGGCGATCGAACGCGGCTGACGATCACCGTCAGCAACGACTCGGCGCAGGAAAACGGCGCGCAGCTGGTCAACAACCTGCCTGCGCAACTGCGGCTGTACCCGGCGGGCCATCCTGGCTATGTGGCGCCCAGCAGCACCTGCACAAGTGCGGCCTTCAGCCCCGCACCGGGCGGCGACAGCATCACCATCTCGGGTTTCAACATTCCGGGTTACGCCGGTGGCGTGGATGGCTCCTGCACGATCGCCTTCGACATCACCTCCTACACCGGCGGCGGCACCTGGAACAACGTCATCAACCCGACCGACCTCACGCCCGACGCGGTGTCGGCGGCGGAGCAGAGCCTGCTGGTCAACACCTTGCTGCTGCCGGGGGTGTCCAAAGACCTGGGGAGCGAACCGCTCACGCAAGGCCTTTCGCGCACCGCCACCATCACCTTCAACAACCCGAACGCGGGCGTCAACATCCCGTTGACGACCTTCACCGACAACCTGCCGGCCAACCTGCGGGCCACCGCTGTGCTCGGCAACACCTGCGGCGGCACGTTGGGCTTTGCGGCCAGCAGCGTCACGCTGACCGGCGGTGCCATTCCCGCGGGCGGCAGCTGCAACATGCAGTTCACAGTGATGGGCGTTCTGCCTCCGGGTTCTGCCTCGCAGGCCGGCACCAATGCATTGCCTGCCGGTGCGGTGGGCAACACGCGCGGCCTGGTGTCGCCCGCGGTCAACACCAACATCACGGTCAACAGTCCGATCACGCTGGGCAAGGGCTTCTCGGTCACGCCACTCACGGCGGGTGCCAACTCGCTGATGACAGTGCGCATCGGCAACAACAGCGCAGACCCATTGACCATCGTCGGCCTGAGCGACCTTGTGGGTGGCGCATGGCCGGCCGAGCTGGAAAACGCAGGTTCCATTGGGGCGGCCAACCTCAGCGGCTGCGGCGCGGGTGTCCTGGTGGCCGGCTCCCACGGTGGCGTGGACAAGGGCTTCGTGCTCTCCAATGCGACTGTCGTAGCCGGTGGTGAATGCCGCATCGAGTTCAATGTCAGGTCCACCGTTACCGGTGTGCACACCAACCAGCTGCCGGTCAACGCGGTCAACAACGCCCAGGGTTTTGTCTCGCCGCAGAGCTCGGCGTCGGTCGACGTGCGCAACAACGCGCTCACAGTGGCCAAGACGTTCAGCCCGACGACAGTCGCGCCCGGCGACGTGGCCACCTTCTCGGTGGCAGTCACCTCGTTCAGCATCACGCCGCAAATCAACGTGAGCTTCACCGACACCTTGCCGGCAGGCATGGTGTACGTCGATGCCAGTAACGGCGGCATCACGCCCACCATCACCGGCGGTTGCGCCTTCTCGGCACCCCTGCCCGCGCCTTTGGTCACCGCGCCAACCTTCACCTTCGGCTTCCCGGGCGCTGCTGCAGGCGGCACCACCTGCGTGGTGAACTTCACCGCGCGTGTGCCCGCCACGGCAGCCCCCAACACGGTGCTCACCAACAACAGCTTCACCGCGGGCAACGGCACGGTCACGGGCACGGCCGGTTCGGTGAGCCTCACGGCGGTCAACCCGCTGGTGGTCACCAAGACCTTCGACGGTGTGGTCAATCGCACGCGCTTCCAGGGCACGCCTTCGGTGGTGCAGATCGAGCTGACCAACAACAACTTCTCGGCGCTCTCTGACCTCAACTTCACCGATACCTTGCCCGCGGCGCTGCGCGTGGCCAACCCGGCCAACGCCAGCACCACCTGCGGCGGTACCGTCACAGCCAACCCTGGCGGCGACCGCTTCACGCTCAGCGGCGGTACGTTGCCGCCACGCGCCGGCACCGCCCCGTTTGCGCCCGGCCAGTGCAGCGTGCGCGTCACCGTCGTCGGCGGGGACGTGGCGACGCACAGCAACAGCATCCCGGCCTACAACGGCAGCAACGCGGGCGCCACTGTCAGTGCCACCGGCACCGTGGCCAACGTGCCTGGCAGCACCATCCGAAACCTCAACACCAGCACCGCCACGCTGCAATACCTGCCGGCGTTGACGGTCGCCAAAACCTTCCTGACCAACCCGGTTCAGGTCGGCGGCACCAGCCGCGTGCGCATCACGCTGGGCAACACGGGCACCGGGCAGCTCACGGGCGTGAGGGCAACCGACCCGCTCGTCGGGACCGGCCTGACGATCGCCACCCCTGCCAACGCCAGCACCACTTGCGCCGGCCCCGTGGTGTTCAACGTGCCGCCGGGCGGCGACACCGCGGCCATCAGCGGCGTGACCATCGGCGGCACCAGCACGTGTGATTTCCTGTTCGACGTCATCACCACCACCGGTACGCCTTCGGTCAACAGGCTGGCACCCGGTGCGGTCACGGCCGATGGCGGCGTGGCCACCACGGTGGCCACCACGGCCCAGTTGAACAAGGTCACCAGTGCGGTGAACCTCACCAAGGCCTTCTCGCCCAGCACCATTGCCGGTCCGGGCAGTGTCTCGCGCCTCACCATCAGCATCGCCAACACCAGCGCTACCGCGCTGACCAACATGGCGGTCACCGACAACCTGCCCACCGGCATGGTCGTCGGCGTGGTGCCGAACGCGGCCACCAGTTGTCCTGGCGGCATCGTGACCGCCACGCCGGGCAGTGGCAGTGTGGCGCTCGGCGGCGGCAGCCTGGCGGGCAACGCCACCTGTACCGTCGAGGTCGACGTCACCTCCTCGGCCGTCGGCACGCTCAACAACACCTTGCCGGCTGGTGCGGTTACCAACACCGAGGGCGTGACCAACGCCTCGCCGTTTACGGCCAACCTCGCGGCACTCGCGGGCTTGGGTGTGGAAAAACACTTCGAGCCGCCCGCTGTCGCGGCGGGTCAGCCCGCGCTGCTGGTGATCCGCGTGCGCAACTCGCTGGCGCAGGTGCTCACCAACATCTCCACCACCGACAACCTGCCCTCGGGCATGGTGGTGGCCACGCCGGCCAACACAAGTACCACCTGCGCAGGCGCGGTGGTCACCGCCGTGGGCGGCAGTGACAAGGTCTCGTTCCGCGGTGCGCAGTTGCCCACAGGGCCCAGCGCATGCGAGGTGCGCGTCCACGTCGTCGTGCCGGTGGCCGGCGCTTACGTGAACATCATTCCTGGCGGCACCGTGGTGGCGAACGACGGCGCTGTCACGAACCCGCAGCCGGGGCCGCGTGCCACGCTGCACGTGCTGCAGTCGCCGACCGTGAGCAAGGCGTTCGCCGCTTCGCCCGTGGCCACCGGCACGCCGAACCGCCTCACGGTCACGATCAACAACCCCAACGCCACCATGGACCTCACGGGCGTGTCGCTGCGCGACAACCTGCCCACCGGCCTGTTCGTGGCGCAGGTGCCCAACCCGGCGACCACCTGCACGGGCGGTTCCGTGAGCGCCGTGCCGTCGGCGGCCAGTGCGCAGATCGCGGGCGCCACCGTGCCGGCGGGGGGCTCGTGCACCTTCGCGTTCGACACCGTGTCGAACATCCCGGGCCTGTACACCAACACCATTCCCACGGGTGCGATCACCAGCAACGAGGGTGTGAGCAACACCGATCCGGCCACCGCACCTGTGCGTGTGCTGGAGCCGCCCACGGTGACCAAGACCTTCGTGCCGCCGACCATTGCGCCCAACGAGGTGTCGCGCCTGACGATCACCCTGAGCAACAACAACGCGACGCCGCAGACGCTGCTGCAGGCACTGGATGACACCTTGCCCGCCGGTGTGGTGGTCGCGCCCACGCCGGGCGTCGCCAAGACCTGCCCGGGGGCTGTGACCGCCGGAGCGGGTGCAGCGCGGGTGAGTTATGCCAACGGCGCCAGCATCCCGACCGGAGGCTGCACGATCTCGGTGAACGTGACCGCTGCCGCGACCGGCACCTATCCCAACGTGATCCTGGCCGGCGCGCTGCGCACCGATGCGGGCAGCAGCCCCACGCCCGCCGAGGCCTCGCTGGTGGTCAGCCCGTTGGGCTCGATCTCGGGTCGCATCTACCTCGACGCCAACAACAACGGCGTCTACAACGCCGGCGAAACGCCGCTGGCGGGCCAGCAGGTGAGCCTGATCCGCGCGTTCGACAGCGTGGTGCTGCAAAAGACCACCACCGACGCCGGCGGTTATTACGTGTTCAGCGGCTTGCGAGACTCCACCACCGAAGGTTCGAACTACACCGTGCGCTACCTGCGTGGCGGTTCGGATGCCATCGGCCAGAACACCTCGCCCGCCGGCTCCCCGGCACTCAACCCCGGCAGCGGCAGCTTCCAGGGACGGGTGGTGCTGCCAGACACCAGGGACGAAGCCAGCATCACGGGCGGCACCGGCCAGGTGGCGACACCCAACCACAGCAACGCGGACAACATCTCGCGCCGCAGCGAAATCCGCCTTGACCTGGTGGGTGCCAACGTGGCGAGTTCGATCGGCAACAACTTCGGTGAACTGATCCCCTCGCAGATCACCGGCAAGGTGTACCGCGACGACAACAACAACGGCGTGCCCAACGGCACCGAGCCCGGCATCGCCGGTGTGCCGATCATGCTGAGCGGCCTGGACGATCTGGGCCAGGCGGTCCATCTCACCACCACGACCAACGCCAGTGGCGACTACGCCTTCAGCGGCCTGCGCCCCAGCTGCAGCCCGCTGAACGCGCCGACCTGCCCGGGTTATGTGATCACGCAGGGCACGCAACCGGCGGGCACCGTCAACGGCATCACTAGCGCCGGCACCGTGACTCAGCTGGGCTCGGGCAGCGCCACCGGTACGCCGGGCACAGGCTCGAACAACGCGCCCGCTTTCTCGCATGGCACCTACACCTATCCCGCCGGCACCAGCCGTGTGGAAGGCATCGTGCTGCCATCCAATGCGCACTCGACCGCCAACAACTTCGGTGAGCTCACCAGCGACCGCAGCGTGAGCGGCCGCATCTTCGTCGACCGCAACGGCGATGGTGAGTTCAACGGCAGCGATGCCGGTGTGGGCAACGGTGCGCCCGGCGCCAACAACCTGCCGCAAACGCTGACGCTGACCGGCAACGACCTCAACGGCAACCCGGTCACGCTCACCACCACGACCGATGCCAATGGCGAATACCGTTTCGGCAACGTGCCTCCGGGCACTAGCTACACGGTGACCTGCACCACCTGCGCGCCACCGGCCGGCTTCAACAACAGCCTGGCGCCACTGGCGTGGCCCGGCAGCACTGGCGGCAGCGCGGGCGGCACCCAGGCCGTGCCTGCGATCACCGGCATCAACCTGGCTGGCCCGCAGACCGAATCGGTGAACAACCACTTCACCAAGACGCTGCCCGGCAGCCAGATCACCGGCGTCGTGTATTTCGACCCCGACAACACCGGTGGCCCGTTCACGGGCGATGACCTGCCCGTGCCGAACCAGCGCATCGAGCTGTACGACCAGGCCACCAACGCCCTGATCGTCAGCACCAGCACCGACGCCAACGGCGCGTACAGCTTCAGCGGCCTGCCTGCGGGCAACTACCGTGTGGTCATGCCAGCGCTGCCGTCCGGCACCACGCACGGCATCACCAGCGCGGGCACGCTGGCCGGCACGCCCAACGGCACGGCCAGTGCACCCGGCGTGGCACCCGCCAGCATTTCCAACATCACGCTGACTGCGGACCAGAGCACGGCGAACCACAACTTCCCGCTGGTGTCCGACATCCGCATCGGCGGGCGCGTGTACGAAGACCGCGACTTCGACGGCCAGTTCAACGGCACCGACGTGGGCCTGCCCGGCAACACCATCGGTCTGGTGGGCACCGACGCGTTCGGCAACGCCATCACGCGCTACACCACCACCGATGCAAGCGGCCTGTACAGCTTCACCGGCCTGCCGCCGGGCAACTACACCGTGCGCCAGACGCAACCGCTGGGCTACACCAGCGTGGCCAACACGCCCGGCCCCGTGACCGGTGGCACCGCCGGTGCCGTGGGCGAACTGGGTGGCGCGGTGGAAACCATGGCTTTCAGCTTCAACGCCACCCCCGGCGCGGCGCTGCAGGCGAACTTTGGTGAAACCCTGGGCCACGGCGTGTTCGGCTACAAGTCGGCGTTCATCGTCTCGCCACCTGCCGCCGTGGGCATCTCGCCCGGCGCGCAAGTGAACTGGCAGATCATTTACCAGAACGACACGCCGCACCCCGTGACGATGGACGTGCGCGACACCCTGCCGGACTACATGACGCGCACCGGCGCGCCCGCCATCACCCACCGCGGTGGCAACGGCGGTGTGTTCACGCCCAATGCCGGCTTCACCGGCGCCGCTGGCGGTGACCTGCTGGGCTCGGCCTTCCTGCCGGCCGGCGCCTGGGTGGCGGTTGACGTGCCCGTGCTTGTCACGGCCGGCGCCACCACCACGCGCTTCAACCAGGCCACGGCCGGCCCGCTGGGCATCCGCACCGACGCGGTGGACGACACCACGCCCACCGGCGGTCCGCGCCAGCCGCCCACGGGCGTGATCCCGCCGGGCAGCGTGCCGCAAACCTCTTACCAGACCGCGGGCCTCGACGCCACCGGCGTGCCGCTCTCGGAGCTGCCGGCTGCGCTCTCGGGCTTCGTCTGGCGCGACAAGAATGGTGACCGCCAGCGTGACGCCAACGACGAGCCGATCCCCGACTGGGGCGTGGAAGTGGTCAACAGCGCCGGCACCACCGTGGCCTGCCACGCCGCGCCGCCCAACAGCACCAACGGCTGCGTCACCATGCCCGACGGCCGCAGCCTGTTCCGCACCGGCAGCGATGGCGCCTACGGTGTGATCGGCCTGGTGCCCGGCGACTACAAGGTGTCCTTCCGCGACCCGGCGAACAACCTCACCTACGGCACGCCGCAGAACTCCAGTGGCGACACCAACTCGCGCCTGGCCAGCTCGCGCGACCACCTGGCCGTCACGCTTGCCGCGGGCGCGAACATGGTGCAGCAGGATTTGCCGCTCGACCCCACGGGCGTCATCTACGACGCCAACACCCGCAACCCGGTGGACGGTTCTTCGGTGCGCTTCTGCGGCCCGGCCGGCTTCAACCCGGCGACCATGCTGGTGGGTGGCGCGAGCTACACCCTGGTGGGCGGTTGCGCCCAGATGGTGACCGGCCCGCAAGGCTTCTACCAGTTCCTGCTGGTGCCGGGTGCGCCCTCGGGTGAGTACCGCCTGGAAGCGACGGCACCGGGTTACGCACCCGCGCCGAGCGCTTCCATTCCGCCGGCAGCGGGCGTGCTCACGCCATCGGGCTCCACGCCTTACCTGGTGCAGGCCCAGGCCGACGCACCGCGCGGCTCGCAGCCCACGACCTATTACCTGCGCCTGAACCTGGCGCCGGGCATGCCCGATGTGTTGCACAACCACATCCCGCTGGAACCGTTTGCCGGTGGTGCCCTGTTCCTGCAGAAGCAGGCCATGCGCACGGTGGTCGAAATCGGTGACTCGGTGCAGTACACGCTGCGTGTGCTCAGCCCCAACGGCCCGGCCACCAACGTGACGATCACCGACAATCTGCCCGCTGGCTTGCGCCTGATTCCCGGCACGGTGATGCAGGACGGCGTGCTCGTGGCCGACCCCGCGGGTTCGCCCGGCCCGGTGCTGAACTTCGCCATCGGCAGCTTCGCCGCGAACACACCGGTGACGGTGACCTACCGCGTGCGTGTCGGTGTGGGTGCACAGCAGGGCGACGGCATCAACCGCGCGCTGGCGCAAGGCACCGTGGGCGGTGTCACGGTGTCGTCCAACCGCGCCGAAGCCCGCATCCGCATCACCAGCGGCGTGTTCTTCCAGGAAGCCTGCGTCATGGGCAAGGTGTTCGTGGACTGCAACGGCAACCGCATCCAGGACGCTGAAGAAGTCGGCATCCCCGGGGTGCGCATGTATTTGCAGGACGGCACCCATCTGGTGTCCGACAGCGAAGGCAAGTACAGCATCTGCGGCCTGCCCGCGCGCACCTCGGTGCTGCGCGTGGACCCGACCACGCTACCTGACGGCAGCCAACTCGTGACCAGCAGCAACCGCAATGCGCTCGATGCCGGAAGCCTGTTCCTCGATCTCAAGCTGGGCGAGCTGCACCGCGCCGACTTCATCGAAGGCAGCTGCGCACCCGCCGTGCTGGAGCAGGTGGAGAACCGCCGTCGCCTGGGTCAGATCGTCGCCCCGGTTATCGATCCCAAAACTTCGCCACCGCGCGTATTCCGTTCGGGCCCACCGGCTCGCGTGGGAGGTGCGAAATGAAACACGTCCGTCATCCCATGCGACCTGCAATCACCTCCGTTCTGCTGCTTCTGCCGCTGAGCATGGCGCTCGCGCAGAGCGGCACCATCGACCCGCGCTTCAAGCCCATGGAGATGGGCAGCGATCCGGCGCGCGGACCGGGTGCAACGGCCTTGCCCGAGCCCACCACCGCACTGCCGCTGGCCGCCAGTTGGCGCGCCGCCAGCCTGGCCGACAGCGGGCAGCTGGTGCTTGAAGTGGCCCAGGACCAGGTGCACGCCGACGGCCGCTCGGTGGTGCTGCTCAAGCTGCGCCTCTTCGACCGCGACGGCAACGCCGTGACCACGCCAACCGACGTCACGGTGAGCACCAATCGGGGGCGCGTGCGCCTGCCGGGCGCGGCCATCGATGAGCCACCGCGCCAGTCGCTGCGCGCCTCCGTGCGGGGTGGTGAAGCTGTGGTCGAGCTGGTCGCTTCTTACGAACCGGGCGATGCCGAACTGCAGGTGCAGTCGGGCAACGTGGTGGTGCGTGGCAACGTCGGCATGGTCGCCGAGCGCCGCCCGATGATCGCAGTCGGTGTGGTCGAAGGCACCATCAACCTCAACCGCCTGGAGGCCTCCCAGATCAGCCCGGCGCGCGAAGACGATGGCTTCGAGCTGGAGCTGAAGCGCCACACGAACAGCTTCGACAACGGCAAGGGTTCCATCGGCGCACGCACCGCGTTCTTCCTGAAGGGCGTGGTCAAGGGCGAGACGCTGCTCACGCTGGCCTACGACTCCGAGAAGGAATCGCGCGGCCGCCTGTTCCGCGACATCCAGCCCGACCAGTACTACCCGATCTACGGCGCTCGTCGTTGCGCGGCTTCGACGCCCAGTCGCGCCAGCGCCTCTACGTGCGCGTGGACAAGGGACAGTCCTTCGTGCTCTTCGGCGACTTCAACACCGGCACCGGCGGCCCTGCGCGCGAGCTGAGCCGCATGAACCGCTCGGTCTCGGGCCTGCAGTTGCACCACGAGGGCGAGACCTTCGAGGCCAACGCCTGGGTGGTGCGCGACAACGTTGCCCAGGTGGTGGACGAACAGCCCGCCCGTGGCGTGTCCGGCCCGTACCGGCTCTCCAGCAGCGAGGGCATCTCGGGTTCGGAGAAGGTCGAGATCCTCACGCGCGACCGCAACCAACCGTCCATCATCCTGCGCACCGATCCCATGACACGGTTCGTGGACTACGAGTTCGAGCCCTTCGCGGGCAACATCGTGTTCCGTGCGCCGATCCCGTCGGTGGATGCCAACCTCAACCCGATGTCGGTGCGCGTCACCTACGAAGTGGAGCAGGGCGGTCCCAAGTACTGGCTGGGTGGCGTGGATGGCAGCTGGCGCATCACGCCGGCGCTGGAAATCGGCGGCAGCTACGTCGAATCGCAAGATCCGGCGAACCCCTACACCTTGAGCGGCCTGAACGCCACACTGCGCCTGGGTGCGCAAAGCTGGGCACTGGTGGAAGTGGCACGCTCCGACCGGCAGGCCCTGGGCGACAGCGGCAAGGGCGATGGCGCGCGGGTTGAACTGCGCCACCAGGGCGAGACGCTGGATGCCCGCCTGTGGGCCGGCGAGACCGACCGCGAGTTCCACAACATCTCTTCTTCCTACAACGGCGGCCGTGCGGAAGCCGGCGCCGTGGCGACATGGAAGATGACGGAGGACTGGTCGCTGCGCGTGGACGCCATGCGTTCCGAAGACAAGAACATCGAAGCGGTGCGCGAGACCGCCTATGTGGGTGCGCAGTACCAGCTCACGCCGAAGTGGGTGGTGGGCGTGGGCCTGCGCCACGTGAGCGATGACGGTGGCGTGCCCAATGCATCGTCCGCCTCCGGCGTGAACATCGGTGGCAACGCCGGCTTCACGCCCTTCCAGGTCAACGCCCCGCTGTTCGCCGCCACACCCGGCCAGACGCGCAGCTACGACGCGCTGTCGATCAACGCGCAAGGCCAGCTCACCGACCGGCTCACCGTGCTCGGCGAATACGAGCAGGACGTGTCCAACTCGGGCGGCCACCGCATCACCCTCGGGGCGGACTACCGACTGAACGAGCAGTTCCGCGCCTATGGCCGCGCCGAGGTGTCCGACGGTCTGGGTGGCGTCAACGGCCTGGCGGTGGACGGGCGCGAAACCGCACTCGTCGCCGGCCTCTCCAGCGAGACCATCCGCGACGGCGAGATCTTCAACGAGTACCGCCTGCGCGACGCCATCTCGGGTGAAGACGCGGTCAACGCCATCGGTCTGCGCCAGACCTTCCGTGTGGCCGAGGGCGTGCGCTACAGCGCGAGCATCGAGCACCAGAAGGCGCTGGCCGGCGAGGCAACGTCGGCCACGGCCATCACCGGCGGTGTCGAGCTGAGCTACGACCCCAACTGGCGCGCCACCGGCCGGCTGGAGTGGCGGCGCGACAACCGCCACGACGCCTGGCTCTCCACGCTGGGCACCACGGTGAAGATCGACCGCGACTGGTCCTTCCTCGCGCGCAACACCCTCTCGCTGCAGCAGGCGCGCCGCGCCGACGCCTATGACCAGTGGCAAGACCGCTTCCAGATCGGCGCGGCCTACCGCCAGACCGACCTGAACCGCGTCAACGCACTCGGCCTGTACGAGCTGCGTGCCGAGAAGGACGAGAACCCCGGCGTTGACTACCGCCGCACCTCGCACGCCGTATCGCTGCACGCCGACTACCACCCCAGCCGCCCCTGGTGGCTCACCGGGCGGCTCGCGGGCAAGCGGGTGAACGAGCAGTTCCCGGGTGGCGTGAAGTCGAACTACACCGCCTACCTGGCTGGCGGCCGGATCACCTGGGACCTGTCCGAGCGCTGGGACGTGGGCATGCAGTACCACATGATGTGGAGCCCGCAAGGCAATGCGCGCCAGGACTCGGTCGGTGTCGAAGCCGGCTACCTCATCAAGTCCAACCTGTGGGTCTCGGTCGGCTACAACGTGCGCGGCTTCCGCGACGACGAACTGACCGGCGCGTCGTACACCCGCAAGGGCGTGTACCTGCGGCTGCGTTTCAAGTTCGACGAGACCTTGTTCCGGGGCTCCGATCCCCAAACCAACCGCGCGCTGAGCCCGATGGCTTCCGTCGCCCGTCCTTGATCTGTTGCGAGACCATCCCATGAACGCACCACGTTTCCTCTTGTCCCTCCTGGCAGCCGCCGTCGTGACGGGCTGCGCCGTCACCGACCCGCGCGCCACCGACCGCGCACCCGGCGCCGTGCCGCCTTTTGCAGAAGCCGCACGCTCCACCGACGAGGCACAGCGCAGCGACCACCGGGCCATGCAATCCGTGCAGAACCGCCTGGCCGCACTGCAAAAAGACGGCCGCGTGGCCGTGACCAGCTACCCATGGGCCAAGGCGCAGTGCTGGCTCGACATGGCACGGCAGAACTACCATGAGAACGACCGCGGCCCGGTGATCGGCGAGGCCCTGGCCGAATCGGTCAAGCTGGTGGAGGCGCTGGAGAAGGGCGAGACACCGGCGGTGAGCACCCCCTTGATCGGCGGCGCCGTGAAGCTGCGCGACGACCTGTGGGCGCGTGCCGAGCGCGGCCGCACGGGTGCGGGCGCGTCCTGTGTCGCGGCGCAGGCCGCATGCCTTGAGGTGCAACTGGTGGCCATGGGCCACGAGTACGCAGAAGGCGGCTGGCGCCACGCCAATCCCTACATCGGCATGGCGGAAACCATGGCCGCGCGCATGGAAGCCGATCAGGCCAACTGCGCCGCACCCGCCGCGGCCCCGGTGGCGGCCGTGCCGGCGCCGGTGGTGACCGAACGGGTGGTGGAGCGCCTGGTGATCGCCACCGACGCGGTGTTTGCCTTCGACCGATCCGACCTCCAGGACGTGGGTGCCAACGGCCGCGCGCGGCTCGACCAGATCGCAGCACGCGTCAAGAATTTGCAGAACATCGAGCGCATCGTTCTCGTGGGCCACACCGACCGTCTGGGCGATGCCGGCTACAACCAGCGCCTGTCGTTGAAGCGCGCCACCACCGTGCGCGACCATCTGGTCCAGCGTGGGCTGGATGCTTCGCTGTTCGCAGTGGAAGGACGCGGCGCGAGTGAGCCCGTGCGCCAGTGCGCCGACAATCTGTCCCGCCGCGAGCTGATCGACTGCCTGAAAGACAACCGCCGCGTGGAAGTCGAGATTCGCGGCACCGTGGTGAAGCGCTGAGCGCTGCAGCGAATCAACTGGCGGGGCAGCGGCTGGGCTGCCTGCGCCACCTCAAGCTGAGCCGCTGTCTGCAGTGACTTTGTGGCCTTGATTGGCAGCGAGGTGGAGCGCCGGTCGGCATAGGCATCGAACATGCAAGAGCGCGCGCACCTGGCATGGCGCGGCTCTTCATCACCCGCCCGCAGGTGCTTTCTTGCGGTGTTGCGAACCAGGCCCGTGCGTCTGGAGATCTCGCGATTGGACACTTGCGCGCGCAATGCCCCGAGCCGCGTCCCATGTGAAACCAGTGGTATGAAACCGCTCCTCTGGCCTTCGGCGCCCGCCCGGTCGGTGCGCCTGTGGTTTTGAAAAAATTGGGTGCCAGTGCACTGGCCATCACCAACCCCTTTACGCGCCCTGCGTTCTTCGAGCTCAACCGCTCATGGCTGGCCAAGCGACGAGCGCGGCCTCGACCAAGACGAAGAGACGCCGGCCGCGGGCGATATCTGCTGCCACATGGTTCTGTTTTTCGAGAGGGCTCCACTCCGAGCACGGAGAGAATCTGGGCGGTGATTTCGGCGAACGCGCCTTGTGCAATGCCTCCTGGTCGCGCATGTTCATACTGAACGCGCAAAAAGGCAGGCCGCGCTCGGGCTGTGGCGGCAAGCTTGCTACTTCACTTTGCCGTATCGCATGCGGCACTCCCACCCGTGACCAAAACCGCCCCTACCGTCAAAGCCACCGACGCTTCCCGCCGTGATGCGGCGTCCCTGCTTTCGCATCTCTGGATGTCGTGCCTCCCCGCCTTACGCTGGTGCTCGACAAGCTGGATGAGCGTCGCTTGATCACGCGCACGCCCAGTGAAGACGACAGGCGCAAACGCTTTATTGCGCTCACCAGTAAGGGCGTCGCACTTGTCGAAGAAGCCGGTCGGGTCGCCGACCATATGGAACGCGAACTCCTTGAGCACCTTTCTGACTGCGAACGGGCATCGCTCTTTCGCCTGCTCAAAAAGGTGACGAAGTACCGGGCGCCTTGAACTCCGGGTGCTGGCGTCTGGTGCTGTGAAACGCGCCTCGCCGGCCCAAGCAGTTTGAAGCGATTGAAAGCAGCTGTGCTTCAAGAGCGATCCCGGAGGCGTCGGAGGCCGCTGATTCCGAGCAATGCCGAATCGGCGACAGGGCCAATGCCAAGCTGACGATTCGAGCTCGCAGCCGATGCCCTAGGCGGCGTGCGCCTCGATGAGCTTGTGCATGAGCCGCATGAGTTCCTTGCGATCCTTGGGTGGCAACGGTTCAAGGAACAGCGCTTGCGAACGCAACATGGGTGGTACCACCTTGGCCAGCAGTTGCTCCCCTTCGGCCGTGGCCGTGACCTGACGAACGCGTTTGTCGGTTGGCGACACCTCGCGCCTCACCAGACCCCTTGACTCGAGACGGTCGATCACGCTCCCGATGGTCGAGGTGTCGAACCCGATGGTGCGCGCCAGCGTGCCCTGGTCAATGCCGGGTGACTTGCAGATGGCTTGCAGCGAGGAGTACTGCACCGGGGTGACGTTGATGTCTCCCATTTCCTGCGTGAAGAGGGCGACCGCGATCTGGTGGATGCGCCGCGCGTAATGGCCGGGCAGATCGTTGAGGTCGACTTCAAGGTGCGAATTGCGTTTCATGGCGGTCCCTGGGGTTAGTCCTCATTTTATGGGTCCTGAAAAGACTTATACTGAAGTTCAGCACACTGAAGTTAAGTACTCTTCTTATTTCTTCCGACACACAGGAGAACCCCATGAACATTCGACTCCGTTTGCACCACCTGGCCATCGCGGCCGGGTTGGTGGTCTCCAGCACGCTGTTGCCTGCTCAGGCCCAGACCGCACCGGTCAAGGTGGGTCTGGTGCTCTCGTTGACGGGACCGTTCGCTTCGACGGGCAAGCAGATCGAATCGGGTGCGCGGCTCTATCTCGCCCAGCATGGCGACGTTGCGGCCGGGCGAAAGATCGAGTTCGTGATCAAGGATGACGGTGGCGTTCCCGACCAGGCCAAGCGCATGGCGCAGGAGATGGTCGTCAATGACAAGGTGGATGTGCTTGGCGGTTTCGTGCTCACGCCGCTGGCGCTGGCCGTCGCACCGATTGCCACCCAGGGCAAGACGCCGGCCATCGTCATGTCGGCTGGCACTTCCAGCGTCATCGACGCGTCGCCGTATTTCGTTCGGGTGAGCTTCACCTTGCCCCAGAACTCGGTCGGCGTGGCCGAGTGGGCGCCCAAAAACGGCATCAAGAACGTGGTGACGCTGGTCAGCGACTACGGCCCGGGCATCGATGCCGAGGTGTCCTTCAAGAAGCGCTTCGAGGCGCGCGGCGGCGTGGTGAAAGAGGCGATCCGGGTGCCGGTGCGCAACCCTGACTTCTCGCCTTTCCTGCAGAAGGTCCGGGATGAGAAGCCCGACGCCGTTTTCGTCTTCCTGCCGGCGGGGGTGGGCACCCAGTTCATGAAGCAGTTCGCTGCGCGCGGGCTGGACAAGGCCGGTATCCGGCTGATTGGCACGGGCGACGTGACCGAGGACGACATCCTCAACGACATGGGTGACGTGGCAATGGGTGTGGTCACCTCCCATCACTACTCCGCTGCGCATCCATCGCCAGAAAACCAGGCGTTCGTCGAAGCCTTCAAGAAGGCCAATGGTGGCAAGCGGCCCAACTACATGGCCGTGGCGGGTTACGACGGCATGCGGGTTCTTGTGCACGCACTGAAGGCCACGCAAGGAAAAGGCGGAGAAGCGCTGCTGAATGCGATGAAGGGGCAGTCCTTCGACAGCCCGCGTGGCCCCGTGGAGATCGACGCACAGACGCGCGACATCGTCCAGAACGTCTACATCCGCCGCGTGGAGCGCAAGGATGGTGAGCTCTACAACGTGGAGTTCGATGTCATGAAGGCTGTGCGCGACCCGGGCCGCGGCAACTGAGCAAGGAGAACAGAATGAGCTGGTTGAAGAACGCTTGGTACGTCGCAGGTTTCCAGAACGAGCTGGACGATGCCAAGGTGGTGGCGCGCACTTTTCTGGGTGTGCCGGTCGTCATGATGAGGCACTCGGATGGCCGAATCACCGCGCTGGAGGACATGTGCCCGCACCGCTTGATGCCGCTGTCCGCCGGCAAGCGCGTCGGGGACGAGCTGGAGTGTGCGTACCACGGCATGCGGTTTGGTGTGACCGGCATCTGTACCCTGGCGCCCGGACAGACGCATATCCCGACACAGGCCTGCGTGCGCAACTATCCCCTGGTGCAACGCCATGGCCTGCTCTGGATCTGGATGGGCAAGCCCGAGCTGGCCGCCCCCGAGCTTGTGCCCGACATCCGCTGGAACGACCATCCGGCATGGACGCCATCGAGGGGCTACCACCACGTCGAGGCCAGTTTCCAGTTGTCAGTGGACAACCTGATGGACCTCGGCCA
Source organism: Hydrogenophaga palleronii NBRC 102513 (assembly GCF_001571225.1). Lineage (GTDB taxonomy): Bacteria > Pseudomonadota > Gammaproteobacteria > Burkholderiales > Burkholderiaceae_C > Hydrogenophaga > Hydrogenophaga palleronii. The sequence goes on from NZ_BCTJ01000002.1 coordinate 89,086, forward strand.
CGAAAGCTGGGTGCACTTGCGCACCATCGGCCAGGACGACGAGGAGGTGATTCCGAACTACCCGGTCAAGGTCACGGTGAAGGGCGAGGGCCTGCTGCATGCGCACCGCGAGATGCCGAACATCGATGCGCCACCGTTCTTCGCGATGCTGCTGGAACACCAGGGCAAGATCAACCGCTGGCAGACCGCCGTGGGCCTCGCGCCATCGATCTGCATGACCGACTTTGGTGTGTATCCGGTGGGCAGTTCTCCGGACGGCGCCTATCGCAGCCATGTGCTGCACCTGCTCACCCCCGAAACCGAAAAGACCACCCACTACTTCTGGTCTGTCGCACGCAACAAGCGCCTGGGTGACGAAGCCTTGACGCAGGCGGTTTGCAAGGCCATCGAGCAGACCTTCGACGAAGACGCGGTGGTCCTCAAGATTCAGCAGTCCCAGATGGAGAAGTTCGGCGGACCGGTGCCGCGTGTTGCGCTGAAGGTGGATGAAGCCCCGATCCGCGCGCGCCGGATGCTGGAGGCACTGGTAAAGAAGGAGAGCGAAGACCCGAACTTCGTCTACCGCCCGCAGCTGATGATCGACGACACAACGCCAGAACTGGCCATGGTGTAGGCGCACATGTTGACCATTCTGTTTGACGGCCTTGCCTACGGCATGCTGCTGTTCGTCCTGGCCGTGGGCCTGTCCGTGACCATGGGCTTGATGAACTTCATCAACCTTGCGCACGGCGCCTTTGCCATGGTGGGCGGCTACACCACGGTCCTGCTGCTGCAGCGTGCCGACATGCCCTTCCTGCTGTGCCTGCCCATCGCCTTCCTGGTCGCCGCCGCGCTGGGTGCGGTGCTGGAAGGCACGCTGTACCGGCGCCTTTACCGCAGAACCCACCTGGACCAGGTGTTGTTCTCGATCGGCCTGGTGTTCATGGCCGTGGCCGGCTTTGACTACTACTTCGGCTCCTCGCCGCAGAACGTGCAGTTGCCGGACTGGCTGCTGGGCCGCATCGAGATCGGCACCGACGGCGCCACCCTGGCCATGGGCCACTACCGCCTGTTCATCATCGTGGTGTGCGCGGCGGTGACGCTGGCGCTGCAGTGGATGCTGACGTCCACGCGCTTTGGCAGCCGCTTGCGTGCCGCGGTGGACGATCAGCGTGTCGCCGCCGGCCTGGGCATCAATGTGAACGTGGTGTTTCTCTCCACCTTCGCGGTCGGCTCGGGTCTGGCGGGCCTGGGCGGCGCACTCGGTGCGGAAGTGCTGGGGCTCGACCCGACCTTTCCGCTGAAGTTCATGGTCTATTTCCTGATCGTGGTGGCCGTGGGCGGCACGTCGTCCATCACCGGGCCGTTGCTGGCCGCTCTGCTGCTCGGCGTGGCCGACGTGGCGGGCAAGTACTACATCCCCAAGATGGGCGCCTTCATCGTGTATGCGCTGATGATCGCCCTCCTGCTCTGGCGCCCCAACGGCCTCTTCGTGCGGCAGGGGAGGTCGGCATGAGCGGGGTTTCCATGGCGCAGAAGGCGCTGCTCCGTTCTTCCCGGTGGCGGGGGTGGGAGTTCGTGTTGTGGGGGCTGGCGTTTGCCTCTCCGCTGCTGATGCCGCAGCACGCCCCCGCCATCAGCGAGATCGCGATCGTTGCGCTGTTCGCCGTCTCGCTCGACCTGGTGCTGGGCTACGCGGGCATCGTGTCGCTGGGCCATGCGGCCTTCTTTGGCCTGGGTGCCTACGCCGCGGCGCTGTTTGCCAAGCATGTGCACCCGGACCCGGCCCTGGGGTTGTTGATGGGCACCTTGCCGGCGCTGCTGCTGGGCTTTGTCGCCAGCTTCACGATCCACCGCGGAACCGATCTCACCCGCGTCATGGTGACGCTGGGCACATCGCTGATCCTGCTTGAAATGGCGAACAAGCTGGACTGGCTCACGGGCGGCGCCGATGGCCTGCAGGGTGTGGTGATGGCGCCGGTGCTTGGGCGTTTCGAGTTCGACCTCGCTGGCCGCACCGCCGCCTACTACGCCCTGGTGGTCCTGTTCATCGGCTTCCTGCTCGTGCGCCGCGTCATGGCGTCGCCATTCGGCCAGTCCATGAAGGCCATTCGCGACAACCGCCTGCGTGCCACGGCCATCGGCATCCCCGTCAACGCGCGGCTCACGGCCATCTACACCTTGGGCGCGGCGCTGGCCGGCACGGCGGGGGCGCTGCTGGCGCAAACCACCGCGTTCGCTTCGCTGGATGTGTTCGAGTTCCATCGGTCCGCCGACGTGCTGCTGATGCTGGTCATCGGTGGTGTGGGATGGCTGTACGGCGGCGTGCTCGGCGCCATCGTGTTCAAGAGCCTGCATGTGGTGGTCTCGGGCATCACGCCCCAGTACTGGACGTTCTGGCTGGGCCTGTTCCTGGTGGTGCTGGTCGTCGTCGGTCGTGAGCGCCTGGTGCGCCCCTGGCAGGCCATCGTGGCGCGGCCAGCCGGTTCGGCGGGAGGTGGCGCATGACGGACGTGGTGTTGGCCGCAGAGGGCCTGGTCAAGCGGTTTGGTGGCATCACCGCCACGGGCAACGTCAACCTGCAGCTTGAACGGGGTGCCCGCCATGCGCTCATTGGCCCCAATGGCGCGGGCAAGACCACGCTCGTCAACCTCTTGACCGGGGTGCTGGATCCGACCGAGGGCCGGATCGTTCTGGAAGGCCGCGACATCACCCGGCTGCCCCCGCATGAGCGTGTGCGGCGCGGACTGGTGCGCACTTTTCAGATCAACCAGCTGTTTCCGTCGATGACGCCCCTGGAGACACTCGCCCTGGTGGTCGCGCAGCACAGCGGGCAGGGCGCGAGCTTCTGGGCGCCGCTGGGCCGGGACCGATTCGTGGTCCGGAAGGCCGAGCGCCTGCTGCAGCAGTTCCATCTCGAAGAGGTGGCGCACGTGGTCACGGAGAAGTTGCCTTATGGCAAACGCCGGCTGCTGGAGATCGCCATCGGCCTGGCCTGCGAGCCGCGCGTGCTGCTGCTGGACGAACCGGTGGCCGGTGTGCCCGCCGGCGAGCGCGACGAGATTCTGCGCACGGTGGCCTCGTTGCCCGAGGATGTGTCCGTGCTCCTGATCGAGCACGACATGGACCTCGTGTTCAGCTTCGCCCGCAGCATGACGGTGCTCGTCAATGGTTGTGTCCTCACGGAGGGAACGCCCGATCAGATTGCGCACGATCCTCGCGTGGCCGAGGTGTACCTGGGCCACGCCCAGGAAGAAGACCAGGACGAAGACCAAGAGGAGCACGCATGAGTGTCTTGCTGCAACTGGACCAGGTGTCGGCCGGATACGGCGAGGCGGTGGTGCTGCATGCCGTGTCCTTCGCATTGAAGGAGGGCGAAACGCTGGCCCTGCTGGGGCGCAACGGCGTGGGCAAGTCCACCCTGATCGACACCCTTGCGGGCGCGACGCGCCAGCATGGTGGACGCATCAGCCTGTCGGGCAAGGCGCTGCACGGTCTGTCGTCGCATCAGCGTGCGGCGGCAGGCATTGGCTGGGTGCCCCAGGAGCGCAACATCTTCAAGTCGTTGACGGTGCACGAGAACCTGACTGCGGTGGCCCGCCCGGGACGGTGGACACCGGCGCGCGTGTACGAGATGTTCCCGCGCCTTGCGGAACGCAAGACGAACCTGGGCACGCAGCTGTCGGGTGGAGAGCAGCAGATGCTGGCGGTGGGCCGTGCGCTGGTGCTCAACCCGCGCGTGCTCCTGCTCGACGAACCGCTTGAAGGGCTTGCGCCCATCATCGTGGAAGAGCTGCTGAGAGCCATCCGGCGCATCACGCGGGAGGAGGGGGTGTCTGCCATCGTCGTGGAGCAGCACCCACAGGCGATTCTGCGTGTCAGCGATCAGGCGGTGGTGCTGGACCAGGGTTCGGTGCGCTTCGACGGCCGCGCGCAGGAGCTACTGGACAACCGCGAGAAACTGGACGCCTTGATCGGCCTCGCCAAAGGCCACAGCGACGCGCGCCATGCCAGTTGAAATCCGCCGGGCTCCCTTCGCGCTTTTGCGCCTTTGCGCCTTTGCCCTTTGTCCTCATTTTTTGATGTTTGAATGATGAGCTCGTCTCCCCCCGCACTTCGGGTCCGCGTTGCCGGCAAGTCGATGGCTGCGCTCGACATCGCCCTGTTCGACCTGGTGGCCGAGGATGGCGCTGCGCTGCCGCCGTTTTCGGCCGGTTCGCACGTGGATGTGTTTCTGCCCAACGGCCTGGTGCGCCAGTACTCGCTGTGCAACGACCCGGTGGAATCCCACCGCTACCAGATCGCGGTCTTGAAGGACGCGGGTGGCCGGGGCGGCTCCTGCGCCATGCACGGTGCGGTGCACCTGGGCGATGCGTTGTCCATCAGCGCGCCGAAGAACCATTTCCCGCTGGCGCACGCGGCCGAATCGTCTCTTCTCCTGGCGGGCGGCATCGGCATCACGCCGCTGCTGTGCATGGCCGAACGGCTTTCCGCCATTGGCCAGCCGTTCAGCATGCACTACTGCGCGCGCTCCAGCGAGCGCATGGCGTTCGTTGAACGCATCCGCGGCGCGCGCTTTGCGGAGCAGGTCGCGTTTCACTTTGACGATGGCGCCGCCGAGCAGAAGCTGGACATCCCGGGCCTGCTGCAAACGCCCGCCAGTGGCGTGCACCTGTACACCTGCGGGCCCAAAGGCTTCATGGACGCCGTGTTGTCTGCGGCGCGCCAGGCGGGTTGGCCCGAACATCAGCTGCACAGCGAGTTCTTCAGCGCCGAGCCGATCAGGAAGGCCGACGATGGGGGCTTTGAAGTGCAGCTGGCCAGCTCCGGCCGCGTGATTCCGGTGGCCGCAGACCAGAGCGTGGCCGCGGCCCTGGCCGCCGCCGGCGTTCCTGTGGCCACCTCGTGCGAGCAGGGTGTGTGCGGCACCTGCCTGACGCGTGTGCTGGAGGGCGAACCGGACCACCGGGACATGTACCTCACGCCCGACGAGCAGGCCGCCTACAACCAGTTCCTGCCGTGTTGTTCCAGATCCAGGAGCGCGCGCCTGGTCCTCGACCTTTGAACCGCCCCATCCCGGAATCCCTGAAACTGTTCTCTTACAGCCCTCTCTTTTCTTCTGACGCACCATGCAATTCCATCTGAATGGCTTTCGGCCTGGCGATCCCCTCATCCTGGACGCCGCCCCTGGTTCCACCCACGACGCGGCCACGCTGCCGGCCGAAGTCGACGTGCTGATCGTGGGCAGCGGTCCTGCGGGCCTCACCCTGGCTGCGCAGCTGGCCGGCTTCGATGGCATCCGGACCTGCATCGTCGAGCAGAAGGAAGGCCCGTTGCAGCTCGGGCAAGCCGATGGCATCGCTTGCCGGACGATGGAAATGTTCGAGGCCTTCAACTTCAGTGAAAAGGTGCTGAAGGAAGCGTGCTGGATCAACGAGGTGACCTTCTGGAAGCCGGATGCGGCGCAACCGGAACTCATCCAGCGCCATGGGCGTGTGCAGGACACCGAGGACGGGTTGTCCGAGTTTCCCCATGTCGTGCTGAACCAGGCGCGCGTGCACGATTTTTACCTGGAGCTCATGCGCAACTCACCCACCCGCCTGGAGCCGCACTATGCACGCCGCTTCCTGAGCCTGGACGTGGACGCATCGGCCGCAGACCATCCCGTCACCGTGCGCCTGGAGCGGCTGCAGGGCGGGCAGGTGGTGGGCGTGGAAACCGTGCGGGCGCGCTACGTGGTCGGCTGTGATGGTGCCCGCAGCGCGGTGCGCAAAGCCATGGGCCTGCAGCTGGTGGGCGACTCGGCCAACCATGCGTGGGGCGTCATGGACGTGCTCGCCGTGACCGACTTTCCGGACATCCGCTTCAAGTCCGCCGTGCAGTCCCTGCATGGCAACCTGATGGTCATTCCCCGCGAAGGCGGTTACCTGGTGCGCCTGTATGTCGAGATGGACAAGCTGGCAGAAGACGAGCGCGTGGCCAACCGGAACATCAGCCTGGAGCAGCTCATAGCGGCGGCCCAACGCATTCTTCACCCCTTCAAGCTGGAGGTGAAGGAGGTGCCCTGGTGGTCTGTCTACGAGATCGGACAACGCATCTGCGACCGGTATGACGATGCCGCCGGTACCGGCGACACCCCGGCGCAGACACCGCGCGTGTTCATCGCCGGAGACGCCTGCCACACGCACAGCCCGAAAGCCGGGCAGGGCATGAACTTCTCCATGCAGGACACCTTCAACCTGGGGTGGAAGCTGGCCGCGGTGCTGAAGGGCCAGGCCGCCCCCGGCTTGTTGAACACCTACTCCCAGGAGCGCCAGCCTGTTGCACAAGAGCTGATCGACTTCGACCGCGAGTGGGCGAAGATGTTCAGCGACCGGGCCCGGCAGGGCGCCGATGGCCTGCCCGAGGGCGGTGTCGATCCGGCCGAGTTCAAGCGGTACTTCGAACAGCACGGCCGCTTCACCGCCGGCATGGGCACGCACTACCGGCCGTCCATCATCTGCGGCGATGCCGGGCACCAACACCTGGCCAGGGGCTTCGTGGTCGGTACACGTTTCCATTCGGCGCCCGTGGTCCGCGTGTCGGACGCACGGCCGGTGCACCTCGGCCATGCCGGCAAGGCGGATGGACGCTGGCGCCTGTATGCCTTCGCCGGGGCGGGCGGTGTCGCCTCAGCCGAAAGCGGGCTCGGCGGGCTGTGCCGTTATCTGGAGACTGCGCCCGATTCGCCGCTGCGCAGGTTCACGCGCCCCGGTGATGATCTGGACAGCGTGTTCGATCTGCGCGCCATCTTCCAGCAGCCGCATCAGGGCCTGGATGTGACCTCGATGCCCACGCTGCTGTTTCCGCGCAAGGGACGCCTGGCCCTGCACGACTACGAGAAGGTGTTCAGCCCCGATCCGAAGCCGGGGATGGATGTGTTTGACCTGCGTGGCATCCACCGGGAGAGCGGCGCGCTCGTCGTGGTGCGCCCGGACCAGTACATCGCCCATGTGCTGCCCCTTGAGGCGCACGCAGAGCTGGCCGCGTTCTTCAATGCGTTCATGACCCCGGTCTGATCGCTGGCCTCTCGGCGCCGGTGAGGTGCCGGCCACGCAGTAGGAGCATGTGTGGGCACATGTTCCGTCTGCGGGGCCAAGCGCCCCCCTCAAAAACTCCCGAACACGGTTCCCAGCGCGATCACCACCACCAGCGCCGTCAGCGGAAACAGCATCGTCACCGCCGCCACGTTCAGGTACGACTGCCGGTGCGTCAGCTTGCAGATGGCCAGCAGCGTGATGATGGCGCCGCAGTGCGGCAGCGTGTCCATGCCGCCGGCCGCCATCACCGCCACGCGGTGCAGCAGTTCGGCGTTGATGCCGGCCGCTTCGGCCATGCGCAGGTAGTCGGCGCCCAGCGCCTCCAGCGCGATGCTGAGGCCGCCCGAAGACGAACCCGTGATGCCCGCCAGGATGTTCATGGCGATGGCTTCGGAAATCAGCGGGTTGTGCGGCGACACGTTCAGCACCGCCTCTTTGATGATGGCAAAGCCCGCCAGGCTGGCGACCACCGCACCGTAGCCCACCTCGGACGCCGTGTTGAACAGCGGCAGCATGAAGCCGAACACGCCCTTGTTGACGCTGGCCTTCAGGTCTGCCCAATGGCGCAGGCGCATGAGCACCAGCACCGTGCAGGCCACGGCCAGTGCCACGATCAGCGACCACAGGCCGGTGCTGGTGGCGGTGTTGAGGTGGGGGAAGGCCTCCACCATGAAGCCCAGGTCCATGGCCGGGAACACCACGTAGGTGAACAGGGCGTTGATGCCCACCACCAGCAGCAGCGGCAGCAGGGCCTGCCAGACCGGCAGGGTGGCGTTGCCGGCCACCTTGCCGGACGGCGCCGCGTCCTGCGCGTCGTCCTCATGCTGGCCATACCCTTCGCCAGCGCGCCGCGCCGCCGCCACGCGCGACTGCAGCCACCACAGGCCGCCGCCGGCCATGATGGCCGCGCCGATCAGGCCCAGGCCCGGTGCGGCGAACGCGTTGGTGCCGAAGTACTTGATCGGGATGGCGTTGATGATGGCCGGCGTGCCGGGCAGCGCCGTCATGGTGAAGGTGAACGAGCCCAGCGCGATGGAGGCAGGGATCAGCCGCTTGGGAATGTGTGCCGCGCGGAACAGGTCTTTGGCGATGGGGTACACCGCGAACGCCACCACGAACAGCGACACACCGCCGTAGGTCAACAGCGCGCAAGCGGCCACGACCACCACCACGGCATGGCGCTGTCCCACCACGCGCACGATCCAGGCCGACAGCGTGTGGGCGGCGCCCGAGTCGGCGATCAGCTGGCCGAACAGCGCGCCGAGCAGAAAGATCGGCAAAAAGGCCATCGCATAGTTGGCCAGCGCGGGCATGAAGGTCTGGGTGTAGATCGGCAGCAGCAGCGCCATGTCACCCGAGAGAACCACCGCCAGCGCGGCCATCAGCGGGGCCAGCAGCAGCACCGTGACGCCGCGGTACGCGAAGTACATCAACAACAACAGCGACACCACGATCGCCAGCATTCCCATCATCCCCAGTACTCCTGCGTGCAAAGACGGGGACTCTAGCAGGGCCCTGGTGGGTGTCGATGCACAGGCTTGCGCGGTGACGGCGATCGTGCAGGGCGATGGCGCACCTGCACGGCGCCATGCAGGGGGCCGCTCATCCCATACGCGCATACCTTCCCGGAGCCATCCCCACATGTCTGCTGAACGCCGTGCTGAACGTGCTGGCCGAGCCATACCCCACGCGCTCCGCCACATCGGCGATCCCTTGCTTCCCCGTGCGCAGCAGCGACTTGGCCAGCGCCATGCGCCATGACAGCAGGTATTCCATCGGCGGCATGCCCACGGCGCGCGTGAAGCGCTCGAAGAAGGCAGAACGCGACAGCGCGGCCTCGCGCCCCAGTTGCTCGACGGTCCATGTTTCTTCGGGGCGGGCATGCATCTGGCGGATGGCCGTTGCCAGGCGGGCATCCGCCAGGCCGCGCAGCAGACCCGGAGAGGCGCTGGCTCCGGTGGTGGAACGCAGGCTCTCGATGAGCAGCAATTCCACCAGTCTCGACAACACGAGTTCGCGGCCGGAGCGCTGCTGCTGGGACTCCTCGCCCACCATGTGCACCAGCGTGGCCAGACGGGGTTCTGAGCGCACGTGAATCAGTTGTGGCAGCAGGGAGACCAGCAGCGCCGCGTCCGGCGAGTCGAAGACGAAGTAGCCGCCCAACAAGCGCACGTCGGGAGGGCCATCCTGCCGCCCGTGTCGCACTTCGGCCGAGCGCCCCGCCTCGGCCGCAGGGTCCAGCTGCTTCGGTCTCGTTGGCTTGAAACCCGACATGGTGAAGCCCGGCGTGGCGGGCAGCAGCACGAAGTCGCCCGTCTGCAGCGTGATCGGCTCTTCGCCGTCGACGGCCAGCAGGCATGCCCCTTCGAGCACGGCACAGAAGCTCGGCTGACCGAACTTCGCGTACCGGACCGCCCAGCGCCCGGCTCCGCTGATGCCTTTGGAGAGCACGGAGCCGGGCTCCAGCAGCGCGATGACTTCAGAGAGTGGATCCACCATTTCAGGATTTACACAAATTTTTTACGGACTGTTGATTGTAGATAGTCCTATTCCTCGTCGATATCGTTGGGGCTCCTCAACACATACCTCCCATTCCTTCATGAACACCATCCTCATCACCGGTTGCTCGTCTGGCTACGGCTTGGCCACTGCGCAGCACTTCCTCGACCGTGGCTGGAACGTGGTTGCGACCATGCGCAAGCCGCGCGAAGATCTGCTGCCCCGCTCGGAGCGCCTGCGCGTTCTCGCCCTGGACGTCACCGATGCGCAAAGCATCGCCAACGCCGTCGAGGCGGCCGGGCCCATTGACGTGCTGGTGAACAACGCCGGCATCGGTGCACTTGGCGCCTTCGAGGCCACGCCCCTGAACACCGTGCGTGAACTGTTCGAAACCAACACCTTCGGCACCATGGCAATGGTGCATGCCGTGCTGCCGCAATTCCGCCACCGCGGTGCGGGCGCTGTGATCAACGTCACCTCCAGCACGGTGCTGGCGCCGTTCCCGCTGGTGGCTGCCTACACCGCCAGCAAGACCGCTGTGCAAGGCTTCACCGCCTCGCTGGCCCACGAACTGCGGCCCTTCGGCATTCGTGTGCGGCTGATCGAGCCCGGCTACGGCCCGGATACGCGCTTTACCGAGAACGGCGGCGCGCGCATGCAAGGCCTGATCACCGAGCCCTATGCAGCCTATGCTCAAAGTGTGTTTGCGGCCTTCGGCCAGGTCGGTGACGTGACACATCCGCAAGACGTGGCGGAAGCCATCTGGCGCGCGGCGACCGATGTGTCGGGGCAACTGCACTATCCGGCCGGCGCGGATGCGGTGGCGCTGGCCGGGGCCAGTTGAGTCCGGCACCACCTGCGGGCGAGGCCGGCGGATTGCTCAGGGCCTTCGGGCTGCCTTTACACCGGCGGTGACCTGGCCTGTTCGGTGCCATTCGAGGGCGGCAAGGGTGCGCTTCAATGAAGACCGATGTGGCCTGAGACGTTGCGGCTGCAGCGATGGACCACCCCAGCTGTGTGCAATTTTTTCTGTGAGAGTTGCAGAAAACCAGCTGAAAGGCCTGGCAGACCCGCACTCAAAACCCTTGCGCCATGGCGCACGACGACAAGAGTTGCAGCGCGCCAGTTCGCGGTTTCCGGTGTCGTCTCATCGCCCGCGGTGAGGCGAAGCCAAGCGAGCGGGCAGGCTTGAAGCCACCTGAAAAACCACGCCTTCAATGGAGGAATTCGATTCTTCGCGGGTCGGCGAAAAGCCGGCGTGGCGGGACTTTCTTTCCGCTGGCGGCTGCGCTATAAATTTGTCCCCGACTTCGTTGAGTTCGTGTGATCCGCAGGAGGAAGCATGTTCCGAATGAGACTCTGCTGGGAAAACCATGTGCGCTTGATGAAGCGCGAAACGCACTCTTGCACCACGTGGGTCATCGTGGACAAGGAGAAGGCCGACAACTTGCGCTTACTGTGCAAGGCCGGCAACGACCGGTTCGGAGAAGGTTCGCACTGGATCGAGCTCACCGACATCCCGCCGGCACCGGCTGCCAAACCGCATGGGCCTGGACGCGAGCGCATGGCGCCGGGCAGGCCGCTCAGCGAGACCTTGGCGCCACCGGCCGACAAGGCAGCGCAGGGCATCGAAGACCCGCAACGCGAGCGCGAGCGGCGCCGGTTCGTGAAGGAACAACCCGACGACACACCCAAGGACCAGCGCATGTCGGGATGGCAACCGGAAAGCCGCCAGATGTCCTAGGGGTGCGACGCCCGGCCCGGCCCGGGCCTGCGGCGCGGGCGCGGGGAGCGTCAGTTGCCTGTCGCGCTGGCCGCGGTGTCCCGTGGCAGGACGGTGCCCCGGCATTCTCCGAAGCCGATGCGGCGGTAGCCCTCGCGTTCACAGTGTCCGCGCAGGATGATGGTGTCGCCATCCGCGAGGAAGCCCAGGGTCTCGCCGTTGGCCAGCGTCAGGGGCTGTTGGCCACCTTGCGTGAGTTCCAGCAGCGAGCCGCCCTGTTCGGGCGCCGCGCCCGACAGCGTGCCCGTGCCCAGCAGGTCGCCCGGGCGCAGGTCGCAGCCGTTGACCGTGTGGTGGGTCACCAGTTGTGCAGCGGTCCAGTACGCATCGGTGAAATTCGAGCGGCTCAGCCGCTCGCCCGCGTGGCCGCTGGCGCGCATGGCGGCGGTCTGCACCCAGGCTTCCAGCGCGACGTCGATGGCACCCTGGTTCCGGTTCGCGGCCGAGTCCAGGTAGGGCAGGGGTGCCGGATCGCCCGCAGGACGCGTGAAGGCCTGGCGGTATGGCGCCAGGGCTTCCATGGTCACGATCCAGGGCGAGAGCGTGGAGGCGAAGTTCTTGGCGAGGAAGGGGCCCAGGGGCTGGTACTCCCAGGCCTGGATGTCGCGCGCGCTCCAGTCGTTGAGCAACACGATGCCGAAGAGATGCTGCTCGGCGTCTTCGATACCGATGGGCTCACCCTGCTGGCTCGCTTGCCCGATCACCAGGCCGAGTTCCAGCTCGTGGTCCAGGCGCCGCGTGGGTTGCAGCGTGGGCGCGCTGCCGTTGCCCGCGCTCAGTTGGCCCTGCGGGCGCTTGAAGGCATCGGGGCTGACGCGCAGTGTCGAGGCGCGGCCGTGGTAACCGATGGGCACCCACTTGTAGTTGGGCATGAGCGGGTTGTCGGGCCGGAACAGTTTGCCCACGGTGGTGGCGTGGTGGATGCCGGTGTAGAAGTCGGTGTAGTCACCCACGTCGAAGGGCATGCCCATGCGCACGCCGCTCTGCGGACGCAGCGCGGCCTTGAACTCCGCTTCGCGCGGGCTGATGCAGGGGGCGCTGCGCCTGCACAGGCACAGGCACAGGCACAGGCAGAAGCCTGTTGTTGAAATGATGGGGCTGGCCCGGCTCGGCTTCGACATCGCGGAGCGCGTGCGTGACGTGCGGCGTGGCGGGCCCGAAGCCACTGCAGAGGCAAACGCGCTTGCCGAGCCGTGCGCGTCTTGGGATGCGGCGGAAATCCCGGGCGAGTTATGGCCCGTGCCGGGCTGGCTCAATGGGTCGTCGCAACACTGCGCTGGCATCGGCGTTTTCGCGCGCGGCCTGGGCTTGCAGGTACCAGGCGAGCTGCGCCATCCATGCCACCAGGCCGACGGTGGCCCATGCCACCAGTGCGCGCCCCGCGGCGCCCTGCTGGTCGCTGAGGTAGACGCTGCACAGCTGCTGCGGAGCCTCCTGGTAGAGCAGGCCGGCGGCCAGCATCATCCAGAAGCCGTTGAGCACAAAGAACGCGCGCAGCACCTGGCTGGCGGCGGGCCAGGACAAGCCCGCCAGCAGGCCGGCGAGCACCATGCTGATCACTTTCGCCAGCGCCATGCCGGCGTGCAGCACCGCATGGTCGAGCGCGGCCGGCAGCATCCACAGGCTGGTGATGCACAGCGCCGCAAACAGGCCGTTGGCACCGTGCGCGTTCCAGGCCGCCAGCGCCCGAACCAGGCGTGGGCCGGCGCAGCGCGCCGCCCACCAACCGAGCACGAACAGCAGGGGCAACTGCAGGCCCATGTGCCGCGCCATGGTGGCCTCCATCCACGGGTGCAGCAGCGCCAGCGCGGCCAGCAACACAGCGGGGGTGCGGCCGTCGCGCACCACGGTGCCGAGGCGGGTGCGCCGCGTCATGCGCCGGGTGCGCCCCGCGCACCGGACAAGCCACGCAGCACGTCGGCCAGTGCGATGTCGGGCCGGTCCACGTCGTAGGCGCGCACCAGTTTCCCCTGGTGGTCGATCAGGAACAGCGCGGCGTTGTGCGAGTACCCGCCCAGCCCGTCGGGCAGCACCACGGTGCCGAAGAGTTGCAGCAGCACCGGCAGGTCGTCGACCGCGCGCAGGCTGGCAAAGCGCCACAGCGTGGGTTCGGCGTCCAGCCGCCGCGCGTGTTGGGCCAGCACCTCGGGCGTGTCGTTGGCCGGGTCGAAGCTCAGCGTGAGCAGGCGCACGCGGCCCTGCAGTTGGCGCGCGCGGATTTCGGCCTGCAGCCACGATTGGCCGGCCGCACTCGTCAGGCAAACGGACTGGCAGCGCACGTAGAGCAGGGTGACGAAGGTCAAGGCCTCGGACGCCTGCCCGTAGTCGGCCAGCGACAGCGGCTGGCCGAGTGCGTCGACCAGGCCCAGGTCGGGCAGGGTGCGCGGCTGGCGCGCGATGTCGGCGCGGCGCACGCCGTCCGAGGTGATGGCGGCAAAGCCCTGCGTGACGCCGGCAAAACAGGCCAGCGCGAGCGCCGCAATACACAGCGCCGCGAGCGCGCTGCGCCAGTGCCCGCCGTGCACTGTGGCATCCGGCGCGGCGAGGCTCGCGGTGCGCGATGGGCGGGGCTGGCATCCAGGCATGTCAACAACCGGATGTGCTTGTGCGGTGGTCGGTCGACGTGCGCAAACCCGGCACACACCCGCGCCAGGACCCCATCACCATCTGTGGCATGAGCCGCATCACCGGGGCGCTTCCATGCCCAGGAACGTGAGCAGCTCGTCGGCGCCGTTCCAGGGTTCGGTGCGCTCGGCCGAGGCCTGGCGCGCGGCCTGCACGGCGGCGGCATCGACCGCGGCACCGGCGTTGCCCCATTGGCTGCGGATGTGCGTGAGCAGCGCGGCGATTTCGGCGTCGTTCATCTGCTCGCCAAAGGCGGGCATGGCGCCGCTGTAGGAGGTGCCGGCAACCTCGATGGCGCCGTTCATGCCGTGCAGCAGGATCTGCATCGGCGCCTCTGGCGCGCCCGTGACCCACGAGGTACCGGCCAGCGGAGGGAACACGCCCGGCAGGCCCTGGCCGCTGGCCTGGTGGCAGGCCTGGCATTTGGCAACGAACAGCTGCCCGCCGTTGACGGTGGCGCCGGAAGCCGCCTCGTTGGGTGCCAGCGCCACGGGCACGCGCTGGTCGCCCAGGCCGGCCATGCCGTCGGGGCGCGCGAGCACGATGTAGCCGATTGCCCAGACGACCAGGGCCAGCACCAGGCCGAGCACCACGCGCGGCACCGGGTTGTATTGCTCGTGCGGGTCGGCGTGTTCGCTGTTACGGGTTTGCAGGGGCTGCGGCATCGGAAGTTCCTGTGGGCGTATCGGGGGCGGCATCGTCGGGCAGGGCGCTGCCCTGGCGCGCGGCGGGCAGGCGCTCGGTGGCGGCTTCGGCCTGCGCCGGGGTCAGCACCGGATAGACGCGCTGCAGGCTTTGCAGGTACGCGACCAGATCCAGCGCCTCGGGGCGCGCGACGACGATGTCGCCAGGCCCCACGGTGCCGGGCGGCAGCGTGACCACGCGCTCACCCTTGTCGAGGGTTTTTTCGCTCTTGATCTCGAACATGAAGCGGTAGGCCGGCATGTTGCTGCCCGCCACGTAGGCGCGTGGCTGGAACAGGTGGCCCAGGTGCCAGTCGGCGCTGGGCTGGCGCACGCCGATGTTGAACAGGTCGGGGCCGGTGCGCATGGTGCCCAGCAGCGGCGGGCTGTCGTAGTGGTAGTCGGCAGCGACCGAGGCTCGGCCCCAGCCGCGCTGCGCGTCGGCAATGCCGGCGCCCGTGGTGCTGGGCTGCTGCGTGTGGCAGGCGATGCAGCCATTGCCCATGTAGACCGCGCGTCCGCGCAACTCCTGGCTGGTGTAGGGCTTGAGCGCAGGAGGCGCGGGCTCGTCCTTGAGTTGCAGGAAGGGCACCACGATCATGGCGGCCGTGGCGAGCGACAGCGTGACCATGGCCCCGCTGACGAGTTTGAGTTCGTTTTCCATGGTGTCAGGTGGCGGCGGTGGGGCGGAGCGCTGCGCGGTCCGCGTGGATGAGCACGCCCGAGCGTGCGGTGATCAGCACGAAGTGCCAGGCGAAGACCAGGTGGCCCAGCGTCATCAGCGCGCCGCCGATCGAGCGGCCCTGCAGCCAGGGCAGTGTGACGGCCACCGAGTCCATGAAGGGGCGGGCCGGGTCGAGCAGGATCAGGCCTTGCAGGATGCCGCCAATGCTCAGCGTCACGATGTAGACCGCAAAACCGGCCACCACCAGCCAGAAGTGCAGGCTGATCAGCGCGGGCTTGGGCCAGCGAACATCCAGGATGCGCGGCAGCGCGAAATACAGGCCGCCGAAGATCACCATCGACACGAAGCCGTACATGCCCAGGTGGGCGTGCGCCACCGTGAAGTGCGTGAAGTGGGTGACGGCGTTCACCGAACGCAGTGCCTCTGCCGAACCCTGCAACGAGGTGATGGTGTACATCACCGCGCCGAAGAAGATGAAGCGCAGCACATGCGAGTGCTTGAGTGCGCTGAAATGGCCCTTGAGTGTGAGGTGTTGGTTCATCGAGAACGCCACCACCGGGATGATCATCATCACGCTCTGCACGATGGACAGCGTGATCAGCCACTCGGGAATCGGCCCGCCGATCAGGTGGTGCGCGCCGACCTGGCCGTAGAAGAAGGCCAGCGTCCAGAAGCCCAGCAGCGACAGGTTGTACGAACGCACCGGCCGGCCAATCACCTTGGGCAGGAAGTAATAAACGCAGGCAATCGACAGCGGCGTGTAGAACAGCCCCAGCACGTTGTGGCCGTACCACCAGTTCATCGTCGCCTGCTCGACGCCGAAGTGCAGGCCCGGGATCTTGGCCACGATGTAGAGCGTCGGGAACCAGAACAGTGCCGCGCCCATGTACCAGACCGACACATATAGGTGGTGCACCTGGCGGCGCTGCAGCATCAGCGCCATGGGCAGGCCGATCAGCATGCCGCCGACGGCGAACAGGCCACCGATCTGCCACGGAATTTCGAGCCATTCCATGCCGGCACTCACGCCGATGGCGAGCGCACCCAGGCCGGCCACGAGGCCGGCGTTCCAGATCAGCGTGCCGACGATGGCCAGGCGCCCGCCCAGCATGGGCGTCTTGAGCAGGCGCGGCAGCATCCAGATCGACAGGCCCAGCAGGCCCATGGGCGCCCAGCCGTAGGCCACCGCATTGAGGTGCAGCGTGCGCAGCCTGCCCAGCGACAGCCAGGCCTGGTCGGTCAACAGGTCGGGCCAGTGCAGCTTGAGCGAACTCAGCAGCCCCGCGGCAGACCCGGCGAGCAGCCACACCACCGAACAGGCGATGAGCACAAAGGCCGGGAAGGCGCTGGAGCGGTCGGCGGCCTCGCGCTCGGCCAGGTCGGCAGGTGCAACGACCTGGCCGGGCTCGGTATGGGGTGCGGCCATCTGCTGCAGCTCGCGCGCCTGCGCGGCGCTGGCGGCGGGCTCTTCGGGCTGGCCAATCTCGCCGGGCGAGAAGATGGTGCGCGCGCCCGAGGATTCGATATCGAACAGGCCCTTGCGCAGCGACCAGATGAACGCGAACAGGCCCGCGATCGACAAGATGAAAGTAGCCAGTAAGAGGCCGGTGGGGTTCATGGGATTCCTCGTCGCAGTCGCACGCGGCCCCCCTGGGCCGCCGTGCGTGGATCAGCGGGCATCGTAGGCAAAATGGATCAGATGGTTAAGAATCAGTTGTGTTGGAAAAAACCATATCAGTTTTGGAATTTATGACGCGTTGCAAGGCGATAAGCTATGGGCCGACTATCCGCAACCAATGCACATGGGGCATTTGGTCCAATGGGTGAAAAAACCACATCAGATGATTTCCATGGCGATCCATAGAGGGGTGTTTTCATGAAGCGCTATGAGGCCCTGGCCGAAGACATGACGGAGTCGATCCGCACCGGCGTTCTGCGGCCCGGCGACCGCCTGCCCTCGGTGCGCCACACCAGCGCCAGCCGCGGCGTCAGCCCCTCGACCGTGTTCCAGGCTTACTACCTGCTCGAAGCGCGTGGCCTGATCCGGGCGCGCGAGCGCTCGGGTTACTACGTGTCGGCGGGTGTGCGCCGCGTGCCGCCCGAGCCCGAGCTGGCATCACAACCGGCCGACGACTCCGCCGCGGTTGACGTCAGCGAGCGGGTGTTCGACGTGCTCGAAGCGAGCATGTCGCGCGACGTGGTGCCCTTTGGCTCTGCGTTTCCGAGCCCCTTGCTGTTTCCGATGGCGCGCCTGGGCCAGGTGATGGCATCGAGCGTGCAGACGCTGGACCCGTGGACCACGGTGGACGACCTCACGCCCGGCAATGCGGCGTTGCGCCGGCAGATTGCGTTGCGTTACCTGGCCTACGGCGTGCATGTGCACACCGACGAGATCGTCATCACCAACGGCGCGCTGGAAGCGCTGAACCTGTGCCTGGCCGCCGTTACCCGCCAGGGCGACTCGGTGATCGTCGAATCGCCCACCTTCTACGGCGCACTGCAGGCGCTCGAGCGCATGGGGCTGAAGGTGATCGAGGTGCCGACGCATCCGCGCGAAGGCATCGACCTGGCTGCGCTGGAGCGCGCCATCGTGCGCCACCAACCCAAGGCCTGCTGGCTCATGGCGAACTTCCAGAACCCGCTGGGCAGCCTGATGCCCGAGGACAAGAAGCAGGCGCTGGTTGCATTGCTCACGCAACACGACATTGCGCTGATCGAAGACGACGTCTACGGCGAGCTCTACTTTGGCGCCAAGCGCCCGCTGCCCGCCAAGGCCTTCGACACGCAGGGCCTGGTGATGCACTGCGGGTCGTTCTCCAAATGCCTGGCGCCGGGTTACCGCATCGGCTGGGCCGCACCGGGCCGCTACGCCAAGGCCGTGGCGCGGCAAAAGCTCACCACCACGCTGAGCGCATCGGCACCCGCGCAACTGGCACTGGCCACCTACCTGGAGCGCGGCGGCTTCGACAAGCACCTGCGCAAACTGCGCCAGACGCTGGCCACGCAACAGTCCACGTTTACCGAGGCCGTGGGCCACTACTTTCCGAAGGGCACACGCGCCACGCGCCCCACCGGCGGCTACTTCCTGTGGGTGGAGATGCCCGAACACGTGAACGCGCTGGAGATCCACCGCCGCGCCCTGTCACTGGGCATCAGCGTCGCACCCGGCCCCATCTTCTCGGCCAAACACTCGTACACGCATTGCCTGCGCCTGAACTACGGCCATGCCTGGGATGCGCGCAGCGAGCAGGCGCTCGCCACGCTGGGCAAGCTGGTGGCGGAGAGTTAGCGTGATGCCGTGCTTCAATCGATAGGCCTCATCGCTCTCTGTCCGGCCACCCCAGCGCTGTCGGCAACAGAGGACTGCTCCTGGTCCGGGAGCAGTCCAGTGCAGGTAGCACCCGATGGCGCGTACTTGGATTCGCATACGGATCAAATAATAATCCGACAGGTCGGTGTATTATTTGCGCCGTCGATTGTTTTAAAAACCTTGCAATGAACGTCTTGATCGTCTACGCGCATCCGGAGCCGCGTTCCTTCGGCAGAGCGCTGCTCGAGCGCTCCGTCCAGACCTTGCAGTCGTGTGGCCACCAGGTGGTTGTGTCCGATCTGTATGAGATGGACTTCCAACCCGTGGCGACGGGGGGTGACTTTACCGAGCGCCGTTTCCCCGACGCACTGCAGTACGACCGTGAGCAGAAGCAGTCTTCGCAGCGCCACACCTTTGTGCAGGACATCCAGACTGAAATTGACAAGCTGCAGGCATGCGATCTGCTGATCCTTCAGTTTCCGCTGTGGTGGTTTTCGGTGCCCTCCATCATGAAGGGCTGGATCGACCGGGTGTTTGTCAATGGCACGGTCTACGGCGCCGGTGGCATGCGATTCGACAATGGGGGGCTCAAGGGGCGCAAGGCGATGCTGGCATTCACCACGGGATGCTTCCCAGAGATGATGGCGCCCGATGGCTTGCTCGGCCAGCGCGACGTCATCCTGTGGCACCTGCAGCACGGCACCTTCGGCTACGCCGGACTGGAGGTTTTGCAGCCTTTTGTGGGCTTCTCCATTCAATTCATCGATGACGCCCAGCGGCATGCGCAGCTGGATGCGTACGAAGCGCGGCTGCGCGGTATTGAGCACGAGCCGGTGATGCCCTCTCATCCTCTGGCCGACTTCGGTCCCGACTGGCGGCTCAAGCCCGACGTGGAGCCGCGCACCGCTGGCCACCGTCGAAACTCGACGAAGGCTTGACGCATGCACCGCTCCGGTTGGAACGAACTGGATATCGAAGCCTTGCTGACACTGGGGGCGACCGGCCCCGGGCGCTGGCGCAGTCGGCATGGCGACGCCAATCTCAATGGCCGTTCGTACGGCGGCCAGCTGCTGGGTCAGGCCATGATGGCCGCGTTGCTGGAGGCCCCCGAAGGCCGCGACGCAACCATGATGCAGTTTCTCTTTCTGAAGGGGGCGATGCCCGATGAGCCGGTGGATTTCAATGTCACTCCGCTGCAGGACGGCAAGCGGTTCAGCTCGCGCAATGTGCGAGGCACCCAAGGCAACGGACGCACCGTGCTGGATGCGCAGGTGACCTGCGCTCCTCCACTGGACGCGCCCACCCATGCCAGCCCCACCAGTGCACCCCGGGGGGAGCGGCCCGAAGACCTGCCCGGGTTCGACGAAGTCGATCGGGCCAGCATCGGGGACATCACGCGGCTGGGTGGGTACTCGCAGGATCGCAAACCGGGCGTCGAGTTCCGGATCCCGAACGCGTCCCAGCAGCTGGCTGAGGCGCAGATGAACGGGTGCTTCCGCTTCTGGATGCGCACCAGCCAGAGCCTGCCGGACGATCCTCGCCTTCATGCAGCGGCGTTTGCCTACCTGTCGGATTGGTGGCTCAATTTCAGTGCGCTCGGGCTGCACCTGCGCGACTTGAACGGGCGCAAGCTCTACATCTCAAGCCTGAACCACGCACTGTGGCTGCATCGCCCGGTGCGTGCCGACCAGTGGCTGCACGTGGAGGCCATCAGCCCGTGCGCGCAGGCGGGGCGTGGCTTGTCGATCGGTTCGGTGCACGACCTGCAGGGCCGCCACCTGGCCACGATGACGCAAGAGTGCCTCATGGCCTACACGGACTAGGCGCAGCCTGCCGCTCAGACCTGTTCGGCCGGCAGGTGCACCACGATCCCGTCCAGCTCCGGGCTCATGCGCAACTGACAGCACAGCCGGCTGGTGTCGCGAGGCTCCGGCACGCCTTCGAGCATGAAAGCCTCGGTCTCTGAGATGGCCGGCAGCCGGGGCGCCCAGGCCGTGTCAATGTAGCCGTGGCAGGTGGCGCAGCTGCACGAGCCGCCGCAGTCGCCCAGGATGCCGGTGACACCGTTGTCTACCGCGATCTGCATCAGGCTGCGCTTGTTGGGCGCGTCGATGCGGTGAGGGGTGCCGTCGTGGTCGATAAAGGTGACGATGGGCATGGGCGGAAATTCCTTTGGAAGTGGATCGGTGATCGATGTCTTGACATAGACCGTCTCGTCGGACTATTATTTCACCGTCAGAGACGGTAAACAACCCTCACCTGCCTGGCGGCAGGGGAACACAGGGCCCCCCAGTGCATGCCCCTGACACCACGGAGATACACCTTGAGCAATTGCACCCATGTGATTCCCATCGCACCGGTGGCCGCGGGCAGTGCGGCCCCGCGTTGGGACGATCTCGTCCGCGACAACCACGTGCATGGGTCTCTTTACACCGACCCCGCGATCTACCAGGCCGAGCTGAAAAAGATCTGGTACCGCACCTGGGTGTACGTGGGGCACGAAAGTGAGGTGCCCAACGCCAACGACTTCGTGATGAAGTCGATCGGCCCCGAGCCGATCCTCATGACTCGCGACAAGTCCGGCAAGATCAACCTGCTGCACAACCGCTGCCCGCACCGCGGCAACCGCGTCTGCATGACGGAGAAGGGCAACGCCCGCTCCTTCACCTGCCCCTATCACGGCTGGACGTTCGGCAATGACGGCGCCCTGCGCGGCTATCCGTTTCCGTCCGGTTACGAAGGCGCCGACCGCTCCGAGTTGGGCCTCGGCAAGGTGGCGCGCGTGGCCTCGCACCGCGGCTTCGTGTTCGGCTCGTTCGCGGAAGAGGGCGAGTCGCTGCTGGAGCACCTCGGGGCCGCGGCCGCCGCCATCGATGCCTTGTGCCAGAACTCGCCCGAGGGCGAGGTCGAGGTGACCGCGGGTTACCTCAAGCACAAGGTCAAGGCGAACTGGAAGTTCCTGGTCGAGAACGAGACCGACGGCTACCACCCGTCCTTCGTGCACGCCTCCATCTTCGAAGTGGCACAAAGCGGCATCGGCACGCTGTACGACAGCGATTCCTCCGCCGTCTCGCGCGACTTCGGCAAAGGTCACACTGAAAACGACCTGCGGCCCGAGTTCCGCAAGCGCGGTGTGCCGCTGAGCTGGTTCGGCACCACCGCAGAGAAGCTGCCCGCGTACGTGGCGCAGATGGAGGCCGCCTACGGTCCCGACAAGGCGCGCGAAATCATGATCGACGGCACGCCGCACATCATGATTTTTCCCAACCTGTTCATTGCCGAGATCCAACTCTTTGTGCTGCAACCGCTCTCGGTGGACCACACCGTGCAGCACGTCACGGCCATCCAGTTCAAGGGTGCGTCCGATATCAACCGCCGCCTGCGCCAGCAGACCATGGGATCGGTCGGGCCGGCGGGGTTCCTGCTCGCCGACGACGCCGCCATGTACGAGCGCACCCAGCTGGGTGTGCAGGCCAGCAACCCTGAATGGCTGTACCTCGGGCGCGGCAAGCACCGCGAACGCCTCGACGAGAACGGCTACCGCATTGGCGATGCTACCGACGAAACCCCGTCACGTGGCATCTGGCGCCATTACAAGTCCCTGATGGAGGCCGCATGAGCTCTTTGGCACAGGATGCCCGCTTACTGCTGGACGAGGTCATGCAGTTCATCTACCGCGAGGCACGCTACCAGGACGACCATGCGTACGACGAATGGGAGGCGCTCTGGACGGATGACGGCGTCTACTGGATTCCGGCAAACGGCGAAGGCGGCGACCCAGAAAAGGAAATGTCGATCATCTACGACAACCGCTCGCGCATTTCCATGCGGATCCGGCAGTTTCACACCGGCAAGCGTTTCAGCCAGACACCGCAGTCGCGCCTGCGTCGCGTCGTCTCCAACGTCGAGATCCTCAAGCACGAGGGAAGTGAGATGCTGGTCACATCCAACGCCATGGTGTTCGAGTCGTCCGTGCGGGGTGATGTCGTCTGGGCATCTCGAAACGAGTACATCCTGCGCCGCGAGGGCGAGTCGCTGCGCATGGCCCGCAAGAAGGTGGTGCTCGTGAACAACGAAACCGCGCTGTATTCGATGGCCTTCCTGATCTAGCCCGCAGACCGGCCCCTCAGGAGACAAATGCATGGCTGACCAACATACCGACAACAAGAACGCCCCGCCACCAGAGATGCTGATCGAGGCAGGTCCGGCGTTGCTGTCGCTGCACGCCGACGGTGTGGCCCACGTACGCTTGAACCGACCCGATGCAGCCAACGGGCTGGACATGGACATGCTCAAAGGCCTGCACGAGGTGATGGTCCGGATGCATGGCGATGGCCGCGTGCGCGCGGTGCTGATCACTGGCGAGGGACGGAACTTCTGTGCTGGCGGTGACGTGCACACGTTTCTGTCCAAGGGTGAAGCCTTGCCGGACTACATCCGAACGGCCACCTCTTACCTGCAGATCGTGGCGTCCATGATGATGCGGCTCGACGCGCCTGTGGTGAGTGCGGTGCATGGGTTCGCCGCCGGCGGTGGTGGCATGGGCCTGGTGTGTTCATCAGACTTTGTGGTTGCAGGCACGTCCGCGAAGTTTCTGGCCGGCGCCACGCGCGTGGCGATGGTGCCGGATGCCGGCGTGTCGGTCACGCTCACCCACTTGGTGGGGCTGCGAAAAGCGACGGAAATCCTGATGCTCAACCCGGTGATCAGCGCCGGAGAAGCGTTGGACATGGGACTCATCACCCGGGTGGTGGCGGACGATCAGCTGCTGGAACAAGCCTTTTCGCTGGCCCGCCAGCTGGCCAGGGGCGCACCGGCGGCACTGGCCGGCACCAAGCGCCTGCTCTGGAACGGCCTCGGGTCCAGCGTGGACGCGTGCATGCCCGAAGAGAACCGCATGCAAGCCCAACTCTCCGGTATGGCCGATGCGCGCGAAGGTCTGTCTGCGGTGATCGAGAAGCGCACACCCAACTTCAAGGGGCGCTGAGCATGGACAACTCTCCCACATCCCTGGCGGAGCGCAAGGCTTTCGTCACCGGTGGCGCCAAGGGCATCGGCGCGGCGATCGCTCGCCGCCTGGCCTCCGATGGTGCGCAGGTCACCATTGCCGATCTGGACATGGATGCTGCCCAGGCGCTGGCGCAAGAAATCGGTGCGCGTGCCGTGAAGCTCGATGTGGCCGACCTCCCGCAGGTGGCCATCACCATTGCAGACCTCGGACCCTTCGACATCCTGGTGAACAACGCCGGCGTGGACCAGCATGCGTTCTTCACCCGCACCACACCGGAAGAATGGCGCCGCCTGATTGCCATCAACCTGGAGTCGGTCTTCGCCACCACGCACGCGGCCCTGCCGACCATGCAGTCCAAAGGATTTGGTCGCGTCATCAACATTGCCTCCGAGGCCGGTCGCCTGGGATCGCGCGGTGGCGCGGTGTACGCCGCCGCCAAAGGCGGCGTGATCGCTTTCACCCGATCCATCGCACGCGAAAACGGCCTCAAGGGCATCACGGCCAACGTGATCGCACCTGGCCCGATCGACACCCCCTTGCTGCGGCAGGCGCTGGAGCACGGTGGCGACAAGCTGCTGCAAGGCATGACCGGCGCCACGTTGGCCGGCCGGCTGGGTACTCCAGAAGAAGTGGCAGCCGCAGTGGCCTTTCTGGCGTCAGATGAAGCTGGTTTCATCACCGGCGAAGTGCTGGGCGTGTCTGGCGGCATGGGGTGTGGCGCATGAGCACGCGCGTGGATGGCGTGATCGAACGCGTGCGCAAGGTCTATGGCAGCTGGACGCGCGACACCACCGTGGCGCAGATGCGCCAGGATTGGGACACGCTGTTCGGCAGCGTGCCCGTCAATGCAAGCCTGGAAGACGTGGATGCCGGCGGCGTTCGCGCGCAATGGGTCAGCGCGCCGAACGTGGATACCGCACGTGTGCTGCTTTACTTTCATGGCGGCGGCTTTCAGGTCGGCTCGCTGGTCTCGCACCGCGAGCTGATGGCCTGTCTTTCGGCCGCCGCCAACTGCCGTGTGCTCGGCGTGGACTACCGGCTAGCGCCCGAGCACCGCTACCCCGCGGCGCTGGACGATGCCGCGGCGGCCTGGCAATGGCTCATCGACCAGGGCCATGCGTCGCGTCACATCGCCCTTGCAGGCGACTCCGCCGGGGGCGGCCTGGCGCTGAGCCTGCTGCTGCGCTTGCGCGATGCCGGCAAAGCCTTGCCGGCCGCCGCCGTGCTGATGTCGGCCTGGACCGATCTCACGGCTTCGGGGGCGAGCTACGGCACGCGCGCCGACAGTGACCCCATTCACCAACGCCCAATGATCGTGGCCATGGCCCGCAACTACCTGGGCAAGGGCGGCGATGCGGCAGACCCGCTGGTCTCGCCGCTGTTCGCTGATCTGAAAGGCCTGCCGCCGTTGCTGGCGCAGGTCGGCGACCGCGAAACCGTGCTCGACGACTCGCGCGACTTTGTGGCGCGGGCGCGGGAAGCAGGTGTGGACGCCACCCTGCAGGTGTGGGACCACATGATCCACGTCTTCCAGCAATTCCCGGCCGAGCTGCCCGAAGCACGCACGGCCATCGACGACATCGGCCGCTTCCTGCGGCGCCACTTCGCCGCCACCTGACGGGCACGCGCCCCACACCACTGGAGCAAGAGACTCATGACAGCAGGCATCACCGGATACGGCAGCTACATCCCCCGGCTGCGCCTGAGCCGCCAGGCGGTGGCACAGGCGAATGCGTGGTACGCACCGCAATTCGCCGGCCGCAAAGGCACACGGTCCATGGCCAACTGGGACGAAGACAGCATCACCATGGCCGTGGCCGCGGCACGCGACTGCCTGGGCGCGGGCGACGACCGCGGACACATTCGCTGCCTGCAGCTGGTCTCCAGCACGCTGCCGTTTGCCGAACGGCTCAACGCTGCCGTTGTGAGCGAGGCGCTCACCCTGGGCGAGGGCGTGGAAGCCAGCGACCTTGGTGGTTCGATGGGTGCGGCCCTGAGCGCGCTCGCGGGCGCGGTGGACCGGGTGAACGCGCGTGACGGCGATGCGCTGGTGATTGCAACCGACCACCGCAAGACCCGCGCCGCCAGCCCACAAGAGCTCGACTATGGCGACGGCGCTGCCGCGCTGACCATCGGACGCGAGAACGTGATTGCCGAATACCTCGGAGGAGCCACCCTGACGGTGGATTTCGTCGACCACTTCCGCATGGCTGGTGAAGAGATCGACTACCACTGGGAAGAACGCTGGGTGCGCGACGAAGGCATCGGCAAGCTCGGCCCGCGCGCCATTGCGTCCGCTCTGCAGAAAGCGGGCGTGGAAGCCGCTGCGGTGGACCACTTCATCTTCCCGACAACCTTCGCCAAGATGGATGCACAACTCGCCAAGGTCTGCGGCATCCGCGCCGAGGCCATTGCAGACTCGCTCGCCGCCACGGTGGGTGAAACCGGTACACCGCACGCGCTGCTCATGCTGGCGGCGGTTCTGGAGCGGGCGCAACCCGGGCAGCACATTTTGCTGGCGCAGTTTGGCAGCGGGGCGCAAGCGGTGGTGCTGCGCGTGACGCAGGCCATTCAGGCCTTCCGTCCCGCGCGGGGCGTGTCGGGTTGGCTCGCGCGCGGTGTGGAAGAAAAGAACTACACCAAGTTCCTCTCGTTCCGCGAGCAGTTGCGGCTGGAGCGCGGCATGCGCGGCGAGCAGGACCGCAAGACCGCGCTCAGCACCGCCTACCGGCACCGCACCGCCATCCTGGGCCTGGTGGCCGGGCGCTGCGAGGTCACGGGCGCTGTGCACTTCCCACCTTCGCGCATCTCGTATGACCAGGGCAAGCCGCTGCAGGACACGCAGAAGCCGCACAAGCTCGCAGAGCGCCGCGGGCAGGTGTTGAGCTGGTCGGCCGAATCGCTCTCGTTTCACCGGGCGCCGCCCCACCAGTACGGCCAGGTCGACTTTGTCGGCGGCGGCCGGATCCTGATGGAATTTACCGACGTGGCCAAGGGCGACGTCGCCTCGGGTACCGAGGTCGAGATGAGTTTCCGCATCAAGGACATCGACGAGCTGCGTGGCTTCACGCGCTATTTCTGGAAAGCCACGCCCGTGGCGTCTGGCGTCGACACAACCGCATCGAAGGAGTAAGCCATGCCCATCGGCATCAAGGACAAAGTTGCCATTCTCGGCATGGGTTGCAGCAAGTTCGGCGAACGCTGGGACGCGAGCCCGGAAGACCTCATGGTGGAGGCCTACAACGAGGCCATGGTCGACGCCGGCATCTCGCCCGAGCAGCTAGACGCGGCCTGGTTCTCGACCCACATGGACGATGTGGGCACCGGCCGTGGCGGCACACCCATGGGCATCGCGCTGCGCCTGCCCAACATCGGCGTGACGCGGGTGGAAAACTTCTGCGCCGGTGGCTCCGAAGCGATCCGCGCCGCGGTGTACGCGGTGGCTGCCGGCGCCTGCGACATCGCCATCGCGCTCGGTGCCGAGAAGCTCAAAGACACCGGCTACGGTGGCCTGCCGGTTTCGGCCGTGGGCACCTACATCCCGCAGTGGTACCCCAACGCGGTGGCCCCGGCCAATTTCGCCCAGCTGGCCTCGGCCTACCAGCGCAAGCACAACGTCGACCCTGCGTTGCTCAAACGCGCGATAGCGCGCGTGTCGATCAAGAGCCACGCCAACGGCGCGAAGAACCCCAAGGCGCACTTCCGCCAGGCGGTGACCGAGGAGCAGGTGCTCAAGGCGCCCATCATCGCGGAGCCACTGGGCCTTTTCGACTGCGCCGGTGTGTCCGACGGCGCGGCGGCGGTGATCGTCACCCGGCCCGATATCGCGCGCTCGCTGGGCAAGCACGACCTCGTCACCTTCAAGGCGCTTCAGCTCGCGGTGTCCAACGGCTGGGAAATGCACTCCAACGAGTGGGACGGCAGCTACGTGCACACAGCCCGCATTGCCGCGCGCAAGGCTTATGCCGAAGCCGGTGTCCGGAACCCGGCGCAAGAGATCAGCATGACCGAGGTGCACGACTGCTTCTCCATCACCGAGCTGGTCACCATGGAAGACCTGGGCCTGTCCGAAGAGGGCGGTGCGGTGCGCGATTTTCTCGATGGCAAGTTCGATGCCGACGGCGCCATTCCCTGCCAGATCGATGGCGGTCTCAAATGCTTCGGCCACCCCATCGGCGCCAGCGGCATCCGCATGCTGTACGAGATGTACCTTCAGCTGCAGGGCCGCGCCGGCCCGCGCCAGCTCAAGGACCCGAAGATCGGCCTCACCCACAACCTCGGCGGCCAGCCGTCGCAGAACGTGTGCTCGGTCTCCATCGTCGGCCTTGAGGGCGTGTGATGACGGGCGCCGTGGTACTGGTGGACCGTCCCGCGCTGCACGTGGCGCGGCTGCTGATCAACCGCCCCGACAAACGCAACGCCATCGACTTCGATGTGCGCCAGCAGCTCACCGAAGCATTGGCCGCGCTGCTGGGCGATGCCTCGGTCCGTGCCATCGTGTTCGGTGGTGCACAAGGTGTGTTTTCCGCTGGCGGCGACGTACCCAGCATGGTGGGCCTCAGCGAAGCGCAGGCGCGCGAACGCATGCGGCACATCCACACTTTGTGCCAGCTGATTGCCGAGGCCGGTGCGCCCGTGGTCAGCGCCATCGAGGGCATCGGCGCGGGTGCGGCCGTGGGCCTCGCACTCATGGGCGACCGCATCGTGGTGGGCGAGAGCACGAAGATCCTGTTCCCCTTCCTCAAGCTCGGCCTGGTTCCCGACTGGGGGCAACTGCTCACACTGCCGCGCCGGGTGGGCCTGCCGGTGGCGCGGCGCATCCTGAGCGACGGTGCGCCGGTGAGCGGCGCCGAGGCGCATCGCATCGGCCTGGCCGACGTGCTGGTGGCCGACGCGCAGGTGATGCCCGCCGCCCTGGCGCAGGCCGCCCAGCTGGCCCTGCTGCCGCGCGAGGCATTCGTTCGCATGAAAGCACGACTGAACCACCCATCGACCACGCTCGCTGAGGAACTGGCGCGCGAGGAAGAAGACCAGGCCGTCTGCCTGCTCGGCGAGGATTTTGTCGAAGGGCACGACGCCTATGTGAACAAGCGCAGTGCCGATTTCGTGGCACGGCCAGGAGTGAAACGATGAGCGAAGAAGCCGTTCTGCTGCGGCGCGACGGTGCGGTGGGCACGGTGGTGCTCAACCGGCCGGAGAAGCGCAACGCGCTCGACCTGACGATGCGCGCAGCCATCGCGGAGGCGGTGCGCGCACTCGATGCCGATGCGGCCGTGCGCGCCATCGTCATCACCGGTGGCGGCAGTGTGTTCGCTGCGGGTGCCGACCTCAACCTGCTGGTGGACAAGGGCGCTCAGGACGTGGCCGATATCGACCTGGGACAGTATTGGGCGCCGGTGGCCGGCTGTGGCAAGCCCACCATCGCGGCGGTGAGCGGCTTCGCGCTGGGTGCGGGTTGCGAGCTGGCCATGATGTGCGACTTCATCGTGGCCGACGCCAGCGCGCGCTTCGGCCAGCCCGAGCTTGCGGTGGGCATCATGCCCGGCGCGGGCGGCACGCAACGCCTGGTGCGCACGCTCGGCAAGCAGGTGGCTTCCATGATGCTGCTCACGGGCGAAATGATCATCGGCGAGCGCGCCCACCAGCTTGGCCTGGTGGCCGAACTGGCAGAGGACGGGAAAGCGCTGGAGCGCGCCGCTGAGCTGGCGCGCAAGGCCGCGCGCATGCCGCCCAAGGCCGTGAAAGCCACACGCCATGTGCTGCGCCAGGGCGCCGACCTGCCACTGGATGGCGCGCTGGCGCTGGAGAACCGCGAGTTCCTGCTGCTGTTCGACACCGCCGACAAGACCGAAGGCATGCGCGCCTTCCTCGACAAACGCAAGCCTGACTTCAAAGGTCAATGACGCCATGACTACCCCCATCAACGTGAAGCCGCTCACCTTGGGCGTCGTGGGTGCTGGCGCCATGGGCCGTGGCATCGTGCAGCTGTTTGCGCAGGCGGGCCATCGCGTGCGCTGCTTCGACGCGGCGCCCGGTGCCGCCACCAAGGCGGTGGAATTCGCGCTCGGCATGATTGGCCGTGGCGTGGACAAGGGCCGGCTCAGTGCCGAAGCCTTCGAGGCGATCCGTGCGAACGTCGTGGCGTGTGCCGGGATGGGCGATCTGACCGGCTGCGACGTGGTGATCGAGGCCATCGTGGAAGACCTGGCCGTCAAGCGCCAGCTGTTTGGCGCGCTGGAAGAAGTGGTCGCCGAAGACACCGTGCTGGCGAGCAACACCTCCTCGCTCACCGTGGCCGACATCGCCGCCGCCTGCCGCCACCCGGCGCGCGTGGCCGGTCTGCATTTCTTCAACCCAGTGCCCTTGATGAAGGTGGCCGAAGTGATCGCCGCGCTGCGCACCTCGCCGCAGACGGTGCAGACCCTGAGCGATCTGGTCAACGGCGCCGGCCACCGCGCGGTGGTAACGGCGGACCAGCCGGGTTTTCTCGTCAATCACGCCGGGCGTGGCCTGTACACCGAGGGCCTGCGCGTGCTGGAAGAGCAGGCCGCGTCCCCGGCCGATGTGGACGACGTGCTGCGCGAAGCCGTGGGCTTTCGCATGGGCCCGTTCGAGCTGCTCGACCTCACCGGCCTGGACGTGTCGAGCAAGGTGATGGCCTCGATCTACGAACAGTTCCAGCATGAGCCGCGTTTCCGGCCATCGTCGCTGGTGGCGCCGCGCGTGGCGGCGGGCCTGTTCGGCCGCAAGACCGGCGAGGGCTGGTACACCTACGAGGGTGACACGCGGCGCGCCGCACCACCGCGCACCGTGCCACCGTTGTCCGCCGGCCTGTCCGTGTGGGTGGATCCGCAGGCCAGTGGCCGCGCGGCCTTGGCCGAACTGATGGACAGCGCGGGCGTCGCGCTCACCGATGACGCGGCGCGCGCGGACGTGTGCTTCGTGCAGCCCTGGGGCGGTGACGCCAGCCACGCTGCCGCCAGCCTCGGTCTGGATGCCACGCGCACCGTGGCGCTCGACCCGATGGTGCCGCTGGCCTTGCGGCGCACGCTCATGCTCACCGCGCTCACCTCGGCCGCTGCACGCGACAGTGCCTGGGCGCTGCTGGCGGCCGA
Source organism: Hydrogenophaga palleronii NBRC 102513 (assembly GCF_001571225.1). Classification (GTDB taxonomy): domain Bacteria; phylum Pseudomonadota; class Gammaproteobacteria; order Burkholderiales; family Burkholderiaceae_C; genus Hydrogenophaga; species Hydrogenophaga palleronii. The sequence goes on from NZ_BCTJ01000002.1 coordinate 119,855, forward strand.
CGGTGTGGCGGTCACCGTCATCAACGACAGCCCCGGCTTCATCGCGCAACGCGTGCTGGCCACCATCGTCAACATCGCGGCGCAGATTGCGCAGCGCGGTATCGCCAGCGTGGCCGACATCGAGGACGCGGTGAAACTCGGTCTGGGCTACCCGCACGGCCCGTTGGCCTGGGGCGACCGCATCGGCGGTGCGCGCATCCTGGAGATCCTGCGCACCCTGCAAGCGCAGACCGGCGACCCACGCTACCGACCCAGCCCCTGGCTGGTGCGGCGCGTGGCGCTGGGCGTGTCTTTGCTCACGCCCGAGGCAGCGCGCGCATGACAACAACCATCAACATCGAACATCTTCGCGAGTGGGTCGGCCGCGAGCAGCTGGCCGAGCAGACGCTGGAGCCCTTTCCCTCCGCGGCCCTGAGCGGCCTGCTCGACCGCGCCGCGCCACCCACCGTGGGCGAGGCGCTGCCGCTGCCCTGGCACTGGCTGTATTTCCTGGAGACGCCCGCGCGCGCCGCCACCGGCGTGGACGGCCACCCCCTGCGCGGCGGCTTCCTGCCGCCGGTGCCGCTGCCGCGCCGCATGTGGGCCGCCGGCACCGTGCAGTGCGATGCGCCGCTGCGCCTGGGCGCCGTCGCGCGCAAACGCTCCACCGTGCGCAGCGTCGACCTGAAGGAAGGGCGCAGCGGCCCGCTGGTGTTCGTCACCGTGGACCACCTGCTGGAGCAGGACGGCCGCAGCTGCATCCGCGAAGAGCAGAACATCGTCTACCGCGAGGCCGCCACCGCACCCGCGCCCCTGCCACCGGGGAAGAAGGCCGCTCAAGCCGCGCAATGGACGGCCACGCTGCAGCCCGATCCCGCGCTGCTGTTCCGCTTCTCCGCGCTCACCTACAACGGCCACCGCATCCACTACGACCGCGACTACGCGGTGCATGAAGAGTTCTACCCCGCGCTGGTGGTGCACGGGCCTTTGCTGGCCACCGCGCTGCTCGACCTGTTGCAACGAGGCCGCCCCGGTGTACCGGTTCGCTCTTTCAGTTTTCGCGCGCTGCGCCCCGCGTTCGACACGGACACGCTGCAGCTCTGCGCCGCCGCCAACGGGGATGCGGTTGACCTCTGGACGCAGGATGCGTTGGGACAGGTCGGCATGACGGCTCGGGCCACGCTGGGATGAACGCCATGCACAACGACCCGATCTGGCGTTCCATGTTGTTCGTGCCCGCCGACGTGCCGCGCTTCGTTGATCGCGCCCACACGCGCGGCGCCGACGCCTGTGTGCTCGACCTTGAGGACAGCGTGCCGCTGGCGCAGAAGGCGCAGGCGCGCCACGCCGTGCCGGGAGCTGCCGCGGCCATTGCGGCGCGTGGCACGCCGGTGCTGGTGCGCGTGAACCAGCCCTGGGACATGGCCGCGCCCGACATCGACGCCGCCATTGGCCCATCGGTGAGCGCGCTGGTGCTGCCCAAGGTGAACGATGCCGCCACCGTGCGTCAGGTGGCGCGCCGCATCGACGGCCTGGAGGCGCAGCGCGGCCTGCCCGCCGGGCACACGCGGCTGATCGCGCTGATCGAGGACGTGATGGCCCTGCCCGAGCTCGACGCCATCGCGCGTTGCACGCCGCGCATGCTCGGCATGATGCTCGGCCCCGAGGACTTTTCCGCCTCCGCCGGCATGACGCCGGTGCGCGAGGCGCTGATGCTGCCGAACCAACTGGTGCTGTTCGCCTGCCGGCGCGCCGGCATCCTTCCGTTCGGATTTCCCGGCTCCATTGCCGACTACGGCGATACCGACGCCTTCGCGCAGACCATCCGCCTGGCGCGTCAGCTTGGCTTCGTGGGCGGGCTGTGCATTCATCCCGCGCAGGTGGCGGTGATGAACGTCGGCTTCTCGCCCTCGGCCGAGGACCTTGAAAACGCACGTGGTGCCGTCGAGGCCTTCGAGGCCGCCGCGCGCGAGGGCCGAGGTGCGGCCGAGTACCGCTCGAAGATGGTCGATCTGCCGGTGGTGCTGCGTGCGCGGGAAACCCTGCGCCGCGCCACCACCACCGCCGCCCTTTCCACCCAACAGGAGACAAACCCATGAATACAACAACAACCCCTGCCGTGTACGACGCGGTCGTGATCGGCGCCGGCGCCGGTGGCCTCAGCGCGGCAGCGCGCCTGGTGGCCGTTGGCCGCAAGGTGCTGGTCGTCGAGAGTCTGGACCGCGTGGGCGGCCGCGCCTCCAGTGAACAGATCGACGGCTTCACCGTCAACATCGGCGCCATCGCCATCGAGCTGGGCGGCGTTTTCGAGGAGACTTTCAACCTGCTCAATGTGCCGCTGGACGTGCGCGAGCCGAGCCCGGCCACGGTGTTCCGCATCGACGGCAAGGTGATCAATGTCGCCAAGGGCGGCTGGGGCATGCTGCTGGGCACCTTCACCAAACAGGCCGCCAAGATCGGCACCAAGTTTGCCGACGCCCGCGCAGGCGACTTGCCCGAGGCCAAGATGACCACCAAGGAGTGGCTGGCGCAGTACACCAAGAACGACACCGTGCACGCGATCTTTCGCAACCTGTGTGCGGCAATCTTCGCGGCCAATGCCGATGAGGTGCCCGCACGCGCATTCCTCACGTATTTCGCGGTCAAGGGCGCGTTCAAGCGTTTTGGCTTCTGCCCGCGCGGCACGGTAGGCTTGTGGAACGACCTGGCCGACGGCATCCGCAAAGCCGGCGGCGAGATCTGGCTCGGCGCACCGGTGTCGGAGCTGCACACGCAAGCGGGTGCTGCCACTGGCGTGACCGTGATGAAAGACGGCGTGGCCACGCGGGTGCACGCGCGAACGGTGATCAGCAACATCGGCCCGCGCGCCACGGTCGACTTGCCTGGCGGCGAAGCCTTCGGCGCCGAGTACATCCAGCAGGCGCACGGCGTGCCGCAGCCCTCCGCAAACATCGTCATCAACTTCGCGACCCAGAAACGCCTGATCGACGTACCCGGCCTGGTCACTTTCGGCAAGACGCGCCGCCTGTGCAACATGGGCGAACTCACGGCCACCTGCCCCGAACTCGCACCCGCTGGCTGGTACCAGTACGTGGCCTATGCGGTGCCCATTCCCGCCATCGGGCCGTTCGACGAGAAGACCGAAATCGAGGCCGGTCTGCAGGATCTGCGCGATGAATTCCCCGGCTTCGACCAAGCGAAGATGCTGTCGGTGCGCGTGATGCGCGACGGTTGGCCGGCCCAGCGTTCCTGCGCCGGTTTCGACATGCCGCAGACCACACCGCTGGTCAACCTGTGGCACGTGGGCGATGCGGTGAAAGACTATGGCGACGGCGGCACTCAGGCCTGCGCCTACACCGGCCGCGAGGCCGCGCGCCAGGCCGAAGCCCATCTGAACGCCGCGCCTTTGGAGGTGGTGGCGTAATGGATGCAGGGCTGACGCAGCAGGTAGACCACGCACGGGTGCTGCTGGCGCGGCTGCGCCCGCTGTTTGAAGGCAGCGTCGCGGCGCTGGCGCAGGCATGCGCCCCCAATGAAAAGCTGGACGGTGCGCTTCTCGATGAGCAACAGGTGGCAACCTTCGAGATCGCCTGGGCCAGCGCCGACCTGCTTGCCGCTGAGACCGCGCTTGCGCGGCTCGGTGCCGCCAGCGATGCGCTGCAGTCGCGGCTGGCGCTGATCTTCGCGGTAGATGCCATCACCGCGTTGTTGCCGCGCCTGGAGGCGCTGTACATTGAACTCGGACTGCCGTTGTGGCCCCTGCAGAACCTGGGTGCCGATGCCGCCTGGGCGACGCTGCGCAGCGCTGCCTGCGGAGCGCAGGCGCTCACCGCGGCCGGCCGTGCGCTGGTGGCGGCCGGTGACGGGGTGGAACTGGGCAGCGTGGTGCTCGACGATTCGGTGGCGATGGCGCAGGACGCGTTCCGCCGCTTTGCCGCCGACGTGGTGGCGCCGCAGGCCGAGGCGATTCACCGGCACGACGAAACCGTGCCCGAATCGCTGCTGCAGCCGATGCGGGAGATGGGCGTGTTCGGCCTCTCGATTCCGGAAGCGCACGGCGGCACCGGTCCCAACGAAGGTGAAGACGCGACCATGATGGTGGTCGTGACCGAAGCGCTGTCCGAGGCCTCGCTGGCCGCAGCCGGCAGCCTGATCACCCGCCCCGAAATTCTGAGCCGCGCACTCATCAGCGGTGGCACGGACGAACAGAAAGCCACCTGGCTGCCGCGCATCGCGGCGGGCGACCCCTTGTGTGCCATCGCCATCACCGAACCCGACTACGGCTCGGATGTGGCCAGCCTGGCGCTCAAAGGCACGCGCACCGAAGGCGGCTGGCTGCTCAACGGCGCCAAGACCTGGTGCACCTTCGCCGGCAAGGCCGGGCTTTTGATGGTGGTCACTCGCACCGACCCTGACCGCTCCACCGGGTACCGGGGGCTGAGCGTGCTGCTGGTTGAGAAGCCTTCGTACGATGGCCACGCCTTCGACTTCCAGCAAGCACAAGGCGGCCGCTTGAGTGGCAAGGCGATTCCCACCATCGGGTATCGCGGCATGCACTCGTTCGATCTGGCCTTCGACAACTTCTTCGTGCCCGACGCCAACGTGATCGGTGGCGCCGAGGGGCTCGGCAAGGGCTTCTACTTCACCATGGCCGGCATGGTGGGCGGACGCATGCAGACCTCGGCCCGCGCCTGCGGTGTGATGCGTGCAGCGCTGCGCGCCTCGATGCGCTACACCGCCGACCGCAAGGTGTTCGGTGCGCCGCTGCAGGATTACGCGCTCACGCTCGCCAGGCTCTCGCGCATGGCCGCACGCCTGGCGGCCTGCCGCACGCTGGCTTATGCGATCGCCGAACAACTCAACGCCGGTGGCGGACGCATGGAGGCCAGTCTGGTCAAGCTGCTGGCTTGCCGCTCCGCCGAGATGGTGACCCGCGACGCCCTGCAGTTGCACGGCGGCATGGGCTATGCCGAAGAGAGCGCGGTGAGCCGATACTTCGTCGACGCGCGCGTGCTCTCGATCTTCGAGGGCGCGGAAGAAACCCTGGCCCTCAAGGTCATCGGTCGCAGCCTGCTGGAAGACGCACTCTCACCATGAAATCCATTCTCTCCGGCATGCGGGTCATCGAAGCAGCCGCTTTCGTGGCCGCGCCCCTGGGCGGCATGACGCTGGCACAGATGGGCGCCGACGTGATCCGCATCGACGCGCTCGGCGGCGGCCTGGACCACAAACGCTGGCCGGTGACCAAGGACGATGTCAGCCTGTTCTGGTGCGGCCTCAACAAGTCCAAGCGCTCGGTGGCGCTGGACCTGAGCCAACCCGAAGCGCGCGAGATCGCCATGGCGCTCATCACCGCACCAGGGGAAGACGCGGGCATGCTGCTGACGAACTTCCCCGCGCGTGGCTGGCTCGACCACGACAAGCTCAAGGCGCGGCGCAACGATTTGATCCAGCTCACCGTGCAGGGCGACCGGCACGGTGGCTCGGCGGTGGACTACACCATCAACTCGCGTGTCGGCATTCCGTACATCACGGGCGATGAACGGGGTGCAGCCACCCACGAAGCGGTGAACCATGTGTTGCCGGCATGGGACCTCGTCACCGGCCAGATGGCGGCCGTCGGCCTGCTGGCCGCAGAACGCCATCGCTTGAAAACGGGGCAGGGCCAGCACGTGAAGCTGCCGCTCGAAGACGTGGCCCTGGCCACGGTCAGTCACCTGGGGTTGATCGCCGAGGCCCAATTGGGGCAGCAGCGCGAGCGCCATGGCAACGAACTCTTCGGTGCTTTCGGCCGCGACTTCACGACATCCGACGGTGAGCGCCTGATCGTCGTGGGCCTGACGCTCAAGCAATGGCAGTCGATCTGCGAGGCGATGGACTTGACGGACGCGGTGCAGGCGCTGGGCGAGCGGCTGGGATTGAACCTCGATCTGGAGGGCCATCGTTTCCAGGCGCGCAAGGAACTCGGCGCCTTGGTGAGGGCATGGATGGACCGGCACACGTTTGAGCAAGCGGCCGCGGCGCTGACGAAGCAGGGCGCCTGCTGGGGGCGCTATCAGACGCTCACGCAACTGGTGACGCAGGACGAGGCCTGCTCCACCGCCAACCCGATGTTCCGCACCATCGACCAGCCGGGCGTCGGCCCGTACCTGGCCGCGGCGCTGCCGCTGAATTTCTCGGCCATGGAACGCATCCCGGCGAGCGTGGCGCCCACGCTGGGCCAGCACACAGGCGAGGTGCTGTTCGAGTTGCTGGGCGTGACACAGGCGCAGTACGGCGCGATGTGCGATCGGGGTGTGGTCGGGCGATAAATGGAGCGTCCTCAACCGCGCCGAAAGCCGTCGAGGAACAGGTCGGAAATGCGCTCGGCCAGTTCTGCAGGCGAGATCGCACCGGTCTTCTCATACCAGGTGAAGGTCCAGATCACCATGCCGAACAACAGCAAGGCGTAAGCCGAGTTCACTTTCGCCTGGGCCATGCGCTCGGGGTTGATCTCGCGCAGCAGGGAGACCATCAGGCTCATCAGCTCCTGCTCCAGCTTGCGCACATCCTCGCGCTGACCCGGGGGCAGGAACTTGATGTCGTTCATCAGCACCAGGTGGTGGTTGCGCGACTTGGCGCCCTCCTGCACGAAGGCCCCCACGAAGCGGTTGAAGCGTTCGCCCGGGGGCGTGGGCTCGTTCACGATGGCCGTCAATACCGCGACCTGCTCGGTGATGTGCTCTTTGACGATCACGTACAGCAGATCTTCCTTGCTCGCGAAGTAGTGGTACAGGTGCGATTTGGAGGCGCCGCATGCGGCGGCGACGTCGCTCATGGTGGCGGCGTCGAAACCCTTTTGCGCAATGAGCGCGACCGCGCTGTCCAGAATGACTTGCTTCTTGAACTCGTAGTCATTGGCTCGCACGCGCGTCATCGAGAAATTCCCCCGCGTCCGGAGTTGCCCTGTTGCATGTCTTGCGTTTCCCTTCTATATTAGACCGACGAGACGGACTATAGGTCTCGACGCCCCACATCCGACATAGGGAAAGCATGGATACCCCAGAGACATTGCTGGTCATCGGTGCAGGTCACGCAGGCGTCGAGTTGGCCTTCTCGGCGCGCCAGCAGGGCTGGGCCGGCCCCATCGTGCTGCTCGGTGAAGAGCCCCACCTGCCGTACCACCGACCACCACTTTCCAAGGCCTTTCTGTGCGGCACCTCCGACGTGGACTCGCTCGCGCTGCGCCAGGCTACCGCGTTCGATGCGTCGAACATTCACTTGCAGCTGGGTGTGCGCGTGCGCGCCATCGACCGCGCTGCGCACGAGGTGCTGCTCGACGACGGCGCTTCCCAGTCCTATGCGAAGCTGGCGTTGTGCACCGGCGGTCGTGCGCGGTTACTCGCGGTACCGGGCATGGAAGGGGCGGCACCGCCGAACCTGTTCAGCCTGCGCACGCAAGCCGATGCGCTCGCCATCGCGGGCAGCTTGAGCGAGGGTGCGCGCGTGGTCATCATTGGCGCGGGCTATGTGGGCCTGGAGGTGGCGGCGTCAGCGCGCAAGCTGGGCGCGCAGGTGACGGTGCTCGAAACCCAGCCGCGCGTGCTGGCCCGCGTGACCGGAGCCGCGCTGTCCGCGTTCTACGAATCGGTGCACCGCGAGGCGGGTGTCGATGTGCGCACAAATGCCTCGGTGGCGGCGATCGAGCGCGATGCCACCGGCGCTGCCAATGCCGTGCTCTGCGGCAACGGTGAGCGCCTGCCCGCCGACGTGGTGATCGTCGGCATCGGCATGCTGGCCGATACCGAGCTCGCCGTTGCCGCGGGCCTGCGGGTGGAGGGCGGCATCGTGGTGGACGAACACTCGGTCACGTCGGACCCCGACATTGTTGCCGCCGGCGACTGCACCGTGCACGACAGTGCGTTGTATGGGCGCCGCGTGCGGCTCGAGTCGGTGCCCAATGCGCTGGAGCAGGCGCGCGCTGCGGCCGGGTGGCTGTGTGGCAAACCACGGCCGAACCACGCTGTGCCTTGGTTCTGGTCCGACCAGTACGACCTCAAGCTGCAGATGGCCGGTCTAGCCGATGGGCACGACACCTGCGTGGTGCGTGGCGCGATCGCCGACCGCAGCTTCTGTGCGTTCTACCTGCGCGAAGGCCGCCTGATCGCGGTGGATGCCGTGAACCGCCCGGCCGACTTCATGCTGGCCAAGAGGGCCGTAGCCGCGCGAGTGGAGGTCGATCCTGGCATGTTGTCGGAACTTGCCATTCCTCTTGCAGAAACGCTCAGCACGAATGCTTTGACCAAGGGTAATTCCTAAGTAGACAGGGCTATACGCGTTGGATAATCACTCAATTATTAGACCGACGGGACGGTCTAATAATTGAGTGAAAACGAACGGTACATCCTGGCTGTCGAGATCGATACGGAACCGAATTTCCAGACCATGCATAGACCCGAATCCAGTGCGCCACCCATGCTGGCGCTACAAAACATAAAAGTCGTCTACGGCGGCGCTATCGAGGCCGTTCGTGACGTGTCACTCACGGTGCCATCTGGTCAGATCGTCGCATTGCTGGGCTCCAACGGAGCGGGGAAGTCAACAGTCCTCAAGGCAATTTCGGCGATTCTCGATGCGGAAGACGGTGAGATTGCCAAGGGCGAGATCGTCTTTGGCGGGAGCGCCGTCACCAAGTCGTCCGCAGATCAGATGGTGCGGTCCGGCGTTGTGCAGGTGCCAGAGGGCCGCAAGCTCTTTCCTTCACTCACGGTCGACGAGAACCTCACCGTTGGTGCGCATTTGCAGGAAAAGGCCTCAGCAGAAGAAACGCGGGCTTATGTGTTCAGCCTGTTCCCGTGCTTGGCTGAGCGCCGGACTCAAATTGCTGGCTATCTGTCGGGTGGCGAGCAGCAAATGGTCGCTATCGGACGCGCGTTGATGAGCAAGCCGAAGCTCCTGGCCCTCGACGAGCCATCTCTGGGTCTCGCTCCCAAAGTGGTTGCAGAAATCTTCGCTGCCATTCAAAAGTTGCGCGAAGAGCGCGGGTTGACCATCCTGCTTGTGGAGCAAAACGCGAGCTTGGCACTGACGGTTTCCCACTATGCCTACATCATGGAAAACGGCCGCGTCGTGTTGGACGGTTCTTCGGCGTCGCTGAAGAAAAACCCGGACGTCCAGCAGTTCTACCTCGGCATCAATGCGGACCAAGGCCGCATGAGCATGCGTGACATCAAGCACTACAAGCGCCGCAAGAGGTGGCTGTCATGACCATCTCCACCCATCCCATCCTGGACGTCAAGCAGGTCTCAAAATCGTTTCGTGGTCTGAAGGCCGTGAACGGTGTGTCGCTCAAGATGCTGCCTGGCCAGATATGCAGCGTCATCGGACCAAACGGGGCCGGCAAGACCACCTTGTTCAACCTGATCAGCGGCATTCTTCCGCACGACGAAGGCCACATTGATTTCAACGGTGCCAGCACGTCGGGCTTGCGCACGTCGCAGTTCGCCAGCCTGGGCATTGGCCGCACCTTTCAGAACCTGGCGCTCTTCAAGCACGGCACCGTGGTGGAAAACCTCTTGATCGGCCGTCACATCCATCTTCGAAGCTCGGTGCTGGAGTCGCTGTTCTATCTGGGTCGACCCGCAAAGGAAGAGATCGCCGCGCGCGAGAAGGTCGAGCAGATCATCGAATTTCTGGAGATCGAGGAGCTGCGCGACAAGACCGTCTCCACGCTTTCGTATGGTCAACAGAAACGTGTGGAACTTGGCCGAGCGCTCGCCTGTGAGCCCAAGCTGCTCCTCCTGGATGAAATCGTGGCGGGGATGAACCGCGAGGAAAAAGAAGACATCGCGCGTTTCACGCTGGACATTCGGGACGAGTTTGGCATGGCGGTCTTGATGATCGAACACGATATGCAGGTGGTCATGGATCTGTCGGACTACATCTATGTGTTGAACTTCGGCACCTTGATTGCAGAAGGAACACCAGCGCAAGTGGCCGCAAACCCAGCGGTTCTTCAGGCGTATCTGGGCGATCAGGGGGGCGGGCATGTTTGAAGAACACATGACGCCCGAAGCGCTGATCAGAGGCGACTGCACCATCCCGGCGGTGCTGGCCCACTGGGCCAGTGTGAAGGGAAACGTCACTGCCTTGCGGGAGAAGAAGTTCGGCATCTGGCAATGTGTGACGTGGGCTGAATACCATGATCGTTCACAGCTGGTTGCCCTGGGATTGCAAAAGCTCGGTCTCAAGCGTGGCGACCGCATCGTCATCGCGAGCGAGGACACGCAGGAATGGCTGTACGCGGATGTGGGTGCGCAAATGCTGGGCCTTGAAACAGTTGGGATATACCCAACCAACCCGTGGCCCGAGCTGCAATACATCACGCGGCATTGCGGTGCACGTGTCGCCATCTGCGGTGACCAGGAGCAGGTCGACAAGGTCCTGGAAGCCGTCGCCCAGAACGACGGGCTGCCGGACCTGAAGCACGTCTTCTGTGTCGACATGAAAGGCCTGCGGAACTACGAGCCTGGCAAACCAGCCAGCTTTGCAAGCTTGATGCAATTGGGACGAGACGCACTGATTGAAGACCCTCAGGCTGGTGTTCGCCTTCAGGCATCGATCAAGGACCTGTCTCCCGACGAGATCGCCATTCTTGTGTACACCTCTGGCACAACGGGGCCACCGAAGGGCGCACGCCTTTCGCACAGGAACTTCATCTACTCTGCGTACGCCTATGCCGAAGCGGTCGGCATGCTGAACCGGCCGTACGAGTCCGTGTGCTACTTGCCGCTCTGCCATGCGGCTGAGCGGTGCTACGGGATGATCATGCACTTGGTCCTGGGTGGTCGAATGAACTTCGCCGAATCCATCGACACCGTCTCGTACAACATCCGCGAAATAGCGCCCACCTTCTTCCTGGGTGTACCGAGAATCTGGGAGAAGCTGCAGCAAAACTTCACCTTCCGAATCGGCGAAGCGGGCTGGTTGCAACGAAAGACGTTTGCTTGGGGGATGCGCCGCGGGCGCGTGCTGTCCGATGCGAAGGCCGCGCGAGGCGGCACACGAACACCGCTCGAGACCATGGAATGGTGGCTGATCTACGTCGTGCTGTTTCGCAGCATGCAGCGTCACATGGGGCTCAATCGATCGCACAGTCGACTCTGCGGCGGGGCGGCGGTCTCGCCCGAAACCTTGCGGTTCTTCGAAATCATCGGGCTACCCGTCAGTCAGGGTTACGGCTTGACAGAGTCAGGAGGGCTTGCGTTCGCACAAAGGCAAGACAGACCTTGGGTCGCGGGCAACTGCGGGCCGGCCCTTCGTGGCAGTGAATGGAAGCTGGGTGACGACGGCGAGATTTTTATCCAGTCACCGGGCGTATTCCACGGCTATCTCAACGACCAGACTGCCACGGACAACGTGTTGTCGCGAGACAAGTGGCTGGCATCGGGCGACATTGTCGAAACGCGCGGCGACGAGATCGTCGTGGTGGACCGCAAGAAGGCCATCATCATCACGAGTGGCGGGAAGAACATTGCGCCGTCCGAAATTGAAAACGCGTTGAAGGACAGTCCTTACGTGCGTGAAGTCATCGTGGTCGGGGAAGGAAAGAATTTCCTGGGCGCGCTGATACAGATCGATTTCGAGACCGTGGGCCGTTGGGCCAGCGAGCGCGACATCGCATACACCACCTTCAAATCGCTCACCGCTGAACCGGCTGTGAAAGAGCTGATTGACGGCATCGTGACCGATGTGAATGGGCGGTTTTCCCGGGTCGAAAACATCCGCAAGTTCGTCCTTCTGGAGAAGGAGTTGGATCAGGATGACGGCGAACTGACCGCCACGCAGAAAGTACGCAGGGGCCTTGTGAACAAGAAGTTCGCCAAGGAACTCGTTCAGATCTACGGAGCAGCGTGATGCAGTACTTTCTGGAACTTGTCATCTCCGGCCTTGCGGTTGGGGCCATCTACGGCCTGATCGCGATGGCCTTCTCCGTCATCTACAAGGCCACAGGGATCGTCAACTTCGCCCAAGGTGAAATTGGCATGGTGGTCGCCTATTCGGCATGGACGGTGAGTACCACCTTCGGAACTGGCGCTTTCTCCGTGGCTATCGCTGCGATCCTGATCGGCATTGCTCTGGGGCTTCTGGTGGAGCGCCTGGTCATGAGACCCATGCTCGGAGAGCCTGTGTTCTCGGCGGTGTTGGTGACGGTGGGCCTGGCGGTTGTTCTCCGGTCCGTGGTCATGATCATCTGGGGCGCATCCCCACACCGACTGGACGTAGGGGAGGCTGATGCGGTCATTCGCGTGGCCGACATTGGCATCCGGGTGAGCCAGGTAATGGTCATCGTGATGCTGCTCGTGGCCATCGCGGGATCCTGGTTCTTCTTCAAGCACAGCCGCTTTGGTATCGCGATGCGCGCGGTGGCCGCAGATGAGAAGACCTCCAGGTTGATGGGCGTGTCCACCGCAAAAGTACAGGCCGTTGCTTGGGCTGCGTCGTCGGCGCTTGCGGGCATCGCTGGCGTGCTGTTCGCGATCATCTACAACCTGTCCCCCACGCTGTATGCGGTCGGTATGAAAGCGTTTCCCGCGACCGTGCTGGGCGGTTTTGATTCGGTCCTCGGATCTGGCGCCAGCGGTTTGATCATTGGCGTTTTCGAGAACCTTGTTGGAGGGTATGTGTCTTCGACGCTGAAAGAAGTTGCGGGCTTCCTGCTGATTCTGGTCGTGTTGATGGTTCGACCCTTCGGGCTGTTTGGCGAAAAAGAGATAGAGAGGGTCTGATGCGAAGCGGATTCTTCAAGGAACGGTTTGGAGAGCTCACGGCTCTCACAGACTCCAATCTGGTTCGAGGCTGGTCGATGGCTTTGGTTGTGGCGCTGATCGTCGCGCCCTATCTGTTGAGCGCATATCAGCTGTCGCACTTGACGGTGATCCTGTTCACGCTCGTTGGGGCGCTCGGACTGACAGTGCTCACAGGCTTCACCGGGCAGATCTCTTTGGGTCACGTGGGCTTCCTCGTGTTGGGTGCCTACTCCTATGCGATCGGAGTGACGCGGTTTGGCATGCCGCCGCTGCTGGCGCTGCTGATGTCGGCCATCGTCCCCGCACTCGCCGGACTGCTGGTCGGAATTCCTTCGTTGCGCCTCAAAGGGCTCTACCTGGCGATCACGACGCTGGCATTCTCATTCATCGTGAATGCAGCCATCATGGCCGGTGGTGACTTCACAGGCGCTGGTCGCGGCATCATGATTCAGCGCCCCGAGATTCTGGGTGTCAGCTTGCAGACCGACCAGGCGCTCTATTGGTTCTGCCTGCTGATTGCCGTGCTGGCCTTGTTCGCGACGCTGAATCTTCGCCGAACGCGGGCAGGGCGGGCCATGATTGCGATCCGCGACAACGACATCGCGGCGCAAGCCATGGGCATCAACCTCTGGCGCTACAAGCTGACGGCCTTTGTCATTGCTTCCGCCATGACCGGCATTGCAGGAGCGCTGATGGCGATGTATGTGAGTTTCGTCACCGTCGAGGGCTTCCCGTTTCTCTTGAGCATTGAAGCGCTGGCCATTCTTGTCGTGGGTGGTCTGGGCTCCGTGCTTGGGACCGTCTTGGGTACGGTTTTCATTGTGCTGTTGCCGGAAGTCACGACGGCGCTATTCAGCGTTGTCGGTGGGCGTCTCACGGATCTCATGACCACCAGCGCGCACGAAATCAAAAGCATGTTGTATGGGGTCGCAATCATCGCCTTCCTGCGACTGGATCCGCGTGGCCTGTACGGCATGTGGCACGACGTCCGTCATATGTGGACGTTCTGGCCATTGCGATATTGAAATGAAATCTTCGTTTGCAAGTTGGTGGCTTTGGCCAAACAAGGAGACAACCTCATGAAAAACACGCACACGCATTGGAAAAAGGCGAAGCTCGCCGCCGCCATTGCATCAATATCTCTTGTAGTTTCATCTGGCGCATGGGCGCAACAACAGGGAATTTCAAACACTGAAATCCTCATCGGGGACGTCATGCCCTTGACGGGGCCTCCCGCTGTCGCCGGCATGGCGCACAACTTGGGTGTGCGCCTGGCCATCGCGGAAGTGAATGCTGCCGGGGGCATCAATGGCCGCAAGGTGAGACTCATCACCGAAGACGACGGCTATGTGGCGTCACGAACAGTGCAGGCCGTGCGCAAGCTCGCCACCGTCGACAAGGTCTTTGCGATCACCACTGTGTCGGGTGCGAACCAGAGTATTGCTGCGTTGCCCGTCATTGAGCAGACGGGCGTTCTGACCTTCAATGTCATGGGGTTTGCAAAGCAATACTACGAGCCGTACAAGAAGAATACGTTTCAGATCGGGCAGGCATACGACGTTCTTATCGCAGACCTGACAACGTTCATGTCGAAGAAGTATCCCGGCAAGAAATGGGGCATCGTGTCGCAGGACGATGAGTCGGGCGAGTTGGTGCGTGAGGGTTTCGAGAGGGCGGTGAAGGCCAATGCACTGACCGTCGTATCCCGGCAAAAGTACGCCCGGGGACAGCAGGATTTTTCTTCGGAGATGACGAAGTTCAAACAGTCGGGTGGGGAGATCTTGATTGCCGGTGGCATTGTCAACGAGACCGTGGCGATGGTGAAGGAGCTCGAACGCATGGGCACCAAAGTGCCTACCGGTGGGTTCTATGTGGGGCGCTATCCCGCAACGCTTGAATTGATTGGCCCAGCAAGCGATGGGATCTACTACGCAGACTATGTGGAAGCGGAAACCGGGCCGAAAGGTGTGGCGTTTGTAGAGCGCGTCAAGAGTCTGGTGTCAGAAGAAGACTTCAAGAAGTTCAATCGTTTCACGTTGACGGGCTACGCCGGCACCAAGACGATATTTGAATCCATCCGCCGCTGCGGTGACAGCGTTACATGGGCTTGTGCCATTGACCAGCTGGAGAAGCTGCGCGATTTCGACACGGGCGTCATGGCGCCAATCTCGTTCAGTGCAACGTCCCACTACTCGGCGCAAAAGCCCATCATCATGCAGGGCGTCTACAGCACCCGTAGCTTCAAGCCAGCACAGCCTTGATCCATGTCCTATCTTCATTGAGGGGAAATTCCATGAGCGCTACCAGTGAAAAATCCAACATCGTGAGCTTCGATGACCCCAACTACATCGCCGCGTATGGTGCGGCCTGGAGTGACACCAACACTTTGCTGCAGTATTTCGCACCGGAGGGCCAATATATAGACAAGGCCTCGGGGGTGGTGATCCAGGGTCCCGACCAGATGAAGCGCTTCATGCGCGTCTACTTCGGGTTCTCGCCGGAATGCACCGTGAGGTTTACCAGCATCATCAAAGGCGCTGATGGATTCGCAGCCGAATGGGTGTGGGAAGGAAAGTACGACGGCCCCAAGGCCATGCGCTTTCACGACCGCATTTCACCGCAGGACGGATCGTCTTTCTCCGTGGATGGCGTCACGTATGCCAAGGTGAACAAAGAAGGAAAGATCCTCCAGCACATTGACTATTGGGATTCGGCGCTCTGGATCGCCAACTGGAAAAAATCCTGAGGGCAGCATGTTGCCGACCAAAGAAATCAGCAAGCTTTTGACGCAACGTTTCGCGGCGCATGAAACCGGTGATATCGCTCAGGTAATGCCGCTGTATAGCGAGGATGCCGAATACTGGGACACGAAGACAGGCACTGGCGTCAAGGGAAGGGCGGCACTGTCCGCGCATTTTTCCGCCTTCTTCGACCGCTTTTGCCTGCGCTTCGCCGTTCTTGAAGAACACCGCCTCGAGGCCCAGGACGCCGCCATCGTGCTTTGGGAGTGCGCGGTGCGCCGGCGACTGCACGATGGCTCACCCGGTGATCAAATCGTGATGCAGCGTGGCATGAACATCTGCGTCTTCAAGGACGGGGAGATTCGCCGCGATGAGTCCTACATGGATCTTGCGTCGCTCGACCAGTTGCTGGTGTCAACGGTCAACACCGCTTGAGCCGGAAGGAATTCGAGCATGCTGACAGACCAAGAAATCTTCAGCGCGACGCGCCGCTGTATTGATATGTGGAACACCCTCGACCTGGAGGCCACGCTCGACACTTACACCGACGACGTGATCTATTGCGACCCCAAGACGGGGAAGCGAATCATCGGCAAGGCCAACCTTCGCCGCTACTTGCGCAAGTTCTTTGAGCGCTGGGACATGCAGTTTGTGGTGACGGAGGAGTACCGCCTGGAAGGCCAGGATGGGCAGGCGGTCCTCTGGGATTGCGTCATCCAACGGCGCGAGGGTGGACCCTCCAGGCGGGTTCGCGGCATGGATATCTGCATGGTGCGCGGCAATCAGCTCTGTCGTGACGAGGCATACATGGAGACCACGGTGCTGGCAGACTTGATGAAGGTTCAGCTGTAGGAACAGGGGGGTTCAACTGGCGTGGAAAACGTGGTCCGTCTGATGCACCAGCTGGGCTGCCAACATCTCTTCGAGGTGTTGGGAAATCACCCGGGATTCCACGCTTGGGACAAACACATCGTTGAAATGGACCGGATAGACAAAACGCGCGGAAACGAGTTCTTGCAGCGTCGACGGGCGCTGGCGGATGGCGGCCAGAATGGCCTCGTGTCGCCTGTCGATGGCGCCGCGGAATTGGCTCAGCAGTGCCAGGAAACTGGCACGATCTGTCACGACGCCCTTGTGGTGTGAGGTGATCCACGCCTGCGCCGGCAGGCTTTCGATAGCTGCCAGGCTTCTCCGGAAATCCCCGAGGTTCGAGCAAGCGTCTCCGTAGTACGGGCCGAAGCTGGATAGATCTATGTCGCCAATGAAGGCGATGTCCAGAGGTTCAATCATCAGCACCGAGTGGCCTGCCGTGTGCCCCGGCATGTGGATTGCACGCACCTGAACGCCGCCAAGATCCCATGTTGTCTGGTCCGCGTAGCTCTGCGCATCGGGTCTTGGCATGTAGTGGAAGTCCGTTTGCGCCCTCGCCGCCATGGTGTGCGCAATGCCATCCGCGTAGCCATAGTGGCGGGCGAGCCCCTCCAGAGATCGAAGCGCGTTGATGTCACCTTCCGGTGCATAGACCGGTGTCTCGGGCAGGAGGTGAAGACCCGCCGTATGGTCCTCGTGCACGTGGCCCAGGATGACCATGTCTGCAGATGCCAGGACATCGGGGATTCGGTTGGACATCATGGGCGTGTCGAAAGCGGCTGTTGCGCTCCCTCGCACAAGCACTTGGTTGCCATCCGGAAATTTGCCGCATTTGTCACCCAGATGGATGTCCACGCAGCCAAGCCGGAGGCCATGCACTGGCATGCCATGTGTGTCAAAGAGCTGGAGCGGTTGCGGATGCAAGGTCATGACGGGGTTCTTCCACGTGGTTTTTCCGAGGTTGAATTGGGGTTCATGCGGATATGAGCCCCAAGTCTGCCCAATAAACAGGCTGACAAGTCGGAAACTCGACGATGAGCAAGGCCTTGGCTGCGTCGATGCGCATCGGGGAGCGTGCGGGTTTGGATGATGCCTCGGCAAGAGCCGCCTCGCCACTGCCCAGGTAGCGACCAAGCCACTGCCTGGCCGTTGGCGCAGCCACGCCGTGTGCGGCAGCAGCTCGTACGGCATCCATGATCTTTTCTCAGGGGTTCCTCACGGTGGACGGAGTTGCGGCAGTTCGTACCCGTCGCGGTTCAAAGATCGGGCCGTCAGTCGAAGAGGCCATCGCGGCCTGTCCGCTGAGCGTTCGCTCATGACTGGCTTGTGGACCCGGGGCCGGAGTCGCCTCCCATGCAGGCCTTGGGTGCCGGGATTTCGTGGCATCTCATCGGATCGGACGATTTCCCACGGCGTTTGGATTTTTATCATCGATTCGGCTATTGGCGTTGCAACGCTTCACAAGCAGTGCTTGTGTCATGACACGTGCCCCCGAGGACGCTGGTGACGGAGCTACCTCTCAACCAAAAAGGAGACAACATGAAACGGAAATTTGGCCAGTTCGCTGCGCTTGCGTTGCTGTGCGCGGGCGCGTGTACCGGGGTGAGCGCGCAGCAGGGCGTGAGCGACGCGGAAATTGTTCTCGGCGACATCCTGCCGCTGACCGGCCCGCCGGCGCTGTTGGGCGTGGCCCACAACCTGGGCGTGAAGGCAGCGGTTGCCGAAGCGAATGCCGCTGGTGGCATCAACGGGCGCAAGCTGCGGCTGATCTCCGAAGACGACGGCTATGTGCCTTCGCGCACGATCCAAGGTGTGCGCAAGCTGATCAACAGCGACAAGGTTTTTGCCCTGACATCGGTCTCCGGCACCGCGCAGGCGCAGGCTGCCATGCCGCTGATCCAGCAGACTGGCCTGCCGGCCATGGCACCCATCACCACCTACGAGGGCCTCTACAAGCCGGCCATCAAGAACGTGTTCGCCGTCGGCTACGACATGTCCAATGCCGTGGAGGAGCTGGTGGCCCGCATGGCCGACCGCTACCCCGGCAAGACGTGGGCGCTGATCTCGCAGGACGACGACTATGGCGAGAACGTACGCGAAGGCTTTGATCGCGCGGTCAAGGCGAAGAAGCTGCAGGTGGTCTCGACGCAGATCTACAAGAAGGGCCAGACCGATTTCTCGTCGGAGATCTTGAAGGTGAAGCAGGCGGGTGCAGAGGTGCTGATAGCCGGCGGCGTGCTCGGCGAGAACGTCACCATGGTGAAGGAGCTGGAACGCATCAACCACAAGATTCCCGTCGGCGTCACCTACGTGTCGCGCGTGCCCGCCAGCGCCAAGATGATGGGCGCGGCGGCCGAGAACGTCTACACGGTCGACTACGTGTACCTGGAAAGCTCGCCGCAAGGCAAAGCCTTCACCGAAAAGATCGGCAAATACCTGAGCCCCGAAGAGATGGCCAAGGTGAACCGCTACACCTACACCGGCTACGCCGCCACGCGCGCGCTGTTCGACGCCATCGGGCGTTGCGGCAAGGCGCTGACCTGGGATTGCACCAACGCCGAACTGGCCAAGGTGAGCAACCTGGAGACCGGCGCGATGACCCCGATCGGCTTTACCGCCACCAACCACCTGGCCGCGCCCAAGCTGTTCCTGCTCAAGGCAGACCCCGCCGCCGCGACCTACAAGTCGGTGGAGTAGTTCTCTCCCATGCGGCGGGGCAGTGCCCCGCTGCGTGGGTTTCACAGAGCCGCACGCTTTCGCGTCGGCTCTTTTTTTGGCCGCGGCATGCGGTGGCATGGATTCGTCGGATAGGACGATATTCCAGAGCAACCCGCTTCCTACCATCAGTGCAACTTCCCGCGCACAGCCTGCGTGGGCCCATAAAAGATGCCCGGCGTGCACTGCACCGCAGGGCCGCGGATGGAGACCGGGTTGCTGATCCTTCAAATCATCGTGGCGGGCATCGCGCAAGGCTGTGTATACGGCCTCATTGCGCTGGGGTTCGTCCTCATCTACAAGGCGACGGAGACCGTCAACTTCGCCCAGGGCGACCTGATGATGCTGGGCGCCTTCGCGGGCCTGGCAGGCATGGGTTTTTTCGGTTGGCCGTTCTGGCTGGCAGCGCTCGCGGCCATCGTGGCGATGGCGCTGCTGGGTCTGTTGCTGGAGCGCGCCATCATCCGCCCGGTTCTGGGCCAGCCGCAGTTCTCCATCGTGATGCTGACCTTTGGTGTGGGCTACGTCATTCGCGGGGCCGTCACCATGGTGCCCGGCATTGGCACCGACACCCATTCGCTGCCCGTACCGTACAAGGGCGCGACGCTGTCGTTGGGCCCAGTCACGCTGGGTGCCGAGCAGCTGGTGGTCATCAGTGCCACGGCGTTGCTGTGCGGCGTGTTGTGGTTGTTGTTCCGCTTCACGCGGGTGGGCATCGCCATGCAGGCGTCCTCCCAGAACCAGCTGGCGGCCTACTACATGGGAATTCCGGTGCAACGACTCAACGGACTGGTGTGGGCCCTGGCCGCAGCCGTTGCCACCGTGGCGGGCCTGCTGCTGGCGCCCGTGACCTTCGTGCACGCGAACATGGGTTTCATCGGCCTGAAAGCGTTTCCCGCTGCCATCGTCGGCGGCTTCGGCAGCCTGCCGGGCGCCATCGTCGGCGGTCTGATCATCGGCGTGGTGGAGTCCTTGTCAGGCTTCTACCTGCCCGAGGGATTCAAGGACGTCATCCCCTACGCCGTGGTGTTGCTGATGCTCGCCATCAAGCCCACCGGGCTCTTCGGCGATCGCGCCCGCAAGAAAGTCTGACCCGATGCGCTTCATCTTCAAAACCCGTTACGACCAGGACATGAATCTGGCCCGGCATGGCGGGCATCTCTTCTGGTATTCGCTGCTGATGCTCGTCTTGCTGGCAGCGCCCTGGGCGCTGCCGGAATACTGGCTGGCGCAACTGACCTTCGTGTTCATCTATGCCATCGTGGCCGTCGGCCTGATGCTGCTGGCCGGCTTCACCGGGCAGTTCTCCATCGGCCACGCAGCCTTCATGGGTGTGGGCGCCTACACGGAGGCCTACCTCGCCGCGCGCGGCTGGCCGTTGCCGCTCAGCCTGGTCTGCTCGATGTTTCTCTCGGCGGCGGTGGGTGTGGTGGTGGGGTTGCCTGCATTGCGCGTCAAGGGCATGTACCTCGGCATCGCAACGCTGTCATTCGGCTTCATCGTCGAGGAGGTTCTGGCGCGTTGGGAAAGCGTGACTGGTGGCAATGCGGGCAAGTCGGTGGTCTCGGCGCAAGTCTTCGGCAAGCCGCTGGCGTCGACGGAGAGCCTCTACTTCCTGTGTCTGTTGTGCGTGGTGCTCAGCACCCTGCTGGTGTTGAACCTGTTGCGTGCGCCGGCCGGACGTGCCTTCGTCGCGATCCGCGATTCTGAGATCTCCGCGCAAAGCATGGGTATCCAGCTGGCCCGCTACAAGTTCCTGGCGTTCGCCATCTCGGCGGCGCTGGCCGGTCTGGGCGGCGCGCTCTACGCGCACAAGATGCAGTACATCTCGCCCGATCAGTTCAGTCTGGTGCAGTCCATTGACCTGGTGTTGATGGTGGTCATCGGCGGTCTGGGTTCGATCCATGGCGCGTTCTTCGGCGCCATCTTTCTGATCGGCATGCCGCAACTGATCTCCTTGGCCAAGGACTATTTGCCGACGGCCGTCGCGCAGGCCGCAGGGCTGCAGAACGTGGTCTACGGTGCGGTGCTGATCGCCTTCGTGATGCTGGAGCCCATGGGACTCTACGGCCGTTGGCTCAAGCTGCGCACCTGGCTGGAGCTCTATCCCTTCTACCGGCGCGGCATGTTCCGGCGCCAGAAGTCCTATGCCAAGTCGGAGCGCTTGAAATGATGGAACACTCCCGCGTCGCTTCGCGCCGCCCCTTCAGGGGGGCAATGCCTGTGGCCTGTCAAAGCCAGTTCCGCAGCGTTCGTGAATGGACATCCGTTCACGCCAAGGTTGCCATCGTATGAGCCAGCCTTTGCTTTCTGCACGCAACCTCAGTGTCCGCTTTGGCGGGGTGCTGGCCGTCAACGACGTGAGCTTCGACGTCAAACAAGGCGAAGTGTTCACCCTCATCGGCCCCAACGGAGCGGGCAAGACGACGGTGTTCAACCTGATCAGCCGCATCTACACGCCCACGAGCGGAACGATCGAATTCGATGGACAGCCCCTGGACGTCGTGGCGCCCTACGGCGTGGCCAACCTTGGCATTGCGCGCACGTTCCAGAACATCGAGCTGTTCGAGCACGCGACGGTGCTGCAGAACCTGCTGATCGGTCGCCACATCCGGCGCAACACCAGCGTGTGGAGCGAGATGCTGTTCTTGCCAAAGGTGCGCGAAGCCGAACGCCAGACACGCCGCAAGGTGGAAGAAATCATCGACCTGCTTGAGCTGCACCACTACCGTGATGCGCACGTAGCGGGGTTGCCCTATGGCGTGCGCAAGGTGGTGGAGCTGGGCCGCGCGCTGTGCACCGAGCCGCGACTGCTGCTGCTTGACGAGCCATCGTCCGGTCTGAATGTGGAAGAGACCGGCGACATGGCTTTCTGGATCGAAGACATCCGGCGCGACCTGGGCATCACCATACTGATGGTCGAGCACGATATGGGGCTGGTCTCCAAGGTGTCCGATCGCGTGTTGGCCATGAATCAGGGCGCGGTGCTGGCGCTTGGTGATCCGGCAGCGGTCCAGGCCGACCCGGGCGTGATCGAGGCCTATCTCGGCACCATGGACAACGTGGCGTCGCTGCGCCGCACGGCGGAGGTGAAGGCATGCGCGACCGCCCAGCCTGTGGCGCCAGCCCGCCTGCACTCCAGTCTGCAGCTCAACAACGTGGAGAGCGCGTATGGCCCGATCAAGGCCATCCGAGGCATCAGCCTGCAGGTGCAGCCGGGGCAGATCGCCACCGTGCTTGGCTCGAATGGCGCGGGCAAGTCGACCATTCTCAAGACCATCTCGGGCATCATCGACCCGGCCAAAGGCAGCATCGTTTTCCAGGGTGAAGACATCACCGCGCGCGACCCGGCACTCATCGTGCAGCGTGGCCTGGTGCATGTGCCCGAGGGGCGTGAGGTGTTCTCGCTGCTCTCGGTGCACGACAACCTGATGATGGGGGCCTACACGCGGACCGACCGGGACGCGGTGGCGCGCGACCTGGAGGTGGTCTACAACTACTTCCCCATTCTGAGAGAGCGTGCGCGCCAGGACGCCGGCCTGCTGTCGGGCGGGCAGCAGCAGATGCTGGCCATCTCGCGCGCCATCCTCGCAGGGCCCGCGATGATCCTGCTGGACGAACCCAGCCTTGGCCTGTCGCCGCGCCTGACCAAGGAAATTTTCGAGATCGTGGTGCGCATCAACCGCGAACTCGGCACCACCATTCTGCTGGTGGAGCAGAACGCCAACATGGCGCTCAACGTGGCCGACCACGGTTACGTGCTGGAAAACGGTCGCATCGTCATGGACGACAGCTGCGATCGGTTGCGTGAGAAGGACGACATCAAGGAGTTCTATCTCGGCATGAAGGAAGCCGGCGCGCGGGGCGACCACCGCTGGAAGAAAAAGAAAACCTGGAGATGAGGCGGCACATGGCACTCTGGAACCTCGATCATCTCAAGCCTCGCGAAGATATCGTGACGCCGGGCGACACCATCTCGCGCATCTTCTGGGCCGGCGTTGCTGCGCGCGGCGAGGCCGTCATGATGCGGCAGAAGGAGTTCGGCATCTGGCGCAGCTGGAGCTGGAGCGAGGTGGGTGGCATCGTCCGCGACCTGTCCATGGGGCTGGCGTCGCTGGGCCTGAAACCCGGCGACTGTGTGTCCATCCTGTCGAACACCCGTGTGGAGTGGGTCTGGCTGGATCTCGCGGTGCTGAGCGCCGCCGGTGTGTCCAGCGGCATCTACCCAACCGACGCCTCGCCGCAACTGGAGTTTCTCTGCGAGAACTCCGACACCGTTGTGCTGGTGGTCGAAGATGAAGAACAACTGGACAAGGCGCTCGAAGTGCGTGCGCAGTTGCCGAAGCTGCGCAAAATTGTGCTGATCGATCCCAAGGGCCTGGCCGAGTTCAGCGACCCGATGGTGATCACGCTCGACACGCTGCGCGAGCAGGGCGCTGCGCACGACCGCGCCCACCAGGGCGAATTCGAGCGCTTGCGTGAGGTGCGCGGCCCGGACGACCTGGCGATCCTGATCTACACCTCGGGCACCACCGGAAAGCCCAAGGGTGCGATGCATTCCAACCGTGGCCTGGTGGTGGTGGTGCATGGCCAGAACACCACGCTGCCGCAGGACGATCGCGACGAACGCATGTGCTTCCTGCCGCTGTGCCACGTGGCCGAACGCGTGGTGGGACTCTATGCGTCCATCTACACCGGTACGCGGATGAACTTCGTCGAGAACCCCGACACCGTGCCCGAGAACGTGCGCGAGATCGCGCCCACGGTGTTCGGCGGTGTGCCGCGCATGTGGGAGAAGTTCTATTCCGCCGTCACCATTTCGGTGAAGGAGGCGGGTACCGTGCAGCAGGCGCTCTACCGCTGGGCCATTGCGCAGGGCCATGCCGTGGCCGACCGCGTTCTGGCTGGTGAGACCGTGAACCCGTGGATGAAGTTCAAGTACTACCTGGCCGGTGTGGCATCACTCAACAACGTGCGCCGGTTCATTGGCATTCATCGTTGCCGCTGCATGGCCACGGGCGCGGCGCCGATCTCACCGGACCTGATCCGCTGGTACCTGGCCTTGGGCATTCCGATGCTCGAAGCGTGGGGCCAGACCGAGTCGTGCGGCATCTCCACCGCCATGCCACCGGGCCGCATCCGGCTGGGCACCATCGGGCCGAAGAGCCCATACAACGAGGTGCGCATCGATCCTGAGACGGGCGAGCTGCTGGTGCGCGGGCCCAACGTGTTCATGGGCTACCTGAAGCAGCCCGAAAAGACAGCAGAGACCATCGACGCCGACGGCTGGTTGCACACCGGCGATGTGGGCACCGAGGACGCCGAGGGCTACTTCCGCATCACCGACCGCATGAAGGACATCATCATCACCGCGGGGGGCAAGAACGTCACGCCCAGCGAATGGGAGAACGAACTCAAGTTCAGTCCGTACGTGACGGATGCGGTGGTGATCGGCGACCGCCGCGCCTACCTGACGGCCATCGTGATGATCGAGCAGGAGAACGTCGAGAAGTACGCGCAAGACCAGAACATCCTTTTCTCCAACTACGCCAGCCTGACCCGTGCGCCTGAGATCCGCGCGCTGATCCAGGAGGAGATCGACAAGATCAACCGCAAGTTCGCCCGCGTCGAGCAGATCAAGAAGTTTTTCCTGCTGGAGACGCAGCTCTCGGCCGAAGACGACGAACTCACTCCGACCATGAAGCTCAAGCGCAGCTTCGTCCAGAAGAAGTACGCACCGGAAATCGAAGAAATGTACCGCTGAGACGCAGGGCGGGCAGAGAGGCCGCCAGGTTTTTTTAACCGACACACACACGGACATCGCCATGACCGAGGTGCTGGAACCCGCCGCGCTGGACGCGCCGTCCGATCTGGGCGACGTGGCCATCGTCGCGCGGCTGGGCGCGTATTTGACGCAGGAGCTGCGCACGTCGGTGCGCGTGGAGGGTTTTCGGCGTTTCACCGGTGGCCTGTCGTGGATCACGGCGGCGTTCGCCCTGCACACCGGCCGCGGCGATGCACTCGACGCACGGGACTTCATTGTCAAGATCGGATCGCCCGCGGGTCTGATGGCGCCGTATTCGTCGCGCCCGCAGTCGGTGGTTTTGCGCGCGCTGGCCGGCACGGCGGTGCCGGTGCCGGTGATGCGCTGGGACAGCGACGACGCCCGCATCCTGGGCGCGCCGTTCCTCATCACCGACCGGGTCGAGGGCATCGAACTCAACCCGTTCACGCGCGACTACGGCATTGCCGATGCGGGCGTGCTGGCGCCGGTGGGAGAGCACCTCGCGCAGGTGCTGGGCGATCTGCAGCGCGTCGACTGGCGAGCGCGGGGATTGTCCACGCTGCAGGGTGAAGACCCCCGCGCGCCGGCCGGGCGCGAGCAGGTCCGGTTCTGGCGCGAGCGTGTGCGCCAGTGGAGCCCAAAACCCTATCCGCTGATGGACTACGCGGCGGCATGGCTGGTGCGCCGCACGCCGATGCAGGCACGCACCGTCATCGTTCATGGCGACTACCGCGTGGGCAATTTTCTGGCCGACGGAGGGCGCATCAGAGCCATGCTCGACTGGGAGATGACACACCTGGGCGATCCGCACGAGGACCTCGCCTGGGCCATGCTGCCCGACATGCGCTTGCGCGGCTTGCTGGAGCACAGCGCGTTCATCGCGCGCTACGAAGCCGCCAGCGGATTGACGGTGGACCCCGACGCGCTCGCCTACTACCGCGTGTTCTCGCTCTACAAGATGGTGGCCATCAACCTCGGCGGGCAGTCCAGTTTTCTGGCGGGTGGGCAGGACCTGCGGCTGGTCTGTCTGTCCAACAACATCCCGATGTTCATGTCGCGCCTGGCCCAGGCGCTGGAGGGCGGCGTATGAACCACAGCAGCCGCCTGGGCACGGAGACACCGGCGTTGATCATGGCCGCCATGGTCACCACGCTGGAAGAACAGTTGTTGCCGCACCTGATCGACCCCACCGCGCGCGCTGCAGCCGAGAGCATGTTGCAGGTGCTGACACAACTGTCCACCACCGTCGCCTGGTCCCCGGCACCGCTGGCCCGTCGGCTTGAGGTGCGTCGCGCGGCATTGGCGGCCATGCCGCGCACGGCGGCGCCGAACCGGCCGGCACCATGGTGTGGCGCGGTGGATCCGACCGATGCCGTGGCACTGGAGCGGGCGATTCACCAGTGCGACGCCTATGTCTCGGAGCTTGTGGCATTCGGACAGGGCGAAGCGGTGCCGCCGCTCGAACGCTGGCTGCTCGGCTATTGCCGCGCCGCCGCTGATGTGGACTTGAGCTTCATGGCGCCCAGCCATCTCGGAAAACTCACCCGCGAAACCGGCCCCAACGTCCGCCCCGAGGAGTCCGCATGATCACGCCGCAAGACGATCTCTTTGGTCACCAGACACCGGCGCCGCTGCACGAGCCGGCTTCGGACGACGCCGGCGTTACCTTGTTCACGGAGCGCTTCTGGTACACCGGTCACGTGGTTCCGGCCGGTGACTTCGTGTTCAACGTGGGCATGGGTCGGTATCCGGGGCGTGGCGTGACCGACGGCTACGTCGGGGTGTCGTTCGAGGGGCGGCAATTCGATTTCCAGGTGTCCCGGCACGCCGGGGAGCGGCCGCTCGACACCGAGGCAGGCGCGCTGCGAATCGAGGTGCTGGAGGGCTTCGGGCGGCATCGCATCACGCTGTGGCCCAATGCCTCGGGCCTGTCCATGGACCTCATATTCCATGGCCGAACCGACCCCAACGACGAAGGCCGCGAGATCATCCGCAAGGGCGACACGCTCTACTCGGACGTCAGCCGCTTCGTGCAGATGGGGCGCTACGACGGCTGGATCTCGGTGGACGGCCGCCGCTTCGAACTGTATGCCAGCACCTGCTGGGGCGGGCGTGACCGCTCGTGGGGCCGCCGGCTCGAGCTGCGGACCACCGATGGCGATGCTCACGCTTCGCGTTTCCCGCCGATGTTCTACGCCTTCGCCTGCCTGCAGTTCGAGGACGAGGCGGTTCATTTCTTCCTCAAGGAAAAGGCACCGGGTCAGCTGCGCTTCCTCGGTGGCTCGCGCAGCTGGCTGCGCGGGCAGGGCCGCGCGCCGGTGGCCATCACAGAGGTGGCGCACGACCTTCAATGGGATCTGCAGGCGCCCAGCCAATCCGTCACAGGTGGGCGGATGTTGCTGAGGTTCGCGGACGGGTCGCATCTGTCTCTTCGGCTGCGTTCGCTGTCCGGTCGCTACTTCCTGAAGGGCGGCCTCTACGGCGGCCTGAATGGCTGGAACCACGGCGATGACCGGGGTGCGCTGCACGAGGGCTCCAGCCGCTGGAACCTGGGCGATACGCAAGACCGTGCACAACTGCGTTCGCTGGCCGACCAGGTCCTGGAGATCGGCGACGGCCAGCGCACGGGACATGGCGCACTGCAATGCGGTGTATCAGCAGGGTATGGAAGGTACGGCGAAGTGGCGCACTTGCCGACGATGTGAGAGCGGTTGACAAGACCAACCAGGAGGCACGACATGACATGGACGAATCGAACCAAGGCCATCCTCGCCGTCACGGCGCTGGTGGTGGTGCAGGCGCCGCTGTCGGCGCAGACGCGTGGTGTGAGCGACAAGGAGATCCGCATCGGCACGCTGCTCGACCTGTCGGGCCCCCTGGCAAGCTCTGGAAAGGACACGCGCGAAGGCATGCAGATGCGCGTGGGTGAGATCAATGCGCAGGGCGGCATTGGTGGCCGCATGCTCAAGCTGCATTTCGAGGATCACGGGTACGACCCCAAAAAGGCCGTTCTAGCCACGCAGAAGCTGTTGGAGCTGGACGGAATATTCGCGATGGTTGGTCAGATGGGGACCGCCATGATGCTGGCATCGGCGCCGCTGCTGGCGCAGAAGGATGCGGTCAACTTCATGCCGCTTTCTGCCACCGCACTTGCATACCAGCCGCCGCAACCGTTGGTTTTCGCTTACATGCCCTCTTACATCGACCAGCTTGCGACGGTCATGCCGCCGTTCCTCAAGCAGGTGAGCGCAAAGAAGGTCTGCGTGATCTACCAGGACGACGAATTTGGTCAGGAGATCCTGCGCGGCACTGAAGCTGGTCTGAAAGCGGCCAGCCAGACGCTGGTGGAACACGTGAGCTACAAGCGCGGCGCAACCGACTTTTCCTCTCAGGTGGCACGCACAGCAGCCGCTGGCTGCGATGCGGTGGTGCTGGGAACCGTCATTCGCGAGACTGTGGGCGTGATGACCGAGGCCCGCAAGATCGGCTACAGGCCGGCTTTCGTCTCAACGGTCACGGCTTATTCGGCGACGGTGCCGAAACTCGGCGGTGACAGTGTCGAAGGGCTGTACGCCACGGTGATCGTCGATCAGCCGTACGTCGACAGCGGGGGGGCCGAATTGCGTGCCTGGGCGCAGCGCTACAAGCTTGCCTACAAGGACGACCCTAGCGTGTTCGCGGCACACGGCTACTTCGTGATCGACAGCTTCATCAAAGCCGCCCGTGCTGCCGGTCCGCAGCTCACCACGGCCAGCTTCGTCAAAGCGCTGGAGACCACGCGCCTGCCCCCCACGCTGTTTGGCACGCCAGAGATGAGCTTCAGCCCCACCAAGCGCATCGGCATCGACGCCATTCGAATGGCACGCATCAAGGACGGACGCTGGATCAGCGCCGAGTAGATCAACTTTCCCCAACCGCCAAGGAGACTCCCATGAGCACGACCGAATTGCAGAGCACTGAACATCTTCTGGATGTGACCGAACGGCTGACCCGTTGTTGGGACCAGCGCGACATCGAAGGCACCTTGCGGTACTACACCGAAGACGTGCAGTACAGCGAACCCGGCGCGGGTGTGAAAATCGGCAGCCGCGAGAAGCTGCGCAACTACCTGAAGAAGTACTTTCAGGAATGGGATTCGCGTTGGACCATCCACGAGCACTTCCGCCTCGAAGGACAAAACGGCCTCGTGGTGTTCTGGGATATGGAGGTCTGGCGCCATGGATCGACCGAGCGCCTGATGACCAAGGGCATGGATCTGTTGATGGTGCGTGGCGAGCAGATCTCGCGCGACACCGTGTACTACGACCGCATGCAGCTCAAGTCGCTGCTGGTGAGGGCCGACAAATGAGCACGCCGTCTCTACCCAGGCTCGTGCTGGCGCTCGTCGTCGCTGTGTCGGCTGCACCGGCCTTTGCGCAGGTGGCGGGCATCTCGCCGACCGAAATACGTGTAGCCACCTTGCAAGATCTGTCCGGTCCGCTGTCTGGCCCCGGAAAGCAGGTCATGAACGGCATGCGCATGCGGGTCGAAGAAATCAACGCGCAAGGCGGTATCCATGGCCGCAAGATCACGCTGCTGGTGGAAGACCATGGCTACGACCCGAAGAAGGCCGTGCTTGCAACCGAGAAGCTGTTCGGCCGCGACGGCGCCATGTTGATGGCCGGTCAGATCGGCACGGCGACAACGTTGGCCACCGTGCCTTTGCTCACGCAGAAGAACGTCATCAACTTCTTCCCGCTCACGTCCGCGCGCGAGGTCTACGAGCCGCCGACGCCGCTGAAGTTCGCCTTTCTCGCGCCGTATTTCCTGCAACTGGGCACGCACACGCCGCGCCTGGCCAAACAGATCAACGCGAAGAAGGTCTGTGCGCTGTACCAGGACGACGAGTTCGGGCTGGAAATCCTGCGCGGTGCCGAGGCCGGCCTCAAAGAGGCGGGGCGCGAGATGGTCGAGAAGACCAGCTACAAGCGCGGCGCGACCGACTTCTCTTCGCAGGTTGCGAAGCTGGCAGCGGCCAATTGCGACCTGGTGGTGCTGGGCACGGTGGTGCGCGAAACCGTTGGCGTGATGACTGAAGCGCGCAAGCTCGGGTTCAAACCGGTGTTCCTGGGTTCCCCGGGCGCGTACTCGAGCGCGGTGGTCGACTTGGGCGGCAAGGACGTTGAAGGCCTGTACGTGACCATGACCGTCGAGCAGCCCTATGTTGATAGCGGACCACCCGAGCTGCGCCGGTTTGCGAGCGGCTACAAGACCAAGTTCGCGGAGGATGCGACGGTGTTCTCGAGCTACGGCTACTTGGTGATCGACCTGTTCGCGCAGGCCGCGCAGAAGGCCGGCGCCAACCTCACGAACGAAACCTTCACCAAAGCGCTGGAAACCGGTTCGTTGCCCGCCACACCGTATGGCACCGGGGAACTCACCTTCACACCCACCAAGCGCCTGGGCAGCGAGGTCGCTCGGCTGTCACAAATTCGCAACGGCCGCTGGGTGGTGGTCGATTGAGTACCTGCCTTCGCTGCGGGTAGGGCGGGGCCGCGGGCCGATCAAATCGTCTGGTACGACGATACCGGCACGCGGCCTCTTGCGTAGTGTCGTGGCTGTGATGGTTCAACACGAGGAAGCCAGCATGAGCAAACGTTTTTCGAATTGCACAGCGGCGGCGGTGCTGACGGCCGTACTCGGCCTGGCCAGCGCCGGGTCGATTGCGCAGACGCAAGGCGTCAGCGCCAACGAGGTGGTCATCGGCACCATCAGCGATCTGTCCGGCCCCATCGCCGGTTACGGAAAAGACCTGCGCAACGGCATGCTGCTGCGGGTCGACGAGATCAACGCCCAGGGTGGCGTCCACGGACGCAAACTCAAGCTGCTGGTGGAAGACAACGGGTACGACCCCAAGCGCAGCGTGCTGGCCGCGCAGAAACTCGTGAACCAGGACAAGGTGTTTGCCGTCATCGGCACCTTCGGCACGGTGCACACGCTCGCGGCCATGCAGGTGCAGGCGCCCAAGGGGGTCTACAACCTGTTTCCCATGTCGCTCTCGCGCGAAATGTACGAGCCAGTCGATCACCTCAAGTTCGCGTTGTTGTCGCCGTACTTCGATCAACTTGAGGCGGTCATTCCGCCGCTCTACAAAAGCACGCAGGCGCGCAAGGCCTGCGCGATCTACCAGGACGATGATTTTGGCTATGAGGTGGTGCAGGGCGCCGAGGCGGGCCTGCGCAAGGCGGGCGCTCAACTGGCGGAGAAAACCAGCTTCAAGCGGGGCGCGACCGATTTCTCTTCACAGGTGGCGCGACTCAAGGCAGCCGACTGTGACTTCGTGGTGACGGCCACGCTGATCCGCGAGACCGTCAGCGTCATCACCGAGGCGCGAAAGATCGGCTTCTCGCCCACCTTCGTGTCGCCCTCGTCGGCCTACACCGACCTCATTCCCAAGTTGGGAGGCAAGGCCATGGACGGCTTCTATGCGGCCATGACGGCGGTGCATCCGTATCCGGACGACGCGTCGGAGGCCGTGCGCAACTGGACCGCGCGGTACCAGGCCAAGTTCACGGACCTGCCCACGGTGTTCTCGACCTACGGCTACACGATGATCGACCTGTTCGCCAAGGGTCTGCAGAAGAACGGGCCGCAGCTCACGGGCGACAGCTATGGCCGCGCGCTGGAGTCCATAGGTGAGCTGCCCAGCGACATCTTCGGCAATCCGCCGCTGCTGTTCACACCCACCCAGCACCTGGGTTCCAACAAGGCACGGCTGTCACAGTTGCAGAACGGCCGCTGGAAGATCGTGCTCGATTACGACCAGTTCAAGTAGATGTCCCATGACCTCCCGTTGCTGTGTGCGGAGACACCTCCGATGAGCCGAAAAGTGTATGTCGCCGGTGTGGGTATGGTGCCCTTCACCAAACCCGGCGCGAGCGAAACCTATCCCCTGCTCGGTGCGGCGGTCATCAAGGCCGCGTTGGCCGACGCGGGGGTGGACTACCAGGTGGTCGATCAGGTGTATGCGGGCTTCGTCTACGGCGACTCCTGCTGCGGCCAGGCGGCGGCGTACCACGTGGGCTTGACGGGCATTCCTATCGTCAACGTCAACAACAACTGCGCCACCGGGTCCACCGCGCTATGGCTCGGCCGTCAGGCCGTGGCCAGTGGCGAGGCCGAGTGCGTGCTGGTGGTGGGCTTCGAGCAGATGCAGCGCGGCGCCATCACCGCCCACTTCACCGACCGACCCGACCCTTCGCAGCGCCTGCTCGACGTGATGGAGGACACGCAGGGCCGCGACGAACGCGCACCTATCGCGGCGCAGCTCTTCGGTGGTGCGGGCCGCATGCACATGCAGCTCTATGGCACGCGTGCCGACACCTTCGCGCGCATCGCGGTGAAGGCGCGGCGCCACGCGGCGAACAACCCCAACGCCATCTTTCGAGATCCACTCACGCTGGACGAGGTGCTGGCTTCGCCGAGCGTGTTCGATCCGTTGACCCGCCTGCAGTGCTGCCCGCCCAGCTGTGGCGGCGCGGCGGCGATCCTGTGTTCTGAGGCCTTCGCGAAGAAGCACTGGATCAGCCGGCTGGTGTACATCGCCGGCCAGGCGCTGGTGACCGATGGAAACAGCAGCTTCGATGAAAACGACATGCGAAAGCTGGTGGGTTTCGACATGACGCGACGTGCCGCGCAGCGCGTGTACGAACAGTCCGGCATCGGTCCGGCCGACGTGCCCGTGGTCGAACTGCACGACTGCTTCACCAGCAACGAGCTCATCACCTACGAAGCCCTCGGCCTGGTGGGGGATGGCGGAGCCGAGCAATTCATTCTGGACGGCGACAACACCTACGGTGGTCGCGTGGTCACCAACCCCTCCGGTGGTCTGCTCTCCAAGGGGCATCCGCTGGGCGCGACCGGCCTGGCGCAGTGCGCCGAGCTGGTCTGGCAGCTGCGCGGACAGGCCGGCGCCAGGCAGGTGGATGGCGCGAAGGTCGCCCTGCAGCACAACCTGGGCCTGGGCGGGGCGTGTGTCGTTACGATGTATGTCAAGGTGTAGACCACCCGTCGCCTTGGGTGTCACACGCGTGAAATGGAGGGCGAAACTTGAGGGCCGACAAGGCCCGCTCCTCGGTGTCTTGGCACAAGGCATCGCAGCCATGAAGCAAGAGACATGACGACCGAAGGCCCGCGACTGAAACTGGTGAGCACGGCCACGCAGGCGGTGCACGAGGGTGCGCGCGCCTCACCGCTGGCGGCCAAGCTCAACCCGCCAATGCCCACGGCTTTCGAGATTGTGCGCGCCGAGGTGGGGGAGAAGATCTTCAACGCCGGCTCGGCCCGGCTGGTGTTGTTGCGCGCACCCGCCGGCTTCGGCAAGACCACGGTCATGCTGCAGGTGCGCCACCGTTTCGAAGAAGCCGGCCTGCCGACCGCCTGGCTCACGCTTGACCGCGCGGACAACGACGTGGGTCGCTTCCTCACCGTGCTGGCCGCTGCGCTTGAACCGCTGGTGCCCGGCCTGGCGCGCGCCCGCGCTGCGCCCGCGGGCAATCTGGAGGAGTTGGCCTTCTCGGTGATCGACCACGTGGCGGCGCACCCGGCACCGTTCGCGCTCTTCCTCGACGACTTCGAGGCGCTGCAGAACCCGGTGGCGCTGGGCATGGTGAATGAACTCATTGACCAGTTGCCGCGCGGTGCCCAGCTCATCGTGGGGTCTCGCGGCGCACCCGAACTGAGCCTGGGCCGTCTGCGCGCGCGCGGCCGCTTGCTGGAGGTCGAGCCCGCGCAGCTGCGCTTCTCGGTCGGTGAGGCCGAGGGCTTCCTGCGCGAGCGCCGCAGACTGGTGCTGGAGACGGAGGACATCGTGCGCCTGCACCGCAGCACCGAGGGCTGGGCGGCGGCGTTGTGGCTGGCCTCGGTGTCGCTGGAACACCGCGACGACCCCGGCCAGTTCATCGCAGGCTTCACCGGCTCCAACGCCGCCGTGGTTGACTACCTGGTGGAAGACGTGCTGGCCCGCCAGACCGAGGACGTGCGTGGTTTTCTGTTGCGCTCCAGCGTGCTCACCGTGCTCAACGCCTCGCTGTGCAACCTGGTCTGCCGCCGCGAGGACAGCGCGGCCATGCTGCGTTCGCTGGAGCAGGCGCACCTGTTTCTGATTCCGCTGCAGCCCGAGGGCAGCGGCTACCGCTATCACGGCATGTTCGCCGAGTTCCTGCGAGCCCTGCTTCTGCGGCAATACCCGGACGAAGTGCCCGGCCTGCACCGCTCGGCGGCGCGCTGGTTCCTCGGCGAGGGCCGGCCGGTGCCGGCCATCGAACACGCCCTGGCCGCGGGGGAGGTCAGCACCGCACTGCCGTTGCTGAACGAGCACGCGCAAGCCCTGCTCGACCAGGGCCGCATGCGACTGCTCTCGCGCTGGCTAGATCCGCTGCTGGAATGCGGCTTGCTCGACGAACACCCCATGCTGCAGGTGGTGCACGCCTGGGCCGTGTGTTTCGCGCGCGGTCCATTGGCGGCCGCGCCACTGCTGGAACGGCTGGAGCAGCGCGCCGACCCGAGCGAGGAGGTAAAGGCACACCGCCTTGCGATGAAGCCGCTCTTGATGGTGCTCACCGACCGCACCGACGAAGCCACCGAGCTGGCCTCGGCGCTGCTCGGCGCGCTGCCCACCCACGTGAGCTTTGTTCGTGGTTTCCTGGAAATCATTCTGGCCAACCTTGCGATGATCGCGGGTCACTACCACGAGGCCTTGCGCTATGCCGACGCGGCGCGCAGCCACCAACCCGAGCACCGCAGCAGCTTCAACTTCACGCTCTCCGAGGCCGCCGAAGCGGCGGTGGATCTCACGCAGGGCCGGCTGCGCAAGGCGCTGGCGCGCCTGCGCCTGGCGGTCAACGCCGGCACGCACGACGGCGGACGCACCACGAACGGCAACGCCATGGCCGGCGTGCTGTTTGCCGAGGCGCTGTTCGAGGCCGACCAGCTCGAACAGGCCGAGCGCCTGCTCGCGGTCTACATCCCGCTGATTCGCCACGTGGGCATTCCGGATCAGTTGATCCTGGCGCATGTGGTGATGGCGCGCATCGTGCAGGACCAGGGCGACGCCGATCACGCGCTGCAGCTGCTGGCCGAGCTGGAGCACCTGGGCCACCGCGATGGACTGCCGCGCGTGGTGGCCGGCGCGCGGCTGGAGCGCGTGCGCATGTTGGTGACCGAAGGCCGACTGGGCCGCGCACGCGCCGAGATCGACCACTGCGGCGACAAGGCGCTGTGGGCACGCGTGAGCCGCTCCTCGCTGCGCGCCAACGAGGTCGAGACGCTTGCGCTGACGCACGCGCGCTGGGCCGTGCAGGCGGGGCACGCGGCCGAGGTGGTGGCCGAGCTGCGCGCCGAGTTGGACGTGGCCGAGCGCGCCCAACGCGAGCGCCGCGCCTTGACGTTGCGCCTGGTGCTGGCACAGGCCCAGTACAAGCTGGGCGAGCGCAATCGCGCCATGCGTTTGCTGGCCAAGGCCGTGTGCTTCGGCGCGGCTGAAGGCTATGTGCGCGCCTTTCTGGTGGAGGGGCCGCTGCTGCTGGTGATGTTGCAGGACCTGCGCAGTGGGCCAACCGACCTGCTCGATGCCGACGGCGGCGCGCCCATCGCCTTCCTCGACCGCCTGCTGCGCGCCCCGGTGGCTCCGCTGCCTCAGCCCACTGTGGCCGGGGCGGTGCTACCCCCGGCCAGCGCCATCGATGCGCTGACGAAAAAGGAACTGCAGGTGCTGCGCCTGGTGGCGGAAGGCTTTTCCAACGACCAGATCGGTGAGCGCATGTTCGTGGCCGAAACCACCATCCGAACCCACCTGCGAAACATCAACGTGAAACTCGACACCCGCAACCGCATGGAGGCCGTGCAGGTCGCCCGGCGCGCGGGCTGGCTCGCCTGAACGGCGCACCCCACCCCAGAGGTAGATCCCATGATGCAACGCGAGATTTTCCAGCCCGAGCACGAACTCTTTCGCGAGACGGTGCGCCGTTTCCTGCAGGCCGAGGTGGCGCCAAACATTGAACGCTGGGAGGCGCGTGGCGGCTTCGAGCACGGCTTCTTTGAGGCCGCCGGCGTGGCGGGGCTGCTGTGCCCCACCGTGCCAGAGAGCCTGGGAGGGGCGGGCGCCGACCTGCTGTACTCCACGGTGTTGCTGGAGGAGGCTGCGCCCTACAGCAACTTCGGCCTCTCGCTCACCATGCATTCTGAGATCGTCACCAACTACCTGCTGCACTTTGCGGGAGAGCACCTGCAGCAGCGCTGGCTGCCGCGCATGGTGACAGGCGAGGCCATTGGCGCGCTGGCCATGACCGAGCCCGGTGCGGGCTCCGACGTGAAGGCAGTGCGCACGACGGCGGTGCGCGACGGTGACGTCTATGTGCTCAACGGCTCCAAGACCTTTATCTCCAATGCCACCGTGTGCGATTTGGTGATCGTGGTCGCCAAGACCAACCCCGCTGCCGGCGCCAAAGGCGTGAGCCTGCTGGTGGTGGACACCACGCTGCCCGGAGTGCGAAAGGGCCAGCCATTGAAGAAGATGGGGCTGAAGTCGCAGGACACGGGTGAGCTGTTCTTCGAGAACGTGCGTGTTCCGGCCGACAGCCTGCTGGGCGAGGAAAACCAGGGCTTCTTCTACCTCATGCGCGAGCTGCCCTGGGAGCGGCTGCAGATTGGCATCTCGGCCATCGCTGCCGCGGAAGCGGCCTACCGTTGGACGCTGGACTACGTGCGCGAGCGCAAAGCGTTTGGCCAGGCCGTGGCCGACTTCCAGCACACCCGCTTCGTGCTGGCCGAACTCAAGACCGAGATTCAGATCGGCCGCACTTTCGTGGACCACTGTCTGTCGCTGCTGTTGCGAGGCACCCTGGATGCGCAGGCCGCCTCCATGGCCAAGTACTGGACGAGTGACCTGCAGGGCAAGGTGGTGGACGCCTGCGTGCAGCTGCACGGCGGCTACGGCTTCATGGCCGAGTACCCGATCGCGCGCGCCTATGTGGACGCGCGGGCACAGCGCATCTACGGCGGCACCAACGAGATCATGAAAGAACTGATCGCCCGGGATCTCTAGCCTGGTGGGTCAGCGGTGGGGGGGGGATGCTGCGGATGAGCTCCCGCAGCCACACGAACAGCGGCAGGCGGTGGGTGCGCTCGTGCCAGACCATCACAGTCTCGATGTCGGCCAGGGCGAAAGGCACGGGCCAGATGTCGAGTGGCAGGTGCGCGGAAAACCGCTCGCAGATCCAGGTCGGCAATGTGGCGACGTGGTGTGAGCTCGCGACGATGTAGGGAATCAACAGCAACGACGACACGCGAACGGAGCGGATGCGGTCGTGCCCGATGGCCTTGAGTTCATGGATCAAGGTTTGCTCCAGCGTCGAGCGCGGCGAGAAGGGCGAGCCGAACACAACGTGGGGGCGCTCGATGTAGGTGTCCAGCGTCAGGTCTGGGCAGCTCCCGCGCGCCGTGATGCACGACATCGGCTGGGAGTACAGAGAGATGCGACGCAGATCGGGGTGGACTTCTGGAAAGTAGCCGATCGCTATGTCGCACTCGCCCTCGCTGAGCCATTCCTTCACATGGTCTGGGTCGGGCGCGCGCACATTGAGCACCAAGCCCGGTGCCATGTCGGACAGCAGGTGCGACAGGGTTGGCAGGTAGTTGAGTCCGATGTTGTCGGCGGCCGCCAGCGTGACAGTGGCCTTCGTTTCCAAGAGGTCCAGCGGGCCTTCGTTGGCAAAGATCTCATCCATCAGCTCTATGCCGTAGCGGACTTTCAGTGCGATGGACTGGGCGCGTTCCGTCAGGTTGAATTCGTTGCCGGAACGCACCAGCAGCGGATCGCCGGTGAGCTCGCGCAGGCGTGACAGGGCGTTGCTCATGCCGGACTGGCTCATCTCCAGCCGTTCCGCAGCCCGCGTGACAGAACGGGTGGCCAACAAGGCGTTCAGACAGACCAGCAGGTTGATGTTGCTGCGTTTCACCTAGGGTTTGTTCCTATCCAGGCGAGTCAATGAGCACATTGCATCCCCTTGATTGTTCGGGACCGCTGATCTTGATTGAATCGGAAGTCTAACGAACTTGCCGAGATCCACATGACTATTCCCTCCGTCAAACCGACCCGAGAAGCGATGCTGGCTTGCGTTGCCCGCTTCCAGGATCTTCGGCGCTGCGAAACCGGCCTTCCCGACATGCAGCTGCCCGATTGCAAGCGCGCGTTCTACAACGTGCTGGGCTTTGACCAGCCCAAGGGAGAAGGCAAGTTTTCGCCGTTCGGCGACCGCGCCGAGGCACACGTGTCCCATCTGACGGCCGGTTTCGGTGTGTCCTTCATCGCGGCCGAACCCGGCAAGGGCGTTCTCATGCACACGCACGACACAGTGGAGACTTTCATGGTGATGAAGGGCGTCTGGAAGCTGGAATGGGAAGGCGACCAGGGCGATGAGCACGTCATCCTTCAGCCCTTGGACTTTGTCGCGTTCCCTATGGGCGTGCAGCGGCGCTTCGAGTGTGTAGAGGCCCCAGCGGGCGAAACCGAAGGTCTGTTGCTGGGCGTGATCGGCGGCACCGCCCCGGCGGCCGAGATTTCCATTGGCGGTATCGAACGGCTGATCGAAGCGGGCATCTTCCAGCGAGAGACGTCCACGGCGTGACCGCCTGCACCCTCGAAGCCATGACAACAGGAAAAAACATGATCAAACTTTTTTTTACCGCCGTGGTGGCCAGTTTGGCGGCCCTCGCGCTGGGCTCGGTGTCCGCCCAGACGAATTACCCGAGCCGGACCGTGCGCATCATCGTGCCCGCAGCGGCCGGCACAAGCCCCGATGTGCTGGCGCGGCTCTACGCGCAGCACCTCAGCCAGTCCTTGGGCCAGTCCTTCGTGGTGGACAACCGCCCGGGCGCTTCCGGAAACCTGGGCGCGGAGGCGGTCGCTAAGGCGCCGCCGGACGGTTACACCCTGCTGTATGGGTACAACCAGATATTCACGATGAACCCGCACCTGTTCACCAAGCTGGCGTACGACTCGACGAAGGACCTGGCCCCCGTCACGCAGACCGTGGGCACCGCCTACGTTCTGGCGGGCAACAACAACCTGCCAGCCCAGGACCTGGCGGGCATGATCGACTATGCGCGCAAGAACCCCGGAAAGCTGGCCTACGCGAGCTATGGGCCGGGCACGGCCTCGCACCTGATCATGGAGCTGATCCAGGACAGCGAGAAGATCCAGCTCCTCCACGTGCCCTACAAACAAGGGCAGATGACCGACGTGATCAGCGGCCAGGTGGCCATGGTGATTGAGCCCTTTCCGTCCGGCATTCCAATGGTGAAATCCGGCCGGGTGAAGGCCCTCGCCGTGACGGGGGAGAAACGTATTGCCGAGTTGCCGAACGTTCCGGCGATGAACGAGGCCGTACGTGGCCTGAACCTGCTCGGCTGGCAAGGCATCTGGACGACGGCGGGCACACCGCCCGAGGTCATCACGCGCCTGAACGCCGAGTTCGTGCGCATCACGATGCTGCCGGACATGCAGAAGCGCATCCAGGATTTCGCCTCGCTGCCCATCGGCTCGTCGCCCCAAGAGATGGCCGCCGTGATCCAGCGCGAGTCCCGCCAATGGGGTGTGGTGATTCGCGACAAGCACATCATCCTGGACTGAGGCGGGCCAACCGACATGAACGCCCCTGAAGACATGACCCGGTGGTTGCCCCACGGTGACGCTGCAGCCAGGGGTTCCCCACAAACAGTTGGAGCGCCTCAAAAAAACTTGATCCGCACCGGCACGCGAGAGCAAGTCAGCACAGGCTGCGACCATAAGCGGCTTTTCGTGGGCGGCGAGGAGCCCTGGGTGTGACGACCGAGATCACGCTGCGCGCTTTTTCCGTTGCCTGAGGCTGCTTGCTCGTTCGCGAGCCTGGAGGCGTCTGTGCGCACCTCCATCGAGGTGATCCAGATGGGGATGTCGATTGCGCGCGTGGAACGGATCGGCGCATATGGTCAACCCTCACGTTCAACTAGCGGACCAACTTTCGCCTGGATTGAGAGGAGACGGCATGTTGAATTGGCAAGGTGACACCCAGGTGGTCGGGCAAGTGCGTTGCCGCCGTTTCGTGCCCAGGTCACAGGCGGATGGCGCCGCCACCGGGGCAGTGTTCGAGCCGCTGGTGGCTGCCGCTCCATCCCGCATCGCGCTCATTCAGCACGGCGGTAGTTCCAACAAGGAAGGCGCTGACGTGTGGGACGTGGCGCACGCGCTCACCAGGCGAGAGGGCATCCGGCTGGTTGCCCTGGACGGGCCTGTGCACGGTGCGCGCCTGGCCCGCGGCGAGAAACTTGAACCGCTGGACGTGCGTGCGCGGTTCTTCGAGAAGTGGGAACACGAGCCGAACCACGTCGAAGTGCATGTCGATGCCTGGAGAGGCCTGATCGACGAGCTGGTCGACGCGTGGCACCCTGAACAGGTGTCCTGGGTCGGGTTGTCCATGGGGACGGCCTATGGCCTGCCGCTGCTGGCGCGGGAGACGGCACGCATCCACAGCGCGGTGATCGGCATGTGGGGCACGAGCTTCGTCAACTCGGCCCGCTTGCGGGTCGATGCGAAGGCGGTGCGCGCGCGGGTCCTGTTCCAGCAAAAGTGGCACGACGAGCTGTTCAGTCGCGACGGGCAGTTGGAGCTGTTCGACGCGCTGGGCACCGATGATCGGCGCCTTCATGTGTATCCGGGGGGGCACACCCGCATGGGCGAGGAACAGCTAGCGGACCTGGTGCGCTTTGTCGTGAACTAGGGCCTGTTCACGCAATCTTTGAAACCCATTCCCTTCCGTCTGCGTTGCGGGCCATGCGCATGGCCCGCAACGCGGCACGAAAAACAGGTGTGACAGGCTCCAATCGTCCAAGGCGACGATATTCCGGAGCACCCCCGCTGGCAGAGTGGCGAGCATGCCTACTGCCACCGAAATTCGCCCCGCCACGGGCATCACCCTGCACACCGAAGGCGCTGTCGCCACCCTGGTGCTGGACCTCGCGCAACCCAAGAACTCCTTTCGCGCGAGCGACGTGCAGCGGCTGGGCGCGCTCCTGGAAGAAGCGCTGGCAGCGAGCGCGCGCTGCGTGGTGATCCAGGGCGCTGGCGCGGTGTTCTCCGCCGGCTGGGACATCGGCTCCATCAACCCTGCGGCTGACGACCCGATGGCGATGATCGCCGACGTGGTCGGCCCCTTCTGTCGCCGGCTTCGCGAGCTGCCCGTACCCACCATTTCCGCCGTGACCGGCCCAGCGCTCGGTTTTGGCTTCGGGCTGGCGCTGTGCTGCGACCTCTGCTTCGCTGAAGAGGGTGCGCTGTTCGGCAGCCCGTTCCGCCACATCGGCATGGTGCCCGACAGCGGCACCCACCACGTCCTGTTGAGCCGTTTGGGTTTTCCGCTGGCGGCCGAACTCATCTACACCGGGCGTTTGCTCAGCGGCACCGACGCGGCCCGCCTGGGTCTGATCAACCGCGCGGTGCCGCGCGACGCGCTGGCGTCGGAGGTAGCGAAAGCCGCCCAGGCCATCGGCACCGGCCCGACGCAGGCGCTGCGCCTGTCGAAGGAAATCCTGTTGCAGGGCGGTGACTTCGACGCCATGTTTGCGCACGAAGGCCGCCAACTTTCCCAGGTGTTTTCCACCGCCGACCTGAAGGAGGGCATCAGCGCCTTCCAGCAACGGCGCCAAGCCGTTTTCCAGGGGTGCTGAGCGGCTCCATTCAACAACCATTCATTGCAATATGACGGAAGCCTACATTCTTGACGCCGTGCGCACCCCGCGCGGCAAGGGCCGCACCAGCGGCAGTCTGCACGAGGTGCCTTCGGCCCGCCTGGCCGGGGGGCTGCTGGCGGCGCTGCGCGACCGACTGGGACTGGACACCTCGCAGGTGAACGACGTCATCCTCGGCTGCGTCGAGCCGGTGCTGGAGCAGGGTGGCGACATTGCCAAGAGCGCAGTGTTCGCTGCCGGCTACGACCAAGCGGTGCCGGGCGTTCAGATCAACCGCTTCTGCGGGTCCGGCCTGGAGGCCTGCAACTTCGCCTCCGCACTGGTGAAATCGGGCCAGGCGGAGCTGGTCATCGGAGGTGGCGTGGAGAGCATGTCGCGCGTGCCGATGTTCACCTCGGGCGGCCCGTGGATCACCGATCCGCAGCTCACCATTCCGAACCGCATCGTGCCGCAAGGCATCTCGGCCGACCTGATTTCCACGCTGTACGGCTACAGCCGCGAGGACGCAGACGCCTACGCTGTGGAGAGCCAGCGCCGCGCTGCCCACGCCTGGCGCGAGGGGTACTTCGGCAAGTCAGTGGTGCCGGTGCGCGACCTCAATGGCCTGGTGATCCTGGAGCGCGATGAGCACGTGCGCGGCGACACCAGCATGGACACGCTGGCCAAGCTCGAACCCTCGTTCACCGTGCAGGGCGAGAAGATGGGCTTCGACGCACTCGCGTTGCACCGCTACCCGCAACTCGGCGGCATTGAGCACATTCACCACGCGGGCAATTCATCCGGCATCGTCGACGGCGCGTCGGCCGTGCTCATCGGCACGAAGGAAGCCGCCGCCGCACAAGGTCTGAAGCCACGCGCCCGCGTGCGCGCCTTCGGCACCGTGTCCACCGAGCCCACCATCATGCTCACCGGCCCTGCGCCTGCCGCACAGGCGGCGCTCAAGCGCGCCGGCATGCATGCGCGCGACGTAGACCTGTTTGAGTGCAACGAAGCCTTCGCCTCCGTGGTGTTGCGCTTCATGGAAGTGCTGGACGTGCCGCACGACCGTGTCAACGTCAACGGCGGCGCCATCGCCATGGGCCACCCGCTGGGGGCCACCGGCGGCATGCTGCTCGGCATCCTGCTGGACGAACTGGAGCGGCGCAACCTGAGCACCGGCGTGGTCACGATGTGCGTGGGCGGGGGCATGGGCTCCGTCATGGTCATTGAGCGCGTCTGAGCGCCACAACAACAAGCAACTGCGGAGCACAAGCATGGTGGATTACAAGGTGGACGCGGACGGTATCGCGACCCTGACGTGGAACGTGGCGGACCGGCCGATGAACGTGCTGAACACGGCATCGATCACAGCCTTCGACGAGGCCGTGAACCGCGCAGTGTCAGACGCATCGGTGCGCGGCGTGATCGTCACCTCCGCACGCCCCGAGCTCCTGGCGGGGGGTGATCTGGAGTTCATCCGCACCATCTCGAGCGCGCAGCAGTCGATGGACATCACCGGCCCGCTGAGCTCCACGCTGCGCCGCATGGAGACTTCCGGAAAACCCTTTGTGGCCGCCATCAACGGCACGGCGCTGGGCGGCGGCCTGGAGGTCTGTCTGGCCTGCCACCGCCGCATTGTGGTGGACGATGCCAAGCTGCTGCTCGGCGTGCCCGAGGTGACGCTGGGCCTGCTGCCTGCCGCCGGCGGCACGCAGCGCCTGCCGCGCATGATCGGCATCAAGGCCGCGCTGCCCTACCTGCTGGAAGGCCGCAAGGTCGGGCCGCAGAAGGCGCTGGAAGCGGGCATCGTCGACGAGGTCGTGCCGGCGGGCGAACTGCTGGCGCGCGCAAAGCAATGGCTGCTCACCGACGGTGCGCAGGCGACCGTGAAACCGTGGGACGCCAAGGGCTACAAGTTCCCCGGTGGTACGCCGCAGTCGCCGGGACCGACGCAGGTGTTCTTTGGCGTCTCGGGCCACCTGCTGGGCAAGACGCAGGCGCTGTACCCGGCGCCCGAGGCCATCCTGGCCAGCGTGTACGACGGTTGCCAGGTCGACATCGACACCGGCCTGCGCATCGAGCAGCGCCAGTTCGCGCGCCTGGCCACATCGCCCGAAACCAAGAACATGATCCGCACGCTGTTCTACGCGATGGGCGATGCGAACCGGCTTGCAGGCCGCCCGAAAGACGTGCCGACGCGCAAGTTTGGCAAGGTGGCGGTGCTCGGTGCCGGCATGATGGGCGCGGGCCTGGCGCACGTGTGTTCGGTGGCGGGTCTGGAGACGGTGCTGCTGGATGTGAGCGTGGAGGCCGCCGAGAAGGGCAAGGCTTACGGCGCCAAAATTCTTGACGGCCAGGTGGCCAAAGGCCGCCTGGACGCCGCGCAGCGCGACCAGACCCTGGCGCGCGTGAAGGCCACGGCCGACATGGCCGAGCTCGCGGGCTGCGGCATCGTGATCGAGGCGGTGTTCGAGGACCGCGCGGTGAAAGCCGACGTGACCCGCCGAGCCGAGGCCGCCATGGACGCCGACGCGATCTTCGCCTCCAACACGTCCACGCTGCCCATCACGGGGCTGGCCGAGGTGTCGTCGCGCCCCACACAGTTCGTGGGCCTGCACTTCTTCTCGCCGGTGGAAAAGATGCCGCTGGTGGAGGTCATCCGTGGCAAGCAGACGGGAGAGGCTGCGATTGCGCACGCGATGGACTTCGTCAAGCGCATCCGCAAGACGCCCATCGTGGTCAACGACTGCCCAGCCTTCTACGCCAACCGCGCCTTCGGCATGTACCCCTTCGAGGCCATGACCATGCTGGCCGAGGGCGTCAATCCGAACCTGATCGAAAACGCCGGGCGCCTCGCCGGCATGCCCATGCCACCGCTGGCGCTGATCGACGAGTTCTCGATCGAGCT
Organism: Hydrogenophaga palleronii NBRC 102513; assembly: GCF_001571225.1. GTDB lineage: Bacteria > Pseudomonadota > Gammaproteobacteria > Burkholderiales > Burkholderiaceae_C > Hydrogenophaga > Hydrogenophaga palleronii. The sequence goes on from NZ_BCTJ01000002.1 coordinate 164,381, forward strand.
GCTGCACAAGGCGATGAAGCAAGCTCGCATCGACCAGGGCGACGCCTACCGCGAACAACCGCAGGACGCGGTGTTGATTGCCATGGTGGACGAGTTGGGCCGCCCGGGCCGTAAGACCGGCAAGGGTTTCTATGACTACCCGGCCGACGCCAGCAAGAAGCTCTGGCCCGGCCTGGCGCAGCGGTTCCCCCTGGCGGACGAACAGCCCGATGTGGACGAGGTGCGAAAGCGCCTGATGTTCTCGCAGTCCCTGGAGGCCGCGCGCTGTGTGGCCGAAGGCATCGTGAGCACGCGCGACGCTGACGTCGGCTCCTTGCTGGGTTGGGGGTTCCCCCCTGTGCTGGGTGGTGCCATCAGCCACATCGACATGGTGGGCGCCGCCAGTTTCGTGGCGGAGTGTGACCGGTTGGCCAAACGCCATGGCCAGCGATTTGAAGCGCCCCAGGCGCTGCGTGACATGGCCGCAACGAACGGCCGCTACCACCCGGTCTAGGGCCTCGCCCTTGAACCACCACCACCCACAGGAGACAGACATGAAGCACCTCACCTTGAACCGACTTGCCGCCGCCACTGCCCTGCTGACCGCCATGATCGTGCCTGCCCACGCGCAACAGCAAGGCGTGAGCAAGGACCAGTTGCTGATCGGCACCATCCTCGACCTTTCCGGCCCGCTTGCGGGTTACGGCAAGGACCTGCGCAACGGCATGAACCTGCGCATCGCCGAGGTGAATGAGCAGGGCGGCGTGCACGGCCGCAAGCTGGCGCTGAGGGTGGAGGACAACGGCTATGACCCCAAGCGCGCCGTATTGGCGGCGCAGAAGCTGGTCAACCAGGACAAGGTGTTCATCATGGTCGGCATGCTGGGCGCGGCGAGTGCCAACGCTGCCATGCCGACGCTGGCGCAGAAGAACGTGATGAACTTCCTCCCGATGGCGCTCGCCAAGGACATGTACGAGCCGGTCGACAAGCTCAAGTTCGCCTTCGTGTCCTCCTACATCGAACAGATGACACGGGCCACGCCGCGCCTCTACAAAGAAAAGAATGGCACCAAGGCCTGCACGCTGTACCAGGACGACGACTACGGCCAGGAGGTGATGAAGGGTGCAGAGATCGGCCTCAAGAGCATCAACGTGGAGTTCACCGAGCACACAACCTACAAGCGCGGTGCGACCGACTTTTCTTCGCAGGTGGCGCGCTTGCGCGCGGCCAACTGCGACTTCGTGGTGCTCGGCACGGTGATCCGCGAGACCGTGGGCGCTATCGCCGAGTCGCGCAAGCTCGGCTACAACCCGACTTTCCTCACCTCAGTGGGGGCCTACAGCGACCTGATTCCGCGCCTGGGCGGCAAAGGCATGGATGGCCTGTACTCGACCATGGTGGCGCAGGTGCCCTACGAGGATGACGCCTCACAACCGCTGCGATTCTGGGCCAACAAGTACAAGACCGCCTACAACGAGAGCCCCACGGTGTTCTCGACCTACGGCTACGTGATCATCGACCGGCTGGCGACGGGACTGCAGAAGAACGGCCCGAACGTGAGCACGGATGCGCTGGCGAAAACGCTGGAGTCGCTCAAGGTCCCGAGCGACATGTTCGGCATGCCGGCGATGAACTGGTCGCCCACGAGCCACTTGGCCAGCAGCGAGGTGCGGCTGTCGCAGCTTCAGAACGGGCGCTGGAAGGTCGTGCTCGACTACGACCAGATGAAGAAGTAAGACCTGTGTGAGGCGCGCGCCGAGGCGACTTACTTCTCGGCCATGAAGCCGAGCAGGAACAGGCGCGTGATGCGCTCACACAGCTCGTCCGACTTCATCGGGCCGCCCGGCCGGTACCAGTAGTCGGTCCAGTTCAGCATGCCCAGCAGCATCATCGCGTAGGGTTTGTACACGTTGTCCTGAAGGCCGGGGTTCACTTCGCGCAACAGGTCGGCCACCTGGTCGGAGACCTTCTTTTCCAGTTGCCGCAGCGGTGTCTGCAGGCCCTTGGGCAGGAACTTCACGTCGTTCATGGCAATGACGTGGCGCCGGCGCGACTGCGCCGACTTCTGGGCATAGGCTTGCACGAAGGCCGCGAACCTTTCCTTGACCGGGTTGCGACTGGACACCGCCTCGTCCACGCTGGCGATCACCCGCTCAAGGTGTTCCGTCAGCATGGCGTTGAGCAGATCGTCCTTGGTCGGGAAGTAGTGGTACAGCATCGACTTGGTCGCGCCGCAGGCTTGTGCGATGTCCTGCATCTTGGCGTTCGGATAACCCACCTTCGCGAAAAGCGCCGCAGCGCTGTCCATGATGGCCTGGCTCTTGGTGTCGTAGTCGTCTGATCGCACGCGTGGCATGTCTGTTCCCTCTGCGGCCGTTGGGACGGCCTTGGCGAGGCGAGTGTACCCGTTGAGCGCAACCATCCGGCTTGTTCACAAATACTTTAAATAACCCGACGTGTCGGACTATAATTGGCAAAAAATACACAGGAGACCCACCCCATGTCCTTGCCCTACTTCAGTGAGCCCGACATCGTTGACGAGGACCTGCGCATGGTGCGCGAACAGCTGCGGCGCTACGTGGACGAGGTCATCGTTCCGAATGGAGATGCCTGGGAGGCCAGCGGCGAGATTCCGCGCCACGTCTTCACCGATCTGGGCGCCATGGGCTTCCTGGGCATGCGCCACCCGGTCGAGTACGGGGGCGGTGGCCTGGGCGCCTTGTCGTCCCTGGTGCTGGGCGAGGAGTTGTCGCGTTCCACCTTCGGGGGTGTGGCATCGGCGTTGACGGTGCACAGCGACATGTCGGTCGGACACATTGCCCATCGCGGTACGCACGAGCAAAAGCAGCGCTACCTGCCCGCGGCCTGCGCCGGCGAGAAGGTCGGCGTGATCTGCGTGACCGAAGCGCATGCCGGCTCCGATGTGGCGGGTCTGAAGACCCGTGCGGAACGCACCGACGATGGCTGGGTGATCAATGGCTCCAAGATGTTCATCACCAATGCGGTGTTCGGCGACATCTACATCGTGGCCGCGCGCACCGATCCGCACGCCAAAGGCAGCAAGGGGCTGTCCCTGTTCATCGTCGAGAAGGGCAACCCGGGTTTGAAGATCGCACGCAAGCTGGACAAGCATGGCTGGCGTTCGTCCGACACGGCCGAGCTCTACCTCGAAGACCTGCATGTGCCGCACGACGCGCTGCTGGGCGAGGAGGGCAAGGGCTTCTACTACATCATGAGCACGTTCCAGAACGAGCGCCTGGTAATCGGCGCCCTGAGTTCCGGCACGGCCTCTCGCGCCATCGAGCTCACGGTGGAATACGTGAAGCAGCGCCAGGCCTTCGGCAAGTCGCTGTGGGACCAGCAGGTGGTGCGCAACAAGCTGGCGTGGATGGCGTCGAAGACGGCGGCAGTGCGCTCGCTCACCTACCAGTGCGCCCAGATGATCGACGAGGGAAAAGACATCGTGCGCGAGGTCTCGATGCTCAAATGTTTTGCCGCCGAGACCTTGCAGGAGGTGGTGCACACCTGCCTGCAGTTGCACGGTGGCACGGGTTACATGATCGGCACGCCAGTGGAGCGCATGGCGCGCGACGCACGCATCCTGACCATCGGCGGCGGTGCCACCGAGGTGATGCTGGAAGAAGTCGCCAAGCGCATGTGAGGTGAGCACACCATGAGCGGACCACTGCAAGGCGTCACCGTCATCGAACTCGCGGGCATCGGCCCTGGCCCCTTCGCCGGCATGATGCTGGCCGACATGGGCGCCGATGTGATCCGCGTGGACCGGATACCGACGCCAGGTGGAGGCAGCCCGCTGGAGGCAGCCCGCTGGAGGCGTTGATGCGCAACGACAGCGTGGTCGACCGTGGACGCCGGTCGATTGCGTTGAACATGAAGGACCCGCGCGCGGTGGACACCGTGCTCCAACTTGTCGCGAAGGCCGACATCCTGATCGAAGGCTTTCGCCCTGGAGTGACCGAGAGGCTGGGCGTTGGGCCGCAGGAATGTATGGCCCGCAATCCCAGGCTGGTCTATGGCCGCATGACAGGCTGGGGACAGAGCGGTCCGCTGGCGCAAGCCGCGGGCCACGACTTGAACTACATCGCGCTCTCGGGTGCGGTGCACGCGATGGGCCCGGCCGACCGGGCACCCGCCGTGCCGCTGAACCTGGTGGGTGACTACGGCGGCGGTGGCATGTTGCTGGCACTGGGTGTGGTGGCGGCCCTCTACGAGGCTCAGCGCTCTGGCGAGGGGCAGGTGGTGGATGCGGCCATCGCGGACGGCGCTGCCGTGCTGATGGCCGCGCAGTACGGCCTCCAGGCCAAAGGCTTCTGGAGTGACCAGCGGGAAAGCAACTTCCTTGACGGTTCGGCGCACTTCTACGGCAACTATGCCTGCGCCGATGGCCGCTACATCTCCATCGGCCCGATCGAACCTCAGTTCTACCGGCTGCTGCTGGAGAAATGCGGCATCACCGATCCGCATTTCCTGCAGCAGTGGGAGCGCGCCGAATGGCCGGCTTTGAAACAGAAGCTCGCCGCGCTGTTCCTGCGCCGCAGCCGCGACGAGTGGTGCGAGGTGCTGGAAGGCACCGATGCCTGCGTCGCACCGGTGCTGAGCATGGCCGAGGCGCCGGTCCACCCGCACAACCGCGCGCGCGGCACCTTCGTGGAGCAGGGTGGCCTGGTGCAGCCGGCGCCTGCCCCGCGCTTCGACCGCACGCTCACCGAGCTGCCACCCTCCGCGCCGCCGATAGGTGCCGACAGCGTGGGCATCCTGCGTGCACTCGGTCGCAACGATGCCCAGATCGCCGCACTGGTGGCGGCCGGCGTGGTTCATCTGGCACACGATTGACATGGCCGGAACGCGGTCGCCCAACGTGAAGCGCCGCCAGGTGCATCTGCGCCGCATCAGCTGCGAGGGCTTCGAGCGCGACGACGGTCTGTACGACATTGTGGGCACCTTGATCGACACCAAGCCGTTCCCGATCGAGCTGGAGGAGAAGACGGTGGCTGGTCACGAAGCCATCCATCACATGACCGTGTGCCTGACCATCGACCGCGAGCGCCTGATCCGCGACGTTGTTGCCACCACGGTGGATGGGCCGCACGCGGTCTGCGGCGCCATCACGGAGAGATACCGCCGCCTGATCGGACAGCGCATCCAGCCGGGATTCACCATGGTGGTCAAGCGCCTGTTCCGTGCCGAGCAGGGCTGCACCCACCTGACCGAGCTGTTGCCGCCCATGGCGACCACCGCCTTCCAGATGTTGTGGAGCGGCGCGGACGACGTGACCGACCCGGATCAGCCCGAGCACCGCAACTCACCACTCGGTGGCTGCCATGCCTTGAAGACAGATGGGGAGCTCGTGCGCCTGCATTTTCCTGAACGCTACACCGGCAAGTCCGGAGGACACCCGACATGAGTGCACCCGCCGTTTTGTTCGACGTGGTTGATGGCATCGCCACCTTGACCCTGAATGAGGCGTCACAGATGAACCCGATCAGCGTGGCCATGCGGCAGACTTGCCTGCAGCTGGTAGAGCGGGTGCGCGATGACGGCTCGGTGCGTGCGCTGATCCTGACCGGCAGCGGCGGGGCGTTCTGTTCGGGCGCCAGGCTGTCGGACTTCCATCCCGACCGCCCTGCAGACCCGGAACGCAGCACGGGTCGCGTCATCGGCGACATGATGGCTGATGCAGGCAATCCGTTGGTGAGCGGATTGCGGAGCCTGCGCGTTCCCGTGGTGTGTGCCGTCAACGGCGCTGCGGCCGGTGGTGGCGTGGGATTGGCACTTGCCGCGGACGTGGTGATCGCAGCGCGCTCCGCATTCTTCTACCTGCCATTTGCACCGGCGCTGGGCCTGGTGCCGGACATGGGCGCCAGCTGGGTGCTGCCGCGCGCCGTGAGCCGCGCCCGTGCCATGGGTTTGACGCTCTTGGGCAACAGGCTGTCTGCGCAGGATGCGGCCGACTGGGGGCTGGTCTGGGCCTGCGTGGACGACGCAGAGCTGTCCAGCACCGCGTTGGGCATCGCGCAGCGTCTGGCGCGTTTGCCCGGCCATGCCATTGAAGAGGTTCGTGCACTCTACGAACAATCCGAAGACAACACATTCGAAGAGCAACTGGCGCTGGAGCGCGACCGTCAGATGACGCTGGCGGATCGGCCTGCGTTTGCGGAAGGCGTCAGGGCATTCCTCGAAAAACGCCAGCCCAGATTCCGAGATGGTTCCAGCCAACTTTGAAATGCACCGCAGTGAGATCAGCGTGACGGCACGGTGAGTTGCCGGCAGTAATATCTCGTTGGCCCGGCGCCGCTCTTTGTTCTCGCGTTCCAGCTCCTTGACCTGCTGGGCCTCGCTGGTCGTGACGCCTCCGCGCACGCCCGTGTCGACCTCGACGCGCTTGACCCATTCGTGCAGCGTCTGCGGCACGCATCCAATTTTCGGCGCGATGGACTCGATGGCCGCCCACAGCGACGGGAACTCCCCACGGTGCTCCTGCACCATCCTCACCGCTCTCTCACGGACCTCGGGGGAGAACTTGTTCGACTTCTTCATGGCTCAATCCTCTCGGAGTGTTGAGCCTCCTCAAAACCCGGGGCGATTCACGGGACCTTGCCTTCGAGAACATGGCCGCGGACATAGATGCCGAGGGAGTCGCGTTCTTCGTAGTTCATTGGGGGGTTCTCCTTTGATCTGGAGTGGAAAGACAGCAGGTTTGAATCTGCAGCGAACGCGTGGCCTGAGGTCACGCGTTGCTTGCAGTCTGGGTGCCACCGCCCCGAAAGTCTGTTCGGCATCGCACGCGCCTCTTGCCGCTGGCCCTGAACATTGCGCGGCCGGCATCGGCTGAAGGCCCGTTGATCTTCCCCCGTCAGCGTGTCATGGAATGGTCACGCAGCTTGCCTAACATCCGGTTTCACTAAGCCCGATGCCATGCCGGTGATGGGGCATCGCGGACCTTCTTTCATGGCTCACCCACTGCAGTCGATGGGCGTGCTGCTCGCGCTGACGGCTGGTGTGGCATGTCTGCCAGCGCAGGCGGCAGACAACGCTGCTTCGCAGCTCATTCAAATGCCGTCACCCGTCATTGCGAACCATTCACTGGCCTTCGACTTGCCTGCACAACCCCTGGCCGATGCGCTGGAGCAGTTCGGCGCGCAGGCTGGCCTGCCGGTGATCTTCGACGCTGCCCTGGTGCAAGGCCGCCGCTCGGCGCCGGTGCACGGCCCGCACGCGGCCATGCACGCGCTTCGCTTGCTGCTGGAAGGCTCCGGCCTGGTGGCGCAGTACGCGCGCCCGGGCCGCAGCGATGCCGTGGTGGTGCTTCCGCAACCGCCGCAGCCCGCCGAGCTGCCCGAGGCAACGGAGCCAGCGTTGCCGGCTGCTGCGCCGGGCAACGTGATGCACCGGCGCTACGACGGTTTGATGCAGACCCGCGTGCGCGAGGCTTTCTGCAACCACCCCTTGTTGTCGCGCGGCTCCTACCGCACGGCGGTGCAGTTCCATGTGGATGTGATGGGCCGCGTGCAGGGTGTGCGCCTGCTCGACAGCAGTGGCGACCGGGTGCGCGATGCCGCCATCACCGCCGGGCTGGAGGGCATGCAGCTGGACTGGGCGCCTCCGCCGACCATGGCACAACCGGTGACGCTGCTGATCCAGCCGCGTGCCGGCGGTCTTTGCGCCACCGGGCCGTAGCCGGCCCAGGACAACCGCGTGCACGACACCGACACCGCCATTCCCGCCCTGCGCGACTACCTCGTCACGCGGTATGCCGACCTGAAGCGCACCCTGGCGCGGCGGCTGGGCAGCGCCGACCTGGCAGGTGAGGCGCTGCAGGACACCTGGCTGCGGCTGGAGAGCCGGGACGACATCGAGGGTGTGCGCGATCCCTTCTCGTACCTGCTGCGCACCGCGGTGAACGTGGCCTATGACCAGCAGCGCAGCCAGAGCCGGCTGGTGAGCGCGGACGAGATCGAGGAGCTGTTGAACGAGCAGTCGGACCCGACGCCCGGGCCGGCGCAGACCGCAGAAGACCGCTCGGAGCTGGTGGCCCTGCAGGCGGCCATGGAGCAGTTGCCCGAACGGCGGCGCCGCATCCTGATGATGGTTCGCTGGGAGCAGTTGCCGCAGCGTGAGGTGGCCATCCGGCTCGGCGTGTCCCTGCGCACGGTGGAGCAGGACCTGAAGAAGGCGCACGACTTCTGCATGGCCCGGCTGCAGCGCCAGGACGGCACCGAAAACGGCCGGCCATGAGCGTTGTGATGTGGTTTTGTGGCGCGAGATCCGTCATCTCTTCACAGAGCAATGGCCGCCGCATGGCCCGCACCAGAATGACCCAGGGTTTTCTTTCATGAGCAGTGCCGGTTCGGCAAGCTCCCGGGACGACGCCGCACGCATCCAGCGTGAGGCGGGGGCCTGGTTGCGCCGTCTGAATTCCGGCTCGGCCACACAACGCGACGTGCAGGGTTTCCGCCGCTGGCGCGACGCCCATCCGGCGCATGGCCAGGCTTTGCAGGAAGCGCGCCGCGTGTGGGCGCTGATGCCGCAGGCGATGGCGCCGATGGCGGGCCGGGACACGGCCTCTGCCGCCGCCAGGCGCCCGCGTGCGCGCGGCCTGCCGCGCCGCATGGTGCTGCTGGGCGGTGCCGTGGGCGTGGCCGGTGCCGCGGCGGCCGCGGTGGCGGTGCATCCGCCGCTGGCGCTGTGGCCTTCCATCGGCGAGTTGCAGGCGGACTACCGCACCGCCACCGGCGAGCAGCGCGAACTCGATCTGGCCGGCGGCGTTTCGCTGCAGCTCAACACACAAACCGCGTTGAGCCGCCTGCGTGGCGAAGGGCAGGGCCCGGGCGTGCGGCTGGTGAATGGCGAGATCGCCGTTGACCTGGGGCACGCCGGCAGCACCGCATTCGAGGTGGCGGCCGGGGCCGGCCGTGTGCTGGCCCAGGGCGCGCAACTGGAGGTGAGGCACCTGGCCGACGTCACCTGGGTCACCTGCATCGACGGTGCGGTGCGCGTCTGGCATCCCGACGGTGCGCGCGAGCTGCAGGCCGGGCAGCAGCTGCGTTACGACGCACACGGCCTGCAGCCCACGCAACGTGTGGAGGTGGCGGAATGGTCGGCCTGGCGCCGGGGCGTGCTGGTGTTCCGTGCCGCGCCGCTGGAGCAGGTGATCGAAGAGATCAACCGCTACCGTCCCGGCAAGGTGTTGTTGTGGGCCTCACACCTGCGTGAGCGCGAGGTCAGTGGCCGTTTCTCGGTCTCCACACTGGACACCGTGCTGCTGCAGATCGAGCGTTCCTACGAGCTGCAGGCGCGCAGCCTGCCCGGTGGCGTGGTCGTGCTGCGCTGATGTGTTGAAGCGTGCGCACGGCGTGCCGGGTGGTGCATCGGGCAGTGCATCGGGCGGTGCTTTTGTGACAGAAGAAAGTCTAGTGGTTTTTGTCATCCGGATCAGTCTTCTCAGCATGAGGCAGAGGCGCTGACACCCGTGTGGTGGCGCGCCGATGCTTGTGGAACCAAACGAACCCTTGCTGGACACCAGATGACCCAATCGCCGCGCGACCACCACCGTTTCCTGCGCTCCTTCGCTCCGCGTTTTTCGCCACTCGCGCATGCCGTGGCCTTGCTGCTGGCCTCCTCGGCAGGTGCCGTGCAGGCGCAGCAGGCGTTCAGCCCGGCGTGGTTTGCGGCCAAGGGTGCGGTGCAGAACAGCGCGCTGCAGACCGGCAAGCTGCCCAACGGCATGCCGGCCAGCGCCAGCCTCACACCCGCCGGACAGAGCGAGGCAGCGCGCGCGGAGCTGGCGCGTTCGCTCGCCAGCCTGGGGCGCACGGCGCAAAGCATCGCGGCCTTGCAGGGCGCACAGGCCGCAGCGCGAGCGGCCGCGCAGAAGGCCGCTTCGGCGGTGCCCGATGGCCTCGGCACCGACGGCCTGAACGTGGACACCAGCAGCCTCACGGCGGGCTGGGTCAACGCCAACCAGCCGACACAAAGCGTGGCCGATGGCCGCACCACGGTGCGTATCGAGCAGACCGCGGACAAGGCGATCCTGAACTGGGAAACCTTCAACGTCGGCAAGAACACCACGGTCGATTTCCAGCAGCAGGCCAACTGGTCGGCGCTCAACCGCGTCAACGATCCGCAGGCGCGGCCCAGCCAGATCCAGGGCCAGATCCAGGCCAACGGCACGGTGCTGGTGGTCAACCGCAACGGCATCGTCTTCAGCGGCTCCAGCCAGGTCAATACGCGCAACCTGGTGGCCACCGCCGTCGGCATGAGCGACGCGCAGTTCAAGAAGGGCCTGTTCAGCGAAGCGCAGGGCGCGGCGCACATCCCGACCCTGGCGAACGACCTCAGCTCCACCGCCACCAGCTTCACCCACGCCGCGGCCACGGGCGACGTGGTGGTGCAGGCCGGCGCACGCATCCAGACCCACAAGCCGACCAGCGTCACCGAAGGCGGTGGTTATGTGTTGCTGGCCGGGCGCGAGGCCCACAACGCCGGCGAGATCGTCACGCCATCGGGGCAGGCCGTGCTGGCCGCGGGCGATGCCTTCGTGATCCGCCGCGGCATGGCCAGCGACGCGAACCAGACCTCGACCACGCGTGGCAACGTGGTCAGCACGCTGCAGCAGGCCGGTTCGTCGGCGGGCCTGGTGAGCAACACCGGCCTGATCCAGGCCGTCACCGGAGACATCACGCTCACCGGCCAGGACGTGCGCCAGCAGGGCGTGGCGGTGGCCACCACCAGCGTGCACACGCGCGGCACGGTGCACCTGAACAACGCCGCGGGCGACGCCGCCGGCCGTGTCACGCTGGGCGCGGGCAGCGTCACCGCGGTGGTGCTGGACGAGACGGTCGCGACCGCGCTGGACACCCAGCGCGATGCGCTCATCAAGGATTCGGACAAGGTCGGTGACGGTGTGGCACACCGGCGCGACCAGTCGCTGGTGCTGATCGACAGCGCCGGTGCGGTGGACTTCCTCGGTGAATCGCTCACCCTGGCCACGGGTGGCCAGGTGATGGTGAAGGCCGCGCGCGCCGCCGTGGCCAGTGGCGCGGTCATCGACGTCTCGGGCGCGGTGGGTGTGCGCGTGGCGATGGAAGCCAACAACGTGCTCGTCAACGTGCAGGGCAACGAGCAGCGCGACGCGCCCATCAACCGCGACGACAAGAGCCTGAACAACAAGAACATCTGGGTCGACCGGCGCCAGCTGGTGTTCGTGCCCGCCGGCACCAACGGATATGCCACCGACCGCTGGTACACCGCCGGCGGCCTGCTGGAAGTGGGGGGCTACCTGGGCGTTACCGGCCATGGTGTCGGCGAGTGGATGGCGCAGGGTGGCACGGTGCAGTTCTCCGGCGGCGAGGTGGCCACGCGCGCCGGCAGCCTGATCAACCTGGCCGGCGGTGCGCTGGACGTGCAGACCGGTTACGTGAGCCAGACCTACCTGAAGGGCTCGGACGGGCGCATCTACGCCGCCTCCAGCGCGCCGGGTGACCTGCTCTACACCGGCCTCTACCGCGGCTACGAGCTCAACCACAAACGCTGGGGCGTGACCGAGAGTTTCGCCAACCCGCTGATCGCCCCCGGCCAGCGGCTGGAGAACGGCTACACCGTGGGCCGCGACGCGGGCCGGCTCATCGTGTCCACGCAGGGCGCGACGCTGGAAGGCGCCATCGACACGGCGGTTTACCAGGGCATGCAGCAGACCCGCAAGCGCGACCTCTCGCTGGACGGCTACCAGCAGGCGCAGACGGCGCTGGCGCAGCGCGGGCAACTGATCATCGGCACCTACCAGCCGGTGTACGACAAGAACACCGGCCTGCTGCGCCATGGCGCCGGGGCGGTGGTCAAGGAAGTGGCCATCGGCGACGTGGCCGCGGGCGGCACGCCGCAGGCCGGCCACATGGCGCTCGACGCCGGCTGGCTCGACGCCCAGCAACTCGGTTCGCTGGAGGTGTACGCACAAGGCCGTGTCACGGTGAACGAAGCGATTTCCGTCGCGCACGGCGGCCACATCGCGCTGCATGCGAGCGACGTGAACGTCAACGCCGACCTCACCGCGCGGGGCGGCAGCATCCGCCTGGGCGACATGGTGGTGTTGAACGTTCCCAGCAGCGACCCCTGGCAGGACACGCCGATCGGCCACCTGACCTCGACCGGCTACGAGCGCCAGGTGGTCGTCGGCAACGGTGTGACGCTGGACGCGCGCGGCGTCTGGAACAACCAGGCGCTGGACGGTGACATCCGTGGCCTGCCCTTCATCGACGGCGGCAGCGTCATGCTGCGCAGCTCCGGCAGCGTCACGCTCTCCGCGGGCAGCCTGATCGATGTCTCCTCCGGCGCTACCTGGGGCGTGGACAACCGCATCGCCGGCGGCAAGGGCGGCAGCGTCACGCTCGCCTCGGCCCAGTACGGCGGCAGTGGCGTGGTGGCGCTGGACGGCAAGATCCGCGGCCATGGCGTGAAAGGGGGTGGTGCGCTCAACATCGAGAACGGCACGCTCGTGAGCATCGGCGGCGAGCTGCCGCAGGCCGTCAGTGAACTGGCGGTGGGCGAGGTGAGTGATCTGCCGCTGCGCCTGGCGGCCGATGTCGTGCTGGCGGCGGGCGACATGATCCCGGTGAGCTTCGTGGTCGTGTTGACGCGTGTGCAGGGCGGGGAGCCCATGCCCTCGCGCATGCGGCCGATGGTGACTTCGGCCAACCCCGTGACCCTGCAGGGCCCCTGGACGCTGCCCGTCACGGTGCAGATCGCCAACGGGCCGGTGCGCTACGCCGGCACCACCCTGCCGGCCGGCACGGTGCTGTCCACCATCACCGAACTGGATGCCGGCTTCGTGGTGCCGGCGGATGTGTTCCCCAACGGCCTGCCCATTCAGGAGCAGACCCTGAGGTACACCGCGGGCACCACCACGCCGGTGGCGCTGGTGGTGCCGCGCGGCACGCGCATGCCGGCCGGCACGGCGTGGCAGCAGCCGGTGGCCGTGCAGTCTTTCCTGGCGCTGGATGGCGGGGTGTTCCAGTCCGGCTTCAAGAGCTACAGCGTCACCGGGCGCGACGGCCTGATCGTGGTGCCCGGCGCCCAGCTCGACGTGGCCATGCCGGTGCTGCAGGCCGATGCGGCGGCGGCGCGACTGCTCGCCAGCGGCGAGGACCCGTCGTCGGTGCTGACCGAGTGGCTGCCTTCGCTGCAGCAGGACCAGCCCGCGCGTGGGCAGCTCACGCTGCGCCAGGGCGCGAGCCTGGCCCTCACCGCGGGTGATGTGCAGGGCAATGGCAACCTGAACCTGGAGGCGGGCAGCCGCATCACGGTGGATCCGGGCCAGTCCATCACGCTCATGGGCAACGGCCAGATCACGCTCGACGGCACGCTGCAGGCCCATGGCGGCCGCATCTCGGTGCTCTCCGGTGACGCGCCCAGCGTGGGCAGCAGCAACCTGCCCGTGGGCACGCCGAACGCGCGCTCGCTGTGGGTCGGCGAGTCCGCGGTGCTCGACGTCTCGGGCCAGGCCTTCACCGGGGTGGATGGCAACGGCCGCCGTTATGGCCGGGTGCTGGACGGCGGCACCATCGAGATCGGCGGCCGGCACGACCTGCAGGCGGTCGGCAAGGGCGCCATCGCCGCTTTCGTCGTGGTGCGCGAAGGCGCCGTGCTCGACGCCTCGGGCGCACAGGCGGTGCTGGATCTGCCGGACCTCGGCGAAACCGCGCTGGCCAGCCACGGTGGCGCGATCTCGCTGAGCTCGGGCAACGGCCTGTTCATCGACGGCGACCTGAAGGCCGCGGCCGGTGGTGCCGGCGCCATGGGCGGCACGCTGGTGCTCAACCTCGACACGCCGGTCTACGGCCCGGTGGACCGGTTCGGCTACAAAGGCCTGGCCGTGGACGACGCGGTGCGCGTGCCGCGCGAGCTGGTGATCGAACAGGTGTATGGCGGCAGCGGACTCGGCCAGGACGTGCAGGTTGGCCAGATGCATGCGAGCCTGGCTTACGGGCACGCCCGCTACGGCGTGGACGCCATCCACGCGGGTGGCTTCGACACGGCGGCCCTCTCGGTCAACGGCCTGCTGAGCTTCGACGGCGACATCAACCTGCGCATGGCACAGGGGCTCTACCTCACGGCCAGCGCCATGGGCTTGTCCACCGCCGCGCCGCGCGACAGCCAGGTGCACCTGGCCGCGCCTTACCTGCGGCTGGCAGGCTCGACGGGCCGCCAGCGCGACAACACCATCATGCCCAACCCGGTGTTCGGTTCGCAGAACGCCGGTGCCGGCGGCGGCACGCTGGGTGTGCCGCTGGTGGCCGATGCCGCCAGCCTCAACATCTCGGGCAGCCTGGTCGACATCGTGGGTGAATTGGGCGTGGGCGCGCGCGGCACCATCATCCTCAACGCCGTCACGCCGCTCTCGGTGGAGCGCGATGCCTTCGGCCGTGTCCGCATCGAAAGCACGGGCGACCTGCGCCTGCGCGACGGCCGCTTCTTCTCGCCCGGCGACACCACGCTGGCCGCCGCGCAGATCTACGGCAGCGGCGCCATCGTGGTGGGCGCGGTCGGTGAGCGCACCGCGTGGGGCTCGGTCACCCGCAGCTTCGATCCGGACCGCGTGCTCACCATCGAGCGCATGGGCTCGGCCCTGCCGCCGTTGCCCTACGACGTGTTCGGCGCCATGACCTTCGCCGCCGCCACGGTCAACCACGGCGGCGTGCTGCGCGCGCCCTTGGGCAGCATCACCTTCGGGCTGGCCGATGGCTCGGGCTACACCGGCGCCGTCAACCTGCTGCCGGGCAGCATCACCTCGGTCAGCGCCAAAGGCCTGGTCATGCCTTACGGCGGCACCGTCGATGGCCTGACCTACACCTACAACGGCGTTGACGTGGTGCACCAGGGCGTGGGCTGGGAGCCCAAGGTGGACTTCAGGTCGCATGCGGTGAACGTGCACAGCGGTGCCGTGGTGGACCTCTCCGGTGGTGGTGAACTCACCGGTGCGGCTTTCCTCGAAGGCCGCGGCGGCTCCACCGATGCGCGCCTGCACCCGCTGGTGCAACTGCGGGCCGATGGCAGCGGCTTCACGCTGCCGGGCCTGTCCACCAACCCGGTCTATGCCATCGTGCCGGGCGTGCAGCCCGGCGCCGCGCCGCTGGGTGCCGAGAAAGGCGCCGGCGACCCGCTGCTCAATCGCCAGATCACCATCGGCGCCGGTGTGCCGGGCCTGCCCGCCGGCACCTACACGCTGCTGCCGTCCACCTACGCGCTGCTGCCCGGGGCTTTCCGGGTGGAGCTCAACGGCCTGGCGGGCAGCGGCACGCAGTTCGGCGCCACCAGCGCCATGCGCAACGGCTCCTACAACACCGCTGCGCGCCTGGGCATCGCCAACACCGACATGCTCGACGTGCTCTCGACCCAGGCCATCTTCACGCCGGCCGACACGCTGCGCGCTTACTCGCGCTACAACGAAACCAGCTACGCCGGGTTCGCCCTGCAGCAGGCCGCCCGCGAAGGCGTGCCGCGTCCGCTGCTCGAACGCGACGGCAAGGCGCTGAACCTGATGCTCAGCGAGCCGTCCACCCCCGGCTCCTTCGGCCTGCCGCAGTTCGTCGTCGATGGCGCCATCCTGAGCGCGCCGGCCCAGGGCGGCAATGGCACGGTCACCAGGCTCATGAACGCCGGCGAGTACGAGCTGCTGGCCGATGGCCGCGAACGCACGGCCGGTTTCGGCGGTGTGTCGGTGCACGCCAGTGACCTCAACGCCACCGGTGCGTCGCGGCTGGAGATCGGCAGCATGCTGCGCAGCACCTACACGGACCACAACGGCTCGCTGAAGAACGCGAACGTCATCACGGTGAGCAGCAACACCAGCCGCCACATCGTGCTGCGCGAAGGTGCGGTGCTGCAGGCGGCCGACGTGTTCCTGATGTCCGGCCGCACCGACGGCAGCATCACCGTGGAGAACGGCGCGAGCATCAACACGCTGGGCCGGGGCGCCTCGGCCTACGAAGCGTCGCAGGGCTACATCTACCAGCCCGGCCTGAACGCCATGCTGGCGCTCTCCAACGGCCAGATCGACCTGCTGGCGCCGTCCGCACCCAACCCGCAGACGCCGACCGCCGGTGCCAGCGCCATCGAGATCGGCCTCTGCGCCGTGGGCAGCGCCTGCACGGGCGACACCCGGCTTTATGCCGAGGGCACCATTGCCACCGCCACCGACAACCGCTTCGTGCTGGGCGACACCGTGCGCTACGGCACGCGCAACCTGTCGCTGGCGCTGGGTGGCGTCAACGTGGGCAACGGCGCGGCGCTGGCCGAGGTCGATGCGCGGGGCGCACTGCCTGCCGGCATGACGCTCAACCAGGACCTGATCGACCGCCTGCTGCTGGGCGACACCAGCACCGGCGCGCCCGCGCTGGAAGCCTTGTCGTTCACCGTGCGCGACGCCATCAATTTCTTCGGCGACGTCACGCTCTCCACCTACGGTGCCGATGGCAAGTCGGCGCTGAAGCAGCTGGTGCTCGGCACGCCCGCCATCTACGGCCATGGTGATGCCGGCTCGGTGGCCCGCATCCACACCGACACGCTGATCTGGACCGGCGCGCTCACGCCACCGGCCGGTGTGATCGCCGGCGGCCCGGGCACCGGGCAGGGCGAGCTGGTGGTCGATGCGCGCGAGATCGTGTTCGGCTACGGCCCGCGCAGCCGGCCCGACACCGTGCGCGAGCAGGACCGGCTGGCGCTGGGCTTCTCCAACGTGCGCCTCAACGCCAGCGAACGCGTGACGGCAACCCACCAGGGCACGCTCGCGGTCTACCAGAGCCAGGGTGCCTGGAACGCCACGGACAAGGCTTACGACCGCAGCGGCGGCAACCTCTTCATCAGCACACCGCTCATGACCGGCAACGCCGGCTCGGTGAACCGCATCACCGCCGGCGGCGACATCCGCGTGAGCGGCGCGGCCAGCGCAGCGGCGGCCGACAACGCGGCGCTCGTGGGCGCGCTCGGTGCCGAGATCGCGCTCGACAGCCGCGGCGGCCAGCTGGTGCTCGACACCGCCGTGCTGCTGCCCAGCGGCAAGCTGAGCCTGGCGGCACTGGGCCCGGTGACGCTGGCCGACGGCGCACGGCTGGACCTCGCCGGGCGCAAGATCGACTTCTTCGACACCCGCAAGTACAGCTGGGGTGGCGACGTGCTGATCCACAGCCGCAGCGGTGGTGTGCAGCAGGCCGCAGGCTCGCGGATCGACCTCTCGGCCGAACACAACCGCGCTGGCAAGCTCGGCGTGGCCGCGGCGCAGGGCGCGGTGGCCCTGGCCGGCGCGATCGACGGCAGCAGCAGCGGCCACTACGACGCCGGTGGTACCCAGGTGCCTTACCTCGCCGGCCGCATCGACGTGCACGGCCGCACCATCGCCGACTTCGCGGGCCTCAATGCGCGCCTGAACGAAGCCGGCGTTACCGGTGGCCGCAGCTTCCGCCTGGGCGAGGGCGACCTCGCCATCGGCAACGAGGTGAAGGCGCGTGAAGTGAACGTGTCGCTCGACGCCGGCCACCTCACGGTGAACGGCACCATCGACGCCAGCGGCGAACAGGCCGGCAGCATCCGCCTGGCTGCCAGGGACGGCGTGACCCTGGCCGGCACCGCGGTGCTCGATGCCAGTGCCAGCGTGCTGCGCGTGGACAGCCGCGGCAAGACCATCGACGCGCCCAACCGCGCCGTGATCGAGATCGATGCCGGCAGCGGCACACTGGCCATCGCCAGCGGTGCGCGCATGGACCTGCGCGTGGCCGGCGCCACCGGCGTGCACGGCACCGTGGCGCTCAACGCGCCGCGCGTGGGCGGCAACGATGTCGCCATCGACGCCGCCGGCACGGTGACCATCGACGGCGCCAAGGCCATCCACGTCAATGCCTTCATCACCGACCACGGCGCCGATGCGGGCACCGAGGCCACCACCAGCGGCCAGACCTACCAGGTCATCGACCAGGCCTACCTGGACCGCCTGCACGGCGAGAGCAATACCTTCATCAACGCGGCGCTCACCAACGCCGACCTGATGGAGCGCAAGCTCGCCGGCCTGCGCGGCTACCGCGACCAGTTCCACCTGCGCCCCGGCGTGGAGGTGGTGGCGGACCTGTCCGTCAACACCGATGGCAACCTGCATGTGGACGGCGACATCGACCTCTCCGGCCATCGCTACGCCAGCGTCAACCCGCGCACGCCACGCAACGCACTGGCCTACGGCTCGGGCGAGGCCGGCGCACTGGTGCTGCGCGCGCAGGGCGACCTGGAGGTGTTCGGCAGCATCAGCGACGGCTTCGACGGCAGCCGCCTGCAAAGCAACTTCGACAGCGGTGGCTGGGTGCTGACCCACGGCCGCCAGCTCTGGGGCTCCGACGTGGTGGTGCCGCATGGCGGCACGGTCACGCTGGCCGCGGGCACCGGCTTCCAGTCCGGCCGCGTGCTGAACTACGACCTGCCCATTGGCCCCATGCTCATCGCCACCGGCACCCTGCTGCCCGCCGAGGCCTCGCTGGCGCAGCCGCTGGCGCTGGCGCGCGGCAGCGTGCTGAGCGCAAACGTGCGCGACGCGGCGGGCAACGTGTTGTACGCGGCCGGCACCGTGCTGGCAGACGCCATCAGCCTGCCCGCCGGGACCCGCTTCGACGCCGGTTTCCGCCTGTCCTCGAACGCCCGGATGGCGGCGATGACCTGGCCCGCCGGTGTGCCGCTGCCCTCGCAGCCTTCCAACACCGCGGTGGTGTTGTCCACCGCGCTGGTGCTGGGCAAGGGTGCGTTCATTCCGAGCGAAACCACGGTGATGCTGGCGGGTGGCGCCACCACCGTGGACCTGCGGCCACGCGACAGCGACGGCCACCAGGGCCGCGTCTGGGCGGTGGCCCCCATGCTGCCGGGTGGCTCGCAGTCGTGGGACCTCACGCTGGTGGCCGGTGCCGACACCGCGGCGGCCGACCGCCTCACCACGCTGCACGAGAGCGGCGCGCGCCTGCGTTTCTCCGACATGCACTACGGCAAGGCCGGGGGTGTGCGCGACGTGCCCGGCACCGGCTCGCCCGAGACCTTCAGGTGGGTTGACCCCACGCTGCTCGAGCAGGTGATGCTCGAGTGGTACGGCGAATACGCGCTGAGCTTCGTGCCGGTGGTCGGCGAGATCATCACGCAGGACCAGATAGACGAACTCGCCGCCTGGCTGGGTACGCCCGAAGACCTGAACACCTTCGGCTTCGGCGACATCACGGCGCTGCATGCCCCGGCGGTGCCGGCGGACAAGGAGTTCGTCAGTCTGCCGGGCGTGCGCGAGCAGCTCTCCAGCGTGGTGCGCACCGGCACCGGCGACCTGCGCCTGGTTTCGGGCGGCGACATCGCCACCACCTCGCTCTACGGCATCTACACGGCCGGCACGCCGTCGGCTGCGCTGGAGCCCGGCAACAACGACCGCCACAACCTGCCGCGCAGCCGGCCGAACGGCTCGGTGCTGGGCGGGCATGGCCTGCCTTTCGAGCCACTGGTCAACGGTGGTGCCGACAGCCTCTACCAGGCCTGGTACCCCGAAGCCGGTGGCAACCTGCTGCTGCGTGCCGGTGGTGATGTGATCGGCGACAGCCTGAGCGGCGGCGGCGGCACCTTGCGCTTTGAAAGCATGGGCCTGCCCACGGGCATGATCGCGCCCACCTCATCGGTCGGCAACTGGCTGTGGCGCCAGGGCACGGGCAGCGTGCAGACCGGCGCCGACGGCGTGCCCACCGCCTGGTGGATCAACTTCGGCACCTACGTGCTGCCGCCCGAGACCGACAACTTCTACGACAACTTCGTCGAGATGCCGCGCCAGGTGGGCTTCACCGGTTTCGGCACGCTGGGCGGCGGCAACCTGGTGTTCGAGGCCGGCGGCGACGCGGGCATGCTGCAAGGCCGCGGCGATCACGGCGGTTTTTACCTGTTCCGCAGCTCGGGGGTGAACCTCGCAGTGGCCAGCACCGGCCGCGTGGCGGCCGACGGCAGCCTGGTGCTCACCGGCGGCGGCGACCTGGACATCCGCCTGGGCGGTGGCCTCAACGCAGACCCGGCGCGCAACGCGTTCACGGGCTCCAACATCGAGCCCGTGGCCAACGTCATTCCGCCACGCGACCGCCACCGCCTCGACCTCAACGGCAGCATCACCAACCTGCGCGGCGCGCTCAGGCTGGAGGCCGGCAACGTGGGCACCGTCGAACTGAAGTTCGGCCGGCAGGACCCGAAGGACTCGCGCCCGAACGACGTGTTCAACGCCACCTCGGCGGCGTCGGCTGGCGGGCCGGTGCTGGTGCTGGGCGATGCCGCGGCGCGCCTGGATGCACGTGGCGACCTGGTGCTGGGCAGCGTGGCCGACCCCGGCCGTGCCGCGCAGCTGCACGGCGGCACGCCGTTCCAGTTCGGCGGGCAACGCCACGCCAGCGGCGGCTACAGCTGGTTCTCGTTGTGGACCCCGTCCACCGCCGTGGACCTGCTGGCCGCCGGCGGCCACCTCACGCCCACGCTCAACCCCGTGGACTCGAGCAACCTCTCCGACGCGCGAGCGACCGACAACAACGCGATGTACCCCTCGGTGCTGCGCGCGGCGGCGGCCAGCGGCAGCATCTTCTACGGCAACCCGGGCGGCGCGCTGACCGGCGTCACCCTGGCGCCATCGCCCGTGAGCGACCAGTTCGTGGCCAGCGGCACCGGCCAGCTCGAACTGCTGGCGGCCGGCTCGCTGTACGCAGCGGGCGCCAACTTCTCCACCTCCGGCGCCGATCCGACGGCACTGCCCGACCCCTTGCGCCCGGCCTTCGTCGGTTACGGCAACCGGGTCTGGTATGGCCGCGAGCTGCTCCACAACGTGAGCCAGAACGCGGTGGCGCCCGGCATCTTTGGCAGCCTGACCAGTGGAGACAGCTCGTACAACGACGGCGGCTACACGCTGTTCCCGTTTGCGCCACCCACGGCGTCGGGCCATGTGAACGTGGGCAAGGCGCCGTCGCGCTACTACGCGGTGCAGGGCGACATCGTCGGCGCGCGCACGGGCACCATCATCTACCGCGGCAGCATCACCGGCGTGACGACGCTGTACGAGAACTGGTACGACGGCGGCGGCGCCGTGGCCATCCGCGCCGGCCGGGACATCGTCAACTCGGGCACCACGCTGGGCAGCTACGACGGCCTGAGCACGTTCACCGGGCTGCGCCCCGGCACGAACGGCTGGACCACGGTGGAAAACCGCATCGACCTCACCGCACCGCACCGGCCCGACGCCATCGGGGCCAGCACCGGCCGCGGCAACCTGATCGTGCACACCAGCGCCGACGACGTGTCGGTGGTGCAGGCCGGCCGCGATCTGCGCCACAGCTCGTTCTACATTGCAGGCCCCGGGTTGCTGGACATCAGCGCGGGCCGCGATGTCTACATGGCCGACAAGGGTGAACTGCGCAGCATCGGCGCGGTGGCCAACGTGACGCCGGGCGACCGCAGCAGCGGCGCCGGCATCGCGGTGGCCGCGGGCATGGGCCGCCTGGGTGCCGACTGGTCGGCCTTTGCCGCCCGTTACCTCGACGCGGCGAACCTCGCCACCGAAGGCCTGCCGCTGGCCGATCAGCCGGGCAAGGTGGTGCGCACCTACGGCGGCGGCATCACGCTGGCGCAATGGCTGGCGGCCGAGTTCGGCTACGCCGGTGACGAGGCCGGGGCCGACGCCTTCCTGGCGGCACAGCAACTGCAGCTGGACCAGACCCGCCAGCAGGCCCTGGCCCAGGGCGGCACCGCGAGCAACCGCCACCTGGCGCGCGAGTACAAGCTGGAGAGCCAGCTGCACCTCGTCAACTGGCTCGGCAACCGCTTTGGCGGCGCCAACGGCAGCGGCCTGCACTTTGATGCTGCCACGATGGACGCGCGCGCCTTCTTCGATGCGCTGCCACCGGCCCAGCAAAGCGCCTTCCTGCGCAACGTCTACTACGCCGAACTCAAGGCCGCCGGCCGCGAGTACAACGCGGTGGACGGACCACGCGAAGGCAGCTACCTGCGTGGCCGCGAAGCCATCGCCACCCTGCTGCCATCGCGCGACGCGCAGGGCGAGGCAATCACCTACCAGGGCGACCTCACCATGTTCAGCAGCGCGCTCTACTACGACCAGTTCGTGACCGAGAACCCGCCGCTGCGCCGCCCCGCGCCCGGGCTGAACTATGTGAGCGAAACCGAATGGCAGGCCATGGGCCGGCCGAGCTACAGCGTGCCGTACTACAAGGTCAACGACGCCGGCATCCACACCGATTTCGGTGGCGACGTCAGCCTGCTGGTGCCGGGTGGCCGCACCCTGGTGGGTGTGGACGGTGGCTTCTCGCCCGGTGCGGGCTCGGGCATCCTGACGCAAGGCGAGGGCGACATCAACATCTTCTCGCAGGGCGACATCCTGATGGGCCAGAGCCGCATCTTCACCACCTTCGGCGGCAACATCCTGGCCTGGTCGGCCGCGGGCGACATCAACGCCGGCCGCGGCTCCAAGACCACGGTGGTGGCCACGCCGCAGCGCCGGCTCTACGACTCCATGGGCAACGTGGCGCTGTCGCCTTCGACGCCGAACACCGGGGCCGGCATCGCCACGCTCAACCCGATCCCCGAGGTGCCCCCGGGCGACATCGACCTGATCGCGCCGCTGGGCACGATCGACGCGGGTGAAGCCGGCATCCGCGTCTCGGGCAACGTCAACCTGGCGGCCCTGCAGGTGCTCAACGCCGAGAACATCCAGGTGCAGGGCGAGGCAGTGGGCATCCCGATGGTGGCCTCGGTGAACATCGGCGCGCTGACCAACGCCAGCGCGGCCGCCGCGCAGGCCACGACAGCGGCGCAGGACGTGGTGCAGCGCGAACGCGCGGCGGCGCGCCAGGCACTGCCTTCGGTGTTCACGGTGCGCGTGCTCGGCTTCGGCGACCAGCCGGCGGAAGGCGCGGCACCCGAACCGGCAGGCCGTGCGCCGGTGCCTGCCGAGCGCACCAGCTACGACAGCAACAGTCCGTTCCAGTTCGTGGGACACGGCGCGCTCACCGCCGAGCAGCTGCAACAGCTCACCGAACGCGAACGCCGCGCCATGACGTCCGGCGGCTGAGCTTCACCGGCCGGGCAGGCCCCGGCCGGCGGGGCTTGCCCTTCAGGGCCGCGGCACGGCCGGGATGGGCGTGCGTTCGGGCGCGTCGCCCGGCCGCTGTGGGAAGGCCGAAATACCGAACTGGTTGCCCATGCGGTGGCCGGTGGCGGCGCGGTTGAACAGGCCCAGCTGGTTCGACGGTCGCAGCACGATGGCCTCCGACGCCAGCCGTGGCGCGGCCTGCGAAGACCGGGCACCTTGGCCTGCTGGTGCGAGCCTCTGCGTGAGGCATTCGAAAGAGGGCGGTGAACGCTGCCCGTCCACCTCCACCTCGATGCAGGCGGCCGCGCCATCGCCGGGCGCCTGTTCCTGTGCCTGCGCATGGCACAGCCACGGCGCCAGCAACAGCAATGCCAGCGTGGCGACGCCGGCCCGGCGTGGCTTCGCGGCGTCCATGAGCGCGTCTGCGGGCTGTGGTCGGGCGGTCGTGCTGGCGCGCATCGGCGGTGCTCCTGTTGAAGGCCCGCGATTCTAGACAACGAAAAATGCAGCCGCATGACCGGGCCGCCCGGCCGCGCAAGACGGTCGGGCGCGGGGTGCCGCGTCGGTTTTTCTTTATGAAGTTTTCGTGACAAATCGCGGTTTCTGCCGGTGCCAGCCGTCTATGTATCAGGACGCCGGCACTGTCATCGGAACGCTTCACGATGGTGGGCTCCCGGCGTATTCGCACACCAGATATCGGAAATCGAGTTCATCCCATGCATGAAATGAAGAAGAGCGGCGCCGGCCCGCGATGGCGGGCTGTGTGCCTCGCCTCCCTGGCCCTGTGCAGCGGCGTGGTCGCGGCGCAGACCGAGGCCGGCGCGGCCGCCCCGGTGTCGGCGGAGCAGGCGCAGGAAATGGATGTGCTGGAGTACATCGTGCGTGGCAACACGGTGCTCGATGCCCGCACCATCGAACGCACGGTGACGCCTTTTCTCGGCCCGCGCAAGACGGTGAAGGACATCGAAAACGCGCGCGACGCCTTGCTCGCGGCCTACCAGGCCAAGGGTTACCAGTCGGTGTATGTGGACCTGCCGGAACAGCAGGTCACCGACGGGCTGGTGTTCCTGCAGGTCAACGAAACCCGGGTCGGCCGCGTGCGTGTGGTCGGCGCCGAATTCAACTCGCCGGTGGCGGTGCGTGAACAGGTGCCGGCGCTGCGCGAAGGCGCGGTGCCCGACTTCAACCAGGCCCAGGTGGAACTCACGGCGCTCAACCGCGGCGGCAAGCGGCAGGTGATGCCGCTGGTGCGGCAGGGCGCCTTGCCGGGCACCATGGACGTGGACCTGAAGGTGGACGACAGCAGCCCGTGGCGCGGCAGCGTCGGCCTCAACAACGACCGCAGCGCCGACACCCGGGCTCTGCGCATGACGGCCTCGGTCGGCCACGACAACCTCTGGCAACTCGGCCACAGCGCCTCGCTCAGCGTGTTCGCCACGCCGCAGGACATGGACCAGACCCAGGTGTGGTCGGGCTCCTACTCCGCGCCACTGCGCGGCACCAACTGGAGCCTGGACGCCTCGGGTTATGTGTCCGACAGCAACGTGGCCTCGGTGGGTGGCACCAGCGTGATCGGCAAGGGCTATTCGCTCGGCCTCAAGGCCAGCTACACCGTGCCCGACAGCGGCGCCTGGTGGCACAGCTTCAGCGCCGGTGTGGACTTCAAGAACAACGAAGAGGCGCTGAAGTTCGGCAACACCAGCGACGAAGTGCCGCTGCGCTATGCGCCCATCACGCTGGCCTACTCGGGCTACTACCAGGGCGAGAAGCTGCAGTACGGGCTGGGCCTGTCATTGGTGGTGGGCACGCGCACCTTCCTCGGCTGGGGCAGCGACTGGCGCGGGTTCAGCTACAAGCGCTACAAGGCCTCGCCCAGCTTCCATGTGGTCAAGGCCGACTTCAACGGCACCCGTGCGCTGGCCAATGCGTCCCAACTGGGCTGGCGTCTTGCAGGCCAGCTGACCGACGCGCCCCTGATCTCCGGCGAGCAGATCGCGGCCGGCGGCGCCAACTCGGTGCGCGGTTATCTGGCGGCCGAAGCCACCGGCGACGTCGGGCTGGTGGGCTCGGTCGAGTGGCGCACCCGACCGCTCACGCAACTGTCCAACCTGTTCGAGGACTGGCGCGCCTACGCCTTCATCGACGCCGGCCACCTGCGCCTGCGCGATCCGCTGCCGGAGCAGCAGGACCGCTTCACGCTCGCCTCGGTGGGCGTGGGCACGAATTTCCGCGTCGGCCAGCACCTGAGCGCGCGGCTCGATCTGGGCTACCCGCTCAAGGCCGGTGCACGCACCGAACGGCACAAGCCGCGCCTCACCTTCAACCTCACCGCCAGCTACTGAGCGCGGCGCCGACCCTTACCGCCCCTGCGCACTTCATTCCTACGAGTCTTCGGAGAACCTTTGTCATGCGACGCATCCTCTTTCTACTGTTCACGGCGCTGAGCGCGCTCCTGCCCAACCTGGCGCAGGCCGCCTGGTGGCAACCCGACTGGGCATACCGCAAGCCCATCACCATCGACGCCGGTCCGCAGGCTGCGGCCATCGGTGGTGACGCCGGCCGCACGCCGGTGCTGGTGCGCCTGCACACCGGCAACTTCAGCTTCGAGGGCGTGAGCGACACCGGTGCCGACCTGCGCTTCGTCGCCGCCGACGACAAGACCGTGCTCAACCACCAGATCGAACAGTTCGATCCGCTGCTGGGCATGGCGCTGGTCTGGGTCGACATGCCGGCGCTGTCGGAGGCCGCGCCGCAGCAGATCTGGATGTACTACGGCAACCCGAAGGCACCGGCGTCCGGCAACGGCCAGCTCAGCTTCGACCCCGACTACACGCTGGTCTACCACTTCGCCGAAACCGGTGCCCCGGCGCGCGACACCACCGCCTACGGCAACCACGCGCAGACCACCACGGTGACGGCCGAAGGCACGGTGATCGGGCGTGGCGCCATGCTGGGCAACGCGCCGCTGATGCTGCCGGCCTCGCCATCGCTGGCGGTGGCGGCTGGTGGTTCGTTCACCTTCAGCGTCTGGGTGCGCCCTGAAACGCTGGGCGCCAGCCA
Organism: Hydrogenophaga palleronii NBRC 102513; assembly: GCF_001571225.1. Lineage (GTDB taxonomy): Bacteria > Pseudomonadota > Gammaproteobacteria > Burkholderiales > Burkholderiaceae_C > Hydrogenophaga > Hydrogenophaga palleronii. The sequence goes on from NZ_BCTJ01000002.1 coordinate 190,569, forward strand.
GGTGGTGTACTCGCGCCGCGACGGTGCGGGTGAACTCACGCTGGGCATCGACCAGGGCGTGCCCTTCGTGCAGGTCAATGGCCAGCGCAGCAAGCCGGGCCAGCCGATCCAGGCCGGCCAGTGGTCGCACCTCGCGGTCACCGCCGACGGCCAGGCCGTGAACCTGCTGGTGGGTGGGCGCACCGCCGCCACGCTGGCCGTGGCACTGCCCGCGCTCAACACGCCCGCCGCCGTGGGCGCCGCGGCCGACGGCCAGGCACTGGCTCCCTTCGTGGGCGCCATCGACGAAGTGCGCATCTCCAAGGTGGCGCGCCGCGATGCCCTGATGCTGGCCGACGCGGTCTCCCAGGGCGCCGAATCGCGCCTGACGGTGTTTGGCCCGGACGAGCAGCAGGCCGGCAAGAGCCACTTCGGCTACATCCTGGCCGCCATGCCGCTGGACGCCTGGATCGTGGTCGCGATCCTCGGCCTGATGATGGTGGTGTCGTGGGCGATCATGATCGGCAAGGGCCGCAGCTACGGTGCCATGTCGCGCGCCAATGCGGCCTTCATGGGCTACTTCCGCGAGACCGCCGGCGCGCCGCTGGATTCGCTGGCCAGGGGCAACAAGGTGCCGGCCGAGGTGCAGGCCGATTCTTCGCTCTGGCGCCTGTACGAAGTGGCGGTGGATGAAATGCGCCGCCGCCAGGCCCGGGGCTACGACCTGAACGCGGTGTCGGTGGCGACCATCGGCGCCATCCGTGCCGCCATGGACGGCGTGATGGTGCGCGAGAACGAGCGCATGTCCAAGCGCATGAACTGGCTCTCGACCACCATCGAAGGCGCGCCTTACGTGGGCCTGTTCGGCACCGTGATCGGCATCATGCTGGTGTTCGTGGTCGCGGCGATGGCCGGTGCGGTGGACATCAACTCGGTCGCACCCGGCATGGCCGCAGCCTTGTTGTGCACGGCCGCCGGCCTGGGCGTCGCCATTCCCGCGCTGTTCGGCTACAACTGGCTCGCATCGCGTTCGGACGCCATCGGCGCCGACATGGCCGTCTTCGTTGACGAGTTCTCCACCCGCCTGGCCGAAGAGCAGGGCGAGGGCCGCGGCCAGATGCTGCGGGGGGCCTGATCCATGGCCAACGCTGCAGCCAAGTTCGGCACGAAAAAGCGCACCGGCGGCATCAACATCACGCCGTTCGTGGATGTGCTGCTGGTGGTGCTGGTGATCTTCATCCTGACCAGCAACGCCAGCATCCCCGGCATCAAGGTGGATCTGCCCAAGGCGAGTTCGGCTGTTGCGCTGGAGAAGCCCAAGACCAAGGCCATCACCATCGACAACGATGGCCGCGTGTTCCTGGACGCGTATCCGGTGACGCTGGCCGAGCTGGAGCAACGCCTGCGCACCGAGAAGGCCTTGACGCCCGACTTCCCGGTCATCGTGCGCGGTGACTCGGCGGTCCAGTACGCCAAGGTGGTCGAGGTGCTCGATCTGTTGCGCCGCATCGAGCTCAACCAGATTGGCCTCGTGACCGGCAAGCCGGCCGCGTGAGGAGCGCAAGTTGAACACGCGCAACTCCCACGCCAGCGCCACCGCGCCGGCCACGCCGATGACACCGCGCGCCTGGTGGCGCCGCTGGGGTGGCACGGCCTTCGGCGTGCTGGCGGCCGCGCTGCTGCTGGCGCTGCTGTGGTACCTGCTGGCCGGCACGGCGAGCACCAAGCGCGAGGTGGCCAGCACCTCGATGCTGATGCTGCCGCCGCCCCCGCCGCCACCACCCGAACCCGAGAAACTGCCGGAGCCCGAACCGACGCCGGTGGAACCGAAGATCACCGAGGTGGAGCCCACGCCGGTGGAGTCGGTCGACAAACCGATGGACGACGCCGCCCCCAGCCCCTCGCAGGACATGGGCGACCCGCTGACCATGAACGCCGAGGCCCAGGCGGGCGAAGGCGGCATTGCCGTGGGCGGCGGCGGTGGCCGCACGGCGGGCGGCGGTGGCCTGGGCGCCGGTTCCTACCAGCGTTACCTGTCGGCGCAACTGCAGCAGGCCCTGGCGCGTGATCCACGCACCCGCAACCTGGTGTTCAGCGATCTGCGCATCGACCTCTGGCTCGCCGCCGACGGCCGCACCACCCGCTTCCAGCTGGTGCAGGGCAGCGGCAACGCGCGCACCGACGAGGTGGTGCTGGCGATGCTGCGCGAGATCGACCGAGTGGACGAGCGGCCCCCGCAATCGATGCGTTTCCCGATGCGTGTCTCCATGAACGGTCGTCGCCCCTGAGCGCGCGGGCGCCCGGCTTCCCCTTTTGAACCATCCCCGAATCAACCATGACCCAACACACACACCTCCCCGCGCACGCCGTGCGTCGCCGGGCCCAGACCATCGCCGTCGCGGCCGCACTGGCACTGACCTCCCTGGCCGCCAGCGCCCAGGCACCGGCCGCTGCCGCGGCGCCGGCCGAAAGCGCCATGGTGCGGCTCATCCGTGGCCTGATCCAGAGCGGCGCACTGGCCAAGGACGTCGGTGAAGCCCTGCTGGCACAGGCGCAGACCGAAGCCATGGCCGCACAGACCACGCAGCGCCAGGTGGCCGCTGCCGTGGCGGCGCCTGCCACGGGCCTGCGCCCGGAAGCGGGCGACGTGCGCGTGCCCTACATCCCGCAGACCGTGCGCGACCAGATCCGCGACGACATCAAGGGCGAGGTGATGGCGCAGGCCAAATCCGAGGGCTGGGCCGCGCCCAACGAAACGCCGGAGTGGACACAACGCATCCGCTTTGAAGGGGACGTGCGGGTGCGCAACGAATCGCGCCTGTTCTCCGCCGGCAACAGCAACGAAGTCGTTGACTACGCGGCCATCAACAAGGGCAGCGGTTACGACGTCAACCTCAACACCACGGCCGGCCTGCCCCCGCTGCTCAATACGCGCCAGGACCGCAAGCTGCTCTGGCGCGCGCGCGCCCGCATCGGCCTGGCGGCAGAGATCTCCGACAACACACACGCCGGCGTGCGCCTGGCCACCGGCGGCGACGACAGCCCGGTGTCCACCACCCAGACCCTGGGTGGCGGGCTGGGCAAGAAGAGCCTGTGGCTCGACCAGGCCTGGTTGTCCCACAAGCCGATGGAAGGCCTCACCCTCACCGGTGGCCGGTTCGGCAACCCCTTCGTGTCGAGCGACACGCTGTTCTCCAGCGACCTGAACTTCGACGGCGTGGCCGTGCAGTACCAGAAGGCATTGGCCAGCAACAAGGACCTGGAGATCTTCGGCACCGTCGGCGTGATTCCGCTTGAGTACTCGTCGGACAATTTCCCGCAGTACAGCCAGGACAAGGCCACGAGCCAGAACAAATGGCTGTTCGGCGTGCAGGCGGGTGCCAACTGGAAACTCGACAGCACCAACCGCCTGCGTGGCGCACTGGCCTACTACGACTTCCGCAACGTGACCGGCAAGGTCTCCAGCCCTTGCGCGTTGTACGCCGGCGCCAAATCCTGCGACAGCGACTGGTCGCGCCCGGCCTTCATGCAGAAGGGCAACACGCTGATGATGCTGCGTGACATCACGCTGAACCCGGCCAACCCCGCGGACACCGCGCAGCCGCAGTACTTCGGGCTGGCGTCCAAATTCCAGTTGCTGGACGTGAACTTCCGCTGGGACACCCAGGTGGCCAACGGCTACGGCCTGCGCCTGGACGCCAACTATGTGCGCAACCTGGCCTACGACAAGGCCGAGATGTTCCGGCGCGCGCGTGGCGGCATCGTGAACAACTACGGCGCCAACGCGCCGCTGGTGCCCACGCAGGCCGACTTCAAGAGCGGTGGCAACGCCTACATGTTCCAGGCCACCTTCGGCAAACCCAGCCCGTCGCAACGCGGCGACTGGAACGTCCTGGCCGGCTACAAGCGCATCGAACCCGATGCCATGCCCGACGGCTACAACGACTCGACCTTCCACCACGGCGGCACCAATGCCCGTGGGTACTTCATCGGCGGCTCTTACGCGATCGACAAGAACACCTGGCTCTCGGGCCGCTGGTCTGCGACGCGCGAGGTGTACGGGGCGCCGTACCAGATCGACACGCTGCAGCTTGAGCTGAACGCGCGTTTCTGAAGGAGCAGGCATGACACGGTTTGAACACACACGCGGCCTGCTGCACAGGACATTGCTCGCCTCGGCCCTCGCCGGTGCCGCGCTGGGCCTGGCGGGCGCCGCGCAGGCACAGGACTCGTCCATGGAAGAGCGGCTGCGCGCCCAGTTGCGCCTGGTGACCGGGCAACTGCAGCAGACGCAGAACGAACTGGCGCAGATGAAGGCCGGTGGTGCAGCGAGCGCACCGGGCGCCGCCACCCGGGCACCTGCACCCGACACCGAGGCGCTGCGTGCCGAGCTGGCCCAGAGCCGCGCACAACTCGCGCGCGAACGCGAGGCGCGTGCGCGCCAGGACAGCGAACGCACGGCGGCCCAGCAGCAGGCGCGTGAGGCGGTGGACAAGGCGGGTGCACAGGTGGCGCAGTTCCGTGGCGCCTACGACGAACTGCTCAAGATGGCACGCGCCTCGGAGGCCGAACGTCAGCGCCTGGGCCAGGAGGTGGCTTTGCAGAAGGCCGCGGTGGCGCAATGCGAGGTGAAGAACCAGCAGCTGTACGCGGTCGGCATGGAAGTGGTGAACGCCTACGAGAAGCTCGACCTGAACACCGTGCTCTCGTCGCGCCAGCCGTTCGCCACCAGCCGCCGCGTGAAGCTGGAAGAGATCGCGCAGCAGTACGGCGACAAGCTGTACCAGAGCCGGTTCGACGTGCGCGCCGTCAATGCCCCGGCAGACCAGGCCGCCACCACACCATGACCGCCATGAAGACCCTTCACCGACAGGCCGCGCGCAGCGCGCTCGGCCTCGCGCTTGCCGCGTTTGTGATCCCCGCGCTGGCACAGACCCCGGCCACGGCCAGCCCGCCAGTGGCCCGCCTGGGTGCCGTGTCGATTTCGGCCAACGAGGTGGAGCGCCTGCTGCAGGCCATGCCGGAGGCCGAGCGCGCGCAGTTGAAGACCGACCGTTCCGGCCTTGAGAACTGGCTGCGCCAGCGCCTGGCGAGCGAGCAGCTGCTGCGCGAGGCGCGCCAGCAGCAATGGCAGGAACGCCCCGAGGTGAAGGCGCGTGTGGACGCGGCGGTGCGGGAGATCACCGACCGCATCGTCAGCAGCAGCTACCTGGCCTCGGTGACCGCATTGCCTGCGGACTACCCGAACGATGCAGAACTGGCCGCGGCCTACGAGCAGGCCAAGCCCGGCCTCAACGTGCCCGCCAGCTACCGCGTGGCGCAGATCTACCTGCCCACACCACCGCAGGCGGATGCCACCACCACGGCACAGGTGCGCGCCGAAGCCGTCAAGCTCGCGGCGCAAGCCCGCAAGGGCGACTTTGCGGCGCTGGCCAAGGCCAGGTCTCAGGACGCACGCAGCGCCGCCCAGGGTGGAGAGGTCGGCCTGCTGCCCTTGGCGCTGATGCTGCCGGAGATCCGCGAGCCCGTGGCGCGCCTGCAGCCCAACCAGGTCAGCGAGCCGGTGCAGTCGCCGAGCGGCTTCCATGTGCTGAAGCTGCTGGCCATCCAGCCGGCCCGCCTGGCCACGCTGGAGGAAGCCCGGCCACGGCTGCAGGCCGCCCTGCGTGAGCAGCGCCAGCAGGCGCTGGTGAGCGAGTACCTCACCCGCATGGCGCCGGCCGCCAGCGTCAGCATCGACGCCGCCGCGCTGGACGCGGCGCTGCAGCAACGCCCCTGAGCGACCCATTCCATTTCTTTTTCTTTTGAACCACAGGACTTCCACATGAGCCAGAACACCACCGACCACACCGTTGCAACGCCGGCCACGGCCACTGCTTTGCTTTTCGCCATGACGCCCGACCAGGTGGCCGACGCCATCAAATCCTCGGGCTGCGCGGTGACGGCCATCGAGCAGGATGGCGTGGTGCGCCTGCACAGCGCCAGCCAGGGCATCGGCTTTCAGGTGCTGTGGGGCAACGCCAGCGCCACCGGCGAGTACCTGGACCTCACCCTGAGCTGCCCGCTGCGCGTGCAGGGCGGTGTGCTGCCGGAGAGCGTGCTGGCCGACTGGCACCGCAGCAAGCGCTTCGCCCGCGTCGCCCTGCACGGTGACTTTGTTGTGCTGGAGATGGACGTGCTGGCCGCCGGCGGCATCAGCCCGAACCACCTGGCCATGATGATGCAGCTCTGGAGCCAGATGATGGGCCAGTTCTTCGTGCACCTGCGCAACTTCAAGCCGGCCGACACGCCGGTGGATGGCGAGGCGGCGGCCGAATTGCCTGCGCAAGCCGGCGCGTTGAGCGAGCCCGTTGCCGCCTGACGCGTGGACCAGTCGCCATTCGCAGGGAGCCCGGGCCTTGGCCAGCGCGCTTGATCCGGGCCTCGACCCCGTGGTGCCACCCGCCACGGGCCGCCAGCAGACGCGCATTGCGGTGCGCCGGCAACGCGATCGCATGGCGCGGGCGGCCCTGATCTGGGAACGCCAGCGCGTGGACTTTGTGCGCTTGCTGGCCGAGACGATGGAGCAGTTCGACATCTCGCCGGCCGAGATATCGATCGCGCGCCGCGAGATCGCCGCCACACGCAGTGCCCGCATGGTGCCGCCAGGCGCCGCGGTGCATACCGCCGAGGTGGCACCGGGGCAGGCCGACGCAACGCCTGCACCATGAGCCGTGACGCCGCGGGCGGGCATCTCGCAAACCGATTCCAAAGACCTGAAGAGAGCCGCACGATGCCACCACCCGTGATCACGCGCCGCGAATCCCTGTGGGCACCGATGCGCCGCGCCATCGGCCGCCTGGGCCTGGGTCTCACGGTGTCGGCCGCGCCGGCACTGGCGCAGGGCGAGGCCGTTCCTTCGGTACCGCTGCACTGGAGTCGGTATGCGGAGTGGGTGAGCCAACAGTTCCAGGCCCGCCTGAGCGACCCGAACAACGAGGCCGTGCTGCGCCTGCACGGATGGATGCAGGCCGGCGTGCCGTTGCAGCCGCAAGCTGCCCGCGAGCCCTCGTTGGTGCTGCGGGTCTGGATCGCCCCCACGGGTGAAGTGGCACGGCTGGCCTTCGATTCGCTGGGGAATCTGTTGGCCGATGGCGACTTGCGCAGCCTGATCACGGCCGAACCCCTGGCGAAGCCGCCGCCGCAAGACATGTTGCAGCCGATGGTGTTGCAGTTGGCCCTGGGTGCGCCTCACTTTGAGTGAGCGGGCGTGGCGGTTGATGCCGCCTCAGTAAACCGTCTCGCGGGCTTCCAGCACCAGCGACACAACCCGGCAGCCTTTGCAACTCGCCTTGGCGCGCAGGCGGCAATCGGCATCGGCCTCGACCGCCAGGCGGTAGTGGTACTCCAGTCCGTCGGTCTCGCCCGGGTTGTCGCTCGGTATGCGCCGAGCCCACAAGCGTTTTCCATCCACCTCCACGGCCAGTTCCAGCCAGCTCCCGACGGCCTCCGCCGGCACATGCACCAGCAGCGTGGCATCCAGGTCGAAGGTGCGCTGGCGGCCCAGCGCCGCGGGGATCACCAGCGAGGCGACGGAGTCGCTGCCCGCGTCATACTTCCAATATTCCAGAGTCATGCGAAAAGTCTAAGCCCAAGCCACCCCGATCCCACGCACATGAAGACCTTCCGTATCCGGGTTGAAGGCCAGGCGGCTGACGCCGAAGCCGACAGCGAGACCAGTTTGTTCGCCGCGATGGCGCGCACGGGCATTGAATGGCGGGTGTCCTGCCGCAACGGCACCTGCCGCACCTGCATGGGTCTCTTGCTGCAGGGGCAAGTGCGCTACGACATTGCCTGGCCCGGCCTGAGCGCCGACGAAAAGGAAGAGGGCTATTGCCTGCCCTGCATTGCCCGGCCCATGGCAGATATCGTCATCGCCCAACAGGCTTGAAGGTTCGGCCTTCGAGGTGGGCTTGAAGGCAAGCAGCTCGTGTGCGCGGATGGCCGTGTGGAGGCGCAAGCCTCAGCAACACATCGTGATCCATGGCGACCAAGGCAGCCAATAAGGAAGCGAAGAGTTCAACCGATTCTGCGCAACCCGCAACCTCGAACCCGGCATGAGCAGGCGGGACAACTGCCGGGACAATGCTGTCGCCGAGTCTTCTTCAGCAGCCTGAAAAAGGAACGCATCCAAAAAGCGCATTTGCAAGACCCGGGAGTTCGCGCACGCCGATGTCTTCGGCCACATCCAAGCGTTTTACAACCGAACCCGCCGCCACCGCCATCTCGGTGGCATCAGCCCCGAAGCGTTTGAACGGGCTTCGGCTTGAGGCTGGAGCTTGTCTATCAGACCGGGAGCAGTCCATCCTGACAAGGTGCGCGCCATGGGGAGCGTTGTTTTGATTTCACGATCGCATAATCGAATAATCGTGATTAACTTTTGTCCTGACTCAACTTAGAGTGGCGCCCTTACCAATCAATGAGTTCCTGCGAAGGGGCGGGGCAAAGGACGTTCATGCGCATAGCAGTCATCGGTGCCGGGATCGGAGGGCTCACGGCGGCCATCGCCCTGCTCAAACGAGGTTTTGAAGTGGAGGTGTTCGAGCAGGCCAGGGAGCTGGGGGAAATCGGCGCCGGCGTGCAGATCAGCCCGAATGGCGTCAGGGTTCTGGCGAGTCTCGGGCTCATGAACGACATCGAGGCCGTCGCGTCCGAACCGGCGGGCAAGTGTGTGCGGCTGTGGTCGACCGGGCAGGAGTGGAAGCTGTTCGATCTGGGTTCGGTCTCACGACAGCGTTACGGTTTCCCGTACCTGACCATGCACCGTGGCGACTTGCACCAGGTGCTGGTCAAGGGGCTTCGTGCCTTGAGCCCCAATGCCATCCGTCTCGACACCCGTATCACCGACATTCGCCAGGACGCTGATGTGGTGCGCATGTTCGCTTCAGGCCAGGAGGTCGCCAGTGCCGATTTCGTGGTGGGCGCCGATGGTGTGCATTCGCAGGTGCGCCAACGCCTGTTTGGCGATGACGAGGCCCGCTTCTCGGGCATCGTGGCCTGGCGGGGCGTGATCGATGCAGAGACATTGCCCGCGCATCTGCGGCAACCCTATGGCTACAACTGGCTCGGGCCTGGAAAGCACGTTATCCACTATCCCGTGCGGTCCGGGAAGCTGGTGAACCTGGTGGCGGTGGTTGAGCAGTCTCAGCGTTGGGAGCTCGAGTCCTGGTCCCAGAAGGGCTCTCGGGAAGATTTCGAGCGCGACTTCGCGGGCTGGCACGAAGACGTCCACCACCTGATCCGTGCGGTGGAGACGCCGTACAAATGGGCGCTCATGGTGCGAGACCCGATGTCGTCGTGGACCAAGGGGCGTGTGACGCTGCTGGGCGATGCCTGCCACCCGACGCTGCCGTTCCTGGCGCAGGGCGCGGTGATGGCGCTGGAAGATGGCTACCTGCTCGCCCGGGCGCTGCACGAACACGGTGGCGACATCGCACGTGGCACGGCTGCCTACGAGGCCGCGCGTGTGCAGCGCACCGCGAAGATCGTGCAGGGCGCTAACGAAAACGCCACGCGCTTCCACAATCCACAGCTGGCCCATGCCGAAGGCGCCGCGGCCTATGTGGACCGCGAATGGACGGAAGAGCGCGTCCGGCAACGGTATGAATGGCTGTTTGAGTACAACGTGGAGACCCTCGCGCTATGAAGGAGCATCTGGCTTCGCACACCTGTGGTGGAGGCCCCCGGAAGGTCATTGTGATGAATGGCTGGCTGGGGCTGTCCAGGCACTGGCAACCCATGCTGGAGGCCATGGACCCGGATCGGTTCGAATGCGCGGTTTTCGAGTACCGCGGCTACGGTTCGCGCCGGTCCGAGCCCGGCCTGTTCCAGTTTGAAGAGGCGGCGTCGGACGTGCTGGCGCTGGCCGATGGGTTGGGCTGGTCGAGCTTTTCCATCGTGGGCCACTCCATGGGTGGCATGGCGATGCAACGCGTGGCCTTGCGGGCCCCTGATCGGGTGGAGCGTCTGCTGGGCATTGCGCCGGTTTCCGCCGCGGGTTCCGGCATGGATGCCGCCCGCCGGGCCTTCTTCGAGTCGGCCGTGGACGATGTGGCTGCGCGCCAGCAGATCTTTCACATGTCGACCGGCCAACGACTGACGGCGGCTTGGTGCCGAAACATGGCCGCCGACTCCACGGAGAACAGCCCCGCGGCCATGCGTGCGTACCTGGACGGTTGGGCGGGCCAGGGGTTCGCCGATCAGGTGGCCGGGCTGGACGTTCCCGTGAAGGTGCTGGCGGGTGAATTCGATCCTGGCATCAGCTTTGAACGGGCCCGCGATGCCTGGCTGCTGCACCACCCGCACGCCGAGATTGAAATGGTCCCGCAGACGGGGCACTACCCGATGCAGGAATTGCCCGCTTTCGTGGCGGCCCGGGCAGGCGCGTGGCTTTGGTGAGTTGAGGCGATGTATCCCTTTTCCTATGTCAGACCGGCTTCCGTTCAGGAGGCTGTGGACTGTCTTTCCCGATTCCCCGATGCCCGGCCGCTGGCCGGCGGCATGACGCTGTTGCCCACGCTCAAGCAGCGCCTGAGCGCGCCCAGCCACCTCGTGGACCTGAGCCGCTTGCCGGCGCTTCAGGGCATTTCGCAAGAGGGTGGTGTCCTGCGCATCGGCGCCGCCACGCGCCATGCGGCGGTGGCGCAGTCGGATGTGGTTCGGCGTTGCATTCCCGCGTTGTCGGATCTCGCCGGTCTCATCGGCGATCAGCAGGTGCGCAACCGCGGCACCCTGGGTGGCTCGATCGCCAACAGCGACCCTGCCGCCGATTACCCTTCGGCCGTGCTGGCGCTCAAGGCGACGGTGGTCACCGACCGGCGCCGCATTGACGGCGATGCCTTCTTCCTGGGCATGTTCGAGACCGCGCTGGAACCCACGGAGATCGTCACCGCGGTGGAGTTCCGGGTGCCCGATCGCGCGGCTTATGTGAAGCACCGGCACGCGGCCTCCGGTTATGCGGTGGCAGGAGTCTTCATCGCGGACCATGGGGGCGATGCCCGCGTTGCCGTGACGGGCGCTGCGCCGTTTGCGTTCCGGTGGACGGCGGCCGAGCAACGTCTGGCCGCGAGTGCAACCGAAACCTGGGCCCCCGACACGCTGGTGGGCCTGGAGCCCGAGTCATCGGCATTCAACGCGGACGCCACGGCGACACCGGCATACCGGGCGCATCTGGTTGGCGTGCTCGCCGGGCGCGCGCTGTCGACCCTGCGCACCCTCGAAGCAAAGGTGAACTGATCATGGAATTCAAGGGACGGCAGGTCATCCGCGCCAGCCGAGAAACCGTATGGACGGCACTCAATAACCCCGCCGTGCTGGAGCAATGCATCGACGGCTGCGAATCCTTCACCGCGGTCAACGACAGTGAGTGGCAGGTGGTGGTGCGGGCATCGGTCGGGCCGGTCAAGGCGCGTTTCAAGGGTGCCTTGACGGTGCAGGACCGGGAGCCGCTCAAGGGCTATCGGCTCCGGGGGCAGGGCGAAGGCGGCATGGCCGGCTTTGGTGAGATGACTGCGGTGGTCACGCTGGAAGACGAAGGCGCGGACACGTTGCTGGTCTATGCGGCCGAGGCCCATGTGGGTGGCAAGCTGGCGCAGATCGGTTCCCGGCTGGTGGGATCGGTGGGCGCCAAGATGGCAGACCGCTTCTTCGCACGCTTCAACGAGGTGTTGACCGAAGGCGGTGGCGAAGGCCAGCGGCCCACGGCCACGGCGGCGGAGGGACCGGGCAGCACCGCCTGGACCAACAGCGGCGCCGGCCAGGCCAACGTCGAACTGACGGTGAATGGTCAACCGGTGCGCCGCCATGTGGACGACCGCACCCTGCTGGTCGAGCTGCTGCGGCGCGATCTTGGCCTGACCGGCACCCACGTGGGTTGCGACACGTCGCAATGTGGCGCCTGCACTGTCCGGCTCGATGGGGTGGCGGTGAAATCGTGCACCGTGCTGGCCGTGCAGGCCAGTGGCGGCGAGGTGGTCACCATCGAGGGGCTGGCAAAGAAGGACAGCATGCATCCGCTGCAGAAGGCTTTTGTGCAGTGCCACGGGCTGCAGTGCGGCTTCTGCACGCCCGGAATGATCATGTCTTCCGATGGTTTGCTGCGCTCGGGACAGCAGATCGACCATGCATCGATCTGCACTGCGCTCGAGGGCAACATCTGCCGCTGCACGGGCTACGTCAACATCATCCGGGCGGTGGAGCAGGCCGCCACGGAGATGGGCCTGCCCTGCAATGCCCGCGCGGATACGGAGGGGGCACGATGAGCTGGATTGGCAAGGCGCAGCCACGCAACGAAGACCGCCGCCTGGTGGTGGGCAAGGGGTGCTACACCGACGACATCGCCAAACCGGGCCAGGCCTGGGCCGCGTTTCTGCGGTCGCCCCATGCGCATGCGCGCATCGTTCGCATCGACACCTCTGCCGCGCAGGCTCTGCCCGGCGTGCTGGCCGTGCTCACCGGCGCGGACTATCTGGCCGACGGGTTCGAGGGCATCGATCACGTGCCCAATCCCATTGCCGCGGTGAACCCGAAGGAAAAGGCGTTCCTCACCTCCGAGACGGGTGCCATCTACAACCGGCGCCAGTGGCCCTTGAGCGTGGACAAGGTGCGCCACGTCGGCGAGGCGCTGGTCATGGTCGTGGCCGAAACGCCGCACCAGGCACGCGATGGTGTGGAAGCCGTTCAGGTGGAATACGAGGTGTTGCCGGCGGTGGTGGACGCCGACGACGCGCTGGCCGAGGGTGCATCCCAGCTGTACGACGATCTGCCCCGCAATTGCTGCTTCAGCACGCAGATCGGTGACCGCGAGGCCGCGCGCGCCGCGTTCGACAAGGCCGCCCTGGTGCTGCGCCGCGAGTTCAAGAACAGCCGCATCGTCAACGCGCAGATGGAGCCACGCTCGGCCATCGGCGAATACGATCCGGCCGCAGACACCTACCTGCTCACGTCCGGCAGCCAGGGAGTGGTGCGGCAGCAGCTGGGCCTGGCCGATGCATTCAAGGTGCCGGCCACGCGCGTGCGCGTGGTGTGCCCCGACGTGGGCGGTGGCTTCGGCCCGCGCACCTCGCTCAACATGGAGCCGGTCTGCGTGCTCTGGGCCGCGCGCCGGGTGGGGCGGCCGGTGAAGTGGACGGGTGACCGCAGCGAAGCCTTCGTCAGCGACTACCAGGGCCGCGGCATGACCTTCCGCACCGCCATGGCCTTCGATGCGCAGGGCCGCATCCTCGCGGTGGACAACGAACTGATCGGCAACGTGGGCGCCCACACGATTTCATACGTGCCCATGGCCAACGCGATGCGCGTGACCACCAGCGTGTACGACGTGCCGGTCGCTGCCATCCACGTCACGGGCGTCGTCACCAACACCGTGCCGACCGGTCCGTACCGGGGTGCGGGGCGCCCGGAGAGCATGCACGCCTTCGAGCGGCTGCTGGACCTGGCCGCATCCCGCCTGGGTATCGACCGACTCGACATCCGCCGCATCAACATGATCCGGCGCGAGACCCTGCCGCGTGTCAGTCCCATGGGGCTGCCCTACGACAGCGGGAACTTCCCCGCCAACATGGAACGGGTGATCGAGCTGGCCGACTGGCAGGGCTTCGAGACAAGGCAGCAGGAGGCAAGGCAGCGAGGAAAGCTGCGCGGCATCGGCCTGTCCAACTACATCGAGTCGCCTGTGGGCGCGCCGCGTGAACGCATCGAACTGCGCGTGCTGCCCGACGGCAGCACGGACATCGTGTCGGGCACGCAATCGACCGGGCAGGGCCACGAGACCACGTTCGCGCAGGTCGTTGCGGACCATCTTGGCGTGCCGTTCGAGTCGATCCGCTTGCGCACGGGCGACACGGCCTTCGTCAAATGGGGCGGCGGCACGCACTCCGACCGCTCCATGCGACTGGGTGGCAAGCTGCTCATCGATGCCAGCAAGGACCTGATCGACAAGGCCCGTGCGGTGGCCGCACATTGCCTGGGAGTGGATGCACAGCGCCTCACCCGGGAAGGCGCCGGCTTCACCGTCAGAGTCTGGTGGGGTCTGCGCAAGCGGCGGATCACGCTGGCTCAACTGGCCCAGCACGTGCAACGCCATGGCATGCCGGGGCAGCCGGACATGCGTGAACTGGGCGCCGAGGCGGAGTTCAACGGCCGCATGCCCGCGTACCCCACGGGCGCGGCCGTGTGCGAGGTGGAGATCGACCCCGACACCGGAGAGATCGACGTGGTGCGCTACAGCGCGGTGGACGACGTCGGGCAGGCGATCAACCCGCTCATCGTCGAAGGCCAGGTGCATGGTGGTCTGGCCCAGGGCCTGGGCCAGGCATTGACCGAGGGCTACCAGGTGGACCGCCAGAGCGGGCAGGTCCTGTCCGGTTCCTACATGGACTACGGCATGCCGCACGCAGAGCTCATGCCGCCGCTGAGCGTCGAGCTGACCAACGACCCCACGCACGGCAACCCGCTGGGCGTGAAGGGCGGTGGTGAAAGCGGCATCACACCCGCCACCGCCTGCACCTTCAACGCCCTGGCGCACGCGCTGGCGGCCTACACCGACGAAGAGCTGCCCATGCCCGCCACGCCGCTGGCGGTGTGGGAGGTGATTCACCAGGGCCGCTCGGCCCGGACTGCCCATTGAAGAGAGGACGACACACATGACGGCCACCCACCACCAAGCCTCCCCCGAAGCCGGGGTGCTGATCGACCTGCGTGACGGTGTGCTGACCCTCACGCTGAACGATCCCGGCACCGGCAATCTGGTCGATGCCGCCATGTCGAATGCCATCGTTCAGGCCATACAGACGATCGGTGATGACGTGAAGGCCATCTGCCTGCGGGGTGCGGGCGATGACTTCTGCGCCGGCAGGAAGTCGCCCACGCCACCGAAGGGCGGCGCCGTGCCTTCCGCGGAGAAGTTGCGGCACCTGGTGGCAGAGCCTGCGCTGGCGCTGTACGACGCCATCAAGTTCGCACCCGTGCCCACCCTGGCGGTGGTGCAGGGCCGCGCACTCGGCGTGGGCGCTGCCCTGGCCTGCGTGTGCGACATCACGCTCGCGCAAGCCGGAGCGCGCTTTGCCATTCCGGAACTGGAGCGAGACATTCCGCCGGCGCTGGTGATGGCGGCGCTGCACGACCGCGTTCCGCTGAAGACGCTGGCAATGCTGGTCTACACGCGTGAGGAGCTCTCTGCCGCGGATGCCCTTGGCGCCGGGCTCATCAGCTATGTGGTGTCCGCGGAAGACCTTGAATCCACCACCGCGCGCTGGCTGGCTAGCTTCGCAGGCAACAGCACGGTGGCATTGCGGGCCTGCAAGCAATACCTGACCCATGCGCCTTCCATGTCGGCCACCGGTGCCAGTGCATTTGCCAGCCACGTGATCGGCACGGCCCTGTCGGCCAGATACTGAATTTTTCCCCGACCTCAGGAGACACATCATGACAACGTTGCAATGCCTGCCTCGCCGCGCAGCCCTGGCCTGCGCCGTCGCACTCGGGTGCGCCTGGGCCGCACCGGCCTTGGCACAGGACAACTATCCGAGCAGGCCCATCCGCATGATGCTGGGCTATCCCGCTGGCAGCGGCATCGATGCCGCCGCGCGGCAAATGGCTCGCCAGATTGAAGTGCTGGCCGGACAGCCCGTGGTTGTGGACAACCGGCCCGGGGCATTGGGCAACCTCGCGGCGTCCGCCGTCGCGGCTGCTGCTGGCGATCCGTACACCATCCTGTTCACGCCGAACTCGACCCATGCGGCCAACACCCACCTGTTCAAGAAACTGCCTTTTGACCCGGTGGCCGACTTCACCCCCGTGAGCAGCGTGGCCACCGTGGCCTTCGTGATGGTGACCAACCCGAAGCTCACGCCGGAGAAGAGTGTGGGCGAGCTGTTGGTGAGCATTCGCAAGGACCCCACGCGTTACCACTTTGGCAGTGGCAACGCCACCGGGCTGGTGGCCGGCTCCATGTTCAAAACGATGGCGAACGTCGACATACTCAGCGTGCCTTACAAGGGCGTTCCGCCAGCCATGAACGATCTGATGGGTGGGCGCATTCACATGGTGTTCGCGGATGCCACCCTGGCCATTCCGCAGGCCAAGGGTGGCAATGTGCGGGCGCTGGCGGTCACCGGCGGCGAACGCGTGGCCGCCTTGCCCGATGTGCCCACGATGGCAGAAGCAGGTTTGCCTGGCTACGATCTCAGCGGCTGGTTCGCGGTTTTCATGCCGGCCCGTGTGCCGGCTGCGGCGGCTGAAAAGCTCAATGGCTTCATTCAGACGGCCAGCCGCAACCCGCAGTACGTGGAGTTCATGCGCGGCATTGGCGCCGAGCCGCAAACCTCGACGCCGGCCCAGCTGCTGCAACGTGTTAAGACCGACACCCAGGCTTGGGGCAAGCTGGTGGAAATGGCGGGCATCACCCCGGAGTGATCCGCACAGCCGTTGTGCAAAAAAAGGCCGTGCCATTGCACGGCCTTTTTTGCATCAGGCGTCGGCGAACTGGGCCTCGCTCAGGATCGCGAGGTGGTGCGCGCCGTCACCGAAGGTGTATTCGAGCTGGTTCAGGCGCTTGTAGTAGTCGCTCAGTTCGTATTCGTCCGTGAGGCCGATAGCGCCATGCAACTGGACCGCCTGCTGCCCCACGCGCTTCATGGATTGCGACAGCTGGTACTTGGCTTGCGACAGCGCCACCCGACGCGCAGGGGCATCGGCCTGCAGCTGCAAGCTGGCGCAGTAGCTCATGGAACGGGACAGTTCGATCTCCATCTTCATGTCGGCCACGCGGTGCCGCAGTACCTGGAAGTCGGCCAGCGGCCGGCCGAACTGCTGGCGCATGTTCAGATGCTCTATCGTGAGCGCCATCGTGTGCTCCATGAGGCCCACCGCCTCCGCGCACAGGTGAGCGATGCCCAGGCCAATACCCCATTCCAGGGCGCCGTCGCCGTCGGTGCTGAGGCATTCGCCCTGTGCGTTGCGCAAGGTCGCTGTGGCGGCGCGCCGACCATCCAGCGTGCGATAGCTTTCGAGGGTGACCCCGTCCTGCGGAAGGGGAACGAGGAACAGGGCCCGCACGCCGTCCAGCATGGCCGGCACGATCAATGCCTGGGCCTGGTCGCCGGAGGGCACGAGGTCTTTTTGTCCCGTGATGAGGAGCCTGCCCTCGCCATCGCGCACGGCCCGTGCGGTGCAACGGTCGACGGCGTAGCGGCTGCCCCGCTCCTGATGCGCCAGTGCCACCCAGGCCTCGCCCGCGGCCATGCGTGGCAACCACGCGCCCGCCAGGTGCGCTGGGGCAAAGCGCTGGATCAGCTGCGAGCCCAGCCAGGCCAGGCCCAGGGGTTCGAGCACCGCGTGGCGGCCGAATTCCTCCATGACGATCATGGCCTCGATGGCGCCCATGCCCATGCCACCTTGTTCCTCGGCGATGGGCAGGCCGGTCAGACCCAGGTCGGCGAACGAGCGCCACGCCTGCGGATCCCATCCGCCGCCGGCCATCGTCCGGCGGCGGCGCTCGGCGCCGTACTCTCCCTGAAGCCAACGTGCGACGGCATGGCGCAGCTCCACCTGCTCGTCCAGGAAATCAAAGTCCATTTCTGCCTCCTGCATTCAGTACGGTCTGTGCCACGATGTTTCGCTGCACTTCGTTCGAGCCACCGTAGATGGTGGTTTTCCGGTTCTTGAAGAATCCCATGGCCAGGGTCGAATGCGCCGCGGCCGGGCCGGGGAATTCCCCGGGCCAGCCGGCTTCCATCGCGTCTTCGATCCACGGCAAGGCGTACGGCCCTGCCACGGCCATCATCAGTTCGGTGTAGCGCTGGGTGATCTCGCTGCCCTTGATCTTGAGCAGTGCCGCAATGTCCAGCGGGTTACGCCCCGACTTCTCCAGGGACAGCACTCGCAGCACCATCATGTCCAGGGCCTTGATGTCGACTTCCAGCCGGGCGATGTCATCGCACAGGCGCGTGTCGCCCGTGAGGCCGGCGTCCCGCACCAATTGCCGGAGCCGTTCCAGTTCGGCCTTGCTGCGGTTGATGTCGGAGATCGTTGTCCGCTCATGCGACAGCAGCTGCTTGGCGTAGGTCCAGCCCTTGTTTTCTTCTCCGATCAGGTTCTCGACCGGCACCTCCACGTTGTCGAAGAAGACGTCGTTCACATCGTGTTCGCCATCCAGCAGCTTGATCGGCCGGATGGTGAGCCCGGGGGACTTCATGTCGATGAGCAGGAAGGAGATGCCCGCCTGCGGCTTGCCTTCGGTGCCGGTGCGCACCAGGCAGAACATCCAGTCGCCCCATTGCGCCATCGTGGTCCAGGTCTTCTGGCCGTTGACCACGTAGCGGTCGCCTTGTCGCACGGCGCGCGTGCGCAGGGAGGCGAGGTCGGAACCGGCCCCCGGTTCGCTGTAACCCTGGCTCCACCACACCTCGCCGCTGGCGATGCCGGGCAGGAAACGCTGCTGCTGTTCCGGGGTGCCGTGGGACATGATGATCGGCGCCACCATGGTCGGTCCAAAGGGCACGATACGTGGTGCACCGGCCAGTGCGCACTGTTCCTCGAACAGATGTTTCTGGATGGCGTTCCAGCCTGGGCCACCGAAGGCGCGTGGCCAACCGTAGCCCAGCCAGCCCCGTTGGCCGAGCAGGCGCGCCCAGCGCTGGAAGTCGTCCTTGTGCAGGCGCTGGCCCGCGCGGACTTTAGAGGCGATGTCGTGTGGGAGGTGTTCGACGATCCAGGCGCCGACAGACGCCCGGAACTGTTCCTCTTCATGGGAATAGGCAAGATCCATGGGATCTCCAGACAGGAAATGGAAGAAAAAGCCATCGAGGTGCATGCCAGGGTGGCAGCGCCTTTGTCCGATGGGGATCAGTCGTCTTTGCGTTTTGCCGCGGCGTCTTGAGACGACAGATGGCTGATCTGGTACAGCGTGGCGCGCAGGGCGTCCAGCGTGTCGGCGTCGAAGCGGGAGAACACTTCGCGCTCCAGGCGGCGCATGGCGGCGTCGCCCGTGGCATAGGCCTTGCGGCCCGAGTCGGTGAGGGTCAGGCGCAGCACTCGGCGGTTGCCGGGATCTTCCGCGCGCTGGAGCAGACCCTGCTCCAGCAGCGGATTGAGCAGTTGCCCCATGGCTTGCGGCGTCTTGAAAAAGCGCCGCGACAGTTCCGCGGACGACGAGCCGCCGCGGTTCTTGATCATGTTGAGCACCGTCATCTGAAGCCCGGTGAGGCCGCACGGCTTGAGCGCAGACTCGATCTTCATGCGCACTGCTTGCGAAGCGTGCATCAGCAGCCACGAGGATCGCATGTTCGTGGGCGGCAACGCCTCTGACTCCAGCATGTTCTGCGAGGGCGTGTCATCCTCAAGGGCAGGGCGGCCCGGCGAAGTGGTGGTGCGCAGGTTGCTCACGAAAGCTTGGTGGCCTATGAAAGAATCGCTCATGGTGCAGGAGCCTGTGCAACGTACTTGGTGACGAGATAGGCTTCCATGCCTTCTATCCCTCCTTCGCTGCCGTAGCCGCTGTCCTTGACCCCGCCAAAAGGGGTATCAGCTCCGGCGAGTATAAGGGTGTTGATTCCGAGCATGCCGGTCTCGACGCGCTCGGAGAGGCGCACGATGCGGCCGGCATCGTTGGTGAAGGCATAGGCCGCCAGCCCATAGGGCAGGGCGTTGGCCGCGGCAATCGCCTCGTCCTCATCGTCGAAGGGCAGCACCAGTGCCAGCGGTCCGAATGGTTCATCCGACAGCACGCGTGCGTGCGCCGGAAATTCGTGCAGCACAGTCGGCTCGAAGAAAAAACCGTCGCGGGGCAGGCGCTTGCCGCCGCAAGCCAGGCGTGCACCCACGGACATCGCATCGTCCACCAGCGACTGCATGGCCGCGACCCGCCGTTCGCTCGCCAGGGGGCCCATGGCCGAGCTCCCGTCGATGGAGTCACCGACCGCTATCGCACTCGCCGCGCGTGCGAACGATTCGACGAAGGCGGCATAGGCAGATCGCTGCACGTAGAAGCGCGTGGGTGAAGTGCACACCTGGCCCGCGTTGCGGAACTTGCCCATAGCACAGGTGCGTGCCGTACGGTCCACATCCACGTCGTCGAAGATCAGCACGGGGGCGTGGCCACCCAGCTCCATTGTCGCGGGCTTCGCCTGTTCGGCGGCGAGCGATGCAATGACTCGACCCACCGGCACACTGCCGGTGAAGGTCACCTTGCGGACCAGGGGAGAAGCGATCAGATGCCGGGACACCTCTGCTGGCACGCCAAACACCACGTTGAGGACACCGCGGGGCAATCCCGCGTCGTGCAGTGCCCGCGCGATTTCCAGCACGCCGGCAGGTGTCTCTTCAGACGGCTTGATGATGCAGGTGCATCCTGCGGCAAGGCTGGCCGCGATCTTGCGCGCCGGAATCATCATCGGGAAGTTCCATGGCGTGAATGCCGCCACCACCCCCACGGGTTGCTTGAGCACCAGTTGGCGCCACCCTGGATCGCGCGAGGGAATGACGCGGCCATACAGTCGCCTCGCCTCGTCCGCGCACCACTCGAAAACCTCGGCCGACCCCAGTACTTCCTGCCGCGCCTCCGGCAGTGTCTTGCCCTGCTCCAGGGCCAGTGCCGCGCTGAGCGGTTCGACCCTGGAGCGCAGCAAGGTGGCGGCCTGGCGCAGAAGGCCACTGCGGTAAGCGGCTGTGGTCGAACGCCATGTTTGCCATGCACGGTCGGCGCTGGACAGGGCGTTGTCCAGATCGTCGGCGGTGGCGAGCGGCAAGTCGCCCAATGCCAAGCCGGTGGACGGATTGAGCACGGCCTCGTGTGGCCGGCCTTGTACGCCGTGCCATTCGCCGTCGATGTACAGCTGGAGTTCAGGATAGGTGGTTTTCATGGAGTGTGTGGCCGAGCTTGTCGAGCGTTTGGTTGATGAATTCGGGGGCTTCGTATGCGACCCAGTGGCCGACGTTGGGCACGACGTGAAACTGCGCGGTGGGGCACCTTTGGCGAAGCACCTCGCGTTGTGCTTCGGCATCGCCGCCAAGCGCGTCGAATTCGCCGCGCACGGCGGTCACGGGCACCGTGAGCCGTTCCAGCGAGGTGTCCAGGCCATCGAGTGAAAAGTCGGTAGGTCGAACGCGGGCGTTGTGCGCATTGAGGGCGTGGATATCCACCGCCTGTTCATCGATGGACGCCGGGTCGTGGAGCATCAGGACGCCCAGGTTGTGGCGGTGTGCGGCGTGCTCGAGATCCGGCGGAAGGTGCTTCCAGCTGCGGAGACCAGCCGGAAACGGTGGCGCCTGCCCCGTGAACGTGCCACGGATGAGAACGAGGTGCGCCACCTGCTCGGGGCGCAGCAGCGCCATGGCTTCGGCTACCAGCGAGCCGAACGAAAACCCCGCCAGGACATACGGCCGTCCGCCCAGGATGCGGTCGATGTTGTCCGATAGCCGCTGCCCCATGTCCATGTAGGCGCGATCCCCCAGGTCGCGGGAGTCTCCGTACCCTGGAAGGTCTGGCACCAGCACGGTGTGCGATTGGCTGAGCGCGTCGATGTTCCGCGCCCAATGGGTCCACGATCCGCCCGATCCGTGCAGCAGGACGATGGCAGGACCGCGGCCCCACCGCCGCCAGACGATGCCGTCGGCATCCACCCCTTGCTCGTTGTGAGCGCGAGAAAGAAGCTTTCGCAAGCAGGTGTTGTGTTCCATAAAATTTTTGTCCAGGAGTTGCTCTCTTTGTGATGGCCAGGGCCGCTGGAGTTGAAGTCTTTCTGACATCGACTAAGTGATAACCCTGATGCTTATGTAAATCACATTGATATAAAGTATATTTACATTCAAACAATGATGCAACACTGCAAGGAACTCAGCAACATGAATCAAGAAAACGCAACTCCCGAGAGCAATGACCCGGTTCTTCTGGAGCGCTCGGACGGTATTGCCTGGATCACTCTCAACCGTCCCGCCAAGCGCAATGCCATCAGCCCACCCCTGGTCTACCGGATGGTGGAGGTGTTGGCGGAGCTGGAGGTTGATGATTCGGTGAAGGTGGTGGTGCTCACCGGTGCCGGCAACGCGTTCAGTGCCGGTATGGATCTGCGCGACTACTTTCGGGCGACCGATGGCAAACCCGCTGAGCAGATGAAGCTGTTCCGCGCCAACGCGCTGTGGCAATGGAAGCAGTTGCGTTTCTTTGCCAAGCCGACCATCGCCATGGTCAACGGCTACTGCTTCGGTGGCGCGTTCACGCCACTCATCTCCTGCGACCTGGCCATCGCCTCAGACGATGCCACCTTCGGCTTGTCTGAAATCAACTGGGGCATCATTCCCGCGGGCGTGGTGAACCGCGCCGTGGCCCAGGTGATGAACGAGCGCGATGCGATGTACTACGTGATGACCGGCGAACCGTTCGATGGGCAAAAAGCAGCCCGCATGGGCCTGGTCAACGAGTCTGTTCCGGCCGACCGTCTGCGTGCGCGCGTGACTGAACTTGCGGAAGTCCTCAAGAAGAAGAACCCCACGGTCCTGCGCACCGCGAAGATCGCGTATCGGAATGCCGCGGAAATGAGCTGGGAGCAAGCCAACGACTACCTCATGGCCAAGAACGACCAGTCCGTTCTGCACGATCCTGAGAAGGGGCGTGCTACCGCCATGTCGCAATTCCTGGATCAGAAAACCTTCCGTCCGGGCCTGGAGACCTATGCCCGATGAGCCAGCAGAAAGACATGTTGATGAGCCGCGATAAGGCCACCAAATCGATGGACCTGCGCCGCCTGCTGGCCCCACGTTCCGTGGCGGTGGTGGGCGCGTCGCCCGACCCCAACTCCGTCTCGGGCCGGGTGCGGCGCAACCTCAAGCTCATGGGGTATCGCGGCGATGTGCATCTGGTGAGCCGCACCCGCGACGAGGTGGACGGCGAGCGTTGTCTGAAGTCCCTCGATGAGTTGCCCATGGGTGTGGATGCGGCGGTGCTGGTGGTTCCGCAGGCCGCTGTTGAAGAGTCGATCCAGGCTTGCGCGCGCCGTGGCGTGGGTGCCGCCGCCGTCTTCGCCTCGGGTTTCGCCGAAGGCGGCGACGCGGGCATGGCGCTGCAGGCGAACATCGCGCGCATCGCCAACGAACATGGCATTGCTTTGTTGGGCCCCAACTGCATGGGGTTGATCAACTTCCACGATGGCGTGCCTCTTTCCTTCGAGGAGTTCGATCCCGAGATCCCGCTCGGGGGGCCTCGGGTCGCCATCGTGGGACAGAGTGGGGCGATGACATCGAACACCCGCCTGGCCCTGCTGGCGCGTGGTTTGCGGGTGACGCACTCGGTATCGACCGGCAACGAAGCGGTCGTGCACCTCGAGCAATTGATGGCCCATCTCGTCGAGCGCGAGGAGGTGGACATGTTGACGGTGTTCGCGGAAACGCTGCGTTACCCGCAGATGTTTCTGGAGTGCGCAGCCCGGGCCAGGCAGTTGGGCAAGCCGATAGTCATGCTCCACCCGGGGCGGAGCCAGGAGGCGCGGGACGCGGCCAAATCGCACACTGGTGCGTTGGCAGGGGATCATGAGGTCATGCGCGCGTTGGTCCGCCGCGAGGGTGTCGCCATCGTGGACACACTGGACGAGCTGTTCGACGTGACAGCATTGCTCGCGCGCTATCCAGAGCCACCGTCCTCGCATCAGTCGGCCGTGATTTCCAACTCGGGCGCCTTGCGCGGCATTGCCATCGACGTGAATGCCGACCTGGGTGTTCCCCTGGCGAAGCTGGGCACGAACACCCTGGCCTCCCTGGCCGAAGCCCTGCCCGCGTTCGTCACGCCCGACAACCCGCTCGACATCACTACGGCCGGCATGCAATCGCCGGCGCTGTTTGGTGAAAGCGCGCGCCTGGTGCTGTCTGACGACAAGGTGGGCAGCCTGGTGATCGCGCTCATGGGCGGGCTGGGCGATGCCCAGGTGGCCAAGGCCCATTCGATACTGCCTGTGGTCGAGAAATTCGACAAGCCGGTTGCGTTTGTCATCATGGGTGACGAGGCCCCGCTGGATGAGCGCTTTGTCCGTCTGGTGAAGGAAAGTCACGTGCCCTTCTTCCGCTCGCCCGATCGTGCGCTGCGCGCCATGGCGCATGTGCACCACCGCGCGCGCGCACTGGAACGCTCGAACGAACGGGCGCGTGCCAGCGGTGCCAACGCGGGTGCCCGGTTGCCGGCGGGGCCGCTGGCCGAGTACAAGGGCAAGCAGCTGTTGCAGTCGATCGGCATTGCCACGCCGGCCGGATCGCTGGGCCGCAGCGTCGAGCACGCGGTGGACATTGCCGATTCGCTGGGCTACCCCGTCGTTCTCAAAGCCCAGGCAGACCAGCTCATGCACAAGAGCGACGTGGGTGGCGTTGCGGTGGGCATCCCATCCGCGGAGGCATTGCGGGAAGCCTGGGCGCACATGCAGGCCAGTGTCTCCAAGGGCACCGGCGGGATGGCGCTGGACGGCATCCTCGTCGAGTCCCTGGCACCGAAGGGCGTCGAGCTGCTCCTGGGCGCCAAGCGGGACCCGCAGTGGGGCGTGGTGATGATGCTCGGCCTGGGCGGTGTCTGGGTCGAGGCCTTGAACGACGTGCTGCTGCTGCCAGCCGACATGACTCCGGCGCAGATTGCCGAAGAGATGAAACGCCTCAAGGGGGCCGCCTTGCTGGATGGTCTCCGTGGCTCGCCACCCGTCGATGTCGCCGCGGTCAGCGAAGCCGTCAGCGCGCTCGCGCAATGGGTCCTGGCCCATCCCGAAGTCGTAGAGGTGGATATCAACCCCCTGATCGCCCTTCCACGGGGGCAAGGGGTCGTTGCCCTGGACGCCGTTTTCGTTGCTTCCGATTAGCGGGGGCTTTTGCAACGCTCCCGCAGGGAGCCCGGTCTGAAAAACAACATAGATAGGAGACAAACATGATCAATCGCAGACTTCTGTTGGCTTTCATCGCGAGTGCCCTGGGCACATCCCCGTCCTGGGCACAAGGGCAAACTGTCGCGCAGTTCCCCGACAAGCCCATCCGGCTTCTGCTGCCGTTCCCGCCTGGCGGCAGCAGTGACCAGACGGCCCGTGTCCTTGGCCCCTTGATGGCCGAAAGACTGGGCCAACCCGTTGTGATCGAAAACCGCCCGGGCGCCGGCGGTGCGATTGCGCTGGACGCCGTCGCACGTTCGGCCCCGGACGGCTATACCCTGGCCGTCGGCACCATCGGGGGGCTTGGCCTGGCCAAGTTGATGGGGCAGTCGCAGCCGTACGACGCACTGAAGGACTTTGTGCCGGTGGGCATGATGGTCACCATTCCTTTCGTGGTGGTCGCCAGCAATGCATCGGGGATCAAAAGTGTTGCCGATCTGGTGAGCAAGGCCAAAGAGACCAAGGGTGGCTTGTCCGTCGGCCATGGCGGTAATGGTTCCCAGATGCATCTCTCTGTTGAGTTGCTTCGCCAGATGTCGAAATCCGATCTCGTTTCGGTGCCGTATCGGGGGACAGCGCCCGCCACCCAGGACGTTTTGGGTAACCAGTTGCCGCTGGCCATGAGCGACATCAGCACGGCGATGCAGCAGATCAAGGTAGGCACCCTCCAGGCTGTAGGCGTCACCTCCACCAATCGGAGCCCCTCCTTGCCCAACGTGCCTACCCTGGTTGAGCAGGGGCTTGCAGGTTACGAGTCCGTGGGCTGGATCGGCATCATGGCGCCCGCCAGAACACCGCCGGAAATTGTCGCAAAACTCAACGCCGCGTTGAACGCGGCACTCAACACCAAGTCGGCGCGGGACACCATCATGGCATCTGGTGCGGAGCCCTCTCCAAGTACGCCTCAACAGTTGGGCCAGTTGATCCAGGCTGACCACGCGCGTTGGGGCGAGATCATCAAATCCGCCAACATCAAGATCCAATAGCGCGGCGTAGAGCACGCTGCCATCCGCACGCCGTGAATCTTCATCTTCGACAGTTGAAGGCATTCCTGGGGGTCGCCGAAACAAGCAACTTCACCAGGACAGCCCAGAAGCTCCACATGAGCCAGGCGGCACTGAGTTCGAGCATCCGGGAGCTGGAGAATCAGCTCGACTGCAACCTGTTCGAGCGCACCACCCGCAACGTGGAGTTGACCGAAGCGGGGCATCAGTTCCTGCCCACGGCCGCGCGCGTCGTCGAGGAACTGGAATGGTCTTCCCAGCAGTTGAAAGAGACCCACCGCGTGCGCTGCTCTCGGTTGCGGGTGGGCTTCACGCCCACCCTGGCCGCACACGCCTTCCCCGAAATGCTGGAGTTGTTCCAGAGGGCGCATCCGCAGGTTCATATCGATGTGGTGGACGAGGCCCCACGCCGCCTGCAGGAACTTGTGGAGGGCGGCAGCGTCGACGCCGCCTTTGGGGCCTTCTTCCAGAAGGCTTCAGGCATCGAACAGCTGCCTGTCTCTCCCTCCTCCCTGGTGCTCGTTCACTCCAACCAGGACGACACCGTCGGCTCTAGCGTGGAATGGAGCGTGCTGGAAGACCACGCTCTGATCGCGCTGTCGGATGTGTCTCCCGTGCAGCAGTTGGTGCAGTCCGCCGTCAAGCGACACAACGTCAAGGTCAGGTGTGCCATGACGGTGAGTCACCTCGAAACTGCAGTGGCTCTGGCAGAGCGTGGCATAGGGGTGACCGTGATCCCTTCATTTGCGACCGCCGTCTGCCGACGGTTCAAAGTGAATGTCGCGCGTCTGCAGCCTCCCGTCCGCTTCAACTATTGCCGAATCGTAAAGATGGGAAGACCCCCGAACGAGAATTTGGAGTACTTCACCAATCTTGTGATCGATCGTCTTCGCGAGACAGAAACACCGTGGATGGTGCGGGCGCGGGTACATGAGAGCTGATGGTGTTTTCTGCCACTGAAACCTGACCCCATGGGGGTGTAGGCCGCGGACGAAAACTTGGACTACCAGGAGGTAGTTCATGTCTTCCTGCGAAGATCGGATTCGAGCCGTTGAGCTCTACATCGGGCTGGGAAAACGCGTCATACCCAGCATCCCCCAGCAGGGTTCTCCAACAAAGAACGCATTGAAGGGCAGGTACACCGAATACCAGCAGACGCTCGACTTGCCAGTGGGCTATGCGGGCCGGGAGCCCAAGTTCTCGCAGGAGAAAAAAATCGGCGTCCGGAGAGCACGACCTTACTCACGATTGCTGCATCGCTGCCGCCGTGAGGGCGTGAACTACCCCGGCAGGGGCGACGCTGACCATCTGGTTTTGCGCGGCCCTTCCTGGGGCCAGAAGGGCCGCCGTTGGCCGTTTTGGCCGACATCTGCGCTGCGGCACGCACAGCGTGCGTGGCCCGAACTCACACGGCGGAACATTCACAACCGCAGTCGATGAGTTGAACGAAATTTCGAGTTTCCCCTCAGCGCGCTACCCACATACAGTGCCGACTGTTTTCAGACAGGAGCAGTCATGCGGGTTGTTGTAGTTGGTGCGGGAATTGGGGGGCTCACGGCCGCGCTCGCGCTCATGCGCCGAGGCTTTGATGTCCAGGTGCTGGAGCAGGCACGCGAGCTGCGCGAAGTCGGCGCAGGTCTGCAGATCAGCCCCAACGGCAACCGTGTGCTCGACGCGCTGGGGCTGACGCCGGCCCTGTCGCGCATCGCGGCCGAACCTGCGGGCAAGAAGGTGCGGCTGTGGAACACCGGCCAGACTTGGAACCTGTTCGACCTCGGTGCGACTTCGCGCGAGCGCTACGGCTTTCCCTACATGACGGTGCACCGGGCCGATCTGCACCGTGTGTTGATCGATGGCGTAAAGGCCATGAAACCCGACGCCATCAAGACCGGCGTGCGGATCGACCATGTCGAACAACGCGGCGCCGAGGTGATCGTTCGCAGCGGTGACACGACAGCCGCCGTGGCGGATGTGGTGGTGGGGGCCGATGGCGTGCACTCGCAGGTGCGCCAGTGCCTGATCGGCGAGGACCGCCCGGGCTTCTCCGGCATCATCGCCTGGCGTGGCGTGATCGACGCCAGCCGGTTGCCCGAGCACCTGCGCCAGCCTTACGGCTACAACTGGGTGGGCCCGGGCGCCCACGTCATCCACTACCCGATGCGCCGCGGCGAACTCGTGAACTTCGTCGCCGCCGTGGAGCAGCAGGGCTGGGAAGTGGAGTCCTGGTCCGAAGTGGGCAGCGTCGAAGAATGCCTGTCCGATTTCAAGGGCTGGCACGAGGACGTGCAGACGCTGATCCGTTCGCTGGACACGCCTTACCGCTGGGCGCTGATGGGCCGGGAAACACTGCCGCGCTGGAGCTACGGCCGCATCGCGCTGCTGGGGGACGCTTGCCACCCTACGTTGCCGTTCCTCGCGCAGGGCGCGGTGATGGCCCTCGAAGATGGCCTGGTGCTGGCGCGCTGCCTCGAAGCGTGGAAAAGCGATCCCGAACTCGGGCTGCAGCACTTCGAGCGGGCACGCATCGATCGCACCAGCCGCGTCGTCAACGGATCCGCGGCCAACGCCAAACGCTTCCACAACCCGCAGCTCGCGAATGCCGATGGTGCCGCGCGCTATGTCGACGAGCAATGGAGCGAGGAGCGCGTGAAAGAGCGCTACGAATGGCTCTTCGAATACAAGGCCGACACGGTTCCACTATGACGAACGTTGCCAACCCTGCCCGCGGCCTGCATCACTTCGCCTGGCGTTGCCGCGATGCCGAAGAAACCCGCCATTTCTATGAAGACCTGCTGGGTCTGCCGCTGGTCCACCTCATCCGCCTGGACCGCGTGCCCAGCACGGGCGAGTACTGCCCTTATGTCCACATCTTCTTCGAAATGACCGACGGCTCCTGCATCGCCTTCTTTGATCTCGGTGACGGCCAGGCTGCCGCGCCTTCTCCCAACACGCCAGATTGGGTCAACCACATCGCCATGCGCATGGACACGCTCGAGGAGCTCGAAGCCATGCGCCAGAAACTCATCGCTCATGGCGTGAACGTGCTCGGCGTGACAGACCACAAGATGTGCAAGTCGATCTACTTCTTCGATCCCAACGGTCTGCGGCTTGAATTTGCCGTGGCGACGCAGACCGAAGACGAGGCGCGTGCCCACCGTGAGAGCGCCCGCGCGGGTCTGGATGCATGGAGCACCTTCCGCCGGAATGGCGCGCGTGCGGAGGTGCCGGCATGATCGGTATCAACGCCACGCATGATGCCGCGCGCAGAAGCTGGCTGGCCTCGGCCAACGAAGTCGGCTGCGACTTCCCCATCCAGAACCTACCGTTCGGCATGTTCACGCTGGCGACGGACCCGGACGGCGCGACGCCGCGCCCCGGCGTCGCCATCGGTGATCAGGTGGTGGACCTGCGCGCGCTGGATGCCGCAGGCTTGCTGCAGGGCGACGCGGCACGCGCGGTGCGTGCCGTCGCACCGGGCCAAGCGGGCTTGAACGCCATGATGGCGCTGGGACACCGCCCGGCATCGGCCCTGCGTGAGCAACTCTCAGACCTGCTGCGCGAGGGCGGAGCCGCCGGCCTGCGCCAAAGTACGGGTCTCCTGCATCCACAGGTGGCAGTGCGCATGCACATGCCCTGCCAGATTGGCGACTACACCGACTTCCTCACGTCCTACCCCCATACCGAGCGGCACGGCAAGTTCAAAGGCCTGGCCGTCCCGGTGACGCCGGTGTTCCATTCGCTGCCGGTGGCTTACCACGGTCGCGCGTCCTCGATCCGCGTCGCCGGCACGCCGGTGCGCCGTCCCAACGGCCAGTGGAAGGCGGCGGACGATAGCGTGCAATTCGGTGCCGTCGAAGCGATGGACTTCGAGTTGGAGCTGGCGGCCATCGTCGGCGCGGGTACGGCGTTGGGCCAGCCGGTGTCGCTGGACGAAGCGCCTGACCACATCTTCGGTTACGTGCTGCTCAACGACTGGTCCGCCAAGTCGGTGCAGTGGTGGGAGCAAATGCTCGGCCCGTTCCTCGGCAAGAGTTTCATGAGCAGCATCTCGCCCTGGGTCATCACGGCGCAGGCGCTGGCGCCGTTCGCGACCCGCGCGCCGACCCGTCGGCCCGGCTCGCCGCCGTTGATGGCCTACCTGAACGCCGCGCGGGACCGCGCACACGGCGGCCTCGACATCGCGATGGAAGCCTGGCTCTCGACATCGGCCATGCGAGAGGCCGGTGCCGGTCCGCAGCGCCTGTGCGCCACGCACCTTTCCAATCTCTCCTGGACCTTCGGCCAGATGCTGGCGCACCACTGCTCGAACGGCTGCGACCTGCGGCCGGGCGACCTGATGGGGAGCGGAACCGTATCGGGCGAGCGGCCCGATGAGCGCGCCTGCTTGACGGAAATCACCAGCGCCGCGCGCGAGCCGTTGCGCTTGCAAAACGGCGAAGAGCGCCGCTGGCTGCACGACGGTGACGAGGTGAGCTTCCGTGCGCGCGCTAGCGCCGACGGCCGCGTGCCGATCGGCTTCGGGCCTTGCAGCGCCCGCGTGCTGCCGGCCGTGCCCTATCCCTTGCCGAAGGGCTGATCGCGATGTACCCGTTTCGCTATGAACGACGGCGCGACGTGCAGGAAGCCGTGAGCCTGATGCAGGCGCATCCGCAGGCACGGACCTTGTCCGGAGGCATGACTCTGGTGCCAGCGCTCAGGTACCGGCTTGCGCGGCCTTCGCATCTGGTCGACCGGTCGCGCCTTGTGGCGCTGCAAGGCATCGACTTCAGGGCCGGTGTGTTGCACCTCGGTGCCGCCATGCCGCATGCGCAGATTGCCGCCTCCCGCGTTGTGCGTCAGGCGATCCCGGCGCTGGCGGGACTGGCCGGAATGATCGGCGACCAACAGGTGCGCCAGCGCGACACCCTCGGCGGTTCGATCGTCAACAACGATCCGGCGGCCGACTATCGGTCCGCGGTGGTGGGCCTGGGCGGCACGCTGCTGGTGCAGGCTTCCGCGCAATTGCTGGAGGTCGATTCCGATCGACTGGAGCGCCACGCGAGCGGACTCATCCTCCACCGCAAGTGGTGGCGCGACCGCATGGCAACCCGCCGGGCGTCAAGGTTGGTGGCGAAGGCCGCATGACGCCCGCAACCGCCGCGATCAACGCGACCTTCAATGCCCCGGCCGATGCGCTGTCGGCGCACACGCGGGACGAGATTCCCCTGTCCGCCACGGCGCTCGCACTGTGGCTGCTGATTCAACGCACGGAGCACGCCATCCATGAATGACCAACCCAACGCCACGCAAGACGCGGTGATCGTGCGGCACGACGGGCCCGTCCTGCACATCACGCTCAACACGCCGGACAACGGCAACCTGGTGAGCGCCGCGATGGGCACGGCCGTGATCGGCGCGCTGGCCGGCCTGGATCCGCAGGTGCGCGTCGTCTGCCTGCGCGGCGCTGGCGCCGACTTCTGCGCCGGGCGCGTGTCGCCCACGCCGGCCAAGGGCGCGCCGCCACCGTCGGCCGAGCGGCTGCGTCAGCTGGTGGCCCAGCCCGCGCTCGATCTCTACGACGCCATCAAGGCCGCGCCGGTGCCCACGCTGGCCATCGTGCAGGGCTGCGCGACCGGCGTCGGTACCGCGCTCGCCGCAGTGTGTGACATCACGCTCGCCACCGATGACAGCCGCTTCCAGATCCCGGAGATGGAGCGCGACATTCCGCCGACGCTGGTCATGTCGGCGCTGTGCGACCGCGTTCCGCTCAAGGCCTTGAACTACCTCGTCTTAAGCCGCCGCGAGTGGACCGGCCGCGAAGCGCAGGCTGCCGGTCTGGTGAGCTGGACGGTGCCGGCGGCGCAATTGGAGGCGGAGGCCGAAGCGCTCATTGCAACGCTCGCGGGCTGCTCGTCCGTCGCGGTGCGCGCTTGCAAGCAGTACCTCACACATGCCCCGACGATGAGCCCGCAAGCCGCCAGCGCGTTCGCGAGCCACCTGGCCGGCACTGCACTGTCGGCCCGCTACTGAGCACCTCGACATGCGGCTTCGACCCCGGCCACAAGACCACTGGACACACGCATGAGCCATTTCAACCACGCGGGATTCCCCAGCAGCCATTTGCTTGGGCCGGCTGCTGCCGCCAGCGTAGACGCGCTGCTCCCGGTCGGTGTCCGTGCGCAGGCTGTGCGTGCCGGTGATTGGTCGGACAATCCGCTGCGCATGTTCGACGGCTGTTCAACGCAGCTGTGCGACATCGCGGCGATGCTCGATGGCGCGACCCAGGCGCATTGCTTTTCGGAACCCGGCGGTGCAGGCCCCGGGCTCATGGGCAACGTGATGGGCAGTCAAGAGCGCCAGGCCCTGGCCTTCGGCACCACACCGCGCCGGCCGAGTGAGGGGGCGCGGGGTCGATGAACCTCAATCTGAACCTGCGACAACTCAAGGCCTTCCTCGGCGTTGTTGAAACCAGCAACTTCACCAAGGCCGCACAGAAACTGCACCTGAGCCAGGCAGCGCTGTCCGCCAGCATCCGCGAGCTCGAAGGGCAACTGCGTTGCCGACTCTTCGAGCGCACCACACGCAGCGTTCAACTCACGGACGCGGGGCGCAAGTTGCTGCCGGTGGCCCAGCAGGTGGTCGATTCCATGGACGGCGTGGCAAGCGAGCTGCAACACTTGGAGCGGTGCGGCGTGACGCGACTGCGCCTCGGGTTCACGCCAATCCTGGCGTCCAACGTGGTGCCCGAATTGCTCGGTGAGTTCCAGCGGCAGTTCCCGATGGTGCAGGTCGACCTGGTGGATGCGGGCCCGGGCGAGCTGCTCGAAAAAGTGGAAGCGGACCAGCTTGACGCCGCGTTCGGCGCCTTCGCGCAGAAGCGCTCGGGTCTGTCGCAGTTGCAGATCGCGCCTGCCACGCTGATGCTGGTGTGCTCCGGCCAGTTCTCGGCGATTGGCAAACGCATCGCCTGGCCGCAGGTGTTCGACTATCCCCTCATCTCGCTGACCCCCCGCAGCCCGATTGCGCAGCTGGTCACCAAGATCGCGCGTCAGCATGAAACAGAGATCCGTACACCGATGGTGGTCAATCACCTGGAGACCGCGCTCGGCATGGTGGAGAAGGGATTCGGTGTAGCCGTGTTCCCGTCGTTCGCCCAAGCCGCCTGGCGGCGCTACGGCGTGCGAACCAGCGAGATTTATCCCGCGGTCAGCATCGATTACTTCCGGATCACGAAGGCTGGCAAGGACACGAGCGCAGCCCTCGACGGAATGACGCAACTTTTGATTCAAAGGTTGCACGGCATATAGCTCGCAAGCCATGTGCTCATAGCTGGGGCCAATTGCTGCTGCAGCAGCAGGAAGCTCCAATTCACCCCCCCTAGAGGAGACAAAGAGATGACGATGAATAAATTTGCAACTGCGATTGTGTTGGGCGCTGCGTGTCAGAGCCACGCCTTCGCAGGGGATTCCGTTCAGGTATACGGCTCTATGGATGGCGGCTTGCGCACATTGACCAATGTGAATGCTGCAGGAAACAGCAGGACCACCATGAATTCAAGCGGCACGTACAACTCCAACCGCCTGGGCTTCAGGGGAAGCGAGGATCTGGGTGGTGGCTTGAAGGCCAGATTCATGCTTGAGACCGGCTTCTTCGGTGGCACCGGAATGCAGGCCGTTGCCGCTCAGTATTGGAACCGGGAAGCGACGGTGGGCCTGAGTGGCCCTTGGGGTTCCATCGACGCAGGGCGTCAGTTCTCGGTCAACGCGAGAACGGTTTTGGGGTACGACCCGTTCAGGTTCAAGTATCTCAGCATCGTTCCTCTTGCCAGGACGATCATCGGGTCATCGCAAGCCCGCTTCGACAACGATATCCAGTACACGGGCAGGTTCGGACCTCTGACCGTCCGTGCTGAACGAGCGTTCGGCGAATCAGCGGGCAGCACCGCTACAAACAGCGCGACCGGTTTCGGCGGTACGTACGCGAACGGTCCATTCAGCGTAGGTGCCGCCTACACAAAGTGGAACGACGGGGGTGGGGCGGGCTTCGATAGAACTCAAGCGACCCTGGGCGGTACTTACACCAGCGGGCCGATGCGTCTGTCGTTCGGGATCATCGATGACAAGGTACAAACCGCCACGGTGGACAGGGTCACAAAAAACACCTGGCTCGGCGCGTCGTATGACGTTTTACCCGCGCTGGTTGTGACCGGCGCGTTCTACCACACCAAGGGCTCCGCAAATGGTTTGTCCAATGGCAGGAAGCTGTTGATGGTCGGTGGAACGTATGCGCTTTCCAGGCGCACCAATCTGTACTTGGAGGCAGATCGCACTCGGCTTAGCGGCACCGCGATCGTCAATGGGCAGACCAGCCAGACCGGTGTCTCGGTTGGTTTGAACCATGCGTTCTGACTGAAATGCAGGGTGATGATTCCGGGTGAAGTCCCCGCGAGAACCTGAACCACCCGGATGCAGAGAGTTCCGCCAGCAGGAGTCTCTGCATGAAGAAGTCCAGGTTCCGTGAAAGCCAGATGGTCGGCATCCTCAAGGAAGTCGAAGCGGGTGCGGAGGTCGCTGAGACGTGCAGGAAGCACGGCATCAGCGAGCCGGCGTGCTAGAAGTGGACTGGCCAGTTCGCTGGCATGACGGTCTCGCACCTGTCCCATCTGCGGCAACTGCAGGACGAGAACGCCAAGCTCAAGTGCATGTATGCCGATCTGGTGCTGATGCACCACGCGTTCAAGGAGGTCGTCGACCGAAAGCTCTGACCCCGGAGCGTCGCGAGATGGTCGTTCAAGCCCTCATGACCGAGCACCGCATGAGCGAGCGCCGTGCCTGCCAGGCCAGTGGCATCGCCCTGCGCTATCGTCCCGTTGAACGCGACGACTCCGGGGTCATCATCTTCGCAAGCCCATATGGCACTGAACCCGCGCCACGGCTTCGGGCTGCTGTACGACAGCGCTCGCCACCAAGGCAAGACCTGGGGCAAGACAGTGCTCTGGCGCGTGTACTGCGAACAGCAGCTGAACCTGCCTCGGTGCGGCAAGAAACGGCCTCCGCGCACTGGTCCAGTGACCTCAGAGCAAGGGCATCATCCTCCATCGCATCCGAGTTTGGAAAGCCCACGCGGAACGCCTATGTTGAATGGTCCAAAAAGACCACTACGCCGAGCGGCTGGACAGCTACGTGTTCGACAACCGACAGGACGTGTGTGACATGACAGTCGATTGGCTGCACCGCTACAACACCATTGACCCCATGAAGCCCCCGGTCGCATCCCGCCGGTCGAGCACCGTGTCAAACTGTTCCCCAACCTCTACTTCTGACTGGCTCAGGAAATCGAGGGGGCTACAGTGCGATGAGCACCCAGAGATTCACACCGAAATTCAATAAAGAAGCAGTCAAACAGGTTGCCGAACGTTGTGCTTACCCCGCACCAGAGTTTCTCCAGCGAGGGCATTTTTAAGGGTACTACATCGACATCGTGGAGAATGTGTTTTCTTGGCTGGGGGGGCGTCTCCTGAGGCCACTGACCGTCACTGCAACATCGCAGCAAGCCTGAGACAAGACGCATGAAACGCATCAACACCGTCGACCTCGAAATATTCGTCTCGGCCGTCGAAGAAACCAGCTTTTCCAAAGCCGCCGAGCGCAATGACCTAGTCACCTCCGCGGTGAGCAAACGCATCGCCGAACTTGAACGTCGCTTCGGCAAGACGCTACTGTACCGGCATGGCCGCGGCGTCGAGCCTACGCCGGCCGGCTCACTGCTCTACCGCCAGGCCAAGGCGCTGCTGCGCACGGCGCAGATGGTGGAGGAGTCGATCGCCGGCTTCGATGCGGGTGGCCTGCCCAAGATCCGCCTGGCGTCCAATCCGTCCACCATCCTGCAGTTTCTGCCGGTGCCGCTAGCGCGCTACCTCGCCACGCGGCCGGATGTGCGCGTGGACCTGCTGGAGAGCCACAGCTACGACGTGCCGCGCATGATCGTAGACGGCGACGCCGACATCGGCATCTACCACGCAGCCTATCTCGCACCCGGTGTCGTGTCGTACCGCTACCGAACCGACCGCGTCGGCCTCGTGGTGCCACGTGGCCATGCGTTGGCCGACCGCAAAGAGCTTTTTCTCGAGGAGGCGCTGGACTACGACTTCCTCGGCTACTTCCCGCGCCACTCGCTCGATTCGTTCCTCGATCTGGTCGATCGAACCATCACGCGGCCGCCCAACGTGAAGATGCAGGTGTCCAACTTCGAGACGCGCTGCGTGATGATCCGCGAAGGGTTGGGCATCGCCATCGTGCCTGGGCTGATCGCGGGACGCTACCTGACCGACATGGGCCTCGTGCTGCTGCGCTTGAAGGACGATTGGGCCGAGCGCCAGTTTTATGTGTGCGTGCGTGACGCGCTCAATATGAGTCAGCCCGTGAGCGAGCTGCTGGAGTATCTGCGCTCCGAAGGCGGCGGCACCTGAAGACCTTGAGACTGGCAGGCGCCCGGCGCGGCATGCGCAAGGGTCCGATTCCATCTCTTCAAACGCAGGCCGAAAAGGCGTCCCTGCGATCCGGTACAGCGCTTTGCACCGCGCGGGGCTGAACGCCCTTCTCATACGCCGAATCAGGAGACAAGCCTTGGACCGAAAGACCTTCATTGGCGCCGCATGCACGGCCGCCGCATCCTTTCTCGTGGGCACCGTGCCGGCCTGGGCCCAAGCCCCGTTTCCCTCAAGGCCGATCACCATGGTCGTTCCCTACCCGCCTGGCGGTGTGGTGGACCCGGTGGCGCGCGTCATCGCGCCCATGCTGGCCCGCGAGCTCGGCCAGTCCGTCGTGATCGAGAAAAAGACCGGAGACCGGTGCGACCGGTGCGACCGGTGCCATCGGCGCACAGGCCGTGGCACGTGCGGAGCCCGATGGTCACACTGTGCTCTTGCACACGGGCGTGGTCGCCCTGGATCCGAGCCCCCTCAAGCAGCCAGGTTACGACGTCCGCCGCGATCTCGTGCCAGTCGGCATGGTGGCCACCGGCCCCTACGTGATCGTCGTTAGCCCAACGTGCCCGCTCAGACGCTGCCCGAATTGCTGGCCAACGTGAAGGCGAACCCGGACAAGGTGCTCTACGGCTCGGCCGGCATTGGCTCCTCCACGCACCTGGTCGGCGAGCTGCTCAACGGCGCTGCCGGCCTGGAGATGCGCCACGTGCCGTACCGCGGCGGCGGCCCCTTGCTGGCGGCCCTCGTGGCGGGCGACATTCAGGTCGGTTTCGAAACCATCTCGGGCGTCAAGCCCTTCGCAGAGGGCGGCCGCGTGCGCATGGTGGCCGTGACCAGTAAGGCGCGCAACGCCACGGTGCCCCAACTGCCCAGTGTGGCCGAGGCCGGCGTGAATGGCTTCTATGCCACGCTGTGGGAAGCCCTGTTCCTGCCCAAGGGCACACTGGATGCGATCGTCATGCGCTGGAACACGGCGATGAAGAAGGTGCTGGCGTCGCCCAAGGTGCTGAAGCGTCTGGCGGACTTCGGTCTCGAGGGCATCCCGTCCACGCCTCAGCAGCTGGGTGCACAGATCGAAGCGGACATCGTGAAGTGGGCCACGGTCATCAAGAGCGCCTACGTCAACATGGAATGACCCGAGGATGAACGCTCGCCTTGCGCTTCCCGGGGCGCTCAGCCTGGCCGGTCGCGGTGTCGTGGTCACCGGTGCCGCCCATGGCATCGGTCGGGCCACGGCGGGGGTGCTCGCCAGTCTGGGCGCCGAGCTGTTGCTGGTCGATCTTCGGCCGCAGGACGAGACACGCCGGTTGATCGAGACGGCGGGCGGCGCACGCGTGCGCACGCTGCAGGCCGACCTGACCGCCGAAGGATTCAGCGCGCAGCTGATGGCCTCAGGTCCACTGTACGCGCTGGCGCACTGCGCCGCCGTCCACGACAGCAGCGACTGGACGCTCACCGGCGGCACCGCGCGCTTCCACCGCACCATGGGCATCACGCCCGTGTGCCCCTAGAGCTGGGCATGGCTGCGATGGAGCATATGGCCGGCATGGGCGGGGCCGAATCGTGATGACCGGATCGACCGCTGGTCCAACGGTGGCACCTCAGCCACCGCGCCACCTACGCGGCGTCGAAAGGAGCTGTGCACAACATCGTGCGCTGGCTGTCGCGCCGCGCGGTGGGCCGTGGCGTGATGGTGAACGGCGTGGCGCCCGGACCGGTGCGCACGGCGATGACGGCACAGTCCACCGTCAATGCCGAGCAACTGCCGACCGGGCGCATGGCCGAACCCGACGAGATCGCCTGGACCATCGCGTTTCTCTGCACGCCGGCGGCCTCGTACTTGTCGGGCGCGATCGTCGATGTGAACGGCGGAGCGCTCGTGGGTTGATGTCCAAAAAAACGGCAGCACCCGATGGGTACTGCCGCTTTCAGGCTGCTTCGTTCACTCGGGCGAGATGCCCGCCGACTTCGTCACCTCCGCCCACTGCTTCATTTCCACCTCCAGGCGC
Organism: Hydrogenophaga palleronii NBRC 102513; assembly: GCF_001571225.1. Lineage (GTDB taxonomy): Bacteria > Pseudomonadota > Gammaproteobacteria > Burkholderiales > Burkholderiaceae_C > Hydrogenophaga > Hydrogenophaga palleronii. The sequence continues at coordinate 228,952 of NZ_BCTJ01000002.1, forward strand.
TTCTTGAATTGGTCCGGCGTGGACGCCACGACACGGTAACCGATGGCCGCCAGCTTAGACTTCACTTCCTCGTCCTTGAACACGTTCACGAGTGCAGCGTGATAGCGCTGCACCATCGCGTCGGATGCGCCCTTGGGCAGGAAGATGCCCACCGAGGTTTCTGCCTCGAAACCCTGGATGCCAGACTCGGCGAGCGTGGGCACGTTGGGCAGCATCGGGTTGCGCTCAGGGCTGGTGACGGCGAGCAGCCGCACCCGGCCGGCGTCTACCAGGGCTTTGGAGCCAGGAATGGTGTCGAACGCGGCCTGGATCTCGCCACCGAGCAGCGCCGTGACCACTGCGCCATTGCCTTTGTAGGGCACATGGGTCATCGCAAGACCCGACGATTTCTTGAGCAGCTCGGTGAGCAGGTGCAGCGTCGAGCCACTGCCCGAGGTGCCGTAGAACAACTTGTCGGGGTTCGCCTTGCTGTAGGCAATGAGATCCTGTGTGGTCTGTACCGGCAGGCTGGGGTTGACCGCCAGCGTGAACGGACCCGAGGCCATCAGCATCACGGGCACGATGTCGGAGCGAGTGTCATAGCCGGGGTTCTTCTGCGTACTCGGGTGGATGGCCACGACGTTGGTGTTCAGCAGGATGGTGTAGCCATCCGGCGCGGCGCGGCTCACCTGCGCGGTGCCCAGTGCGCTGGCGGCACCGGGTTTGTTCTCGATCACCACCGGCTGGCCCAGCTCCTTGGCCAGCCGTGGCGCGACGATCCGGCCGGCGGGGTCGGTCGATCCGCCGGGCCCGTAAGGAATCACCATGGTGATCGGTTTGGTGAACACGATGGGCTGCTGCGCGTGCGCGGCCAGGCTCATGGCTCCGGCGAGAACCGCCATGACGAGGCGAGGGTATTTCATGCGTTGTGTCTCCATAGGGTGGGTGATGTGAGCGTGTGTCGCCCCTCAAGCGCCCCGCGCGTACGCGCTGGCGGCGGCTTGTGGCTGGGCGTTGTATAGCGGCGCGATGAGATAGCCCCCGTCGACCACGATGTCCTGTCCCGTGACGTAGGCGGCCGCATCGGTGGCAAGGAAGGCCACGATGCCGGCGATATCCTCCGGCGCGCCGATGCGGCGCACCGGAAGCATGTTCACGCGCGCTGCGTGCTGCTGTTCGTCGCGGTAGAAGGCATCGGACATGGGCGTGCGCACCATGCCAGGGCTGACCGCATTGGCTCGAATGCCGCGCGGCCCCCACTCCACCGCCATCTGCCGCGTCAGACCGAGCAACGCCGCCTTGCTCGGGCCGTAGGCGCCGATGCGTGTGGGCATTTGGGCACCGATGGAAGCGATGTTGATGATCGAGCCTGCGCCGCGCGCGAGCATCGGCCTGGCGAACACGCGGGCGCACAGGAACGCTCCGCGCACGTTCACGTCGAAGACTTTGTCCCAGTCGGCGATGGGCACATCTTCCAGTGGTGCCGACAGTGCTTTGGTTCCAGCGTTGTTGACCAGGATGTCGCAGCGGCCGTAGCGCTCTTCGACGGCGCGTCCCAAGGCTTCCACCGCGTCGGGGTCGGCAATGTTGCAGGCGATGCCCATACAGTCGGGGGACGGCCTGTGTGTGGGCGCCTCTAGGCCGGCCAGGGCGACCGACGCTCCCATTGCAGCGAGCCGCACGGCGATGGCCCCGCCCAAGCCGCCCCCGGCACCGGTGACCACCGCTACGCGGCCCTTCAGGCTGTCGCAGGTGAACACAGGCGAAGCCGGATTCACGGATGCGGGAATGGCTGACGCCAATGCCATGCTGTCTTGTCTCCAAACGTTCGGCGCCGGATGAACCCGGTCTAGGAGCGCCGCCATCAAGGGTGGCGCATCGGAAATCATCATAGCGGCAGCCCGCCGACCGCCTGTGACGGAATGGAAAACAAGCTGTGAAAAATGCTTGCCCCGACGCGCTGGCGCGCGCCCGCGATCAATCTGGCAATGCGGTCGGGACGGAGGCGTCGTCCTCGCCGAGTGCCTCGGCCAGGAAGTCGACGAATACGCGCACCTTCTGCGGCAGCATGCGCGTGTGGCGGAACAGCGCGTACACACCGTTGTCGAAGGTGGAGTTGGTGAGCCGATAGCCCGGTAGCAGGCGCACCAGGCGGCCGGCCTGGATGTCTTCCTTGACAGACCAATCGGCGAGCAGCGCCAGGCCCAGGCCGCTCAGCGCGGCGCGGCGCAACACCTCGCCATTGTTGGCGTGCACCGTGCCTTTGATCTTGAGTTCACGCACGCGGTCGCCGTGCAGATAGCGCCAGAACGTAGGCTCCTGCGCTTTTCGGTAGGTCAGGCAGTTGTGGTTTTGTTCCAGGTCTTCGGGCACCGTCACCGGCGGGTGCGTGCGGATGTAGTCGGGGCTGCCCACCAGCACACGCTCGCCTGGGCCGAGCTTGCGCATCACATACGAAGAGTCTTCGAGTTTGCCGATGCGCAGGTCCACGTCGTAGTTCTGCTCGACCAGGTTGACGGGCTCCTCGGACAGCTGCAGGTCGATGGTGAGTTCGGGGTAGCGCGCCGAGAAGCGGTGCAGCAGTGGCGCGATCAGCAAGATGCCAACGAGGGTACGCGAATGCACGCGCAGACGGCCTTCGGGCGCTGCCTTGGCATGGCGCGCTGCGTTCTCGGCCTGCGCCATATCTTCCAGGATGGCCTCGGCGCGTTGGTGAAAGATGACGCCGGCGTCCGTCGCGGTGAGTTTTCGGCTGGTCCGGTCGAGCAACTGCACGCCCAGTTCTTCTTCAAGCGCGCTGATGCGCCGCGAGATCGTGGCGGGGGAGAGGCCCAGGCTGCGTCCGGCGGCCGACAGGCTGCCTGTTTGAAGCGTGATCACGAAGATCCGGACGGTGTCGAGAGCCTTCATTTCAGTTGTTGCAAAGAAGCTGTACGCAGCTTGTGTCTTCTGTTTTCAGAGGGCGCTGCCTAGAATTTTCGGTACCGGGACAAGGTGCCGCGATCGAGGGAAAACCCCGCTTGCTGGTGCCGCTTTTCAACCAGACAAGGAACGACATGGACTTCGGAATTTTCATCTTGATGCAGCAGCGGAACCAGAAGAAGTCCTCCGGGCAAATCATACAAGAGGCCATTGAGCAGACGCAGGTGGCGGACCGCAATGGCTTCGCCGCGGCCTGGTATGCAGAACACCATTTTTCCAACTATGGGCTGTGTCCTTCGCCGCTGATGATGGCGACGTACTGCGCGGGTGTGACCAAGCAGATCCGCGTCGGATCGGCCGTGGTCATCGCGCCGCTGTACACGCCAGCGCGCCTGATCGCCGAGATCGCCATGGCCGACCAGCTCTCTGGTGGTCGCCTGAACGTGGGTGTGGGTGGCGGCTACCAGCAGTTCGAGTTCGAGCGCTTCGGCATCACGCTGGAGAACGCCAAAGAAAAGACGCTGGAAATGCTGGACATGATCGATCTGGCGCTCACGCAGAAGAAGTTCAGCTACGAAGGCAAGCACTATCAACAACCGACCACCGCCATCAGCGTGCGTCCGGTGCAAACGCCGATGCCGCCGATCTGGATCGCCAGCGGTGATCCGATGCTGATGCGCCGCGCGCTGCGCAACGACCACCACGTGTTCATCTCGGGCGGCCTGGGTGGCACCAAGCGGTTGGGGGGATTTCGTGGCGTGATCGACGAGCTGGCGGTGGCTGAAGGCAAGGACCCGGCCAAGGCCAAGGTCGGCCTGCTGCGCTTTGCCTATGCGAGCGACAACAAGGCCGAGGTCGAACACTACGTGGACTGCGCGCGTTACCAGCAGCGCATTGCGGTGAGCCTGAAGCAGCGCACCGAATCCGTAGAAGACGATTACATCGTGACCGAGAAACCCTACGACGAAGAGCTGCCGTGGGACAAGCTCATGAAGAACATGCCCGTCGGTTCGGTGGACACGGTGATCGAGCGCCTGGTCGCGGACATCCGCGCGGTGCGCCCGGTGCACGTGGCGCTGCAGACGCAGGTCGGCGACTTCGACCACCAGCTCATGCTCAAGCAGCTGGAGCTGTGGAACAAAGTGATCATCCCCGCGGTTCAGCAGGAGATCGCCAACGACAAGCCGCATGTGAGCGCGTTACCTGCCGCCACGGAAACCGCGTGAGCGCCGCCGTGGACAGTGTGTCGAAAGACACCGCCGTGGGCTCGCGCCCGCTCGAAGGCATCCGCGTCATCGACCTCAGCCGCGTCCTCGCGGGGCCGTTGTGTGGCCAGATGCTGGCAGACATGGGTGCCGACGTGATCAAGGTCGAAGCGCCGACCGGCGACGAGAACCGACAGTGGGCACCCATGACGGCGGCGGGCGACAGCTGCAACTTCATGAGCGTGAACCGCGGCAAGCGCGGCATCACGCTCAACCTCAAGCTGCAGGAAGGCCGTGACGTGCTAGACAAGCTGCTGCAGCAGGCCGATGTGCTGTTGCACAGCTTCCTGCCGGGCACCGCCAGGGGCCTGGGCATCGACGAGACGGCATTGCGCCAGCGGCACCCGCGCCTGGTTGTCAGCACGATTTCGGCTTTCGGCGCACAGGGCGATCTTGCCGACCGGCCGGGATACGACGCACTGCTGCAGGCCTTCTCCGGGATCATGTCGATCACCGGCGACCGCGACGGCGGTCCGGTGCGCTCGGGCGTGTCGTTCGTGGACATGACGACGGGCATCCTCGCCTATTGCGGCGTGTTGACCGCGCTGATGGGGCGCGAGAAAACGCAGGCCGGCAACACGGTGCGCGTGTCCCTGCTGGAAACCGCCGTCTCGCTGTTGGGGTACCACGGTGTCGGCTGGCTGGAAGCCGATGCCATGCCGCGCCGCGAGGGTTCTGGCCTGTGGCACCTGGTGCCGTACCAGGCGTTCCGCTGCACCGACGGCGAGGTGCTCACCGGTGCGCTGAACGACGGCACCTGGAAGAAGCTGTGTCGCGCCGTGGGCCGCCCGGACCTTGAGAACGACGCGGGGCTCGCGACCAACGCTGGGCGCCTGTCGCGGCGCGAGGAGGTGGTGAACGCGTTCATCGGCATCTTCGGCAGCAACACCGTTGCCCATTGGTCCGCCCGGCTCGAAGCGCATGGCGTGCCGATCGCGCCGCTGCACACCATCGACCAGGCGCTGATGCACGAGCAGTCCCTGGCCAATCACATGGTCGTGCAGGTGCCCCACCGCGATGGCCATAGCACGAGGTTGCTGGGCTCGGCTTTCAAGGTGGGCGAGGGGGCGAACACCTCGAGCCGCCACCCGCCGCGCCTGGGCGAACACTCGCAGGAGGTGCTGAGCGAAGCCGGCTTCGCGCAGGCCGACATCGACCGGCTGCGCGCTGGGGGCGTGGTGTGAGCATGCTCGACGTCCAGCGGGATGCCCGCGGCATCGTGACCTGCTGGATCGACAACCCCGGCCGGCGCAATGCGCTCAACGACACCATGCTCGCCACGCTGGCCGCTGTGATGGAGGGCGCGGGGGAGCAGGGCGCACGCGCCGTGTTCGTGCGCGGCCACCACGCCACCTTCTGCTCTGGCCGCGACCTGGGTGAGCTGGATGCCGACGAAGGCGAAGACGGCGCGGCGCTCGCGCGCCGCATTGCACCCGCCCAGCGGCTGGCGCGCGCGGTGCGCCACTGCGCCGTGCCGACCGTGGCCGTCATCGAAGGCAAGGCGGTCGGACTGGGCGTGGCGTTGGCCACCTGGTGTGACATGGCGCTGGCAACGGAGGACGCGTCGTTCTCGATTCCCGAAGCGCGCGCCGGCATCGCGCCCTCGTTCACCGCGGTCTCGCTCACGCTGGCCATCGGCCGGCGCGCGGCGCTGAGCCTGTGTCTGACCGGGCGCGCCGTGGGCGCGGCCGAGGCCCAGGCGTTGGGCCTGGTGCAGCAGGTGTGCGCGGCGCAGGACCTGGACGCGGCGGTGGACACGCTGGCGGCCGCTTTCATCAAGGGCAGCCCACAGGCGCTGGGGCAGACCAAAGCCTTGCTGGAGCTGGCTGCGGGACAGCAGTTCGACGCAGCCATTGCCCGGGCTTCGCAGACCGCCGTGGTGTCGATGCAGGCCGCCGAAGCCACCGAGGGCATGGCCGCATTCCGCGCGAAGCGGCCACCGACCTGGGCCTTGGCCGGACAGGATGCCCGCGCATGAATTCGCTCGGCCGACCCGCCACACCGACCGAGGAGCCCGGCATGACGAGCCGCTGGGTTGCCCACGATGGGGGCACCGCCGGCCTGGCGCTCGCGCTCAGGCGCACCGGCGAGTGCGTGGCCATCGTCACCGCGCAAGGCGCGGACGGCAGCCTGGTCGGTGCCCGCTGTGCGCAGCCGCCCGCACTGTCCGAAACGGGTGCTCCCGCGCTCGGTTGGACATTGCCCGGCGGGGAGCCGGGGCTCCAGGTGTTCACACACGCCACCCACGTGGCGCTCAATTTCATCTTGGAGCAGGACGAGGTGGGCGCCGACGTCGCGCGCCGCTTCACCGGACCGCGCACCGACAAGTTCGCCCCGCTGGCCTTCGAGTTTGGCCTCGGCGGTGCACCGCTGCTGGAGCGAGCCGTGGCCACCTTCGAGTGCGAGAACCGACCGCATGGGACTGCCGACGCCGAGGGGCGCTGGCTGTTCACCGGGCTGGTGCGCCGGTACCGCCAGACAGGCTGAGGCGCATCACCCGGTCCGCACCAGCGCCCAGAAACAAGCTTTCCTTTCATTGACATACAACGGAGATACAGCGATGGCAGAACAACACCAGGACGTCGGCACGGCCAACGGCATGAATGGCAAGGTGGCGGTGGTCACCGGCTCGGGCCGCGGCATCGGCCGCGAGATCGCGCTGCAGCTGGTCAAGCAGGGCGTGAGCGTGGTGATCAACGACGTGGGGGTGTCGCTGGACGGCAAGGGCGAGGACAGCGGCCCCGCGATGGAGCTGGTGCGTGAGATCGAGGCCATGGGAGGCAAGGCGGTGGCCAGCACGGCCAGCGTGGCCGAATGGGAGTCGGCGCGCAGCATCATCGCGCTGGCCACGGACACCTTCGGGCGGCTGGACTACGTCGTCAACAACGCGGGAATCCTGCGCGACAAGATCTTCCACCAGATGTCGCCAGAGGACTATGAGGCCGTCATCAAGGTGCATCTGATGGGCAGCTTCTACGTGAGCCGCGCCGCCGCCGAAATCTTCCGCAAGCAGGAGAGCGGCGCCTTCGTGCACATGAGCTCCACCTCGGGCCTGATCGGCAGCATCGGCCAGGCCAACTACGCGTCGGCCAAGATGGGCATCGTCGGCCTGTCGCGTTCGCTGTCACTGGAGATGGCGCGCTTCAACGTGCGCTCCAACTGCATCGCCCCCAGCGCCTTCAGCCGCATGATCGAGTCGGTGCCCGGTGCCACGCCAGAGCAGCAGGCCGCCAACCTGGAAATGCGCCGCGCCCGCACGCGCCCCGAGCAGATCGCGCCAGTGGCCGTGTACCTGCTCGGCGACGACGCGAAGGACATCTCGGGGCAGATCATCGGCGTGCGCGGCAACGAGCTGTACCTCTACAGCCAGCCGCGTCCCATGCGCATCCTGCAGAACAGCGAGGGATGGACCATGGACCGGCTGCGCGAGCAAGTCGGCGAAGGCTGGAAGAAATCCTTCGTGCCGCTGGAGCGCACACGCGACGTGTTTCCCTGGCAGGCGCAGTGAACAGGCCGCACGCATGATCGACCGCGACACCTTGCTGAACTGGCCTTTCGAGGAGATCGTGCAGCGCTACACCGTGCGCGACACGCAGCTCTATGCGCTCAGCCTGGGCTTCGGCGACGACCCGATGGACGCGGGCCAGTTGCGCCACGTGCTGGAGAACGGCTTGCGCCCCTTTCCCACGATGGCCCTGGTGCTGGCGCACCCCGGCCCGTGGACGGCCAACCCCGCCACCGGGGTCAACCGCAGTGGCGTCGTGCATGGCGAGCAGCGGCTCACGCTACACCGGCGTCTTCTGGTGGAGGGTGCCGTTCGCTCGCGTGCCCGCGTGGTGGCCGTGCTCGACAAGGGCGAAGGCAAGGGCGCGGTGATCCAGACCGAGCGCCAGCTGCACGACGTGGCCACGGGCGACCTGCTGGCGACCATCGCCGGCTCGACCTTCTGCCGCCGCGATGGCGGATTTGACAAGGCAGAACCGCCGCCTACAAAGCCGGCAACCCCGGCGCCGCCTGCCGTACCGGACCGCGCCCCGGACGCAACGGCCGAGCTGCCGACCCGGCCGCAGGCAGCGCTGCTCTACCGCCTCAACGGCGACTACAACCCGCTGCACGCCGACCCGGCGGTGGCGCGCAACGCCGGCTTCGAACGGCCCATCACGCACGGGCTGCTGTCGTTCGGCATGGCCGCGCGCATGCTGGAGGAGCGGTTCCCGCCCGCGGGCATTGCATCCATCGGTGCGCGGTTCGCGGCGCCCATGGTGCCCGGTGAGACGCTGCAGGTGCAGATGTGGCAGGAGGGCGGCGAGGTCGTCTTCCGTGCGCTGTGCAAGGAACGCCAGGTCGTCGTGCTGTCCCACGGACGCGCGCGCCTGGCACGCGACGAGGAGTTGTCATGAACACACAAGTGAAGAAACTGCAAAACGTCTACCTGGTCGCGCGCGACGTGGCCGCGCAGTCTGCGTTCTACGACGCGGTGCTGGGCCTGCCGCTCAAGTTCCGCGACGGTGAGCGCTGGGTGCAATACCAAGCCGGCGAGGCCGGCAGCACCGGTTTCTCGATCGCCTGCCTCGACGAAGCGAAGCCCGCCGAATCGGGTGCAGTGCTCGTCTTCGAAGTGGAAAACTTCGACGGTGTCGAAGCGTCCGTGGCCGCGGCGGGCGGTGAGGTGACCGGCATCCGCGACATGGGCAGCCACGGCGCCGTGCTGTCGATGCGCGACCCGGACGGCAACATCGTGCAGATGTTCCGGCGGGCTCCCAAGGCCGCCTGAGAAAACTGGCATCACGCGCCCAGAGGCGCCGGAAGGAGACCCCCATGACCACTACCCTGCAAGCCCTGCAGACCGACACCCCCCCGTTCGATGCGGGCGAATTCCGCCGCGCGCTCGGCACCTTTCCCACCGGCGTGGCCATCATCACCACGCGCGGCCCCGACGGCAAACCGGTGGGGCTGACCTGTAACTCGTTCAGCTCGGTGTCGCTGGACCCCCCGCTGGTGCTGTGGAGCCTGCGCAATGCGAGCAAGTCCATGGACGCGTTCCAGGGTGCTAACGGCTTTGCCATCAACGTGCTGGCCGAAGACCAGAGCAAGCTGTCGGCGCGGTTCGCCAGCGGATCCATCGTCGACAAGTTCGAGGGCGTTGGCCACAGCGACGGTTTTGGTGGCGTGCCCCTGATCGACGACTGCGTGGCGCGCTTCCACTGCACGACATTTGCCCAGCATGCCGCCGGCGACCACGTCATCTTCATCGGGAAGGTCGAGCGTTTCGAACACGGTCGCGAGCAGGATCCGCTGGTGTTCTACAAGGGCGCCTACATGATGCTGGCCCAGTCGCTGCGCGAGCTCGCGGCGCAGGGCCGGGTGTCGGTGAAGTCTCTCATCGAGGCGCGGGCCGGCGTGTACGAGCTGCTGTTGCGCCTGGCCTGCGAGCGCGGCGAGGCGATAGACTTCGAGGCGATGGAGAAGCACCTTGCGGACATGGACGCCCAGACCGAACGCGGCGACATGGCGGCCCGCGCGCTGGCCGCACTGGAGTACTTCTCGCTCATCACCAAGGCCGCCCACAACGACGTGCTGGCCCTGGTGGCGCAGACCCTGGCCACGCTGATGCACCACAGCGTGATGGCCCAGGCCAACGCGATGCCGTACGCCGCCATGCACCAGCCCGAGCTGACGCCGCTGCGCCGCCAGATGCTGTCGTGCATGCGCGCACGTGACGCCGAAGGCGCGGCCGCTGCGGTGCGCGCGTACTTCGGCCACGTCGAGCATTTCCAGCGCCAGGCCGGCACGGTGAGTTGACACCGCCCGTGCGTCTTCGGCGCTCCTTTTCTGCCCCGGCGGCAGGAAGGGCGGCACCCGTTTCAGGCGGTGCCGGATGGTAGGCGGGCGCGTGTTTGACCGCGCCGTCGTTTGAACGCCGCACCTTAAAGATTTGCGCGGGGCTTCCGCGCGAGCGCCTTACGCCGGCGTGAACATCGGCACCAGCGGGCCGTTCCCGGCGGGCTCGAACACCAGCTTCACCGCCATGCCGATGCGCACCGCGTCGAGGTCGCAGCCCACGATGTTGCTCATCATGATCGGCCCCTCCTCCAGTTGCACGTACGCGATGGCATAGGCCGGCTTGGCACGGCGCATGACGGTGTAGCTGTACACCGTGCCACGGCCGGAGGCGTCTTGCCAGGTGATGTCGTTGCTGAAGCAGAACGGGCAGAGCGCGCGCGGGTACCAGTGGAGGCGGCCACAGGCGCCGCAGCGGGGCACGACGAAGCGGCCTTCGGCGGCTGCGTCCTGGAACGGTGCAGACTCCGGTTGCCGGGTGATCGATGCGATCGGGCGCGAGGGTGCCTGAGTGCGGTGTTGGCCGGCCATGTCAGACCCTTTCCATGATGAGGGTGGCGCTGCCATGGCGCGTGCCGAGTGAGCCACCCGTGCCCTGCGCGAGCGCGAGCGTGCAGCCCGGAACCTGCACGGCGGGGTGGGCCTCGCCGCGCAACTGCCGCACGGCCTCGATCACCTTGGTGATGCCGCCGCGGTTGGCGGGGTGGTTGTTGCACAGGCCGCCGCCATCGGTGTTGAACGGCAACCTGCCGCTGCCCGAAATCAGGTTGCCGTCAGCCACGAAGCGGCCGCCTTCGCCCTTCTTGCAGAAGCCCAGGTCTTCCAGTTGCATCAGCACCGTGATGGTGAAGCTGTCGTAGATCGAGGCGTACTGGATGTCGGCGGGTGTCACGCCCGCTTCGGCGAAAGCGGCCGGGCCAGACCAGGCCGCGCCGGTATAGGTGAGGTCCACCTCGCCGCCGAACTGGCCCTTGATCGCCTCGCCCGCGCCGAGCACGCGCACCAGTGGGCGCTTCAGGCTCTTCGCGATCTCGGGTCGCACCACCAGCAGAGCGCCGCCGCCGTCGCTGATCACGCAGCAGTCCATTCGGTGGAGCGGGTCGGCCACCATCGGCGACTGCATCACCTGTTCCACCGTGAGCACATCGCGCAGCATGGCATGCGGGTTGTGTTGCGCGTGGTGTGAGGCGGCCACCTTGATCCAGGCCAGCTGCTCGCTGGTAGTACCGAAGGCGTGCATGTGGCGCATCGCGGCCATGGCATACATGTTCACCGTAGCGTGCGCATACGGCAGTTCCCACTCCAGGTCGGGCTGGTTCGGGTTGCCCGGGCGCGGTGCGGTGCCGGTCGCCATGCCCTCGCTGCGCGGGCGGCCCGCCAGCGTGATGAGCGCGACATTGCACTTGCCCGCGGCAATCGCCTGCGCGGCGTGCGCCACATGAATCAGGTAGGAGCTGCCACCGGTGTCGGTGCTGTCGATGTGGCGCAACCGGAGGTTCATGTAGTCGGCCATCGACGAGGCGCCCAGGCCCGGTGCGTCGCCAGCGCAGAAGTAGCCGTCGACGTCGTCTTTGGAGAGCCCGGCATCGGCCAGCGCGCCGCGCGCGCATTCGGCGTGCAACTGCGCGACGGACTTGTCCGGGGCGTGGCGGGTGGGGTGTTCGAAAGCGCCTGCGATGAAGGCTTTCCCCTTGATGCTCATGGCGCCGCCTTTCCGGTGGCGGAAACGGCGTCGCTGCCGTCGACCCGGCCGCGGCCGAAAGAGGCCAGTGTCTTGCGAACATCTGCCTCGGACGGACGCGCGTAGTAGCCGGTGCGGCTCACGCCGGTGCCCGACACGCGCCGCAGCGTGACCATAGTCTCGGTCATCTTGAGCAGCGCGCCGGTCACGTCCAGCACGGTGGCCCCGGCGATCTGGTTCAAGCCTTGCTGCACGCAGAGCAGATTGAGCAGGCCGCAGCCCGGCACGATGACCTCCGCGCCCTCGGCAACCAGCTTCGCGCCGGCCTCGTTGAGCAGGGTGATGGCGGGCGCGGGGTCGCCGGTGATGGCCTTTTCCAGGGTGTCCATCGACAGGTCGACCGCGTGCATGCCGCTCATGCGCGCGCGAAGCCCGTAGCGCTCGACCAGGCTGTCGTAGACCTTGACGTTGAGCGCCTCGGAGTGCGAAAGAATGGCGAAGCGCTGTCCGAGCATGCAGGCCATGTGAATGCCCGTCTCGGCCAGACCCATGACGGGGATGTCCAGGATCTCGCGCAGCTCGTGCAGGATCGGGTCGAGGAAGCAGCCGATGCCCACGCCGTCGAAGCCCTCGTCGGCCGCCGCCACGATGGAGTCCATCATGTCGCTGCTCTTGAGGAAGAACGCGGCGCGGGTGTAGCTGCCGAAGGTCGGCCGCAAGGTGCCGCGCACCACCACCTCGACCTGGGGTCCGAGGACGCGGGCCGCGTGCGCGACGATGGCCTCGTTGTAGGCCGGGTATCGGGTGATGGGGGTACTGCTTTGCCAGAGGATGCGCAGGGGTGCGGCGTGGTGCGCGGTGGTTGATGGGGTCACGGCAATGTCTCCTGTGCGGCCAGCATACTGTGCCGCTGCGCGGCGCGGCATTGCACGTGGCGCAAAGGTACTTTGTATCGCTTGCGGGTGCATTTGCTGGCGCGCGCGCGTGGCCGAACGGACAATGCCGCGACCCGATCTTTTGTCGAAAGTCACGATGACGAGTGCTCTGTTCCAGCCTTTTCAGTTGCGCGATCTCACGCTACCCAACCGCATCGTGGTCTCGCCCATGTGCCAGTACAGCGCGGTGAACGGCAATGCCACCGACTGGCACCTTCTCCATCTTGGTCAATACGCGGTGTCGGGTGCGGGGCTGCTGGTGATCGAGGCCACGGGCGTCGAACCCGAAGGACGCATCACCGCCGAATGCCTGGGCCTGTGGTCGGACGAGAACGAGGCGGCGCTCGCCCGTGTGCTGCAGGTCGTGCGACCGTTTGCCAGCATGCCCATCGGCATCCAGCTCGGCCATGCGGGCCGCAAGGCCTCGGTGCGCCGACCGGGCGCAGGGCGCGGCAACCTGCCCCTGAGCGAAGGCGGCTGGAAAACCTTCGGTCCCACCGATGCGGCCTTCGGCCCGGGCTGGGAGGAGCCCCGCGCGCTCGATCGCGCCGGCATGGACCGCGTCACGCAGGCCTTTGTGCAGGCCACGCAACGGGCCGATCGGCTCGACCTGGACCTGCTCGAAATCCACGCCGCGCACGGTTATCTGCTCAGCGCCTTCCTCTCGCCATTGGGCAATGCCCGCACCGATGCGTACGGCGGCAACCGGGAGGGGCGCATGCGTTTCCCGCTGGAAGTGATCGAAGCGGTGCGTGCCGCCTGGCCCGCCCACAAACCGATGGGCGTTCGCTTCAACGGCACCGACTGGCTGGACGGCGGCCTCACAGGTGAAGACGCCGTGGCCTTCGCGCACCAGCTCAAGGCGCGGGGTGTGGATTACATGGATCTGTCGTCCGGTGGCAGCGCGCGCGCGGAGATCCCGCTCGGCCCCGGTTACCAGGTGCCGTATGCAGCCCAGGTGAAGCGCGAGGTGGATGTGGCGACGATGTGTGTCGGCCTGATACGCGACCCGGTGCATGCGCAGGCCATCGTCGAGCGGGGTGATGCCGACCTGGTCGGGCTCGGGCGCGGCATGCTCAACGATCCGCGCTGGGCCTGGCATGCGGCCGAGGCGCTGGGCGCGAAGGTGACGGTGCCGCACCAGTACCTGCGCGGCGAAACCACGGCGGGCCTGCCGTCGCAAGACACCATCATCCGCTCCGCTGCAGCGCGCTGAAGACGGGATGCATGCGCTCGCAGGTTCTTGTGTGCCCGCCCCCGGGGCTCGCGGGGAGCCCGGGCCTTTTTTTGAAAAACTTTGACCAGGAGAAAACATGCTGCTGAAAGACAAGGTAGCGCTCGTCACGGGCGCGGGTTCGGGCATCGGGCGCGAGGTGGCGTTGGCGTTTGCGCGCGAAGGCGCATGTGTGGTGGTGGCCGACGTGGACGCAACAGGCGGCGAGGAAACCGTGGCACGGATCCATGCGGGCGCGGACGGGGGTGGCTCCTCGCCGGGCGCGCTGTTCGTCCGCATGGACGTGTCCGACCCCGCCGACCACGAGGCGGCCGTGGCATCGGCGGTGCAACGCTTTGGTGCCTTGCACGTTGCCTGCAACAACGCCGGCATTGCGCGGGGCAGCCCAGAGGCCGCGGTGCCGCTGGCGCAGATTTCGGCCCGCGACTGGCAGCGCGTGATCGACGTGAACCTCTCCGGCACGTTCCATGGCCTGCGCACGCAGATCCCAGCCCTGCTGGCGGCAGGCGGCGGCGCCATCGTCAACGTAGCCTCGGTGCTGGGCCAGGTCGGCAATCTCTCGCTGTCGCCGTACGTGGCGTCCAAGCATGGCATCGTGGGCCTCACCCGGGCGGCCGCGCTCGACTACGCGCAGCAGGGTGTGCGCGTCAACGCCGTCGGCCCCGGCTACATCGATACGCCGATCCTCTCCGCCGCCTCGGCGGAGGCGCGTGCGCGCATGGTCGCGCAGCATCCGATGGGGCGGCTGGGCGGAGCGGGGGAGATCGCCGAACTCGTGCTGTGGCTCTGCAGCGAGCGCGCTAGTTTCTGCACGGGAGGCTACTACCCGGCGGACGGTGGTTTCCTGGCGCGCTAAGCGTGTTGTCCTGCAGGCCTGCTGGCGAGAGGATCTCTCCATTGCTGAAGCGTCCCGCGTGCGTGAGCACCTGGTCACCCCGATACCCCCCCTATCGGTTCCTGCAAAGCTGCTGTTCGCCCCATGGGCCTTCCTTCAGGGGAAGGCAGTTCTTAGAATTTTTCGTGCACATTGCATGGCGATTTTTCCAAGTATGTCTGCGTGCAGTATGCCAAAAACTCTTACAACGAATGGAGACAGGACACATGAAAAGCTCCCCTTCTACCGCGCGCTGCCGGTACCTGAAGGCCGCGTTTCCGACGGGCGTGGAGGCCTCTTTTCGCGCATTCGCCCAGCAGTTTCCACGCGCACCGTCGAGGCCCGATGGTTACACCATGGTCGTGGGCAACATCGGTCCGCTGGCCATTGCCCAGGCCGTGCGCGATGACGTACCTTACGACGTGTTCAGGGACTTCTCATTTGTCGGCAGTGCCTGCTTGATCGAGATGGTTCTGGTCATCCGCCCGGGTCTCAATATCACCACCTTCGAACAGATGCTGGCGCATACCAAGGCCAATCCGGGCAAGCTGAGCTACACCGTCTCCCGCGGCCTGGGCACGTTCATCCACTTGCAGATGGCGTCTCTTAAGGCCTTGGCCGGTATGAACATCGTCGCTGTGCCCTACAAGGGTGAGGTCCCGGCCGTGACCGACATGCTGTGCGGACACGTGGCAATTGGTCTCATCTCTACGTCCCTGGCAGCGTCGTATGTCAAGTCCAGTAAGCTCAACGTACTGGTCCTGCCCGCGCTCAGCCGCTCCAGCCTGCTGCCGGACGTGCCGCCGAATAGCGAGATGAAGGCAGGTGTGGGGTTCAAGGCCCATAGCTGGAGCGTGTTCTTGGCCCCCGCCGCCAAGCCGGCGCTTCGCAAGACCTGCTGGACGCCCTCTTCGCCACTGCGAAGAGCGAGCGCAACGTCTGGCGCCATGCGTGGGCGCCAGGCGACCTGGTGCTTTTGGACAAATGCGCCACGCTGCACCGGGGCACCGCGTGGCAGGGGGGGCGATCCCCGCCTGATGTTCCGAACCACCACCAGCGCCATCGAAGCGGATGGCTTGGACAATGTGCGTCCCCTCCCCGCGAAAGAACCCGCATGAGCATCGCGCCCAGCAAAGACCATCCGGACACCGGTTACCGCGGCAACCTGGTGAAGGACACGAAGACTGTGAACGCCTGGCTCGCGGGCTGCGCGCCGGAGCCGGCACTCGAACCCGAGCTGCCGATCATCGATTCGCACACCCATTTCTGGGACCTGCAGGACTTTGGGAGCCGCTACCTCTTCGACGACATGCGGGACGATGTGATGAACTGTGGTCACAACATCGAGGCGACGGTGTTCATCGAGGCGGCGGCCATGTACCGTGCCAACGGGCCGGAGCACCTGAGATCGCTCGGCGAGGTCGAGTTCGCGCGCGGTATGGCCGCCATGGCCGACAGTGGGCTGTATGGCACATGCCGCATGGCGGCCGTGATCGTCGGCCAGGTCGATCTTCGGCTCGGCGATGCGGCCGGCGACGTTCTCGATGCGGCCGTCGAGGCCGCGGGCGGGCGCTTTCGTGGCGTGCGCCACCAGACGCCGTTCGACAGCGGCGAAATCGGCTCGTACCTGCGCCACCGCATGCCCGAACACCTGTTGCGCGATCCGGGCTTCCAGCTCGGTGCGGCACAGCTTGTGCGGCGCAACCTGAGCCTGGACGTCTGGCTGTTCCATCCGCAGCTCGAGGACGTGGCTGTGCTCGCCCGGGCGTTGCCGGACCTGCGAATTGTGGTGAACCACGTGGGTGGGCCACTCGGCGTGGGGCCGTACCAGGGAAAGCGGGATGAGGTGTTCTCCTCGTGGCGCGCCGGCATGGAGGCGCTTGCGCAGCACCTGAACGTGCACGTGAAGCTGGGTGGCATGGGTATGCCGGTGTTCGGCAACGGCCTGCACCTGCGCGGCGTCCCCCCCGATTCGCAGACGCTGGCCACCACCTGGAAGCCGGTGGTGGACACCTGTATCGAGCTCTTTGGCGCGAGCCGGTGCATGTTCGAAAGCAATTTTCCGGTGGACAAGCAGGCCTACGGGTACAGCGAGGTGTGGAATGCGTTCAAACGCCTCACGCACGCGCTGCCGGCCGCTGACCGAGCGCAGCTCTTCAAGGGCACGGCGGCGCGCATCTACCGCATGGACGACAAGGGACATCAAAAATGACGAAACGCGTGTGCATGGTGACGGGTGGCTCGCGGGGCCTGGGGCGTGCGATGGTGAAAGGCCTTCTAGAGAGCGGTCATCGGGTGGCCTGCGTGGACCATGACGCCGTTTCGCTCGATGAGCTGGCGAAGAAGGAAGCCGCGCGTGGCGACGATTTCCTCACCGTGCGGGCAGACCTCTCGCAAGAGGCGGGCTGTGCTGACGCGCTGACCGCCGTGCAAGCGCGCTTCGGCCACGTCGATGTGCTGGTCAACAACGCCGGCATCGGCCAGCCCTCCATCCGACCGGACCACTGGACCAACCCGATCAAGTTCTGGGAGGTGACCCCCACGCAATGGAACTGCTTCTTCGCGGTAAACGCGACGGCGGGGTTTCTGCTGGCGCGTGCGGTGGCTCCGGGCATGGTTGAGCGCGGCTGGGGTCGCATCGTGGGCATCACGACGAGCCTGGATTCGATGCTCCGCGCGGGACAGACTCCCTACGGCGCGACGAAGGCCGCGACCGAGGCCTTCACCACGGTGATGGCCGCCGACCTGGCAGGGACCGGCGTGACGGCCAACATCATCGTGCCCGGTGGCCTGACGAACACCGCCCTGGTGAACGACACCGTGCCCTACGACCGGGCGACGATGCTGCAGCCGGAGGTGATGGTGGCGCCACTGCTGTGGCTGGTGTCCGATGCGGCGAACACCGTGACCTCGCGCCGCTACATCGGTGCGCGGTGGGATACCGCGCTACCCCTGGCCACCGCCGAGGCGCAGGCCGGTGCACCGGCCGCGTGGGCGGCGCTGGGCCAGCAGATGATTTCTATGAAAAAGTAGTCGCCCATCTCGGTCGATGCGGGTACATGAACCCATCTCGCTTTTTCAACTGAGCATTTCCAATTGATCGCGCTGCGCGAGGGCGTGCGTGATTAGCATCTGTCTAGCAAGAACAAAATTTAGGAGACATGCCGTGGTATTTCAAGAATGGCTCCTGCATCTGCAACGGGTCGGGTTAGACGGGGTGCCTGCCACCGAGCCCCCGGCTGCGTGATTCAGCGCCTACCCGCGCGCACAGCAGGTCTTTCGCTGCGATGTGTGCGCCACACGTCTTCCAAAACTTACATCTGATCCATCGCGGCGCAGGGTGCCTGCGTGTCCGCTAACACTTGAAACGAGGGGCCGATGAACGCTGCCACCCGCTTTGGCGCCTGCAACCAGGCGTGCATCCATGAGCGCTGACTACATCCTTGAGGCGACGGGACTCACCAAGCAGTTCCGTGGCTTCTACGCCGTCAAGGACGTGGACCTGCGCGTGCGCAGACATTCCATCCATGCCCTGATCGGGCCCAACGGCGCCGGGAAGACCACCTGCTTCAACCTGCTGACCACCTTTCTCCCGGCCAGCGCCGGCACGATCACCTTCAATGGCCGGCGCATTGAACGGAGCGACCCGGCGACGGTCGCGCGCCGGGGGCTGGTGCGTTCGTTCCAGATCTCTGCCGTGTTCGGCCACATGACCGTGCTGGAGAACGTGCGCGTTGCCCTGCAGCGCAAGACCCGCTGGAGTCATACGTTCTGGCGCAGCGAACGCGTGTTGCAGGATTTGGAGCGCAAGGCGCGCGATCTGGTGGCCTCGGTGGGACTTTCGCCCTGGGAGCACACGCTGGCGGGCGAGCTGTCGTATGGGCGAAAGCGCGCGCTGGAGCTGGTGACCACGGTGGCCTTGGAGCCTGAACTGATCCTGCTGGACGAGCCAATGGCCGGCCTCGGCCATGAGGACATTGAGCCCGCCATGCAGCTCATCAAGGAAGCGGCGAAGGGTCGCACCGTGCTCATGGTGGAACACAACATGAAGGTGATTGCCCACCTGTGCGACCACGTTACGGTGCTGCAGTCGGGGTCGGTGCTCGCGGAGGGCAGCTACGAACAGGTGGCGACAGACCCGCGCGTACAGGTCGCATACATGGGAGGCGATGGTGGTCACTGAAACGGCTCGAACCTGCCTGAAGGTCGGCAAACTCACCGCGCATTACGACGAGACGATCGCGCTGCAGGACATCTCGATCGAGGTGCGCGAGGGCGAGATCGTCTGCCTGCTGGGACGCAACGGCGCGGGCAAGACCACCACCTTGCGCGCCGTCATGGGCCTGCTGGGCCGGCGGACCGGGGCGATCGAGGTCAACGGCCATGCCACCGAAGGCCTGCCGCCGGAGGCCATCGCGCGCCTGGGTGTGGCGTACTGCCCCGAGGAGCGCGGTATCTTCGCGAGCCTGACGACCGAGGAAAACCTCTTGCTGCCACCGGTGCTGTCGCCGGGCGGGCTCTCGGTGGACGAGATCTACGAGATCTTTCCCAACCTCAAGACCCGCCGCAGCAGCCCGGGCACGCGGCTGTCCGGCGGCGAACAGCAGATGCTCGCCATCGGCCGGATCCTGCGCACAGGCGCCAAGCTGCTGCTGCTGGACGAGTGCACGGAAGGCCTGGCGCCGATCATCGTGCAGAAGATCGGACAGACCGTGTCCATGCTGCGCGACCGCGGGTTCACCGTGCTGATGGTGGAGCAGAACTTCCGCTTCGCATCGCAGCTCGCCGACCGCTTCTACGTGATCGAAAGCGGTGCCGTGATCGACCAGTTCACGCGCGCCGAAATTGCCGGCCGCCTGCCGCATATTGAAGCCGCTCTCGGGCTGTGACGGGTTGAAGGAATACTGATGGAAACTGTATTTGGCATGCCGGTGGGCCTGGTCGCTGGCCAGGCCGTCCTCGGCCTCATCAACGGCGCTTTTTACGCGATCATGAGCCTGGGGCTGGCCATCATCTTCGGGATGCTCCGGATCGTGAACTTCGCCCATGGCGCGCAGTTCATGCTCGGCGCTTTTGTGGCCTGGGTCATTCTGGAGTACTTCGGCCTAGGCTACGCATGGGCGCTGCTGATCGCGCCGCTGACCGTCGGCCTGACCGGCGTTCTGATGGAACGGGTGCTGCTGCGGCATCTCTACAAGCTCGACCACGTGTACCCGCTGCTGCTGACCTTCGGCATTGCGCTGCTGCTGGAGGGCGCGGTGCGCCTGAAGCTGGGCGTGAGCGGCCAGCCGTATCCGAACCCGATGGCGGGCGGCGTCAGCCTGGGGATCACCTTTTTCCCCTGGTACCGCCTGTGGGTGATTGCCGTGGCCATCGTGATCTGCGCCGGCACCTGGTTCGTCATCGAGAAGACCAAGCTGGGCTCCTACCTGCGCGCGGCCAATGAGAACCCGGCGCTGGTGCGCACGTTCGGCATCAACGTGCCCCGTATGCTCATGCTGACCTATGGATTCGGCGTAGCCCTCGCCGGTTTCAGTGGCGTGATGGCGGCGCCCATCTACCAGGTCAACCCGCTCATGGGCTCCAGCCTCATCATCATTGTCTTTGCCGTGGTGGTGATCGGTGGCATGGGGTCCATCGCGGGAGCGGTGGTCGCCGGTTTTGGGCTGGGCCTGCTCGAGGGCCTGACCAAACTCTTCCTCCCGGACCTGGCCGGCGTGGTGATCTTCATCGTGATGATCCTGACGCTCGCGCTGCGTCCCCACGGCCTGTTCGGCCGCAACAACTGAGAGCTGCCATGAACGCCGCACAGCGAAACTATGCCTTGCTCGCGATCGCCCTGGTTCTGGGCATTGCCGCGCCATTCTTCTTCTACCCACTCTTTCTCGTGAAGCTACTGTGCCTGGCGCTGTTGGCGGCGTCGGTGAACCTGATGGTGGGTTACGTGGGTCTTCTGTCGTTCGGTCATGCCATGTTCTATGGCTCGGCGGCCTACGCGACAGGGTTTGTCGTCAAAGAGTGGGGATGGGACGGGGCGGCCGGCATCCTCGCCGGCGTCGGCGTCGCGGCGGCTATCGGTTTCGTGACGGGGCTGCTGGCGATCCGGCGCCAGGGCATCTACTTCTCGATGATCACGCTGGCGTTTGCGCAACTGGTCTATTTCTGTGCGCTGCGCATGCCCTTCACTGGTGGCGAAAACGGCCTGCAGAACGTGCCGCGGCCGATGCTTTTCGGTGTGGTGGACACGACCAGCAACCTGACCCTGTATTTCGCGGTTCTGGCCATCACGGTGTTCGCGTTCTGGCTTGTATGGCGCATGGTGAACTCCCCCTTTGGACAGGTGCTCAAGGCGATCCGCGACAACGAGCCGCGCGCCATTTCGCTCGGCTACCGAGCCAACCTGTTCAAGCTCCAGGCGTTCACGCTGTCTGCGGGGCTGGCCGGCCTGGCTGGGGCCATGAAGGTGTTGTCCACCCAACTGGCCACGCTGGTGGACGTGAGCTGGACGACCTCGGGCGAGGCCCTTCTCATCTCCATCGTGGGTGGGTTGGGCCAGCTGCTGGGCCCCCTGGTGGGCGCCATCATCATCGGCTCGATGGAACACTATCTGGCAGGCTTCGCCGAGCTGGTGCTGCTCATCCAGGGCTTTGTGTTCGTGGTCGTCGTGATGCTGTTTCGCAAGGGCGTGGTCGGCACGCTGAAGAGCCTGCTTTCCAAAGCGCCGGCTGCGCATGCTGGCCCCTTGGAGCGGTCCGTCGTGACAGACCGTCCCGCCTCATGAG
>NZ_BCTJ01000003.1 GCF_001571225.1 Hydrogenophaga palleronii NBRC 102513
CACGCCACGAAAGAAGAAACACCACGGCAAACGCAAAAGAGCCCTCTCCCCATCCCCTCCCAAAGAGAAGGAGCAAAGGCGAGGAGTGCTCAAGAAGATCAAGCCTCGTTCCCCGCCACGATGCCCATCACCGCCATGCGCACCGCAATGCCGTAGGTCACCTGCGGCAGGATCACGCTCTGCGGCCCGTCCACCACGGCCGAGTCGATTTCCACACCGCGGTTGATCGGGCCCGGGTGCATCACGATCGCGTCGGGCTTGGCCCAGCGCAGGCGCTCAGGCGTGAGGCCGAAGCTCTTGTAGTACTCCTGGCTCGACGGCAGCAGCGCGCCGCTCATGCGCTCGTTCTGCAGCCGCAGCGTGATCACCACGTCGCAGTCCTTGATGCCCTCTTCCAGCGTGTGACACACGCGCACGCCCATGTGCGAGAGATCCCCCGGCACCAGGGTGCGCGGGCCGACCACGCGCACGTCGGGGCAGCCGAGCGTGGTGAGTGCGTGGATGTCGGAGCGCGCCACGCGCGAATGCACCACGTCGCCGACGATGGCCACCGACAGCTGGGTGAAGTCCTTCTTGTAGTGGCGGATGGTGTACATGTCGAGCAGGCCCTGCGTCGGGTGCGCATGGCGCCCGTCGCCGGCGTTGACCACGTGCACATGCGGTGCCACGTGCTGCGAGATCAGGTAGGGCGCACCCGACTCGGAATGGCGCACGACGAAGATGTCCGCGGCCATCGCGCTCAGGTTGGCGATGGTGTCGAGCAGCGACTCGCCCTTGGCGGTGGAGCTGCGCGCGATGTCGAGGTTGATCACGTCGGCGCTCAAGCGCTTGGCCGCGATCTCGAAGGTGGTGCGGGTGCGCGTGCTGTTCTCGAAGAACAGGTTGAACACGCTCTTGCCACGCAGCAGCGGCACCTTCTTCACCTCGCGGTCGCTCACGCTGACGAAGTTGGCGGCGGTGTCCAGGATCTGCGTGAGGATCTCGCGCGAGAGTCCTTCGGTGGACAGCAGGTGAATCAGTTCACCGTTCTTGTTGAGCTGGGGGTTGCGTCGCACGGTCAGGCTTCCTTGGTTTCCAGCACGAAGCTCAGGCGCCCGCTGTCGTCGCGCGCGAGTTCCAGCGAGCTGCCCGCGGGCAGCTCGAGCCGGGCGGCGCACAGGTTGGCTTCGATCGGCAGTTCGCGCCCGCCACGGTCCACCAGCACCGCCAGCTGCACGCTGGCCGGGCGGCCGTAGTCGAACAGTTCGTTGATGACGGCGCGCAGTGTGCGGCCGGTGTAGAGCACGTCGTCCACCAGCAGCACGTGGGCGCCGTTGATCTCGAACGGCAGCACGGTCTGCGCGCTGGCGGCCAGGCCGCGCTGGGCGAAGTCGTCTCGGTGCAGGCTGGAGGAGATCACGCCGGCGTTGCCGGGCAGGCCCAGGTCACGCTGCAGGCGCTCGGCCAGCCAGGCGCCACCCGAGGTGATGCCGGCCAGCGCGAGCGGGTGCGGTGAATCCGCCAGCAGTTGCCGCACCGCCGGCAGCAGCGCGGCGTACAGCGCCTCGGCGTCGGGCGGGGTGGCAGGCGAAGAAGAAGTGGGCGGCGGCGACGTCAAGGCAGGCTCCTCAAAAACTGTTCCAGGATGATGCAGGCCGATGCGGCGTCGGCGTCCTTGGCACCCAGGCTGTGCGCCTCGGTGGTGCTGTAACGCTCGTCGACCTCGAACACCGGCAGGCCGTGGCGCCCGCGCAGCTGGCGTGCGAACTTCAGCGCGCGCGCGGTGTTCTCGTGGGGTGCACCGTCGGGGTGGTAAGGCACACCGACCACCAGGGCGTCGGGTTGCCATTCTTTCAGGCGTGCGGCGATCTGCACAAACCGTGCGTCGCCTTCGGCGGCGATGGTGGCCTGCGGCGTGGCGCTGCGCGTGAGGCGGTTGCCACTGGCCACGCCGGTGCGCTTCAGGCCGAAGTCGAACGCCAGGAACAACTGGCAATGCGCCGGGACTTCATGGGTCGTGGGCGCAGGCGTGTTCACGGTCATGCGTGGCCTGCGTCTGGCGACAACATCCACGGTTGCAGGCCGAGCAGGGCCATGGCGCGTTCGTAACGCTCGGCCACCGGTGCGTCGAAGATCACACTCGGGTCGGCTTCCACCGTGAGCCAGCTGTTTTCGGTGATCTCGGATTCGAGCTGACCCTCGCCCCAGGAGGCATACCCCAGCGACACGAACACACGGCGCGGGCCGGCGCCGGCGGCCATGGCTTCGAGCACGTCCTTGGAGGTGGTCATCTCCAGGCCGCCCGGGATCGACAGGGTGGAGGCGTAGACCGACTCGCCCTCTTCGCCGACGATGGCGTCGTGCAGCACGAAGCCACGTTCGGTCTGCACCGGGCCGCCCTGGAACACAGGCAGCTCGTTCAGGTCGTCGCGGCCCATGGGCAGGTCGACTTTCTCGAACAGGCGCGGCAGCAGGATGTCGCTCGGTTTGTTGATCACCAGGCCGAGCGCGCCGCGTTCGCTGTGTTCGCACATGAAAACGACGCTGCGGCCAAAAAGCTCGTCGCTGAGGCCGGGCATCGCAATCAGGAAATGATTGGTCAGGTTGATGGAGGCAGAATCAGCGGACATGGCGCGATTTTAAGCCGCCGACTCTGCCGCTCTCCGGGAGGCAGGGGCAACCCCCGCTCTGGCCCATGAACAGCTACGACAAAGGTCTGATGTGGTTCCGCCGCGATCTGCGTGCAGAAGACAACGCGGCGCTGTACCACGCGCTCAAGGCATGCCGCCAGGTCTGGTGCGTGTTCGTGTTCGACACCGAGATCCTGGACCCGCTGCCGCGCCAGGACCGGCGGGTGGCGTTCATCCGCGAATCGCTGGTGGAGCTGGACGCGCGGCTGCGCACGCTGGGCGAAGAGCATGGCAAGGCCGGTGCCGGCCTGATCGTGCTGCATGCGCCGGCCTTGCAGGCGCTGCCGGCGCTGGCGCAGCGGCTGGGTGTGCAAGCGGTGTTTGCCAACCACGACGACGAACCGGCAGCGCTGGCGCGCGACGCCAGGGTGTTCGGTGACCTGGCGCACGCCGGCATCCTGCTGCACAGCCACAAGGACCACGTGATCTTCGAGCGGCGCGAGGTGCTGACCCAGGCCGGCCAGGCCTTCGGTGTGTTCACGCCCTACAAAAACGCCTGGCTGAAGGCGCTCACGCCCTTCCACCTCAAGACCTACCCGGTGGGCCGCTACGCCGCCACCCTGGCCACCGTGCCGGCCGAACTCGCCCGGCCGGTGCCGAGCCTGGCCGAGATCGGGTTTGAGCCCAGCAACCTGGCGCAACTCCCCATGCCCACCGGCACCAGCGGCGCGCACCAGCTGTTCGAGGACTTCGTCGAGCGCATCGACCGCTACGACGAGGCGCGCAACTTCCCGGCCGTGAAGGGCCCGAGTTACCTCAGCGCGCACCTGCGCTTCGGCACCATCTCGATCCGCACCCTGGCCTCGGTGGCCTACCAGATGCACCTGCAGGGCATCACCGGTGCGAGCACCTGGCTGTCCGAACTGGTCTGGCGCGACTTCTACCACCAGGTGCTGGCCAACTTTCCGCATGTGGTGGAGAAGGCCTTCAAGGCCGAGTACGACGCCATCAAGTTCGAGCACAACAAACACGCCAAGGCCCAGTTCGCGGCCTGGTGCGAAGGGCGCACGGGTTACCCGCTGGTGGACGCGGCGATGGCGCAGATCAACCAGACCGGCTACATGCACAACCGCCTGCGCATGGTGGTGGCGAGTTTCCTGGTGAAAGACCTGGGCATCCACTGGCAGTGGGGCGAGCGTTATTTCGCCGAGCACCTGATCGACTTCGACCTGGCGGCCAACAACGGCGGCTGGCAGTGGGCGAGCTCCAGCGGCTGCGACGCCCAGCCCTGGTTCCGCATCTTCAACCCGGTGACGCAGAGCGAGAAGTTCGACCCGCAGGGCAAGTTCATCCGCCGCTACCTGCCGCAGCTCGCCGGCCTGCCCGACGCGGTGATCCACGCGCCCTGGAAAGCCAACGAGATCGAGCTGGCCGCGGCCGGCGTGGTGCTGGGCGAGAACTATCCGCAGCCGATCGTGGACCACGCCGAGGCGCGCGAACGCACGCTGCTGCGTTATGCGGTGGTGAAACAGCCCAACAAGATCGACGCCCCGCGCGCAAGCACCAGAAAGACCAAGGCGCCCGGAGGCGCCTGATCGATGCGGCAAACGGCGGCCTAGCCGCCGGCAGGCTCAGGCTTCGGCCGCCGCCTTGGCGTAGTGACCGATCAGGGCCAGCAGCTCGTCTTCGGAGTACGGCTTGCCAAGGTAGTGGTCCACGCCCAGTTCACGCGCGTGCTCGCGGTGTTTTTCCGCGATGCGTGAGGTGATCATGATCACCGGCAGATCGGACAGGCGCACGTCGCTGCGGATGTTGCGCACGAGGTCGAAACCGTCCATGCGCGGCATCTCGATGTCCGACAGCACCACGGTGGGCCGCTCCAGCTGCAGCTTCTCCAGCGCCTGCAGGCCGTCAGCGGCCAGCGTCACGCGGTAGCCTTCGCGCTGCAGCAGGCGCTGCGTGACGCGGCGCACGGTGATGGAGTCGTCCACCACCAGCACCAACGGCACGGCGTTGACCTCCATCGCGCCAGTGGGCGCGAGCGCGGCATCGTGCGAGTGGGTGGCCTGCGGCGCCAGGCGCTGCTGGCCGGCCACCCACTCCGGCACCTGCGCGCCATACACCGTGGCCAGGGCCACCGGGTTGTAGATCAGGGCGACGGCGCCGGAGGCCAGCACCGACATGCCGGCCAGACCGGGCAGGCGCGAGAGCTGCGAGCCCAGGTTCTTGACCACCACTTCCTGGTTGCCCAGCACTTCGTCCACGTGCATGGCGACCCGCTGGGCCGCGCTGCGGAAGATCACCACCGGCTGGGTACGGCCCTGCAGCTCGGTCGAATGCGGCGACGATTGCAGCAGCGCACCGGACCAGTAGAACGGCACCTCTTCGCCGGCCACGTTGAGGTGCCCACTGGCGTAGGCCTTGCTCAGGTCGTCGCTGCTCAGGCGGCGCACCACCTCGACCAGGTTGGACGGCACGCCCAGCGTGAGCGAACCGGCGCGCAGCATCACCACCTGGGTGACGGCGGTGGTCAGCGGCAACACCAGCTTGAAGCTGCTGCCACGACCGGCCTGCGTGGCGGTCTCGATACGGCCGCCGAGGGCGATCACGTCGTTGCGCACCACGTCCATGCCGATGCCACGGCCGGCGAGTTCGGACACTTCGCTGGCGGTGCTGATGCCGGGCTCAAACACCAGATGGGCGGCCTCTTCGTCGCTCAACTGCGTGCCGGGCGCAATCAGGCCCTGGGCCAGGCCTTTTTCGCGCAGGCGCGCGAGGTCGAGGCCGGCGCCGTCGTCGGTGAAGACCAGCGAAACGTCGTTCAGTTCGTGGCCGAGCACGATTTCGATCTGGCCTTCGGCCACCTTGCCGGCCTGCTGGCGCCGCTCGGGGGCTTCGATGCCGTGCACCACGCTGTTGCGCAACAGGTGTTCAAACGCGCCGGTCATGCGGTCGAGCACGCCGCGGTCCATTTCGATGTTGCCGCCGGTGATGTCCAGCCGCACCTGCTTGCCGGTTTCCTTGGACGCCTGCCGCACCACGCGGTACAGGCGCTCGGAAATGCCTTCGAATTCCACCATGCGCGTGCGCAGCAGGTCGCGCTGCAGTTCACGCGTCTGGCGCGCCTGGGCGACCAGGCTGTCTTCGGTGGCTTCCACCGCGCGCTGCAGGTTGCGCTGCACGGTGGCCACGTCGTTGACCGACTCGGCCATCATGCGGGTGAGTTCCTGCACGCGGGTGAAGCGGTCGAACTCCAGCGGGTCGAACGACTGGTCGGCATCACGCGCCTGGGCCAGGCGCGACTGCATCTGCGTTTCGGCCTGCAGCTCGATGTCGCGCAGCTGACCACGCAGGCGGTCCAGGTTGCCGGTGAGATCCTTGAGGGAACCACGCAGGGTCACCAGCTCGGACTCCATGCGCGAGCGGGTGATCATCACCTCGCCGGTCTGGTTGACCAGGCGGTCCAGCAGCTCGGGACGCACACGCACGGCAGCACCCGCACGGGTGTGCAGCGCGGCCGGTGCCTGCGGCAGCGACAGGCCGCTGAGGCCGGTACCTGCTTCGGCCACGACCGTTGCCGGGGCTTCGACGGGCTCGGGTGCCACCACCTCGGCCACCGGCAGTTGTTCGGGCGCGGTCTGCACGACCTGCACCGCTTCGGCGGTTTGCTGGTCGGCGTGGCGCAGCAGTTCAAAACGTGCGCTGATGGCGTCGAAGGCGCCTTGCAGCGGCTCGATGTCGGCGCTGCGCTGCACATCGGAGCCCAGGCGCTCGGCCGTGGTCTCCATGCGGTGCGCCATTTCACCCAGGCGCAGTGCACCGGCCAGGCGCGCACTGCCTTTGAGCGTGTGCAGGTTGCGCAGCACTTCGGCGCGCGCGCTGCCGTTGTCGGGCCGTGCCACCCACTGGCGCAGGGCGCCATCGAGTTTCGGCATCAGCTCCTGCGCTTCTTCGACAAAGATCGGGAACAGGTCCACGTCGATCGTGTCCACCGCGTCGATGTCGTCGTCGATGTCCTGCACGGCGCCGTGGGGACGGCGATGGTCGGTGTGCGGCGCGGTGAACGCCGTGCCTTGCTCCAGACCGGGTGCTTCAAAACCGGTCAGGGGCAACACGGGCGCGGCATCGGCCACCGGCTCGGCTTCCGCGGCCTCATCGGTCTGCGAGGGCTCGGGCCGTGGGTCGTGCACCACGCGGTACAGCGCGGCCAACAGCTCGGCCTGGGGCTCCTTCAGGAAGCCGGCCGCGAACTGGTGCAGCAGGCGGCGGATGTCGTCGGCCGCGTCCACAAACAGGCTTGCGTGTTCGGCCAGCGCCGGCGTGCCGGCCTGCTGGTGCAGACCGACCGAGCCGATGGCGTGTTCCAGCGCGCGCGCGATGTTCGACAGAGACTGGAAGCCCACCGTGGCCGAACTGCCGGCCAGCGAATGCGCCAGCGCCTCGGCCTGTTCGGGCACCGCTTCATGGCGCTCCAGTGCCCACTCGGCCAGCACCGTGCTGAGACGGCGCGACCACTCGTCCGCTTCGTTCAGGTAGACGTTGTAGAGCTTGATGCCGATGCGCAGGGAGCCGATGACACGCGTCTGCTCGTCGGGAATCGACGCTTCGGTTTCGAATGCGCTTGGCGTGGCGGGCGGTTCGATGGCTTCGACGGACGCCGCTGCGGGCAGCGGATCGTTGACCTCCTCGGCCACCGGGCTTTCGGGTTCGGATGCCGTCACGGCCTCGGCCGCTTCGGCGGACGGGATGTCAAAGGTTTCGGCGAGTGCGTCTGTCGTGTCTGCCACTTGAACCGGCTCGGGCACCGATTCGGACACCGGCTCGGACAGCCATTCGATGTCGGCTGCCGCGTCGTCCAACAGCGGTGCCGGCTCCAGGGCCTCCACGGCATCGGCCGCAACGGGTTCGGGCGCTGGCGCAGCGGGCTCGGGCTCCGCCTGCGCCGCAGACGAGAACGCGGCCAGGCTGCCGAAGTCGATGTCGGCCAGCAAGGGAGCCGCGTCCAGCGCTGCCGCACCGGCGGGAGTGTCCAGTGCGGACGCCGGCACCTCCAGCACTTCGGGCAACGCCTCAGGCACCTCGGGTACTTCAGGCAGTTCGGGCACCAGAGCCACGGTCTGCGCGACCTTGCCGTCGTCGGCAGATGCCGGCGTTGCGCTGTCCGCCGGCGCCACGTCCATCACGGCATCGAGGTTGAGGTCGAAGTTCGGGGCGGCCACCGCCTCCACCACCGGGGCGGCCTCGGCCACCTGGGGTTCGAACACATCCTCGGCCCACAGACCGGCCGGCGGCGGTGTCACCGCGGGCTGGGCCAGCGGCAGGTACTGCCCCTGGTCGCGCAGGGCTTCGGCACTGCTGCGGAAGGGCTGGGCGCGCCAGGCGTCGGCGTTGCGCGCCGAGATGTCACGCACCCAGCGGCCGAACTCGTTCATGGCCTCGCCGGCCAGGGTCAGCAGCGGCGGACTGGCCGGACGCTGTTCGGCCAGCACGGTGTTGATCAACTGCTCCATCGCCCAGGCGGCTTCCCCGAACTCGTCGAGGCCGACCATGCGCGAGCTGCCCTTGAGGGTGTGGAAGGCACGGCGCAGCGTGGTGAGGTGTTCCAGATCGGCCGGCTGCACCTGCAGGTGCGAGACCGCTTCCAGGCCGTTGTCGACCACTTCGCGGGCCTCCTCCAGGAAGATGTCCAGCAGGTCGTCTTCTTCGTTGTCTCCGTTGCGCGTGGCCTCCGGCTCTTCCAGCGGCATCGGGCCGGAAGACTCGCTCAGTTCCACCAGCGCCTGTGCACCAGCGCTGGGGTTGTGGTTGACCACCGCTTCGGCGGCGTCGCGCGCGGCACGCGCCACGCCCGATTGTTCGGCCAGCGACGCCTGGTCGGCCAGGCTGCCCAGCTGTTCGCTGAGATCGACCAAGCTGAGCCCGCCCTGCACGCCATCCACCACGCGCTGCACGCCGTGGCTGATGGCTTCGGCTTCTTCGCGCGCCGGGGCGTACAGGGTGCTGGCGCCGATGGTGCGGCCCATGAGCGGCTGCAGCTCGCCCTTGTTTTCGTCGAATACGAACAGCTTCTTGGCCAGCCCGGGCTGGTAGTTGAGCATGTCGACCAGGAAACTCATCGCACTGAGGTTGTTGCCCAGTTGCTGGAAGGTGCCGGCTTCGCGCGCCAGCTCTTCGTCCACCTCGGTGTCCAGGATCTGGTCCACCGTGGCGCGCATGCGCCCCACGGTGTGCACCGCCTGCGGCAAGCCCAGCACCGAGAGCACACCACGCATCTGGCCGAGGTGGGACACGGCCACGTGCAGGCCGGCCTTTTCGGCCGGGTTGCGGAAGAACTGGTCGAGCGACTTCTCCACCTCGCCGAGCGAGACCTTGAGTTCACCCACCACGCTGCCCATGGTCTGGCGGTCGCTCACGCGGCGGTAGAGCTGCTCCATCCAGGCGTCCAGCGGCTGCGCGGGCTGGCCGGCCAACACGTTTTCCAGGCGCGAGGCCAGGGCCTGGGTGCGTTCGGTCAGTTCCGGAGCGCTGGGGTCGAAGTCTTCAAAAGCGGCTTCAAGGTAGAGCGTGGTGGTGGCCACCTCCATCGCGAGTTCGGGGCGCACGCTGCTGCCTTCGTTCAGCGCATGGTCAGCCGCTTTCACCAGGGCCTGGGCCAGCACGGTGCTGGCCGGGTGCAGCTTGAGCAGGGAGTCGCCGATCAGGCTGAACTGGTCGGCCACCTGGCGCGCCCGGCTGGTGTCGCCACCCGAGAACAGCGACCAGACTTCCTTGGCCGTGTGGATGCGCTTGCGCGCCTGTGCCAGCACCGCCGGGTCGTAACGGCCCAGCGTGGCCTGGTGGTAGTCCACCGATGGCAGGTTGTCGAGTTCAAAACGCTGGCGCACCGCCGCGAGGTGCGGGGCGCTGGCCGCCGGCACCGCAGCGGGCTGGGCGCAGAAGAACAGCAGGTCGTGCAGCAAGGTCTCGGAGACCTGGCGCTTGCCCTGCAGGATGTGCACGAACTGCAGCAGGATGCGCGAGGTGGCGCGCTTCACGTAAACGTCGGGAGCCAGCAGGCGCTGCGCCTGGGCCTCGAAGAACGCGGCGGACACGCGCCAGAAGGTGCGGGCGCGCACCTCGTTGGCACCGGCCGACAGACCGGCACTGAGTTTGGCCAGTTGCTGGGCCGCGGCGGTGCTCTGGGTCTTGACCACCAGCAACACCAGGCGGTCGAACAAAGACCGGATGGCGGCATTGGCTTCCAGCGGTGTGGCTTTCTCGGGCGCACCGATTTCCACGCCTCGGTGCTCAAAGGGCCAGAGGTCTGCCGGGTGCACACGTTCGGCGGCCGCGAGTTCCTGCACGTCGCGGTACTGCGCGAACAGGGCCACGGGCTGCACGCTCTTGTTGTTGAGCACCGCTTCGAGGTATTCGATCAGCGCGAAGCTGGCGCGCTCGACCTTGGCGGCGGCGGCTTCGGTGCAGGTGGCCGGGCGTTGCACGAAGCGCTGCACCGCAGCCTCCATGGCCAGCAACACCTGGGCCGGGCAGCTCAGGCCGACCATCTCCAGCGCGCCGACCGCCTGGTGCAGCTGCTGGCGGGCGAGCCGCAGCGACACCGGGTCGACCGCTTCCAGGTCGTTGTTGCGCGACTGTTCGGTCTCGCGCACAAAACGTTTGATGGCCTTGTTGGCCCCGTCGAGCGATTTGCGCAGCTCTTCAAAGACCCACGCCAGCGGGCCGAGGTCGGCAACCGCTGTGTCCGCGTGAGGGCTGTCTGCTTCGTTGGCGATGTCGAGCATGTTCTTCCAATGAGGTTAGACAGGCACGGAACGGGTTCAAGCGATCTTGAACCGTGCCACCGACTGGCGCAGCTCCTCGGCCATGGCCGAGAGTTCACGCACCTGCTGCGCCGTGGAACGTGTGCCTTCACCGGTCTGCTCGGTCACCGCGAAGATGTGCTGGATGTTGTCGGCCACCTCGTTGGCCGAGTCGGCTTCGCGGGAGGCGGCAGCGGAAATCTGCTCGATCAGCTCGGCCAGTCGGCGCGACACGCGGTCGATTTCGCTCAGTGCGGTACCGGCGTTGTCGGACAGCTTGGCCCCTTCGACCACACCCTGGGTGGAGCGCTCCATGGCGGCCACCGCATCCTGCGTGTCGGTCTGAATCGCTTTCACCAGCGCCGAGATCTGGCGCGTGGCGTCGGCCGAACGTTCGGCCAGCCGCTGCACTTCTTCCGCCACCACCGAGAAGCCGCGGCCGGCTTCACCGGCGGACGCGGCCTGGATGGCGGCGTTGAGTGCCAGCACGTTGGTCTGTTCGGTAATGTCCGAAATCAGTTCGGTGATTTCACCGATCTCCTGCGACGACTCGCCCAGGCGCTTGATGCGCTTGGAGGTTTCCTGGATCTGGTCGCGAATGGCGTTCATGCCGCCGATGGTGTCTTGCACCGCCTGCAGGCCGGACTCGGCCGCTTGCAGCGAAGCGCGCGCCACCGTGGCCGATTCCTGTGCCTGGCCCGACACCTGGTTGATGCGCTGCGCCATGTCCAGCACCGACTGGCCGGTTTCGCGGATTTCGCGCAGCTGTTCCGTGGAAGCGGCCAGCAGCTCGGTGGACGTGCTTTCCACCGCCGAGGTGGTTTGCGCCACGCGCGTCGCCGTGGCCTGCACGTTGCCCACCAGCGAGCGCAGTTCTTCCACCGTGTAGTTCACCGAGTCGGCGATGGCGCCGGTGATGTCTTCGGTCACCGTGGCTTCCTGCGTCAGATCGCCTTCGGCCACCGTCTGCAGTTCGTTCATCAGCCGCAGAATGGCGGCCTGGTTGGCGTCGTTGACGCGCTTGGCGTCCTGCTCCTGCGACTCGGCCGAGAGGCGTTGCGCTTCGGCCGTGAGCTGACGCTGGCGGCTGTCCTGGAGCTGCACATAGGCCAGACCACCGGCGCACAGCAGCGAGAACAGGGCAGCCAGTGCCAGGGCCAGCAGCGCACCACCACCCACGCCGGAGCGCGAGGACAGTTCGCCTTGCAGTTGCTCCAGCCCCAGGCGCAGCGGCTCGCTGTCGGCAATGATGCTGGCTTGCGCTTCACGCGCCGACACCAGGCCCTGCAGGTTGCCGAGGATGGCGCCGGCTTCGACGCGCGTGGCTTCGTACAGCTTGAGCAGGGCGTCCAGGCGCTCGCGCACCTGGGCGTCGCGGGCCGGCGCCAGGCGCAGCTCATCGCTGCCACTGAGCAGGCCTTCGGCGATTTCCTTGAAGGTGTTCAAGTCCTTGCCGAGCAGGAACACGGCTTCCGGGCTCACGCCTTCCATGGTCAGGAATTCGTTGGCGGACTTGCCGATGCGCTGGGTCAACATCACCAGCTGGCCGGCGGCGGAGATTTCGGCGGCGGGCGCGTTCTGCTGCAGCTTGAGCGACGACACCGTTTCGGCGATCTCCAGCAGGTCGGACGACTGGCGGTTGACGGTGCGCAAGGCGTTGCCGACCTGGGTCAGGATGGCTTCCTGCGCCATCACCGCTGCGGCGTTGCGTTCGGCCAGATCGATCTTGGGCGTGAGCGCTTCCAGCTGGGCCTCGTAGACAGGGCCCAGGGCGGACAGGGACAGATCGCTGTCGCCGCCCTTGAGGCCGCGGAAGTTGCGCGCCATCACGGTCGAGCTGTCGCGCACCTCGGGGAACGCGGCCGGACTGCCGATCAGGGCCTGCGAAACGCTCTTGGCCAGACGCTGCGACTGCATCAGTGACTGCCCGCTGGCGGCCACTTGCTGGCCGACCTTTTCGGCCTGGTTCAGGGTGTAGAGGGTGACACCACCCAGCACCACCAGGCCCACGGCCAGCAACACGGCCAGCGTGCGCTGGTGCTGCTCGGCGAGTTTGCGGCCCAGCAGAGGCAGGGTCACCAGGCCGGTGCGGTCGGCACTGCCGCCCTCCTCGTCGACCATGGCTGCACCCGCATAAGCGCCGCCACCCGGGCTGGGTGCAAGACGGGCCGCAGCGAGTTCGGCGAACTCCTGGTCGGTGGTGTTGGCAAGGTCGGGCTCGTCACCGGCTTGCTTCTTGAACATACCCTGGAATCGATCAAGCATGGCCATGTAAACACCTTCTCACTGAAACAGAATGATGACGAATGGACCCAGGGTCCGCGGGAGAGCCTTCAGGCCGCGATCGCCAGAAACTCGGGTTCGGCCACCAGAACCTGCAGATCCAGCTCTTGCCAGGACTGGCCCTGCAGGTCCACCAGGGACCGGATGAAGTACGCGGGAGCGCCTTCGGGGTTGGACCCGACGGCGGAAAACATGGCGGGGTTGCGCAAGCCGAGCAGGCGGTCGATCCAGATCACCGCATTGACGCCCAATGCGGTGTGCAGGCTGACCAGACGGGCTTCGGACGAGACCCGCTCGCTGGCGGGCAGCGCCGGGCTGGCATCGGGGCGGCTGACGGCTTCGTCCACCAGGCGCGCAAGATCGATCACCCCATGCAGACCGCCGCGCAGGCTGGCCACCCCGGCGTACCAGGGTTTGGTGTAGGGCACACGTTGCAGCGGGGACCAGGGAAAGATTTCGCCGGACTGCACCAGCGGCAACAGGTAACGCTGGCCGCTGGCCTCGACGGCCAGCCAGGTGGCGGTGACCGCCTCGGTCTTGGCGGCTGTCAGTCGCTGCGCCAATCGCTCCTGAAGCTCCTTGAGGGATTGACGCTTGGCCATGCTGGTTGCTGCGAATTCAGTGGGCGCGGGCGCTCAACCCAGCGCCCGGATTTTCGACAGCAGCTCTTCGGCGTCCACCGGTTTGGTGACGTAGTCACGTGCACCCTGGCGCATGCCCCATACGCGGTCGGTCTCCAGGCTTTTGCTTGTGCACATGACGATTGGAATGCTCGAGAATTGGGGGTCACGCGTGATGGCTCGCGTGAGCTGGAAGCCATTCTGACCGGGCATCACAACGTCCATGAGGATCAGGTCGGGCTTTTCCTCGGTTAGACGACGAAAGGCCTCGTCCGCATTCTCGGCGGTGGTCACTGTGTAGCCATTTTTACCCAACAAATCCGACAGGACCATGAGTTCGGTTTTCGAATCGTCGACCACGAGAATTTTCCGAATGGGCATCACAGTGCTCCGGTGAGGTTGGCGCCGAACTGCTGCACCGCGTGCAGCAACTGGTCTTTGGTAAAGGGCTTGGTGAGATAGTCCTGGCAGCCCACCATGCGGCCACGGGCCTTGTCGAAAACGCCATCCTTGGAGGACAGCATCACCACCGGGATATTGGCGAAGCGCTGGTTGCGCTTGATGATGGCGCAGGTCTGGTAACCGTCCAGGCGCGGCATGAGGATGTCGCAGAACACCAGGTCGGGCTGGTAGTCATGGATCTTGGCGAGGGCATCGAAGCCGTCGTCGGCCAGCAGGACTTCATGCCCGCCCTGCTTGAGAAAAATCTCGGCGCTGCGCCGGATGGTGTTGCTGTCGTCAACCACCAGGACTTTGAGGGCGGGCGTTGTGCTCACGTTTCACTGGCTCCAGAGTGGTAAGAGAACAGTCAGAGGACAGTTGGCGAGGCCCCGCGTGAGGGCTTGGCCACGAAGCCGGGCGTCAGCCCTCAGGCTTCAGATCTGAACCATTTCAAAATCTTCCTTGCGGGCTCCGCATTCGGGGCAGGTCCAGTTCATTGGCACTTCGGCCCAGGGCGTGCCGGCGGCCACACCATGTTCGGGAGCGCCTTCGGCTTCATCGTAAATCCAGCCACAAATCAGGCACATCCACGTCTTGGTTTCGGTCATGGTTTATAGGGGGCATGTCTTAGAATACAACGATTGTATCGAGCGACCTACACCGCTCCGCGAGCCATTCACACCGGCTGTCGCTCCTGTCCGGCGCCCTGCGCAACATGCCTCACGGCTCGGGCATCACAGCACCATCCCCTCCGCACAAATCCCCATGCCCGATACACCCGAAGTCCCAGTCTCCACCGTGGTGGAGGGCCCGGGCGAAAACTCCCTTCCCTGTGTCATGACGTTCAACGCCAACGACCCCAGCGGCGCGGGCGGACTGAGCGCGGACATCACCGCCATGTCGAGCGCGTCGGCGCATGTGCTGTCTGTGGTCACCGGCGCCTATGTGCGCGACACCTCGGACATCCACGACCACATCGCCTTCGATGAAGAAGCGGTGGCCGACCAGGCGCGCTGCGCGCTGGAAGACATGCCGGTGCAGGCCTTCAAGGTCGGCTTCGTGGGCAGCCCGGAGAACCTGAGCGCGGTCGCCGAGATCACCTCCGACTACAACGAAGTGCCGGTGATCACCTACATGCCGGACCTGTCGTGGTGGGACGAGCTCGCGATCGAGACCTACCTCGACGCCTGCGCCGAACTGCTGCTGCCGCAGACCACCGTGCTGGTGGGCAACCACAGCACCTTGTGCCGCTGGCTGTTGCCCGAGTGGGAAAGCGACCGGCCGCCAACGGCGCGCGAGGTGGCGCGTGCGGCCGCGGTGCACGGTGTGCCCTACACCCTGGTGACCGGCTTCAATGCCGCCGACCAGTACCTGGAAAGCCACCTCGCCACGCCCGAATCGGTGCTGGCCACGGCGCGTTACGAACGTTTCGAAGCCACCTTCACCGGCGCCGGCGACACGCTGTCGGCCGCGCTGTGTGCGTTGATCGCGGGCGGCAACGACCTGCAATCGGCCTGTGCCGAAGCGCTCACCTACCTCGACCAGTGCCTGGACGCCGGCTTCCAGCCCGGCATGGGCCATGCCGTGCCGGACCGCCTGTTCTGGGCCCACGATGACGACGGCAGCGACGACGAGGATGAAGCCGCACCGGGCAGCGGCACCGAGAGCACGCTGGACGTGGACGATTTCCCGCTCGACACCACGCGGCATTGAAGCAACCCGCCCCTGTCGCTCGCGCATGGCGCGGGGCAACAGCTGCGGCCCGGCCAAGCCGGTTCCGCGCTGTGCCTTGACAGGCCACTCCTCTCTGACGTTTCCAACAGGACCATGACCACCGACCGCAACCAGCAACTCTTCGACCGCGCCAAGGCCCTCATACCCGGTGGCGTGAACTCCCCCGTGCGCGCGTTCCGCGCCGTCGGCGGCACGCCGCGTTTCGTGCAGCGCGCGCAAGGTGCGTATTTCTGGGACGCCAACGGCCAGCGCTACATCGACTACATCGGCTCCTGGGGACCGATGATCCTCGGCCATGGCCACCCCGCGGTGGTCGAGGCGGTGCAGCAGGCGGTGCTGGAAGGTTTCTCCTACGGCGCGCCGACCGAGCGCGAGGTGGAACTGGCAGAGGCCATCGTCGAGCTGATGCCCAGCATCGACATGGTGCGCCTGGTGAGTTCGGGCACCGAGGCCGGCATGAGCACGATCCGGCTCGCGCGTGGTGCGACCGGCCGCAAGAAGATCATCAAGTTCGAAGGCTGCTACCACGGCCACGCCGATGCGTTGCTGGTGAAAGCCGGCTCTGGCCTGGCCACCTTCGGCAACCCGACCAGCTCGGGCGTGCCACCCGAGGTGGTGCAGCACACCCTCGTGCTCGAGTACAACAACATCGAGCAGCTGGAAGCCGCCTTCACCGAGCACGGTGCCGACGTCGCCTGCCTGATCATCGAGCCGATCGCGGGCAACATGAACTTCGTGCGCGCCAGCGTGCCCTTCATGAAGCGCTGCCGTGAGCTGTGCACGCAGCACGGTGCCCTGCTCGCGTTCGACGAGGTGATGACGGGTTTCCGCGTCGCGCTCGGTGGCGCGCAGAGCGTCTACGCCAAGCTCATTCCCGGTTTCGAGCCCGACATGACGGTGATGGGCAAGGTGATCGGTGGCGGCATGCCGCTGGCGGCCTTCGGCGCCAAGCGCGCGGTGATGGAACAGCTCGCGCCGCTGGGCGGCGTGTACCAGGCCGGCACGCTGTCGGGCAACCCGGTGGCCACGGCCTGCGGCCTGGCAACTCTGAAAGAGATCCGCAAGCCCGGCTTCTACGAACAGCTCGGCGCGCGCACGCGCTCGCTGGTCGAGGGCCTCAAGGGCGCTGCGGCGGCTGAAGGCGTGGCGCTGAGCGGCGACAGCGAAGGCGGCATGTTCGGCTTCTTCCTGTTCGACGAACTGCCGCAGAACTACGCCAAGGTGATGACCACCGACGGCCCGCGCTTCAACACCCTGTTCCACGGCCTGCTGGACCGTGGCGTGTACATCGCGCCGGCCCTGTACGAAGCCGGCTTCGTGAGCGCGGCGCACACCGAGCAGGACGTTGCGGACACGGTGGCGGCGGCGCGTGAGGTGTTCAAACAACTCGGCCGCTGAACGCGCACGTAACAACAAAAAAAAGGCCGGTGGATCACCGGCCTTTTTTCATGGCGTTGCACCGCGCGTTCAGTGCCTGAAGTGGCGCACGCCGGTGGTGACCATCACCACACCACGTTCGTCTGCCGCGTCGATCACTTCCTGGTCGCGCATCGAGCCACCGGGCTGGATCACGCAGGTCGCACCGGCGTCCACCACCACGTCCAGGCCGTCACGGAACGGGAAGAAGGCGTCGCTCGCCACGGCCGTGCCTTGCAGCGTGAGCTTGGCGTGGCCAGCCTTGATGCTGGCGATGCGTGCCGAATCCAGACGGCTCATCTGGCCCGCGCCCACGCCCATGGTCATACCGTCCTTGCAGAAGACGATGGCGTTGGACTTCACGAACTTCGCCACCTTCCAGGCGAACAGCAGGTCTTCGATCTGTTGTTCGGTGGGCTGCAGCTTGCTCACGACCTTGAGGTCGGCGCGCTGCAGCACATGGTTGTCGGCGCTCTGGATCAGCAGGCCCGAGCCGACGCGCTTCACGTCGCTCAGGTTCAGGCCCTGGTCCCAGGCGGTCGGGCCGCCGGGCGGCAGCGCGATTTCGAGCACGCGCACATTGGCCTTGGCCTTGAAGACTTCCAGCGCTTCGGGCGTGTAGCCGGGCGCCATCAGCACCTCGACGAACTGTTTGCTGATCGCCTGCGCCGCCGCGCCATCGAGCACGCGGTTGAGCGCGATGATGCCGCCGAAGGCGCTGGTCGGGTCGGTCTGGAAAGCCTTGCTGTAAGCCTCCAGCGCATCCTTGCCGACGGCCACGCCGCAGGGGTTGGCGTGTTTCACGATCACGCAGGCCGGCGTGTCGAAGCTCTTGACGCATTCCCACGCGGCGTCCGCATCGGCGATGTTGTTGTAGCTCAGCTCCTTGCCCTGCAGCTGTTTCGCCGTGACCAGCGAGCCGGGCGCGGGGTGCAGGTCGCGGTAGAAGGCGGCGCTCTGG
This sequence comes from Hydrogenophaga palleronii NBRC 102513, assembly GCF_001571225.1. GTDB lineage: Bacteria > Pseudomonadota > Gammaproteobacteria > Burkholderiales > Burkholderiaceae_C > Hydrogenophaga > Hydrogenophaga palleronii. The sequence goes on from NZ_BCTJ01000003.1 coordinate 17,864, forward strand.
TGCGGGTTCTCGCCGTAGCGCAGGTCTTGCAGCTTGACGAAGCGGCCGTTGCTCTGCGCCGGGTAGGCGCTGCGCTGCGGCACGCTGGCGGTTTCGTCGAATTCGATCGCCGACAGGTAGTCGCTGATGGCGGCGTCGTAGTTGCTGATGCGGTTGAAGGCGGCGACCGACAGCGCGAAGCGCGTCTTCAGGCTGAGCTTGCCGCTGGCCTTGAGCTCGTCGATCACGGCCGGGTATTGCGCGGCATCGGTGAGCACCGCCACATCTTTCCAGTTTTTCGCGGCGCTGCGCACCATGGCCGGGCCGCCGATGTCGATGTTCTCGATCGCGTCGTCCAGCGTGCAACCGGCCTTGGCCACCGTGGCCTCGAACGGGTAGAGGTTGACGATGAGCAGGTCGATGGTATCGATGCCATGCGTCTTGAGTGCGGCCATGTGCTCGGGCAGGTCACGCCGCGCCAGCAGGCCGCCATGCACCTTGGGGTGCAGCGTCTTCACGCGGCCGTCCAGCATCTCGGGGAAACCGGTGACTTCGGCCACCTCGGTCACCGGCAGGCCCTTGTCGGCCAGCAGCTTGGCGGTGCCGCCGGTGGAGATCAGGGCCACACCGAGGCCGTGCAGGGCCTGGGCGAGTTCAACGATGCCGGTCTTGTCGGAAACGGAGATGAGTGCGCGCATGGGGAGGTACTTCAGGAGGTTTTGAATCGGTTGTTCATGGCATCGGCGCGCGGCCCGCACCGCACGACGGGGTGCAGGCCAGGAACACGGCGGAACCGGCTTCGCCGGGCCGCAGGTGTTGCCCCCTTGAGGGGGTCGCGCGCAGCGCGGCGGGGGTGTTCACTTCAATCAATCAGCTTGTGTTCGAGCAACTTCTTGCGCAGCGTGTTGCGGTTCAGGCCCAGCCATTGCGCCGCGCGCGACTGGTTGTGCTGCGCCTGCGCCATCACCACTTCAAGCAGCGGTTTCTCGACCGCCTTGACGAGCATGTCGTGCAGGTTGGCCGGGTCGGTGCCGCTGAGGTCCTGGAAGAACTCTTCCATGCTGGCACGTACGCATTCGTGCAATTTGTTCTGTTTCATGCGGCCAGCTTCCAGTTGTCGCTCGAGAGGGTCGTTGTTGTTGTGGGGGTGTCGTAGGTCCACGTGTCCAGGCTCTCGCTGACGCAGCGCAGCTGGTCTTCCACCGTGGTGGTGGTGTTGACGCGAGAGCGGAACAGCGCCGCTGCGCCGGGCGGCAGCGGCAGCGACTGCGCGTACCAGCCCAGGTGCTTGCGCGCGCTGCGCACACCGGTGGCTTCGCCGTACAGGTCGTAGTGGTCGTGCAGGTGGTCGAGCAACCAGACGCGCACGTCCGCCAGCGAGGGCGGCGGCAGGTGCTCGCCGGTGGCGAGAAAGTGGGCGATCTCGCGGAAGATCCAGGGCCGGCCCTGCGCGGCGCGGCCGATCATGATGGCGTCGGCACCAGTGCGGCGCAGCACCTCGCGCGCCTGCTCCGGGCTGTGGATGTCGCCGTTGGCCACCACCGGAATGCGCACGCGGCTCTTGATGTGGGCCACGGTGTCGTGTTCGGCCTGGCCCTTGTAACCCTGTTCGCGCGTGCGACCGTGCACGGTGAGCATCTGCACGCCGGCGGCTTCAGCGGCCAGTGCCAGGGTGGGCGCGTTGCGCGCGCTGGCGCACCAGCCGGTGCGCATCTTGAGCGTGACCGGCACGCCGTGCGGTTCGCAGGCGGTCACCACGGCCTGCACGATCTCGATGGCCAGAGCCTCGTCCTGCATCAGGGCGGAGCCGGCCCATTTGTTGCAGACCTTCTTGGCCGGGCAGCCCATGTTGATGTCGATGATCTGCGCGCCGCGGTCGATGTTGTAGCGCGCGGCGTCGGCCATCATCTGCGCGTCGGTGCCGGCAATCTGCACCGAGATCGGCGCGGCCTCGCCCTCGTGGTTGGCGCGGCGCGAGCTCTTCAGGCTGTCCTGCAGGTCGGGGCGCGAGGTCACCATCTCGCTGACCGCATAGCCCGCACCCAGCCGCTTGCAGAGCTTGCGGAACGGCCGGTCCGTCACACCCGCCATGGGCGCGACAAACAGGGAATTGGGCAGGGTGAAGGCCCCGAGTTGCATGGCGGTGGGAGAATCGGTGTCGGACGGAGGGACTGCAGCAGACCCGAATGGCTCGGGCTGGAGGAAAGGGATTGTATCTGCCTGTTTTTTCAGCAGGCAAGATGACTCCCTTCTTTTTGTTCTTTTTGTATCTCCACGTCATTCCCCCTCAACCCACCGGTGCCTGGCACCGCGCTCCTCATCCCGCATGCCCGACTGGCTCAACCACCTGATGCAAATGCTCGCCTTGCCCGAATTCGGGTTGAGCACGGTGTTCCTGGTGTCCTTCCTGTCGGCCACGCTGCTGCCCCTGGGTTCGGAGCCGGCGGTGTTCGGCCTGATCAAACTCAACCCGGCCCTGTTCTGGCCCACCATCCTCGTGGCCACCGCGGGCAACACCCTGGGTGGTGCGGTGAGCTGGCTGATGGGCCTGGGCACGCACAAGGCGGTGGACCGCGCGCGCGGCAGCCATGTGGACGTGCGTGCGCTGCGCTGGCTGGAACGCTTCGGCCCCAAGGCCTGTCTGCTCTCGTGGTTGCCGGTGGTGGGCGACCCGCTGTGCGCCGTGGCCGGCTGGTTGAAGTTTCCGTTCTGGCCCTGCCTCATGTACATGGCGATCGGCAAGTTCGCCCGCTACCTCGTGATGACGGCCACGCTGCTGTGGTTCTTCCCCGGCGCCCTGCACCCATGAGCGCTGCCCGCAGCCCGCGCCTGCCGCAAGCCCTCTGGGCCTTGATGGTGGGCAACTTCGTGATCGGCACCGGCGTGATGGTGGTGCCCGGCACGCTCAACGATCTGAGCCAGTCGCTTGGCGTGTCGATCCCGCAGGCCGGCCAGTTGATCACCGCCGCCGCCATCCTGATGGGCGTGGGCGCACCGGTCTTCGCCGGCCTGGTGGCGGGCTGGGATCGGCGGCGCCTGCTCACGCTCTCGATGATCTGGTACGGCGTGCTCATGGTGGCCTGCGCGCTGGCGCCCAACTACGGCGCCTTGCTGCCGCTGCGCGTGCTCGCCGTCATCTCGCCCGCGGTGTTCACCCCGCAGGCCGCCGCCAGCGTGGGCCTGCTCGTGGGGCCGGCGCAGCGCGGGCGCGCCATCACCTTCATCTTCCTGGGCTGGTCGGTGGCCTCGGTCATGGGCATGCCGCTGTCGGCGTGGATCAGTGGCGAGATGGGCTGGCGCTGGGCCTTCGGGCTGGTGGCCTTGATGTCCTTCGTCAGCGGTGCATGGGTGTGGCGGGCAATGCCTGACGGGATCAAGCCGGCGGCGCTGTCGCGCGAATCCTGGGGGCGCACGGTGGGATCGGCGGCGCTCATGTCCGCCGTGGCGGTGACGCTGCTGTCGGCCTTCGGGCAGTTCACGCTGTTCTCGTACTTCGCGCCCTACTTCGCGCAGACGCTGGGCGCCGGGGGCGCCGCGCTCTCGCTGATGTTCCTGTGGTTCGGCGTGTTCGGCCTGGCGGGCAACGTGGTGGTCACGCGCTCCATCGACCGCATCGGTGCGCCGAACGCGGTGTTCATCACCCTCGGGCTCATGGTGCTGTGCCTGCTGCTCTGGCCCCTGGGTCGCCACGGTTTCTGGGCCCAGGCGCTGGTGTTGATTCCGTGGGCGCTGGGCTGCTTCTCGAGTAACTCGGCGCAACAGGCGCGGCTGGTGCAGATATCGCCCGAACTGGCCTCGGCCACCGTGGCCTTGAACACCTCGGCCATGTACGGCGGGCAGGCGCTTGGCGCGGCGCTGGGCGGCGTGATGATTGCCCAGGGCCGCATGCTGGACCTGCACCAGGTCGGCCTGGTGGTGATGGTGCTGGCAATGGCCCTGAGCGTGTGGGCCGCGCGGCTTCAGAAACGTTCGTAGGGCAGCAGGTAACGCCACTCGCCCACCGGCAAGCCGGCCAGCGAGATGCGGCCCAGCCGCAGGCGGCGCAAGCCGCTGAGCTGCAGGCCGGCACGTTCGCACAGGTGGGCCACCTGTCCGGGCTGGTTGCCCTTGATGGCCAGGCGCAGGCGCAGCTCGCTCTGCCAACTGGCGCGCGCCGAGGGCACGGCCCAGCCATCAAAAAACAGCGCCTTGCCGAGCGACTTCAGCACCGCATCGCGCCGGGCCTCGTCTTCCAGTTCGGGATCGGCCGCCACGTCGGCCAGCCATTCGTGCTCCAGCTGGCCGGCGTCGTCGGTCATCTTGCGCGCCACGCTGGGGTTCTGCGTGAACACCATCAGCCCGCTGGCCTTGTTGCCCAACGGGGACACCGGCAGCAGCTTGTGCAGGTGCGCCTTGAGCGGGCGCACGCCGGAGCGGTCACCCTTGAAGCGGTTGCTCTGGGTGAACCACTTGGCGGCCAGTGCGTCGGGCAGCAGCGGCTCGTCGGGCAGCACGCGGGTGGCGGGCTTGTGCCAGATCAGCGTCATCGACGCCAGCGGCTCCAGCTTGGCCCTGGGGTCGAGTTGCACGGACTGGTCGTCGCGCACCCGCTCCATGGGTTCTTCCACCACCAAGCCATCCACCCGCACCCAGCCCCCGGCGATGTAGTTCTCGGCATCGCTGCGCGAGCACGGCAACTGGGCCGCCAGGCGTTTGGCCAGGCGCTGGGGTTCGGCGTTGGATTGCGGGGACATGGGTGAACTGAACAAAGGATTCTTGCAACGGAGGGCACGGAGGCTACCACCTTCACAAACAGGTGCCGCCTCGGGTGCACGTCTTCGTGCACCCGGCCATCACCGCCGGGCCCACCTCACTCGGCCGCAGCAGCGATGCCGTTGACCGATACGGACACCCGCTCGGCGGAGAGCGTGCGCTGTCCCAGCGCCACGGTGGTCACCGTGGCGGCCACCGCGATCACCGAGATCCAGAAGCCGTTCTGCGTGCCGAAGTGGTCCACCACCCAGCCGGTGGCAAAAGCCCCCAGTGCCATGCCGATGCCAATGCCTGTCATCACCCACGTCACGCCCTCGGTCAACATCGACTCGGGCACCAGGCGCTCGACCAGGCCGAAGGCGGTGATGAAGGTCGGTGAAATGGCCACGCCGCTGAGGAACACTGCGGCAGCCAGCAAAGCCACCGAGGAGCCCGCCACCAGCAGCGGCAAGGTCGTGACCGCCAGCACACTGACCGCCACCAGCAGTTGTCGCTGCAGCGGCACTTTGAGGTGCAGCGCGCCGAGCACCAGGCCCACCACGAAGGAGCCGACGGCGTAAACGCCGATCACGAAACTGGCCGCGCCCGGCTGCCCCAGTTCTTTGGTGATGGCGATCGCGCTGACCTCGGCGGTGGCGAACACCATGCCGACAAACACCAGAGCCAGCGTGATCACCTGTACCGCCGGCAGGCGAATGGCCGAGCCCTTTGGCCCGTTGGCATCGCGCGGGCGCACGCGGGGTTCGGTCTTGCGCTGCAACAGGAAAGCCGCGCTGCCCATCGCGAGAAAAAGGGTCGAGACCAGCACACCGGCTTCGGGAAACAGCGAAGCGGCCAGCCCCACCGAGAGCGATGCGCCCGCGATATAGATCAGCTCGTCTGCGGCCGACTCGAAAGCAAACGCGGTGTTGAGTTCGGGCCGGTCGCGGAACAACTCGACCCAGCGGGCACGCACCAGCGCCGAGAGGCTGGGCATGGTGGCGGCGCCGGCCGCGGCCGCAAAGAGCGTCCAGCTCGGCCAGCGCTGGCTGGCCGACAGCATGAGCAGCACAAACGCCACCACCGACAACACGGTGGCCGGTGCGGCCACCCGCGGCTGGCCAAAACGGTCGACCAGGCGGGAAATCTGCGGCGCGAGAAAGGCGTTGGTGAGCGCATAAGTGGCCGCCACGGCGCCGGCCAGCCAGTACGCGCCCAAGGTCTGCGACAGCATGGCGACGATGCCGATGGGCGCCATGGCAAATGGCAGGCGACCGAAAAACGCCGCGGCAGAAAACCCCTTGGCACCGGGCTCCCTGAAGATTCTGGAATAGGGGTTCGACATGGGAAGGTCCTTGTTTCGGCTGTGTCGCGTTAACATACGCGGCGTATGCATCGTATTGACATACGGCGCGTACGTCAATTCACATACGCCTCGTATGGACAAAGGAGCCCGAACAATGCGCAAACCCCGCAAGGACATGGTGGTCGAGACGCGAGCCAAGCTCATCGCGGCCGCACGTCTCGCCTTTGGCACGGTCGGTTATGCGGCCGCGCCCATGGACGGGTTCACCGCTGGCGTGGGCCTGACGCGCGGCGCCCTGTACCACCACTTCGGCGACAAGAAGGGTTTGCTGGAAGCGGTGGTCGACGAGATCGACACCGAGATGTGCAACCGCCTGCAGGCGATTTCGGCCCGTGCCAGCAGCCCCTGGCAGGCCGTGATGGACGAGTGGGTGGCCTACATCGAGATGGCCCTGGAGCCGGAGATCCAGCGCATCATGTTCCGCGATGGACCGGCGGTGCTCGGGGACCTGTCGCTCAGACCCAGCGCGCAGCACTGCCTCGAAGCCCTGACCGACAGCCTGGCCAAGCTCAAGGCCGACGGTTCGCTGATCGACGCCGAACCGGCCGCGCTGGCGCGCCTGATCAATGGCGCCAGCAGCCACGCCGCAGCGTGGATTGCCAGCTCGGCCGATCCCGAAGAAACCTCGAAGCAGGCGGTGGCGAGTTTTCGCCTGCTGCTCACCGGCCTGTTGCGCCCACCGCCCAGCACCTGATGCGGGCGGCGCGGGGCGCAGGCCGGCACTTCAGCTGCTGAACAGGAAGTTCATCACGTCGCCGTCCTTGACGACGTATTCCTTGCCTTCGGCGCGCATCTTGCCTGCGTCCTTCGCGCCCTGTTCGCCCTTGAACGTGATGAAGTCGTCGAAAGCGATGGTCTGGGCGCGGATGTAGCCCTTCTCGAAGTCGGTGTGGATCACGCCGGCCGCTTGCGGGCCGGTGTCGCCGACGCGGATGGTCCAGGCGCGCACTTCCTTCACACCGGCAGTGAAGTAGGTCTGCAGGCCGAGCAGCTGGTAAGCCGCGCGGATCAGGCGGTTCAGGCCGGGCTCTTCCTGGCCGAGTTCCTTGAGGAATTCGAGCCGGTCGGCGTCGTCCATCTCCGACAGTTCGGCTTCGATCTTGGCGCAGATGGCCACCACCGGCGCGTTTTGTTTGGCGGCAAATTCCTTCAGGCGATCGAGCAGCGGGTTGTTCTCGAAACCGTCTTCCGACACGTTGGCGACGAACATCGCGGGCTTGGCGGTGATCAGGAAAAACTGCTTCAGCTGCGCCTGTTCTTCCTTGCTGAAGTCGATGGTGCGCACCGGCTGCGTGTCGTTCAGCGCGGCCTGGCATTTCTCCAGAATCGCCACCTGCTTGATCGACTCCTTGTCGCCCGAGCGCGCGGTCTTGCTCACGCGGTGCAGCGCCTTTTCCACGGCGGCGAGGTCGGCCAGGCAGAGCTCGGTCTGGATCACTTCGATGTCGGCAATCGGGTCGACCTTGTTGGCGACGTGGATCACGTTGTCGTCTTCAAAGCAGCGCACGACGTTGACGATGGCGTCGGTCTCGCGGATGTGGGCCAGGAACTTGTTGCCCAGGCCTTCACCCGTGCTCGCGCCCGCCACCAGGCCGGCGATGTCCACGAACTCCACGATGGCCGGCACGATGCGCTCGGGCGTGATGATCTCGGCCAACTGCGCCAGACGCGGATCGGGCACCTCCACCACGCCGGTGTTGGGCTCGATGGTGCAGAACGGGTAGTTCTCGGCCGCGATGCCGGCCTTGGTCAGCGCGTTGAAAAGGGTGGACTTGCCGACGTTGGGCAGGCCCACGATGCCGCATTGGAGGCTCATGGAAGTTCCTTATGAATCAACCCCTTTTGCACCATCGAGCCCAACACCGGCGTGGTGGAGGTGCCCGATTTGCGCGTGGCGTGCGCAGCCGGCGATCAGAGCGAACCGGGTGTCGGCAAGTCTGTTTTCTGAGGATGTTGTCCTCGTTTTTCCAAGGGGAAACTGCTGCCGATTGTACCGACTGGTGAAGTGCCACCGCTGCACGAGACAACGGTAAACACGGACGTCCGGCGCTGCCCGCTTTTAACAACTACCGCAATGTGTGTAGTCCCCGCCCAAAGGCGAGCCATTCGGTATCGACTAGGCTTGCCAGAACAGCTTCCGTTGAATCTCCACGCTGACGCCCCTCCTTCCGGAGACAAACCCAGAACATACGAGCGCAGTCCTTTACGGTCGCCAAACTAGGCCAAATAAACAGTCATCCGTGATGGTTTGAAATGCGTCGCTGAACAGGGAAGCCATCAGAACGCCTAAGTGAACAGACCCCGAGATGAAGCCGGGGTCCTTCCATTACAATAACCTTGGCGACAGAGTAAATCTTGAGACGGAAAATGATTCTAAAATTTGCAACTCCAATCATTGTGATATTTACAACAGGATGCACAACCACTGCACCCATACCGACGACCACAAAGATCGTCGAAAAGCCGCCTATCAATACCAACCAAACGGAAGAGCTAGGCAATACGCTAATTGAGTACTTTATTTCAAGCAGCCAAGCGAGCATAAGAGTTCTCGAGCAATGGGGCATTAGCAGCAAGAAGAAAAACCTTGCCCCCCAAACACTACGCCCGATAGGCACGGGCGAAAGAGTTTCTCTGTTTTACATTGATGAAACGCCACCTGACACACCTAACGTTTTTAAAAAGGTTTGCTATGATCCGGCAGATAGCATTTTCTTCATTCCAAACGGCTTCGGAGCTTGCGACAGCATCGGCAAAGCCGTACTCAACTCCGGGCCTGTGAAAGTTGCACCTGAAGACTACATAGACATACGGCTGCCTCAATTCAGACAAGAGCTAATTTATAACGGAAAAGTCGGAAACAACGTTAAATTCCTATATAGAGAACTGACCTCTGGATATATGCGCGCGCCATTCACGCAAGAGATTCAATACGACCTCTCGGAGGGAAGTGTTATTGGTTTTAAGGGCGCGAGATTAGAAATAATTTCCTCAACGAACAGGTCCATCGAATACAGAGTGCTTAATTCTTTCAAAAAATGATTTTGACTAGACCGTTGCGTGGAAGCAGGTGAGGCCCATGACATGCCGGTTGTTGTGATCAGTGAATCTCTGCTCCGTCGCAGCACTGCGGCTGACGGGCGTATCCTGCGCGACCGCATGCTCTGCGGCTTCTGCGTCCGCATGAACGCGCGCAAGCGCACCTTCAGGATCGCCACGAGCGTCGCGGGTAAGCAGTTCCGCATGAATCTGGGGTACTGGCCTCTCATGAGCGTCGAGGAGGCCCGCGTCCGGGCCATGCAGGTGCTGGCGCAGCGCCGGCGAGGCGAGCGCCCTGCCCGGCCTGTGGCGCCCCAAGTGCTCCCCACGCTGCGCACGGTCATGGCGGACTACTGCGAGGCCAACCGGTCGATGATGTCCAACCTGCTAGGACCGCTTCCTTAAAAATTCCGCAACCCTCTGAGGTTACGCGGCCCACTTTCTGCCTCGAATCGCATACTCGACCGCCAGGTCATAGACGTTGTCGCACTTCTGTTTGAACGTCGTGCGGTCATAGCTATCGGGCAGGTCTGCATCCAGCACGCGCTCGATCTCTGCCCGCACCTGCTTCTGCGTCTGCGCGCTCTGATGCCAGTTCTGGATCATCACCTTGGGCTGTTCTTCCACCAGGCGCTTCAGCAAGTGCTTCGCCGCCAGCTTCACGCGCTGGGTCTCGTCCTGGGTCAGTGACTCTTTCTTGAGCAGATCGAATAGCTCTAGCTCATCTTCCGTCAGGCCCTCTCGGATGTGGCGTTCGGCCTCTTCCTTCAACTCCTGGGCGTAGGCGGTCAGCTCGTCGTAGTAGTTCTCGGTAGACGTGGCTCCGGAGTTGTAGGTGTCGATCACCTTCTGCAGCCGCTGGATGAAGTCCGTTCGTGTGCTGTTCTGAGCCAGCATCTCGGCCAGCTTGCGTTGCAGGAAAGCCTGCAGGTCGGCAATCTCGATGTTCTTGAACGGCGCCTGCTTGAACTCCTCGCGCAGCTTCTCGACGTTGACCTTGCTCAGGTCCCAGGCCTTGCCGCGCTGCACGATCTTGTACTGCGCCTCGAACTCCTTGGCAGAGAAGGCCTCGGCGTTGTCCACCACCACGCTGGCATCCAACAGCGCCTCGATGCGCTGCACCGCACTGTCGATGTCGGCCTGCTCGACGATGCTGTCCATCACGCCGCGCAGGTACTGGAAGGCCGACACCACGCGGCCCAGCTTGCGGTCCAGCACTTCCGGTTTGCAAGCCTCATAGAGCGAGGAGATGGTGTTTTCGTACACATTGAAGGACTTGCGCTGCTCGTCGCTGCCCGAAGACCGCGTGGCGCGTGGCGCGTGTGGCCAGCGATCACGACGCACCGGGTACCGCAGGCCCGGCCCGGCGGCTGGCGGGCCGGGGATGGGGGCAGACCGGAGGATCCGGCCTGCGAGGTGGTTTCAGCGCCCCAGGTCCTTGGCACTCACCCCGGCGATGCCCCAGTTCTCTTTCGGCACGTCCTGAATCCAGACGCGCACGTTGGCCACCGGCGCGTCGGTGGCCTCCACCAGCGCCTGCGTGACCTTCTCGATCACCGCCCGTTTCTGTGCTTCGGTGCGGCCTTCGAGCATGTAGATCTGAGCGAATGGCATCGTCCGCTCCTCAGGCGGCCGCGCGGGCCGACAGCAGGCCGCGTTCGCGGGCCATCGTGAGCGCGGTGTCTTCGATCATGTCTTCCTGGCCACCGACCATGCCGCGCCGGCCGAGTTCGACCAGCAGGTCGCGCGCGGGCACGCCGTACTTCTTCTCGGCGCGCTTGGCGAACAGCAGGAAGCTGCCGTACACGCCCGCATAACCCAGGGTCAGCGCGTCGCGGTCGATGCGGATGGGGAAATCCATCAGCGGCACCACGATGTCGTCGGCCACGTCCTGGATCTTCCAGACGTCGACGCCGGTTTCGATGCCCATGCGGTCGCACACCGCCACCAGCACTTCCATCGGCGTGTTGCCCGCGCCGGCGCCCAGCCCAGCCGAGGCGGCATCGACACGGGTGGCACCGGCCTCGATGGCCGCGATGCTGTTGGCCACGCCCATGGCCAGGTTGTGGTGACCGTGAAAGCCCAGCTCGGTCTCGGGCTTGAGCGCATCGCGCACGGCGCGCAGGCGCGCCTTCACATCTTCCGGCAGCATGTAGCCCGCCGAATCGGTGATGTAGACGCAGTTCGCGCCATAGCCTTCCATCAGCTTCGCCTGCGTGACGAGGCCTTCGGGCGTGTTCATGTGCGCCATCATCAGAAAGCCCACCGTGTCCATGCCGAGCTTGCGCGCGGCCACGATGTGCTGCTCGGACACATCCCCCTCGGTGCAGTGCGTGGCGACGCGGATGGTGTTCACACCCAGTTCGTGCGCCATCTTCAGATGGTCCACGGTGCCGATGCCGGGCAGCAGCAGCGCCGACACCTTGGCCTGCTTCATCAGCGGGATCACGGTGGAGAGGTATTCCTCGTCGGTGTGGGCCGGGAAACCGTAGTTGACCGAGCTGCCGCCCAGGCCGTCGCCATGGGTGACTTCGATCAGCGGCACGCCCGCGGCGTCCAGGCCGCAGGCCACGGCCTTCATCTGGTCGAGCGACATCTGGTGCCGCTTGGGGTGCATGCCGTCGCGCAGCGTCATGTCGTGCAGCGTGACTTGCCTTCCCTGCAATGTGCTTTTCATGTCGAGGTCTCCTTCAGGCGGTGGCGGGTTCGAGCACGAGCTTGCCGGCGAGGATTTCCTCGGCAAACATCTCGGCAGTGCGGGCGGCGGCGGCGGTCATGATGTCCAGGTTGCCGGCGTACTTGGGCAGGTAGTCGCCCAGGCCTTCAACCTCCATAAAAATGGAGACGCGCTTGCCGTCGAACACCGGGCCGTTGACCAGCCGGTAGCCGGGCACGTACTTCTGCACCTCGCGGATCATGGCGTGCACCGAAGCCTCGATCTGCGCCACATTGGGCTCGTCCACCGTGAGGCAGTGGATGGTGTCGCGCATGATCAGCGGCGGATCGGCCGGGTTGATCACGATGATGGCCTTGCCCTTTTGCGCGCCGCCCACTTTCTCCACCGCACCGGCGGTGGTGCGCGTGAACTCGTCGATGTTCTTGCGCGTGCCCGGGCCCACCGAGCGGCTCGACACGGTGGCGACGATTTCGCCGTAGGCAACCGGCTGCACGCGGCTCACCGCGTACACCATGGGGATGGTGGCCTGGCCACCGCAGGTGACCATGTTGACGTTCATCGCGCGACCGTCCACCTGTTCCTTCAGGTTCACCGGCGGCACGCAGTAGGGGCCGATGGCCGCGGGCGTGAGGTCGATCATCATCACGCCGAGCTCGTTGAGCTTGCGCGAGTTCTCGGCGTGCACATAGGCGCTGGTGGCGTCGAAGGCGATCTGCACGCCGTCTTCCAGCACGTGCGGCAGCAGGCCGTCAACACCTTCGGCGGTGGTCTTGATGCCCATTTCACGGGCGCGCTTCAAGCCGTCGGACGCGGGGTCGATGCCGACCATCCACACCGGCTCCAGCACCGGGCTGCGCTGCAGCTTGGCCAGCAGGTCGGTGCCGATGTTGCCCGGCCCGATCAAGGCGCATTTGATCTTTTTCATGGGGTTTCTCCTGTTCAGACGAAGCGCATGGACACCGAGCCGAGGTCCTGGAAGCGCACGTTCACGTGGTCACCCGCCGCCACCGAGATCGCCTCGGTCACGCCGCCGGTCATCACGAAGGTGCCGGCCGGAATCTCCTGCCCGCGCGCGCCCAGGTGGTTGGCCAGCATGGCCACGGCGGTGAGCGGGTTGCCCAGCACCGCGGCGCCGGCGGCCATGGCCACGATCTCGCCGTTCTTCTCCAGCACCACGCCGAGCGTGCGCAGGTCCAGGCCCTCCACCGCGCGCATGCGCGAGCCCACCACGAAGCGCGAGGCGGAGGTGTTGTCGGCCACCACGCTCTTCAGGTCGAACTTGAAATCGCGGTAACGGCTGTCGATGATTTCAACCGCCGGCACGACGAAGTCGATCGCCGCCAGCACCGCGCCCACATGGCAGCCCGGGCCGCGCAAGGGTGCTTTGGTGACGATGCAGATCTCGGCTTCCACCTTGGGGTGGATCAGTTCCGAGGTCTTGATCTCGCCGCCATCGGGGCGCGCCATGTAGTCGCTGACGAAGCCGAACACCGGCGTTTCCACGCCCATCTGCTTCATCTTGGCGAACGAGGTCAGGCCCGCCTTCAGGCCGGCCGTGCGCTGGCCACGCGCTTCCTTGCGGCGGCGGATCTCATCCTGGATCGCGTAGGCGTCGTCCCAGTCCATCTGCGGATGGTCGTCGGTGATCTTGGTGACGTCTTGCGCTTTCAGCTCGGCGTCTTCGAGGTGTGCCGCCAGATCGGCGATGGTTTTTGCATCGAGTTTCATCTCAGTTCTCCAGGGTGTTGCACATCGCCCGCACGCCACGGTCCCGTCCAGGGCAGCCGCGGAACCGGCTTGGCCGGTCCGCGGGGTGCGTCCCCCGCCAGGCCGAAGGCACCAGAGAGGGGGACACCACGCAGCGGCGCAGGGGGTGTTTCATATGAATCGGACGCTGGTGCTGCCCAGCCCGCCCACGCTGCAGTGCAGGCTGTCGCCGGCCTTCACCGGCACGAGTGGCGACTGCGAGCCCGACAGGATCACTTCGCCGGCCTTGAGCGCGATGCCCAGGCGGCCCAGGGTGTTGGCCAGCCAGACCACGGCATTCACCGGAGAGCCCTGCACCGCCGCCCCGGTGGAAGTGCTGACGATCTCGCCGTTCTTCTCGAGCACCATGCCGGCCAGCGCCAGGTCCAGGTCGCGCGGGTCGCGGCGCGTGCCGCCGAGCACCAGCACACCGCAGGAGGCGTTGTCGGCCACGGTGTCCTGGATCTTGATCTTCCAGTCCTGGATGCGCGAGTCGACGATCTCGAAGCACGGCATCACGAAGGCGGTGGCACGCAGCACGTCGGCCGCCGTCACACCCGGTCCCTGCAGGTCGCTCTTGAGCACGAAGGCGACCTCGGCCTCGGCCTTGGGCGCGATCATGCTGTCGGCGCGGATCGCTTCACCTTCGTGCACCACCATGCCCGAGAGCAACTGGCCGAAGTCGGGCTGGTCCACCTTGAGCATGTCCATCACCACCTTGCTGGTGACGCCGATCTTCTTGCCCACTACGGTCTCGCCCGCGTCCAGCCGGCGCTGGATCATGCGCAACTGGATGCGGTACGCGTCGTCGAGCGTGATCGAGGGTTCGCGGTCGGTGAGCGGCGCAACCGGCTTGCGGTCGAGCAGCGCCTGGTACAGCTCGTCGCCGTACTGTTGGATTTTCGTGTCGTTCATGGGTTTTCTTTCTTCAGAGCTTGACCATCACATTGCGCAGCTCGGTGTAGAACTCGAGCGAATGCACACCGCCCTCGCGGCCGATGCCCGAGGCCTTGCTGCCGCCGAACGCGGTGCGCAGGTCGCGCAGGAACCAGCTGTTGATCCAGCACAGGCCGACGTTGATCTCGCGGCCCATGCGGTGCGCGGTGGACAGGTCCTGCGTCCACACGGTCGTGGCCAGGCCGTAGTCGGTGTCGTTGGCGAGGGCAATGGCCTCGTCGATGGTGTCGAAGGGCGAGATGTGGCAGCAGGGGCCGAAGATCTCTTCACGCACCACGCTCGCGGTCTCGGGCAGGCCTGTCCAGATCGTGGGCTGCACCCAGTAACCCTCGGCCAATACAGCCGGCATCTCGGGTACGCCGCCGCCGGTGACCACGGTCGCGCCGGCGTCCTTGGCCTTCTGGTAGTAGCCCAGCACCTTTTGCTGGTGCTCGCGCGAGATCAGCGGGCCCAGGCCCACGCCGGGTTCTTCCGACGGCCCGATCTTCAGCGCCTCGGCCTTGGCCTTGAGCGCCTGCACGAACTTGTCGAAGATCGGCCGCTGCACGTACACGCGTTCGGTGCCCAGGCAGACCTGGCCGCAGTTCTCGAACGCGCTTCGCGTGATGCCGGCCACGGCCTTGTCGAAGTCGGCATCGGCGAACACGATGCCGGCGTTCTTGCCGCCAAGCTCGAAGCTGACCGGGCGCACGCCCTGCGCGGCAGCGGCCATGATGGCCTCGCCGGTGCGCGTCTCGCCGGTGAAGGTGATCGCGTCCACGTCCGGGTGCTGGGTGAGGAAGGCACCGGCCGAGTTCGGCCCGAAACCGTGCACCACGTTGTAGACGCCATCGGGAATGCCCACCGCCTTCATCACCTCGCCCAGCAGCGTGGCCGTGGCGGGGGTTTCTTCGGACGGCTTGACGATCACCGTGTTGCCGCAGGCCAGCGCCGGGCCAACCTTCCAGGTCATGAGCAGCAGCGGCAGGTTCCACGGGCACACCACGCCGATCACGCCCACCGGCGAGCGCAGCGCATAGCTCAAGGCGGTGCCGCCGTCGGGCGTGGTCATCTCGAAGCTCTCGGTGGGCACGTTCTTCACGATGTCGGCGAACACCTTGAAGTTGGCCGCACCACGCGGGATGTCGATGTGCGAGGCGAGCGACTTCGGCTTGCCGGTGTCGGCCATCTCGGCGGCCAGGAAGTCGTCGAAGCGGCGGTTGATTTCGTCGGCCACCGCGTACAGCAGCTCGACGCGGCGGTTCACGCTCATGCGGCCCCACTCGCCCTTGAGCGCGGCGCGCGCGGCCTTCACCGCGGCGTCCACTTCGGCCTTGCCGGCTTCGTGCACCTGGCCGATGACGCGGTTGTCGACCGGCGCGCGGTTCTCGAAAGTTTTGTCGGTGGCGACGAATTCGCCGCCGATGAAGTTGAGGTAGTTTTTCATGGTCATCATCTGGTCAGGGGGTGTTTGCATCGGCCTCGGTGAAGAAATCCAGCAGCAAACGGTTGAAGCGCGCCGCGTGTTCGATCTGTGTCCAGTGGCCGCAGTGGCCGAACACGTGCAGCTGGCTGTTGGGAATGCGTTGCGCCAGGGTGATCGAGTTGGCGAGCGGGATCACGCGGTCCTCGCGGCCGTGCAGCACCAGCGTCTCGTGCGGCAGGGCGCGGATGTCTGCGGCGGCGCTGCACATCGCGTCCACCCAGCGCTGGCGTGGCGCGGGGAACATGGCCGCAAAGGATTCGTGGAAGCCGGGGCGCACGCTGGCTTCGTAGCGCAGTTGCGCCAGCTCGTCGGTCGCCAGCGCGGGGTTGTGGGCGAACACGTCGAGCAGGGCGCGCATCGCCGTCAGCGAGGGCTCGTAACCCCACACGGCTTCGAGGCCGGGGGTGATGTCGAACGGCACGCCGACCGAACCCATCAGCACCAGGCGGCGCACGCGCTGCGGGTGCCGGATCGCCAGCGCCAGGGCCAGCGCGCCGCCGAAGGAATTGCCCAACAGGTCGGCGCGTTCGATCTCCAGCGCGTCGAGCACGCCGACCGCCTGCGCGACCCAGTTGTCCATGGTGTAGGCGTGGCCCTGCGGCCGGTCGCTGAAACCGAAGCCCACCATGTCGGGCGCGACCACGCGGAAGTGCCGGGCGAGCACCGGCATGCTCAAACGCCAGTTGGCCCAGGCGGACACGCCCGGGCCCGAGCCGTGGATCATCAGCACGGGCGAGCCGGTGCCCATGTCGTGCAGGTTGGTGCGGATGCCGGCGGCCATCACCGAGCGGCCGATTTCAGGGTTCGTCATGCGGGGTTCTCTGCGGGTCTTCGATGTCAGTCCTGGGCCAGGCCCAGCGCCTCCAGGCCGGCGCGGGCGATCTGTTCGTCCTGCTGCTCGCTGCCACCCGAGACGCCGATGGCGCCGATGCAGCGGCCGTCTTCGACGATGGGCACGCCACCGCCAAAGGCGACGAAACGCGGCCGCTGCACCAGGCCCTCGCGCACCGCCACCGAGTGCGACTGCAGCACCTCGGTCCAGCGCGCCGTGGGCAGGCCGAAACTCGCCGACGTGTACGCCTTGTCGATGGCGATGTCGATGGAGTGCAGCGGCGCGCCCGGCATGCGCATGAAGCCCGCGAGCACACCGCTGGCATCGACCAGCGCGACGTTGACGCGCACGCCCATCGCCTGCGCGGCCTGCACCGCCGCCGCCAGGGCGGTTTGCGAGGCCGGCCAGTCGATGACGGCCACGTTCACCGAGTGGGTCATTGCAGGCCTCCACCAACTGCGTGGAGGCCGCACGGCCCGGCAAGGCGCGCCGCAGGCGCGCGACGGGGAATCATGTGTACACCTCGGTGAACGAGGGCACCAGGTCGCCGGTGTGGAAGAAGATGCCGCTGCCCAGTCGGTCTTCGCTCCAGGTGGTCACAGGCCGGTCGCGCTGCGCCAGGTAACCCAGGCCGGCAAAGGTTTCGTTGCGGTTGCCGCTCGGGTCGAAGAAGTAGATCGTCTCGCCGCGCGTGATGCCGTGGCGCGTAGGCGCCACGTCGATGCGCGTCTTGGTCTTGGCCATCACGTCGGCCGCCTTCAGCACGTCGTGCCACGAATCGAGGAAGTAGGCGATGTGGTGCAGGCCGCTGGTGGGCGCGCCGACAAAGGCGATGTCGTGCGGCGTGGTCGTGCAGGCCATCCAGGTGGCGGCCTGGATGCTGCCGTCCGGGCCCGCCACCACCTGCTCGGTGAGGAAGAAGTCCAGCGCTTCGGCCATGAAGCGCGTGTTCTCGGCCACGGTGTTCACGCCTTCGGGCGGGTTCAGCTCGCACATGAGGAGGATGTGGTCCATCCAGTGCGCACCGGCACCCTTGAGGCCATCGGGCCAGGGGTCGGGGCTCTGGGTGCCCACGTCCGTGCCCACGTATTCCTTCATGGCGTACAGACGCATCTCGTGGCCGCTGGGCAGGTTGAACTGCAGCATGCGGCCGGTGGCGGGCAGCGAGCCCTCGGGCAGCAGGGTGGTCTTCACGCCCCAGGCTTCGATCTTTTCCTTCAGCGTGTCGAGGTCGGCATCCTTTTCGACCTTGTAGGCCATGTGCTCCATGCCGGCACGGTCCGAAGGCGTGAGGATGAGGGAGAACTTGTCCCACTCGTCCCAGCATTTCAAATACACGTTGCCGGCCTTGTCGACCATGGTCGTCTTGAGGCCGAGCACGTTCTCGTAGTGCTTGACCGCCGCGTCGATGTCCATCACCCGCAGGTTGACATGTCCAATTCGCATCACACCCATCATCTGTCTCCTGGTTGGTTTACTGCTGGCTGGGGGCGGCGGGCGTGGGGCCCGCTGCCCGGGAAAAAGGTCTTTGCAACTTGCCGGCGATCTCCAGCGTCACGGCGCATTTCGGCGCCACGCGGCAGGCCAGCGTGATGCCGGCGCCGGCTTCGTCTTCGCTCACGTGTGCGCGGCTGACCGGGCCGAGCACGGTGACATCGCCTTCGACGATGCGCACCTTGCACACACCACAGCCGCCGTTGACGCAGCCGGCCGGGATGCCCCGGCGGCCCAGGCGCAACATGCCGCGCAACAGGCTTTCGTCGGTGGCGCAGGCGTAGGTCTCGCCGGTCTGCGCGACACACACGTTCACCTTGGGTCGGGTATCAAAAAACATGCTGGTCCTGTTCGGTGTCACAGGCGCTGGAACAGCGGACTGCGCGCGCCCTGCGCGTCGGCGGCCGAGAGGAACTTCTCGGTGAAGATGTCGCGCTCGAACAGCCGACCCTGCATCAGCGTGGCGATGCAGGCCTCGACCATCGGCGGCGGGCCGCACAGGTAGGCCTGGTGGCCGGCGAACGTGCCGTCGAAGTGCGCCTTCGCCGCCTCGTGCACGAAGCCGCGTGCGCCGCCCCAGTCCGAGCCTTCGGCTTCACCCGAGAGCGCGGGCACGTAGGTGAAGTTCGCATGCTGCTCGGCGAGCGCGCGGAATTCGGCGTCGTAGTACAGCTCCTCGCGCGTGCGCTGGCCATAGACCAGCGTGATCGGCAGCGTGCAGCCACCGTCGAGCAGGTCCAGGATCATCGAACGCGGGCTGGAGAGCCCCGAGCCACCGGCCATGAAGACCATCGGGCGACGCGCCGAGCCACGCACGAAGAAGCGACCGTAGGGGCCGGCCAGGCGCAGGCGGTCGCCCTCCTTCAGCTGTTCGTGCAGGTAACCGGTGCCCTTGCCACCGGCGACGATGCGCACGTTCAGCTCGATCTCGCTGCCGCCCTGCACCTCGGCGGGTGCGTTGGCGATGGAGAAGGCCCGGCTCTCGCCCAGGCCCGGAATCTCCAGCTGCACGTATTGCCCGGCCTGGAACACCATCGGCTTGTCGATGGCGATGTGCAAGGCTTTGATAGTCGGCGTGAGATCCAAGATGCGGCGCACCGTGCCGGCGAAATCGCGCACCGGGATCACGCGCGCATCGGGTTCGTCCTCGATGTCGGCCTCGATGGTGGTGTCGCACTGCAGCGTGGCGCAGCAGGCCAGGGTCTTGCCCTCGTCGCGCTCGACTTCCATCAAGGCAAACGGGTTGGCGTTTCCATGGTCCACCTCACCATCGCAGACCTGCACCTTGCAGGTGCCGCACAAGCCGTGGCCGCAGGCGTGTGGAATGTAGATGCCCTGGCGCAGCGCGGCGTCGAGCAGGCTCTGGCCTTCCTCCACCTCAATGGTGGTGCCCAGCGGTTCGATGGTGAGTTGGTAAGCCATGTCAGACGCGCCCGAGGCTCAGTTGAACGAACCGCGAATGCCCGTGAGGCCCGGCGTGCGGAAGCGGATCGCGTCCTTGTGCACCAGGCCGTTGTCGGCCAGCGACTTGGCGGGGTCGGGCGTCCAGGGCTGGCCGGACTTGAGCCACTGCACCTGTGCCCAGTCGATCTTCTCGAAGTCCGGGTGCTCGCCGTAGACGCCGGGCAGCACGGCCGTGGAGAGCGCACCGAACGGCATGTCGGGCGGCAGCGGCAGGCACACCGGGGCACAGAACATCAGGTGGTCTTCCCAGCCGATGTAGAGCAGGGGCGCGGGGAAGTTCTCGCGCACGTCGCGCGCGGGAAAGTCGTAGGGAGCGAGTGCAACGACGCTCATGCTTGTTCTCCTTGGGGCGCCTCGCCGCGCCAGGCGGCAAAGTTCTTCTGGTCTTGCGAACCTTCGAAATCGAAGTTGTCCGCGCCGATGTTGAGTTGGTAGTGCTGGAGCACGGCGATCAACGGGTCGAAGCCTTCGGCGGTCGGGTCGGTGCCCGGTTCGAAGCAGTTGCCCTGGTAGATCTGGTGCACCGGCAGCCAGCTCTGCACGTACTTCTCCGGCTCGTGGTCGAAGATCTCCTTGCAGTGGTCGCTGCAGAAGTGGTGCTTGTTGCCGCGCCAGTCGCTTTCGCGGTAGCAGATCTTGGTCGGGTCACCCGGTTCGGTGAAGAACATCGGGATCTGGCAGGTGTTGCACAGCATGGGCAGCGTCTTGCTGTAGAAGCGCTTGCCGGCCTGCTGCTGCTCGCGGTAGTGCTCCAGGCGCGGGCGGTGCATCTGGTTGAAGCTGGTCGGGTACTTCTCGGCCAGCCAGTCCATCTCTTCGTCGCTCGGCACCCAGGTGTGGAAGGCCGCGGCGGCGCTGTAGTTGTAGAAGGTGTTCCAGGCCTGGTGGCTGATGTGGTCCTTGCCTTCGCAGGCGTCCTTCCAGCCCTTGGGTTCGCGGATGCCGTAGCGCGCGAGGTCCTTGAACAGCGCGCCGCCGTTCTGCTCGGCGTACATCTCCCAGGCTTCCTTCCAGCTCATCACGCGCTTGGGCAGCATGTAGTCCTGCATCATCGCCACCAGCGTGAGCAGGCGGTAACCGCGCCAGAACCACTTGTCGATCCAGCCCTGCACGATCGGCACGTTGGCCGGGTCCTGCTCCAGCAGGAACTTGATGCATTCGATGCCCAGCGTCATGTGGCGCGACTCGTCGCTTTGCGCCGAGAAGCCGAAGGTGACGGTGGACATGTCGCCGTTGTGCGCCGCGCCGCTCATGAAGGGCACGAACAGCAGGTTGGTCAACACGTACTCGAACGAGAAGCTGACCGCCACGAGGAACTCGAACGGGCCGCCGGTGATGGCGTCTTCAAAGAACGACTTCGGCACCGAGAGGTACCACACGCGGTCGAACCAGTGGTGCGAATGGTGCAACCCGTTGAAGTACTTGTTGTAGTGCGAGAGGGCATGCGTCTCGGTCTGGTAGTGGCGCAGCTCGTCGATGCTCTGCATCTGCGCCGCAACCCGTGCGCCTTCGCCGGTGAACTGGCGGCCGACGTGGGCAAAGCCCCGGTGCGCGTAGTACTCCAGCGGCGTCACGCCCTGGATGAAAAGCTTGAGCGCGTTGATGTAGCGCGCATCGCTCACGCCGAGCTGGCCGTTGTTCTGCGCGAAGGCCTCGATCACGGCGTAGAGCTTTTTCTCCTTCTCGCCCTGGTACTTCCAGTAGGCGTCCATGGTCAGGCGGAACGGGTCCTGCCACTGGTCCCAGTCGTGGATCTTGATGCCCTCGTACTTGTCGTACGGGAAAACCTTGTCCATCGGCTGGTAGCTGGTTTCCCAGCCGAGGCCACGGGTCATGGCGGCGTAACGGTCTTTCAGACCGAGCTTCTTCTTGGTGACGCGGGTGTCCATGCGTTGTCTCCTGTGCGGGGGGATGGTTTTCAGTGTTGCCAGCTCAGGGTGAGCTGGTCGTCGTCTTCGTCGATGTAGCCCGAGAGCGTCACGAGGTTGACGTGCAGTTGCTGCAGGTCGAAGGGGCGGCCGGTCTGCTCTTCGATCGTGGCGCGGCGGATCTGCAGGCGGTTGGGCGCGTCGATCTTCACGAGGCCGGGCGAATGCACCACCACGGCGGCGGGGTTGTCGGCGACGATGGCGTCGACCACGGGTCGCGACTCCTCGTTGTGCTGGAAGGCGATGAACACGTTGGACATGGAGTGGTTCCTCGTTGGGGTCGTGGGGGTCAGCCGCGCACGCCGGCCTTGCGGCAGCGCTCGGTCAGCAGGGCCTGTGCGTCTTCGAGCGCCGCGTCACCGGCTTCGCCCAGCGCGAGACGGGCAACGGGTGCGAGTGCTTCGAGTGCGCGCTCGGTCCAGCTCTGAACCCAGGTGCTGATGAGGGCGCGGTTGGCGTCGGATTCGGCGGCGGCGGTCTTGACCACGGCGTCGATCCAGCGCGCGCTTTCGTCGTGCCACTCGGGCATGAAGGCGGTGAGCATGGCCACCGCGGTGCCGCCCTGCAGCGCCACGTGGTCGTCGACAAAGCTGCCGTAGATCAGCGGGACCAGCAGGCCGTCGAGCACCAGGTTCTGCGCCACGAACAGCTCGAACGGGTCTTTCACCACCAGCGTGTCTTCAACGCAGCGGCGCAGGCCCTGCCAATGCGGGTCGTTCAGCCAGGCGGCCTTGCCGTCGTCGAGCACCGAGGGCTCGTCCAGCGCGAGGCCCAGGCGCGTGAGGTACTGCGCAACGCCCAGGTTGTCCATCGCATGGAACATGGCTGGCGCGGTGAACACGTTGCCGTAGCCGTAGGCGCAGATGGACGCGTTGTTCATGTTCGCGCCCCAGGCGGCGTGGCGCAGCGGCATCAGCACCTGCAGCGCCTTGCGGCGCAAGGCGTCGGGCATCTTGTCGACCATGCCGCGCGATTCGACGAACTGGAAGTTGGCCTCCATCGTGTCTTGCTGGCGTGCGCGCGCCATCGTCCAGCTGGCGTAGTAGAACTGCCGCGGGTCCTTGAGCACGGCCCAGTCGGCCAGCACCACCTGGCTGCGCGAGGCGTCGAAGATCTGGTGCGCCGGGTCCCAGGTCGGGCGGTAGTGGAAGTTGGCCATCGGCTGCGCGCCGTAGGTGGCCTCCTGGTACCGCGACGCCGGCTTCTCGTGGCCGATGTGCTTGGCCACATGCGTGTAGGTGTTGCGCAGTGTCTGGATTTCACGCGCCTGCAAGTCGATGTTCATGGGCTGTCTCCTGTTGTGTTTGTGTGTGGTGTGCGGGGGTGGCGTTCGGGTGGATTCAGGCGTCGAGCCGCTGCACCTGGTTGGCGGCACAGAAGGCTTCAAACGCGGTTTCGGGCAGCAGCAACTCCACCGCCAGCTCGGGCCAGCCAATCGCGAACTCGAACGCGATCAGGCCGTCCGGGCGCTGCTCCAGCACGCGCACAAAACGCAGGGTGGTGTCGACAGCGGGCAGCGAGACGGGGGTGGGGAGGGTGTGCGTTGACATGCCGACCCCTATCGCAGGGTGCGTGCCAACCCGGCATAAATCTCGATAAACCTAGGGTTTGTCCTGAGTTTTGTGGGCTGGCTGCGCGCCTTTCCCGCCATTCACCCTCACATGCCCCGGCATGGCACAGGGGCTTTGTGCAGTGCAATATGTGGTTTTCATCAAGCTTCGGCGGGTCAAATTGATCAATTGATGAAACTTCTGCGGGCAGCAGGCTTCAACACGGCCTCGACAGATCTAGCAGACTTATCGATAATTTGCCGATGACCGCCCCCATCCCCCCATCGCTGCCCTCCGATGCCGACCTGCGCCGCATGGTGCATTTCTCGGCCGGTGACGGCCGCATCTGGCTGGCAGGCCAGCGCATGCTGCTCATCCACATGGCCGGGCTCAGCGCCTTGCGGCGCGAGATCATGGGCACCATCGGCCCCGAGCACACGCGCCGCATGCTGATGCGGGCGGGTTATGCCTCGGGCGAGCGCGACGCGGCCCTGGCGCGCCAGGTGCGTGGCGACGCGTCGGTACTCGACATGTTTGCCGTCGGGCCGCAAATGCACATGCTGGAGGGTGCGGCGCAGGTCACGCCCGAGGTGTGCGAGATCGACATCGCGGCCGGCCGCTTCCACGGCATCTTCCGCTGGGACCACTCCTGGGAAGTCGAGGCGCATGTGCGCGATTTCGGTCCGCAGGAGGCGCCGGTGTGCTGGATGCTGCTTGGATACGCCTCGGGTTACACCAGCGCCTTCATGGGCCAGCCGACGCTGTACAAGGAGGTTGCCTGCGCCGCCTGCGGCGAGCCGGCGTGCCGGATCGAAGGCCGGGTGCTCGCCGACTGGCCCGATGCGGAGGCCATGGCCGCCGACTACGCCGCCGACTCGATGATCGTGCGCCTGGAAGACCTGCAGGCGCAGGTCGACACGCTGCGTTCCACGCTGCAGCCGGCCGACGAGCTGGGCGAGCTGATCGGCCGCTCCAAGGCCTTCGACGCCGCCGCCCGCCTGCTGAGAAAGGCCGCCGCCACGCAGGTGACGGTGCTGCTGACCGGGGAGACGGGCGTGGGCAAGGAGCGTTTCGCGCGCGCGCTGCACGCCATGAGCCCCCGCGCGGGCAAGCCCTTTGTGGCGGTCAACTGCGCCGCGCTGCCGGCCGAGCTGATCGAGAGCGAATTGTTCGGCGCCGAGAAAGGCGCCTTCACCGGCGCGGGCGCGGCGCGGCCCGGGCGCTTCGAGCGCGCCGATGGCGGCACGTTGATGCTCGACGAGCTGGGCGAAATGCCCTTGACGGCGCAGGCCAAGCTGCTGCGCGTGTTGCAGCACGGCGAGATCGAGCGCCTGGGCAGCACCCAGACCCGCAAGGTGGATGTGCGCGTGGTCGCGGCGACCAACGTGGACCTGGAAGCGGCGGTGGCCAGCGGCCGTTTCCGCAGCGACCTGATGTACCGCCTGAACGTGTATCCGATCCGCATCCCGCCATTGCGCGAGCGTGTGGACGACATCGAGCCGCTGGCGTCGCACCTGCTCAACCGCTTCGGTGCGCTGCACGGCAAGTCAGTGCCCGGCTTCACCGACCGCGCGCTCGACGCGATGCGCGGCTACCCGTGGCCCGGCAACGTGCGCGAGCTGGAAAACCTGATCGAGCGCGGGGTGATCCTCGCCAGCCCGGGTGAACCGGTTGATGTGCACGAGCTGTTCCCCACACTGCAGGAGCGCGCACCGGTGACGGTGAACGCGGCCGGCGAGCTCACGCGCAGCGCGCCCAGCAGCGGCCCGGCGCTGTACGACGAAGTGCTCGCGCGCAACCTGAGCCTGGACCAGCTGGAAGACGCACTGATTCAGGAGGCGGTGGAGCGTGCCGGCGGCAACCTCGCCGCCGCCGCGCGCGCGCTCGGCCTCACGCGCCCGCAGCTGAGCTACCGCTTGCAGCGCGTGCACGACCGCGCGAAGGCATAAACCATGGCCAAACGGGTTTTTCTATCTCTCGTGGGCGATGCCGACGGCGGCCTCGGCGACAACGGCAACGACGCCGCCTCGCGCACCCTGATCGAACGCAGCTACGCGCAGTTGCGCGACGACATCGTCGAGGGCCGCCTGGCGCCCGGCGAGAAGCTGCGCGTCGAACACCTGCGCACGCGTTACCAGGTCGGGGCCGGCACGCTGCGCGAGGCCATCACGCGGCTGGTGAGCGACGCACTGGTGGTTGCCGAAGGCCAGCGCGGTTTTCGCGTGGCGCCGATGGCCATGGCCGACCTCGAAGACCTCACGCGCTTGCGCCTGCACATCGAGATCGAGGCACTGCGGCAGTCGATCCGGCACGGCGACGCCGAGTGGCGCACCCAGTTGCAGAAGGCGTTCGACGAGCTGTCGGCCTTCGAGCAGCCGATCCAGCCGCACCGGCGCGCGCACTGGGAACAATGCAACGTGCGCTTTCACGAAGCGCTGATCGGTGCGTGCGCCTCACCCTGGACGATGAAGGTGCTGCGCCTGCTCAGCCGCCACAGCGAACGTTACCGGCGCTACTCGATCGACCTGCCGGACAGCAACCGCGACGTGCACGCGGAGCACCGCCAGATCTTCGAGATGGCCATGGCCGGGCACGAAGCGCGGGCGGCGCTGGCCCTGGAGGCGCACATCCGCGCGACGCCGGATCTGCTGGCCCGCGCGCAGCAGGCCGGCATCGGCGGGTTCTGACCAACGAAGAAAAAGCCTTAGTCGAACTTCCAGTCCGCGCCCACCGCCTGCCCGACGCGCAGCATCTGCGCGTCGCCTTCGAGCACGATGGCGTTCATGCCGAAGGTGATGGCACCGTCCAGCCGCGGGTCTTGCCGGTAGCCCTGCAGGGTGTCGCTCACCTCGGGGCTGGAGGTCGCGGTGGCGGGGTCGATGTTGGGAATCGGGCAGCGGCCGCAGGGCTTCACCGGGTCGATCAACGCGCCCGCGCCGTCACCGGTGTGGATGCGCATGGCGCCGATGCGGTCTTCGTCGTGGGCTTCGATGCCGGCCAGCACGATGTTGGGCCGGAAGCGCTGCATGTCCACCGCCGCATGGCCGGCCGCGCCCAGGCGGCTGTTGAGTTCGTCGAGCGAGGCGGTGCTGGTCACCAGCAGGCTGAAGCCGTCGGCGAACTGCGTGACGGCCTCGCGCCCGCCGGTCCACTTCAGGCTGCTCACGCGCCGCACCTCGGGATCAAAACGCGCCAGGCGCAGGCGCTTCAGGTGGGCCGGCGCCTCGGGGCCGAGGAAGTCGCTGAACCATTGCGCCGCGAGGTCGCCCATGTCGCAGGCCATCACCTCGTCGCCCCATACCCGCACCTTCAGCGGGCCTTCGGCCGCGTCCAGCGCCAGGTGCAGGGCCAGCATGCCGGGCGCGCGCAGCACCAGCTGGCCCATCTTGAAGGCGGTCTGGATCAGCGCCATGCGCGGCAGCTCCCGCTGGGTGACGAACTCACCCTGCGCGTCCACCACCATCCAGGCGCGGTCGTAAAGCAGGCCGGTGTCGGTCAGTTCGACCTCGGTGAGCGGAATGCCGGCGCAGGATTTGACCGGGTAAACCCAGAGCTGGGCGATGGTGGCCTGCACGTCGGCGGCGGAGCTGTCTGCACTCATGGTGATGGATCCAGGGCGGGTCAAAGGCCACTCGCGCCGCCCGGCGGGCAACACGTCGGTACCGGGTGGTTTCTGGGGTGCGGGCGGGGGTATCGTCCCGAACAGGCCCGGATTGTGCCCTGCTCCTAAAATCGCCGCATGAACTCCCCCGCTCCCCGCTCCGGCTCGACCCGGCGTTTTGATGTCGCCATCCGCGGCGCCGGTGTGGTCGGCCAGACCCTGGCCCTGCTGCTGGCCCGTGAGCGCCTGCGCGTGGCCCTGGTCGGCACGCCGCGTGGCCCGCAAGACAAACCCGACGTGCGGGCCTATGCCCTCAACACCGCTTCGCGCGAGCTGCTGCGCTCGGTGCGCGCCTGGCCGGAAGCCGATCCGCAAGACCCGCGTGTGCTGCCGGTCACCGCGGTCAGCGGCATGCAGGTCTGGGGCGACGACGGCGGTGCGCTGGAATTTTCCGCCGACGAGCAGGGCGCCGACGCGCTCACCTGGATCGTCGACGTGCCCGCGCTGGAGCAGCGGCTGAACGACGCCATCGGCTTCCAGTCCGGCATCGAACGCATGAGCGAAGCGCCCGCCGCCGCGCTCACCGTGGTCTGCGAAGGCAAGCGCAGCCAGACGCGCGACGAACTCGGCCTGGAGTTCGACGTGCGCCCCTATCCGCACAAGGCGGTAGCGGCGCGCCTGCGCTGCGACCAGCCGCATGGAGGCATCGCCCGCCAGTGGTTCAGCAACGGCGAGGTGCTGGCGCTGCTGCCGCTGGGTGGCGCGAACGGGAACTCCGTCGCCCTGGTGTGGTCAGTCCCTGCACAGCAGGCCGACACCTGGCTGCAAGCCGACCCGACCACCTTCACCCAGGCCATGCAAGAACGTTGCGCACAGGCCCTGGGCCACATGCACATGGAAAGCCCCGCCCAGGCCTGGCCCCTCGAACTCTCCCGCGCCCAGCGCTGGATCGCCCGCACCCCGCAGGGCGGCGTGGCGCTGGCTGGCGATGCCGCCCACGCCCTGCACCCGCTGGCCGGCCAGGGCCTCAACGTCGGCCTGGCCGACGCCGCCGAACTGGCCCGCGTGCTGCAGGCGCGCGAGTACTGGCGCGAGCTGGGCGACCTCAAACTGCTGCGCCGCTACGAGCGCGCGCGTGCCGCCGAGGTGGGCGCCATGGGTTGGGTCACCGACAGCCTGTTCGGCCTCTTCTCCCACAGCGACGCGCGCGTGCAGTCGCTGCGCAACTGGGGCCTCTCGGGCTTCGACCGCAGCGGCCCGCTCAAGCGCTGGATCGCCCGCCAGGCCATGGGCCAACCCACCGCCTGAGCGCCCGCCCTTCTTCCGACACCTCGAACGCCATGAAACTCCTCAAGACCCTTTTGATCGCCCTGCTCGCCGCCGTCTCCGTGGCGGCCCTGGCCCAGGAAGCGACCATCCGCAAGAACCTCGCCGAGCGCCTGCCCAACCTGCCCGCCGTCGACGAGGTCAGCAAGACACCGATGCCCGGCATCTACGAGGTGCGCATCAACCACAGCGACATCTTCTACACCGACGCCGAAGGCAACTACCTGATCCAGGGCTCGATGATCGATACCAAGGCGCGTGTGGACCTGACCGAGCAGCGCGTTGAAAAGCTCACCGCGATCAGCTTCAAGGACCTGCCGCTGAAAGACGCCTTCACCATCGTGCGCGGCAACGGCAAGCGCAAGCTGGCGGTGTTCGAAGACCCCAACTGCGGTTACTGCAAGCGCTTCGAGCGCGACCTGGCCAAGATCGACAACGTCACCGTGCACGTGTTCCTCTACCCCATCCTGAGCGCGGACTCGGGCGAAAAATCGCGCGACATCTGGTGCGCCAAGGACAAGGGCAAGGCCTTCCTCGACTGGATGGTGCGCGACGTCACGCCCGCCAAGGCCAACTGCGACGCCGCCGCCGTGGCGCGCAACTTCGAGTACGGCAAGAAGGCGCGCATCACCGGCACCCCGACCATCTTCTTCGTCGACGGCTCGCGCGTACCGGGCGCCATCGGCACCGCGCAGATCGAAAAACAGCTCGCGGAAGCCAAGCCTTGAGCCCGCGCGCCAAGGCTGTCAAGGCTGTCGCAGCCCCCGCCTCACCCCGCGCCCGCGGCGCCCGCAAGACCGCACGCGCCGGTGTGCGCTACAGCGTGGCGGTGCTCGACGCCCACAGCCACCTGTTCGCTGTCACCCTGCGCATCGACCAGGCGGCCCGGAACCAGCGCCTGGCCCTGCCGGTGTGGATTCCCGGCAGTTACCTGGTGCGCGAGTTCTCGCAGAACCTGCAAAACCTGAGCGCCAGCCACGACGGCCAGCCGGTGGCCCTGAAGCAGCTCGACAAACACCGCTGGCAGGCCCTGAACGACGCCGGCCAGCCGCTCGAACTGCGCTACGAGGTCTACGCCTTCGACGCCTCGGTGCGCACCGCCTTTCTGGACGCCGAGCGCGGCTTCTTCAACGCCACCAGCCTGTGCCTGCAGGTGCTCGGCCAGGAAGACAGCCCGCACGAACTCGAACTCGT
Source organism: Hydrogenophaga palleronii NBRC 102513 (assembly GCF_001571225.1). GTDB lineage: Bacteria > Pseudomonadota > Gammaproteobacteria > Burkholderiales > Burkholderiaceae_C > Hydrogenophaga > Hydrogenophaga palleronii. Next base: position 47,213 of record NZ_BCTJ01000003.1, read on the forward strand.
GGCCGGCGAAGCCACCAGCGGCTGGCAGGTTGCCACCGGCCTCACGCCGCAGGCACTGGACGACGCAGGCTTCGGCCACTACCTCGCCGCCGACTACGACGAACTGGCCGACTGCCCGGTGGAAATGGGCCGCTTCTGGAGCGCCAGCTTCACCGCCGCCGGCGTGGAGCACCGCTTCGTGGTCGCCGGGGCCGGTGCCTGGATGGATGGCGAACGCCTGATCGCCGACACGCGCCGCATCTGCGAAACCCAGATCCAGTTCTGGCACGGCCAGCGCGAGGCGCCACCGTTCTCGCGTTATGTCTTCATGCTGTACGCCAGCGCCGACGGTTACGGCGGCCTGGAGCACCGCAACTCCACCGCGCTGATCTGCCAGCGTGCCGACCTGCCGCGCCCACGCGCACCCGGCGAGACCGTGGCAGCGCTCAAGGCCACCGACGGCTACACCACGCTGCTGGGCCTGATCAGCCACGAGTACTTCCACACCTGGAACGTCAAGCGCCTGCGCCCGGCCGAGTTCAAGCGTTACGACTACAGCCAGGAAAACTACACCGAGCTGCTCTGGTTCTTCGAAGGCTTCACCAGCTACTACGACGACCTGATGCTGCGCCGCGCCGGCCTGATCGACGACGCCACCTACCTGCAGCTGGTGGCCAAGACCATCAACCAGGTGCAGCAGAGCCCGGGCCGGCTGGTGCAGAGCGTGGCGCAGGCCAGCTTTGACGCCTGGGTGAAGTACTACCGCATGAACGAGAACACGCCCAACGCCACGGTGAGTTACTACACCAAGGGCTCGCTGGTGGCGCTGTGCCTCGACCTGACGCTGCGCGCCGAAGGCCGCAGCACGCTGGACGCGGTGATGCGCGAACTCTGGCAACGCTGCGAAGGCGGCCCGATGCGCGAGGCCGATCTGCTGCGCGCCCTCAAACGCCTGGGCCAGCGCAGCTACGAGGCCGAAATTGCCGCCTGGGTGCACGGCACCGACGAGCTGCCGCTGTCGTCCCTGCTGCAGGCACGCGGCGCCAAGCTGTCGCACGACAAGGCGCCGCTGGCGCAGCAGCTCGGCCTGCGTGTGAGCGAAGCCGGCGGTGCGCTGGTGCTCAAAACCGTGCTGCGCGGCGGTGCCGCCGAAGCCGCCGGCATGGCGGCCAACGACGAATGGCTGGGTGTGGAATTTGCGCCGGCCAAACGCGGCGGCGTGGCCGAGGCCTGGCGCATCCACAAGCTCGACGAAGTGCCACCGCTGCGCGCGCAACGCCCCTTGCTCACCGCCCTGGTCTCGCGCGACAAGCGCCTGCTGCGCCTGCCGCTGCGCTGGCCCACGGCCTCGCTCGCAGTGCGGCTGGGCGTGGGCGACGCGGCGGCACTGGCCGGCTGGTTGCACACCGACAAGACCGCCTGAGCCGGCGCGCTGCGCCGCGGGGGTGACCTACCGCTTGTCCACGACGCGTTTGGCCTTGCCCTGGCTGCGCTCGACACCCCCCTCGGGCCGGAGCTGCACCAGCACGCTGCTGCCCACGAACACCTTGATGTCGTGCTGCAACCGGGCCGCCGCGCGCACCGCCGCCTCGCTCTCGGGCGCCAGGCCGGCGCGGGTCTCCACCACCACCGTCAGGTCGTCCATCGGGCCTTCGCGCGTCAGCACGCACTGGTAGTGGGCGCTCAATTCGGCGCATTTGAGAATGAGTTCTTCGATCTGCGTCGGGAACACGTTGACGCCGCGCACGATCATCATGTCGTCGCTGCGGCCGGTGATCTTCTCCATGCGGCGCATGCTGCGCGCCGTGCCCGGCAGCAGGCGCGTGAGGTCGCGCGTGCGGTAGCGGATGATGGGCAGCGCTTCCTTGGTGAGGCTGGTGAACACCAGCTCACCCATCTCGCCGTCGGCCACCGGCTCGCCGGTCTCGGGGTGGATGATCTCGGGGTAGAAGTGGTCTTCCCAGATGGTCGGGCCGTCCTTGGTTTCCACGCACTCGTTGGCCACGCCCGGGCCCATGACCTCGGACAGACCGTAGATGTCGACCGCGTCCAGCCCCATGCGCTGTTCGATCGCGCGCCGCATGTCGTTGGTCCAGGGTTCGGCGCCGAAGATGCCCAGGCGCAGGCTGCTCTCGCGCGGGTCCAGCCCCTGCCGCTCAAACTCGTCGGCAATCGCCAGCATGTAGCTCGGCGTGACCATGATGATGTCGGGCCGGAAATCCTGGATCAGCTGCACCTGGCGTTCGGTCTGGCCGCCGCCGAAGGGCACCACGGTGAGGCCGAGTTTTTCCGCGCCGTAGTGCGCGCCCAGCCCGCCGGTGAACAGGCCGTACCCATAACTCACGTGCACCAGGTCACCCGGGCGGGCGCCGCTGGCGCGGATGCTGCGCGCCATCACCGTGGCCCAGGTGTCGATGTCCTTCAGCGTGTAGCCCACCACCGTCGGCTTGCCGGTGGTGCCGCTGCTGGCGTGGATGCGCGCGCATTGCGTGCGCGGCACCGCGAACATGCCGAAGGGGTAGCTGTCGCGCAGGTCCTGCTTGGTGGTGAAGGGAAACTTCGCCAGGTCGGCCAGGCTGCGGCAGTCGTCCGGGTGCACGCCCGCCGCATCGAACTTCGCCCGGTACACCGGCGAGTGCTGGTACGCATGGCGCAGCGTGGCCTGCAGGCGCTTGAGCTGCAGGGCACGCAGTTCGTCGATGCTGGCCTTTTCGATCGGCTCGAGCGCAAAGCTGTTCATGCCGCAGACTCCTCGGGAAACACCGTGCCGGAAATCACCGTGCTCTTGCCACGGAACAGCGCCACCACTTCGCCGCGCTGGTTGCTCACCCGCATGTCGTAGATGCCGTGCCGGCCCGACAGGGTCTGCTCCACGCCCTCGCAGGTCAGCACGTCGCCGGCATGTGCCGGGCGCAGGAATTCGATGCCGCAGCCGGCGGCCACGGCGTTCTTGTTGTGGCTGTTGCAGGCAAAGGCAAAGGTGGAATCGGCCAGGGTGAAGATGAAACCGCCGTGGCAGATCTGGTGGCCGTTGAGGTGCAGTGGCTGCACCGCCATGCGCATCACCGCACGGCCCGGCTCGCAAGCCAGCAGTTCCATGCCCATGGTGTGCTTGCTCGCGTTGTCGGCGGCAAACATGGTTTCACCGACCTTTTTCGCGCGCTCGTCGGGGCTCATCATTCGCCCTTGAACTGCGCCGGGCGCTTCTCGCGGAAGGCCGTCACGCCTTCGATGTAATCGTGCGTGCGGCCCAGCGCCGACTGCGTGTCGCGCTCGGCGTCGAGCTGCTGGTCCAGCGTGCGCGTGCTGGCGTCGCGCAGCAGGCCGCGCGTGGCCACCAGGGCCTTGGTCGGCATGCTGGCCAGGCGTTCGGCCAGGGCCAGGGCTGCGCCCACGCAGTCGTCGGACACGTCCCAGACCAAGCCCCACTCCTTCGCCTGCGTGGCGGGCAGCTTGTCGCCCGTCATGGCCAGCGCCATGGCGCGCGCCAGACCGAGGCGCTCGACCAGGAACCAGCTGCCACCCGCATCGGGCACCAGCCCGATCTTGCTGAAGGCCTGGATGAAGCTCGCGCCGGTGGCGGCAATGGCGATGTCGCAGGTCATGGCCAGCGAAGCGCCGGCACCGGCCGCCACGCCGTTCACCGCCGCGATGGTCGGCATGCGCAGGCTCTGCAGGCGGCGTGCCGTGGGGTTGAAGGCCTGGTCGATCACCGGGCCCGGGTCGGCGCGCTTCACCAGGTCGGGGCCGGGCTCGAAGTCGAACTCGGCCAGGTCGGCACCGGCACAGAAACCGCGCCCGGCACCGGTGATGACCAGGGCACGCACCTGCCGGTTGGCCTCGGCCTGGTCCAAGGCGGCCCAGAGCTCCTTGTGCATCTGGCGGGTGAAACTGTTCAGCGCTTCAGGGCGGTTGAGCGTGACCAGGGCCACGGCCCCGCGCTCCTCATAGACAACGGTGGCGTTGCTCATGGTCGGCTTGTCTCCTGGGGTTTTTGTTGGTGTCGAACGCAATTTACCATTAACCAACCAATCGGTCGGCCAATGTTTTCCCTGCAGGTGCACCGATATAGTGGTGGGCTTTCAACACCCCGCCACCGCCCAGGAGACACCATGACCGAGACCAGCCACTCCCCCGAATGCATCGTCGTGCGCACCGAAGGACGCGTGGGCATCGTCACGCTCAACCGGCCCAAGCAGCTCAACGCGCTCAACAACCAGCTGATGGACGAGCTGGGCGCGGCGCTCAAGGCCTTCGATGCGGACGAAGGCATCGGCTGCATGGTCATCACCGGCAGCGAAAAAGCCTTTGCCGCCGGTGCCGACATCGGCGCCATGGCCACTTACAGCTTCGCCGACGTCTACAACGGCGACTACATCACCCGCAACTGGGAAACCATCCGCAGCATCCGCAAGCCGGTGATCGCGGCGGTCAGCGGCTTCGCGCTGGGTGGCGGCTGCGAGCTGGCGATGATGTGCGACTTCATCATCGCGGCCGACAACGCCAAGTTCGGCCAGCCCGAGATCAAGCTCGGCATCATCCCCGGCGCCGGCGGCACGCAGCGCCTGCCGCGCGCGGTCGGCAAGGCCAAGACCATGGACATGGTGCTCACCAGCCGCATGATGGACGCCACCGAGGCCGAACGCGCCGGGCTGGTCAGCCGCGTGGTGCCACTGGACAAGCTGATGGACGAAACCCTGGGCGCCGCGCTGTCCATCTGCAACCTCTCGCTGCCCAGCGTGATGGCCGCCAAGGAAGCGGTGAACCGCTCGTTCGAGGGCTCGCTGTCCGACGGCGTGATGTTCGAACGCCGCATGTTCCATGCGCTCTTCGCCACCGAAGACCAGAAGGAAGGCATGGACGCCTTCGTGAACAAGCGCAAACCCGAATTCAAGAACCGCTGAACGAGGCCTCCAAAAATTCTGGCTATAATGCGCGCTTCGCTGGCGATATAGCTCAGTTGGTTAGAGCGCAGCATTCATAATGCTGATGTCGGTGGTTCAAGTCCACCTATCGCCACCAGCATCTCGAAAAGGCGGGTTCCGGCAACGGAGCCCGCCTTTTTCTTTTCCGGTCTACTCCATGGCGCTGAAATCCACCATCTTCAAGGCGAACCTGCAGATCGCCGACATCGACCACGGGTACTACGCCGACCACGCACTCACCCTGGCCCGCCACCCGAGCGAGACCGATGAGCGCATGATGGTCCGGCTGGTGGCGCTGGCGCTGCACGCCCACGAGCTGCAGGACACCTGCCGCGGTGACGGTACGCTGGCCTTTGGCGCCGGCCTGTCCGACCCGGACGATCCGGACGTGTCCCTGACCGATTTCACCGGCCGCAAGCGCCTGTGGATCGAGGTCGGCCAGCCAGAAGACAAGCCGCTGTCCAAAGCCTGCAGCAAGGCCGACGCGGTGGTGGTCTACGCCTTCGGCAGCGCGGCCGACGTCTGGTGGCGCGGCATCGAGAACAAGCTCACCCGGCTCGACCGCCTGCAGGCCTGGCGCCTGCCGACCGAGGTGGCTCCGGCCCTGGCCGCGCTTGCCGAACGCAGCATGCAGCTGCAGGCCACGGTGCAGGAGGGCGCGCTCACGCTCTCCAGCGAGCGAGGCAGCGTGCACATCGAGCCGCTGCGCTGGAAATAGGCCACCATGCGCTGCCCCGTCTGCGAAGGCCCTGACGGCCGGCCGTTCCAGGTGGTCGGAGACCGCGCCTATGGCCGCTGCACCCGCTGCGAGGCGACCTTCCTCTTTCCGGAGCAGCGACCGTCGCTGGAGGCCGAGCGCGCCGAGTACGCGCTGCACCAGAACACCGACGGCGACGTCGGCTACCGAGCCTTCCTGGCGCGCCTCGCCACCCCCCTGCTGCAGCGCCTGGCGCCTGCGCAGCACGGGCTGGACTTCGGCTGCGGCCCCGGGCCGGTGCTGGCAGCCATGCTGCGCGAGGCGGGCCACACGGTGGCCTTGTACGACCCGCTCTTCCACCCGGACGGCGCGGCGCTCGGCACCACCTACGACTTCATCACCTGCACCGAGGTGACCGAGCATTTCCACGAGCCCGCCGCCGAGTTCCGCCGGCTGGACGCGCTGCTGCGCCCGGGCGGCTGGCTGGCGCTGATGACACGCTTCCAGACCGACGATGCGCGCTTTGCCCACTGGCACTACCGGCGCGATCCGACCCACGTGGTGTTCTACCGAGAGACCACGCTGCGCTGGCTGGCGCATCACCACGGCTGGCAGGCCGAGGTGCCCTGCCCGAACGTGGTGCTGATGCACAAGCCCGCGGCGGCCTGACGGCCACCCGCCCGGCGGTGCGCCTGTGCGGCCCGGCGCACCGATGGCGCCGGTGGCTGCGTGAGACAATCCGGGCCTCGCGCGCACGCGTGCCGCGCCCCTTCCCCACAGCCTCTGGACACATACCATGAACCGCTGCCACCCCACCGCCCTGACCCGGCGCGACTCGCTCGTTTCCCTGAGCACCCTGCTCGTCACCGCCCTGCTGCCGGCCGGCGCGGCCCAGGCGCAAGCCGTGCAACGCAACTTCCCGCCCAAGGCCTTGCGTGGCTTGATGGTGGTGGCGCAGCCGCCGCTGGTGGCGATGGACGACCACCCGACGCGCCTCTCGCCCGGCGCCCGCATCCTGGACCCCGACAACCGGCTGGTGCGCCCGGCCACCCTGGTCAGCCAGGCGCTGGTGGTGAACTACACACTCGACCAGCGCGGCCAGGTGCACCAGGTGTGGATCCTGAGCGAGGCCGAGGCGAAGGAAAAACGCCCCGGCATGGGCGTGCAGCGCAACTTCGTCTTCGAGTCGCAGCAGACCGCGCCCGCCGGCACGCCGGCACGCAACAGCAACTGAGCCTTCTCGCGGCGCGCTGCGGCCCCGGGCCGCGGCCGCGCCCATGGCGTTTTGCGCGCACCGCGTGATGCCCGCCCCCTCTCCGACCGGAATTTCCCCATGAGCAAAAAAGTCTTTATCAAAACCTTCGGCTGCCAGATGAACGAGTACGACTCGGACAAGATGGCCGACGTGCTGGGCGCGGCGCAGGGCTACGAGCCCACGCAGGACGTGGAAGAGGCCGACCTGATCCTGTTCAACACCTGCTCGGTGCGCGAGAAGGCGCAGGAGAAGGTGTTCAGCGACCTCGGCCGCGTCAAGCACCTGAAGCAGAAGGGTGTGCTGATCGGCGTGGGCGGCTGCGTGGCCAGCCAGGAAGGTGCCGAGATCATCAAACGCGCGCCCTACGTGGACGTGGTGTTCGGCCCGCAGACCCTGCACCGCCTGCCCGACATGCTGAACCAGCGCCGCTTGCAGGCGCTGCCGCAGGTGGACATCAGCTTCCCCGAAATCGAGAAGTTCGACCACCTGCCGCCGGCCAAGGTCGAAGGCGCCTCGGCCTTCGTCTCGATCATGGAAGGCTGCTCCAAGTACTGCAGCTATTGCGTCGTGCCCTACACCCGCGGTGAAGAGGTGAGCCGGCCGTTCGACGACGTGCTGGTGGAAGTCGCGGGCCTGGCCGACCAGGGCGTGCGCGAAGTGACGCTGCTGGGCCAGAACGTGAACGCCTACCGCGGCACCATGGGCGACACCGCCGACATCGCCGACTTCGCGCTGCTGCTGGAATACGTGGCCGACATCCCGGGCATCGAGCGCATCCGCTACACCACCAGCCACCCGAACGAGTTCACGCCGCGCCTCATTGAGGCCTACGGCAAGATCCCCAAGCTGGTGAACCACCTGCACCTGCCGGTGCAGCACGGTTCGGACCGCATCCTGATGGCCATGAAGCGTGGCTACACCGCCATGGAATACAAGAGCACGGTGCGCAAGCTGCGCGCGATCCGGCCCGACCTTGCGATGAGCAGCGACTTCATCGTCGGCTTCCCCGGCGAGACCGACGAGGACTTCGACAAGATGATGAAGCTCATCACCGACGTCGGCTTCGACACCAGCTTCAGCTTCATCTTCAGCCCGCGCCCCGGCACGCCGGCGGCCAACCTCACGGACGACACGCCGCACGAGGTCAAGCTCAAGCGCCTGCAGCACCTGCAGGCCACCATCGAAGAAAACGTGCGCCGCATCAGCGCCAGCCGCGAGGGCACGGTGCAGCGCATCCTGGTCGAGGGCTTCTCGCGCAAGAACGCCGAAGAACTCATGGGCCGCACCGAATGCAACCGCGTCGTCAACTTCGACGGTGGCCCGATGGCCACGCGCCTGGTCGGCCAGATGATCGACGTGCGCATCACCGAAGCGCGCCCGCACTCGCTGCGCGGCGAGGTGCTGGTGCGCGAAGCGGCCTGAGGCCGCTGCCCGGGATGAGCGCATGACGTCGGCGCGGTTTTCCTTCCGGCAGTTGCTGCTGGTGGCCTTTCTGCTGATCGGCGCGCTGCTCGGCGTGGCCGCAGTGCGCGCGCTGTTCTCGCTCGACACCCTGATGGCCCAAAGCCGCGACAGCGCGGCACAGGCGATCGCGCTGTCCACCGCCGCGCAGTCCCTGTCCGAGCGCAGCCTCACCATGGAGCGCGCGGCTCGCCAGTCGCTGGTGCTGCGCGACAACCAGCTGCGCCAACGTTTCAACGAAGCCGCGGGCAATGCGCGCGACATCCTCAAACGCCTGGAAGACAACGAGCTGCCGCCCGAGTACGCGCTCAACTGGCTGGACCGGCTCGACACCATCACCGGCCTGCTCGACGGCCCGCCCGACACCGCACTCGACCGCGAGCGCGAGGTGGCGCAGGTGTTCCGCGAGATCGACGGCCACAGCGCGTCCATCGCGCAGAAGGTGCAGTCCATCATCACCGGCCGCAACGAGGCGCTGCAGGCGCGTTTTGCCGCCAGCCGGCAGGAGCTCACGCAACAGGTGATCGGCGCCATCGGCATCGCGGCCTTCCTGGCGCTGGCCTTCGGCATCTGGCTGGCGCGGCCGTTCAAGCGGCTGGAGAACGCCATTCAGGGCCTGGGCGAGAACCGGCTCGACCTGCCGATCGACATCCGCGGGCCGAGCGACGTGCGCCGCGTGAGCCAGCAGCTGGAATGGCTGCGCCTGCGCCTGACCGAGCTGGACGCCGACAAGGCGCGTTTCCTGCGCCACATCTCGCACGAGCTGAAGACCCCCCTGGCCTCGTTGCACGAAGGCGTGGCGGTGCTGGGCGACGGCGTGGCCGGCGCGCTCAACACCAGCCAGGCCGAGGTGGTGAACATCCTGCAGCACAACACCTTGCTGCTGCAGCACCAGATCGAAGCCCTGCTGCGCTTCAACGCCGCCGCCTTCGAGGCGCGCCAGCTCAAACGCGAACGCACCGACCTGATGGCGCTGCTGGAAGACCAGGTGGATACCCAGCGCCTGCAATGGCAGGCGCAAGCGCTGGAGGTGCGGGTCGAGGGTGTGCCGGTGAGCATGCCGGTGGACCGCGAGAAGATCGCCTCGGCGGTCGGCAACCTGCTGTCCAACGCCATCCGCTTCTCGCCGCACGGTGGCCACATCCGGCTGGTGCTGCTCGACCTGCCAGGGCACGCCTGCATCGACATCGTCGACCAGGGCCCCGGCGTGGCCGAGCCCGACCGCGAGCGCATCTTCGAACCCTTCTACCGTGGCGAACGGCAGCCGCAAGGCGCGGTGCGTGGCACCGGCATCGGCCTGTCCATCGTGCACGAGTACATTCTGGCCCATGGGGGCCGCATCACCCTGCTGCCCCAGCGCCAGGGCGCCCACTTCCGCATTGAGCTTCCGCATGCCAACTGATCCGATCCGTCCCACCCCGGCGCCACACGCCAACCACCGGCCACACCACCGCCGTGCCGGCCGCGCCGGGCTCGCCGCAGCGGCCGCCCTGGTCTGGTCGCTGGCGGCCTGCGGCACCGTGCCGGCCGCGCCCGAACCGGGCAGCGTGCAGGTCCAGGCGGCCACGCCCGTCGTCGCCACGCCTTCGCAACCGCAACAGCCCACCGTCACCCCGCTCGCCGCCGGGCCGGCTGCCCCCGCCCAGGTGCTCAGCGCCGAAACCCCGCCGGCGCCCGACGTGGTCACCGCACTGCTGAGTTACGCCGACCGCCTGTACGCGCTCAGCCCGACCGACCTGGCGGCCGAGATCGTGGTGCAGGGTGACCCCGGCAACGTGGCGCTGCGCCAGATGCAGCTGGCACTGGCCCTGATCCACCTGCGCCAACCCGCCGAGACCGCACGCGCCCTGGGCCTGGTGCAGCGCGTGATCGCCCACACCGGCCCCGAGAGCCTGCCGCTCAAGCCGCTGGCGCGCCTGCTCGCGCACCGCCTGATGGAACAGCGCAAGCTGGAAGACACGGTGGAGCGCCAGAACCAGCAGCTGCGCGAGAGCCAGCGCCGCATCGACGTGCTCAACGAACGGCTGGAGGCCATGCGCGCCATCGAGCGCAGCCTGACCACCCGCCCGCCGGCCACGGCACCGCAGCCCGGCAACTCGCGCCCGACCTCGCCATGAGCACCCCGGCCAACCCTGGCTCGAACCCGCGTGCGCGCCTGCTGGTGGTCGACGACGACGCCGACATGCTGCGCCTGCTGTCCATGCGGCTGGGTTCGGCGGGTTACCAGGTCACCTCGGTCGGCTCGGCCGAAGCGGCGCTCAGCCAGCTCGACATCGAACGCCCGCAGCTGGTGCTGTCCGACGTGCGCCTGCCCGGGCGTGACGGCCTGGCGCTGTTCGACGAGATCCGCTCACGCCATCCCTCGCTGCCGGTGATCCTGCTCACCGCGCACGGCACCATCCCCGACGCGGTGGAAGCCACCGCGCGCGGCGTCTACACCTACCTCACCAAACCCTACGACGCCAAGGAACTGCTGGAGAAGATCGCCCAGGCCCTGGCGCTGGGGGCACCGGCGAGCCAGAACACCCAGATCGACGAGGCCTGGCGCAGCGAGATCGTGAGCCGCTCCAACCGCATGGCCGACCTGCTGGCCGAGGCGCGCATGGTGGCCCAGTCCGACGCCAGCGTGCTGCTGCGCGGCGACTCCGGCACCGGCAAGGAAATGCTGGCGCACGCCATCCACAAGGCCAGCGCGCGCGCCAACCGGCCCTTCATCGCGGTCAACTGCGGCGCGATCCCCGAGGCGCTGCTCGAATCCGAGCTGTTCGGCCACATGAAGGGCGCCTTCACCGACGCCGTCTCCAACCACAAGGGCCTGTTCCAGGCCGCCGACGGCGGCACCCTGCTGCTGGACGAAATCGGGGACATGCCGCCGGCCCTGCAGGTCAAGCTGCTGCGCGTGCTGCAGGAGCGCGCGGTGCGCCCGCTCGGCTCCAGCCAGTCGCTGCCGGTGGACGTGCGCATCATCTCGGCCACCCACCGCGACCTCGAAGACGCCATGGCCTCGGCCCAGTTCCGCGAAGACCTGTACTACCGCCTCAACGTGGTCACGCTGACCCTGCCCACGCTGGCCGAGCGGCGCGAAGACATCGCCCTGCTGGCCAACCACTTTCTCGCCCGGCTGGCCGCCAAGTACGGCAAGCGCAGCTCGGGCTTTGCCCCCGAGGCGCTCAAGGCGCTGACCATGGCGGCCTGGCCGGGCAATGTGCGCCAGCTCTACAACGTGGTCGAACAGGTCTGCGCGCTGTCCACCACGCCGCTGGTGTCGCTCGCGCTGGTGCAGCGCGCCTTGCGCACGCCCTCGGTGGAAGTGCTGAGCTTTGCCGACGCCAAGCAACGTTTCGAGCGCGAGTACCTGGTCGACCTGCTCAAGATGACCGACGGCAATGTGGCCGACGCGGCCCGCCTGGCGCAACGCAACCGCACCGAGTTCTACCGCCTGCTGCAGAAACACGCGCTCACGCCGGGCCTGTTCAAAAGCGACGCCACAGCGGGCTCCGGCGACGTTGTCGCCGAAGAGTGACACGGCCAGATCGTTGTTTTCATTGGGTTTTCCCGCCTAAATCACCGCGTCTGTCGCCGTTCAGCGACAAAAACAGGGGGCTACACCTCCTTGCCAGCCCCCCAGGGCCTCGGCACACATCTTGATACGCGCCAGACCGTTGATCTGATTGGGTTTTTCCGGGTTGGCACAGGGTTTGCCCTTATACCGGCATGCCCAACAAGATTCGTCCGTTTTCCACCCTCCAGCGCCTGCGCGGCTGGACCGTGCTCGGTGCCGTGCTGGTCTCGCTTTGCGGGGCGTCGGCCCAGGCCCAGCGCTTCGACTGGGACAGCCTGACCCAGATCGCCCAGACCCGCTCGCAACAGCCCTACCGTGCAAACAGCGACAAGCTGCCGGCCGAGCTGAGCACCATCACCTACGACCAGCTGCGCGACATCCGCTTCAAGACCGACCAGTCCGTCTGGCGCGCGCAGAACCTGCCGTTCGAGGCCCAGTTCTTCCACCTCGGCCTGTACCAGACCGAGCCGGTGCGCATCCACGAACTGCTGGCCGACGGCACGGTGAACCACCTGCCCTACCGCGGCAGCGATTTCGACTACGGCAAGAACACCTTCGACACCAGCAAGTGGGGTGACCTCGGCCACGCCGGCTTCCGCCTGCACTACCCGCTCAACGGCCAGGCCTACAAGGACGAGCTGGTGGTGTTCCAGGGCGCGAGCTACTTCCGCGCACTCGGCGCCGGCCAGGGCTACGGCCTGTCGGCCCGTGGCCTGGCGATCGACACCGTGGGTGGCAGCGGCGAAGAATTCCCGCGCTTCTCCGAGTTCTGGCTGCAGCGCCCGGCCGCCGGCGCCACCGAAGTCACGGTGTTCGCCCTGCTCGAATCGCCGCGCGCCACCGGCGCCTACCGCTTCGTGATCCGCCCCGGCCAGCAGACCACCACCACCGTGAGCGCACGCGTGTTCCTGCGCGCCGGTGCCGGCCCGGTCAACACCCTGGGCATGGCGCCGCTCACCAGCATGTTCCTGTCGGGCGAGAACCAGCCCATGGACAGCGACTTCCGCCCCGAAGTGCACGACTCCGACGGCCTGATGATGGTCAGCGGCGAAGGCGAATGGCTGTGGCGCCCGCTGCAGCGGCCGAAGGACATCACGGTCAGCTCCTTCACCATGAAGAACCCGCGCGGCTTCGGCCTGATGCAGCGCGACCGCAGCTTCGCCAACTACGAAGACGTGGAAGCGCGCTACGAGCGCCGCCCGAGCGCCTGGATCAAACCCGTCGGCGACTGGGGCCAGGGCCGCGTCGAGCTGGTGCAGCTGCCCACGCCCGACGAGACGCACGACAACATCGTCGCCTACTGGGTGCCGGCCCAATTGCCCGCCGCCGGCAAGCCACTGGAACTGAGCTACGAAATGGCCTGGCAAGGCGACGTGCAGCAACGCCCGCCGTCGAGCTGGGTGACGCAAAGCCGCAAGGGTTATGGCTTCACCCGCCTCTCGCCCGCCGAGCAGCTGCGCCAGCCGCAGTACGTGCTCGACTTCGCCGGCCCGGCGCTCGACGCGCTGCCCGCCGACGCACCGGTCAAGGCGATCGTCACCGCCAATGCCAACGGCAAGGTGCTCGAGACCCTGGCCTACCCCAACCCCGCCACGCGCACCTGGCGCGTGACCTTGCGTGTTGAACGTGTGGACGCCACCCAGCCGGTCGAGCTGCGCGCCTACCTGCAACACAACAACGACACCGTGAGCGAAACATGGACACATCTGCTGCTACCCGAATGAGCACCGCACCAGACCGCTCACCCGCCTTGCCGCACACCGACGCATTGAACGGAGTACCCGCCATGCCCACCACCTCCAGAGCCCTGCTGCGCGAAGAGCGCCATCCCAACGCGGTGACGGCCCCGCCGATCAACCGTGGCTCCATGGTGCCGCGCCCCTGGCGTGGTTTCTGGAACAGCATCGGCACCGCCGTGCTGAGCACGGTCACCCGCGCCCTGCCGCCGCGCGACAGGCACGCCGCCAGTCACGAAGTGAGCGAAGCACCACAAGCCTGGGAGAACGCGGCCAACCGCCGCCGCTTCGTGTTCGTGCTGCTCACCGTGCTGAGCACCGCGTTCGCCACCAGCCTGTTTGCCGACGCCCAGCCGGCGCACGACAACCCCTGGCTGCAATACGGCCAGCTGGCGCTGTTCGGCATGCTCTCGGCCTGGGTCGTGACCGGTTTCGTGACCGCGCTGATGGGCTTCTGGGTTTCGCTGTTCGGTGACAAGCACACGCTGCGCGCCGCCGATGTGCGCGACCACGCCATGAACCCGGACGCGCGCACCGCGATCATCATGCCGATCTGCAACGAAGACGTGCCCACCGTCTTCGCCGGCCTGCGCGCCACCTGCGAATCGCTCGCCGCCACCGGCCACGCCGGCCAGTTCGACGTCTTCGTGCTGTCCGACAGCTACGACCCCACCATCGCCGCCGCCGAGAAGGCCGCCTGGGAAGACCTGCGCGCCGCACTCGCCGCCCAGCCGGACCTGCCCTCGATCGAGGTCTACTACCGCCTGCGCACCCGCCGCACCCACCGCAAGGCCGGCAACGTGGCCGATTTCTGCCGCCGCTGGGGCAAGGACTACCGCTACATGGTGGTGCTCGACGCCGACAGCGTGATGAGCGGCAACTGCCTGGTGTCCATGGTCAAGCTGATGGAAGCCAACCCCAAGGCCGGCATCATCCAGACCGCCACCCAGGCCATCGGCCACGCCACCCTGCACGCCCGCGCCCAGCAGTTCGGCTCGCGCGTGACCGGCCGCCTGTTCACGCTGGGCATGCAGTTCTGGCAGCTCGGCGAGTCGCACTACTGGGGCCACAACGCCATCATCCGCGTCGAGCCCTTCATGCAGCATTGCGCGCTGGCCCCGATCAAGGGCACGGGCGGCATGTCCGGCGGCATCATGTCGCACGACTTTGTTGAAGCCGCGCTGATGCGCCGCGCCGGTTACCACGTGTGGCTGGTGTCCGACCTCACCGGCAGCTACGAGCAACAACCGCCAGACCTGCTGAGCGAACTGCAACGCGACCGCCGCTGGTGCCAGGGCAACCTGCAGAACTCGCGCCTGATGGCCGAGCCCGGCATCCACCGCGTGCACCGCACCATGTTCGTGATCGGCGCCATGTCCTACCTGTCGGCCCCGCTGTGGCTGGCCTTCCTGTCCATCGGCACCGCGCTGTGGGCCGCGAACTCCGGCGGCCTGTCGATCTGGCACGCCGTGCCCGACGAGCTGCGCGCACTCTGGATGTGGACGCTGACCATGCTGTTCATGCCCCGCGTGCTCGGCCTGCTGGCCGTGTTCATGAAGGGCGAACAAAAGTCCTTCGGTGGCACCGTCGGTCTGCTGGGCAGCTCGGTGGTGGAGACCGTGCTGGCCCTGATGCAGGCCCCGATCCGCATGCTGGCGCACTCGCTGTTCGTGCTGGTGGCCATCACTGGCCTGAAGCTGGACTGGAAGTCGCCTCCGCGTGAAGCCGCTGGCGTGACCTGGCGCGATGCGCTGGCCCGCCTGGCGCCCATGACGCTGGTGATCGGCCTGCTGGCGGTGGGCGTGGCCCTGATCAACGCCAACGCGCTGATCTGGCTCGCCCCGGTGGCCCTGCCCTTGCTGCTGGCCGTGCCGCTGACCGTGGCCACCAGCCACGTCGACCTCGGCGCCTGGATGCGTTCGCGCGGTGTGCTGCTGATTCCCGAAGAGTCGTGGTCGCCCGCCGTGCTGCGCCGCGCCTGGCGCCACGCCAGCCGCCTGGCCTTGCCACACGCCGCCTGAGTTTCCCCTGCTGTCACACAGGACCAACGCGCCGCATCTGCGGCGCGTTTTTTTTCGCCCCGGCGGCTCGGCTCAGCGCAGCGCGCTGTAGTTGGCCGGCACGAAGCGGTAGCCCCGGCCCTCGCGGCGCAGGTGGCCGATGCCGGGGAAGGACAAGTGCGCCGCCGCCACCCAATAGCCGTTCTTCGCCGCGTCGGCATACGCCTTCTGGCGCTGCGCGGCGGCGGACTTGCTGTCGGTGTCGAAGGCGATGGTGACCGCGGGGTTGGCAAACTGCACCGCCGCCACGTGCATCAGGTCACCCCACAACACCAGCTTCTGGCCCTGGCTTTCCACCACGCAGGCGCGGCCTGGGCCACGATGCCGGTGCGGCCCTGGAAGGCTTGAACTCGCCTGCTGCACCCGCGTGGGCCCCGGGCCAGAGCGCACGCGCCGAGCGCGGTTTGCAGCCAGCGTGTGGATGTCATGGATGCACTCCCAGAAGTTGAGGGAGGCTCAGGATACGACTTCGCCGGCCTGCGCGCTGGCTCAAATTCGCGCCGGCTTGCGCCGCGCGCGCATCCCCTGCCACCAGCCGCCCAGCTGGTTCACCACCAGCCCCAGCAGCACCGCGCCGGTGCCCAGCCATTGCTGCAGCAGCGGCCATTCGTCAAAGAACATCCAGGCCGACCACAGGCCCACCACCGGCACCAGCAGCGAGAACGGTGTGACACGCCCGGCCGGATGGCGCTTGAGCAAACGGGTCCAGAGGCTGTAGGCCAGCAGCGTGGCCAGCCAGGCCAGGAACAGCACCGACAGCACCGCCGGCCAGCGCAGGCCGGCCACCTGCTGCAGCACGGTCTGCGGGCCGTCCATCCACAGCGCCAGCGCCAGGAAGGGCAGCACCGGCACCGCGCTGCTCCAGACGATGAAGGGCAGCGGGTCGTAGTCGGCGACGCGGTTGGCCAGGCGCGTCACCAGGTTGGACACCGCCCACATGAAGCCCGCCGCCAGCGTGAGCACAAAACCCGCCAGCGTCATCTGGCCCGGCCCTTCGCCGTGCGCGGTGGCGATCAGCAGCAGCCCGCCGAGCGCCACCAGCAGGCCCAGCACCTGCGAGGGCCGGGCGCGTTCGCCCAGCACCGGCACCGCCAGCAACAGGGTGAAGAAGGCCTGGGTCTGCATCACCACCGAGGCCATGCCCACCGTCATGCCCAGGTGCAGGCCGAGGAACAGGAAACCGAACTGGCCCAGGCCCTGCGCCAGACCGTAGGCCACCACATAACGCCAGGGCAAGGGCGGGAACTTCACGAACAGCAGAAAGGGCAAGGCGGCGGCGGCAAAACGCAGCGCGCCCAGCAGCATGGGGCCGATGCCCTGCAGGCCGACCTTCATCACCGCAAAGTTCAGGCCCCAGATCAGCACCACGGCGAGCGCGCGCAGCAGGTCGCCGCGCGACAAGGGCATGGTGGCGCTCATGGGGCGCGCCGCACCGGTCGGCCCTGCGCATCGCGCGCGGCCACGAAGGCGTCGAAGGCTTGGGCGCTGGTCTTGCGCGGGGTGTAGCCAAAACGCGTTTTCAGCGCGGTGTTGAGCAGCACCGGCCGGTAGCGCAGGAAGTCGAGCTGCTCGGGGCCATACCGGCTCACGCCCAGCGCGGAACCGATCCGCAGCAGCGTGCGCAGCAGGCCGGCCGGCAGCACGCGGGTGCGTTTGCCCAGGCGCTGCGCGATCTGGTGGATGGTGAGCGCGCCATCACCCGCGAGGTTGTAGCAGCCGGCCCGCCCCTGGCCGCTGAGCGCGTGCAGGATGGCGCCGGTCACGTCCTCGTCCCAAATGAACACGAAGGGGCTGTCGCTGCCGGCAATGGCGATCAGGCGCGGCTTCTCGAACAGGGCCGTGATCTGGTTGTCGACCCGCTCGCCCAGGATGGTGCCGATGCGCAGCACGGTCTGCTGCAGTGCCGGGTGCTGGGCGCGCGCCTCGGCCAGCATCTCTTCCACCAGGCGTTTGTGGTGCGCGTAGGCAAACACCTCGTTGCCGCGCAGCGCGTGTTCTTCGGTCAGCCAGGCCGGGTTGTCGGCGTGGTAACCGTAGGCCGCACCGCTGCTGGAAACCACCAGGTGCGCCACGCGGTGCGCCAGGCAGGCCTCGATCACGTTGTGCGTGCCGCCCACGTCCACCGCGTATTCAAAGGCGCGGTTCGAGCCCTTGCCCGGCGTGACGATAGAGGCCAGGTGCACAACGGTGTCGACCGTGTGCAGCGACAAGGTGTCGGCCAGCGCGGCGTCGCGCACGTCCTGCACCACATACACCACGCCCGGCAGGCGGCGCTCGGCCGGCACCTCACGCACGTCCACCGCCACCAGGTGTTCAATGCCCGCGTGCTGCGCCAGCGCCTGCACCAGACTGCGGCCGAGAAAACCGTCCGCGCCGGTCACGAGCACACGCCGCGCCGCCGGCGCCACCTCCAGCACCTCGCTCATGTTTTCTCCAGATGCGGCACACCACCCTGCAGCGGCCGCCTGGACCACCAGTGCGCCAGCAGCAGGCCGGCGATGATGTCCCAGAAGCCCCACACGCCCGCCACCACGGCCATGCCACCCAGCCCACCGAAGAAGCTGAAGATGATGACCAGGCCCAGGCCGGCGTTGCGGATGCCGACTTCGATCGAGAGCGCGCGGCGGTCGTAGTCGGGCAAGCCGGCGGCGCGCGCGATGGCGTAACCGGTGCCGAAGGCCAGCGTGTCGTGGATCACCACCGCCAGCAGCACCAACCCCACGTAGTCGAGGAAGTAACGCCAGTTGCCGGCGATGGCGCCGATGATGAAGGCGATCAGCGCCAGGAAGCTCAGGATGCGCACCGGCTTCTTGAAGCGCGTGGTCCAGCCTGGAAAGCGGTGCGCGCACCAGATGCCGAGCACGAAGGGCACGCCGATGATGAGCAGGATGTGGACCAGCATCTCCAGCGGGTCGAGCGCGATGGTCTTGAGCAGCGGCGCTGCCGTCGGGTGCATGCCGCCCCAGAAAGCGAAGTTCAGCGGCATGGCGACGATGGCGATGGCGTTGGACACCGCCGTCATCGACACGCTCAGCGCCACGTTGCCGTTGGCGCGGTGCGTGAGGATGTTGCTCACGTTGCCCGGCGGGCAGCAGGCCACCAGGATCATGCCGAGCGCGATGCTCGGACCCGGCTGCAGCAGCAGCGTGAGCCCGAAGGTGATGGCGGGCAGTGCCACGAACTGGGCCACGATGCCGACGGTGAACGCCAACGGCATGCGCACGATGCGGCGGAAATCGTCCAGCCGCGTGTCCAGCGCGATGCCGAACATCAGGAAGGCCAGCACGGCGTTCAGCACGGCCAGCGAGGCCGGGTTGAAGTTGAGGCGGATTTCGTCCACGGGCAGCATGGTGGTCTCCTGATGGGGTGGTGGTGGTCGTGGAGGCTGCAGCGGCTCAGGCCAGGGCTTGCGACGCCTGCCGCACGGCGCGCCGGTACACGTCCTTGTTCACGTAATAGGCCATGCGTTCGAGCTGCAGGTACTTGTAGCCACCCGACAGGTCTGGCGGCGGGCCGGCCTTGGCGGTGGTGAAGGCGGCGGCGCTGGCCGTGCCCTGGTCCAGCCCCTTGAAGTAACGCGCCACCAGCTCGGCCTGCTCGTAGCGGCCCTGCCAGCCCAGGCCACTGGCCTCGACCATGCCGAGCACGGCCAGGCGGTGGAAACGCGGCGCGAAGATGTTGAGGTACAGGCGCGGCGCCATGCCCTGCCAGTTCAGCAGCGCGTGGTCGAGGAAGGGGTAATGCAGCTTGTAGCCGGTGGCGGCGAGCACCAGGTCGTAGTCGCCCTGGCTGCCGTCCCTGAAGTACACGGTGTGGCCGTCGAAGCGCGCGATGTCGGCGCGCACGCCCACGTCGCCATGGCCGATGTGGTACAGGATGAGCGAGTTCACCACCGGGTGCGACTCGTACATCTTGTAGGCCGGCTTGGGGAAACCGAAGCGCACCGGGTCGCCGGTGAACCACTTCAGGATGGTGCTGTCGATCTTCTGCTTGAGCCACGGCGGCAGCGTGATCTTGCCGCCGAGGGAGTCGGCCGGTTTGCCGAACACGTACTTGGGCACGAAGTAATAACCGCGGCGCACCGAGATGTCGACGCTGCGAGCCTGGTGCACCGCGTCCACCGCGATGTCGCAACCCGAGTTGCCGGCGCCCACGATCAGCACGCGTTTGCCGCGGAACTGCTCCGCGCTCTTGTAGGCCGAGGTGTGCAGCAACTCGCCCGCGAATGTGCCTTCAAAGGCCGGCATGTTGGGCTCGGCCAGTGTGCCGTTGGCCACCAGCACGCCCTTGTAGTCCTCGGTCTGCTCCACGCCGTCGGCGCCGCGCGTGGTCACGCGCCACAGCGTGTCGGGCGCGTCGCTCAGCGGCACCGCGCTCAGCACGCGCGTGCCGAAGCGGTAGTGCTGGCGCAGCTGGAAGTGGTCTGCAAAGGCGCCGAAGTAATCCAGCAACTCGCGGTGGCTGGGGTAATCGGCCACGCGCTCGGCCATCGGGAATTCGCTGAACTCCGTCATGCGTTTGCTGGAGATCAGGTGCGCCGACTGGTACACCGTGGAGCGCGGGTTGTGGATGTTCCACAGCCCGCCCACGTCGGTGTGGGCCTCGAAACCCTGGAAGGCAATGCCGTGCTTCTGCAGGCAGCGGGCACCGGCCAGGCCTGAGGGGCCGGCACCGATGAGGGCGATCTTGTGTTCGGTTGGCGTCATCGTCATTTTTTCAATCCGGGGATGTCGGTGGCGCCGGCTTCACCGGCACGGGGTTTGCGCGGTTGGCCGAGCAGGATGCGGTCGTGCAGGCGCGCGGGCAGCAGGCTGAGCGCACGTGAGAGCCAGCCGATCCGCCGCGGCAGCACGATGTGTTCGGTGCCGCCGGCCACGCCCGCGAGCAGGCGGCGCGCGGCCTCGTCGGGCTCCAGCAGGCCCGGCATGGCAAAGCGGTTGCCGGCGGTGAGCGCAGTGCGCAGGTAACCCGGGCTGACGGTGTGCACCGTGAGCGCCGTCGGGCGCAACTCGGCGCGCAGGCTCTGCAGGTAGGCGATCAGCCCGGCCTTGCTCGCGCAGTAGGCGCCATTGCCCGGCATGCCGCGCCAGCCCGCCACACTGGCCACACCCACCAGCGCGCCGCGCCGGCCGCTGCTGCGCATGGGCTCCAGAAACGGCTGGAAGCTGGTGGCCACGCCGAGCAGGTTGATCTCCAGCATGCGGCGCATCACCGCCAGGTCACTCGCCTGCGCGGTGTCGAAGCCACCGGCCACGCCGGCATTGGCCAGCACGAGATCCGGCGCGCCGAAGCGGCCCATCCAGTCCGCCGCCATCGCCTGCATCGCGGCCGGGTCGGACACGTCGGGCTGGTAGATCGCACAGCGCTCGGGCGCCAGCGCGGCGAGCGCTTCCAGCGCGGGGCGCTGCAGGCCCACCAGTGCGACGCGTGCGCCGCCAGCGATGAGCTGGTGCGCCAGCGCCTGTCCCAGGCCGCCGCAGGCCCCGGTCACCACGGCGTTGTGAAAAGTCGGTGTAGCCAAACCACCCATCTCCTCGAAGTTGTGTCCGCACTGTAGGGGCCTCTAGAATCTGTCTCGAAATAATTTACTTATTCGTCTCATTTTTCGAGATATGAACACTCTCACGGACAGCAGCCCCGGCCTGAGGCTGATGGAATTGCTGGACATGTTGACCCGGCAAGCCCAGCCCATGGCCTTGCCCGAAGTGGTCACGCTGACCGGCTGGCCCAAGCCCACCGTGCACCGCATGCTTTCACAACTGGAGCAAGGCGGTTGGCTGGTGCGGGAACCGGACGGCCGGCGCTACGCCATGGCGGCGCGCCTGCTGCGCCTGGCCGAAGCCGCCTTGAGCAACAGCGCCCAGCAGGGTGTGCGCCATGCGGTGTTGCGCCAGCTGGTGAGCGAGGTCGGCGAGAGCTGCAACCTGACGGCCCTGTCGGGCGCCGACGTGGTTTACCTGGACCGGGTGGAGTCGGCGTTTCCGCTGCGGCTGGAGTTGCGCCCGGGCACGCGCGTGCCGGCCCACTGCTCGGCCAGCGGCAAGCTGTTTCTGGCCTGGATGGGCGCGCGCCAGCGCCGCGCCCTGCTCGATGGTTTGATCCTCACGCGCTACACCGCCAACACCCTGACCGAACGCACCGCGCTCGAAGCCGAGCTGGACACGGTGCGGCGCGACGGCCACGCGGTGGACGCGGAAGAGTTCGTCGAAGGCCTGGTGTGTGTGGCGGTGCCGGTGTTTGCGCCCGGCCAGCGCAGCCTGCGCTGCGCGCTGGCCCTGCAGGCGCCGGCCGCGCGCATGTCCCTGGCACAGGCCCGGCTGCAGTTGCCGCGCCTGCAGCTCGCGGCCCAGGCGCTGGCACGCACGCTGGGCTGAAGCGCGAAAAAATCAGTACAGGGTGGCGCGCTGGCGCTCGGGCAGGGCCTGGTCGTAGGCCGCGCCGTCGATGCCGTCCTGCGTCAACGCCGCCAGCATGGCACCGGCCGTCGGCACCTCTGCTGGTGCCCCGGACGACCACAGGCTGCCGCGCTTGATGGCGCGCGCGCACTGGAAGAACACCGTCTCCACGGTGATGACCAGCACACACTTGGGCGGTTTGCCGTCCATGGCCAGGCGTTGCAGCAGCTCGGGTGCGACCGAGATGCGCGCGCGGCCGTTGACGCGCAGCGTCTCGCCCACGCCGGGCACCATGAACAGCAGGGCCACGCGCGGGTCGTGCAGGATGTTCTTCAGGCCGTCGATGCGGTTGTTGCCGGCGCGCTCGGGCAGCAGCAGCGTGTGTTCGTCCTGGATCGTCACGAGCCCGGGCGGGTCACCGCGCGGGGAGGTGTCCAGGCCATCGGGGCCGACGGTGGCCAGCACGGCAAAGGGCGAGGCCGCGATCCAGCGCTGGTAAACCGGGTGCAGGTGCGAGACCTCCTTGCGCAGCGAGGCTTCACCCACCGGGCCGAACAGGGCCTGCAGCGAAGCGAGGTCGGTGATGGTGTGGGTATCGGCAGGCACGGTCATGGTCAACACCGCCTTCAACCCATGCCGGGCAGCTTGGGCATGCCCTTCATGCCGCCCATGCGTTTCATCATCTTCATCATGCCGCCGCCCTTCATCTTCTTCATCATGCCCTGCATCTGCTCGAACTCCTTGAGCAGGCGGTTGACTTCCTGCACCTGCACACCCGCGCCCATGGCGATGCGGCGCTTGCGCGTGGCCTTGATGATCTCGGGCTTCTTGCGCTCCTTGAGCGTCATGCTGCAGATGATGCCCTCCTTGCGCTTGATGTCCTTCTCGGCGCGGTTCATGTCGACCTCGCCGGCCTTGGCGGCCATGGCCGCGGGCAGCTTGTCCATCAGGCTGGAGAGACCACCCATCTGCTTCATCTGGCGAATCTGCTCAAGAAAGTCGTTGAGGTCGAAACCCTCACCGCTCTTGACCTTGGCCGCGAGCTTCTGCGCCGCCGCCATGTCCACGCCAGCCGTGACCTGCTCGACCAGCGCCAGGATGTCGCCCATGCCCAGCACGCGCTGGGCGTGGCGGTCGGCGTCGAACACCTCCAGGCCGTCGATCTTTTCGGACACGCCGGCGAACTTGATCGGCGCGCCGGTGATCTGCCGCACCGACAGCGCGGCACCACCGCGCGAGTCGCCGTCGAGCTTGGTCAGCACGATGCCGGTGAGCGGCAGCGCGTCCTTGAAGGCCTTGGCGGTGTTGATCGCGTCCTGGCCCTGCATGGCATCGACCACGAACAACGTCTCCACCGGCTTGAGCACCGCATGCAGTTCCTGGATCTCGCGCATCAGCGCCTCGTCGATCGCCAGCCGGCCGGCGGTGTCGACCAGCAGCACATCGAAGTAGTGCTTGCGTGCGTGGTCGATGGCGGCGCGCGCGATGTCCACCGGCTTCTGGTCCGGCGTGCTGGGGAACCACTCGGCGCCGGCCTGCGCGGTCACGGTCTTGAGCTGCTCGATGGCCGCCGGGCGGTAGACGTCGCCCGAGACGGTGAGCACTTTCTTCTTGCGCTTCTCGATCAGGTGCTTGGCCAGCTTGGCGGTGGTGGTGGTCTTGCCCGCACCCTGCAGGCCGGCCATCAGGATCACCGCCGGCGGTTGTGCCGCCAGGTTGATGTCGGCCACGCCCTCGCCCATGGTGGCGGCCAGCTCGCGGTTGACGATGCCCACCAGCGCCTGGCCGGGCGTGAGCGAACCCACCACCTCGGCGCCCAGCGCTTTGTCCTTCACGCGGGCGATGAAATCGCGCACCACCGGCAGGGCCACGTCGGCCTCCAGCAAGGCCATGCGCACCTCGCGCAGCATGTCGGTGACATTGGACTCGGTGATGCGGGCCTGGCCGCGCATTTCCTTGACGATGCGTGAGAGTCTGTCTGAAAGGGCTGAAGCCATGCTGCGCTCGGTAGGGGAAAAGGGACGGAAAGCCGCGTCGGGCGGGCCGTCGGGCGGGCGTGTGGGCCAGCGGACCGGCGCTGTCAGGCCGGACAAGGCCGTTAAACTGTGCAGATGATTTTAGCTGCGCCCTTTCTTTCCACGCTTGGCGCGCCGCCCCGACCATGAGCCTGCTGCCCGCACTCGCGTCCAACCTGCCTGTCACGGTGTTCTCCGGCGGCGCGGCCCTGGCCTATGCCCTGCTGGCCTGGGCCCATCCGCGCCTGTCGGCGCCGCAGAGCCGGGGCCTGCTCGGCCTGGCCTGGCTGCTGCATCTGGTGGTGCTGCTGCTCGACCTGTTCGAACAGCCGGCGCGCTTCGGTTTTGCGCCCGCGCTGTCCGTCACGGCCTGGCTGGTGCTCACCGTCTACCTGATCGAAAGCCGCCTGTACCCGCAGATGCGCGCGCGCTGGACGCTGGCCATCCTCGGCATGGCGGTGGTGCTGCTCGCGCTGGTGTTCCCGGGCACGCCCTACCCGGCCCTGCACTCGCCGCTGATGCCACTGCACTGGGCGCTGGGCATCGCCTCCTACGGCCTGATCGCCGCCGCCGTGGTCCACGCCTGGCTGATGCAGCGCGCCGAAAAGGCCATGCGCCAGGGCAACGCCAGCGAGGCCGCCATGCCGCTGCTCACGCTGGAACGCCTCACCTTCCGTTTTGTCGCCGCCGGTTTTGCGCTGCTCAGCGCCACCTTGCTGGCCGGCTGGTATTTCTCCGAAACGCTCAACCACCGCTGGGTCTGGGACCACAAGACCACCTTCTCGCTGCTGTCCTGGATCACCATGGGCGTGCTGCTCTGGGGCCGCTGGCGCCTGGGCTGGCGCGGCCGCGTGGCCGTGCGCATGCTCTACGTGGCAGCCGGCTTCCTGCTGCTGGGTTACGCCGGCTCGCGCTTCGTGATCGAAGTGCTGCTGCACCGCGTCTGAGCCAACCAAGTCCCATGAAATACCTGCTCGTCCTCGCCGTGGTGGTCATCGCCTTCCATATCTGGCGCAACAACCGCCTGGCCGACCGCGCTGAAGCCCAGCGCAAGGCCGCCCCGCCGCGTGGCAAGCCCGCGGTGCCGGCCATCATGGTCGCCTGCCCGCAGTGCGGCACGCACCTGCCGCAGACCGAAGCGGTGCCGGGCCGCCAGGGCCACTACTGCAGCGACGAACACCGCCGCCTGCGGGAAGGCTGACATGGGCAGCGCCCCGAATTCCCAGTTCGCCCCCTCCTGGTACGCCGCCTTCGAAGGCAGCCACACGCAAGGCCGCGAGCAGCGCATGCGCGCCTTCGTGCGCCTCTGGAGCGCCTTCATGCGCGCGCGGGTGTTCATCGCCGCCGTGCTGCTGGCGCTGCAGGTGTTCGTGGTGGTCACCAAGGCCGGCGGGCCAGAATGGCTGGTGTTGCTGTGCGCCCTGCACCTGAGCGCGGCGGTGGTGGTGCTGTACGCCTGGCGTCCGGTGGAACACGGCCGGCCGCTGCACCTTCAATGGCTGCTCACCATCGGCGTCGACGTGCTGGTGTTTGCCCTGCTGCAGAACTTCCAGCTCGGTGGCATCAACTACACCGCCCTGTTTGCGCTGCCGCTGCTGCTGGCATCCATCCTCGGACCGCTCACGCTCGCGCTGGGCACCGCGGCCGCCATCACGCTCTACCTGCTGGGCGAGGCCTCATGGAGCGCCTGGCTGCTCAACGACCTGTCGGCCGCGCGTTTCCTGCAGGCCGGCCTGACCGGCACGGGCTTCTTTCTGGTGGCGGTGCTGGCCAACCAGCTGGCGATCCGGCTGGCGCGCGAAGAAGCCCTGGCCGCCAGCAGCCAGGCCGCGGCGCGCGCGCAGGCACAGGTCAACGAACTGGTGATCGAGAGCCTCACGGTGGGCGTGCTGGTGGTGGACGTGCACGGCGTGGTGCGCAGCGCCAACCCGGCGGCCCAGGCCATGCTGCTCGGCCAGGTGTCGCCCACCGCCGCCAAGCTGCTGCTGTCAGCGCGCTCGAGCTGGCAACACCTGGCGCACCTGGTGAGCGAGACCTTCACCGCCGGCCAGGCGCTGGAGATGGAAACCACCATCGACAACGAGGACCGGCCGAGCCAGCGCCTGCATGCGCGCACCCGGCTGACGGCACAGGGCAGCCGCCGCGCCGGCCTGTGCGTGTTGTTCCTGGAAGACCTGCGGGAAGTCGAGGCGCGTGTGCGCACCGAAAAGCTCGCGTCTATGGGCCGCATGTCGGCCGCGGTGGCGCACGAAATCCGCAACCCGCTCTCGGCCATCAGCCAGGCCAACGCATTGCTCGACGAAGAAGTTCAGGCGGTGGCGCAGAAGCGGCTGACGCGCATGATCGACCAGAACGCGCAGCGGCTCGCGCGTATCGTCGACGACATCCTCAACGTGGCGCGCGCCCAACCCAACCCGGACCTGGCGGCCGCGCCCTCGCTGCCGCTGGACCCCACGGTGCGCCAGATCACGGTCGAGTGGGCGCGGCAGAACCAGTCCGAACGGGTGCTGGGCGTGCACGTGCATGCGCCGGCCGCCTACGTGGGCTTCGACCCCGAACACCTGCGCCGCCTGCTGATCAACCTGCTGGACAACGCGCTGCGCCACGCCTCGGGCAAACCGTCGTCGATCCGCGTCATCACCCAGCCCAGCGGCAACGAACACATCCGGCTCTCGGTGTGGAGCGACGGCCAGGCGCTGGAAGACAGCGTGATGCGCCACCTGTTCGAACCCTTCTTCTCGTCCGAGAGCCGCTCCAGCGGCCTGGGCCTCTACATCTGCCGCGAGCTGTGCGAGCGCTACGGCGCGCAGATTGCCTACCGGCGCACGCGCCTGGACCAGCGCGACGGCAACGAGTTCTACGCCCTGATCCCGTCCAACGGCCGCGAAGCGGTGCCGCGTGAACCCCTGCAACAAAGCCTCTCTTACCCGATGGGCGATTCGGTGGCCACGCGCAACGCGCCGTACAGCCGCCCGGCCTCCACCGGCGGCGTGCCGCTGACCACCCGTTGACCGCCCCGATGCCCGCACCCGCCCAAGCCGCCTCCGTGCTGGTCGTCGACGACGAACCCGACCTGCGCACCCTGTACGAACTCACGCTGCTGCGCGAAGGCCATGCGGTGGTGGCCGCGCCCGATCTGACGCAGGCGCGCGAATGGCTGGCGCAGCAACACTTTGACGTGCTCATTTCCGACATGCGCCTGCCCGACGGCCTGGGCCTGGAGCTGCTGCGTGAACTGGGCGATGCACAGCGGCCGGAGAAGTGCATCGTGATCACCGCCTACGGCTCGGCCGAGAACGCGGTCGAGTCACTCAAGGCCGGCGCCTTCGACTACCTCACCAAGCCGGTGGACCTGAAGCAACTGCGCGGCGCGGTGACCGCGGCGTTGCAAAGCCGGCAGTCGCCCACGGCGCCCAACGGCACCGGTGCGGCCGCTGGCGCAAACGGCGCGGCCGATGGCGCGGCGCGCAAGCCCGCCCCCACCTCCAGCGGCAGCCAGTCGCTGCGCCGCATCGTCGGAGGGTCGCCGAGCATCGTGCAGATCAAGGCGCGCATCGAAAAGGTGGCCTCCAGCATGGCGCCCGTGCTCATCCTGGGCGAGTCCGGCACCGGCAAGGAACTGGTGGCGCGCGCGGTGCACGATTGCAGCCACCGCAGCAGCGGCCCCTTTGTGGCGGTCAACTGCGGCGCGATTCCCGAGAACCTGATCGAGGCCGAATTCTTCGGCGCGCGCAAGGGCGCTTACACCGGTGCCACCACCGACCGCGAAGGCTACTTCCAGGCCGCGCGTGGCGGCACCCTGTTCCTCGACGAAATCGGCGACCTGCCGCTGGCCATGCAAGCCAAGCTGCTGCGCGTGATCCAGGAGCGGCGCGTGCGTGCCCTGGGTGGCGTGCAGGAAGAGGCGGTCGACGTGCGCCTGGTCAGTGCCACCCACCGCGACCTCAATGCCCTGGTGCAGGCGGGCCAGTTCCGGCAAGACCTGTTCTACCGCCTCAACGTGATCGGCTTGCGCACACCGGCGCTGCGCGAACGGCGCGAAGACCTGCCCAACCTGGTCCATGCGTTGCTGGCGCGGTTGTGCGCCGAGTCCGGCCAGGGCGTGCCCGAGATGTCGCCGCGCGCGCTGGCCTGGCTGCAGGCGAGAGAACTGCCGGGCAACGTGCGTGAACTCGAGAACCTGCTGCAACGCGCCCTGGCGCTGAGCAGCGGCGAGACGCTGGAGCCCCACGACTTCGGCGAAGAGGCCGAGGACGCGGACGAGATTCCCACCGTACCCGATGCGCTGTCGCCGGCCGACGGCCCGGGCACCGCCACGCCGCCGCACCCACCCGAAGAGATTCCCGCCGACCTGCAGGCCTACCTGGACCAGCAGGAACGCCAGGTGCTGCTCAAGGCGCTGCGCGAGAGCGACTTCAACCGCACCGCCGCCGCGGCCAGGCTCGGGCTGAACCTGCGGCAGATGCGTTACCGCATCCAGCGCCTGGGCATCGCCATGCCCTCCTCCGACGATGACGACGCCAGCTGAAGCCAGCGCCGCCGGCGGCTGGGTCGGCGGCTGGTTGTCCACTGCGCGCCACTGCCCCTCGCCCAACTTCGGCCCCCGCCCGGAAGGTGCGCACATCGACCTGATCGTGCTGCACTCCATCAGCCTGCCGCCCGGCATCTACGGCGGGCCCGAGGTCGAGCAGCTGTTCAGCAACCAGCTCGACTGGCAGGCCGATCCCTACTTCGAACAGATCCGCGGCATCGAGGTGTCGGCGCACTTCTTCGTGCGCCGCGACGGCGAGCTGGTGCAGTTCGTGGACGCCGACGCACGCGCCTGGCACGCCGGCGCCTCGCGCTGGCGTGGCCGCGAGAACTGCAACGACGATTCCATCGGCATCGAACTCGAAGGCCTGGAGGGCGATCGTTTCGAGGCCGCGCAGTACGACACCCTGGCGCGGCTGTGCCGGCAACTCGCGCTGCGTTACCCGGTGACGCACATCGCCGGTCACGAGCACATCGCACCCGGGCGCAAGATCGATCCCGGACCGGGCTTTGACTGGCCACGCCTGCAAAGTGGGCTGGCTGAAAAAAAATTTGTTTTTCCGGCAGAGGTCGCGCACCGCCCACCGCTCGACAGCTGAGCACCCCGGCAGGAAAATGGCGCTGTGCGCGCAGACCCTGCAACGGCGCGCCCGGCGATGGCAAATCGCCCCGCAACGCGCAGCGGCACAGGGTTTTTTCCCGGCATGGCAGGCGCTGCGCCCACTCCAGGCGGCCCAGATCACAAGCGTCCGGGTCACACACCACGCGCATTTTTTGCTTGGCGAAAAATGCCCTGCGCACATAACCAAAAGCTTTATCAAAAACACTACCGGTAGTGCCTTGAAGTAGACCCGCACACCAGATATAGTGTGCGCTGTGAGTTCCGGCTCGCCACCAACCCGCACATCGACACCGCCTCAAACCGCTTGAGGCGAGCGGCCGCAGTGGCAACCGGCAACCCGTACCGCCTGACGGCGCCTGTCATCGCGCACCGAGCAGCCGATTCAGTGACCCAACAACAAACGAAAGAGGAACCATGCTGACCGCCAACCCCGTCCCCCAACCGTCGTCCGCCGCGCAAAAGCCCACCGTGGCCCCGACCGCGCCGGCACTGACCGCCAACAGCTCGGTTTTTTCCAACTACCAGATCATCCGCCGCAACGGCGCCGTGGTGCCGTTCGAGCCCAGCAAGATCGCTGTCGCCATGATGAAAGCCTTCCTCGCGGTGCACGGCACCCAGGGCGCGGCATCGGCCAGCGTGCGCGAAACGGTGGACGAGCTGACCCAGAACGTGGTCCGCGCCCTGATGCGCTCGCGCCCTGGCGGCGGCACCTTCCACATCGAAGACGTGCAGGACCAGGTGGAACTCGGCCTGATGCGCAGCGGCCACCACGAAGTCGCCCGCGCCTATGTGCTGTACCGTGAGCGCCGCACCCAGGAACGCGCGCACCAGGCCGAAGTCGCCCAGTCCAGCGAGCCCGTGCTGCACGTGATCGACAACGGCCAGCGCGTGCCGCTCGACCTGCAACGCCTGCAAGGCCTGATCGCCGCCGCCTGCAGCAACCTGGGCAAGGACGTCAAGGCCGACCCCATCGTCGCCGAGACCAAGCGCAACCTGTACGACGGCGTGCCCATGGAAGAGGTCTACAAGGCCTCCATCCTGGCCGCGCGCACGCTGATCGAAAAAGACCCGGACTACACCTACGCCACGGCGCGCCTGCTGCTGCACACCATCGTCAAGGAAGTGATGGGCGAAGAAGTGCCCGCCGACCAGATGGGCGCGCGTTACGCCGAAACCTTCCCGCAGTTCATCCAGAAGGGCGTGGACAACGACCTGCTCGACGAGAAGCTGCTGCAGTTCGACCTGGCCCGCCTGGGCGCCGCGCTCAAGCCCGAGCGCGACCTGCAATTTGACTACCTCGGCCTGCAGACCCTGTACGACCGCTACTTCCTGCACGTGCGCAAGACCCGCATCGAGCTGCCCCAGTCCTTCTTCATGCGCGTGGCCATGGGCCTGTCGCTCAACGAAGTCGACCGCGAAGCGCGCGCCATCGAGTTCTACGAAGTGCTGTCCAAGTTCGACTTCATGTCGTCCACCCCGACGCTGTTCAACAGCGGCACGCTGCGTTCGCAGCTCTCCAGCTGCTACCTGACCACGGTGCCCGACGACCTCGACGGCATCTACGAGTCGATCAAGGAAAACGCCCTGCTGTCCAAGTTCGCCGGCGGCCTGGGCAACGACTGGACGCGCGTGCGCGCCCTGGGTTCGCACATCAAGGGCACCAACGGCGAGTCGCAAGGCGTGGTGCCGTTCCTCAAGGTGGTCAACGACACCGCCGTGGCGGTGAACCAGGGCGGCAAGCGCAAGGGCGCGGTCTGCACCTACCTGGAAACCTGGCACCTGGACATCGAAGAATTCCTGGAGCTGCGCAAGAACACCGGCGACGACCGCCGCCGCACCCACGACATGAACACGGCGAACTGGATTCCCGACCTGTTCATGAAGCGCGTGATGGAAAAGGGCGACTGGAGCCTGTTCTCGCCCAACAACACGCCCGACCTGCACGACCTGTTCGGCGCCGACTTTGAAAAGGCCTATGTGGCCTACGAAGAAAAGGCCGAGCGTGGCGAGATCAAGCCCTACCGCAAGGTGCCCGCCAGCGACCTGTGGCGCAAGATGCTCTCGATGCTGTTCGAGACCGGCCACCCCTGGATCACCTTCAAGGACGCCTGCAACGTGCGCAGCCCGCAGCAGCACGCCGGTGTGGTCCACAGCTCCAACCTGTGCACCGAGATCACGCTCAACACCAGCGACACCGAAACCGCGGTCTGCAACCTGGGCTCGGTCAACCTGCTCAACCACGTCAAACTGAACGACGACGGCAACAAGGTGCTGGACCACGACAAGCTGCAGGTCACGATCAAGACCGCCATGCGCATGCTCGACAACGTGATCGACATCAACTACTACGCGGTCAAGAAGGCGCGTGACTCCAACTTGCGCCACCGCCCGGTGGGCCTGGGCCTGATGGGCTTCCAGGACGCGCTGTACGAACTGCGCATCCCCTACGCCTCCAACGACGCGGTGGAATTCGCCGACCGTTCGATGGAAGCGATCTGCTACTACGCCTACTGGGCCTCGACCGAGCTGGCACGTGAGCGCGGCCGTTACGCCAGCTACCGCGGCTCGCTGTGGGACCAGGGCATCCTGCCGCCCGACACGCTGGACCTGCTGGCACGCGAGCGCGGCGGCTATGTGGACGTGGACCGTTCCAGCAACCTGAACTGGGATGCTCTGCGCCAGAAGATCGCCACCGACGGCATGCGCAACTCCAACTGCGTGGCCATCGCACCGACCGCGACCATCTCCAACATCGTCGGCGTGGACGCCTCCATCGAGCCCTGCTTCGGCAACCTCTCGGTGAAGTCCAACCTGTCGGGCGAGTTCACCGTCATCAACGGCTACCTGGTGAAAGACCTCAAGCGCCTGGGCCTGTGGGACGACGTGATGGTCATGGACCTCAAACACTTCGACGGTTCGCTGCGTCCGATCGACCGCGTGCCGCAAGAGATGAAGGCGCTCTACGCCACCGCATTCGAAGTCGAACCGCTGTGGCTGGTGGAAGCTGCTGCGCGCCGCCAGAAGTGGATCGACCAGGCGCAGAGCCTGAACATCTACATGGCCGGCGCCTCGGGCAAGAAGCTCGACGACACCTACAAGCTCGCCTGGTTGCGTGGCCTCAAGACCACCTATTACCTGCGCACCACGTCGGCCACGCAAGTGGAGAAATCCACCGGCCGCACGGGTCAGCTCAACGCAGTCTCGGTCGGCACCGCCACCGCCACTGCAGCCAACGTTGCACCAGCCGTGGTGTCGGCACCCGAGGCCGACATCACCGACGTCGAGTCCGCCACCGACGTCAAGTTCTGCGCGATTGACGATCCGGGTTGCGAAGCCTGCCAATGATGGGCTGCATGCACGCACGTGTTGTGGTCTTCATCGAATGCAATTCGATGCAACACCGCAACACAAATTGCGTGCATCGCGCCTGATCACTTTGCATTTCATGCAGACACTTTGATAATCCGAACATTGGAAACCTCTATGTTGACCTGGGACGATCACATCACGCCCTCCTCGAAGCCAGCGAACAGCCCACTGCCATCCGGTGCGTCGGGCTTGCAAGCACCACTGTCCTCATCATCCGGTGAGCGCACTTCTCCCTCCCCCGCTTCGATCAACACCGCGACCACATCACCAGCCGCCGCAGCGCCAGCGCGCCGCGTCAACGCGGCCGACAAGCGCATCATCAACGGCCAGACCGACGTCAACCAGCTGGTGCCGTTCAAGTACAAGTGGGCCTGGGAAAAATACCTCGCCACCTGCGCCAACCACTGGATGCCGCAGGAAGTGAACATGAGCCGCGACATCGCGCTCTGGAAAGATCCCAACGGCCTGACCGAAGACGAGCGCCGCATCGTCAAGCGCAACCTCGGCTTCTTCGTCACCGCCGACTCGCTGGCCGCCAACAACATCGTGCTGGGCACCTACCGCCACATCACGGCGCCCGAGTGCCGCCAGTTCCTGCTGCGCCAGGCGTTTGAAGAAGCGATCCACACGCACGCCTACCAGTACATCGTCGAGTCGCTCGGCCTGGACGAGGCGGAGATCTTCAACGCCTACAACGAAGTCCAGTCGATCCGCGACAAGGACCTGTTCCTGATCCCCTTCATCGAAGCGATCATGGACCCGAACTTCCACACCGGCACGCCCGAGACCGACCAGACGCTGCTCAAGAGCCTGATCGTTTTCGCCTGCTTGATGGAAGGCCTGTTCTTCTACGTCGGCTTCACGCAGATCCTGGCGCTGGGCCGCCAGAACAAGATGACCGGTGCCGCCGAGCAGTACCAGTACATCCTGCGCGACGAATCCATGCACTGCAACTTCGGCATCGATCTGATCAACGCGATCAAGATGGAGAACCCGATGCTGTGGACCAGCGAGTTCAAGGAAGAGATCAAGCAGCTCTTCCTCAAAGCCGTCGAGCTCGAATACCGCTACGCCGAAGACACCATGCCACGCGGCGTGCTGGGCATGAATGCATCCATGTTCAAGGGCTATCTGCGCTACATTGCGAACCGGCGTGCCACGCAGATCGGCCTGGAAGCCATGTTCCCGAACGAAGAGAACCCGTTCCCCTGGATGAGCGAGATGATCGACCTCAAGAAGGAACGCAATTTCTTTGAAACGCGCGTGATCGAATACCAAACCGGCGGTGCACTGTCCTGGGACTGATCCCACAGTCGCCGGAGCCGCATTGCCCTTAAAACACCAACAAATGATTTCCGTTCATTCAAGGCCCTGTCACCTGACGCTTCAGCGTCCGGGGCAGGGTTTTGTCACAGGATTCAAAACCTTGGGGCCAGCCGTGGATGCATCCACACGGCCCCAGGGCGTTGAATCACTTCAGCGGCACAAGGCTGGCTGAAGTGCTCTTTGCAACTTGATCAAGGAGAAAACAATGGCAACTGCAAAAAAAGCCCCGGCCAAGAAGGCCGCACCGGCTAAGAAGGCTCCGGCCGCCAAGAAACCCGCTGTGAAGAAAGCAGCTCCGGCCAAAAAGGCTCCGGCCAAGAAGGTCGCCGTGAAGAAGGCTGCACCGGCCAAGAAGGCACCTGCTGCCAAGAAGGTTGCAGCGAAGAAGGCCGCACCGGCGAAGAAGGTTGCAGCGAAGAAAGTTGCACCAGCGAAGAAGGTTGCGGCGAAGAAGGTTGCGGCGAAGAAAGCTGCACCGGCCAAGAAGGTCGCGGCGAAGAAGGTTGCAGCGAAGAAGGTCGTCGCCAAAAAGGCGCCTGCCAAGAAAGTTGTCGCCAAGAAGGTTGTCGCCAAGAAAGCAGCACCCAAGAAGGCCGTAGCCAAAAAGGCGGCGCCTGCCAAGAAGGTTGTTGCCAAGAAGGCCGCCCCCGCGAAAAAGGCCGTCGTGAAGAAGGCCCCTGCGAAAAAGGCAGCCCCAGCAAAAAAAGCTGAGCCGGCCAAGAAGCCGGCGGCCCCTGCTGCCCCTGCAGCGCAGACCAAGCTCAACCCTCAGGCTGCCTGGCCGTTCCCCACGTCCAGCAAGCCCTGAAGTTCTTCGTTGAGATGAGCTGCAAAGCCCGGCGCGAAAGCGTCGGGCTTTTTTCATGGGCGGTGGCGGTTCACGGACGACATCGCCCTTGCCCGGCCGGTGCGGCACCCGGCGGGCGCCACACCCTCGCCACGCTCAGAGGGTGTAGTTCTGGCCGCCGCGGCTGGCGATCTTCAGCGCGCCCAGGCGGTTGCCGAGTTCGGCGCAACGCGCCAGTGGCCAGCCCTGCTCCAGGCCGTGCAGCAAGGCGGCGCGGAAGGCATCGCCACAACCGGTCGGGTCCACCACCTCGGTGGCGGCCACGCCGGGCACGCGCACCTTGGGCGCACTGCCCTCCCAGACATCACAACCTTCGGCAGCCAGCGTCACGATCAGGCCGCGCACCTGTGCCGCGATCGCGTCGAGCGTGAGGCCGGTGCGATCGCACAGCATCTGCGCTTCGTAGTCGTTGAGCGTGACCCAGCTGGCCAGCTGGATGAAGTGCTTGAGCTCGTCGCCGTTGAACATCGGCAGTCCCTGGCCCGGATCGAAGACGAAGGGCACGCCGGCATCGTGCAGCTGTTGCGCGTGCGAGAGCATGGCTTCGCGACCGTCGGGCGAGATGATGGCAACCGCAATGTCGTCGCGCTGCGGCACCGGGTTCTCGTGTGCCGAGGACATGGCGCCGGGGTGGAAGGCGGTGATCTGGTTGTTGTCGCGGTCGGTCATGATCATGGCCTGCGCGGTGTAGCTGGCGCTGGTCAGGGACACGTGGCGCGTGTCCACGCCCAGCGAACGCATGCGCTCCAGGTACTCGGCGCCATCGTCCTGCCCGAGCATGGCCAGAGGCACCGCCTCGGAACCAAGCTGACGCAGGCCGTAGGCGATGTTGCCCGCGCAACCACCGTATTCACGGCGCAGGCCGGGCACGAGGAAGGACACGTTGAGGATGTGCAGCTGGCTGGGCAGGATCTGCTCGGCGAAGCGGCCTTCGAAGGTCATGATGGTGTCGAAGGCCAGGGAGCCACAAACGAGAACGGGCATGGGAAGGTGTCCAGGATCAGGGATAGAACAGCACGGCGTGGTAGCCGGCCATGGGACTGTTGTCGCCCAGGGCAAGCGACAGGCGGAAGTTGACCGATGCAGCGCCTTGCGCCGGCAGCAGGGCCGGGGCATTGGGCCACTCTTCGGGCAGGAAGACGCGGCGCGAGATCACCGCGCCGCTGGCGTCGGTGAGGCTGAGCTCCAGTGCCGGCACCGCCAGTGGCGTGGCCGCGGTGTTCTTCAGCACGAAGTCGAAGGAGTAGAGGTTGCCCAGAAGGCGCACCAGGGCCGAACTGTCGATCACGATGGCGTCGATGCGGCGCACCGGTGCCAGCTTGCAGCCCAGGTGCTCACAGGCCTGTGCCAGCAGCGGCTGCAGCCTGGGCTGCCAGGCCGCCAGCCGGTCGCGCTCGTGCAGCGCCCATTGCGCGGCCAGCAGCACGGCGAGCACCAGCGCCAGCAGCGACATGCCCACGCGCATGCCGGTCGATTGCCAGAAGGCCTGGCGGCGCGCCTGGCGCACGAAGCCGGGCTCATCGTCCAGCGCCTCCAACGGTTCCAGCGCCGGCGCATGGCTGTCGACAAAGTGCGGGTCGTCGGTCTCGTCCGGCGCGGGGGCCGACGGCATGCCCGCCATGTCCACCGGTGCGGCCTCGTTCAGCACGGCGCCCGAACGTGTTGCGTTCAAACGCCCGAGACCGGCGGCGAAACGTTCGAGCTCACGATGGAAGTCGGATTCCTCGGCCTCTTCGTGCGGCGGCGCATCGGCCAGGTGGTCGGGTGGGGGCAGCGTCTCCAGCGCGTGCTGTTCGATCTGCATCATGTCCCAGCCCGAGTCCTCCGGTGGCTGCGCGGCGATGGGGTCTTGCTCTACTGCGGGCGGCGGGGTCTGCTGCGGCTCGGGCTCGGGCTCGGGCTCGGGCTCGGACTCAGGCGCCAGATCCGGCTCGGGCTCAAGTTCGGGATCGGCTGGCACGACCTCGATGGCCGAGACCTCTGCCGTTGGTGCAACCTCGTCGGGCTCGACCACGGCATCCACCACCTCGATCAACGCCGCGGGCGCTGCGGGCTCGTCCAACTCGATATCAATATCGATATCGATCTGCCCCACCGCATCGGCGGTGCTGGTGTCGGTATCGGTATCGGGCTCATGCTCACCACTGGCGTCGGCGGAAGCCGGCGCCTCTTCGGGTGGGCTCCAGGGCTGCAGGTAGAGCGTGGCATCGAACACGTCGGCGCAGTGGCCACAGCGCACCCAGCCCTCGGAGATCTTCAACTGGTCGGCGACGACCTTGAACATCGTTCCGCAGGCAGGGCAACGGGTGGTGAAACTCATGCGCCGATTATCGCGGGCGCTGCCCGCGCCCTCAGGCCTTGACCGCGGTCATGAGGATCCAGCCGTCCTCTTCGTCGCTGACCTGCAACGTGACCCAGGGTGCGTAGGCTTCGATCAACTCCTCGGCCTGGCGCGCCAGGATGCCCGCCAGCACCAGCTGGCCGCCTGAACGCACGTGCGAGCACAGCAGCGGGGCCAGCACCTTGAGCGGCGTGGCCAGGATGTTGGCCAGCACCAGATCGTGTTCGCCCTTGGCGAGATCGGGCAAACCGGCCGCCAGGCTGGCGTGGTTGGCTTCGGCGTTGAGCCGGGTCGACTCCACCGCCGCCGGGTCGATGTCGACGGCAACGATGTCGCTGGCGCCGAACTTGGCCGCACCGATGGCAAGGATGCCCGAGCCGCAACCGTAGTCCAGCACGCGCGGACCCACCGGGCCGTGCTGTGCGGTCCAGCGCAGGCACATGCGGGTGGTCGGGTGGGTGCCGGTGCCGAAAGCCAGGCCGGGGTCGAGGCGGATCACCTGCACTGCGGCAGCGGGCGGCTCGTGCCAGGTCGGCACGATCCAGAAGCTGGGCGTGATCTCCACCGGTTCGAACTGCGACTGCGTCAGCCGCACCCAGTCCTGCTCGGGCACGGCGCGCACGCCCTGCACGGAACAGGCGTCAAAGAAGTCCTGCGCCTGCAACAGCTCGGCGGCTTCGCGCGCCGCCGCGTCGGACGGGAACAGGGCCACCACGCGCGAGCGCTGCCAGCCCTCTTTCGGTGGCGGCATGCCGGGCTCACCGAACAGGGCCGTCTCGGCGTCGGTCAGGGCATCGGCGTCTTCCACCGAGACGCTGAGCGCGTCGAGCGCGTCCAGCGCATCGCCCACCGCGTCCACCGCGGCTTCGGGCACCAGCAGCACCAGCTCAAAAAGAGACCCGGCGACGGGCTGGGTCTGCGAGGCGGCGTGGTTTTCAGCGCTCACGTTGGGACAACCACTCTTCCAGGTAATGGATGTTGGTGCCGCCAGTGACGAAGTTCGCATCGACCATCAGCTCGCGGTGCAGCGGGATGTTGGTCTTGATGCCTTCGATCACCGTCTCGGCCAGCGCCGTGCGCATGCGCGCCAGGGCCTGCTCTCGCGTGTCGCCGTGCACGATGATCTTGCCGATCATGGAGTCGTAGTTCGGCGGCACGAAGTAGTTGGTGTAGGCGTGCGAGTCCACGCGCACACCCGGGCCACCCGGCGCGTGCCAAGTCGTGATACGACCGGGCGAAGGCGTGAACTTGTAGGCGTCTTCGGCGTTGATACGGCACTCGATGGCGTGGCCACGCAGTTCGATCTGGCGCTGCGTGAACGGCAGTTTCTCGCCAGCCGCAACCGCAATCTGGGTGCGCACGATGTCCACGCCCGAGATCCATTCGGTCACCGGGTGCTCCACCTGCACGCGGGTGTTCATTTCAATGAAATAGAACTCGCCGTTTTCAAACAGGAACTCGAAGGTGCCGGCGCCGCGGTAACCGATCTTCTTGCAGGCCGCGGCACAGCGTTCGCCGATCTTCTCGATCAGGCGGCGCGGGATGCCCGGGGCCGGCGCTTCTTCGATCACCTTCTGGTGGCGGCGCTGCATGGAGCAGTCGCGCTCGCCCAGATAGACCGCATTGCGGTGCTGGTCGGCGAGGATCTGGATCTCGATGTGGCGCGGGTTCTGGAGAAACTTCTCCATGTAGACCTCGGGGTTGCCGAAGGCCGCACCGGCCTCTGCCTTGGTGGTCTGCACCGCGTGCAGCAGCGCCGCTTCGGTGTGCACCACGCGCATGCCGCGCCCGCCACCACCACCGGCGGCCTTGATGATCACCGGGTAGCCGATGGCCTTCGCGGTGCGCTTGATGACCACGGGGTCGTCCGGCAGCGCGCCTTCGGAGCCGGGCACGCAAGGCACGCCGGCGCGGATCATGGCCTGTTTGGCGGACACTTTGTCGCCCATCATGCGGATCGAATCCGGCGTCGGGCCGATGAAGGTGAAGCCGCTCTTTTCCACGCGTTCGGCGAAGTCAGCGTTCTCGGACAGGAAACCGTAACCGGGGTGGATGGCTTCGGCGTCGGTCACCTCCGCGGCCGAGATGATGGCCGGCATGTTGAGGTAACTGTGGGTGCTCGACGCCGGGCCGATGCAGACCGCTTCATCGGCCAGTCGCACGTACTTGGCGTCGCGATCGGCTTCGGAATACACCATCACCGCCTTGATGCCCATCTCGCGGCAGGCGCGCTGGATGCGCAGAGCGATCTCCCCCCGGTTGGCAATCAGGATTTTTTTGAACATGGGCGCAGGGCCTTCTTTATTCGATCACGTACAGGGGCTGGCCGTACTCCACCGCCTGGCCGTTCTCGACCAGGATCTGCGTCACGGTGCCGGACTTGTCGGCTTCGATCTCGTTGAGGATCTTCATGGCCTCGACGATGCAGATGGTCTCGCCTTCCTTGATGCTGTCGCCGATTTCCACAAAGGGCTTGGCCCCCGGGCTGGACGCTCGGTAGAAGGTGCCGACCATGGGCGACTTGACGGTGTGGCCGGTGGGCGCAGCCGGTGCAGCGGGCGTTGCAACGGGGGTCACGTCCACTGCGGGCACCACGGGCGCAGCGGCCGGTGCCGGCGCCATGCTGTAGGTGATGGGAGCAGCGGCAGCCACGGGCGAGCTCTTGACGATGCGCACCTTGCCTTCGGCCTCGGTGATTTCCAGTTCGGACACATTCGATTCCGACACCAGGTCGATGAGCGTCTTCAGTTTTCTCAAATCCATGATTTCTCCAACGAATTTCGGTCAAGTTGATTTAAAAGCATTCATCTTCATCGAAATGAAAGCCCACCAACCCGCCGGGGTGCCGCAGTGTACACGATCAAATCGGCCCGTCATGTGGCGTTGATCGGTCTTTTGAAGGCCTGTAGAAAGGCTTGGGCAACCGGGAGCTTTTAGCGAGAAGTGCGAATTTACCCCTTATTCAGGGGCTTTTGCGGTGGATTGACCAAAGGCAACACCCGCGAGGTGGATTCAGCCCAGTTGGGCCCATTGCGCCAGGTCTTCTTCCGACACCTGGCCGATCTTGCGGTGCACCAGCGCACCTGAAGCATCGAACACCACCGTGTAGGGCAGGCCGCCGCTCGGGTTACCGAGGCTTCGGCTCAACTCGGTGCCGGCAAAACCCGCCATGCCGACCGTGAAGTTCAGCGGCAGCTTTTGCAGGAAGCTGCGCACCGCGCTCGGCTGGTCCACCGCCAGGCCGAGCACCTGCCAGCCCTTGGCGCGATTCGTTTCGTGAAAGGCGTTGAGCAGCGGCAGCTCGTGCACGCAAGGCGGGCACCAGGTGGCCCAGAAGTTGACCAGCAACGGTTTGCCGCGGAAGTCGGCCACCCGCACCGCTTCACCGTTCGGGCCTTCGAAGGCGCCGGCCCAGAACGCGGCTTCGGCTTCGCTCATCACCGGCTGCAGTTGCAGCCGGCGCGTGGCCAGCAAGGCACCGGCGCCACCGGCGGCCACTGCCACGCCGGCCATCCACAGGGTTCGTCGCTGCAGCTTCATGCGGCCACCTCCCCGGCCATCAAGCGGCGCAGCGCCGCGGCGTCGCCACGTGGCTTGCGGCCCGAGGCATCGGGTTTGAGCGCGCCACGCAGGTCGTCGTGCTGGTGCACCATCAGGTGCACCAGCACCCACTGGCCCAGTGCCTCGCAGCGGGTGCGCAGCGTCAGCGCCTCCACCGGTTCACCGCGCCAGCCGTTGACCGTGCCGGGGTGGTATTCGACGCGGTGGTCGAGCAGCGTCCACTCGGGCGCCTTGGGATCGTCACAAAAGAGTTGCATATAGATATCACTGTGTC
Source organism: Hydrogenophaga palleronii NBRC 102513 (assembly GCF_001571225.1). Taxonomy (GTDB): domain Bacteria; phylum Pseudomonadota; class Gammaproteobacteria; order Burkholderiales; family Burkholderiaceae_C; genus Hydrogenophaga; species Hydrogenophaga palleronii. Next base: position 88,168 of record NZ_BCTJ01000003.1, read on the forward strand.
TTGTCGCCGTGCCGTGCCAGACCGAACCGCCGAGGTGCGGCCGGAACACCTGCAGCCGGTCCATCCAGAGCAGTGCGAGTTCGCGCAGCGCCAGCAGTTCCACCGCCTGGGTCTGCGGGCAGAACACCGCGATGTCTTCGCGCACCGCGGCTTCGAGCGTGGCGTTGTCGGGCAGCGGCGTGCGCGCCGGCAGGCCGAGCTGTTTCACCGCGCGGCGCTTGGCCGCGGCGTACTCCAGCCCTTCCTCGACCACGAGGCGGGCGGCGACGGCGGCGATTTCATTGGTGATGTCGTCTCGGCTGGCATCCATGGGGGGATTGTGCCCGCTCAGGGCTTCGCCCCCTGCATACCCCCGAGGGCTTGTCGCCGAAGCACGAACGCGGAGCGCACGGCCTTTTCCAACGCCTTCAACTCGCTTTGCGCAATCTGCAGCACCGACTGACCCCACGCGTCCTGCAACAATGCCTGGTTGGCGATGAGAACCAGCTGGCTGGGGCGGTCCACACCGGTGAGCAGCCGCATCACCACGCCCGGGGGCGCCAGCATCGCGCAGGACCCGGGCACGATGGCCACGCCCAGCCCGCTGCCCACCATCGACAACACACTCATGAACTGGGTCGCGGTGTGCCGCACGTCGGGCTTGAACCCTGCGCCTTCGCACACGGCGGCGGTCTGGTCGTAGAAATCGCTCTCGGCATAGCGCGAGAAGGCGACGAGCTGCTCCGTGGCCAGCGCACCCACCGGCAGCGGCTTGCGCGTGCGGGCCAGGGCGTGGCGTTCGGGCACCGCCACGCAATAAGGGTCGTCGATGGCGCAGACCCATTCGCTCTGGCCCGCACCGCTGCCGGGCCGCACGAAGCCGAAGTCGAGCTCGGCATTGCGCAAGGCCTGCAGTTGCCGGGCCGACGGCACGAGCTCGCGCCCCTCGATGCGCACGGTCATGTTCGATGCCTCAAAGCGCCGGATCAAGCCCGGCAGCAAGGACTGCGTGGCCGAAGGCATCAGCCCCACGCGCAACGTGCTGCGCTCGCCCGACTGGAACTCCCGGGCCCGCAGCGAGGCCTGCTCGGCCCGCGCGAGGATGGCCCGCGCATCGTCCAGGAACGAGGTGCCCGCCGGCGTGAGCCGCACGCCCCGGGCGAAGCGCACCAGCAACTGCGCCCCCACCTCTTCTTCCAGTTGCCGGATTTGCGCCGACAAAGGTGGCTGGGCGATGTGCAGCTTGGCCGCGGCGCCGCTGATGCTGCCCAGCTCGGCCACGGTCACGAAATAGCGCAGGTGTCGGAGTTCCATTTCTTCACATACTCGGTAAATATGGGTGGGAGACTAAATGAGTATTTGACGTATATCAAGCCAGGAACCAGACTGCGGCCCTCGCATCCGTCGACCTGCCCCGCACGCCACCATGAAATCCTTGAGAAAAATTCGCCCCGACCGCGGTCTTGAACTGCTCGACGCGCCACGGCCCGTTCCGGGCCTCGGGGAGGTGCTGGTGCAGGTGCAGGCCACCGGTGTGTGCGGCACCGATCTGCACATCGACAAGTGGACCGCGAGCTACCACTTCATGACGCCGGCCCTGCCCGTGACCATCGGCCACGAGTTCAGCGGCGTGGTAGCGGCGCTGGGTGAGGCCGTGCAAGGCCTGGAATTGGGTCAGCTCGTCACCGTGCGGCCTTCCGTGGTGTGCAATGTGTGCGCCGCCTGCACCGCGGGCCGCCCGGACGACTGCGTCACGCGCAAAGGCATTGGCGTGTCACGCGACGGCGCGTTCGCCGACTTCGTGCGCGTGCCGGCGCGCAACTGCATCCCGGTGCCCCATGGCATCGCCCCCCGGATCGCGGCGCTGGCCGAGCCGCTGTCGGTCAGCTGGGAAGCCGTGCGCGCCGCCGGCGTGCAGGCCGGTGACCGCGTGCTGGTGCTGGGTCCGGGCAACATCGGCCAGGGCATTGCCTTGTTCGCTCGCGAGGCCGGTGCAGCCGAAGTGGTGGTGGCCGGCCATGGCGACGCGCCGCGCCTGCAGATACTGAAGAAGCTGGGCTTCAACCAGTTGCTCGATTTCGCCGAGGAGCCGATGGCAGAGGCGCTCGCGAAAGCCGCCAGCCCCCGCCCGTTTGATGTGGTGATCGAAGCCACGGGCGTCGCTTCGGCCATCCCGCCGGCCTTGCAAGTGCTGAAGCCGCGTGGCGTGTTGGTGATCACCGGCATCCACTCGGCTCCCGTGCCGATCGACCTCGCCGCGCTGGTGCGCAAGCACCACGAGATCCGTGGCTCCTACCGCGCGCCGGAAGCGGCCTGGCCGCAGGTCGTGGCGTTCATGGAAAAGCACCACGCAGCGCTGGCGCACATGGTCACGCACACGGTGCCCCTGTCGCGCGCGCTGGAGGGTTTTGAACTGGCCAACAACAAAACCGCCACCAAGGTCATGGTGGTGCCCGACGCCATCGCAGAGGCCTCGGCATGAGCGGGTGTGACACAGCGGCGTTCCTGGCGCTGTGGAACGGCATCGCGCGCGAAGACGACCGTGCCGAGTACGAGCACTGGCACACCTTCGAGCACGTGCCCGAGCGCACCGCCTTGCCCGGCTTCGTGGAGGCTGAGCGCTACCGCTCCACCGACGCCGCACGCAGCTACTTCACGCTCTACCGCCTGGCGTCGCTGGACGCGCTCGACACGCCGATGTACCGCGACGTGTTCACGCACCCCACGCCCTGGTCGGCACGCATGCGCGCGACCTTGAGCGACTTCTACCGCCTGCCGTGCGTGCAGCTCGGCATTCACGGCCTGAGCCGTGCGCCGCGCCTGGTCACGCTGCGCTGGCGTTCGAACGCCGCCGATCTGCCCGCGCAGTTGAACGTGCAACTGAACGCGTGGCTGGCCGAACAGGTGCTGCACGGCCGCCTGGTGCACGCCGAGTGGGGGTGGGCTCCACCTTCCGAGGCCTACTGGAAACCGAACATGGCCGACAACGGCATGGGCGGTGAAGGTGTCGAGCACTGCGCCCTGTTGTGGCACTTCGATGTGCCGGCGCTGGAAGCGGCGTGCGCCGCACTGACCGCTTTCCTCCAGCCCCTGGCCAGCGGCCTGGGCACGCCGCAACACTTTGAACTGCAGTCCACCGTTCGCAACCCCTCGTTGCGGGCACCAGCGACCGAACGCATGGCGCCACACGCCACCCTTTTCCACCACTACACCAGAGGATGACAACATGAATTTCCACCAACGCCGCCATTTCACCCTGGCCGCCACCGCCCTGGCCTTCGTGGCCACCGGCCTGTGCGCACCGGCAGGGGCCGCCGACAACTGGCCCAGCAAACCGATCCGCATGATCGTGGGCTACCCCGCCGGCTCATCGCCCGACGCGCAAGCCCGGCTCATCGCCGAACCGCTGGCACGTGCACTCGGCCAACCGGTGGTGGTGGAAAACCGCTCGGGCGCCAGCGGCAACATCGGTGCCGATGTGATCGCCAAGTCCAGCGACGGCCACACCATCGGCGTGATCGGCAACGGCCCGCTGACCAGCTCCAAGTTCCTGTATGCCAAGCTGCCCTACGACCCGAGCACCGACTTCGCGCCCATCGGGCTGATCGGCGCCGCACCGCTGGTCTGGGTCACGGCCAAGGCCAGCACGGAACGCACGCCCGCGGCCTACATTGCCCAGCTGCGCGCCGACGGCGACAAACAGACCTATGGCTCGGTCGGTCCGGGCTCCGGCGGCCACCTCGGCATGGAGCTGCTGAAGCAGGCACTGGGCATCAACCCCCTGCACGTGCCCTTCAACGGGGGCCCCGCCATCCTCACCGGCATCATGGGTGGGCATATCCAGATGACGCTGCTGCCGACCTCCACCGTCGCACCGCTGCTGCAGTCGGGCAAGCTGAGCGCCATCGCCGTGACCTCGGCCAAACGCTCGCCGCTGGCGCCCACGCTGCCGGCGATGGAAGACATTGGCGTCAAGGGCATCAACATCGAAGTCTGGAACGCGGTGATGGCACCCGCCTCCATGCCCGCCGCACACCAGGCGCGGCTGAGCAGCGAACTGAACAAGATCCTGCTCGACCGAGAGGTGCAGCAGAAGCTGCTGGTGCAGGGCTGGCGCGTGGACGACCCGAGCGCCAAGGCCCTCAAGGCACGCATCGCCAGCGACACAGTGGTGTACCGCGACATCATCGAACGCAACAAGATCCGACTCGACTGAGCCCACGGGCAGCCACGGCTGCGGTGCGCCCCGGCGCCCGCCCGTGTGCCCACCTAGAATCGCCGCATGCACATTCATATCCTGGGCATTTGCGGCACCTTCATGGGCGGTCTGGCCGCCCTCGCCCGCGAAGCCGGCCACCGCGTGACCGGCTGCGACGCCGGCGTCTACCCTCCCATGAGCGACCAGCTGCGTGCGCTCGGCATCGACCTCATCGAAGGTTTCGACGCCGACCAGCTGGCCCTCAAGCCCGACGTCTTCGTGGTTGGCAACGTGGTCAGCCGGGCCCGCAAAGCCGACGGCAGCCCGAAGTTTCCGCTGATGGAGGCCATCCTCGACAGCGGTGCCGCCTACACCAGCGGCCCGCAGTGGCTGGCCGAGCATGTCTTGCAAGGCCGCCATGTGCTGGCCGTCGCCGGCACACACGGCAAGACCACCACCACCGGCATGCTGACCTGGATCCTGGAGGCCAATGGCCTGCAGCCCGGTTTCCTGATCGGTGGCGTGCCGCTGAACTTCGAGGTCTCGGCGCGCCTCGGCCAAGGCCGGGTATTCACCATCGAAGCCGACGAATACGACACCGCCTTCTTCGACAAGCGCAGCAAGTTCGTGCACTACCGCCCGCGCACCGCGGTGCTGAACAACCTCGAGTTCGACCACGCCGACATCTTCGACGACCTGGCGGCCATCGAGCGCCAGTTCCACCACCTGATCCGCACCGTGCCGGGCAGCGGCCGCGTGGTCGTCAACGGGCTGGAGGACAGCCTGGAACGTGTGCTGCACAAGGGCCTGTGGAGCGAGCTGCGCAGCTTCGGCGCCGCCGTGAGCGACTTCACCGCGCGCGGCGAACCGCATGCCTTCGACGTGCTGCAGCAGGGCCAGCCGGTCGGCCGCGTGGAGTGGGCGCTCACCGGCGTGCACAACCAGCTCAATGCGCTGGCGGCCATCGCGGCGGCCGAACACGTGGGCGTGGCGCCCGCCGACGCGGCGCGGGCCCTGGCTTCGTTCCAGAACGTGCGTCGGCGCATGGAGCTGCGTGGCACGGTGGCGCGCGCGGGTGGCGACATCACGGTCTACGACGACTTTGCCCACCACCCGACCGCCATCCGCACCACGCTCGACGGCCTGCAGCGCAAGCTCGGCCAACCACGCGGGCGCATCCTGGCGGTGTTCGAGCCACGCAGCAACACCATGAAGCTGGGCACCATGAAGTCACAACTGCCCTGGAGCCTGGAAGCCGCCGACCTGGCCTTCTGCCACACCGGTGGCCTGGACTGGGATGCCGCCGAGGCCCTGGCGCCCATGGGTGCACGCGCCCAGGTGGCCGGCAACATCGACACCCTGGTGGCCCAGGTGGTGGCCGCAGCCCAACCCGGTGACCACATCGTCTGCATGAGCAACGGGGGTTTCGGCGGTGTGCACGAGCGCTTGCTGAAAGCGCTGGCCGCATAAACAAAGATCTAGATCAGCGCGGCCGCCGGCGCGCGGCCCCCATCCAGAAACACCGCCGAACCGGCTCCGCCGGGCGGCAGGTGTTGCCCCCTGGGGGGTGACGCCGCAGGCGGCGCGGGGGGTCGTCAATAAGTAATGCTCTGCGTCGGCACGTCGATCGACACCACCGGCTTGGCCAGCGCCGCGCTGGTGGCGCGGGCAAACGCCACGGCCCAGGCGTGATGGGCCGGTTCGCGGAAGCGCCCTTCGCCGGCCGCTTCGGCCACGCCGAGGATCTTGTCGGCCGTGAGCACCTTGCCGGTGGGCCGGATCGGCTCACAGCCCAGCACGGTGAACTGCTCGTCCAGCCAGGCCCGGGCCTGGTCGTGCGGCAGGGGCTGCACCTCCTCCAGGTCCAGGGGGTACGAGGCGGACGGGCCCCAGCTCACGGTGACTTGGCTGCGCATGCGTGTTCTCCTGATCGTTGCCGCATTGTGGACCGCGTTCGCCACGCGATCCACCCGTGAAAGCCCGCAGCCATCTGCCCTGGCTCAGGCGCGTGCAGCACGCGCGGTCAGCACCGCGTTCGACAACACGTCCAGCGCCTCCAGCGAGTGATCCCAGCCCAGGCAGGCGTCGGTGATGCTCTGGCCGTACTTGAGCGCGGCCACGTCGTCCTTGCCCGGCGTGAACTTCTGTGCGCCGGCTTCGATGTGGCTTTCGAGCATGACGCCGAAGATGCTGCGCGAACCGGCCACGATCTGGCCCGCGATGTCGCGCGTCACGTCGAGTTGCTTCTCGTGCTGCTTGCTGCTGTTGGCGTGGCTGCAGTCCACCATCAGGCGCGGCGCGAGCTTGGCGGCTTCCAGTTCCTTCACCGACGCAGCGACGCTGGCCGCGTCGTAGTTCGGCGCCTTGCCGCCGCGCAGGATCACGTGGCAATCCTTGTTGCCGTTGGTCTGCACGATGGCAACCTGGCCGTTCTTGTGCACCGACAGGAAGTGGTGGCCGCGCGATGCGGCCTGGATCGCGTCGGTCGCGATCTTGATGTTGCCGTCGGTGCCGTTCTTGAAGCCGATCGGTGCCGACAGACCGGAGGCCAGTTCGCGATGCACCTGGCTCTCTGTGGTGCGGGCACCGATGGCGCCCCAGGCGATCAGGTCACCGATGTACTGGGGCGAGATCACGTCGAGGAACTCGCTGCCGGCCGGCAAGCCCAGGCGGTTGATCTCGATCAGCAGTTGGCGCGCGATGCGCAGGCCTTCGTCGATGCGGTAGCTCTCGTCCAGGTAGGGGTCGTTGATCAAGCCCTTCCAGCCCACCGTGGTGCGCGGCTTCTCGAAGTAGACCCGCATCACGATCTCCAGCGAGTCGGCGTACTTCTCGCGCAGGGGCTTGAGGCGGCGCGCATAGTCCACCGCCGCCACCGGATCGTGGATGGAGCAGGGGCCGATGACCACCAGCAGGCGGTCGTCCTGCCCGTGAAGGATGTTGTGGATGCGCTGGCGGGTCTGGCTGATCAGGGCTTCCACCGGCGTGCCGCCGATGGGGAAGAAGCGGATCAGATGCTCGGGTGGGGGCAACACGGTGATGTCCTTGATGCGTTGGTCGTCGGTTCGGCTGGTTTTGTCGACGGGGTGCGCATACCAGGCATCGGTGCTGGCGGGGGCATTCTTGGCGGTCATCACGAGGCTCCTGAGTGGGGGTTGAGTGGGGAAAGGTGATCGACGGGCGAAAAAAAACCGCCGGGCTTGGAGCTCCGGCGGTTGTCTTCGAGATTCGGTGATGCGCTTACAGCTTCGCCTCTCGTCCGCCGGGGACTGAGAACCAAAAATAAAAAGCAAAGAAGGCGAAGCGCGAGGTCATGGAAGCGGAATGTAGCACAGGCACGTGATGTCTTCTCAAGAATGCCCGTGGAACCGGCTCTGCCGGGCCGCAGGGCATGCCCCCTCGAGGGGGTCGCGCGCAGCGCGGCGGGGGTGGGTCCTGGTCATGCCGTACCGCCGACCGTGAGGCCGTCGATGCGCAGCGTCGGCTGGCCCACGCCCACCGGCACGCTCTGGCCTTCCTTGCCGCAGGTGCCGACGCCGCTGTCCAGGCGCATGTCGTTGCCGATCATGCTCACGCGGGTCAGTGCGTCGGGGCCGTTGCCGACCAGCGTGGCACCCTTCACCGGGTACTGGATCTTGCCGTTTTCCACCCAGTAGGCCTGGCTGGCGGAGAACACGAACTTGCCGCTGGTGATGTCGACCTGGCCGCCACCGAAGTTGGTCGCGTACAGGCCCTTCTTGATGGACGCCACGATTTCTTCGGGTGCCTTGTCGCCGCCCAGCATGTAGGTGTTGGTCATGCGTGGCATGGGCACGTGGGCATAACTCTCGCGCCGGCCGTTGCCGGTGGGCTTGACGCCCATCAGGCGCGCGTTCATCGCGTCCTGGATGTAGCCGCGCAGGATGCCGTCTTCGATCAGCACGTTCTTCTGCGAGGTGTGGCCTTCGTCGTCCACGTTGAGCGAGCCGCGGCGGTCGGCAATGGTGCCGTCGTCGAGCACGGTCACGCCCTTGGCCGCCACGCGCTGGCCGATCTTGCCGGAGAAGGCGCTCGAGCCCTTGCGGTTGAAGTCGCCTTCCAGGCCGTGGCCCACCGCTTCGTGCAGCAGGATGCCGGGCCAGCCCGAGCCGAGCACCACCACCATCTCGCCGGCCGGTGCAGGCCGGGCGTCGAGGTTGGTCAGTGCGTAGTCCACCGCTTCGTCCACATAGGTCTGCACCATGGCGTCGTCAAAGTAAGCCAGGCCGAAGCGGCCGCCACCACCGGAGGAGCCGGCTTCGCGCCGGCCCGACTGCTCGGCGATCACGGTGACGGAGAGGCGGATCAGCGGGCGCACATCGGCCGCCAGCGTGCCGTCGGCACGCGCCACCAGCACCACGTCGTGTTCCGCCGCCAGGCCGGCCATGACCTGCTTCACACGCGGGTCCTTGGCCTTGGCCATGCGCTCCACCTTCTCCAGCAGCGCCACCTTGGCGGTGCTGTCGAGCGTGGCGATCGGGTCCAGCCCGGGGTAGAGCGAGCGCGATTTGGGCACCTTGATCGAAGGCACCCGCACCTTGCGGCCCTGGCCTTGTGCCGAGATCGAGCGCACCGTGTGGGCGGCATCGATCAGCGAGTCCCAGGACAGGTCGTCGGAGTAGGCAAAGGCGGTCTTCTCACCGCTGACCGCGCGCACACCCACGCCCTGGTCGATGCTGAAGCTGCCGGTCTTGACGATGCCCTCTTCCAGGCTCCAGCCTTCGCTGCGGGTGGTCTGGAAATACAGGTCCGCGTCGTCCACCCCGTGCGACATGATTTCGCCGAGCGCGCGCTGCAAATGCGTCGGACTCAGGCCGAAGGGTTCGAGCAACAGGCTTTGGGCGGTGGCCAGACGGGCCAGGGTGGGTTCGCGTGAAATCATCGGGCCATTGTAAGAACCCCGGCACGGCACAGGGCCCCAAAGGTCTTGCAAGGCACTGGCCGGCGCGAAACCACGCCATCCAGAGACACCGAGGGTCCGGCTCTGCCGGCCCCAGGTGTCGCTCCCCTCCCGCCGCAGGCGAGAGAGGGGGGAGCGCCGCAGGCGCGCAGGGGGTGCTCTCTAGCTCTGCATCAACCGCTTGGACTTGGCGATCGACATCAGGATGCCCAGCCCCACGCCCAGCGTCACCATGGCCGTGCCCCCATAACTCACGAACGGCAGGGGCACGCCCACCACCGGCAGGATGCCGCTGACCATGCCCATGTTGACGAAGGCGTAGACGAACACGTTGAGCGTGACCGCGCCGGCCACCAGGCGCGAGAACTGCGTCGGCGCCTCGACGGCGATCAGCAGGCCGCGCACGATCAGGAAGATGAAGCCGCCCATCAGACCCAGCACACCCATCAGGCCGAATTCTTCGGAGAAGGCGGCGTAGATGAAGTCGGTGGTGCGCTCGGGAATGAACTCCAGGTGGGTCTGCGTGCCCTGCATGAAGCCCTTGCCCCAGAGGCCACCCGAACCGATGGCGATCATGCCCTGGATGATGTGGAAGCCTTTGCCCAGCGGGTCTTTCGACGGGTCGAGCAAGGTACAGACACGCTGGCGCTGGTACTCGTGCAGGATCTGCCAGTCCACCCCGGCCGCGCACATCTGCGGCTCCAGCACGATCAGGGCAACAACGGCCACCGTGCCGACGATCACCGGCGGCAGGATGAGCTTCCAGCTCAGGCCGGCAAAAAAGATCACGCACAGGCCGGAAGACATGACCAGCAGCGAGGTGCCGAGGTCGGGCTGTTTCAGGATCAGCGCCACCGGCATCACCAGCAGCACGCCAGCAACCACGAAGTCCAGCGGCTTGAGCTGGCCTTCGCGGCGGTGGAACCACCAGGCCAGCATGAGCGGCATGGCGATCTTCATCAGCTCGCTGGGCTGGATCACGGTCACGCCCACGTCGAGCCAGCGCTGCGAGCCCTTGCGCATGATGCCGAACAGCTCCACGCCCAGCAGCAGCAGCACACCCGCGGTGTAGAGCGGCAGGGCCAGCGACATCAGGCGCTGCGGCGGCACCTGCGATACCAGGAACATCACGCCCACGGCCAGCATCATGTTGCGGCTGTGGGCGGCAAAACGTGTGCCGTGGTCAAAACCCACCGAATACATGGTGACCAGGCCGGCACCCGCCATCAGCAGGATGGCAAACAGCAGCCAGCCGTCAAAGCCCTGGAAGATCGGGGCGATGCGCTGCAGCAGGGTGGGTTTGTCGAAGACGGCGGCCATGGGGCGCGATTATCCTTCGGCCATGACCTCTGCCGCCACCACCCACCTGCTCTACCTGCATGGTTTTCGTTCGTCCCCGCAATCGATGAAGGCCCTCAAGGTGGCCGAGCGGATGCAGGCGCAGCACCCCGGCGTGGTCTGGTGGTGCCCGCAATTGCCGCCCTCGCCGCGCGAGGCCATGGCCATGGTGCTAGACGGTGTGCGCGACTGGCCGCGCCAGGGCATGGCGGTGGCCGGCTCTTCGCTGGGTGGTTTCTACGCCCGCTGGCTGGCGCTGCAGACCGGCTGCCGCGCCACGGTGCTGCTCAACCCGGCGCCGTTCCCGGCACGCGACCTGGCGAAGTACATCGGTGAGCAGACCGCCTGGCACGACCCGCAGGAACGCTTTTTCTTCGAGCCTGCCTTTGTCGGCGAATTGCAGGCGCAGCAGGACGATATCGCCCGGCTGGCCGCGCTACACCCGGCCACGCCGCAGCGGCAACTGGCGGTGCTGGCCAAAGGCGACGAAGTGCTGGACTGGCGCGAGATGCAGGCCTTCTGCGCCGGCGGCAGCGTGCGCCTGCTGGAGGGCAGCGACCACGCGCTGAGCGACTTCGACGATCACATCGACGCGGTGTTCGGCTTTCTCGGCCTCTGAACGCCGCGCCCGCGCGGGCCGGACACGCCCCCATGGGACAATCCGGCGCATGCACATTCTGTTTGATGACGCCGGCAAGTTGTTGACCGGCCGCCTCCTGTCCGAGGCCGAAAGTTCCCTGCAAGTCGAGCTCGATTCGGGCAAACGCGTCAAGGTCAAGGGCGTCAACGCCCTGCTGCGCTTCGAAAAACCCGCCCCCAGCCAGCTGATGCCGGCCGCCACCACGCTGGCCGACAGCATGGAGCTGGAGCTGGCCTATGAATTCGCCCCCGAAGACGAGTTCGGGTTTGCCGACCTCGCGCACGAGTACTTCAGCGACAACGCCAGCACCACCGAACAGGTGGCCGCCCTGCTCTGCCTGCAAGGCGCGCCACATTACTTCCGTCGCGCCGGCAAGGGCCGCTACAAGAAGGCCGCCCCCGAAGTGCTGGCCCAGGCGCTGGCGGCGATCGAAAAGAAGAAACAGGTGCAGGCACAGATCGCGGCCTGGGCCGACGAACTGGCCGCCGGCACCTGCCCCGAGCCGGTGCGCCAGCAGCTCTACAAGATCCTGTTCAAGCCCGACAAGAACGCGCCCGAGTACAAGGCCGTGGTCGAGGCCGCGCGCAACAGCCACACCGCGCCGCTCATGCTGCTGCAGAACGCCGGCGCGATCACCAGCGCCTACCAGTTCCACTGGCAGCGTTTCCTGTTCGACCAGTTCCCCAAGGGCACCGGCTTCCCGGCGCTGCAGGCCCCGGCCATCCTCGACGAGCTGCCGCTGGCGCCGGTGCAGGCCTTCTCCATCGACGACTCGCTGACCACCGAGATCGACGACGCGCTTTCGTTGCAGGGCCTGGGCAGTGGCACGGTCACGCTGGGCATTCACATTGCGGCGCCCGGCCTGGCCATCGTGCCCGAAGGCCCGGTCGACCAGGTGGCGCGTGCGCGCCTGTCCACGGTCTACATGCCGGGCAACAAGATCACCATGCTGCCCGACGACGTGGTGCAGGCCTACACCTTGATGGCCGGCCGCGACTGCCCCGCCGTCTCGCTCTACCTGACGCTGGACGAAGCCACGCTGACGGTCACCGCCAGCCACACGGCGCTGGAGCGCGTGCCGATCGCCCTCAACCTGCGGCACGACCAGCTCGACAGCGTCATCACCGAAGCCTGGCTCAAGGGCGAAGCGCCGCCCACCCCGCCGGCCGCCGAGATCGCGGCGCTGCAGCCCTCGCTGACCTTCCTCTACCGCCTCGCACTGCACCTGAAGGCGCAGCGCGAAGTGGTGCGCGGCAAACCCGAGACCTTCACCCGCCCGGACTACACCTTCCGCCTCGAAGGCGTGGGCGACGACGGCCCGCAAGGCGACGAAACCGTGTTGATCGGCACGCGCCAGCGCGGCGCCCCGCTGGACCTGATCGTGGCCGAGGCCATGATCCTGGCCAACAGCACCTGGGGCAACTGGCTCGCCGACTGCGGCGTGCCCGGCATCTACCGAAGCCAGGCCAGCCTGCTGCCCGGCGTGAAGGTGCGCATGGGCACCAAGGCGCAGCCGCACGCCGGCATCGGCGTGAAGAGTTACGCCTGGAGCACCTCGCCCCTGCGCCGCTATGTCGACCTGGTCAACCAGTGGCAGATCATTGCCTGCGCCCGCCACGGCAAGACCGCGGCCCTGGCCGCGCCCTTCAAGCCCAAGGACGCCAACCTGTTCTCGGTCATCAGCGCCTTCGACGCCGCCTACAGCGCCTACAACGGTTTCCAGAACGGCATCGAGCGTTACTGGACGCTCAAGTACCTGGAGCAGAACGGCATCACCGAACTCACGGCCACGCTGTTCAAGGACAACCTGGTGCGCGCCGACACCCTGCCGCTGGTGCTGCCGGTGCTCGGTGCCGAGGGCCTGGCGCGCGGCGCGCGTGTGCGGGTGAGACTCGGCGAGATCGACCACATCACGCTCGACGTGCACGGCACCGTCACCGAGCGGCTGGACCTGTCGGCCGATGACGCCGCCGCTGCCGACGAGGCGGGCGACGACGACGGCGAAGACGAGGCCCTGGCCGCGCCACTGGCGCTGGCCATCGACCTCAACGAAGGCGATGCCGAGGGCGCTGCCGCCCAGGCACCGCAAACGCCCGGCCCGGCAGGAGACTGAGGCCGGGGCGACAAGCTGCACGGATAATGCCCGCGTGATGTCGTCTGCCCTGTCCTTTCTCAAGAAGCTGAGCACGCTGCAACTGGCGCTGGGGTTCTCCATCGCCGTGCACGCCGCGCTGCTCACGGTGCGCTTCGTTGACCCCGAACGCTTCAACCGCGTGTTCCAGGACACGCCGCTGGAAGTCATCCTCGTCAACGCCAAAAGCAACGAGCGGCCCGACAAGGCCACCGCCATCGCCCAGACCTCGCTGGCCGGCGGTGGTGACGTGGAGCGCGGCCGCGCCACCTCACCCCTGCCACCGGCCACGGTGGCGCGCATCGGCGAGGTGCACGAAGAAGACGAACGCAAGATCGAAGCCCTGCGCGAACAGCAGAACCGCCTGCTGGCACAGGTGCGGCGCGAGCTCGCCAAAATGCCGCCGCCCGACCCGGAGTCGGTCAACCCGAACGAGGCCACCTCCGAACGCGAGCAGAAGCGCAAGGCGCTGGTGAAGATCCTGGCCGAGATCGAGAAGCGCATCAACGAAGAAAACGCGCGGCCCAAGAAGCGCTACATCAGCCCGGCCACGCGCGAGGCGGTCTACGCCATCTACTACGACGAGCTGCGCCGCAAGATCGAAGACCGCGGCACCACCAACTTCCCCGAGGCCGCCGGGCGCAAGCTGTACGGCGAACTCACCATGACGATCACCGTCAACCACACCGGCGTGGTGCTCGACACCGAGGTGGTGCAACCCTCGGGCACGCCGCTGCTCGACCGCCGCGCGCAGGCCATCGTGCGCAGCCTGTCGTTCGGCCGCTTCAACGAGGCCATGCGGCGCCAGGCCGACCAGATCGTCGTCGTCTCGCGCTTTCGCTTCACGCGCGACGAAACGCTGCAGACCCAGCTGTCGGGACAGTAGATGAGGTCGCTCGGCCGCTGGATCCTGTGGCTGCTGCTGGCCGGCCTGGCGCTGCAGCTGTTTTTCCTCGCGCGCATCGCGCTCATGGTGGTGATCGACCCCACCAGCACCGCCTTCATGCGCTCGGAAGCCTGGCGCATCGCCGGTGCCAGCCTGCAGACCGACAAGACCTGGCGCTGGTCGCACGAGTGGGTGGCCAACGACCAGCTCAGCCCGCACCTCAAGCGCGCCGTGATCGCCTCCGAAGACGCCGGCTTCTTCGACCACAGCGGTGTGGACTGGGGCGCCATCGAAGGCGCCTGGCAGAAAAACGAACGCCGCCAGGCACAGGCCGAGCGCCGCGCCGCGCGCCAGCCCGATCAGGCGGTGCGCCCGCCCAGGGTGGTCGGCGGCTCCACCATCACACAACAGCTGGCCAAGAACCTGCTGCTGTCGGGCGAACGCCAGATGCTGCGCAAGGGCCAGGAGCTGGTGCTCACGCTGATGCTCGAAGCTCTGCTCGACAAACGCCGCATCCTGGAGATCTACCTCAACAGTGTCGAATGGGGCGAAGGCGTGTTCGGCGCCGAAGCGGCCGCGCAGCGTTACTTCAAGAAGCCGGCCAGCAAGCTCAGCCCGCACGAGGCCGCGCGCCTGGCGGTGATGCTGCCCTCGCCCAAGTTCTTCGAAACCCGCCAGGGCTCTGCGTACCTCGCGCGCCGCACCGGCACCATCGTGGCCCGCATGGGCGGCGTGGTGATTCCATGAGGCAGCCCTGCGGCGCTGCGCGCCATACGCCCCAGGCGGGCCGATGCCTGCGGCCGGGCTCAGCCCGTTCCGCGGCATCTCTTGAAGGGACACTTTGCCCGGAGGGCGCTCCATGAAGCTTCGCGCCAAGACCATGAGCCTGTTCCTGCTCGGCCTGGTGCGCCTGCTCACCGGCGCGCAGGCGCGCTGGTACGGCTGCCCGCCCAAGGCGGAGCAGCGTATCTATTTCGCCAACCACCAGAGCCATGCCGACCTGGTGCTGATCTGGGCCGCGCTGCCGCTGGAGCTGCGCAGCATCACCCGCCCGATTGCGGCCAAGGACTACTGGACCGCCTCCCGCTTCAAGCGCTGGATCACCACCGAGGTGTTCAACGCGGTCTACGTGGAGCGCGAGCGCAAGGGCGACGAAGACCCCTTGCAGCCGCTGGTGAACGCGCTCGACAGCGGCGACTCGCTGATCCTGTTTCCCGAAGGCACACGCGGCCATGAAGAAGACCCGCAGCCCTTCAAGTCGGGCCTGTACAACCTGGCCCGGCGTTTTCCCGGCGTGGTGCTGGTGCCGGCCTGGATCCACAACGTGCAGCGCGTGATCCCCAAGGGCGAGGTGGTGCCGGTGCCGGTGCTGTGCTCGGTGACCTTCGGTGAGCCGCTCGTCCTGGGCAGCGAAGAGCCGCGTGCCGATTTCCTGCAACGCGCGCGCGAAGCTGTCATGGCCCTGCGCGACGTCTGAGACACCAACCATGGGTTCCTTCCTGCGCAGCCTCACCGCCGACCAGCAGGTCAGCCTGGCCTTCGTCGTGCTGTTCGGCCTGCTGCTGATCGCCAGCGGCGTGAGCCTGCTGCTGTCGCTGCGCGAGCGCCAGGCCGGCGACGAAGACGTGGACCGCGTGCGCGCCCTGCGCCTGCAGGACAACCAGGCGCTGCTGCGCAGCTCCTGGATGATGATGGTGGTGTTCTGGATCGGCTGGGTGATGGGCGAAGGTTTCGCCATCGTGCTGTTCGGCCTGGTCTCCTTCTTCATCCTGCGCGAGTTCATCAGCCTCTCGCCGACGCGGCGCGGCGACCACCGCAGCCTGGTGCTGGCCTTCTTCATCGTCCTGCCGCTGCAGTACGCGCTGGTCTGGACCGAACGCTTCAACCTCTTCACCGTGTTCATCCCGGTCTACGTGTTCCTCGCCATTCCGGTGGTGAGCGCGCTCGGCAACGACCCGCAGCGTTTCCTGGAGCGCAACGCCAAGCTGCAGTGGGGCATCATGGTCTGCATCTACGGCATGAGCCACGTGCCGGCGCTGCTGCTGCTCAACTTCAAGGGCTTCGCCGGCAAGACGGCCTTCCTCGTGTTCTTCCTGGTGCTGGTGGTGCAGACCTGCATGCTGGTGCAGCACATCGCGGCGCGTGGCCTGAGCAAGCCGGTGGCGCCGGCCATCAGCAGCAGCTTCCACTGGCGCAGCTGGGCCCTGGGCCTGCTCGCCGGCGGCCTGCTGGGCGCCGTGCTCTCCGGCTTCACGCCTTTCAAACCCCTGCCGGCGCTGGCCATGGCCCTGGTGGCCTGCGTCGCCGGCAGCTTCGGCCACCTGGTGATGAAGGCCATCAAGCGCGACCGCGGCGTGACCCACTGGGGCCTGGCGGGCCGTTCGGTCACCGGCGCGAGCGGCCTGCTCGACCGCGTGGACGCCCTGTGTTTCGCCGCCCCGGTGTTCTTCCACTCGGTGCGCTGGACCTTCGATCTCTGAGGCCTTTCCACATGAGAATTCTCGGCATCGACCCCGGCCTGCAGTGCACCGGCTTTGGCGTCATCGACACCGAAGGCCCGGCCCTGCACTACGTGGCCAGCGGCACCATCCAGACCAGCCCGAAAGACGGCGCCCTGCTGCCCGCGCGGCTGAAGATCCTGTTCGACGGCATCACCGAGGTGGTGGCGCGTTACCAGCCCGAGGTGTCGGCCTGCGAGATCGTGTTCGTCAACGTCAACCCGCAGGCCACGCTGCTGCTGGGCCAGGCGCGCGGCGCCTGCCTCACTGCGCTGGTGGCGAACAAGCTCGAAGTGGCGGAGTACACCGCACTGCAGCTGAAGAAGGCGGTGGCCGGCTCGGGCAAGGCGGGCAAGCCGCAGATGCAGGAGATGGTCAAACGCCTGCTGCAGTTGCCCGGCCTGCCCGGCAAGGACGCGGCCGATGCGCTCGGCCTGGCCATCACGCACGCGCAGGTAAGCCGCACCCTGGCCGTCATCAACAAGGTGTCGCCGCAGCAGCAGGCGCGCACCCACGCCGCCTACAAGAGCGGGCGGGTGTACTGATGCCGACGTGGCGCAACCGGCTGGGGCGCTTCAGCCTCACCGCCTGGCTGGCCGTGGCGTTCTCGGTGCTCTCGCTGCTGCTCACGCTCAGCCTCACGCTGCTCAGCGACCGCGCCGCCAGCGGCAATGTGCGCGAAGGCATCGGCGCCAACCTGGCCGGGCTGGCGCAGCAGACCGCGAGCCGGCTGGACCGCTCGATGGCCGAGCGCTACCGCGAGCTGCAGCTGCTGGCGCAGCGCCTGCCCGCAGCGAGCGATGCGGCCGCCGCGCGGCAGGCCATGGACGCGGTGCAGCAGAGTTACCCGCTCTACGCCTGGATCGGCCTGACCGACAACGCCGGCGTGGTGCGCAGCGCAGCCGGTGGCGCGCTGGAAGGGGTGGACGTGTCGTCGCGGCCCTGGTACCGGCACGCGCTGGACGGACAGCCCATGGGCGAGGTGCACGACATCGAGTCGCTCGACACGTTGCAAGGCCGTGCCACCCCGGACGCGGCGCGTGGACTCGACCTGGCGTTCCCCGTGCGCGACGTGTCGGGCCAGCCGGTCGGCATGCTCGGCGCCTTGTTGTCATGGCGCTGGGCCGATGACGTGCAGGCCGCAGTGTTCGGCCCGGTGCAACGGCAGCGCCACATCGAACTGCTGATCGTCTCGAACAGCGGCACGGTGTTGCTCGGTCCGGCCGGCACGGTGGGCACGGTGTTGCAGCTGCCCAGCCTGGCCGCGGCGGGCCGGGGCGAATCCGGCCATGCCCGGGAGCCGTGGCCGGATGGCGAAACCTATCTGGTGGGCTACAGCAGCGACAGCGGCCTGGAGAGTTACCCCGGCATGGACTGGCGCGTGCTGGTGCGCCAGACGCTGGACGAGGCCTACGCGCCGGTGGACAGCCTGCACCGGCGCCTGTTGCTGGGCGGCGCGGTCGCGGCGCTGCTGTTCTCGCTGCTGGGTTGGTGGGTGGCGCGCTGGATCACGCGGCCGCTGCACGACCTGACCGGTGTGGCGCGCGGCATCGAAGCCGGTTACGCGGTGAAGGCCCCGGCCACCTCCGCCTACCGCGAGGTGAGCTTGCTGGGCAACGCCCTCAACTCGCTGGTGGCCAGCCTGCAGGCGCAGGAAGCCGAGCTGCGCCACAGCCACGCCGCGCTGGAACGCCGCGTGAGCGAGCGCACCGCCGAGTTGCGCGAAACCGTTGCCGACCTGCGCGCCAACGAGGAGCGTGTGCAGACCGTGATCGACACCGCGCAGGAGGCCTTCATCGGCATGGACTTCGACGGTGTCATCACCGACTGGAACGACCAGGCCGAAGCCTTGTTCGGTTGGAAACGCTTCGAGGTGCTGGGCCAGTCGCTGGCCGACACCATCCTGCCGGAGCGGCTCCAGACCACGTTCGTGATGGCACTCGCGCATTTCGACATCACCGGCGAAGCACCCTTTGCCGGCCAGCTGATCCGCCGCACGGTGATGGACCGCCACGGCAAGGAGATGCAGGTGGCCTTCAAGGTCAGCCTGATCAACACGCCCGACCTGAAGCTCTTCAGCGCCTTCGTGCGCCCCGTGTCGGAAGACAGTTGAAGGGCTGCTAGAGCAGACGCTCCAGGGCCAGTACGGCGAAGAAGCCGAGGGCGGCGATCACCGTCCATTTGAGGATCACGATGCCCCAGTTGCGGTAACGCGCCTGGGCCGTGCCGATGTAGAAGGCAAAACACACGCCGGCTGCGAGCAGCAGCAGCATGACGGTCCAGCGGAACAACAGCATGAGGTGAGACGCTTTGCGGTGCGGTGCGGTGCGGTGCGCGGCAGCGGTTTACCAGGCCGGTGCGAGCTGCGTAAAACCGCGCGGCGCTTCACGCTCCTGCGAAAAGCTCACGATCTCGTAGGCGTCGGGCCGCGCCAGCAGGGCGCGCAGCAGCTGGTTGTTCATCGCGTGGCCACTGCGGAAGGCGCTGTAGGCGGCCAGCAGCGGTTTGCCGACGACGTACAGGTCGCCCATGGCGTCGAGGATCTTGTGTTTGACGAACTCGTCCTGGTAACGCAGGCCGTCGGCGTTGAGCACCTTGACGTCGTCCATCACGATGGCATTGTCCAGCCCGCCGCCCATGGCCAGGCCGTTGGAGCGCATCATTTCCACGTCGCGCGTGAAACCGAAGGTGCGGGCACGCGCGATCTCGCGCGCGTACTGGCCGCTGCCGAAATCGAACTCCACGCGCTGGCCGGTGGAGGTCACGGCCGGGTGGTCGAACTCGATTTCAAAGGCCAGCTTGTAGCCATGGAACGGATCAAGCCGCGCCCACTTGAGGCCACGGCCTTCGCCTTCGCGCACTTCCACCGGCTGGGTGACGCGGATGAAGCGTTTGGGCGCGTTCTGCATCACGATGCCGGCGCTCTGCAGCAGGTAAACGAACGAAGCCGAGGAGCCATCCAGGATGGGCACCTCTTCGGCCGTGATGTCCACGTACAGGTTGTCCAGCCCGAGGCCCGCGCAGGCGCTCATCAGGTGCTCGATGGTGTGCACCTTGGCGCCGCCATTGGAGATGGTGGACGCCAGTCGGGTGTCGGACACCGCCTCGGCGTTGACCTTGATCTCCACCGGCACCGACAGGTCGACCCGGCGGAACACGATGCCCGTGTCGGGCGCGGCCGGGCGCAGGGTCAGCTCGACGCGCTGACCACTGTGCAGACCGACCCCCACCGCCTTGGTGAGGGATTTGAGGGTGCGTTGCGCAAGCATCCGTGGATTGTAGGTTTCAGCGCGCCGGAACATGGTGGGGAATGGTGATGACCGCGATAGGGAAAAGCATGTTGTGTTCTTCCTTTCCAGGTTCTTGCCTGTGCGGTGTCGTTCGCTGCACCGCTTCGCGCCGACCGCCACGGGCGGCGTCAATCGGGCGCCCACCCGCCTCCAGCCAGCGAATGCCGGGCGTTCTGCGCAGCGAAATCAAGGAGGAGGCGGCGCAGCCGCCGGGGGACATTCGCGGAGCAGAGCGCCCGGTGTTCGTTGGCCCGCGAGGTGCAGGCCGGAAAACGCCGGGCACTCAAGCCCCGGAAGACACTCAGTCCGCCTGCTTGCGCAGGAAAGCCGGGATCTCGAAGTCGTCCATGCCGCCCGAAGCCAGCGCGTCCACCTTGGCCGCGGCCTGGGTGCGGTTGGTGCGCCAGACGCTGGGCACGTGCATGCCGTTGTAGTCCGGCTGGGTCGCGCCCGGGCCACCGACGGCGGCGTTCATCGTGGGCACGTTGAACGGCACGTTGTCGGTGCCGGTGCGCAGCACCTGCAGCGGAGGCGCCGTGCGGCGCATACCCTGGCGCGACAAGCCGGTGGCCACCACGGTGACGCGCATTTCGTCGCCCAGGCTGTCGTCGTAGGCGGCGCCGTAGATCACGTGCGCTTCCTGCGAAGCGTAGGCGCGGATGGTGTTCATCGCCAGCTTCGATTCCGACAGCTTGAGCGAACCCTTGGCCGCGGTGACCAGCACCAGCACGCCCTTGGCGCCCGACAGGTCGATGCCTTCGAGCAGCGGGCAGGCCACGGCCTGTTCGGCGGCGATGCGCGCGCGGTCCGGGCCGGCGGCCACGGCGGTGCCCATCATGGCCTTGCCAGGTTCGCCCATCACGGTGCGCACGTCTTCGAAGTCGACGTTGACGTTGCCGTACTCGTTGATGATTTCGGCAATGCCGCCGACGGCGTTCTTCAGCACGTCGTTGGCGTGCGCGAAGGCCTCGTCCTGCGTCACTTCGTCGCCCAGCACTTCGAGCAGCTTCTCGTTCAGCACCACGATCAGCGAGTCCACGTTGGCTTCGAGTTCGGCCAGGCCGCTGTCGGCGTTGGTCATGCGGCGGCCGCCTTCCCAGTCGAACGGCTTGGTCACTACGCCCACGGTAAGGATGCCCATTTCCTTGGCCACGCGTGCGATCACGGGTGCCGCGCCGGTGCCGGTGCCGCCGCCCATGCCGGCGGTGATGAACAGCATGTGCGCGCCGGCAATCGCCTCGCGGATGTCGTCCACCGCGACCTCGGCCGCGTCACGGCCCTTCTCGGGCTTGCTGCCGGCGCCCAGGCCGCTGGTGCCGAGCTGGATGGTCTTGTGCGCGGCGCTGCGCTGCAGGGACTGCGCATCGGTGTTGGCGCAGATGAATTCCACGCCCTGCACGCTGCGCGAAATCATGTGCTCGACCGCGTTGCCGCCGCCGCCGCCCACGCCGATGACCTTGATCTGGGTGCCGAGGTTGAATTCTTCGACTTCAATCATTTCGATGCTCATGTCTGTACTCCTTGTGCTGTGTCTGTTGCCTGGATGCAGGCGGTCTTCAAAAGTTCGATCGGAATGCGGGTTCGGGTCATCCGGGGGGTCCGGTGTGTTCTGCACACCGGCCTCGTCTTCGTCGGTTTCGTATCGGGGGCATGTGGTGTCGTGTCATCAGAACGTCCCCAGAAACCAGTTTTTCATGCGCTCCACCGCACCCTGCACGGAGCCTGCCTTCTGCGCCACCTTGTGGCCACGCACGCGCGCCAGCCGCGCTTCCTCGAGCAGCCCCATCACCGTGGCGGCGCGCGTCTGCGCCACCATGTCGGACAGGGCACTGGCATAGTTCGGCACGCCACGGCGCACTGGCTTGAGGAAGATGTCCTCACCCAGTTCGACCATGCCGGGCATCACCGCGCTGCCGCCGGTGAGCACGATGCCCGAGGACAACATTTCCTCGTGGCCCGAATCGCGCAGCACCTGCTGCACCAGCGAAAAGATTTCTTCCACACGCGGCTCGATCACGCCGGCCAGCGCCTGGCGGCTCAGCATGCGCGGGCCGCGGTCGCCCAGGCCGGGCACTTCCACCTGCGTGTCCGGGTCGGCCAGCAGCTGCTTGGCGCAACCGCTGTCGACCTTGATGTCTTCCGCGTCCTTGGTGGGCGTGCGCAGCGCCATCGCGATGTCGCTGGTGATCAGGTCGCCGGCGATCGGGATCACCGCGGTGTGGCGGATCGCGCCGCCCGAGAAGATCGCCACGTCGGTGGTGCCGGCGCCGATGTCCACCAGCGCCACGCCCAGCTCTTTCTCGTCGTCGGTCAGGATGGACTGGCTGGAGGCCAGCGGGTTGAGCATGAGCTGGTCCACTTCAAGACCGCAGCGGCGCACGCACTTGATGATATTTTCGGCCGCGCTCTGCGCGCCGGTCACGATGTGCACCTTGGCTTCGAGGCGGATGCCGCTCATGCCGATCGGCTCTTTCACTTCCTGGCCGTCGATCACGAACTCCTGCGGCTCCACCAGCAGCAGGCGCTGGTCGGTCGAGATGTTGATCGCCTTGGCGGTTTCGATCACGCGCGCCACGTCGGCCGCGCTGACCTCGCGGTCCTTGATCGCCACCATGCCGCTGGAGTTGATGCCGCGGATGTGGCTGCCGGTGATGCCGGTGTAGACCCGCGCGATGCGGCAGTCGGCCATCAGCTCGGCCTCTTTCAGGGCCTGCTGGATGCTCTGCACCGTGGCATCGATGTTGACCACCACGCCGCGCTTCAAGCCATGGCTGGGCGCCACGCCCAGGCCGGCGAGCTTGAGATCGCCGTTGGTCTGGACCTCGGCGACCACCACCATGATCTTGGCGGTGCCTATGTCGAGTCCGACCACCAAATCCTTGTATTCCTTGGCCATGATTGCTTCTTGATTTACCTGCGGGGTTGCGTGGCGCCGTGCGGCGTGTCGATGACGGTGGTCACGCCGCGCAGGCGCAGGGCGTAACCATTGGGATAACGCAGGTCGACGGATTGCACCGCGCCCGCATAACGTTCGGTGAGCTGGGCCAGCGTGCCGGTGAAGCGGCGCGTGCGCTCCAGCAGTTCGTCCGGCGTGCCGCGGCCGAGCTCGATCTGCGCACCGCTGTGCAGCTGCGCGCGCCAGGTGCCGCGCTCGGTGAGTTCGAGCCGTTCCAGCCCCATCTCGAGGCGCGCGAACTCGGTGCCCAACAACTGGTAGAGCGACCACACCTCGGCAGACTTCTCGCGCGGGCCGGCCAGTTCGGGCAGGCCGTCGCTGTCATCGGGGCTGGCGTCGAACACCTCGCCCAGCGTGTTGACCAGCTGGCCGGAACCGGTGTCGCCCCACCAGGCCACGGCCTGGTGTTCTTCCAGCGTCACGCGCAGGCGGTTCGGGAACTCGCGCTGCACCACCACCTTGCGCACCCAGGGCACGGACTCGAACAGCTGGCGCACCTGCTGCAGGTCCACCGTGAGGAAGCTGCCGGACAGGCGCGTCTTCATCTGCGAGGCCAGCTGGGCGCGGAAGGCCACGGCGTTCTGGTGCGTCACGTCGCCGTGCACCGAGATCGCCTTCACCGACCACACCGGATGGCGCACCAGCCAGGTCGAGAACAGCCCCAGGCTGAGCACGACAAACAGCACGACCAGCACGTGGGTGAGCACGGTCATGAGCTTGACGTCCAGGGGCAGTTCGGTGCTGGGCATGGTGGTGTTCCGTGGCTCAGGCCGGGTTGTCCAGCGAGGCGCTGGCGAGCAGCGACAGGCACAGGTCTTCGTACGACAGGCCGTCGGCCTTGGCCGACATCGGCACCAGCGAGTGGCCGGTCATGCCGGGGGAGGTGTTGATCTCCAGCAGCCAGGGCTTGCGCGTCTTCGCATCGATCATCACGTCGGCGCGCGACCAGCCGCGGCAGTCCAGCGTCAGGTAGGCCTTGAGCACCAGCGCCTGGATGGCGGCCTCTTCGCCTGCGGGCAGGCCGCAGGGCACGAGGTACTGGGTGTCGTCGGTGAAGTACTTGTTCTGGTAGTCGTAGTTGCCTTCGGGCGCCACGATGCGGATCACCGGCAGCGCCCTGGCCGAAGCGCCCGTGCCCAGCACCGGGCAGGTGACTTCGTCGCCGGCGATGAACTGCTCGCACATCACCATCGGGTCTTGCCCGGCAGCGAGTTCGTAGGCGGCGGCGCATTGCGCTTCGCTGGTCACCTTGGTCAGGCCGATGGTGGAGCCTTCGCGCACCGGCTTGATGATCATGGGCGAACCCAGTGCCTTGAACGCGGCCACGGTTTCTTCCGCGCTGTGCACCTGGCGCCAGGCCGGCGTGGCCAGGCCTTCGGCGATCCAGATGCGCTTGGTCATGAGCTTGTCCATGGCCACGCTGGAGGCCATCACACCCGGGCCGGTGTAAGGAATGCCGAGCAGTTCCAGCGCGCCCTGCACCGTGCCGTCTTCACCGAAGCGGCCGTGCAGTGCGATGAAGCAGCGCTGGAAACCCTCGCGCTTGAGTTCACCGAGTTCGCGTTCGGCGGGGTCGAAGGCGTGGGCGTCCACGCCCTTGGACTTGAGCGCGGCCAGCACGCCGTTGCCCGACATCAGCGACACCTCGCGTTCGGCCGAGCGGCCGCCCATCAGCACCGCCACCTTGCCCATCGCCTTCGCATCCATGTTCTTCACCTCCTGGGTTGTCATGCCGTGACACCTCCCTGAGCACGTTCGATGATCTGGCCGGCCACCGCACCCACGGTGCCCGCACCCATGCAGAGCACCACGTCGCCGTCGAGCGCGTTGTCGAGCACGGCCTGCGGCATGGCAGCGATGTCGTCGACGAACACCGGCTCCAGCTTGCCAGCCACGCGCAGCGCGCGCGCCAGCGAGCGGCCGTCGGCGGCGACGATGGGCGCTTCGCCCGCCGCGTACACCTCGGCCAGCAGCACCGCGTCGGCCTGGCCGATGACCTTCACGAAGTCTTCAAAACAATCGCGCGTGCGGGTGTAGCGGTGCGGCTGGAAAGCCAGCACCAGGCGGCGGCCCGGGAAAGCCCCGCGCGCCGCGGACAACGTGGCCGCCATTTCCACCGGGTGGTGGCCGTAGTCGTCCACCACGGTGCAGCTGCCGCCCGATGGCAAGGCCGCTTCGCCATAACGCTGGAAGCGCCGGCCCACGCCCTTGAAGTCGGCCAGGGCCTGCAGCACCGCGGCATCGTCCACACCCAGCTCCACCGCGATGGCGATCGCCGCCAGTGCGTTGAGCACGTTGTGGTTGCCGGGCAGGTTGAGCACCACCTCCAGGTCGGGCAGTTCCACGCCGTTGCGGCGTTGCACGGTGAAGTGCATCTGGGTGTCCACCGCGCGCACGTTGATGGCGCGCACCTGGGCGTCTTCCGAGAAGCCGTAGCTGGTGATGGGCCGTGCGATGCGCGGCAGGATCTCGCGGATCGTCGCATCGTCCACGCACACCACGGCGGCGCCGTAGAACGGCATCTTGTGCAGGAAATCGACGAAGGCGGTCTTGAGGTTGCCGAAGTCGTGGCCGTAGGTGTCCATGTGGTCGGCGTCGATGTTGGTGACGACCGACAGCACCGGCAGCAGGTTGAGGAAAGACGCGTCCGACTCGTCGGCCTCGACCACGATGTACTCGCCCGAACCGAGCTGCGCATTGGCTCCGGCGCTGTTCAGGCGCCCGCCGATCACGAAGGTCGGGTCCAGGTGGGCGGCAGCGAGCACGCTGGCCACCAGGCTGGTGGTAGTGGTCTTGCCGTGCGTGCCGGCAATGGCCACGCCCTTCTTCATGCGCATCAGCTCGGCCAGCATCACCGCGCGCGGCACCACCGGCACCAGCCTGGCGTGTGCGGCCACCACCTCGGGGTTGTCTTCCTTCACCGCGGTGGAGGTGACGATGGCGTCAGCGCCTTCGATGTGGGCGGCGTCGTGGCCCAGGAACACCTGGGCGCCGAGCGCGACGAGGCGGCGCGTGACGGTGCTCTCGCCCAGGTCGCTGCCGGAGATGCGGTAGCCCTGGTTGAGCAGCACCTCGGCGATGCCGCTCATGCCGGCGCCGCCGATGCCGACGAAATGGATGTGACGGATGGCGTGTTTCATGCTGTCGGGACTTTCGCGAGGGACTCGCAGGCGGACACCACGGCCGCCACGGCTTCTGTTTTTTTCATCTGCAAGGCTTTTTCGGCCATGGCCTGCAACTGCTCGCGCTGCACGGTCTGCAGGGTTTGCGCGAGCCGCTGGGGCGTGAGTTCGGGTTGGGGCACCAGCCAGGCGGCTTCGGCATCCACGAGGAAACGGGCATTGGTGGTCTGGTGGTCGTCCACCGCCGAGGGGAACGGCACGAACAGCGCGGCGGCACCGACGGCGGCGATTTCGGTCACCGTGCTGGCGCCACTGCGGCAGACGATGAGGTCGGCGTCGGCAAAGGCCTGTGCGGTGTCGTCGATGAAGGGCGTGAGTTCGGCCTGGATGCCGGCGGCGATGTAGTTGGCGCGCAGGGCGTCGATCTGTTTCTCGCCGCTCTGGTGCGTGACCTGCGGTTGCTGCTGTTTGGGCAGCAGGGCCAGGGCCTGCGGCACCACGTCGTTGAGTGCTTTGGCGCCCAGGCTGCCACCCACCACCAGCAGGCGCAACGGCCCGCTGCGGCCGGCAAAACGCTCGGCAGGCGGCGGCTGCTGCAGGAACGGCGTGCGCAACGGATTGCCCACCCACTCGGCCTTCTTGAACACGTTGGGGAAAGCTGTGAACACGCGGTCGGCCACACCGGCCAGCACCTTGTTGGCCATGCCGGCCACCGAGTTCTGTTCGTGCAGCACCAGCGGCTTGCCGGCGAGCACGCCCATCATGCCGCCCGGGAAACTGATGTAGCCGCCCAGGCCCACCACCACATCGGGCTTGACGCGGCGCACCACCTGCAACGCCTGCCAGAAGGCACGCAGCAGGCGCAGCGGCAGCAGGGCCAGCGTGACCAGCCCCTTGCCACGCACGCCACCGAAGTCGATGGTCTCGAGCGCAAAACCGCGCGGCGGCACGATGCGGCTTTCCATGCTGCCGGGCGCGCCCAGCCAGTGCACACGCCAGCCGCGCTCGCGCAGGGCTTCGGCCACGGCCAGCCCCGGGAAGATGTGGCCGCCGGTGCCGCCGGCCATGATGAGGGCGCAAGGACTCGTCACGAGCGCCCCCCCTTCATCATGGATGCGTGCCGCATCCCCAGACGCTGCGCGCCTGGCTGTCGATTTTGAATAAACCGCCAGATGGTCATGAACGACCACCTTTCATCATCTGGCGGTTTTCAAAATCCACCCGCAACACGATGGCCAGCGCAATCAGGTTGAGCAGGATGGCCGAACCGCCGTAGCTCATCAGCGGCAGCGTGAGGCCCTTGGTCGGCAAGGCGCCGAGGTTCACGCCGATGTTGATGAAGGACTGGAAGCCCATCCACAGGCCCACGCCCTGCGCCACCAGGCCGGAGAACACCTGGTCCAGCGCAATCGCCTGGCGGCCGATGTGCATGATGCGGCGCGTGAGCCAGAGGAACAGCGCGATCAGCACCACCACGCCGAGCAGGCCGAATTCTTCGCCGATCACGGCCAGCAGGAAGTCGGTGTGGGCTTCGGGCAGCCAGTGCAGCTTCTCCACGCTGCCGCCCAGGCCGACGCCGAAGATCTCGCCGCGCCCGAAGGCGATCAGCGAGTGCGACAGCTGGTAGCCCTTGCCGAGGGCGTGCTCCACGCTCCAGGGGTCGAGGTAGGCGAACACGCGCTGGCGGCGGAACTCGCTGGTCATGACCATCAGCGCGAACGCGCCCACCACCACCAGCGCCATCAGGAAGAACATGCGCGCGTTCACGCCGCCCAGGAACAGGATGCCCATGGCGATCACCACGATCACCATGAAAGCGCCCATGTCGGGCTCGGCCAGCAGCAGCATGCCGACCACGCCCACCGCCACCGCCATCGGCAGCACGGCGCGGAAGAAGCGCTCCTTCACCTCCATCTTGCGCACCATGTAGCTGGCGGCGTAGAGCAGCACGGCGAGCTTGCCGAGCTCCGAGGGCTGGAAGTTCATGATGCCGAGCGAGATCCAGCGCCGTGCGCCGTTCACGCCGCGGCCGATGAAGGGAATGAGCACGATGACCAGCAACACCAGCGCCACCGCGAACAGCCAGGGCGCCAGTTTTTCCCACGTGCGCATCGGCAACTGGAACGCCACCATGGCCGCGATCACACCGATCACCATCGAGATCGCGTGGCGCAGCACGAAGTGGGTGGGCGCGTAGTTGGCGAAGCGCGGGTTGTCGGGCAGCGCGATGGAGGCGGAATACACCATCACCAGGCCCCAGGAGAGCAAGGCCACCACCACCCACAGCAGGGGCTGGTCGAAGCCGAGTTCGCGCACCGCCACGTTGCGCGTGCCGGCGTAGGTGCGGTTGGACAGGCGCACCGGCAGGCCGTCGCGCGAGCCACCACCGGCCAGGGCACCCGCCAGGTCGCGGCCGGCGAAGCGCGGCCGCATGCCGGCCAGCGCGGCGCGCAGGCGCGGGCCCCAGGGCTGGCGGTTGGCTTGTGCAGCGGCGGCGGCTTTTTTCTTCACAGGCCCCCCTCCAGGCTCATGCCCTGCTCGTCGGCCAGAGTCTGCACCGCGTCCACGAAGACGCGGGCACGGTGCATGTAGTTGTCGAACATGTCGAGGCTGGCGCAGGCGGGCGACATCAGCACCGCATCACCCGGCCGCGCCTGTTGTGCGGCGAGCGCCACGGCCTCGGGCAGCGTGGCGGCGTCGAGCTGCGGCGCACCGGCCTGCTCCAGCGCGGCGCCCACGGCCTCGCGGATGCGGCCGGCGTCGCGGCCGATGTAGACCACGGCGCGGGCATAACGCGCCAGCGGCTCGGCCAGCGGCGCAAAGTCTTGCCCCTTGCCGTCGCCGCCGAGGATCAGCACCAGCCGGCGCTCCACGCCCAGGCCATTCACCGCCGCCAGCGTGGCGCCGACGTTGGTGCCCTTGCTGTCGTCGAAGTACTCGACCTCGTCGAGGATGGCCACGGGTTCGACGCGGTGCGGTTCACCGCGGTATTCGCGCAGGCCGTGCAGCATGGGCGCGAGCGCCGCACCGGTGGAGCTGGCCAGCGCCAGCGCGGCCAGCGCGTTGGCGGCGTTGTGGCGGCCGCGGATGCGCAGCGCCTCCACCGGCATCAGGCGCTGGAAGTAGACCTCTTCGGCCTCGTCCGCAGCACGGCCACGCTTGCGCGTTTCGTCCAGCGCCAGGGCGCGCACCAGCCAGGCCATGCCGTTGACCGTCTCGATGCCCCAGTCGCCCGCGCGGGTGGGCGCGTCGAAGCCGAAGCTGGCCCAGGGGCGCGCACTTTGCTGGCGGTTGCGGTTGCCGATCTTGACCGTGACCAGGCCGGGCTGCATGGCCATCACGGCCGGGTCGTCGCGGTTGAGCAGCATCAGCGCCTGCGCGCCGAACACGACCTTCTTGGCCCCGGCGTAGGCGGCCATGCTGCCGTGCCAGTCGAGGTGGTCTTCGCTCAGGTTGAGCACCGTGGCCGCGCTGGGCACCGTGTCCCAGGCGCCACCGGCGCAGCGGTCGAGCTGGAAGCTGGAGAGTTCCAGCACCCAGACGCGCGGCAGGTGGGTCGGCTGCGGCGCTTCCACCGGCGGCGGCACCAGCTGGGCCGGGCCTTCGGCGTCGGCCGTCTCGGCAGTGGCGTCGGCTTCTGCGCCCGTGGTATCGGCTTCGGCCGCTTCGGCGGCCTCCACGGCGTCGGCCTGGGCAATCGCGTCGTCGAGCGTGGCCTGGGCGCCCTCGCTGTCTTCGTTGTCTTCGTTGTCTTCTGCCGGTTCTTCGACGGGCGCTTCGGCCACCACGGCCGCGGCTGCGGCCAGCGCCGCCTGGGCGTCGGCCTCGGCCTGTGCCTGCGCGGCTTCGGCGGCGGCGGCTTCGTCGTCGGCCTGCTGTGCCACGGCTTCGTGGTCCAGCGCGTTGCCCAGCACGTCGAGCAGAGCCGGGCCGATGTTGCCGGCCACGGCAACGTTCAGGCCGGCGCGCTGCAGCAGCAAGGTGGTGAGCGAGGTCACGGTGGTCTTGCCGTTGGTGCCGGTGATGGCCAGCACCTGCGGGCGATACGCCAGCCGCTCGCGTTGCGACAGCGCCTGCAGGGCACGCGCGAACAGATCCAGTTCACCAACCACCGCCACGCCGTTGGCCTGCGCCCAGCCGAACACGGCCTGCAGGCTCTCGGGCGCGAGGCCCGGGCTGCGCGCGATCAGGCTCCAGTGGTTGCGCGCCAGCAGCGCGTCGTCGAACGGGCCACTGACGAACTCCACCTCGGGCCACTCGACGCGCAACACCGCCAGTTGCGGCGGCGTCTCGCGCGTGTCGGCCACGGTCACGCGGGCGCCCTGGCGGCTGCACCAGCGCGCCATGGACAACCCGGAGGCGCCCAGACCGAGGATGAGGACGTGCTGCTGGTTCATCGCAGCTTGAGCGTGGACAGCCCCACGAGGCACAACAGCATGGTGATGATCCAGAAGCGCACGACGACCTGCGTCTCCTTCCAGCCCTTTTTCTCGAAATGGTGGTGCAGCGGCGCCATCTGGAACAGGCGGCGGCCGGTGCCGTAGCGGCGCTTGGTGTACTTGAACCAGGTCACCTGCAGCATCACCGAGAGCGCTTCCACCACGAAGATGCCGCCCATGATGGCGAGCACGATTTCCTGCCGCACGATGACGGCGATGGTGCCGAGCGCAGCGCCGAGCGCGAGCGCGCCCACGTCGCCCATGAAGACCTGCGCCGGGTGGGTGTTGAACCAGAGGAAGGCCAGACCGGCACCGGCCACGGCGGCGCAGAAGATCAGCAGCTCGCCCGCGCCGGGAATGTGCGGCAGCAGCAGGTAACGCGCGAACACCGTGTTGCCGGTGACGTAGGCGAACACGCCGAGCGCGGAGCCGACCATCACCACCGGCATGATGGCCAGGCCGTCCAGGCCGTCGGTGAGGTTGACGGCGTTGCTGGAGCCGACGATGACCAGGTAGGTCATGACCACGAAACCGAACACGCCCAGCGGGTAGCTGATTTCCTTGAAGAAGGGCACCAGCAGGCCGGCTTGCGGCGGCAGGTCGACCGTGAAGCCGGAACGCACCCAGGCGACGAAGAGTTCAAACACCCGCTCGTTGCTGGTGCCGGACACCGCGAACACCAGGTAGAAGGCGGCCACGAGGCCGATCACCGACTGCCAGAAATACTTCTCGCGCGAGCGCATGCCCTCGGGGTCCTTGTGCACGACCTTGCGCCAGTCGTCCACCCAGCCGATGGTGCCGAAGCCCAGCGTGACCAGCAGCACGATCCAGACGAAGCGGTTGGAGAGGTCGAACCACAGCAGCGTGGACAGGGCAATGGCGAACAGGATCAGCACGCCCCCCATGGTCGGCGTGCCGCCCTTGCTCAGGTGCGTCTGCATCGCGTATTCGCGGATCGGCTGGCCGATCTTGAGCGCTGCCAGGCGGCGGATGAAGTACGGGCCGGCAACCAGGCCGACCAGCAAGGCGGTCATCGCGGCCATGACGGCGCGGAACGTGAGGTACTGGAACACCCGCAGGGATCCGAACTCGGGCGACAGGCCTTGCAGCCAGAGGGCCAGGCTAGGCAGCATGGATCTTGTCCTTCTTCTTGTTGTCTTCTTGTGATGACGCGTCCAGCGCAAGCAGGGCCTGCACCACGCGCTCCATGCGCATGAAACGGGAACCCTTGACGAGCACGCTGCGGAACTCGGGGCGGTCGTTGCGCACGGCGGCGGCGGCGGCACCGGCCATGGCCGGCACCTCGACCCAGTGCGTCACCTGCGGCAGGGCCTGGGCGGCTTCGCGCATCCAGTCACCGCTCACATGCACCGCCTCGATACCGCGCGCCAGCGCATGGCGCAGCACCTCGTCGTGGAACGCCAGGCCCTGGTCACCGATCTCGCCCATGTCGCCCAGCACCAGCAGGCGCGGCGCGGGCAGTTCGGCCAGCACATCGATGGCGGCGCGCACCGAGTCGGGGTTGGCGTTGTAGGTGTCGTCGACCAGCGTGAGCGTGCGGTCGTCAACGTGCAGCGCAAGCGCGCGCGAGCGGCCACCGACCGGCTCGAAACCGTTCAGGCCACGCACCACGGCGTCGAGTGGAACACCGGCGGACAAGGCGCAGGCGGTGGCGGCCAGGGCATTGCGCACGTTGTGGCGGCCGGCGATGTGCAGCTGCACCGTGGCCTCACCGGCCGGCGAGGCCAGGCGCAGCGCCCAGGCGCCGTTCGCCCAATCGGCCTGCAGCGCGTGCACGTCGGCCGTGGCGTCGCGGTCGCTGAAGGTGCACACGCGGTGTGCACCGGCGAGTTCGCGCCACAGCGGCGTGTAGCTGTCGTCGGACGGGAACACGGCCACGCCACCCACGGCCAGCGAGCCGAACACCTGCGCGTTCTCGCGCGCCACGGCTTCCACCGTGGCCATGAACTCCAGGTGCTCGCGCTGCGCGTTGTTGACCAGCGCCACCGTGGGCAGGGCCATGGCGGCGATCTCTGCGATCTCGCCCGGATGGTTCATGCCCAGCTCCACCACCGAGAGGCGGTGCGCGGCGGTGAGGCGCAGCAGCGTGAGCGGCACGCCGATGTCGTTGTTGAAGTTGCCCTGCGTGGCGTGTGCCGCGTCACCGGCGGCGGCGCGCAGGATGGACGCGATCATCTGCGTCACCGTGGTCTTGCCGTTGCTGCCGGTGACGGCGATCAACGGCAACTGGAACTGGCCACGCCACAGGCGCGCGAGTTCACCCAGCGCGCGGCGCGTGTCGGGCACTTCCACGCCCGGCAGGCCGGCCGCGGCCAGGCCGTGGTGGGCGATGGCGGCCAGTGCGCCCTGCCCGGCCGCCTGCGGCAGGAAATCGTGCGCGTCGAAGCGTTCGCCCTTGAGCGCCACGAACAGGTCGCCGGCCTGCAGGCTGCGGGTGTCGGTGTGCACGCGGGTGAACGGCAGATCGGGCTGGCCGACCACGCGCGCGCCGCTGAGCTGGGGCAGCAGTTGACCAAGGGTCTTCATGCGGTCACCCCACGCTGTTGGCGTTGCGACAGCGCCGCGCGCGCGTGCAGCAGGTCTGAGAACGGTTTCTTCACGCCCTGCACGTCCTGGTAGTCCTCGTGGCCCTTGCCGGCGATCAGCACCACATCACGCGCGGCGGCACGTTCCACCGCCGTGGCGATGGCGCGGGCGCGGTCGGGTTCAACCGTGGCGGCGGCGGGCGAGGTCAGCCCGACCACCATCTGCTGCAGGATGCGCAGCGGGTCTTCGCTGCGCGGGTTGTCGCTGGTGAGCACCGGGTGTTGCGCTTCGCGCTCGGCGGCGGCGGCCATCAGCGGGCGTTTGCCGGCGTCGCGGTCACCACCGCAACCGATCACCACCCAGAGCGCGCCACCGCGCTGGCGTGCCAGCGGCTGCAGCGCCTGCAGGGCCTTCTCCAGCGCGTCGGGCGTGTGGGCGTAGTCCACCAGCACCAGCGGCTGCGCCGGCGCATCGGGCGCAGCCTGTTCCATGCGGCCGGGCACCGGCGTCAGCGCGGCACAGGCCTGCACAGCGTCGGCCAGCTCGATGCCGAGGGCACGCGCCGAGGCCAGCACGCACAGCAGGTTGGACACGTTGTAGCGGCCCACCAGCGGCAGGTTGAGCGGGTGTTGGGCGAGGGTCTGGCCGTTCGCATCGCGTTCGCCGAGCTGCAATGCAAAACCGCTGTCGGTGGTGCGCAGTTCGCTCGCGAACAGACGGGCGTGTGTGGCGCCGGTGGGTGCGGCGTCTTCGATCGCCACGCTCCAGACGTCAAGGCCACGCGCGGCCAGCGAGGTGGCCAGTGCGGCACCACGCGGGTCGTCGAGGTTGACCACCGCGCTGGCCAGGCCGGGCCAGTTGAACAGCGCGGCCTTGGCGGCCCAGTAGGCCTCCATGCTGCCGTGGAAGTCCAGGTGGTCTTGCGTGAAATTGGTGAACACGGCGACCTGCAGGCGCGTGGCGTTGAGCCGGCCCTCGACGATGCCGATGGACGAGGCCTCGATGGCGCAGGCCTGCACACCGGCGTCGACGAAGCCGCGCAGTGCGGCCTGCAGCATCACCGGGTCGGGTGTGGTCAGGCCGGTGGCCTGCAGCGCGGGGGCGGTCTGGCCGGCCACCGGCGGGCAGCCCATGCCGAGCGTGCCGACCACGGCGCAGGGTTGGGCGCAAGCCGAGAGCAGCTGCGCGGCCCACCAGGCGGTGGAGGTTTTGCCGTTGGTGCCGGTGATGGCCACCATCTTCAGAGCGGCGCTCGGGCGGCCATGGAAGGCGCTGGCGATGGCGCCGGCCGCGTCCTTGAGGTTCGGCACCGCGAGCACACGCTCGTCATCACCGAAGCCGTAGGGCTCCACGCCCTCGCGCTCCACCAGCGCCGCCACGGCGCCGGCGGCCAGCGCGTTCGCGACGAAGCGGCGGCCGTCGGTGGCGGCACCCGGCCAGGCCACAAAACCCTCGCCCGCAGCCACGCGGCGGCTGTCGCAGTGCAGCGCCGAGGCGCCGCGCTGCTGCAACCAGCTGGCGACGGATTGGGGCGTGTCCATGACTGGCATCAACGAGCCCTCACCGAGGAGAACGTGCTTCGGACAGAAATGCCGTGCAAGCAGCTTCGCCGGGGCACCGGCTTTGCCACCTTGAGGGGGGATGCGGCCATACGCAGTGGGCTGGTAAAGGGGGTGGTCAAAACGACTCCTCCACCATCTCGGCGACGATCTGCGGCTTGACGTTCATGTCGGGCTGCACGCCCATGATGCGCAGCGTCTGCTGCACCGTCTCGCTGAACACCGGTGCCGCGACCAGGCCACCGAAGTACTGGCCGTTGCTGGGTTCGTCGATCATCACGGCGACCACGATGCGTGGCGCCTCCACCGGAGCCAGGCCCACGAACCAGCTGCGGTACTTCTTCGCGGCGTAGCCCTTGCCTTCCTGCTTGTGCGCGGTGCCGCTCTTGCCGCCGACCGAATAACCCATGGTCTGCGCGCGCGAACCGGTACCACCGGGGCCGGCGGCCAGGCCCAGCATCTGGCGCACGGCAATGGCGTTCTTCGGGCTGAACACGCGCACGCCGGCGGTGTGTTCCTCCGACTTCTGCAGCGTCAGCGGAATCAGCTCGCCGTCGCGCGCGAAGATGGTGTACGCCTGCGAGAGCTGGAACAGCGAGGAGGACAGGCCGTAGCCGTAGCTCATGGTCGCCTGCTCGATCGGGCGCCAGCTCTTGTACGGCCGCAGGCGGCCGGAGACCGCGCCCGGGAACGGCACCTGCGGCTTCTGGCCGAAACCGGCCTGCGCATAGGTTTCCCACATTTCGCGCGGGCTCATCTGCATGGCCATCTTGACCGTGCCCACGTTGCTCGACTTCTGGATCACCTGGCTCACGGTGAGCACGTCGTTGGGGTGCGAGTCGCTGATGGTCGAGCCGCCGATGGTGATGCGGCCCGGCGCGGTGTGGATCGGCGTGTTGGGCGTGACCAGGCCTTTTTCCAGCGCCAGCGCGGCGATGAAAGGCTTCATGGTCGAGCCCGGCTCAAAGCTGTCGGTGAGCACGCGGTTGCGCAGCTGCTCGCCGGTGAGGTTGGTGCGCCGGTTCGGGTTGTAGCTCGGGTAGTTGGCCAGTGCCAGCACCTCGCCGGTGAGCGTGTCCACCACGATCACGCTGCCCGCGTGCGCCTTGTGCAGCAGCACCGCGTCCTTGAGCTTCTGGTACGCGAAGTACTGCACCTTGCTGTCGATCGAGAGCTGCAGGTCGGGGCCGTCCACCGGCGGCACCACGTCGCGCACGTCTTCCACCACACGCCCGAGGCGGTCCTTGATGACGCGGCGCGAACCGCTCTTGCCGGCCAGCTGCTTGTTGAACGCGAGCTCGACACCTTCCTGGCCGATGTCTTCCACGTTGGTGAAGCCGACCACGTGCGCCGCCGCTTCGCCTTCGGGGTACTGGCGCTTGTACTCGCGGCGCTGGTAGATGCCCTTGATGCCCAGCGCGGCGATTTCCTTGGCCACCGGCTCGTCCACCTGGCGTTTGACCCAGACGAAGGTCTTGTCTTCGGCCGACAGGCGCTTGCGCAGATCGGCCAGCGGCATCTCCAGCAGCTTGGCGAGCTGGCGCAGGTTGGGGTCGGCGCGGTCCACGTCTTCGGGAATCGCCCAGATGCTCTGCGCCACCACGCTGGAGGCCAGGATCAGGCCATTGCGGTCGAGCACGCGGCCGCGGTTGGCCGGCAGCTCCAGTGTGCGTGCGAAACGCACCTCACCCTGGCGTTGGAAGAAGTCGTTGCCGATCACCTGCACGTAGGCGGCGCGGCCGGCCAGGCCGGCAAAGGCCACGGCCAGCGCAGCCACGATGAACTTGCTGCGCCACACCGGCGTGCGGCTGGCCAGCAGGGGACTCGCGGAATAGTTGATGCTGCGACCCATGTTCAGCGCTCCGGCGTGGGGGTGGCGGCGGCCGGCGAGGGCTCGAACACGGTGACGTATTGCGTGATGCCCGGCGTGACCGGGCGCATCTGCAGTTGGCGTGTCGCCAGCAGCTGCACCCGTGCGGGCGTGGCCTGGGCGCGCTTTTGCACCTGCAGCTGTTCGTGCTCGGACTCCAGCCGGTGCGACTGCGCGTTGGAGCGGTCGAGCGCGGTGTAGAGGCGGCGCGAGTCGTACTGGGTGTGCACCAGGTAGAAGGCGCTCAGGATCAGCGCTACCAGCAGCACGAGGTTCAGGCGGATCATGCCGGCGCCTCCGTGCGCACGGCCACGCGCATCACGGCGCTGCGCGAGCGCGGGTTGCCCTTCACCTCTTCGTCGGACGGCATCACGCGCTTCAGGCCGCGCAGGGCCATGGGCGCGGGTTCGGCAAACGGCACGCGGCGGTCCACCACGGCGCGCGAATGGCGCGCCATGAACTGCTTGACCATGCGGTCTTCGAGCGAATGAAAGCTGATCACCACCAGTTTTCCTTCCGGACGCAATACGTGCAGGCTGGCCTCTAGCGCTTGTTGCAGCTCTTCAAGCTCGGCGTTGATGAAAATCCGAAAAGCCTGAAATGTGCGCGTTGCAGGGTCCTTGCCCGGCTCGCGGGTTTTGACCGCGCCAGCCACGACTTCGGCCAGCTCGCCGGTGGTTCGAAAAGGGCCCCGTTCCTGTCGGCGACGATCAATCGCCTTTGCAATCGGTTGAGCAAACCGTTCTTCGCCATATTCACGAATGACCTCCGCCATGGTTGAGACGTCGGCCGTCTCCAGCCACTGAGCCACGCTCTGGCCGCGCGTGGTGTCCATGCGCATGTCCAACGGTCCGTCGTGGCGAAAAGAAAAACCCCGTTCGGGGTCGTCGATCTGCGGGGAGCTCACGCCCAGGTCCATCAGCAGTCCGTCGGCACTCGCCGCCCCCAGCTCGCCCAGATGGCAGAACCCCTCGTGCCGGATGGAAAAACGGCCATCGCTGGCCGCCAGTTCCTGCGCCGCCTGCACCGCCTGCGGATCCTTGTCGAAGACGGTCAGCCGCCCCTTGGGGGACAACTGCTCGAGGATCAGACGGGAGTGCCCGCCGCGCCCGAAAGTGGCGTCGACGTAGTGGCCGTCCGGGTTGATGGCGAGGGCTTGCACAGCCTCGTTCAACAGGACGGTTTGATGGTTCCATGCGCTTTGCACCACGGCCCTTACAGAGAGAAGTCCTTGAAGACATCGGGCATCTCGGCCTTCATGGCCTCGGCTTCCTTGTCCGCATAAACCTGCGCGTCCCACAGCTCGAAGTAGGCGCCCATGCCGAGCAGCACCACGTCCTTGCTGATGCCGGCGCCGTTGCGCAGCTCGGGCGACACCAGCACGCGGCCGGAGGCGTCCATGTCCATGTCCATGGCGTTGCCCAGAAAGATGCGCTTCCACCACTGCGCCTGCATGGGCAACGAAGCAATTCGGTCACGGAACTGTTCCCAGGCGCTGCGCGGGAATACCATCAGGCATCCGTGCGGGTGTTTGGTGATGGTGAGTGCCGTTCCCAGCGCGTCACGGTGCCGGGTCGGCATGGACAACCGACCCTTCGCATCGAGACTGAGAGAAGACGCACCCTGGAACACCGCTGCTAACCCCTAAAAGACACTTTTCACCACTTAATTGCACCTTTTCCCACTTTATCAGGATTTGTCGGGGGCGCAATGGCCGTGCTACACATTTTTTCAATGAAATCAAGCACTTAGGAAGCATTTAGAAGCCAGCCGGATTTCAAAAACGCATTAAAAGCAAGCACTTACAACAGGCACTGCAAGTGATGCTTCAAGCCCATGCCGCCGGCAGGGCTGTATGAACGATCAGGTGTGGAAGGAAAAAGCCGGCGCAACACCCGCGACGCACGGTGCGGGTGGGCCGTTCGGACGCCCGGCGCGATGCCGGGGCCCGGAAAGCACGCTCAGAGGATGTAGCGCGAGAGGTCTTCGTTGCGGCTGAGCTCACCCAGGCGGCCATCGACATAGGCGGCATCGATAGTGATGCTCTGGCCTTGCAGGCGCGTGGCGTCGAAGCTCACTTCGTCGAGCAGGTGCTCCATCACGGTGGACAGGCGCCGTGCCCCGATGTTCTCGGTGCGCTCGTTGACGTCGCAGGCGATCTGCGCCAGGCGGCGGATGCCGTCGGGCGCAAACACCAGCGTGACGCCTTCGGTGGCCAGCAGCTCCTGGTACTGGCGCACCAGAGAGGCATGGGTCTGCGTCAGGATGGCCTCGAAGTCATCGACCGACAGCGACTGCAGCTCGACCCGGATCGGGAAGCGGCCTTGCAGCTCGGGGATCAGGTCGCTCGGCTTGGCGAGGTGGAACGCGCCGCTGGCGATGAACAGGATGTGGTCGGTCTTGACCACGCCGTATTTGGTGCTCACGGTCGTGCCTTCCACCAGCGGCAGCAGATCGCGCTGCACGCCCTGGCGCGACACCTCGCCGCTGCTGCCACTGTCGCTGCGCGAAGTGACCTTGTCGATCTCGTCGATGAAGACGATGCCGTTCTGCTCGGCGTTGTGCAGCGCGCGGGTCTTGATCTCTTCCTCGTTGACCAGCTTGCCGGCCTCTTCGTCGATCAGCAGCTTCATCGCTTCGGCGATCTTGAGCTTGCGTGTCTGGCGTTTGCCTGCACCCATCTGGCTGAACATGCCACGCAGTTGTTCGGCCATCTCTTCCATGCCGGCCGGGCCCATGATTTCCATCGGCGAGCGCTGCTCCACCAGATCGATCTCGATCTCGCGGTCGTCGAGCTGGCCTTCGCGCAGCTTCTTGCGGAAGGCCTGCCGTGCCGTGCTCTCGGGCGTGGCCACCGCACTCGCCTGCGGCTCCGCCGCCACGCCACGCGGTGGCGGGATCAGGATGTCGAGGATGCGGTCTTCGGCCGCGTCTTCGGCGCGCACGCGCTGCTTGCGCATCTCGACCTCGCGCGTCTGCTTGATCGCGATGTCGGCCAGGTCGCGGATGATGCTGTCCACATCCTTGCCGACGTAACCGACCTCGGTGAACTTGGTCGCTTCGACCTTGATGAAGGGCGCATCGGCCAACCGCGCCAGGCGACGTGCGATCTCGGTCTTGCCCACGCCGGTGGGGCCGATCATGAGGATGTTCTTGGGTGTGATCTCGGGCCGCAGCTTTTCATCAACCTGCTGGCGCCGCCAGCGGTTGCGCAGCGCGATGGCCACGGCGCGTTTGGCGCCCTTCTGGCCGATGATGAAACGGTCGAGTTCGGAAACGATTTCTTGTGGCGTCATCGAGGACATCAAAGCACCTCCACCGTGTGGTTCATATTGGTGTAGATGCAAAGCTCACCGGCGATGGCGAGCGACTTGCGCACCACCTCTTCGGCACTCAGCTCGGTGTGGTCGATCAGCGCCTTGGCCGCGGCCTGCGCATAGGCGCCACCCGATCCGATGGCGACGATGCCGTGCTCGGGCTCGAGCACGTCGCCGTTGCCTGTGATGATCAGCGAGGCGCTGTGGTCGGCCACGGCGAGCATGGCTTCGAGCCGGCGCAGCACGCGGTCGGTGCGCCAGTCGCGCGTGAGTTCGATTGCCGCGCGCACCAGGTGGCCCTGGTGTTTTTCGAGCTTGGCCTCGAAGCGTTCAAACAGCGTGAAGGCGTCGGCGGTGGCGCCGGCAAAACCCGCGAGCACTTTGTCGTGGTGGAGCTTGCGCACCTTGCGGGCCGTGCCCTTGACGACGATGTGACCCAGCGTGACCTGGCCGTCACCGCCAATGGCGACTTGCACGCCCTGGGGTGTCTCGCGCCGCACGCAGACGATGGTGGTTCCGTGAAATGATTCCATGGCGTTTGAGGTGAGGATGGTCTGTGCGATTGCAACCGCAGCAGATGCGGTTTTGTGCAACAGAAAAACAGCGGCGGCCGCAGGAGCGGCCGCGCTCAGTCGATGCGGACCACCACCTTGGCGTATTCGGTGATGCCGATGACGTGGAAAAACGCCGACACCAGGCGGTGCGCGTCCACGAACTGCACCAGTCGCCCTTCGGCGTGGTGGCCCGACACCCAGTTGAGCAGGGTGCCGGCGGCGGAAAAATCGACCCGGATCAGGTGGCGGCAGGAAATGATGAGCACGTCCGCGCCCTTGAGCTTGCGCTCCAGGGCTTCGAGCGTGGCCTGCGGGTCGCCCCGGATCTCGCCCGAGAGTTCCACCAGCCCCAGGTGGTTGTAGTCGTTGGGGTCGTCGCCATCGGGGATGGACTCGCTGTGCGGGTAGCCCGAGGGCACATGCTCCAGCATCGACTCGCCCAGCACCGACTGCCCGGCTTCGCCCGGCTTGTCGGTCGACTGCGAGCTGTAGTAAGCGCGTGGCTTCTCCCAGCCCGGCGGCGAGACCTCGTAAGTGACGCAGAAATCGAGCGCGGTGAGCTCGAACTCGTCGGGACGATTCATCACGCGCAGCACCGCCATGCGCAGTTCCCACCACAGCTGCTCGACATCGCGCCGGCCCGACGGCGTCTGGTTCTTGAGCATGTCGCGGAACGCGGCCGCGCCCTGGAAACGCAGCTCCACGTCCTGGTCGCCCCAGAGGGTGAAGATGCCCAGCAGCGCGCGCGCGGCCTTGAGGTCGATGCTCTCCAGCGGGGTCCAGTCCAGCACCCACGGCTGTGGCGCGCGCAGCAGCACGTTCTGCAAGGTGCCCACGGCGTGTGCGTCCAGATCGGCTTCGCTGACCCAGACCGCCCGGTTGTGGCCGGTGGACGGGGTGTAGACCTTGCCGGTCATGTTCGAGACCTGCTCCGGCATGTCGTACCACTGCGGTGCCGAGCGGTTGAAGCGGTTGACGAAGTCGACCGCACGGCTCTCGAAGGGCGCCAGCTGGCCGGTGGCCCGGTACAGATCGAACAGGGCCAGCCAGTCTTCCTGCTGATCGACACGCGAGCCGCCCTCGCCCACCGCTTCCAGCAGGCCTTGTTCGGCACCGCCGTCGTCGCCGTTGGCAAAACGGATCGCGGCTTCTTCAACCTCGGGGTCCTGCGCGATTTCCTGCACGTCGAGCGCAAAAAAGTGCGAGGCCGAAAAACCGTTGGCGCCCTGTGCGCCATTGCCGCGGGCCCCGGTGGGCGCCATGAGGCCGGTGCGCGAGACAGACGGCTGGCTGGGCGCGGGCGCCGCCGGCGTGGGCTCGCTCTCGCGCCGGGGCGCGGGGGGCGGCACAGCAGCCACCGGCGCCAGTACGGGCGCTGGCGGCGGAACCGTCGCCGGGCCGTTCAGGGCGGCCGTCGATGCGGCCATTCTGGCCATCGGGTTGGGCAGCGGGCTCGGTTCGGTCTCGTCGTACTGGGCCTTGCGCTGGCGCACCTCGGCGTCGGGCACGCTGGGCGGCGCCGGCGGAAAGGGCTTGAGCGGCGAAGACGCCGTTCCGCTTTGCGTGCTCATGCCCGAGCCGGTGCTGACCAGGGAGTCGGGCCCCTTGGTCTTCCACCACTGCATGGACATCTGGGCTTCGATCTCGTCGATCTTCTTGAGCGTCTCGGCGCGGTCGTCCGGCTTGGACGGCAGGCTGCTCTGGAAGAACGAAGGACGCATGCCCGGACCTTCCAGCCCGGTGCCTTCGCGGCTGCGGATCTTGCGCAGCATGTCGAACTCGCGCTTGCGCACGAAGTCGTTGCGCCGCTTGCGCTCGATCATTTCCTTCAGCGCGGCCTTGCTGTACTCGCTCTCGCGATCGGCCATCCGCGTGTCCAGGTCCGACCAGCTGGTGGTCGGATGGCGCACGAATTTCACCACCTTGGACAGGAAGCCGCCGCTGGAATCGTCCTTGGACATGGGAAATCGCTACCGGAAAGGGGTCGAGGAGTGGGTGGCCGGAATCGTGGGTCAGTCCCCGAACATCTTCTGCTTGAGTTCCCGGCGTTGCTGGGCTTCGAGCGAAAGGCTGGCCGTGGGACGCGCCATGAGGCGGCCAACACCGATGGGCTCGCCGGTTTCTTCGCAGTAACCGTAGTCGCCGGAGTCGATGCGCGCGATGGCCTGTTCGATCTTCTTCAGCAGCTTGCGCTCGCGGTCGCGCGTGCGAAGTTCGAGCGCGTGCTCTTCTTCGATCGTCGCGCGGTCGGCCGGGTCGGGCACGACCACGGTGTCTTCACGCAGGTGCTCGGTGGTTTCACCGGCGTTGGCGAGCATGTCGGCCTTGAGCTGGGACAGCTTGCGACGGAAGTACGCGAGCTGCAGGTCGCTCATGTATTCGCTGTCGGGCATGGCCTGCACGTCCTGGTCGGTCAGTTGCTCGACAGGCAGTGTCTTCCAGTTGTTGGCCCGCTTGGGGTCCTTCTGGATGGAGGATGGCACGGGAGGAGTCATGACGGCACGTTGATTCATATTGGAAAAAGTCGCTTTAGCAGCGTCGGGGGCGTGTGTGGGCACGACCGCAGCCTGCGTCATCTGTTCCATCATGACCTTCTTGGCGGCCCGTTTGCCGAGTGGACGCGGCGTGGGCTCGACCACGACCGGCGTGGCCGGGCGCTTCGCGCTGGAGGATTTTGAAACAGCGGCTGCAGGAGCGGCCTTGGGAACCGAAGGGGACACGGCGGATACAGCCGCTTTGGCAGCGGGCTGGGTCGTGGCTTTGGTGGCCGTTTTGGCCACCGGTTTCGCCGTGGCTTTCACCACGGGCTTGGCCGCCTTGGCGGGCGCAGGGGTCTTGGCCGCAACCGCTGGCGCACGGGGCGCGGGGCGGGCGGGTGAGAGTTTTTT
Organism: Hydrogenophaga palleronii NBRC 102513; assembly: GCF_001571225.1. Classification (GTDB taxonomy): domain Bacteria; phylum Pseudomonadota; class Gammaproteobacteria; order Burkholderiales; family Burkholderiaceae_C; genus Hydrogenophaga; species Hydrogenophaga palleronii. The sequence goes on from NZ_BCTJ01000003.1 coordinate 131,298, forward strand.
CGTCGCCGCGGCCTTGGCCGCCGGCTTCACCGGTGCCTTGGCCACGGGTTTGGCGGATTTGGCCGGCACGCTGCTCTTTTTGGCGGCGGGCGCGGCTTTGGCGACGGGCTTGGCAGCTGTCTTGGCGACCGGCTTTGTGGCTGCCGGTTTGGTGGCGGCCACTTTGCTGACGGGTCTGGTGGTCTTGGCGGCGGTCTTGGCAGCGGGTTTGGCCACAGCCTTCGGGGCCGGCTTGGCCTTGGCCGAAGCCTTCGGGGTGGCGACCGACACGCGTGCCTTGGCCTCCGTCACGGCGGCCTTGCCTGATTTCGCTGTCTTGGTTGCCGGGGCTTTCACGACGGGTCTCCTCTCAGTGACTGACGAAGCGGGATCTCGGACGGTGCGCAACACCGGGTTCTCGCCCGGGCTGCGTCACGCGGGCCGCCGGATGCAACGTTATACCCCCATTGCCCAGCGGTGCTCGACAGCGGCAGACCAGTGTCCGCGAGGACGGCTGGCTGGTCACTTTGGGCCGCGATTGTAACGATGCCGGTCTCGCCGTCGCACATTCCCTCGGCCACTGCCGGTCCTGCCGTGGGGGAAGCGAGACAGACCGCACGCTCACGGGGTGTGAGATCCGGCAATAAAAGGTGGAGGCGGCCAGCTCATGCTCATGCCAGGCTCTGGTCCAGGCCTTGCACCAGGATGTCCTTGGGCAGGTCGATGCCGATGAAAACCATCTTGCTGGTGCGCTGCTCGCCCTCGGCCCAGACCGGCCCGAGGTCGCTGCCCATGAGCTGGTGCACGCCCTGGAAGATCACCTTGCGATCGGTGCCTTCCATGTGCAGCACGCCCTTGTAGCGCAGCATGCGCGGGCCGTACACCTGCACGATGGCGCCCAGGAAGTCTTCCAGCTTCTCCGGCACGAAGGGCCGGGTGGCACGGTAGACGAAGCTTTTCACATCGTCGTCATGGTGATGGTGGTGGCCATGGCCCTCGTGACCGTGCTGGTGCGAGGGGTGGTTGCAATGCTCGCCGTGCGCATGGTCGTGGTGCTCGTGACCATGGTCATGGTCGTCCACCTTGAGGAAGTCGGGGTCGATATCGAGCTTGGCGTTCAGGTTGAAGCCGCGCAGGTCGAACACTTCTTTCAGCGCCACTTCGCCGAAATGCACCGGGCGCATCGGGGCGCGCGGGTTCATGTGCTTGAGGCGGTGGGTCAGCGCAGACAGTTCGTCTTCGCTCACCAGGTCGGACTTGCTGATGAAGATCTGGTCGGCAAAACCCACCTGGCGGCGCGCTTCCTGGCGCTCGTTGAGCTGCTCGGCCGCGTGTTTGGCGTCCACCAGCGTGAGTACCGAGTCCAGCAGGTACTGCTCGGCGATCTCGTCGTCCATGAAGAAGGTCTGCGCCACGGGGCCCGGATCGGCCAGGCCGGTGGTCTCGATCACCACGCGCTCGAAGTCGAGCTCACCCTTGCGCTTTTTCTCCGCCAGGTCCTGCAGCGTGGCGCGCAGGTCGTCGCGGATGGTGCAGCAGATGCAGCCGTTGCTCATCTGGATGATGTTTTCCGTGGTGTCGGCCACCAGGATTTCGTTGTCGATGTTCTCTTCACCGAACTCGTTTTCCACCACAGCAATCTTCTGGCCGTGCGCCTCGCTCAGCACGCGCTTGAGCAGCGTGGTTTTGCCCGAGCCGAGGAAGCCGGTGAGGATGGTGGCGGGGATGAGTGACATGACAGCAGCAGGCAGTGAGAGAAGCGGTGGCCAAAACGGCAGCCGGGAGTGTATGCCACCCTCGTGACTTGTGCTGCCTTAAGGGGACATACCAGCAAAAAGCCGGGCGATGCCCGGCTCTGGCGCGGCCCGCCGGGGCCGCAACGGAAGAAACCTGCGGCCTCAGGGACGCAGGTAGACAAAACCTTCACGCGCCTGCAGGCGCGCCACCTCGGCCACGCCGGAGGGCACGACCTTGGCTTCCATCGCCACCTTGGCGGGGTCGATGTTGCGCGACACCAGGGTGTTGTTGCAGACAAAGAAGTCCACGCCCTTGGACGCCAGGTCGCCGATGGCGCCGGCGAAGGACTGCTGGGCGGTGTTGGTGGCGCCGTCGAGCAGGAAGTCGATGCCCGCGCCGTGGGTGACGACCGCGATCTTCGCCGTCGGGTCGGCCGCCAGGTGGTTGCGGATGTTCTGGATGGCGCGGGTCGCCTGCGGGATGCCGTCGGACAGGTGGTACACCACCTTGATCGGGGCAGCCGGCGCGGCGGCGGTCTGGGCCTGGGCTTGCAAGGTGGTCGCCAGCACGGCGCCCAGCAGCAGGGTCTTGAAGAAGGTGAGGAACTTGAACATGGCGGTCTCCGAAAAGGGGTTTTGGCGCGCTGGCGCCTGGCGGACCCGCATCCTACAAGCAATGCCTGCGTGCCGGGCGCGGCTGTCTCAGCGTTTCGACCGGGGCGTGGTGCGTGGTGTCGATGGCATGGCGGGCCCGCCTGCCAGCGGTTCGGGCGACTGGCCGCTGCGCGCACCGGCGCGCGGGTGGGCCGCGTCGTAGACCTGGGCCAGGTGCTGGAAGTCGAGCCGGGTGTAGACCTGGGTGGTGCTGATGCTGGCGTGGCCCAGCAGCTCCTGCACCGCGCGCAGGTCGCCGCTGGACTGCAGCACGTGGCTGGCGAACGAGTGGCGCAGCATGTGCGGGTGCACCGGCGTGGCCAGCCCGGCCAGCAGCGAGCGGCGCTTGAGCCGCACGCGGATGTGCTGCGGCGTCAGGCGCTGGCCGCGCGCGCCGATGAACAGCGCCGGATCGTCGCCGGCCCAGGCCGCGCGCTGCTGCAGCCAGGTGGCCAGGGCGGCAAGCGCCTGCCGGCCCACCGGCACGCTGCGGCGCTTGGAGCCCTTGCCGAGCACATGGGCTTCGCCGTCCTGGGCGTCGATCCAGCCGCGGGCACTGCCGCTGGCCGCCACGTCCAGGCCCACCAGTTCACCGATGCGCAGGCCGCAGCCGTACAGCAGTTCGGTGATGCAGGCGTCGCGCGCCTCCAGCGCCGGGTCGTCGCCGGCCTCGTGGTGGCTGGCCAGCTGCATGGACTCGTCCACCCCCAGCGCCTTGGGCAGCGGTTTGCCGGCCTTGGGCGCGCGCACGTCCTGCACCGGGTTGTGATCGATGCGGCCCTGGCGGCCGAGCCAGATGTAGAAGCCGCGCCAGCCGGAAAGAATGAGCGCGATGCCGCGCGCGCTGCGCCCGGCGCCGTGCATCTGCGCTACCCAGCGGCGGATGTGGGTGTTCTGCACCGCGGTGAGCGCCACCTGCGCTTCACGTGCCTGGGCGCTCAGGCGCTCCAGATCCAGCGTGTACAGCGCGACGGTGCGTTCGGCCAGGCGTTTTTCGACCCGCACATGGTTCAGGTAGGCCTGTACCAGCGCGGCGTCGTCGGCGCTGGCCGATGCGCTCATGGCCGCAGGCGGGTCAGCGCGGCGCTGGTGAGTTCGCCGATGCGCTCGAGGAAGTCGGTGCCCATGTCGGACGCAAACCGCTGTGCATCGGGCGAGGCCAGCACCAGCAGGCCAAAGGCCTCGGGGCCCTCGCCGGCACGCAAGGGAATCAGGGCCAGCGAGGTGGCCGAGGCCGGGTCGACCAGCCACTTGGCGGCTTCCAGGTCGGGATTGGCGCCGCAGTAGGGCCGGGTGAGCGAAGAGGCAAAGGCCTTCACGTCGTCGCTGGCGCCCTGGGCAAAAGGCTCGGTGGCGAACTCGGGCGCGACGTCCCAGGCCTTGATGGCGACCTGCGGCACGCCGAACTGCTCGGCAATGGCGGTGGCGGCGGTGGTCGGCAGCGCCCGCGCGTCGCGCGCCAGCAGCAGCTCACGCGTCCAGCGGTGCAGCTTGTCGGCGATGCCGGTGTTCTCGTTGCCGTGTCGGATCATCTCGGCGCCCTTGAGCTCCAGGCCGCGGATCTTCTCGCGCAGCATCTCGGCCTGGCGCTCCTGCAGGCTCACCGCGCGGTGGCCGTGCGGGCTGGTCAGCTGCACCGCCGCCAGCAGGCTGGCGTGGCGCTCGAAGAAGTCGGGCGTGTTGGCCAGGTAGTTGGCGATGTCGTCTTCGGTGATTGGCGGAATGTGGTTGTTGTTGGCGTTCATGTGGTGCGTGCGGGCTGTGCGGTGGCGGGGATCAGGCGAGGTCGGGGATGGTGATCTCGCCGTCGAAGACCGTGGTGGCGGGGCCGGTCAGGCGCACCGGCTGGTCGTGGCGCGGGCTGTCCTGCCAGTTGATGGTGAGCACGCCGCCGCGGGTGTGCACGTCCACCTCGTTGTCGAGCAGGCCCAGGCGGATGCCGGCCACCACCGCGGCGCAGGCGCCGGTGCCGCAGGCCAGGGTTTCGCCGGAACCGCGCTCGTGCACCCGCAGGCGCACCTCGTTGCGGCTCACGATCTGCAGGAAACCGGCGTTGACACGCTGCGGAAAACGCTCATGCGTTTCGATCCACGGGCCGGACGATGGCACGGGCGCGGTGTTGACGTCGTCCACCAGCATCACGGCATGGGGGTTGCCCATGGACAGCACGGCCACCGGCACATCACCCGCGTAGGGCAGCGCCAGCGGCCAGCGTTCGTAGTTGCCCATGGGCTCGGGAGCCAGGCCGGTGTTGTCGAATGGCACGCGGGCGAGATCGAACACAGGCGGGCCCATGTCCACCGTGACCCGGCCATCGGCGTGCATCTGCAGCTCGAGCTCGCCGTTCTGCACTTTCACGCGCAGCGGGTTGCGACCGCTCAGGCCCTTGTCGTGCACGTAGCGCACGAAGCAGCGCGCACCGTTGCCGCAGTGTTCCACCTGGCCGCCGTCGGCGTTGTGGATCACGTATTCGAAGTCCAGGCCTTCGCCGGGCGAAGGCCGCACGCTCAGGATCTGGTCGGCGCCGACGCCGAAGTGGCGGTCGGCCAGGAAGCGGTATTGCGCCGCGCTCAGCCCGAGTTGGCCGCGTGTTTCGTCGAGCACGACAAAGTCGTTGCCCGCGCCCTGCATCTTGGTGAACCGGATGTGCATGGGCGCGATTATCCGTCGACAGGCCCGTGCCTCTGCACGGCAGGGTTGCTTGTCGCAAAATGCCCGCATGGTCCGCCCTACCCAACTCCTGCACCCGTCCCGCGCGCTCGCCAGCCTGCGGCCCGCTGCCACCGTGCTGCTGCTGCGCGACAGCAGCGACCCGGCGCGCCCCGGCATCGAGGTGCTGATGACGCGCCGTTCCATGACGGCCAGCTTCGCGCCCGGCGCCTACGTGTTCCCGGGCGGTGGCATCGACGCCACCGATGCCCAGGCGCACGGCATCAGCACGCGCCGCAGCACGCAGAGCGACCTGCACCTCACGCAGGCCATCGCCGCCATCCGCGAGAGTTTTGAAGAACTCGGTGTGCTGCTCGCGCACCGCGCCGACGGCACGCCGGTGGACGACGGCGACATTGCCACGCTGGACCGCAAGGCGCCGTTTGCCACGCAGTGCGAAGCCAAAGGCCTGCGGCTCGACGGCGCCGGCGTGTACGTGCTGGCGCACTGGATCACCGACCGCGATCTGCCACGCCGTTTCGACGTGCCCTTTCTGGTCGCCCGCATGCCCGAAGGCCAACAGCCCGTGGCCGACGAAGCCGAACAGTTCGAGCCCTGCTGGGTGCGCCCGGCCGACGCGCTGGAGCGCCACCAGGCCGGCAGCTTCTTCATCATCTTCCCGACCATCCGCACGCTGGAACGCCTGCAGGCCTATGGCTCGGTTCAGGCCGTGCTCGACGCCTGCGGCCGCAACGACGAACCGCTGTGGACCAGTTGTCCGCGCGCCGGCCTGACGCACGGCGCCGAGTCGCGCCACATGGAGCACGAGCCCTCCTTCGGCGAGCTCGCCATGGTCTGCCCCGACGGCCAGATCGCGCACAGCCTGGACTGGCAACACGAGCAACCGGTGCAGCTGCTGAAGAACGTGCAGCGCCTGACCGCGCCCAACCCCGGCTTCATGACCGGCCCGGGCACCAACAGTTATGTGGTGGGTGACCCGGCCAGCGGCCACATCGTGATCGACCCGGGCCCGGACGAACCGGCCCACATCGAACGCCTGTGGCGCGCGGCCGGCGGCCGCATCCAGGCCATTGTCTGCACCCATTCGCACCCCGACCACTCGCCCGGCGCGCCTCGCCTGCAGGCCCTGTGCGTGGCGGCTGGCCTGGAGAAGCCCCCCATCCTCGGCCTGGCCAGCGCCAGCACCTCACGCGAGAACAGCCGCTTCACACCCGAACGGGAACTGGCCGACGGCGAGCAGCTGGTGCTGCTCGGACAGTCGGGCGAGGCCACCGTGTCGCACACGCTCGAAGTGGTGCACACGCCGGGCCACGCCGCCAACCACCTGTGCCTGGCGCTGCTGGAAGACGGCCTGCTGTTCACCGGCGACCACATCCTCAACGGCAGCACCACCGTGATCGACCCGCCCGACGGCAACATGGCGGCCTACCTCGACTCGCTCGACAAGCTCGACGCGCTGTGCGAGCGCCACGGCATCGAGTTCCTGCTGCCGGCGCACGGCTACGTGTTGGGCGACCTGCGACGCAGCGCCGACAACCCGAGCGCACCGCCCCTGGGTGGCGCGCGTGCGGCGATTGCCCACCTCAAGGCACACCGCCTGCAACGCGAGGCCAAGGTGGCGCGCGCCATGCAGGCCGCGCCCGAAGGCTCCCCCGACGACTGGGTGAAGCTGGCCTACGACGACGTGCCAGAGCGCCTCTGGCCGGTGGCCAAACGTTCGCTGATGGCGCACGTGGAACGCATCCAGAGCCTGGGCGGCTTCAACCTTTGAACCGACGGAGCGAGACCATGGCTCGATCGTCCAGCTGGTACTCGCGCTTCGCCAAATCGGCCTCGCACTTCTGCGGCCGCCCACCCATCTTCACGCTGGCCGTGGCGCTGATCCTGGTGTGGCTGGTGACCGGGCCGCTGTTCCACTTCAGCGACACCTGGCAACTGGTGATCAACACCGGCACCACCATCGTCACCTTCCTGATGGTGTTCCTGATCCAGAACACGCAGAACCGCGACACGCAGGCGATCCAGGTGAAGCTGGACGAACTCATCCGCGCCACCCGGGGCGCACACAACGCCCTGCTGGATCTGGAAGAACTGGAGGCGTTTCGCGACAAGTACGAAGCGCTGGCCGCCGCGGCGCGGACGCGGCTCACGCAAGGCGATGCCGACACCGACAGCCCGGAGGCTTAGGTCTGCTTCGCCTCTTCCAGCGCCGCGCTGGCAGCAGGCTCGGGGCGGCGCGCATACCGCTGTGCCAGCAGCGCGCACACCATCAGCTGCATCTGGTGGAACAGCATCAGCGGCAGCACGATGGCGCCGGCCACGTTGGCGGCGAAGAGCACGTTGGCCATCGGCACACCGCTGACCAGGCTCTTCTTTGAGCCGCAGAAGACGATGGTGATCTCGTCTTCCTTCGAGAAGCCCAGCCGCCGCGCGCTCCAGGTGGTGATGGTCAACACCAGGCCCAGCAGCACCGCACACACCACCAGCAAGCCCAGCAGTGCGGTCAGCGGCACCTGCGACCACAGGCCGTCGATCACCGCGTGGCTGAAGGCGGCGTACACCACCAGCAGGATGGAGCCCTGGTCCACCACCTTCATGACCGCGCCGCGGCGCTGCAGGAAACCGGAGATCAGCGGGCGCATCAGGTGGCCGACCACGAAAGGCAGCAGCAGCTGCAGGCCGATGCGGCCGATGGCCTCCAACGGGTCGCCCATCACCGCGTTCTGCGTCAGCAGCAGGCCCACCACCAACGGCGTGAACACCACGCCCAGCAGTGTGGAGGCCGAGGCGCTGCAGATCGCCGCCGGGATGTTGCCACGCGCCATCGACACGAAGGCAATCGCCGACTGCACCGTGGCCGGCAGCGCACACAGGAACAGGATGCCGGTGTACAGGTCGCGCGTCACCAGCGGCTCCAGCAGCGGCCGCAAGGCCCAACCCAGCAGCGGGAACAGCACGAAGGTGCTGGCCACCACCATCAGCTGCAGGCGCCAGTGGCCCAGGCCGGCCCAGATTGCCGGGCGCGAGAGCTTGGCGCCGTGCAGGAAAAACAGCAGGCTGACCGCCACGGTGGTCGCCACCTCCAGCACCTGCGCGAAGCGGCCCGAGGCCGGCAGCAGGCTGGCCAGGATGACGGTGGTGACCAGGTAGATCGTGAAGTTGTCGGGCAGCAGGCGGGAGCGGGCCATGGCAAACGAGGGGCGCGCGCGGCGCCTTTGAAGGCTGTAGGGAGCGCCATTGGACCCGAGACAACGGCCTACGTAAAATGCATTTGTCTGATCTATTGATGAATCATTGATATGAATGTGAGCCTGCGCCAGCTGCGCGTGTTCCAGGCCGTCGCCCGCCACGGCAACTTCACCCGCGCCGGCGCGCAGGTGGGGCTGAGCCAGCCGGCGGTGAGCCGCTGCATCACCGAACTGGAACAGCAGCTGGGCCTCAAGCTGCTCGACCGCACCACCCGCGAGGTGCTGCTCACCGACGGCGGGCGCAGCCTGGCGGTGCGGCTGGAACGTGCGCTGGAAGACCTGGACGCGGTGCTGCAGGACACGCGCGGCAAGGCCCAGCAACGGCAGGGCCGGGTGCGTGTGGCCAGCAGCCCGACCCTGTCGGCCAACCTGCTGCCCGAGTGCATCGCACGCTGCCGCGACGAACACCCCGGGCTGGCGCTGCTGCTGCTCGACCGCATGCAGCACGATGCGCTGGCCAGCGTGCGCTCGGGCGAGGTCGATTTCGGCGTCGTCATCGACCCCGGCCCCGCCGACGATCTGCATGCCGAAGCGGTGCTGACCGAGCCCTTCGTGCTGGTCTGCCCGCCCACGCACCGGCTGGCGCGGCGGCGCGGCGGTGCGAAGTGGGGGGATCTGGCCGGTGAGCCGCTGGTGCTGCTGGACCACGCCTCGGGCAGCCGCCGCCTGATCGACGATGCCCTGCGCCAGCACACGGTGACGGCCTCGGTGGTGCAGGAGGTGGGCCATGTCACCACCATCTTCCGCATGCTCGACGCCGGCCTCGGCATCTCGGTGGTGCCCACGCTCGCCCTGCCACCGGCCGGCTTGCAAGGCCTGGTGATGCGACCCCTGCTGCCCCGCATCGACCGCGACATCACGCTGGTGCGCCGCGCCAACCGCACCCTGTCGCCGGTGGCCGAGCTGGCCTGGGCGCTGGTGCGTGGCGTGGCACGAGAGCGCGCACGTGCATAGCCGCGCGGCCTGATGCTTGCTGTGTGTGTGGGGGGAAGAAGACGCACCCGCCGCTGGCGAGTGCGGTGACGGAAGCGCTGAGGCAGAAGGCCTCTGCCGGAAAAGTGTGAAGCGCGCCGTTACGCCGGATTCTGTGCATCCGGGTTGCCCCGGATGTGACCGCCATTCATCTGGGCCGGGGGTCGCCCACCCGGCTCGGTGCTACCTACCCGCCAGCTCCGCGGAACCACGTCAACGCTGGCCTATTTGGTATTGCTGCGCGTAGAGATTGCCCGTTTCACCCGAACTGAATCGGCTCGTCTCTGTTGCTCTGATCCTCACCTTAGGGCCCTTCGGGCGAACCCTCGGGGCTTGTCGGTGGAGAGGTGTTACCTCCTACGCTGTCCTGTGCAGTCCGGACGTTCCTCCAGCACACCCTTTCGGGCGACGTGCCAGCGGCGGCCTGGCGCGCTTCACGGGGCGGATTGTCCCACGCTTCGGGCCGGCCTCAGACCAGGCGCTCGATCCTGCGGTGCCGCCACACCAGTTGGTAGAAGGCACTCTGCAGCACCAGCATCACGATGTAGGCCACCGGGAACGCCACCCACACACCCGCCAGGCCCATGTGGGCGTCGAGCAGGTAGGCCACCGGCAGCTGCACCACCAGGATGCTGAAGACGGAGATCGCCATCGGCACCATCACCACGCCGCTGGCGCGCATGATGCCGCCCACCACCGCCTGGAAGCCGAACACCAGAATGCTCCACAGCATGATGTGCAGCAGGTGGTCGGCCTGCGCGAGCACCTCGGGCTGCGTCAGGAACAGGCCCAGCAGGAGGTTCGAGAGCGCATAACCGAGCAGCACCAGGCCACCGGTGATGACGGCGTTGAGCCACAGGCCGGTGCGCAGGATCGGGCTCAGGCGCTCCACGCGGCCTGCGCCGATGGACTGCGCTGCCAGGATGGAGGCGGTGATGGCAATCGACAGTGCCGGGAACTGCACGTAGTTGACGATCTGCGTCACCGCGCCGTAGGCCGCCGTGGCCTGCGAGCCGTGGCCGTTGACCAGCGCGAGGATGACCAGCTCGGACATCGAGATCACCACCATCTGCATGCCGGTCGGCAGGCCGATGCGCATCACCTTGCCGAGGATCACGCGGTCCAGCCGCAGCGCGGCGAGCAGTTCGCGGTCGAATGCCAGCACGTGCTTCAGCCGCCGCAGGCGCCAGACCAGAAAACCCAGCGCCGTCGCGTACGACACCAGCCCCGCATAAGCCGCACTCTGGATGCCCAGGCGCGGCAGGCCGAGCCAGCCCTGGATCAGCGCCGGCGTGACCAGCAGGCCGACCACCGTCGACAGCATCAGCGCGAACAGCGGCGACACGGTGTCGCTCACGCCGCGCAGCAACTGCGTGAACAGGATGAACACCAGCAGCACCGGCATGATGAGCAGCATCACACGCGCATAGGCCACGGCGTCGTCGATCACGTCCAGCGGCGTGCCCAGCGCCTGCAGGGCCGGGCGCGCAAACACCACGCCCAGCACCGCCGCCACCAGGCCGATCAGGGCGCCCAGCACCAGCGCCGTGCCGGCGATGGCCTTGACCTTGTGCGGCTCGCGCGCGCCCCAGGCCTGGCCAATCAACACCGAGGCACCGGCGCCGATGCCGATCACCAGCGAGATGAAGAAGAACACGATCGGGAACATGCCCGAGACCGCGGCCAGCGCGTGCGTGCCCAGCATCTGGCCGATGTAGATGCCGTTGATGGTGCCCTGCAGGCCCTGCAGGATGTTGGACAACACCATGGGCACGAGGAACACGAGGTAGATCCGCCAGAGCGGGCCTTTGGGAGCGGCGGGAGGGGAAGAAGCCATGAACGCTTTCAGAAAAAACGGGGGTCAGCCGGCTTGCGCCTCGCTGGGGTGTGGGGTATCGAACGCATCGCGCGCCAGCCAGGCCAGGTGCGCCTGCACGGCGGGTGGCCAGGCCGCGATGCGCTGGTGGAAGGCCTCGGCGTCCTGCGCGAACAGCGCACGCGAAGCTTCTTCAAAACCGGCGTAGCCGCTGGCGATGGCGCTCATGAAACGGTAGGCGCGCTCCTTGGCCAGGCGCGAGCCGTCGCGCGCGGCGTGCGTGCGGCGCGCTTCCTCCACCAGGCGGCGCAAGGCGGCCGAGGCGCCGCCGGGCTGGTGCGACAACCAGGCCCAGTGGCGCGGCAGCAGCGTCACCTCTCGCGCCACCACGCCCATGCGCGGCCGGCCCACCTGGGGTGCAGCGGCCGCGCTCGCGGCGGCCACCGGTTCTTCGTCGGGCGCTGCCGGCGCACCCGGCACTTCGGTCGGCCAGGGGTAGTCCACCTGGGCACCGCTCTGGTCGTCGAACACCAGCAGGCCGCCGGCGGAAAGGTCGAGCCCGGCCAGCGCACGGGCCACCTCGGGATAAGGGCCGAAGGCCACGCGCTGCCCTTGCAGAAAGGCGGTGCAACTCGGCAACAGGGGGATGGGAGAGGGATCGGTTTGCATGATGCCGCAGATTCTACCCGGGTCTTTTGTTTTTACCCGGGTTTATTTTCAACCCACCCCAAAAAAATACCTCGTGGGGCATTGGCGACAATACGGGGGCTCCGTCCTCTGCTTGATCAACACAAGCCCCACGACCATGATCCGCCTCTCCGAACTCAAACTCCCCCTGGCCGCCCTGCCGGCCGAAGAGCGCCGCGCCGCCGACGCACCGAGCGAAACCGACGACGACCGCCTGCCGCCGCCGCACCCGGTGGCCGCCCTCACCGCCCTGGCCGCGGACGCACTCGGCATTGCGCCGGAACAGATTGCCCACCTGCACGTCTTCAAGCGCAGCTTCGATGCGCGCAAGGCCGACCTGCTGGCGGTGTACATCGTCGACGTCACGCTGGGCGATCCGGCCCACACCGCCGCCCTGCTCGCCACCCACGCCGGCAAGCCGCATGTGCAGCCCACGCCCAACATGGCCTGGCACGCCCCCGGCCACGCACCCGCGCACTGGCCGGGGGACGAGAGCGAACGCCCGGTGGTGGTGGGCCTCGGGCCCTGCGGCCTGTTCACCGCATTGGCGCTGGCACAGATGGGGTTCAAGCCCATCGTGCTCGAACGCGGCAAGCCGGTGCGCGAGCGCACCAAGGACACCTGGGGCCTGTGGCGCAAGCAGGTGCTCAACCCCGAGAGCAACGTGCAGTACGGCGAGGGCGGCGCCGGCCTGTTCTCCGACGGCAAGCTCTACAGCCAGATCAAGGACCCGCGTTTCCTCGGCCGCAAGGTCATGCAGGAATTCGTCGATGCCGGCGCGCCGCCCGAAATCCTGTACACCGCGCACCCGCACATCGGCACCTTCAAGCTGGTGCGCGTGGTCGAGGCCATGCGCGAGAAGATCGTCGCGCTCGGTGGCGAAATCCGTTTCCAGCACCAGGTCAGCGGCATCACGCTGGCGCACGACGCCAACGGCCAGCAGCGCATCACGCAATTGCAAGTGCGCCGCTTCGAACACGGCGACACGGTGCAGATGCCGGTTCAGCACGTGGTGCTGGCGCTCGGCCACAGCTCGCGCGACACCTTCGCGCTGCTGTGGGACGCCGGCGTGTTCATGGAAGCCAAACCCTTCTCCGTCGGCTTCCGCATCGAGCACCCGCAGGGCGTGATCGACCGCGCGCGCTGGGGCCGCCACGCCGGCCACCCGCTGCTGGGCGCGGCCGACTACAAGCTGGTGCACCACGCGAAGAACGGGCGCGCGGTCTACAGCTTCTGCATGTGCCCGGGCGGCATGGTGGTGGCCGCCACCTCCGAGCCCGGCCGCGTGGTCACCAACGGCATGAGCCAGTACTCGCGCAACGAACGCAATGCCAACGCCGGCCTGGTGGTCGGCATCGAGCCGGTGGACTTTCCGCAAAGCTTCCCGCAGGACATGCCGCTGTGGACCGCCGCCTTCGGCGAGGCCGACGGCACACGTTACGCGGGCCAGGCGCAGCAGCTCGCCGCGCAAGGCAAGCCGCACCCGCTGGCCGGCATCGTGCTGCAGCGTGAACTCGAAGCGCGCGCCTACACGCTGGGTGGCGGCACCTACGAAGCACCGGGCCAGCTGGTGGGCGACTTCCTGCTGCAGCGTCCGTCCAGCGCGCTCGGCGAGGTGATGCCCTCGTACCAGCCGGGTGTGAAGCTGGGTGACCTCGCCCCCGCCCTGCCCGCCTACGCCATCGAGGCCATGCGCGAGGCGGTGCCGGTGTTCGGCCGCAAGATCAAGGGCTACGACATGGCCGACGCGGTGCTCACCGGCGTGGAAACACGCACCTCGTCGCCACTGCGCCTCACGCGGGGCGACGACTGCCAGAGCCTGAACACGCGCGGCCTGTACCCGGCCGGCGAAGGCGCGGGTTACGCCGGCGGCATCCTGTCGGCCGGTGTGGACGGGCTGAAAGTGGCCGAGGCGCTGGCGCGCGAACTGCTCACGGGCGCTTGAGGAAATCCACCGCCAGCGCGGCCAGCGAGCGCGCGCCCACCGGCAACTGGGCTTCGTCGATGTCGAACAGCGGCGAGTGGTTGGACGGCGCCTTGGCGAAGTCCTGCCCCTGCTGCGGCGCGCCCAGGAAGTAGAAGAAGCCCGGCACCACTTTCTGGAACTCCGAGAAGTCTTCCGAGCCGCTGACCTTGGGAATGATCATGACCTTGCCGCCCATGGTCTCGCGCAACGCAGGCAACGAAGCCTCGGTGAGCGCGGCCGGGTTGGTGGTGACGGGGTAGGCCACCGGCCCGAAGGTGACACGCGCCTTGGCGCCGCTGGAGGCGGCGATGGATTCGGCGGTGGTCACGATGCGCTTCATCGCCTCGGCGCGCATCTCTTCGTCGAAGGTGCGCAGCGTGCCCAGCATCTCCACGCTGTCGGGAATGATGTTGTAGCGCGTGCCGCCGTGAATCGAGCCGATGGTGATCACCGCCGGCTCCTTGCTGATGTTGAGCTGGCGGCTCACCACCGTCTGCAGGCCCAGCACCACCTGGCTGGACGCCACCACCGGATCGACCGCCATCCAGGGCGAAGACCCGTGGCCGCCACGGCCGTCGATCTGGATGCTCAAACTGTCGGACCCGGCCATCAGCGGGCCGCTGCGGTAACCCACCACACCCGAAGGCAGGTTGGAGGTGATGTGCAGGCCGTAGATGGCCTGCACGTCTTTCAGCGCACCGGCCTCCACCATGGACTTGGCACCGAAGCTCGGCACCTTGCCATTGGAGTCCGGCACCACCGGCGCACCCTCTTCAGCCGGCTGGAAGATGAACTTCACCGTGCCGGGCAGGCGTGCGCGCATGCCGGCCAGCGCTTCGGCCGCGCCCATCAGCATGGCCACATGGGCGTCGTGGCCGCAGGCGTGCATCACCGGCACTTCCTTGCCGTGGTACTGCGCCTTCTGTTTCGACGCGAACGGCAGGCCGGTCTTTTCTTCCACCGGCAGCGCGTCCATGTCGGCGCGCAGCGCCACCACCTTGCCCGGCAGGCCGCCGCGCAGCGTGCCCACCACGCCGGTGCCGCCCACGCCGGTCTGCACCTCCATCCCCAGGTGGCGCAGGTGGGCGGCCACCAGCTTGGCGGTGCGCTCTTCCTGGCCCGAGAGTTCAGGGTGTTCGTGGATGTCGCGCCGCCAGGCCACCATCTTCGGTGCCAGCGCGTTGACGGCGGTCTCGATCTGCTGGAAGCCGGCGGCGTCGAGCGACTGCGCGGCAGCGGGCAGCGTGAGCGTCAGCACCGAGCTGGCCAGCAGGGCCGAAGCGAGCGTGGAAGGCGTGAAAGACAGGCGCATCGTGAAGGGTCCGTGACGGGATGATGAAGCCGCCCATGCTACGGGTGGCAGCCCCCTTTGGCAAAGCTAATATCGCCATTCAGCAAGCCGATCCAGCCACCCCGCCACCCATGCCCGCCCCCAAGCCTTTCGTGATCGACATCGCCGTGCTGCCCGACAGCGCACCCGGCCATGCGCTGGCGCTGGTGGAGTTGCTGCGCACCGCCAACCTGCTGGCCCGCCTGCGCCTGGGTGCACGCGCGCCGCGCATGGCCTGGCGCTTCGTGCAGGCCGGCGGCCAGCCGCTGCCGGCCGAAACCGGCCTGCTGCGTGGCCTGGCCGCCGAAGGCGATGGGGGCGACACACCGGCCAGCGCGCTCTTCATCCCGCCGCTGCACCTGGCCGAGATCCCGTCCATCCGCGAAACGGTGCGCGCACAGCGTGCGCTCGGCCAGCGCGTCGCGCATCTGGTCGACACCGGCGGCCTGGTCTGCACGCTGGGCAACGCCGCCTGGTTCGCCGCCTTCAGCGGGCGGCTGGACCACCACCGCCTGGCGCTCGCCTGGTACTACGTCGCCGCCATCGCCCGCGACGCGCCCGGCCTGCGGCCCGTGGCCGGCCAGGGCTTCTGCGAAGACGGCGCCTGGCTCAGCGCGGCCTACCCCGGCGACCTCGGCCCGCTCGCCATCGCGCTCACCCGGCGCGCACTCGGGGCCGATGCGGCGCAGGCGCTGGCCGTCGTGCTGCAGCCCGACCGCGAACGCGAAAGCGCCGCCGCCCAGGCCTCGCACGCCATCCCGAACACACGCGACAGCACGCTGGCGCGCGCCATCGCCTGGATGGAGCAGCATGTGGAGCAGCCCTACGATCTGGCCGCCCTGGCCACCGCCGCCGCGGTGAGCCCACGCACCCTGCTGCGCCACTTCCGGCAGGAGCTCGGGCACTCGCCGCTGGACCACCTGCACGCCCTGCGCTGCGCCCGCGCCCGGGTGCTGCTGGAGATCACGCTGGAGAGCGTGCCCACCGTTGCCGTGGCCTGCGGCTACGCCGACCCGGCGGCATTCCGGCGCATCTTCGTGCGCCACACCGGCCTGACGCCCTCGGCCTACCGCGAACGCCACGCCCTGCGCGCGCCGCGCAGGCGCTGGCGGGTGGACACCGGCGCCAGCGCCGACGCCGCCCTGGCGGCCCTGCGCCTGGCCGCCAAACGGCCGGGAACTGCGTAAGACGACACGAATCTTTACATGGGGTGCATGTGCAATTGACACAAGCGGCGCATGCTCCACGCATCCCACAGGAGACCCTCATGAAAACCCCCGTTCTGATCCCCGTGATGACCGGCCTGCTCGCCCTCGCCGGCAGTGGTCTGGCGCAGGCGCAGGATGAACAAGGCCGCGTCATCAGCAGCACGCCCGTGATCCAGCAGGTGGCCGTGCCGCGCGAGGTGTGCGGCGACCAGCAGGTGACCTACCCCGGCCAGAAATCCGGCGCCGGCGCGCTGCTCGGCGGCATCGCCGGTGGTGCGATGGGCAATGCCATCGGCGACGGCAGCGGCCGTGCCGCCGCCACCGTGATCGGCCTGATCGGCGGCGCGATGCTGGGCAACCGCATCGAAGGCCCGAGCCAGCCCTACACCGAAACCTACCGCCAGTGCGGCACGCAGACCTTCTACGAAAACCGCACCGTGGCCTACGACGTGGTCTACGAGTACGCCGGCCGCCAGTACCGCACGCAGATGCCGCAAGACCCGGGCCGCTACGTGCGCCTGAACGTCTCGCCGGCCGACGCCATGCCCATGCCGCCGCCCCCGCCGCCGGCCGTGGTCTACCCCTCGTACCAGCCCCAGGTGCAGTACGTGGAGCCGAGCACCCGCATCACCATCGGCACCACCTACTACCCGCACCCCGGCACGGTGATGCCGATCCACGGCTACCGCTGGGGTCCGGGTTACCAGCCACGCCCACGCAACGACGTCTACATCGACCGCCGCGACCGCCGTGACAACTGGCGCCACGACAACCGCCCGGACAACCGGCCCGACAACGGCCGCTGGGAACGGGAACTGCAACGGGAACGCAACCGCTGAGACCAACGAGGCCCTGGGCCCAAGCCCCAACAAAAAAGCGACCCGAGGGTCGCTTTTTTTATGGCCGGCAAACAAACCTTCAGAGATCCATCGCCAGCGCCCTTTCGTGGTGAGCCGTCAAGCGAAGCGCATCCGGCGCAAGTGCCTTCATCCAGGGGCATCAAGGGACGGCTCAGCCGGCCCAAGATGCCGCCCCCCCTCGAAGCGCCGCAGGCGCGCCACGGAGGGGGGAAGCCGCGTCAGCGGCGCAGGGGGGAGTCAGTTCCGTTGCAGCGCAGCGATGCGCTCTTCGATCGGCGGGTGGGTCGAGAACAGCTTGCCCAGGTTGCCGGTGATGCCCAGCGCCTGCATGGTCTTGGGCAGTTCGCCCGGCGTCAGGCCACCCAGGCGGGCCAGCGCGTTGATCATGGGCTGCTTGCGCCCCATCAGGTCGGCGGCACCGGCGTCGGCGCGGTACTCGCGCTGGCGGCTGAACCAGGCCACGATGATGGCGGCCAGAAAACCGAGCACGATGTCCATCACCACCGTGGTGATCATGTAGCCAATGCCGGGGCCGGAGTTGTTGTCGCTGCCGCGGCGCAGGAAGGCATCCACGGCGTAGCCAATGACGCGGCTCAGGAACACGACGAAGGTGTTCATCACGCCCTGGATCAGCGTCATGGTGACCATGTCACCGTTGGCCACGTGGGCCACCTCGTGGCCGATCACCGCCTCGACCTCTTCCTTGGTCATGTTCTGCAGCAGGCCGGTGGACACCGCCACCAGGGCCGAGTTCTTGAACGCGCCGGTGGCGAAGGCATTGGGTGCGCCGTCGAAGATGGCGACCTCGGGCATGCCGATGCCGGCCTTGTCGGCGAAGCGGCGCACGGTTTCCACGATCCAGGCTTCGTCGGCATTCTGCGGCTGGTTGATCACGCGCGCGCCGGTGCTGCGCTTGGCCATGAACTTGCTCATCAGCAGCGAGATGGTGGCGCCGCCGAAACCGATGACCAGCGAGAAGATCGCCAGGCGTGGCAGATCCAGGCCGTTGGCCGTGAGGAAACGGTCCACGCCCAGCAGGCGGGTGGTGATCAGCAACACCGCCATCACGGCGAAGTTGGTCAGGAGAAATAGCACAACACGTTTCATGGGGACTCCGGTTTTTCTGTGTCGAATTCTGTGTCGAAGGCAGACAGCGGGATGATAAGTGGGGCCGGTGGCGGCACTGTTCAAGCGCCACCGCGCAACGATTTCCGGCCCCCTGGCATCAGACCTGCGGCAACAGGAAGCGGCGCTCCCAGGCGCTGATCTCGTTCAGGAAGCTGTCGTGCTCCAGCGCCTTGACCGCCACGTATGCGCGCACGAAACGCTCTCCGAGCAACCGCGGCGCATGGCCGCTCTGCGCCATTTGTTCGTGGGCGGCGGAAAAAGTTCGCGGCAATCCGCGCGGCAGGTCATACCCGTTGCCCTGCACCGGCGCGCCCGGCGACAGGCGCTCTTCCATGCCCGCCAGGCCAGCGGCCAGCGTCGCGGCCATGGCCAGGTACGGGTTGGCGTCGGCGCCGGCCAGGCGGTTCTCCACCCGGCGCGCCACCGGCGGGCTGACCGGCACGCGCAGGCCGGCGGTGCGGTTGTCGTGGCCCCACTCGACGTTGATCGGCGCCTGGCTGCCCGTCACATAACGCCGGTAGGAGTTGACGGTGGGTGCGTAGATCAGCGTGAGATCGGGCGTGTAGGCCTGCAGGCCGGCGATGTAATGCAGGAAGGCCTCGCTCTCGCTGCCGTCGGCCTGGCTGAAGATGTTGCGGCCTTGCGCGTCCACCACGCTCTGGTGCAGGTGCATCGAGCTGCCGGCCTCGCCGGCCAGCGGCTTGGCCATGAAGACCGCGTTCAGCCCGTGCTGCAGCGCGATCTCGCGCGCGGCGGTCTTGAACAGGAAGGCCTGGTCGGCCACCGCCACCGGGTCGCCATGCAGCAGGTTGATTTCGTACTGGCTGGGCCCGACCTCGTGCAGCCAGGTGTCGGCGCGGATGCCCAGCGCATCGATGGCGGCGTGGAACGCGTCCCAGAACGGCGCCAGCTCGTTGAGTGCATTCAGGCTGAAGGCCGACTGGCCCACCTCGGGCCGGCCACCGCGCCCGAGCGGCGCGCTCAGCGGCTGCGTGGGGTCGGTCATGGCGGCGGTCAGGTAGAACTCGATCTCGGGCGCCACCACCGGCGTGAGGCCGCGCGCCTGGTAACGCGCCACCACGTTCTTCAGCACCGAGCGCGGCGCAAACTCGCACAGGCTGCCGTCCAGCTCCACGCAGTCGTGCACCGCGAGGTAACGCGGCACGCTGGCCCAGGGCGCACGCAGCAGCGTGGCCAGGTCGGGCACCAGGCGCACGTCGGGGTCGCTGTCGGGAAAGATCGGGTCGTAGGAGTACTCGCCGGTCACGCACTGCATGGGAATGGCCTGGCAGATGCGCAGTTCGCCGCCAGCGGCAAAGCTGGCCGCCGGCATCAGCTTGCCGCGTGGGTAACCGGTGACGTCGGCGAACAGGCACTCCACGTCGCGCACGCCGCTGGCGCGGAAATGCGCCGCGAGCTCGGCGCGGTCGGCGTCCTGCGCCAGGTTCAGGCGGGACCAGGAAGTGATGGCGGTGGCGGCGGGCTGGGTGGTCATGCTTTGTCCATCAGGGCGTTGGCGGGGCGCGGCGGTCGGAACACGCTGGCGTCGGCATAGTAAGCGGGATCGTGGTTGTCCGGGCACCAGCCCGGCACGCCCAGCACCGGCAGCGGCGTGAAGGGTTTGCCGGCCAGCAGCGGCGCGTTCAGGCACCCGGCCAGCCAGCCATCCCAGGCCACGAGGTCGTCACCCAGGTGCAGGGGCACCGGTTCGCGGAACACGTGGGCCGTGATGGATTTGTAGGGCGTGACCAGTTTTTCCAGCAGCGCATGGCCGAACAGCACCAGCCGCGCCTCGGCCCACAGCGGGCGCAGCGTCACGCACAGGCGAAACCAGTCGCGCGCCAGCAAGGCGTCCCACAAGGCCGGCGGCGCCTGCAGCAGCGCGGCGTTTTCGTCGAACAGGGTCAGCGCGTCGCGCACCGGGCCACGCACGGCACCCACACCCGCCGCCGCGATCTGCGCCGCCTGCAGGTGGTTGAGCCGCTGCTTGGTGAGCGGAAAACGCAACCAGCACAGGCCGTTGAAAAAGTCGTGCAGGTTGTTGCGCGTGGGCACGCAGCCGGTGTCGAAGATGAACTGCTCGTAGGCGGTACCGGCGGGCAGCTCGGTTTGCGGGACGAAGCGCTTCGGGCACGGGCCCAAGCGATTTAAAACCTCGTGGTGTTCATAGCCAAACCCGGCATGCCAGACACAGGATTCTGCAGTCACACGGTACGGTACATACCACTCGGCACTCCAGTCGATCAAAGAGTCATCTTCCCGACAAGCGATGTTGTGTTTCACAAGCCCAGAGTCGCCAGGAAGTGACGCTTGTCGCGCGCACTAACCTTCGAAGTACCCTCATCGCGCAAATCAAAAGCTCCACTTGCCGCCAACAATTTGGTCAAGGTGGCGTACCCATAGTTGCGCGCATCGAAGGATGTTTTGTTGCCAATGTGTGTCCCCACAAGGCCCACTTTGGCCCAACCATCCTCGTCTTCACACGCAATGACCGCTCCTCTGAGCAGGCTGATCAACTTGGCGTCTTTGGCCAACTGGGCGGGTGAGATTCGCAGGTTTTGTGCGGGCTTGGCAACGGCAACTGTCGCGTCCTTCGCAGCAGGCGCCTCGACTGCCGCTGCCACCTCGACAGGCTCTACAACGCCCAGACGATCCAGGTACAGGAACCGGGAGCACGCATTCACAAAAGGTTCGGGTGTCTTCTGAGCACCAAAGCCGTAAACGGCCGCGCCCTTGGCTCGCAGATGCATCACCAGCGGTGTGAAGTCGGCGTCCGACGACACGATGCCGAAAGCGTCGGGGCGGTCGGTGTAGAGCAACTCCAATGCATCGATCACCATCGCCATGTCGCTGGCATTCTTTCCCTTCGAATAGTCAAACTGCTGCATCGGTCGAATGGCATGCTCATGCAGCTTTTCCTCCCAACTTTTCAGCTCGTTCTTCTTCCAGTTGCCGTAAGCGCGACGGACATTGGTCACGCCGAACGTCGACAGTTCGGTCAGGATGGCGTCGATTTTGGCTGCCGGCGAATTGTCGGCATCGATCAACAGCGCAATATGCGCCTCCGATCGTGTCGAGTCGCGTGCACTCACACCACCCTCCACGGCAGCGCCTCACCACCACGCAGTGGCTTGAGGTCGGCTTCGCCGAAGCGGAAGCTCTCGGGCGTGGTCCAGCTTTCGCGCTTCAGGGTGATGGTGCCGCTGTTGCGTGGCCGGCCGTAGAAGGCCGGGCCGTTGAAGCTGGCGAAGGCTTCGAGCTGGTCGAGAGCACCCGCGTTGTCGAAGGCTTCGGCGTACATCTCGATCGCGGCGTGCGCGGTGTAGCAGCCGGCGCAGCCCAGGGCGTGTTCCTTCAGGTGCGCGGCGTGCGGCGCGCTGTCGGTGCCGAGGAAGAAGCGGTCGCTGCCGCTGGTGGCGGCGGCCACCAGGGCCTGGCGGTGGGTCTCGCGCTTGAGCACCGGCAGGCAGTAGTAGTGCGGGCGGATGCCGCCGGTGAAGATGGCGTTGCGGTTGTAGAGCAGGTGGTGCGCGGTCAGCGACGCGGCGGTGAAGGGACCGGCCTGGCCCACGTACTGCGCGGCTTCTTTCGTGGTGATGTGCTCCATCACGATCTTCAGTTCGGGAAAGTCGCGCCGCAGCGGGATCAGTTGCTGGTCGATGAAGACGGCCTCGCGGTCGAACAGGTCAACCTCGGGGTTGGTCACCTCGCCGTGCACCAGCAGCAGCAGGCCGGCGCGCTGCATGGCTTCCAGCGTTTTATAGGTCTTGCGGATGTCGGTCACGCCGGCGTCGCTGTTGGTGGTGGCACCGGCCGGGTAGAGCTTGAGGGCCACCACGCCGGCGTCCTTCGCACGCACGATCTCTTCGGGCGGCAGGTTGTCGGTGAGGTAGAGCGTCATCAGCGGCTCGAAGTCCACGCCCGCCGGCACTGCGGCCTGGATGCGCTCGCGGTAGGCCACGGCCAGGGCGGCGGTGGTCACCGGCGGCCGCAGGTTGGGCATGATGACGGCGCGCCCGACCTGGGCGGCGGAGTGTGGCACCGTGGTGCGCAAGGCGTCGCCGTCGCGCACGTGCAGGTGCCAGTCGTCGGGGCGGGTGATGGTGAGGGTGTCGATGGCGCGGTTCATGGCCGTATTGTCCCATTCGGCGGCGCCGGCACGGCGCGTGAGAAGGGGCGCCGCAGCGCCCCTGTGATGTCCAGTGCCCCCAAGGAGTCGCCTGCTCACCCCGGCTACGGCGCGACGTGCATGCATCCAGAGCACCCGAGGATCCGGCTTCGCCGGTCCCAGGGTGCGCCCCCCTTCAGGGGGGTCGCGCGAAGCGCTGCGGGGGGTGCTCCCTCAATGCGCCAGGATCTTGTTCAGGAAGTCCTTGGTCCGCGGCTGGCGGGCTTCGGGGTGGTTGAAGAAGTCGTCCTTGGAGCAGTCTTCCAGGATCTTGCCGCCCACGTCCATGAAGATCACGCGGTTACTGACCTTGCGTGCAAAACCCATTTCGTGCGTCACGCACATCATGGTCATGCCTTCGTTGGCCAGGCCAATCATCACGTCCAGCACCTCGCCGACCATTTCCGGATCGAGCGCGGAGGTGGGTTCGTCGAACAGCATCACGATCGGGTCCATCGACAGCGCGCGCGCAATCGCCACACGCTGCTGCTGGCCACCCGAGAGCTGGCCCGGGAACTTGTCCTTGTGGGCGATCAGGCCCACGCGCTCCAGCATCTTCAGGCCGCGCTTCTTGGCATCGTCGGCCGAACGACCGAGCACCTTGATCTGCGCGATGGTGAGGTTCTCGGTCACCGACAGGTGCGGGAACAGCTCGAAATGCTGGAACACCATGCCGACGCGGCTGCGCAGCTTGGGCAGGTTGGTCTTGGGGTCGTGCACGGCGATGCCGTCGACCGTGATCTCGCCCTTCTGGAAGGGTTCGAGCGCGTTGATGGTCTTGATGAGGGTGGACTTGCCGGAGCCCGACGGGCCGCAGACCACCACCACTTCACCCTTCTGGATGTTGGTGGAGCAATCGGTCAGCACCTGGACGCTGCCGTACCACTTGGAGACGTTCTTGAGTTCAATCATGGCTATTCCTGGGTTTCGGTTGCATCAACGGATGATGGCGATCTTCTTGTGCAGTTGTTTGACGGCCCACGACAGCGCGAAGCAGATGACGAAGTACGCCACCGCCGCCGCCAGATAGGCCTCGATCGGGCGGCCGTAGTTCTTGCCGGCGATCTCGAAGCCCTTGAGCATGTCGTAGGCGCCGATGGCATAGACCAGCGAGGTGTCCTGGAACAGGATGATGGTCTGCGTGAGCAGCACCGGCAGCATGTTGCGGAAGGCCTGCGGGAGCACCACCAGTTTCATGTTCTGGCCGTAGGTCATGCCCAGCGCCTGGCCCGCATGCACTTGGCCACGCGCGATCGACTGGATGCCGGCGCGCATGATCTCGCTGAAGTAGGCAGCCTCGAAGGCGATGAAGGTGACTACCGCCGACACCTCGGCACCGATCGGCCGCCCGATCAGCAGCGGCACCAGCAGGAAGAACCACAGGATCACCATCACCAGCGGAATGCTGCGCATGCCGTTGACATAGATGGTGGCCGGCGTGTCCAGCCACTTCTTGCCCGACAGCCGCATCAGCGCCAGGATGGTGCCGAACAGGATGCCGCCGATGGTGGCCACGATGGTCAGCATGACGCTGAAGTACAGGCCCTTCAGCACGAAGTTGCTGATCAGGTCCCAGTTGTAGAAGGAAAAGTCCAGGCTGATGAGGTTCATCTCAGTGGCCTCCCGATCCGCCGGCCACGACAAAGCCCGGTATGCGCGCGCGTCTTTCGATGAACGCCATGATGCGGTTGATGGCGAACGCCGAGATCACGTACAGCGCGGTCACGGCGAGGTACACCTCGACGCCGCGCGAGGTTTCTTCCTGCGCCTGCATGGCGAACATGGTGAGCTCGGCCACCGACACCGCGAACGCCACCGAGGAGTTCTTGAAGATGTTCATGGTCTCGCTGGTGAGCGGCGGGATGATGATGCGAAACGCCATCGGCAGCAGCACGTAGCGGTAGTACTGGAAGGTGGTGAAGCCCATCGCCATGCCCGCGTAACGCTGGCCGCGGGGCAAGGTCTGGATGCCCGAGCGCACCTGCTCGGCAATGCGCGCCGAGGTGAAGAAGCCGAGCGCAAACACCACCAGCACGAAGCCGGACACACCGCGCAGCACCGGGAAGATCGCCGGCATCACGTGGTACCAGAGGAAGATCTGCACCAGCAGCGGGATGTTGCGGAACAACTCCACCCAGGCATTGCCCAGCCGCACCACCATTGGCCGGTCGGGCAGCGTGCGCAGCGTGCCGATCACCACCCCCAGCACCACCCCCAGCACCAGCGCCAGCAGCGAGACCGACACCGTCCAGCCCCAGGCCGACAACATCCAGTCGAGGTAGGTGATGTCGCCTCCCTTGCCAAAGCAGCCCTGTACGGGCTGCCGCTCGATGGTGTCCTCGCAGAACACCTGCCAATCCCAGGCCATATGCGCCCCTTTTCTCTTTCTTGTGTCCAGCCCGACCAACGCACTGCAACGCCCGAGCTGCTACGAAAACGCCCCTTCAAATGTGGCATTTGAAGGGGCGTGCCTGAAGCAATGAACCTTATTTGACTTCGTACTCTTCCATCGGCTTGTCGTTCGGGTTGGCCCAGGCTGCCTTGGTGGCGGCGGAAGCGGGCAGACCGATCTTCACGTTTGCTGGCGGGATGGGTTGCAGGAACCACTTGTCGTACAGCTTGGCGAGCGAGCCGTCGGCGATCTGGCGCTTGATGCTGTCGTCCACGGCCTTCTTGAAGGCCGGGTCATCCTTGCGCAGCATGCAGGCGATGGGTTCCACCGACAGCACTTCGCCGACCATCTTGTAGTCGTTGGGGCTCTTGGACTTGGAGGCATTGGCCGCCAGGATGGAGCCGTCCATCACGAAAGCGTCGGCACGGCCGGACTCGAGCAGCAGGAAGCTGTCGGCGTGGTCCTTGCCCAGCACTTCCTTGAAGTCGATGCCTTCGGCGCGCTTGTTGCGGCGCAGGGTCTGCACCGAGGTGGTGCCGGTGGTGGTGGCCACGGTCTTGCCCTTGAGGTCGGCAATGCCGTTGATGCCCGAACTGGTCTTGGTCAGGATGCGGACTTCTTCCACGTAGGTGGTGACCGCAAAAGACACGTCCTTCTGACGCGTTGCGTTGTTGGTGGTGGAGCCGCATTCCAGATCCACGGTGCCGTTCTGCACCAGCGGGATGCGGTTTTGCGAGGTCACGGGCTGGTACTTGATGTCCAGCTTGGGCAGGCCGAGCTGCTTCTGGATGTCCGCCAGAACGATTTCACCCATTTCGGTGTGGAAGCCGACGTACTTGCCGTTGCCCAGCGTATAGCCCAGGCCCGACGACTCACGCACGCCCAGAGACACGCTGCCGGACGCCTTGATCTTGGCCAGCGTGTCGCCGGCTTGTGCAAAGGCGCTGCTGGCGGCCAAGGTGGTAATGGCCAGGGCGAGCAGGTGTTTTTTCATAAGGATCTCCTTTAGTGAAACAGAACGATGAAACGGTTTGCGATGGGACAGCATTCGGAGGATGCATCGGTGCATCATGCTCCTGACGCAAGCTTCGTTCCACCCGGGAATTCCCACCCTGCAAGCAGCGGAACCCGCGACTGTAATCAGCGCTCCAATGGCACGCCAATGCCGAATGCAGAGGCGGTCATGCAAACCGTTCATGTCCGAATTTACCCCAATGGCGGGGGCGGTCGAATCGGTCTAGGCGCCCAAGCGACAAACGCCCTCAGGCGTTTTCCAGCTGCTGGCGCAGGTCGTTCCAGAACTTCTCCACCGGGCCCTTGGCCTTGCGCGCGACCGGGCGCTCCCGGTACAGGCGGATGTCCAGCGCGGTCTCCAGCGAGCCACCGGCCGGCACCAGCTTGCGCGCCCGCACTTCCTTGCGCACCGCGCTGGCCGGCAGGAAGGCGATGCCGTGGCCTTCCAGCGCCATGGCCTTGAGGCCCTCGGCCATGTCGGTCTCGTAGATGCGGTCCAGGTGCACCGGCGTGGCGCTTTGTTTGAGCATCTGCTCCACCGCCCGCCCCAGGTAGGCGCCAGGCGCGTAGGCCAGGTAGGGCAACAGCTGCTGGGGCGTGCCGGGCAGGGTGTGCAGCGGCTCACCGTGCGCGTCCGGCTGCACATAGGGCGACAGCATCTCGGTGCCCAGGTGCAGCATCTCGTAGCGCGCGGCGTCGAGCTGGATCGGTTGCGAGGCGTGGTGGTAGGCAATCAGCAGGTCGCAACTGCCCTCCACCAGGCGCATCACCGCGTCGTGCACGTTGAGCGCGATCAGGCGGCTCTTGATCGGCCCGCAGTGCTCGCGCAGGCCCGACAGCCAGGATGGGAAAAACGTGAACGCCAGGGTGTGCGGCACGGCGAACTCGATCACGTCCTGCGCTGCGGCGGTGTGGGCGCGCAGCGTGGCGCGGGTGCTCTGCAGCGCCTGCAGCATCTCCAGCGCCTGGTCGTACAGGGTCTGGCCGGCGGGCGTCAGGCGCGTGGGATAGGAGGAGCGGTCCACCAGGTCGGTGCCGGCCCAGGCCTCCAGCGACTGGATGCGGCGCGAAAAAGCGGGCTGCGTCACGTGCCGCAGCTGCGCCGACCGGCTGAAGCTGCGGGTTTCAGCGAGGCTGACGAAATCTTCGAGCCATTTGGTTTCCATGAAACGCGATTATGGAGCGACGGCCGCCTCCGAACCGCTCTGCTGCAACGCCCACATGCCCGCATACACGCCATCCCGGGCCACCAGCTCGGCGTGGGTGCCGCGCTCCACGATCTCGCCGTGCACCAGCACCAGGATCTCGTGCGCATCGACCACGGTGGACAGGCGGTGCGCGATCACCAGGGTGGTCTTGTTGCGCGCCGCGCTTTTCAGCTCGCCCTGGATCGCGCGTTCGTTGGCCGAGTCCAGCGCCGAGGTGGCTTCGTCGAAGATCACGATCGGCGGGTTCTTCAGCAGGGTGCGGGCAATCGCCACCCGCTGCTTCTCGCCGCCCGAGAGCTTGAGGCCGCGCTCGCCGACCATGGTGGCGTAGCCCAGCGGCAGGCGCTCGATGAAGGGGTGGATGTGCGCCGCCTGCGCCGCCTGCACCGCCGCCGCATGCCCGGCGTCGGGCCGGCCGTAGAGGATGTTGTATTCGATGGTGTCGTTGAACAGCACGGTGTCCTGCGGCACGATGCCGATGGCCTGGCGCACGCTGGCCTGGGTCACGGCCTTGATGTCCTGGCCGTCGATGGTGATGCGCCCGCCCTCCTGCGCGTTGCTGACGTCATAGAAGCGGTACAGCAGGCGCGCCAGCGTGCTTTTGCCCGAGCCGGACGGGCCGACCACCGCCACCGTCTTGCCGGCCGGGATCTCGAAACTGATGCCGTGCAAGATCTCGCGCGCCGGCTCATAGGAGAAGCGCACGTTCTCGAAGCGCACCGCCGGCGGGCCGGCGAGCCGCAGTGGCAAGGCACCCGGCGCGTCGGCGATCTCGCGCTCTTTCTCCAGCAGCGAGAACATCTTCTCCAGGTCGGTCAGGCTCTGCTTGATCTCGCGGTAGAGCACGCCCAGGAAACCGAGCGGGATGTAGAGCTGGATCATGAAGGCGTTGACCATCACCAGGTCGCCCAGCGTGAGCTGGCCGCTGACCACACCCTGGGTGGCGCGCCAGAGCATCAGCACCAGGGCCACCGCGATCACCAGTTGCTGGCCGGCGTTGAGCATCGACAGCGTGGTCTGGCTCTTGATGCGCGCGCGGCGGAGTTTCTCCAGCGCCTCGTCGTAGCGCCGGCCTTCAAAGCCTTCGTTGTTGAAGTACTTGACGGTTTCGTAGTTCAGCAGCGAGTCGATGGCGCGGCTCTGGCTGGTGGACTCCAGCTCGTTCATGGTGCGGCGGAACTGGCTGCGCCACTCGGTCACGATCACGGTGAAGGTGATGTAGAACACCAGCGCCGCCGCCGTGATCCAGACATAACCCATGTCGAACCGGGTGCCCAGCAGGGTGAGCACCATGATGACCTCGATCAGCGTCGGGATGATGCTGTAGAGCGAGTACGAGATGAGCGACTGCACGCCGCGCGTGCCGCGCTCGATGTCGCGCGTCATGCCGCCGGTCTGGCGCTCCAGGTGAAAGCGCAGGCTGAGCGCGTGCAGGTGGCCGAACACCTGCAGCGAGATGCTGCGCGTCGCGCCCTCGGTGGCCTTGGCAAACACCAGTTCGCGCAGTTCGGTGAACACGCTGGTGGACAGGCGCAGCAGGCCATAGGCCAGCAGCAGGCTCAGCGGCACCACCAGCATCGACTCGACGCTGCCGGGCTGGATGGTCATCGCATCCACCAGCTGCTTGAGCAGCAGCGGCACGCTCACGTTGGCGGCCTTGGCCGCCACCATGAAGCCCAGCGCCAGCGCCACGCGCAGCTTGTACTGCCACAGGTAGGGCAGCAGGCGCTTGAGGGTGCGCCAGTCGGAACGCGGCGGGGTCGGGGTGCCCGGTGCGCCAGGGCTGGCCGGGGGTGCGAGAGCGGAACGGGCGGAGGAGTCGGGGCGCATGCGGGAGAATATGAAACCAGTTCAGAGATTGTGCCCATGTCCCCCCATTCAAGCCCCACCCCACAAACCGCCCTGCCCACCGACCGCGAGCTGGTGCTCAAAGTCATTCCCATGCCGGGTGACACCAACGGCAACGGCGACATCTTCGGCGGCTGGGTCATGGCCCAGGTCGACCTCGCCGGCTCGGTGCTGCCGGCGCGTTACACGCGTGGCCGCTTCGCCACCGTGGCAGTAAACGAGTTCATCTTCAAG
This sequence comes from Hydrogenophaga palleronii NBRC 102513, assembly GCF_001571225.1. Classification (GTDB taxonomy): domain Bacteria; phylum Pseudomonadota; class Gammaproteobacteria; order Burkholderiales; family Burkholderiaceae_C; genus Hydrogenophaga; species Hydrogenophaga palleronii. Next base: position 160,416 of record NZ_BCTJ01000003.1, read on the forward strand.
CAGCCGGTGCGGGTGGGTGACCTGCTGAGCTTTTTTGCCCATGTGTCGCGCGTGGGCCGCACCTCGGTCACGGTGCAGGTCGAGGTGTATGCCGAACGCATGTCGGCGCAGGGCCAGTACGTGAAGGTGACCGAGGCCAGCCTGACCTATGTGGCCATCGACCTCGAAGGCCGGCCGCGCCCGATCCCGCGCGAAAGCCTGGACCAGCTCGGCCAGCCGGGCTGAGCCCGCGCGGCGTCAGCCCGCCGGCCAGCGCGCCCGCCAGGTGCTGTAGATGTGCGCCGCCAGCGCCTGGCTGCCGGCCAGGTGTTGCAGCGTGCCGGCGTGCATCGACGCCGGGTCCTGCACGCTGTCGCGGTGCAGCAGCACCTTGACCGGGTAGGCCTGGCCCGGGTTCTCGAGCCAGGCCTTGATCTTGGCGGGGTCGATTTCGATGTGGAACTGCATGCCCAGGTGCGGGCCGATGGCAAACGCCTGGTGCGCGCAGGCGGGCGACGCCGCCAGCGACTCGGCGCCGGGCGGCAAGGCCACGAAACTGTCCTCGTGCCACTGGTACACCGTGTGTTCGCGCGGCTCGCCGAACCACTCGCGGGCCGCCGCGCTGTCGTTGTGCGTGAGCGGCCACCAGCCGATCTCGGGCTGCGACAGGCGCTCGACCCGCCCGCCAAAGGCGCGCGCCATCAGCTGGCCGCCCAGGCAGTGGCCGATCACCGGAATGCCCAGCGCATCGGCCTCGCGGATCAGGGCTTCTGCGCGGCGCAAGGACGGGCGGTCGTCGTTCGCGCTCCAGGCGCCGCCGAGCACCGCCAGGCCGCGGTAACCCCGCACCGACTCGGGATACGGTTCGCCGGCCTCGGCACAGCGCAGGTCCCAGCGGATGCCTTGCGCGTCCAGCCACTCGCCCAGGTAGGCGGGGCCGTCTTCGATCAGGTGTTGCAACACCAGCACCTCGGCGCCGGTGGAAGGGAATGAAGCGCTCATGCCGCCATCATAGGCAGGCGCGGTGCACTGGCGCGAAGGCCCTCAGAACTTGCCGTGCCGCCCCTGCCCGGCGGCAAAGCGCCGGGCACCGGCCAGTGCGTCGGGAATGCGCTCGCGCCCACGCTCCCACTCCTGGTGCAGCGCTTCGCCCAGCGGCAGGTCCCACTGGCGCAGCGCGCTCTCGCGGTCGGCGCGCATCGTTGCCTGCGGGAAGCCGGCGAGCTGACGCGCCAGGGCGATGGCGGCTTCGCGCGCCTGGCCGGTGGGCACGACGCGGTTGGCCAGGCCCATGTGCAGGGCCTCGGCGGCCTCGACCTTGCGGCCGGTGAGGATCAGGTCCATCGCATGGCCCATGCCGATCAGGCGCGGCAGGCGCACCGTGCCGCCGTCGATCAGCGGCACGCCGAAGCGGCGGCAGTAAACGCCGAAGTAGGCGTCTTCTTCCATCACGCGCATGTCGCACCAGAGCGCCAGCTCCATGCCGCCGGCCACCGCCGCACCGCTCACCGCGGCGATCACGGGCTTGCCCAGTTGCAGGCGCGACGGGCCCATGGGACCGAGGGCGCGCCGGTCGTCGGCGGCAAAGTCCAGGTCCAGCGCGCCGGCCTCGCCGGCTTCCGCGAGGCGGGCGCCGTGCTGCAGGTCCCAGCCGGCGCAGAAGTGGCCGTGCGCGCCATGGAACACCGCCACGCGCGCCTCGGCATCGGCGTCGAAGGCGAGAAAAGCCTCGTACAAGGCCTGCGCGGTGGCGCTGTCCACCGCGTTGCGTTGCGCCGGGCGGTCCAGCGTGACCACCCACACCTCACCCAGGCGCTCGGTGGTGACGGCGTTGGCCGCGCTGCTCATGGCCACACCCCCACGCGTGGTGTGGCCAGGGTTTCGTCGAGTTCGGCTTGTGTCACGCTGATCTCCATGCGCAGCAGGGCGCCGGCCATGGCCTTGCCCAGGTTGTCCAGCCGCAGGTTGCGCGCGCCGCCGCCCTGCAGCGCTCCGCGCAGCACGAACTTGAGCGCCAGGATGTTGGGCAGCGGCCAGGCGTCCACCTCGCCAGGCAACCAGGGCGCAAAGTGGGCCTGCACGCGCGCGGCCGTGACCTCGCGTTCGAGCAGGCGGTAACCGGCGGCGTTCCAGGCGAACAGGCCGAAGTCGACCCAGTCGGCCTTGTCGCCGCTGCGGGCGTGTGCAATGCGCACCAGCGGAATCTGGATCTGGCTCATGCCTCCACCCCCTGCGCTGGCGTGCCCAGCAGTTCCACCTGCACGCCGGCTTCGACCGCCGCGCGCGGGATCAGCGTGGGCCAGATGCCGAGCAGCTCGCTGGTGTTGTGCAGGCCGGTGAAGCCGCAGGTGTAGGCCGGGCCGCTCAAGCCCAGCCAGGGGAACAGGCGGCCGAAACCGTCGGCGGCGGCCTTGTCGTGGGTGCGCAGCACCAGGCGGGTCCAGATCTCGTTGCTCTGGTTGAGCGCGTCCGCCTTGGGCAGCGGCGCCAGCGCGCCGTGGGCGGAGTTGAGGCCGGGGTATTCCACGTACAGCTCCTCGTGGGGAATGGCTTTGTCTTGCAGCAGGGTGCGGATGGTGGCCTGCGCGGCCTGCGCCTTGTCCCAGGCGTCGGGCCAGGAGAAGCCCCAGGTCACCTCGGCCTTGTAGCCGTCGCGGAAACCGGCCACCACTTTCAGCGTGTCGGTGGGTGCCGCGCCGCGTGCGCCGGTGAGCTTCACCCGGTCGCCGCCTTCGTCGTCGAGCCGGATACCGCCCATGTCCAGCACCACGTCGGGTGAAAAGTAGGCGTGCGGGTTGTGCACCTCGTACAGCAGCTGCTGGCGCACGGTGTCGAAGTTGATCCGGCCACCGGTGCCCGGCGCCTTGGTAATGAAGGCGGTGCCGTCTTCGTGCACCTCGGCAATCGGGTAACCGATGTGCGCCAGATCGGGAATCGCCTGCCACGCGCCCTGGCTGCCGAAGTTGCCGCCACTGCCCTGCCCCGAACACTCCAGCAGATGGCCGACGGTGAGGCCTTGCGCGAGCCGGTCCAGGTCGGGCTGCGCTGTGGCGCCTTCCAGCGTCCAGCCCAGGCCGTGCACCAGCGGGCCGAGGAACAGCGCGGCATCGGCCACGCGGCCGGTGATGACGATCTCGGCCCCGGCATCCAGCGCGGCCACGATGGGTTTCGCGCCCAGGTAGGCGTTGCCGAACACCAGGTGTTCGCGCACGCCGGCCACCGGGGCCTGGGTGAAGAGATGGGCAAAGTCCTCGGCCGGTGCCTGGGCGTCGAGCAGTTGCGGCAACACGTCGTCGCCCGTCACCACCGCCACGCGCGCGCTCCAGCCCTTGGCCTTGAACGCGGCCAGCACCGCCTGCGCCGCGCCACGCGGGTTCAGGCCGCCAGCGTTGCAGACGAAGCGCACGCCGCGTTCGCGCATCAGCGGCCACAGCTTGAGCAGCATGGGCACGACGTCGCGCGCGTAACCCAGCGCCGGGTCGCGCTGGCGGTCTTTCTGCAGGATGGCGAGCGTGAGCTCGGCCAGATGGTCGCTGGCGATGAACTGCACGCCGCCGCGTTCGATGCTCGCGGCCACAGGTTCCCAGTTGTCGCCGTAGAACCCGAGGCCGGCACCGATGCGTATGGATTTCATCTCAGCGATCTTCAAGGCACGTGCGCGACTCTGGATGGGGGTCAACCCCTAGCGGCAGTCTCTCGCAAGACAGCTATAAATTGCCCACCCCATTTGGTGTCCATGCCACCAGAAACGCAGTGACATTCCGGGTCCCGGCGCTGAGAACATCAAGGAGACATGCGTGCAATTGCTGCAACTGCTCATCAGCGGTGTGGCCCAAGGCTGTATCTACGGACTCATCGCCCTGGGCTTCGTGCTCATTTACAAGGCCACCGAAACGGTGAGCTTTGCCCAGGGCGACCTCATGATGGTGGGCGCCTTCGGCGGCCTGGCTGCCATGACCATGCTGGGCTTCCCGTTCTGGCTGTCGGTGCCGGCCGCCATCATCGGCATGGGCGTCTTCGGCGTGGTGCTGGAGCGGGTGGTGATCCGCCCCATCCTCGGCCAGCCCGCCTTCTCCATCGTGATGCTGACCATCGGTGTGGGCTACACGCTGCGGGGCCTGATCACCATGCTGCCCAACATCGGCACCGAAACCCACACGCTGCCTGTGCCTTATGCCAACGAGGTCTTGCGCCTGGGCGCGCTGGTGGTGTCGGCCGAGCAGATCGTGGTGATCGGCTCCACCTCCATCCTGTGCGCCGGGCTGTTCGCCATGTTCCGCTACAGCAAGCTCGGCATCGCCATGCAGGCCTCGTCGCAGAACCAGCTGGCGGCCTATTACATGGGCATTCCGGTCAAGCGGCTCAACGGCCTGGTGTGGGGCCTCGCGGCCGCGGTGGCGGCGGTGGCCGGCCTGCTGCTCGCGCCCATCACCTTCGTACACGCCAACATGGGCTTCATCGGGTTGAAGGCGTTTCCGGCGGCGGTGGTGGGCGGCTTCGGCAGCCTGCCCGGCGCCATCGTGGGCGGGCTGATCATCGGCATCGTCGAAGCGTTCTCCGGTTTTTACCTACCCGAAGGCTTCAAGGACGTGGCGCCCTACATCGTGGTGCTGATCATGCTGGTGCTCAAGCCCAACGGGCTGTTCGGCGAAACGCTGCGCAAGAAGGTCTGACATGAGATTTCTCTTCAAGACCGAATACAACCAGGACATCCAGCTCGCCAAACACGGCGGCCACCGCTTCTGGTACGGCCTGCTGGTGCTGTTCCTGCTGGGCGCGCCCTGGCTGATCGCGGAGTACTGGCTGGCGCAGCTCACCTTCGTGCTGATCTATTCCGTCGTCGGTCTGGGGCTGATGCTGCTGGCGGGCTTCACCGGCCTGTTCTCGCTCGGCCACGCGGCCTTCCTCGGCGTCGGCGCTTACACCCAGGCCATCATGGTCAACGCCGGCATTCCTTTCCCGATCGCGCTGGCCTGCGCCGGCCTGCTGTCGGCCGCGGTCGGCATGGTGGTGGGCCTGCCGGCGCTGCGTGTGAAAGGCATCTACCTCGGCATGGCGACGCTGGCGTTCGGCTTCATCGTGGAAGAGGTGATGGCGCGCTGGGAGCACGTGACCGGTGGCAACGCCGGCCTGATGGTGCAGTACCCGGCGATGTTCGGCTGGACGCTGGACACCACCAACGAGTTCTACTTCCTGTGCCTGGTGGTCGCGGTGCTGGCCACGCTGGCCATCGTCAACCTGATGCGCTCCAGCACCGGCCGGGCCTTCGTCGCCATCCGCGACTCGGAGATTTCGGCGCAGAGCATGGGCATCCAGCTGGCGCGCTACAAGACCCTGAGCTTCGCGCTGTCGGCCGCGCTGGCCGGCATTGGCGGCGCGCTGTACGCGCACAAGATCCAGTTTCTCTCGCCCGAGCAGTTCAGCATCATCCAGTCGATCGACCTGCTGTTGATGGTGGTCATCGGTGGCCTGGGCTCGATCCACGGCGCGTTCCTGGGTGCGATCTTCCTCATCGTGATGCCGCAGCTGATCTCGCTCGGCAAGGACTACCTGCCCGAAGCCATCGGCCAGGCCACCGGCTTGCAAGGCACGGTGTACGGCATCGTGCTGATCGCCTTCGTGCTGTTCGAGCCCATGGGGCTGTATGGACGCTGGCTGAAGATCCGCACCTGGTTCCAGCTGTTCCCGTTCTACCGCAAGGGGATGTTCAAGCGGCAGAAATCCTTCCAGAAATCGGACAGGTTGAAGTGAACGCCATGAACGACATCCTTCTTTCGGCCCAGAACCTGAGCGTGCGCTTCGGCGGCGTGCTGGCGGTGAACAACGTGAGCTTCGACGTCAAGCGCGGCGAGGTGTTCACCCTGATCGGCCCCAACGGCGCCGGCAAGACCACGGTGTTCAACCTGATCAGCCGCATCTACACGCCCACCACCGGCCACATCGACTACACCGGCCCGAACGGCACCTTGCGGCTGACCGAGCAGGCGCCGCACCAGATCGCCAAGCTGGGCATTGCGCGCACCTTCCAGAACATCGAGCTGTTCGAACACGCCACCGTGCTGCAGAACCTGCTGATCGGCCGGCACACGCACCGCAAGACAGGACTCTGGAGCGAGATCTTCTTCACCGGCAAGACGCGCGCGGCCGAGATCGAAGCCCGCGAGAAGGTGGAACAGGTGATCGACCTGCTCGACCTGCAGCACCACCGCGAGTCCATGGTGGCCGGCCTGCCCTACGGCGTGCGCAAGGTGGTGGAGCTGGCGCGCGCGCTCTGCACCGAGCCCCAGCTGCTGTTGCTCGACGAACCGTCTTCGGGCCTGAACGTGGAAGAAACCGAAGACATGGCGTTCTGGATCACAGACATCAAGGAAGAGCTGGGCATCACGGTGCTGATGGTCGAGCACGACATGAGCCTGGTGTCCAAAGTGTCTGACCGCGTGCTGGCCATGAGCATGGGCACCGAACTGGCCACCGGTACACCCGCCGAAGTGCAGGCCGACCCGGGTGTGATCGAGGCCTACCTCGGTTCGGTGGACGACTTGTCCAGCCTGCGCCGGGAAAACAGCAAGGTGGCGGCATGAGCGTTCCGACTTCAGACGTCCCCGTGCTCAAGCTGCTCAACGTCGAGAGCGCCTACGGCCCGATCAAGGCGATCCGCGGCGTGAGCCTGCAGGTGCGCCGCAGCGAGATCGCCACCGTGCTCGGCAGCAACGGCGCGGGCAAGACCACCATCCTCAAGACCATCAGCGGCATCATCGATCCGCGCAAGGGCAGCATCGAGTTCAAGGGCGAGAACATCACCGCGCAAGACCCGGCGCTGATCGTGCAGCAGGGCCTGAGCCATGTGCCCGAGGGACGCGAGGTGTTCCCGCTGCTCTCGGTGCGCGACAACCTGCTGATGGGCGCCTACACCCGCAAGGACCGCGACGGCGTGGCGCGCGACATGGAGCTGGTGTTCAGCTACTTCCCCATCCTGCGCGAGCGCGCCCTGCAGGACGCCGGCCTGCTCTCCGGCGGCCAGCAGCAGATGCTCGCCATCAGCCGCGCGCTGATGGCCAACCCCGACCTGATCCTGCTCGACGAACCCAGCCTGGGCCTGAGCCCGAAGCTGACCAAGGAAATCTTCGAGATCGTGGTGCGCATCAACCGCGAACGCGGCACCACCATCCTGCTGGTGGAGCAGAACGCCAACATGGCGCTCAACGCCTCCGACTACGGCTACGTGCTGGAGAACGGCCGCATCGTGATGGAAGACACCTGCGCCCGCCTGCGCGAGAAAGACGACATCAAGGAGTTCTACCTCGGCATGAAGGAAGAAGGCGTGCGTGCCGACCGGCGCTGGAAAAAGAAGAAGAACTGGAGATGAGGATGAACCACCCCCGCAGCGCCTCTGGCGTGAAGATGGGAGCACTGCAATGAGCAACCTTTGGGATCTCTCCGGCATCCAGCCACAAACCGACGTGGTGCTGGAGGGCGACACCATCCCCGCCCTGTTCTGGAACGGCGTGGCCGCGCGCGGCCCCCAGGTCTGGATGCGGCAGAAAGACTTCGGCATCTGGCGCGCCTGGACCTGGGACCAGACCGGCACCGCGGTGCGCGAGATCGCCCACGGCCTGATGGCGCTGGGCTTCGAGTCGCGCGATACCGCGTCCATCCTCTCCAACACCACGGTGGAATGGGTGCTCTGCGACCTGGCCGTGCTGAGCGCGGGCGGCGTGTCCAACGGCATCTACCCGACCGACGCGGCCGAGCAGGTGCAGTACCTGTGCGAGGACTCGCGCACCACCATGCTGTTCGTGGAAGACGACGAGCAGCTGGACAAGGCACTGGCCGTGCGCGCGCAGCTGCCGCTGCTGAAGAAGATCATCGTGAGCGACATGGACGGCCTGCGCGACCTCGACGACCCGCAGGTGATCAGCCTGGCGGCGCTGCGCGAGATCGGCCGCGAGCACCTGCGGCAGCATCCGCAGATGCTGGACGCGCGCGTGGCCGCCATCCAACCCGAGGAACTGGCCATCCTGGTCTACACCTCGGGCACCACCGGCCGGCCCAAGGGCGCGATGCACAGCCACCACGGCCTGGTCTACACCGTGCGCGGCTACAACACGCTGATCGCCCGCAACCAGGACGACGAGTGCATGTGCTTCCTGCCGCTCTGCCACATCGCCGAGCGCATGGGGGGCGAGTACTTCTCGCTCTACACCGGCGCCAGGCTCAACTTCGTGGAGAACCCCGAAACCGTGCCGGAGAACGTGCGCGAGATCGCACCGACGGTGTTCACCGCCGTGCCACGGGTGTGGGAGAAGTTCTATTCGGGCGTGATGATCACGCTCAAGGAAGCCGGCAAGGTTCAGCAAGGCGCCTACGCCTGGGCCATCGGCGTCGGCCAGCAGGTGGCCGACCTGGTGATGGCCGGCCAGCCGGTGCCCGCCAGCCTGCGCATGCGCTTCACCGTGGCGCGCCTGCTGGTGCTGGACAACGTGCGCAAGCTCATCGGCATCCACCGTGCGCGTTTCCTCGTCACCGGCGCGGCGCCGATCTCGCCCGATCTGGTGCGCTGGTACCTGGCGCTGGGCGTGCCCATGCTGGAGGTGTGGGGCATGACGGAAACCTGCGGCGCCGCCACGGGTGTGCCGGCCGCGCGCATCAAGCCCGGCTCCATCGGCCCGGCGGCCAGCTACAACCAGATCCGGCTCGATGCGCAGACCGGCGAGATCCTGGTGCGCGGGCCCAACGTGTTCATGGGTTACCTCAACCTGCCCGAGAAAACCGCCGAGACCATCGATGCCGATGGCTGGCTGCACACCGGCGACGTGGGCACGGTCGATGAGGAAGGGTTTTTCCGCATCACCGACCGCATGAAAGACATCATCATCACCGCAGGGGGCAAGAACATCACGCCGAGCGAGCTGGAGAACGAACTCAAGTTCTCGCCGTACGTGACCGACGCCGTGGTGATCGGTGACAAGCGGCCCTACCTCACCGTCATCATCATGATCGACCAGGAAAACGTGGAGAAGTACGCACAGGACAACGACGTGCCGTTTTCCAACTACGCCAGCCTGACCCGGTCGACCGAGGTGCAGGCCCTGATCCAGACCGAGATCGAACGCGTGAACAAGAAGTTTGCGCGCGTCGAACAGATCAAGAAGTTCTTCCTGCTCGACACGCAACTCAGTGCCGAAGACGAAGAACTCACCCCCACCATGAAGCTCAAGCGCAAGCTGCTGCAGACCAAGTACGAACCCCAGATCGAAGCCATGTACCGCTGAAGCGGCCACCTTTCCCCCCGCCCATCAACCCCCAGGAGACCCACTGTGAGCACCTCCCGACACACCCTGATCGCCTTCGCACTGAGCCTCTCGGCCGGTGCCGTCCTCGCGCAGACGCAGGGCGTGAGCAAGGACGAGATCGTGCTCGGCTCCATCCAGGATCTCTCTGGCCCGCTGGCCGGCTTCGGCAAGTCGGTGCGGCAAGGCATGATGCTGCGCGTTGACGAAATCAACGAACAAGGTGGCATCAACGGCCGCAAGATCCGTCTGCTGGTGGAAGACAGCAAATACGACCCGCGCAACGCGGTGCTGGCGGCACAGAAACTGGTCAACCAGGAAAAGATCTTCGCCATGGTTGGCCACCTGGGCACCGCGCAGAACATGGCGGCGATGACAGTGCAGTTTCCGAAGAACGTGGTGAACTTCTTGCCCGTGACGGCGGCACGCGAAATGTACGAGCCCTTCCACAAGCTCAAGTTCGCCAGCATCGCGCCTTACTACGAGCAGATGCGCATCTTCCTGCCGCGCATGGTGCAGGAGAAAAAACCCAAGGCGGTGTGTGCGATCTACCAGGACGACGAGTTCGGCCTGGAAGTGCTGCGCGGCGCGGAAGAAGGCCTGAAGGCCGTGAACATGACGTTGGTGGAAAAGACCTCGTTCAAGCGCGGCGCCACCGACTTCTCCTCGCAGGTGGCGCGCATGAAGGCGGCCAACTGCGACCTCGTGGTGCTGGGCACCATCATCCGCGAGACCATCGGCACCATTGGCACCGCGCGCAAGCTGGACTACAACCCCACCTTCTTCGGCTCGCAGGCGGCCTACACCGACCTGATCCACAAGCTGGGCGGCCCGGCCATGAACGGCCTGTACGCCACCATGACCATCCAGCATCCCTACCTGGACGAGACCTCGCAGCCTATCCGCTTCTGGGCCAACAAGTTCAAGACCAAGTTCAACGAAGATCCCAACGTGTTCTCGGTCTACGGCTACAACGCGATCGACATCTTCGCCCGTGCGGCAGGCCGAACCGGTGCAAACCTCACCACTGACGCATTTGTCAAGACCATGGACAGCCTGACCGTGCCAGCCGACATCTTCGGTTCGCCCGAGCTGCGCTTCAGCCCGCAGCGCCGCTACGGCAGCATGGCCACGCGCCTGTCGCAGATTCAGGATGGGCGCTGGAAGGTCACCTCGGAGTATGTGAACCAGTGAAGCAGGGTCGCCCCCACAGGGATCCGATAGAGAACAAGAAGAAGCGCTGCTTTTCGATGTGAATACAACTTTCAGGAGACAAGCACCATGAAGAACACACTGACTCTGATGGCCACGGCGCTCGCGCTTGGCGGCACCGGCGGCGCCGCTTTTGCGCAGTCGCAGGGCGTGAGCAAGGACGAGATCACGCTGGGCAGCATCCAGGATATGTCGGGCCCGCTTGCCGCTTTCGGCAAGCAAGTTCGAATGGGCATGCTGCTGCGTGTGGACGAGGTCAACGAACAAGGCGGCATCAACGGCCGCAAGGTCAAGTTGCTGGTGGAAGACTCTGGCTACGACCCCAAGCGCGCGGTGCTGGCGGCACAGAAGCTGGTGAACCAGGACAAGATCTTCATGATGGTCGGCCACATCGGCACGGCGCAGAACATGGCCGCCATGCCGGTGCAGTTCCAGAAGAACGTGATCAACTTCTTCCCTGTGACGGCCGCGCGCGAAATGTACGAGCCCTTCCACAAGCTCAAGTACTCCTTCGCAGCCACCTACTACGACCAGATGAAGATCGTGGTGCCCAAGCTGGCGAAAGAAAAAGGCGCCAAGAAGGTCTGCACCATGTACCAGGACGACGAGTTTGGCCTCGAAGTGAAACGCGGTGCCGAAGACGGCCTGAAGGCAGCCGGCATGACCCTGGCGGTGGAGACCACCTACAAACGCGGCGCCACCGACTTCGCCTCACAAATGCAGAAGCTGCAGGCCGAACAGTGCGACCTGGTGGTGATGGGCACCATCATCCGCGAGACCATCGGCGGCATCGCCACCGCGAAGCGCCTGGGCTTCAACCCCACCTTCGTTGGCTCCAGCGCGGCCTACACCGACCTCATCCACAAGCTCGGCGGCCCTGCCATGAACGGCTTCTACGCCGCCATGACGGTGCAGAACCCCTACACCGACGAAGCCTCGCAGCCGATCCGCTTCTGGGCCAACAAGTACAAGACCAAGTTCAACGACGACCCGACCGTGTTCTCGGTGTACGGCTACTCGGCCATCGACGCCTTCCTGCGCGCGGCCGGCAAAACCGGCGGCAACCTCAACACCGAAACCTTCATCAAGGCGATGGACACCATGACCATTCCGCCCGACATCTTCGGCAGCGCCGAAATGACCTTCGGCCCGCAGAAGCGCCTGGGCAGCAACGCCACCCGCCTGTCCCAACTGGTCGACAATCGCTGGAAGGTGGTGTCCGACTACACGAGAATCCAATAAGCAAAAGATAACTAGAAGGATGACATGGTGATGGAAGACTGACAGCCTGAGTTCACCCATATCGCGACGCCTGCTTCGGCAGGCCATGCGTGAACCGCCAGCGCCCCGTGCGCTGGCGGTTTTTTTACGCCCGACGACAGCGCGATGACTACCATGGGGCGGTGATCAACACACCACTCAGCCCCACCACCGCCGCCCTGCTGGCCGACGCCCTGCTCGCGCTGCACGTGGGCGTCGTGCTCTTCGTGGTGGGCCTGCTGCCGCTGGTGCTGCTGGGCGGCGCACTCGGCTGGCGCTGGGTGCGCCACCGCGGCCTGCGCCTCACGCATCTGGGCTTGATGGTGTTCATCGTGGTCCAGACCTGGCTGGGCCAGCTGTGCCCCCTCACCGTGTGGGAGCAGAACCTGAGGCAGATGGCCGGCCAGGGCAGCTACCGCGAGAGCTTCATCGAACACTGGCTTTCAAGGCTGCTGTATTGGGACGCGCCTTGGTGGGTGTTTGTGGCGGGGTATACCGGGTTTGCGGCGTTGGTGGGGGTGGGTTGGTGGTGGGTGAGGCCGGGATCAATCCGCAGTGGAAAGCCAACCAAGACAACAGCTGTCTCTCGCATAAAAAAAGTGGACCTGTGAGAAGAGGCGTCGACTCAAGGGCTCGTCAAAATATCGATCGACAGCCCGACTCGGCACTTGTAAGATACCCACGTCACATGTTCATCTTTATCACGCGCACCAAATGAATCGACCCATCGGAGTAGACCTGTTCGCGGGCGCAGGCGGCCTTTCACTTGGATTCGAGCAAGCCGGGTTCGACGTTGTGGCAGCAGTTGAAATCGACCCCATACATTGTGCGATTCACGAACGAAATTTTCCGCTAACGAAGACGATTTGTGCAAGCGTTGTCAACCTAACGGGGACAGATCTACGCAGGCTAGCTGGTCTGGGCTCTACAGACATTGATGTGGTCTTCGGCGGAGCACCATGTCAAGGCTTTTCTTTAATCGGCAAACGCGCACTAGATGACGAAAGAAATCAGCTAGTGTTTCACTACGTTCGGCTGATAAGGGAGCTACAGCCCAAGTACTTCGTTTTCGAAAATGTGAAGGGCCTTACGCTTGGCCTTCATTCGAAATTTCTACACGAACTAATAGATGCACTAGCCGACGCCGGGTACGACGTACTCACGCCGTACCAAGTTCTAAATGCGTCGTCCTACGGGGTCCCTCAAGACCGGAAGCGGCTGTTTTTGATGGGTGCTAGACGTGGTCTCACGTTGCCCACATATCCCAAGCCCCTCAATCAAACGGTCACGGTCGCTGACGCTATCGGAGACCTGCCCGATGCCGACAAATTCAAAACGCTTAAGGTCAGCGACTCTGTTTCCGTCAAGTGGGAGACGCTGTCAATTTATGGCCGCCGACTTCGCGATCTAGAGAGAGACCCGTTGGACTTCGGGTATCGACGCGAGTTTGATCGAGACCTCTTGTCATCGAGCCTGCGCACAGAACATACTCAAGTCTCGAAGCAGCGGTTCCGAGCAACTCTGCCAGGGGAAACTGAGCCCATTAGCAGGTTCAGAAAGTTGCCAAGTGATGGGTTGTGCAACACGCTGCGAGCGGGCACTGACAGCGCAAGAGGTGCATTTACATCTCCACGCCCAATTCACCCGACAGCGCCTCGGGTGATCACCGTTCGCGAAGCAGCAAGACTCCATTCTTTTCCAGATTGGTTCCGATTTCACTCGACCAAATGGCACGGGTTTCGTCAAATCGGAAACAGCGTTCCTCCGCTACTCGGAAGAGCTGTTGCAGCTGAAGTGCTCAAGGCTCTCGGGCTTAAACCGAGCAAGCCTCAGGAGAAATTGCAGCCCGGCCTCGCCGAGCTGCTGCAGTTCGATATGGGACAGGCGGCGCGGCACTTTGAAGTTCCACGGAACACCATTGCTCAACGCTCGCGCGCACGTGAAATCCTGACAGCAGAAGAGACAGCCGAGTCTCAAGCTCAACATGCCTAAGACATGACCACAGACATCTCGACAAGTCCTGCCCGCGGATCGGCCCACCGCTACAAGCTCATCATTGCTCACATTTTTAAGACGCATTACAGAGCGGGCTCCACCGGCTTCGATTTCAACCGAGAGGAAATCAACGAAGCGGCAACTTTCCTAAAGCTGCCGCTTATAAAGAATGTCGGAGACCTCCCTTACACGTTTCGCTACCGCGTAGATCTGCCGGAAGAAATCACAAGCACAGCCAAGGCAGGCTATGAATGGATTATCAGAGGCGCCGGACAAGCGATGTACCGGTTCAAGCAGATTCGTAAGGTGCGCATCAGCCCCCGAGAGGAGTTGGTGAAAGTCAAAATTCCAGATGCGACGCCCGAAATCATCGTGGCGTACGCCATGACTGATGAGCAAGCACTGCTAGCTAAGGTTCGTTACAACAGGCTCATCGACATCTTCCTCGGCGTGACAACTTACTCTTTGCAAAGCCATCTACGCACGACTGTCAAAGATATTGGTCAGATTGAAATTGATGAGGTATACGTCGGAGTTGATCGAAATGGCGGCCAGTACATCATCCCCGTCCAAGCAAAGGGCGGTAGTGATCGCCACGGGGTCACGCAGACTGAGCAAGACATCCTTTGGTGCGCTCAACGTTTCCCCAACTTGAAATGCCGCGCTATTTCGGCGCAGTTCACGCAAGAGGGGCATATCGTCATGTTCGAACTGACGCTGCAACAGGAACAAATTTTTGTCGTGGACGAGCGTCACTATCAACTCGTTCCAGCGAACTCGATAAGTGCAGAGGATCTGCGAACCTACGCAGCGAAATAGCTATCTCGAACTCGGCTGTGAACTCAAGCATTACCTTCAAGTTTCAAGACACGATATAAGCCCCAGCCCCCGCACAAAGCAACTTCCCATCCGCCCCCCGAAACTCCATGCGTGTGTTGGCCACGCGGGAGCCCAGGCGCAGCACTTCGGCGTGCATGTCGAAATGCACGCCCACGCAGGGGCGCAGGTAGTCGATGCGCAGGTCGATGGTGCCGAGTTTGCTGAAGCGTTGCAGGCGCTGCAGCGGCTCTTCGTTCAAGTGGCGTGCGCCGATGGCGGCGATGCAGGCGAGGCCGCCCAGGGCGTCGAGGCAGGCACTGACCACGCCGCCGTGCACGCGGCCGTGCTGGTAGTGGCCGATGAGTTCGGGCTTCATCTGGATGCGTCCGGTCACGCGCTCGGGGGTGATGTCCTGGATCTTCAGGCCCAGCACTTTGTTGAAGACGATCTTCTCTTCAAACAGGTCTTTGAGCTGCACGATGAACTCGGGCTCGAAGACCACCGGGGTGGCGGCGGGGTGGGTATTGGATGTGGCGTGTTTGCTGCTCATAGGTTCCATTGCCGGGCGGCGAGTTCTTTCATGATTTCTTCAGCACCGCCGCCGATCATCATCACCTTCACTTCGCGGTACACGCGCTCGCTCACGGTGCCGCGCATGTAGCCCATGCCGCCGAGGATCTGCACCGCGGCGTCGGCGCAGAACTGCATGGCCTGGGTGGCGTGGTTCTTGAGCAGGCAGACGTTGGCCACCCAGTCGGTGCCTTCGTCGCCCGCGTCCACGCGCGCGCCCAGCGCTTCCAGCCAGGCCTGGGTGGACTGGATGCGCATCTGCATGTCCATGAGTTTGTGGCGGATCACCTGGCGTTCGATCAGCGCGGCGCCGAAGGTGTTGCGTTGCCGCGCCCAGGCCAGGGCTTCGTCGTAGCAGGCCTCGGCAAAGCCGAGTGCCATGGCAGACAGGGCCAGGCGCTCGCCGTTGAAGTTGCCCATGATCATGCGAAAGCCCGCGCCCTCCGCGCCCAGGCGGTAGCGCACGGGCACGCGCACGCCGTCGAAGCGCAGTTGCGCGGTGTCCGAGCACAGCCAGCCCATCTTGCTCAGCGCGGTGCGCGAGAGGCCGGGCGTGTGGCAGGGCACGGCGATCATCGAGATGCCGCCAGCGCCCGGTGCGCACGGCCAGCGTGATCCAGTCGCAGCGCATGCCGGAGGTGATGAAGATTTTTTCGCCGTCGATGACGTAGTGATCACCATCCAGCCGCGCGGTGGTGCGCAGCGCAGCCACGTCGGAGCCGCCGCCGGCTTCGGTGATGCCGAGCGCGGCGATCTGCTCGCCGCGCAGCACCGGCGGCACCACCTCCTGCTGCAGCTCGGGCGTGCCGTGTGCCAGCACGGGCGGCAGGCCGATGTTGTGGGTGAACAGGCTGGCCATCACGCCGCCGCTGCCACCATAGCGCGCCAGCGTGCGCGACATGGCGTTGCGCGTGCTCCAGGGCGCGGGCGTGCCGCCCAGGTGTTCGGGGTAACCGAGGCCGAGCAGCCCGATGTCGGCGGCCTGGCGGTGCAGTGAGCGCGGCAGTTCGCCTGCGTCTTCCCAGGCGGCCACGTTCGGCGCAATGGCCTGGGTGGCGAAGCGCTGCACGGTGTCCACCAGGGCGCTGCGGTCTTCGGCGGTAAAGGCGTGATCAGGACTGGGGTTCATGGCGCCATTCAGGGGTGTTCAGGTCACGCGGCAAAGCCAATGAGCAACTGGCCGGGCGCCAGCTGCTGGCCCACGACCACCGACACGCTGTCGACGGTGGCGTCGCGCGGGGCGGCCAGGGTGTGTTCGAGCTTCATGGATTCGATCACCAGCAAGGGGCTGCCCCGGGTGACGTGGTCGCCGGGCGCCACGTGCACGGCGATCAGCTTGCCGTTGAAGGGCGCGCGCAGTTCGCGCGCGGCGGCACCGCCACCGGCGCGTTCGCGCGGCGCCAGGCTGAGGTCGGTCAGCGCCAGGGTGTGTGCACCCGCCTGCGCCTGCCAGCGGCCAGGGCCATCGAGCGCGGCCAGAGCCACCGGCCAGGTGACGCCGTCCACCACCACGCGCACGATGCCGTCGCGGCCGGCGGCCTGCACGCGGGCGGCCACGCAACGCTCGCCCCACGACACGCGCAGCGCACCGCCCGGCCCAGCTTCCAGCACCGAAATCTCCAGCGGCGGTTGCGTATCGTCGCCGTGCGCCCAGCGCAGCGGACGCGCGAACGGGCACGGCAGCGCTGCGGCGGCGCTGGCGGACGGCGCCTGTGCGGGGAAGGCGGCCGCGAGGATGGCGGCCAGCACCGCGTCAGGTGGTGGTTGCAGCATGCTGCGCACCGCGTCGCCCTCGTCGGCCAGGAAGGCGATCAGCGCGCCGCCTTCATGGAACACCGGGTGGCGCAAACAGGCGGCCAGAAAGCCACGGTTGGTGGGCAGGCCGAGCACGCGCGTCTGGTCCAGCGCGTGGGCCAGGCGGTCGATCGCTTCGCGGCGCGTGGGCGCGTGCACGATGAGCTTGCCCAGCATGGCGTCGTAGTGCGGCGTGATCTCGCTGCCGGTCTCCAGTGCGTGGTCGAAGCGCTGGCCGGGCACGGCGGGTGGTTCGTCGAAGCGCAGCACGCGCCCGGTGTGCGGCGTGTGTTGGTCGTCCTCGGCGCACAGGCGCACTTCGATGGCGTGGCCGTTGAAAGTGATGGCTTCTTGCGCCAGCGGCAGTGCTTCGCCGCGCGCCACGCGCAGTTGCCACGCCACGAGGTCGAGGCCGGTCAGGGCTTCGGTCACCGGGTGTTCCACCTGCAGGCGGGTGTTCATCTCCATCAGGAAGAACGCATTGCCTTCAAGCAGGAACTCGACCGTGCCCACGCCCACGTAGCCCGCCGCTTGTGCCAGCGCCACGGCGCAGCGGCCGAGCTCGGCGCGCAGCGCGGGCGACACCGCCGGGCTGGGTGCTTCTTCGATGATCTTCTGGTGCCGGCGCTGCACCGAACAGTCGCGCTCGCCCAGGTGCACGCAGTGGCCCAGCGCGTCGGCAAACACCTGCACCTCCACATGGCGCGGGCGCAGCAGGGCGCGTTCGATCAGCAGGTCGCCATTGGCAAAACCGGCCAGCGCTTCGGAGCGCGCGCTGGCCAGCGCGGGCAGCAGCTGGGCGGCCTCGTGCACCAGGCGCATGCCGCGGCCACCGCCACCGGCCACGGCTTTCACCATGAGCGGAAAACCGATGCGCTGCGCTTCGGCCACAAAGGTCTGATCGCGCTGGTCGTCGCCGAAGTAACCCGGCAGGCAGGGAACGCCGTGCGCGATGGCCAGGGCCTTGGCGGCCGACTTGCTGCCCAGCGCGCGGATGGCCGCAGGTGGCGGGCCAACCCAGACCAGGCCGGCGTCGATCACGGCCTGCGCGAAGTCGGCGTTTTCGCTCAGGAAACCGTAGCCGGGGTGCACCGCGTCGGCGTTGGTGGCCACGGCGGCGTCGAGCAGGCGGTCGACCCGCAAGTACGAATCGGCAGAGGACGCGCCGCCGAGCGCATAGGCGCTGGTGGCTTCGCGCACGTGCAGCGCCTGGGCGTCGGGTTCCGAATACACGGCCACGGTTTCGATGCCCATGGCGTGGGCGGTGCGGATGATTCTTCGGGCAATCTCCCCGCGATTGGCAATCAGCAGTCGCTTCATGGTGTGTCGGCCCAGGGCGCAGGTTGTTTCTTGGCGAACGCGACCAGGCCACCAGCCGCTTCGGGGCTGCGCAGTGCGCTGGCGAATGCGATGGCGGCTTCGCTGCGCAGGTCGGGCACATCGGTGCGCAGGCGCTGCAACAGGCGTTTGGTGCTGGCCACCGCGGCCGGTGCGGCGCGGCACATCTGCAACACGCGCTGGCGCAGCGCGGTGTCGAGCGCGCCATCGGCCACCACCTCGTCCACCAGCCCCAGGGTGCGTGCGCCCTCGGCGTTGTAGCTGCGGCCTTGCAGCAGGCACTGGCGCGCGGCGGCGTCGCCCAGGCGTTGCCAGACGAAGGGCGCGATCTGCGCCGGTGGCAGGCCCAGCGTCACCTCGGGCGTGGCGAAGCTGGAGCTTTCGGTGGCGATCACGTGGTCGGCGCAGCACAGCAGGCCAAAGCCGCCACCCATGGCCGGACCGTCCACCGCGGCCACCAGCAGTTGCGGCAACGCACAGAGTGCGTGCAGCGTGTCACCGAACACGCGGTTGAGCGCGATCAGCGGATCGTCCTCGCCAGCTTGCAGCGGCTGGCCGATGGCGCTGGCGAAACGGCCCAGGCTGCCGCCGGCACTGAAGGCACCCGGCGCGCCGGTGAGGATGACCACACGCAGGGTCTCGTCCTGCTGCGCGCGCAGGCAGGCCTCGTACAGGCCGAGCACCATGGCGTCGCTCAGGGCGTTGCGCGTGGTGGGGTCGTTGAGGGTCCAGCGCTCCACCGCGCCCGCGCGTTCGGTCAGAAAAGTGCTCATCGGTTCAAGTTCCTCTCTGTGCGTTCAATGTGATCGTCGAGGGGCGGCGCCGGTCCGGCTCCGCCGGCCGCGGCCGCCGTCCCCCATCGGGGAGGGGAAAGCCGCGCAGCGGCGCTGGAGGGTTCTATTTCACCGGCCTCTTGGCAATGCCCATGATCTTGCTCAGGATGCCGAGCATCACCTCATCGGCACCACCGCCGATGGAGGCCAGGCGGCCGTCGCGGTACATGCGCGACACCTTGTTCTCCCAGGTGAATCCCATGCCGCCCCAGAACTGCAGGCAGGTGTCGGGCACCACGCGGTTCAGGCGCCCGGCCTTCAGCTTGGCCATGGTGGCCCACTCGGTCACGTCTTCGCCGGCCACGTAGCGCTCCACCGCCAGGTAGGTCAGTGCGCGCAGGCTCTCCACCTCGGTTTTCAGTTCGGCCAGCTTGAACTGCACCCACTGCTGGTCGGCCAGGCTGGCGCCGAAAAGCTTGCGCTCCTGCGCCCACTCCACCGTCCATTCGATGCAGTTGGAGAGGCTTTGCAGCGTGCTCGCGGCGCACCACAGGCGCTCTTCCTGGAACTGCTGCATCTGGTAGATGAAGCCGGCGCCTTCCTGGCCGATCAGGTACCGCTGCGGCACGCGCACTTCGTCGAAATAGATCAGGCCGGTGTCGCTGCTGTGCATGCCGATCTTCCTGATCTTCTGCGCCACCTCGATGCCTTTGACGAGCTTGCCGTTCTCGCGCATCGGCACCATCACCAGGCTCTTGTTCTTGTGCGCCGGGCCGTCGCTGGTGTTGACCAGCATGCACATCCAGTCGGCCTGCAGGCTGTTGGTGATCCACATCTTCTGGCCGCTGATGACGTAGTCGTCACCGTCCTTGCGCGCCACGCTCTTGATGGCCGACACGTCGCTGCCCGCACCCGGCTCGCTCACGCCGATGCAACCCACCGTGTCACCGGCGATGGCGGGCGCGAGGAAATCGCGTTTCAGTTCTTCGCTGCCAAACCGCGCCAGTGCGGGCGTGGCCATGTCCGTCTGCACGCCAATGGCCATGGGCACACCGCCGCAGTGGATGTGGCCCAGCGTCTCGGCCATGGCCATGCCGTAGGAATAGTCGAGCCCCGCGCCGCCGTAGGCCTCGGGCTTGGTGAGGCCGAGCAGGCCGAGATCGCCCAGGCCCTTGAAGATGTCATGCGCGGGCATCATCTCGGCCACCTCCCACTCGTCCACGTGCGGGTTGATGTGTTCGTCGATATACCGTTTGAGCGTCTTCTGAATTTCCCGGTGCTCGTGTGTGAACTGCATGTTTGTCTCCTGGTCGTTGAATCCAAAAACTCTTCTGAGCGGGCTGCGCTGGTCGAAACCCTCGCCAACCGCTTGACAAACCCTTTCACACAGTCCGGGTGAACAGGGTGGAGCCGAACGGGTCACCCTACATGCGGGCCACTCCGAACTGCATGCGCCGCGGCGTGCGTGTGGCCGCCTCGGCGCAGGTGTCGAGGCAGAAGGACAAGACCGCGCGCGTGTCGCGCGGGTCGATCACGCCATCGTCGAGCACCAGGCCGCTGGTGTAGAAGGCGTCGGCCTGGCTCTCGAACACGTTGACGATCTGGTCGAACTGCGCCTGCATCTGCGCCGGGTCGGGCGTGATGCCCTTGCGCGCCATGCCGGCCTCGGCCACGATCTGCATGGTGCGTGCGGCCTGCTCGCCGCCCATCACCGCCGTCTTCGCCTGCGGCCAGCTGAACAGGAAACGCGGCGCATAACCACGCCCGCACATGCCGTAGTTGCCGGCACCAAACGAGGCGCCGCACTGGATGGTGATCTGCGGCACGCTGGCGTTGGTCACGGCCTGGATCATCTTGCTGCCGTGTTTGATCATGCCGCCCTGCTCGCTGTCCTTGCCCACCATGTAGCCGGTGGTGTTCTGCAGGTAAACGATGGGGTGGCCGAGCTGGCACATCCAGTGGATGAAGTGCGTGGCCTTGTTGGCGCCGGCCACGTCGATCGGGCCGTTGTTGCTGATGATCCCCACCGCATGGCCGCCAATGTGCACCTGCACGCACAGCGTGGCCGCGCCATACAGCGCCTTGAACTCCAGCAGCTCGGAGCCATCGACGATGCGCGCCATCACCTCGCGCATGTCCACCGGCTCGCGATGGTGGGCCGGCATCAGGGCCAGCAGTTCGTCGCGCTCGAAGCGCGGTGCCGCTGCGGCCAGCGCCGCCGCAGAGGCAGCGGTTTGCCAGCCGGTGCGCCGCACCACGTCGCGCGCGATGCCCAGCGCCTGGCGGTCGTCTTCGGCCAGGTGTTCACCCAGACCGGAGAGGCCGGTGTGCATTTCTGCGCCGCCCAGTTCTTCTTCCGTCGCCACCTCGCCCGTGGCCGCCATCAGCAGCGGCGGCCCGGCCAGAAAGGCGCGCGAGCGGCCACGCACCATGATGACGATGTCGCTCAGGCCCGGCATGTAGGCACCACCGGCCGTGCCCGAGCCGTGCTGCACGGTGATCACCGGAATGCCCGCCGCCGACAGCCGCGCCAGGTTGCGGAACAGGGAGCCGCCGAGCACGAAACCTTCCACCCGGTACTGCGTGAGGTTGGCGCCCGCGCTCTCCACCAGGTGCACGAAGGGCAGTTTGTTCTCCAGCGCGATCTCCTGCACGCGCAGGATCTTCTCCAGCCCACGTGCCTGGATCGCGCCGGCCTCGATGCCGGAATCGCTCGCCACCACCATGCAGCGCACACCGCCGATGAAGCCCATGCCGGCCACCATGCCGCCACCGGGCACGGAGCGGGCCGGGTCCTTGTGGTCTTGCAGGTACCCGGCCAGCGAGCACAGCGGCACATAGGGCGCACCGGGATCGAGCAGCAGGGCCACGCGTTCGCGCGGCAGCAGCTGGCCGCGTTTGTCGAACACCGGCCTGGACTTCGCCGATGTCTGGGCGCTGCGTTCTTCGAGTGCGCGCAGCTGCGCCACACGCGCCAGCATGGCCTCGCGCCGCTGCAGGGCCAAGGCGCTCTGGGGGTTGAACGACGACTCAAACATCCTGGAACACCTTTGGTACGACGTAGCGGTGGAAACCGTCAAACGGCTTGACCGCATCGCGGCCCTGGGCCTCCCTGGGCGCGGCCACCTGGCCCCAGCCCATGCGCACTTGCGGCCGCGCGCCGTCCACGCGCAGCACCGTGCCGCTGATGAAGCTGGCGGCGGGCGAGAGCAGGAAGACGATGGCAGCCGAGGTTTCGGCCTCGTTGCCGAAGCGCCCGGCGGGCACCGTTGCGCGCATCTCGCGCAACATGGGGCCGGCCTCGGGCGGGTAGTGGTCCATGCCGTGCGAGGCGATGTAGCCCGGCGCCACCGCGTTCACGCGCACACCGCTCATGGCCCATTCCATCGCCGCGGTTTCGGTGAAGCTCACCATGCCGGCGCGTGCCGCACCGCTGTGGCCCATGCCGGGCATGGAGCCCCACATGTCGGCCACGATGTTGACGATGGCGCCGCCCTGCGCCTGCATGCTCTGCAGGTAACACTCGCGCGCGAACAGGAAGCCGCCGGTGAGGTTGGTGTCGAGCACCGCCTGCCAGCCCTTGGCGCTGATCTGTTCCAGCGGCGTGATGTACTGGCCGCCGGCGTTGTTCACCAGGCCGTCGATGCGGCCGTGCGCCACCACGATGGCGGTGACCACGCTGCGCACCGTGTCTTCCTGCCGGATGTCGCAGGGGTGGAAGCTCACGCGGCCGCCGTCGGCCACGATTTCACCGGCCGTGTCCTGCAGCTTCTGCAGGTTGCGCCCGATCAGCACCACATGGGCTCCGAGGCTGGCCAGTTCGTGCGCGGTGCAGCGGCCGATGCCCGAGCCCCCGCCCGTGACCACCACCACCCGGCCGTGCAGCAGGTCGGGGGCGAAGGCAGAGCGGTAACGCGGTGCGTCGTGGTGGTTGTGGCTCATGCCGGCTCCTTCAGAAACAAGGCCAAGGCGGATTCGGTGAGTTCGTCGAGCGTGGCGCGCGCGCGTGTCCTGGCGCTGCGGCCCGAGGGGGGCAGGTACCACTGGGCCGACCAGTTGAGCGCGCCGAAGATCATCAGCCGCGCCAGCACCGGCTGGCCACCCAGTTCACCGCTGGCGTGCAGGGCCTCGAACACCGGCACCCACTCGGCCTCGTAGCGGTCTTTCAGGCGGTTCACGTCGCTGCGCTGCGCGGTGCTGAGCGAGCGCCATTCGTACAGCATCACGGGGATGAAGTCGCTGTCGGGCCCGAGCAGCACATCGAAGTGGTTGCGCACCAGCGCGCGCAGGCGTTCGCGCTGCGTCACGCCCGGCGCCAGCCGCGCCAGCGCGGCCTGCTGGCGCTGCAGCGCGCCCTGCATGCCTTCGAGCATCACCGCGGCCAGCAGCGCCTCCTTGCTTTCGAAGTGGTAGAAGGGTGAACCCGAGCGCATGCCGACGGCGGCGGCGATGTCGCGCGTGGTGGTGGCGGCAAAGCCCTGCTGGCGGAACAGGCGCGCGGCGCCGGTGATCAGCTCCTGGCGGCGGTTGCCGTCGTCGCGTTCGTCGGCGGTCTTGCGGGGGCGGCCACGCGGGCGGCGCGAGGCCTGCGGCGGGGCGGTGGAAAGTTCGGTGTCGGCCAGGCTCATGCAAGGCACGATAGCAGCCGCCTGAATTTTCAACAAGCAAGTGCTTTCCATAAATACCCTGATGCCTGTCACCCGCTGGACAGCGGGGCGGCACCGGCCCGGCGCGGCGCGCGGCGCTAGAACGACGGCAGCGCGTCGGCCTGCGGCACGCTCTGCGACTGCGCCAGGATGCGGTCGAGCAGTTGCGGAATCTCGAACAGGGCGCGGTTGTCCATGCCGCGCACATGGGTGCGGTGGCTCTCCAGGTTGGCCAGCAGCAGGGCCACCGCGCGGTCGATGCGGCGAAAGCTCGGCGCCACCACGCCCAGGCCGTTCTCGCGCACCCACTGCGCGTTGTAGCGCTCCTGCGGCATGGTCCAGGCGTTGTCCACCACGATCACCGGCAGGCCCTGCTGCACCGCTTCGCTCACGCTGCCCGGCCCGGGCTTGCCGATGAAGAAATCGGCCAGCTGCATGTAGCGCGACACCTCGTTGCTGAAACCCACCACCAGGCGCGGCGCGCCACGCGGCATGGCCAGCAACTGGGCGGCCAGGCGCCGGTTGTGGCCGCACACCAGAATGAGCTGCGTGCTGTCGGCCAGGCGTTCGGCGATGCCGAGCATGGCCTTGGAGCCGTGGCCGCCGAACATCACGATGCCGGTGGGGCGCGCCGGGTCGAGCCCGAGGCGGCGCAGTTCGGCCTCGCGGTCCTGGCGCACCGGTTGGTAAAAGTCGGGCCGGATGATCATGCCCGAGGTGGCGTGCACACGTTCGGGCGGGTGGCCCATGGCCCAGGCCTGGCCCACCGCGCGCGGCGTGCCGCAGATGAAGTGCTGCGGCTGGCCGGGCTCGATCCAGAAATGCGGTGGCACATCGGCCAGGTCGGTCAGCACCGTGGCGTAGGGCACACCCGGCAGGGCCGAGGCCAGGCCCTGGTACATGGCGCGGTTGAAGTTGGGCACCAGCGAGACCACCATGTCGGGTTCGGTGCGCAGCCAGTGCTGCTGCAGCTGGCGCACCAGCATGGGGTGGGCGAGCCGGATCAGGCCCTGCAGCAGCTTGAGCTCCTGCGCCATGCCCACCGTCCAACCACGCGCGAGGCGGCGGTTGTACCAGTCTTCCGGCGCGCTGCCGGTCATCTGCAGGAACTTGGCCTTGGGGTCGATCACCTCGAACAGGTTGACCAGGCGCGCGTTCCAGGGCGACGCTTGCTCGCGCAGCACCGCCTGCAGCGCCAGGGCCGAGGCGCGGTGTCCACCACCGGCATTGAAGTAGATCAGGTCAACCGTGCGCATGGCCCGATTGGATCGGCGCCGTGTGTCAGACGTGTGGCAGTCGGGGTGCTGTCACTGCGGCGCCAGGTAGGCCGCCATCATCTGCCGGGCCATGTTCAGGTGGGCCTTCTGCCACGCGGGCTTCAGCAGGTCTTTGTGGAAGATGCGCGAGAGGGTGAAGGCGTGGGCGCGGCCGTAGTACGACAGGCTCACCATGACCACGTAGAGGTGCAGGGCATCGACACCCGCGCGCACCTCGCCGCTGGCGGCGCCGAGCGCCAGCAGCTTGCGGATGCGGCTGAGCACCGGCGAAGCCATTTCCGGAATGCGCGCCGAGCACGCCAGATGGCGCGCCTCGTTGAGGTTCTCGAAGGCGAGCAGCTTGCGCAGGCGCGGGTGCGCGGCGAAGTGGCTTTCCACAAAGTCGAAGATGCACAGCAGGCCTTCCAGCGGCGACAGGGTGCCGATGTCGTGCTGCAGTTCGTCGTGGCGCAGGTCGGCCAGCACGGCTTCGAGCACGGCGACGTAGAGGTCGTCCTTGCTGCCGAAGTAGTGGTAGAGCATGCGGATGTTGGTGCCCGCCTGGCGCGCGATGCGGTCGGTGCGGGCACCGCTGAAACCGTGGTCGGCGAACTCGTCCACGGCGGCGTCCAGCAACCGGGCGCGTGTGCGCGCGGGGTCGCGGCGCGCGGGCGTTTCCATCTCAGGATCGGCCTCGGGAACGGGCGCGGGTCGGGGGGCTGGTGAAGCACGTGTCAAGAGGTTCTCCCGTTTTCAGAGAATGCCATGGCGAGGTCGAGCAGGCGTTCGTCCTGCCCGGGCGCCGCGATGAAGGATATGCCGACCGGCAGCCCTTGTGCACTGGCCAGCGGCAGCACCACCTGGGGCAGGCCCGCGTGGCCCGCGAGAGAACCGAGGGCCAGCGCGCGGCTGTAGAAAAACGCGCGCTCGTCGGCATCGGCGCTCTTCTGGAGGGCCACGCAGGGCGCCGCGGGCACCAGCCAGGCTTCGTCGGCACCCAGCTGCTGCACCAGCCGCTGCGCCGCCTGCACGCGCCAGGCCTGCCAGCGTGGCCGCTGCGCGGTGTCGAGTGCGAGCGCCTGCTGAAAGCGCGGCGCGATGGCCGCACCGAACGTGGGGCGCGTCTGCCGGATCCAGGGGCCCAGCTGCGCCGCGATCTCGTGGCCTTGCAACTCGGCATAGGCCTGCGCCCAGGTGGCCCATTCGCCCGTGAAGGCCTGGCGGGTTTCATGGATGCCGGCCCGTTGCGCCCAGCCGTGCAGGGCTTCGCGCACCGGCGCGTCTGCCAGGGCAACGGCGTCTTCGGCAATGCACAGGCGCAGCGGCGAACGGCCGCTTGCCGCCGTGCGGCCCAGCAGCGCGTGGCCTGCGCTGCGCAACAAGGCCGCGTCGCGTGCGAACCAGCCCACGGTGTCGTAACTCGGCGCGAACGGCAGCACACCGGCCAACGGCACGCGGCCATGGGTGGGACGCATGGCAGCCACGCCGCAGAACGAAGCCGGCACACGCACCGAGCCACCGGTGTCGGTGCCCAGCGCCACGTCGGCCTCGCCCCAGGCCACGGCCACCACCGAGCCGCTGGAGGAGCCACCGGGCAGGCGGTCTGCCTGCACGGGATGGCGCGGTGTGCCGTGGAAGGCGTTCTCGCCTTCGAGGCTGAAGGCGAGTTCGTCGGTGATGGTCTTTCCCACCACGCGCGCGCCGGCCGCGCGCAAGGCCGCCACACAAGCGGCATCGGCCGTTGCGGCCGCCGGGTGGCTGGCGGCCCAGTCCGGGTTGCCCGCGCCGGTGGCCGCGCCCTGCACATCGATCAGGTCCTTCACCGCCAGGCGCACGCCGCCGAGCGCGCCGCTGCCGGTGGGGCCGCGTTCACACACCGGGCCGGGCACGAAGGCACCCGATGAGCACGCCGGCACGGTCATGCAGCGGGCAGCGCGTCGAGCACCTGCTGCGATCCGGTGACGAAGCCGAAGCACTTCTTGACGTTCCACACCGTGGCTTCGGCACAGAACGCGGGCGAGCTGGTGGCGCAGCAGTCTTCCAGCATCACGCAGCCGTAGCCCAGGAAGTTGGCATCGGTCAGGGTGTGCAGAACGCACTGGTCGGTGTTGCAACCCGCGAACAGGATGCTCTTGATGCCGAGGTTCTTCAGGATGCTGTCCAGAGGCGTGTCCCAGAAGCCGCTGATGCGGTACTTGTCCACCTGGATGTCGCCGGGCAAGGGGGCGAGCTCATCGACGACGGCCGCGGCCCACGAATCCTTCTCCAGCACATTGCCCTTGCCATTGGGCAGCGGGTGGCCCAGGCCGATGTCCTTGCCGCCGTTGTCGTACAGGTGGATCTGGTTGGGCGGCATGTTGGCGAGGTCGGGCCGGTTGCCCCAGTTGACCCAGATCACCGGCACACCCGCGTGGCGCAGCGAAGGCAGCAGCTTCTGCAGCGGCGCGATCGGTGCGCGGTCGGCGGTGTGGTCGAAGCCGAGCGAATCCACCCAGCCGCCTTCAGCGCAGAAGTCGTTCTGCATGTCGATCACCACGATAGCCGTGCGCCGCAAGTCCAGCACCACGTTCTGCGGCGCGGCGTCGATGCGGGCACGCACGGGCGCGGGTGGCGGCGTGGCCATGTCCACCTCGTCGGGCCGCGCCACCCAGTAGTAGTGGTGGCCCAGGCCAAGGGCGCCTTGCGGACGTGCATCGGGCAGGTAAGGGTGGCGTTTCATGAAAGCTCCAGTTGCGTGCAGCCGTTCACCCGCATCGCCTCAGGCTGGTGCGAACCCGTGATTGGCGCACCCCCTTGGGGCATGTAAGCGGATTTTTGACTGGCACTGTTATTGCAAGACAAGTCGGTAAGTAATCAGTTATTTACTTTCCACCCACTCACTAGCGAAAGGCATGCCATGAAATCCAGAATCCCTTCCCGCCGCACCCTGGCACTCTCCAGCATCACCGCGGCGCTGCTGCTGTCGGCGGGCGTGCTGGCACCGCTGGCCCAGGCCGCCGATCCGTTGGCGGTGGGCATCCTGATCCCGGGCTCCAAGTCCGACAAGGGCTGGATGGAATCCGGCTACGACGGCCTCGTGGCCGCACAGAAGGCGCATGGCGACAAGATCAAGGTGCAGATGATCGAGAACATCAACTACGCCGACATGGAGCAGGCCCTGACCAACCTGGCCAGCAAGAACAAGCTGGTGATCGGCGTCGGCGGCCAGACCCAGGCCGCGGTGATGAAGATCGCCAAGCGTTTCCCCAACATCAAGTTCTCCATCGTCGGCGGCAACAAGGGCGAGGAGCTGCCCAACGTGGCGGGCTACGACGTGAAGCAGGCCGAGGTCGCGTTCCTGGCCGGTGCGGCAGCGGCCATGTTGTCGAAGAATGGCGCGGTGAGTTATGTGGGTGGCATGGAGATTCCGTCCATCGTGAACGCCGGCAAGGAATTCGGCAACGGCGCGAAGTTCATCAACCCGAAGATCAAGTACTTCGAGAACTACACCGGTGACTTCGACAACGTGGCGAAGTCCAAGGAAGCCACGCTGGCCGCCATCGCGCAGGGTGCCGACGTGCACTACCACATCCTGAACCTGGGCCTGCGCGGCATGGAGCAGGCGGCGAAGGAAAAGAGCACCAAGGTGGTGGGCAGCTACACCAACCGCTGTGGCACCGACGCCCTGTACCCGGCCTACAGCATCACCGGCGTGGGCTACCAGGTGCAGTACGCCATCGACGAAACCGTGAAGGGCAGTTGGAAAGCCGGCTACAAGCCTTTCGGCCTGGCCATGGGCGCACAAGCCTCCGACATGGTGGTCTGCGGTGCCTCGCCCGAGGTGACGAAGAAGCTCGAGGACATCAAGAAGGACATCCTCAGCGGCAAGATCAAGGTGCTGGAAGGCTGAACCCCGATGCGCGACAAGCCAGATCTGGTGGCCGGTGCAGGCGGCATGGGGGCACCTCACGATGCGCCCCTGCTGCGCATCGAAGGACTGTCCAGGCGCTTCGGCACGCTGCAGGCGCTGCAGGACGTCTCGCTCGAGCTCTGGCCGGGCGAGGTGCATTGCCTGCTGGGTGAAAACGGCGCGGGCAAGTCCACGCTGTGCAACCTGGTCTTCGGCGTGCATGCGCCCGACACCGGCGCCATGGTGTTCAACGGCCAGCCCTGGCGGCCACGCTCGCCCGCCGAGGCGCTGTCGCACGGCATCGCCATGGTGCACCAGCACTTCAGCCTGGTGCCCGACCTCAGCGTGGTCGACAACCTGCTGCTTGGCCAGGCCAGTGGCGTGCTCGACCGCAAACGCTGGGCCGCCAAGCTCGACACCATGCGCGAGCGCTACGGCCTGGCACTCGATCCCTGGGCGCTCATCCAGGACCTCTCGGTGGGCGAGCGCCAGCGCGTGGAGATCGTCAAATGCCTGATCCGCGAGCCCCGCCTGCTGGTGCTGGACGAGCCCACCGCCGTGTTGCTGCCCGAGGAAATATCGGCCCTGCTCGCGGTGTGCGAGCGCGTTGCGGCACAAGGCTGCGGCGTGATGCTGGTGACACACAAGCTGGCCGAGATCCGCCAGGTGGCCCGGCGCGCCACCGTGTTGCGCGGTGGTCGTGTGGCAGCACGCTCCGAAGCACCCACGCAGGAGATCGACCTGCTGGTGCGCGCCATGATCCAGCGCGACCTGGCAGAACCCGCGGCAGCCGCGCCTGCCATGCCGGTGCCGATGGCCCCCGTGGAAGCGGGCAGCGCCGTCCCCGAGCCGGCCCTCATGGCCGACGGCCTCTCCGTGCGCGATGCGGATGGCGTGCTGCGCCTGGACAAGTTCACCTTGATGGTGGCGCCCGGCGAGATCGTCGCGGTGGCCGGCGTGGAGGGCAACGGCCAGAGCGAGCTGGGCGCGGTGCTCTCGGGCATGCTCGCGCCCACCGAAGGGCGCTTCTTTCTCGACGGCAACGAGATGACGGGCCGCCCACCCCGCGTGCTCACGCAGGCGGGCTGCGGCGTGGTGCCGGAAGACCGGCATGCGCTGGCCTGCGTCACGGGCATGAGCGTGGCGGAGAACATCATGCTCGACCGCCTGCACCACTTCCGCCGCTTCGGCCTGCTGGACCGTGCCGCGATGAAGTCGGCCGCGCAGGCACTCATGACCCGTTTCGACGTGCGCGCCGCCAGCCCCGACGTGGCCTTCGGCGGCCTCTCCGGAGGCAACCAGCAGAAGGCCGTGCTGGCGCGCGAACTCACCCTCGACCCCTTGCGTTTCCTGCTCGCCGCACAGCCCACGCGCGGCCTGGACGTGGGCGCGGTCGAAGCCATCTACAACCACATCCGTTCGGCCGCCGCGCGAGGCGTCGGCGTGCTGCTGATCTCGTCCGAGCTCGATGAACTGCTGTCCGTGGCACACCGCGTGGTCGTGCTGTACCGCGGCCGGATCATGGGCATCTGCCGGGCCGATCACAACGAACGCCAACGCATCGGTGCCTGGATGGCCGGTCAACAGGAGCACACAGCATGAGCGCTTTGCCGCTGTCTTGGAAAAACCTGCAGCCCGGTCCCGCGCTGTGGGTGTCACTCGCCGCGGTGGCCGGTTCGCTGGCCGTGGGCACGGCCATGGTGGCGCTGATGGGCGTGCCCGTGAGCGAAGCCATTGCGGCCTTCGCCGACGGCGCCTGGGGGTCGCCCTACGCGCTGGCCGCCTCGATCAACCGCGCGCTGGTGCTCATGCTGGTGGGTCTGGGCTTCGTGCTCGCCGAACGCGCCAGCCTCACCAACGTGGGTGGCGAAGGCCAGATCGCCGTGGGTGGCATCGCCGCCACCGCGCTGTGCCTCTGGCCGCCCGTGGCCTCGCTGCCTTTCGGTCTGGCCTTCATCGTGCCGATGCTCGGAGCCTGCCTGGCGGGTGCCTTCTGGGGCGGCATCGCCGGCGTGCTCAAGGTCAAGGCCGGCACGAACGAGGTGATCGCCACGCTGCTGCTGTCGTTCATCGCAATCTGGATGGTCTACGGCAGCGTGCAGTCCGAGAACCTGCTGCGCCGGCCGATGACCACCTCGGCCACGCTGCCGGAGTCGCTGGAAATCCCCGCCGCCACGCAGTTGCCGCTGCTGCTGGGTGACGCCTCGGTGCCACTGCACGCCGGCCTGCCCATCGGGCTGGTGCTGGCCGTGGTGGTCGCCGCCGTGCTCGGCCTGACCGTGCTGGGCCTCAAGCTGCGCGCCGCCGGGCTCAACCCGCGCGCGGCGCGGCGCGCCGGCATGGCGATCGACCGCCTCAGCATCGGTGTGCTGTGCGCCGCAGGCGCGCTGGGCGGGCTGGCCGGTGCCTGCATGCTGCAGGGTGAGCAGTACACGCTCAAGGCCGGGTTCTCGTCGGGCTACGGCTTCGACGGGCTTGTGGTGGGCCTGCTGGCGCGCGGCTCCGTCACCGGCGTGATCGCGGGCTCGTTGCTGTTCGGCTTCCTGCGCTCGGGCGGCATCAACATGGAGATGGTGGCGCAGGTGCCCACCGCATTGGTCGTGGTGATCCAGGGCCTGATCATCGTCACGCTGGCCGGTGCCGCGCTGACCATTCAACGCATGGAAGGGCGCTCCGCATGATCGAACCCGAACTCGCCGCCGTCTTCGTCGGCTCCACCATCCGCCTGGCGGCGCCGCTGCTGCTCGCCGCCACCGGCGAGCTGGTGAGCGAACGCGCCGGCGTGCTCAACATGAGCGTGGAAGGGATGATGCTCACCGGTGCCTTCGCGGGCGCCGTGGGTTCCTGGGCCACGGGCTCGCCGGTGATGGGCCTCGCGCTGGGCGTGCTGTGCGTGCTGCCCGTGGCCTGGCTGCAGGCCTTCCTCAGCATCACGTTGCGCGCCAACCAGATCGTCACCGGCATCGGCATCAACATCCTGGTGCTCGGCGCCACCACGCTCGGCTACCGCGCACTGTTCGGCAGCCGTTCGCGCGCCGAGATTCCCGGCCTGGACAAGTGGGCGCCGCCCGGTCTGGCCGACCTGCCGGTGGTGGGCGAGCACGTGTTCCACCAGACCTGGCTGCTCTATGCCGCGCTGGTGCTGATCGTGGTCGTGGCCTGGGTCATGCGATCCACCTCGCTGGGCCTGACCGTGCACGCCGCCGGAACGGCACCGCAGGCGGCCGCGAACTCGGGCCTGGCGGTGAACCGCATCCGCTATGGAGCGGTGCTGTTCACGGGCTTCATGTCGGCCCTGGCGGGCTGCTTCCTGTCCATTGGCGACATCCACACCTTCACCGAGGGCATGACCAGCGGCGCTGGCTACCTGGCCATTGCGGCGGTGATCTTCGGCAACTGGCGGCTGGGCCGGATGCTGCTGGCCTGTGTGCTGTTCGGCGCCGCCACCGCCCTGCAGTTCCAGTTGCCCGCCATGGGCGTGCACATTCCCAATGCGCTGCTGATCATGCTGCCCTACGTGCTCGCCCTGCTCGCGGTCGGCGGACTCGTCGGCCGGCAGATCGCCCCGGCCGCGCTCACCCAACCCTACAAAGGCCATTGAATGCAAGCACAAGACGTACTGAACTGCGTGACCGCCAACGCACGCATGGTCGGCATCCCGCTGGACGCGGCGCAGGCCGAACGCGTGGCCACGCACCTGCAGCGCACCGCTGCCATGGCCGCGTTGCTCGACGCCTTTCCGCTGCACGACGAAGACGAGCCCGCCGAGATCTACCGCCCCGCCCCTTTCATCCAGGCTCCCGACTGACATGCCCATGCTCCCCAACCTCAGCCAGACCGCGCAGGCCTTGGCCAGCGGCCAGCAAACTGCGGCCGATGTGCTGGAAGTCTGCATCGCCCGCATTGAAGCCACCGACGCGCGCATCAACGCCTTCACCGGCAGGCGCTTCGAGGCCGCGCGTGCGCAGGCCAACCGCATCGACGCACAACGCGCGCGCGGCGAACCGCTCGGGCCCCTGGCCGGTGTGCCGTTCGCGGTGAAGAACCTGTTCGACATCGAAGGCGAAGTGACGCTGGCCGGCTCCAGGGTGAACCGCAGCAACCCACCGGCCAGCGCCGACGCCGTGCTGGTGCAGCGCCTGCAGGCCGCCGGTGCGGTGCTGGTCGGCTCGCTCAACATGGACGAGTACGCCTACGGCTTCACCACCGAGAACACGCACTACGGCCCCTGCCACAACCCGCACCGGCTCGGCCACGTGGCCGGCGGATCTTCGGGCGGATCTGGCGCAGCGGTGGCGGCGGGCCAGGTGCCGCTCACGCTGGGTTCGGACACCAACGGTTCGATCCGCGTGCCCTCGTCCTTCTGCGGCGTGTGGGGCTTGAAGCCCACCTTCGGGCGGCTCTCGCGGCGCGGCAGCTTTCCCTTCGTTGCCAGCATCGACCACGTCGGCCCCTTTGCCAGCGACCTCGACGGGCTGGCCCTGGCCTACGACGCCCTGCAAGGCCCCGACCCGCTGGACCCGGGCTGCTTCGCCACCGCCGTGCAACCGGCGGTGCGTTCGCTGCCGCAGGGTGTGCATGGCCTGCGCGTGGGCCTGCTCGACGGCTACTTCATGGAAAACGCCAGCGCGCCGGCGCGGGCCGCGGTGGCGCAGGCCGCCGCCGCACTCGGCGCCAGCGCCACGGTGGAATGGCCCGACGCCGCACAGGCCCGCGCCGCCGCTTTCATCACCAGTGCGAGCGAGGGCGGAGCATTGCACCTGCAACACCTGCGCACCCGGGCCGCCGATTTCGAGCCGCTCTCGGTGGACCGCTTCATCGCAGGCGCCTTGCAGCCCGCCGCCTGGTACGTGCGCGCACAACGGTTCCGCCGCGTCTACCGCGACAAGGTCAACGCGCTGTTCCGTGACTGGGACGTGCTGCTCGCGCCCGCCACGCCGGTGGCCGCGCCCGCCATCGGCGCCGAGTGGATCCACATCAACGGCCAGGCTTTGCCCTCGCGCGCGTCCATCGGCCTGCTCACACAACCGATCTCGTTCGCGGGCTGCCCGGTGGTGGCCGCACCGATGTGGCCCGATGGCACCGACGGCCTGCCCATCGGCGTGCAGATCATCGCGGCGCCCTGGCGCGAAGACCTCGCTTTGCGCGCGGGCTGGGCGCTGGCGCAGGCCGGCGTGGCACACCTGAGGGAACCCGCGCTGTGATCGACGTGAACCTGCCCGACGTGCTGGCCGATGTGACCGCCGCGTTCGAACGCTACGAAGTGGCCCTGGTGACCAACGACGTGGCCGTGCTCGACGAGTTGTTCTGGAACAGCCCGCACACACTGCGCTACGGCGCCACCGAAAACCTCTACGGCTTCGACGAGATCCGCGCCTTCCGCGCCGGCCGCCCCTCGGCGGGCCTGGCACGCACGCTGGGCCGTACCGTCATCACCACCTTCGGCCGCGACTTCGCGACCGCCAACACCGAGTTCCACCGTGCCGGCAGCGACCGCGTCGGGCGCCAGAGCCAGACCTGGGTGCGCACCACCGAAGGCTGGCGCGTGGTGGCCGCCCACGTGAGCCTGATGGCCTGAGGTCTGCAATGCAACTCCCTGCCCTGCCCTTCCCCTACGAATTCGACCTGGCGCACACCGCGCTGGTCATCATCGACATGCAGCGCGACTTCATCGAACCCGGCGGGTTCGGTGAGTCCCTGGGCAATGACGTGGCGCTGCTCGCGGCCATCGTGCCGGCGTGCCAGGCCGCGCTGGGGGCATGGCGCCGCGCGGGCGGCATGGTGGTGCACACGCGCGAG
Organism: Hydrogenophaga palleronii NBRC 102513; assembly: GCF_001571225.1. GTDB lineage: Bacteria > Pseudomonadota > Gammaproteobacteria > Burkholderiales > Burkholderiaceae_C > Hydrogenophaga > Hydrogenophaga palleronii. Next base: position 195,036 of record NZ_BCTJ01000003.1, read on the forward strand.
GCGCATGCACCCGATCTCTCCGACTGCCCACCGGCCAAGCGCCTGCGCGGCAAGCCCAGCCTGCGCATCGGCGACGTCGGTCCCATGGGCCGCATCCTGGTGGCCGGCGAGCCGGGCAACCAGATCATTCCCGCACTCGCACCGGTGGCCGGCGAGACCGTGATCGACAAGCCGGGCAAGGGCATGTTCTACGGCACCTCGCTGCATGCGCAGTTGAAACAAGCCGGCATCACGCACCTGATCTTCATGGGCGTGACCACCGAGGTCTGCGTGCAGACCAGCATGCGCGAAGCCAACGACCGCGGCTACGACTGCCTGCTGCTGGAAGACTGCACCGAGAGCTACTTCCCGCAATTCAAGGCGGCGGCCGTGGAGATGGTCCGGGCGCAAGGCGCCATCGTCGGCTGGACGGCCACCAGCGCGCAACTGATCTCTGCGCTGGGCTCGGCCCGATAGAACTTCCCCCGGGGCCCACCACCTCCACAGCGCCACACCGCTGCGCAGAACCCACGAAATAAAAAACCCTGTCCGGAAGGACAGGGTTCTGGCAGACAGCAAGGCGTTCAGAAGCGGTGGCGGATGCCCACCGAGTAGCTGCGGCCAGCGGACAGGCCTTCGAGCTTGTCGTGCATGAACACCGCGTACACGTCGGTGCGGCGCGAAAGGTTGTGCACGTAACCCAGCGACACGGTGTCGCGGTCGGCGCCCACGTTCAGGTCCATGGAGCCGTACTGCGCGATCACGGCGCCCGCGCCCAGCGGCACGCGCACACCTGCGCCGACGATGTCGGTCTTGATCAGCGTGGTGGTGTTCTTCACCTGGCCGTATTGCAGGAAGGCCTTGGCAACCGTGAAGTCGTAAGAGGCACCCAACTGGGTGGTCTCGGTGTCGGCCAGTGGTGCTGCGGCGTCCTTCTTCACGTTCTGGTACACCAGGCTGGCCGCCAGCGGACCGCCGCTGTAGCTCACGCCCACGCTCCAGTTGCCGCCATTGCCGACGCCGGCGGCGCTCTCTTTGGTGGCGATCGAGGTGCCGAAGCGGAAGCCGCCCAGCGTCGGGCTGGCATAGGACACGGAGTCGTTCCAGCCACTGTCACCGGTGACCGAACCCGCGCCCGACGCGAAGTAGTGGCGAGTGGCAGGCGAATAACCGAAGGAGTCGCCGAAGGCGTTGAACATCAGCGTGGAGATGAACAGCTGCGTGGTCGTGCGGCCGAAGTTGATGGAACCGAAGTCCTTGTGCGACAGGCCCACCGAGGCGGTGCGCGAGAACTGCGCGTCACCATTGAAACGGGCCTGTTCACCGGTATCGCCGCGGAAGAAGCCTTCGATCTTGAACTGCGCCGACAGGCCGCTGCCCAGGTCTTCGCTGCCGCTGAAACCGTAGAAGCTGGTGCTCATCCTGCCGCTGTCCACACCGGTGACCGAGGTGCCGCCGGGCGCCTTGGTCGAGCCCACGCTCATGTCGATCAGGCCATAGACCTGCACCGTGCTCTGCGCCTGCGCGCCAACGGCGGCCGAACCCAGCACCGCGGCAGCCAACAGGCTGCGAGTGAATGTTTTTTTCATCAAGGAAACTCCAGTCGAGAGGGAATGGTTGTTGTTGGAACACCGCCGGGGGCGGTCGCTCTTCGGCCATCGCCTCGCGCAACGCCGGGCCGAACCATGGCGGTGCACAAAGGCCAGGCCTCGGAACGCGCTCGCTGGATTGCAATATCCGGGCCACGCAATCACCACCTGCGTGCTGCTCGTGGCCTCGAAGTTGTGTGGGGTGTGAAGGCGCGCGGCGGCGCCGCCCGGCTCAGCGCAGGTGCTGGCGGAAGAACGCCACCGCCGCCGCGTTCATGCGTCGGTGCAGCGCGTCGCGGTTGACGCCCTGCGGGTCTTCGCAGATCTGGGGCACCAAGTTGCGCAGGGCCGCGGTGCACGGCGCGAGAAACACAAAGTGCCCTGCGCCGTCCGCCACCTGGTGGTCGATGCTCTGCTTCGGCAGCGCCTTGCGGATGGCCTCCACGTGCGCAGGCTCGACACCGTCACCACCCAGGGCCGAGGCCCAGAGTTGCACTGGCGCGCGCACCGGTTTCAGGCCCGCGGCGTCAAACAGGTTCAGCGGGTCCACCACCACCGCCGCGCGCACGCGTGGGTCGGCGAGTGGCCGCAGCGCGGGCGGGCTGGCGCCCAGTTCGCGGCAGATGGGCCAGGCGTCCGGTGCCGCGCCACGCGGGCAGAAGCGCGCGCTGGCCGCGGCGGCGCTGGGCACCGCGCCCACCAGGGCCAGCGCGGTGTAGCCACCGCGTGAAAAACCGAACACGCCAATGGCTTGAGACTTCAACTGCCGGCGCTGCGGCCAGTCTTCCTGCATGAAGGAGATCACCCGGCTCACATCGCGCGGGCGGGATTCAAAGATGCGCCAGTGGCCGGCCGCGCCGTCGTCGCCGAAGCTGTCTCCGGGATGGTTCAGGCTCACCACCACGAAGCCGGCGTCGGCGAGCGCGGTGGCGGTGTCGTGGTGGCCGAGCGAGTCACCGCCCTGCCCGTGCGAGATCACCACCAGCGGCAGCGCCTCACCCGCCACCGGGCAGCGGCGCATGCCCTGCACCACATAGGGCCCGAGCGCGGTGGGCTCGGCCGCAGTGGCGCAGGGGCTCCAGACCAGGGCCTCGATGCCGGGTTCGGTACCGTTGGCGGGCACGAGAAGACGGTCGAAGCCGGCGGCGTGGGCGCACACGCCGGACAGTGCGAGCAGGCCCGCAGCCCACCACCGGGCGCGCCGGGCCGGGGTGCGTTTCTCAGACCCGGTCATTGGCCGGGCGCTCAGGCGTTTCGCAAGTCCGCTCGAAGGCGTTGCAGCGGTTCTGCGCGAGGGGCCGCACGTCGTACTCCAGGCCGCAGGCCAGGCAGGGGTTGTCGGCCATCAGGCTCGCGGCTTCGGTCAGGCTGCGCGCGCGCACGAACCAGAAGCCGCCGATGACTTCCTTGGCCTCGGTGAACGGGCCGTCCAGGATGCGTTCGCGCGAAACACGTTTGCCTTCGGGCTCCAGGCGCTGCCCGGTGCGCATCACGCCGTGCTCCACCAGATTGCTGTACCAGCGGTAGAACGCGTCGATCGACGCCTGGATTTCTTCCGGCGACTTGTCGGCATCCCACTGGCCGCGCGAGATCACGAGGTACTCGCTCACCGGCGGGTCGTCGCGCTCTTCCAGGCTCATGTCGCCGCTCCGGGTGGTGGTTGTGGGGTCAGTTGCGCCGGGTCGTAGAAGAACTGTTCCTGCACGATCTGCTCGCCCTCCCAATGTTGATGCGCGAGTTCTTCCAGCTCGGTCACCGAATCGTCGTGCCACACGAAGCGGAAACGCCAGCGCAACACCACCTGGTCGCCGTTCACGAACACCGGGCGCACGCACTGCGAGCGGATGGAGGTGGCGCGCGCCATCACCGCGCGCTCGTGGGCCAGCAGCTGCTCGCGGCCGACGCGCGGAGCATCCTGGTTCTCCTGCATCGAGGCATGCGGTGCGTAAAAGGCTTCGATGGCCTGGTCGTGTGCATTGCTCTCGACCAGTTCGATGAAACGCTCAAGGGTGGCGGTGCTGGGCATGCGGCAGTCTCTCTCAATCGGAATCGGAATCGGAATCGGAATCGGAATCGGCGATCAAGCCGAGGGAAGTGAAACGCAGGTGGTGCATGGCCTCGCGCAGGATCAGCACATGGGCCATGAAGCTCGCCTGCAGGGGCAGGCCCGACGACGCGGTGGGGCGGCCGAGCGACAACGCCGCCAGCTGGTTGAAGAGGTCTTCCACCGCGTCGATGGACAGCAGCGCCGGCCCGGTGGCCGCGCCGCGCGGCAGCAGGTTGTGCAGCTGCCACGAGGCGGCATCGCTGCTGACCCAGGGCATGGGGGATGGCAATTCGCGCAGCAGCGGCATCACCGCGTCCTCCACGTGTTCGATCGCGTGTTCGATCTCCAGCGGCGTGGGCGGCTCGTGGTGGAACGGGCCGTTGCCCAGCGCCTCGGTGCCGATGCCCAACACCCAGCTGCGGCCACTGCCGCTGTCGGTGATGCGGGTCTGGCGCGTGCCGATGGCCAGTTGCAGGTGCGCGGCCTCAGACACTGCGCTGCCCTCGCGCTGCGCGGGACTGCCGCTGGCCGATGCGTTCGGCCACCCGTGGTGCCTGCTGGGCAATGGTGCGCAGCAGGCCGCCGGGCTGGCGCATGTCGAAGCCGACGAAGTGCAGGCCTTCGAGCGGGCCTTCGCCGCTGAGCGTGGTGGGCAGGCCCGTGCCGTCCAGCGGCAAGGGCGTGTACGGGAACAGCTCGCTCAGTGCGGCGTCGTAGCCGGTGGCCAGCAGCACGGCGTCGAAGGGGTGCACCGTGCCGTCGGTGAAGCGCACACCGCCCGAGGTGAGGGTCTGCACACCCGGATAGACATGGATGTCGCCACTGACGATGCGGTGCAGGGTGCCGACGTCGATCACCGGTGTCTTGCCCTGCTCGCGCAGCTGGCGCAGCGGCGAGATCGCCGGGGTGCGCAAGCCGTGGCGGCGCAGGTCGCCCACCGTGAGGTTGCGCAACAGCGTGGCCAGGGCATCGCCCAGCGGCGTGGGCAGCTTGCTCAGCTGGATGCTGGAGAGCTGGCTGGGCCGGCCCATCACCTCGCGGTGCACGATGTTGACCGGCGAGCGCACCGACAGCGCCGCGCGCACGCCGTTTTCCACCAGATCGAGCGCGATTTCGGCGCCGGTGTTGCCCATGCCGACCACCAGCACGCGCCGGCCGGCGAAGGGCGCGGCGTTGCGGTAGCTGCGGCTGTGCAGCAGGCGGCCCTGGTACACGTCTTCACCCGGCAGCGTGGGCATGCGCGGCCGCTGGTTCGCGCCGGTGGCCACCACCACGTGGTTGGCCGACATCAGCCGCCCGTTGCCCAGCGCCACCTGCCACGGCGCGCCGGGCCCCTGGCGCGGCTCGATGGCGGTCACGGTCTGGCCGAACTCGGGCTCGATGCCGTGCCGGCGCGCATAGGCCACCAGGTAGTCCACCACGCCCTGGCGCGGCACGTAACGCGGCGCGTCGTCGGGAAAGTCCATGCCCGGCAGCGCCGAATGGGTCTTGACGGTGTGCAGGTGCAGGCGCGTGTAGTGGTGGCGCCAGGACGAGGCCACGTCGTTGGCGCGGTCCAGCACCAGCGGGCTGTGCCCGGCCTGCACCAGGCAGGCGGCGGTGGCCAGCCCGGCCGGCCCGGCGCCGATGACGATGATGTCGGCCTCGCTCTCGGGGTCCAGCGGGGCCTGGTTGGAGCCGCGGAACGGCTCGAAGTGAGGGTGAGGCGTGGCTTGGTCCATGGCGGCGAAAGGGGTCAGTGTGGCCCAGTGTGGCGGTCCGCCGCCGCGCTCGCCATGAGGGCTTTTACCCGGGGGGGTTTTCACTGAAGCTGGCGAGCAGCCGGGCTCTTTCCTGCAAGAATGCTTTTTCACGCGCGTTGCCGGCCAGCCTGGCGGCGCGTTCGAATTCGGCACGCGCCTCGGCATCGCGCCCGAGCCGGGCCAGCAGATCACCGCGCACGCTGGGCAGCCAATGGTACTGGCACAGCGACTTGTCCTTTTGCAGCGCGGCCATCAGCAGCAGACCGGCCGCCGGCCCGGCGTGCATGGCCATCGCCTCGGCCATGCTCTCGCAACGCAGCAGGAAAAAGCCGCCGACCATTTCCCTGGCTTCGGCAAAAGGGCCGTCGAGCACCTGCGGCTTGCCACCACCACCGGTGCGCACACGCACCCCCTGCGACTGCGAGGCGAGCGCCTGCAGCTTGCCACGTGCCTGCAGGTCTTCACCAAAGCGCTGCATGCGCGCATACAGCTCACGCCCCTGCGCTTCGGTGCGGGTGCTGCGTTGCCCGGTGGGCTCAAGGATCAACAACCTGTGCGGCATGGATGGCAGCCTTTTGTTGTACCCAAAAGATGCCATGCCAACGCTTGACCCGCTGCTGCAAATGCCCACAACTCCCTTCCATGAACATTGGTACCTTCAACGCTTTTCGCCTCCAGGCGCTGATGGAGGGCTATGACGAGGTGCTCGAGCGCGACTGGGCACCCCTGACCATTCTGGACATGCACACGCACCCGTTCTCGGCGCGTGCCATGGTCACGCGTGGCGAGATGTGGATCACCGTGGGTGACCTCACGCGCCAGCTGCGCCCGGGCGAAAGCTTCGAGGTGCAGCGCGACCAGCCACACGCCGAAAGGTACGGCGCGCAAGGCGCCACCTGCTGGGTGGCGCAGCGCGAAGACTGAGCCCCACAAACACGCACACATCCCCTCACGCATTCCCTTGCCTGGGGGTTGAGATGTCACACCCGCTGGCGCACAGTGGCGGCCTGCTTCAACAGGAGCCTGCCATGAACCTGCGCCAACTCCGCATCGGTTCGTTCAACCTGTACAACCTGAACGAGCCCGGCTTGCCCATCTACACCGACGCCGACGGCTGGCCCCAGGCCGAGTACGACCGCAAGATCGAGTGGGCCGCGCGCCAGTTGCGCATGTTGCAGGCCGATGTGTTCGGTTTCCAGGAGCTCTGGCACGCGGCCTCGCTGGCGCGTGTGCTCGAGGCCTCCGGCCTGGCCGACACCCACGATCTGCTGGCCCCGCCCGACGCCGACGGCCGCGCCATCCACTGCGCGGCCATCGTGCGCAAGGGGCTGCTGCAGGGCTCACCCGACTGGATTGCCCGCTTTCCGCCCGGCTTCGTGCTGCAGTCCAGAGGCGACGACCCGCAGACGCCGCGCATCGCGGTCAACATCGAAGGCTTCTCGCGCCCAGTGCTGCACTTCACCATCCGTCCGCGCGAGGCGGGGCCGGATGTGCACGTCTATGTGTGCCACTTCAAGTCCAAGGGGCCGACCAAGGTCTTCACCGAGGCCTGGTACAAGGCCGACCGCACGCTCTACACCAAACACGCCACCGGCCTGGGCGCCGCGCTCTCCACCATCCGGCGCACCGCCGAGGCTGCGGCCCTGCGGTTCCTGCTCACCGAGCAGATGAAGGACAACAACACCCCGGTGATCGTGCTCGGCGACATCAACGACGGCCAGCACAGCAACACCGCCAACATCCTGACCGACCAGCCGCGTTACCTGGTGGGCGAGAGCAAGGGCGGCGGCGACACCGCGCTCTACACCGCGCAGACGCTGCAGGAGTACCGCGACACGCGCGACGTGTACTACACGCACGTGCACCAGGACATCCGCGAATCGCTCGACCACATCCTGGTGAGCCAGGAGTTCTACGACAACAGCCGCCACCGCATCTGGATCTTCGACGGCCTGGCGATCAACAACGACCACCTGAACTTTGAAGACCACAAGGCCGATGGTTCGACCGACCACGGCGTGATCTGCGCCACCTTCAAGTACAGCCCGGCCAAGGTCGTCACGCCCTGAGGCGCGGTGGCCCGCCGTCAGCGTTCTGCAGTGGCCAGGGCGTCGCGCGACTTGACGAAGCGCACCTGCTCGTCGGGCTGCACACCATCGTCCACCCAGCCGAGGTGGCGGTAGAAACCGTTGGCACGCACCGCGCGGTCGCTGTCGGTCAGCAGCCAGACCGATTCCAGACCCTGCGCAAACAGCCATTGCTCCGCCGCCTGCATGAGCCGCCGGCCCAGGCCGCGGTTCTCGTGGCCGGGTGCCACGAACATCGCAAACACCGTGGCCTCTTCGGCATCGGCCATGGCGAAGGCCAGCACCTCGCCCTGCACTTCGGCCACCCAGCCACGGCCCGGGTGTTCCAGCATGGCCGGCAGGCTCTGTGGCGTGATGCCCAGGGCCGCCAGCTCGTCCATTGAGAGGTGGTTCTCGCGCACGCTGGTGCGGATCTCGAACACGCGGTCCACGTCGGTGGCGCGCGCCTCGCGCAACAGCGCGGTCACGCCGCTGGCTCCAGCAACACGTACAGGCCCATCACCGGTTGCTGCTGGTCTTCGCGCAGCGGTGCCTCCCAGGTCTGACGCAGCCTGAAGCCGTGTGCAGCCGCCAGGCGTTCGACGTAGGCGGCGGAATGCGCGTAACGCAGGCTGGGCCGCAACTGCAGCTCATGCCCCGGGTCCGCGAGTTCAACCGAAAAGGCAAACACGCCCTGCGGCTGCAAGCGCTGCCGCACGGCGGCAAACACCTCTTCAAGCGCACCCACATAGATGAACACGTCGGCGGCGATCACCAGGTCGGCCGGTGCCTGGCTGGCGCGCAGGAAGTCCAGCAAGGTGCCCTGCTGCACCTGGCGGTAGGCGCCGCTGGCGCGCGCCTGGTCCACCATGGCCTTGGCCAGGTCCACGCCGTCCACCGCGTCGGCATGCGGTGCCATCAGCTGGCCGCACAGGCCGGTGCCGCAACCGAGATCCAGCACCAGCGGGAAACGCTGGCCGCCCACGCGCAGGGGGGCGAGCAAGGTCTCGTGCGCCTGGTACTTCAGGTGCTGGATCAGGTGGGCCTGGAAGTCGTCGGCGTACTCGTCGAACAGCGCCTCCACATAGGCCGGCGGCGGTTGCGGCGGCGTGGCCTCGCCCGCGCGCACAGACGCAAGGTAGAAGCGGTGCAGGGTCTGATCGCCACCGTGGGCCAGCGCCTGCTCGAAGCAGCGCGCGGCCTCGGCGTATTCGCCGGTGTCGCGCAGCAGGCTGCCGCGCTGGCTCCAGGCCTCGGCCAGGGTGGGGTCGATCTCCAGCGCGCGGTCCAGCGCCTGCAGCGCCTCGGCCGGGCGGTCCAGGCGCAGCAGGCACAAGGCCAGCGAGAGCTGGATCTGTGCGTTCGTTGCGCCCAGCTTCACGCCCTGCTGCAGCGCGTGCGCGGCACCGGCCCAGTTGGACAACGCTTCCTGCGACAGGCCGAGCGCGATCCAGGCGTCACGGTGTTGCGGGTCGGCCTGGGTCGCCTGCAGCAAGGTGGCCACCGCCTCGGGCCACTGGCCCAGGCGGCACTGGGTCACGCCGAGGTTGGCCAGGATGGAGGGCCGACCCGGCACCAGCGCCAGCGCGGACTGGTAGCGGCTCACGGCCTCGTCGAGCTGGCCGGACTCGAACAGCGCGTTGCCTTCGAAGAAAAAGGCCTTGGCCTGTTCGGTGGGGTCGATGGGATCGGTGGTGGCGTCGCTCATGCGGCCACCTTACACCACCAGCACCGCTCTCACCTCTTCGGCCACCGCCGCGGCGAACAGCGGATCGTTGATGTGCAGCGGCAGCTTGAGCAAGCGGTGCGTGTCGCTCGGCACGAACAGGCGCTCCAGCCAGGGTGGCGGCACACCCGCCAAGCGGGCGCGCCCGGGTCTGTTCGTTGAACGAAGGCCCAAAAAAAAAGGGCCGAACACGAAGTCCGGCCCAAAAAGCGACCCCTCTCACACCCCAACAAAATTCATGCAACCAGCTCCGCCCGGGGCGATGGCATCGCCTGCGGTGGTCGCGGATCGGGAACGGTGCCCGCCAGCAACGCCAGGGCAGCGCAGCCAGTCACCTGGTCACCCAGGCCGGCCGGCACCACCAGAACGCCCGCCGTCATGGACGGCAAGCAAGCCTCGACCGCGGCGCGCAACCGCGGCAGCAGGAACTGGCGGTGGTGCCAGAACACACTGCCGCCCAGACCGATGGCCTGCAGGTCCAGCGTCGTGACGAGGTTGAACAACAAACGGCCCACCACCGTGCACAGGCCATCGGCCTTGCGCAGCGCCTGGGCATCGCCGCGGGCAGCGGCCATGAACAGTGTTGAGGCGGAATGGCCGAAGCGCCGCTCGATCGCATCGCCCGCCACCAGGCTTTCCCCATCCCCCACGTTGCCGCAGCCGCACAGGGCCGCGTCTGCGTTGCTGTCGGTCACGAAGCTGTGGCCCGCGTGTGCTGCATTGCGGTTCTTGCCACGCAGCACACGCCCGTCCACACACAGCCCGACACCGATGCCGGCACCCCGGCTCACGTGGGCACAGTGCGCGAAACCTTGCAGCGCTCCCCAACGCCGCTCGGCCTCCAGCGCCGCCACACCCACGTTTTCCACCCGGACCCGGCCAAAGCGCCGGCGCAGCGGCGCTTTGCTCGGGGCACTCAGCCAGCCGTTCGGCAAACCCCGGCTCAGGCCGGCCAGACCGCCGCAGATGTGAGGCGTGGTGAGTTCGACGAGTCCCTCCCTGAGCAGGAACGGCCCTGGCGCGGCCACTCCCAGCTCGTTGACTTCGTTCGCATCCACCCCCGCCTCGGCGCTGGCCTGTTCGACCATGCGCATCACCTGCAGCACCACCGCATCGGGGCTGCCCGACGTGGCGGTCGCTTCGCTGCGCCGCGCGACGAGGCCGCCCGGCACATGCTCATGGACCAGACCTACGGCGACCCGGGTTCCACCGATATCGACACACGCTTTCATGGGTTCTGAAGGACCACAAAAAGAAAACTCGAACGCCTGACGGGCAGCGGGCCGGCCGATGTGCCGGCGCCTCTGCGCCACCCGCGTGGCGCTCACGACACATCCATCACTCCCACCACGCTTCCATCTGCACGCCGAAGGTGGTGGCGCTGCGGCGGCCGTTGGCGCCGAAGGAGCCGGCGTTCGCCAGGCCGGCGGCCTGGTTCCAGCTGGCGCGCGTGGCGTAGACGCGGAATTCCGGGCGGGTCCAGAACTGGGTGTTGGGCGCGAACGCCACCGCCACGGTGCCCTTGGTCAGGCGCTGCTTGGCCTGGCCGTCGATGTCGCGCTGGGTCATGCCCAGGTCAAACAGCAGCTTGGTGTACTTGGCAATGCCATAGGACACGCGGCCACCGAGCGAGAAGTCCTTGGTCTCCACGCCCTGGTCCGGCCTGGTGGTCTGGTAACCCACCAGGGCCTGGCCACCGAGCTGGCCGAACTGGAAGTCGATCACGTCCAGGATGCGGCGCTGCTTGGCACCGGCATTGGGCGTGTTCGTCGTCAGCGTCACCAGCGGTGAGAGGCCACCCGGGGTGGCGGGTGGCAGCACACCGGTTTGTGTGGTGGTGCTGTCCAGGCCGTAGAACTTGCCGGTGATGGAAGCGTGGCCGGTGGAGGCCTGCAGGAAGAACGAGTTGTTCAGGCCCGTCGTGATGAAGTCTTTCTGGTTGTGCAGGAAGCCCAGGGCGCCGCCGTCGCTGCCTTGCGCGAAGTCACCGGAGATCAGGGCGCCGGTCAGCGTGATCTTGCCGCCGGCGTTGGCCGGGATGTTGCGCCACTGCACGTTGGCGCGCTTGGCGTTGTTGGGGTTGCCGTTCTTGTTGTCGAACGAGCCCGAGGTGTACAGCGCCAGGTTCAGCGTGCCCAGGCCGACCGGGATGTCGTCGACACCGGCACCGTAGTTGTCGCCATCTTCCATGATCTGCTTGTCCAGGATGTGCACGTCCTGCAGGCGGTGATAACGCTGGCCGGCCCACAAGGTGGCGGGCGAACCGAAGACGCCGGTGAGCGAGGCGTACAGCTGGGCGGTGCCGGTGTCGCCTTCGTAGTTCGTGGGCATGTAGAACACGCCCCACTTGACGCCTTCGCCCATGTCGAACCGCTTGCCAATGCCGAATTCGATGTAGTTGTCGCCTTCGTTGCCCAGGCGGTACTTCTGCAGGTCACCGCCGAGCGAGTAACCGCCCTTGGGGGCGTCCTTGCTGGCGCTGTAGAAGCCGCCGCGGCCGTAGCCCCAGAACTCCAGGCCGGTGGCGCTGTTGACCTTCTTAACGAAGTCTTTCGTCGGGTCGGTGTCGGTGGTCTGTGCGTGGGCAGCGCCCAGCAGGCCGACCAGCGCGGCCGCCGCAGCGGCCAGGGGTATCCGTTTGCATTTCATTTCGCGTCTCCTCCCTCGTGGGTATTGGTGATGACAATCGCTCTTCTTCGTCACGGCCGCGCCCGCCACCGGCTATCCGGTGACGCGCAAGGCGATGAGGGGGTGGTGCCGTCTGGGCCCGACGGGCCGGCCACGGCGGCCGCACGCGCATCCGCGTGGCTGACAACAGACAGCTGGCGGCCGCTGACGGCATCAAGCTTGTGCACCGCATCACCAACGCGCAGATGGCCAGGCACGCGCACCGTCAGAACGCGCCTTGAACGGCCGGCCTTCTGCAGCGCGGCAGCGCCGGTGCTGCGTTTGAAACGGTGGGTGTTCATGCGGGCTGTTCCTTGTGTGTCTGTCACTGAGGTGGCCCTGTGGGCGCGTGTCTCGTCGCTGCACACCAGCGAGTGCATGAATATTAAAGAGTCGTTAATTTATTAACATAGGTTAAACCCAAATAGTGTTTCACCGTCTTTGGTTAAGCTTGGCGCCATGCACCTCCTCCTTGCCGAAGACGACGAAATCCTGGCCGACGGCCTTTCTGCACAGCTGCGCGGTACCGGCTTTCAGGTGGAAGTCGCGCCCAACGGAGCGGTGGCCGACTACCTGCTGGCGCGCCATGCCTTCGACATCGCCATCCTCGACCTCGGCCTGCCCATGCTTGACGGGCTCTCGGTGCTGCGCAAGGTGCGCGGCGCGCAGCCCGGCCTGCCCATCCTGGTGTTGACCGCGCGCGACAGCCTGGACGACCGCGTGCAGGGCTTCCAGGCCGGTGCCGACGACTACGTCACCAAACCGTTCGACTTCCCCGAGCTCGAAGTCCGCCTGCATGCGTTGATGCGGCGCACGCACCCGCGCTCGGGCGCCCTGCACCTGGGTGGTTTGTCGCTCGACCGCGAGGCGCGGCGCGCCACGCTGTCGGGTGAGGCGGTTGACCTCAGCGGGCGCGAATGGAGCCTGCTGCAGCTGCTGGTTGAAAACGCGGGCGAGGTGGTCACCAAGGAGCAGATCACGCAGACCTGGACCGGCGACGGCAGCGATGCCGGCACCGGCAACTCGATCGAGGTCTATGTGCACCGGCTGCGCCGCAAGCTGGAAGACTCGGCGCTGAACATCCGCACCGTGCGCGGCCTGGGTTATCTGCTGGAAGCCGACCGCCACCGCGCCGCGCCGCGCAACTGACATGGCTGCCCGGCAGCGTTCGTTCCTCGCGTGGTTGCCGCCCTGGCGGCGCGGCAGCGGCTCGCTGCACCGGCAACTGCTGATCTGGCTGCTGCTGCCGCAACTGGTGGTGTGGGTGGGCGGTGGGCTGGCCGCCTACAAGCTGGCGGAGCGTTACACCAACGGCGCGGTCGACGGCAGCCTGTCGCAGGCCTCGCGCGCACTGGCCCGGCAAATCAAGACCGTGGACAACGGCCTGCCGACCGGGCTGCCCAACGCCGCCCGGGCCGAGATCGAGGCCGACCCGAACGAAGCGCTGCAGTACATGGTGAGCAGTCCGCCGGGCAGCGTTCTGTTCGGCAACCGCACCCTGCCCTTGCCGGCCGCGGACGCGCTCAGGCAAGCCACCATCGGCGAGCCCTACTTCTACAACGCCAACCTGCCCGACCCCGCGGCAGGCGGCGGCGCGGAGCAGCGGCTGCGCGTGGCCGCCATCGTCCTGCGCCACGGCGCCAACGCCAGCGACACCCTGCTGGTGCAGGTGGCGCGCAACCGCGCCAGCCGCGCAGCGCTGGCACGCGGCATCCTGATCGACATCCTGCTGCCGCTGGCCGGCCTGCTGGTGCTCATGACCGTGGCGGTGTGGGCCGGCATCCGCGCCGGGCTCGCGCCGCTGGCGCGGCTGCGCCACGAGGTTGAAGGCCGCGCCCCGACCGACCTGGCACCGATCCAGCTGGAGTCGGCACCGAACGAGTTGCGCTCGCTGGTGGCCGCCCTCAACAGCTTGCTGGCTTCCGTGCAGCACAACCTGGTGACACAGAAGCGCTTCATCAGCGACGCCGCGCACCAGTTGCGCACGCCGCTGTCGGGACTGAAGACGCAGACCGAACTGGCACTGCAGACCGCGCGCGACGACGAGCAGCGGGCGCGGCTGGCGCGCGTGCACGAGAGTGCTTCGCGCAGCGCCCACCTGGTGAACCAGCTGCTGACGCTGGCGCGCGCCGAGCCGGAGTCGGGCCATGCCATGGGCCGCACCCGCTTCGACCTGCGCGAGCTGGCGCACGCCATCACCGCCGAGCTGGTGCCGCGCGCCATGCGCGCCGGCGTTGACCTGGGTTTTGAAGGCCGGCAGGAGACGGCAACCGGCGGCGGCGAGGTGGTGCCGGTCGCGGGCAACGCGCTGCTGCTGCGCGAGGCCATCAGCAACCTGATCGACAACGCCATCCGTTATGCCGGGCCCGGTGCGCTGGTGACGGTGAGCCTGCGCCGCGAGGGCGACGAGGTCACGCTGGACGTGGTGGACAACGGCCCCGGCATTGCCGCCGAAGACATGCCGCGCATGTTCGAGCGTTTCGTGCGCGCCTCCACGCTGGGCAATGGCTGTGGCCTGGGCCTGTCGATCGTGAAGGAAATCGTGGAGCGCCAGCAGGGCAGCGTCACGCTCTCGGCGGTGCAGCCCCACGGCCTGCGCGCCAGCATCCGGCTGCCCGTGATCGACTGAAGCCGGGGCCAGCGGCCCCAAGGTTTCAGAGGCCGGAGAAGTCCGGCTTGCGGCGTTCCAGAAACGCGCCAAAGGCTTCCTTGGCGGCCGGCTCGCCCAGCATGCGGCCAAAGCTCGCGCCCTCTTCCGCCATCACCGCCAGCACCTGCGGTGCCTGGTTCTTCTTCATCAGGCGCTTGGTCTCCACCAGCGCGCTGATCGGCTTGGCGGCCATCTTGCGCGCCACGCTCTGCGCGTAGCCGGCCACTTCCAGCGGCGGCAGCACGCGGTTGACGAGGCCCACTTCGAGCGCGGCCTCGGCCATGAAGGGTTCACCCAGCAGCAGCGCTTCGGCCGCGCGGTGGTAACCCAGCATCTGCGGCACCAGCAGGCTGGACGCCGCCTCGGGGCACAGGCCGAGGTTGACGAAGGGCATCGAGAAGGCCGCGTTGTCGCCGGCGTAGACCAGGTCGCAATGGAACAGCAGGGTGGTGCCTACGCCCACGGCCGGGCCGCAGACGGCGGCGATCAGCGGCTTGGGGAACTGCGCGATGCCACGCAGGAAACGGAACACCGGCGAGTCGGTGGTGGCCGGCGGGTTGTTGAGGAAGTCACCGATGTCGTTGCCGGACGAGAAGATGGTCTCGTTGCCCTGCAGCACGACGCAGCGCACGGCGGCATCGTCCTGCGCGGCCTGCAGCGCGTCGGCCAGCTGGCCGTACATGGCGGCGGTGATGGAGTTCTTCTTGTCCGGGCGATTGAACGTGAGGGTGGTGACGCCGGCTTCGGTGTGGACGAGGATGTCGCTCATGGTTGTCTCTGAAGGTGCAAGGAAGGACCCGCAAAGTACCACGAACGGGCGTGCTTTTCTGGTTTGTGGCGCCAGCGCTGACGGCTGCGTGACAGCCTGCGCCGGATGCGGCCCGCCCCGCGGGCACCCCTACACTTGCCGTTTCAGCGCTGCCGCGCCACCACCAACCTCCGCTCACCGCGCCGTTGCCATGCCGCCCCGATTCGCTGCCCTCTTTCGCCCCGGTCTGAACCACATGCTCGCCCTGCTGCTGGCCGGTATGTCCAGCTTGCTGCAGGCGCAGGCACCGGCGCCGCCCGCGCCCGGCCTGGCCGAGGCGGTGCCGGCGGCCGCGCCCCGCCCGCGCGTGGGCCTGGTGCTCTCCGGCGGCGGGGCGCGGGGCTTTGCGCACGTGGGCGTGCTCAAGGCGCTGGAGGCCGCGCACGTGCCGGTGGACGTGATCGTGGGCACCTCGATGGGCGCCATCGTCGGCGGCCTGTACGCCAGCGGCATGAGCGCGGACGAGCTGGAGCGCGAGATCCTGGGCGTGAACTGGGGCGACCTGTTCGACCGCCGCGAGCCGCGCCAGCTGCTCTCGCAGCGCCGCAAGGAAGAAGACTTCGAGCTCTCACCGGTGCTGATGCTGGGCTTTCGCGACGGCGAGTTCGTGCTGCCCTCCGGCGCGGTGTCGACACGCGCGCTGGAAATGCTGTTGCGCCGCTACACATTGTCCACGCGCCACCTCGCGAACTTCGACGGCCTGCCCACGCCGTTCCGCGCCGTGGCCACCGACATGGAGACCGGCAAGGCGGTGGTGATGGACCACGGCGACCTCGCCGCCGCGCTGCGCGCCAGCATGTCGGTGCCTGGCGTGTTCTCGCCGCTGGCGGTGGACGGGCGCATCCTGGGCGACGGCGGCCTGGTGAACAACCTGCCGGTGGACGTGGCACGCCGCATGGGCGCGGACGTGGTGATCGCGGTGAACATCGGCACACCGCTGGCCGGGCGCGAAACGCTGGGCAGCGTGGTGGGCATCACCACGCAGATGGTGAACATCCTCACCGAGCAGAACGTGCAGGCCAGCATCGCCACGCTGACGCCGCACGACCTGCTGCTGGCGCCGCCGCTGGCGCAGCTCAGCTCGAGCGATTTCGGCAAGGCGCCCGAGCTGGTGAAGATCGGCAACGACTACGCGAAGACCGTGGGCAGCGCGCTGGAGCGCTTCGCGGTGGATGCCACCAGCTACCGGCGCTGGGTGGCTTCGCGCGAGGCGCAGTCGCAGGCGAACACCGGGCGCATCGGTGCGGTGGCGACGGTGAAATTCGAGGGTGTGAACGACGCACATGCCGCACGCCTGGCCACCACGCTGGAAACGTCCGAAGGGCAGCGACTCGACGTGCCCACGCTGGAGCGCGACCTGCAGAAGCTCGCCGCCTCGGGCGACTACGAGCGCGTGGACTACGCGCTCACGCGGCGCGACGACGGCGCCGAAGACCTGACGCTGCAACTGCGCGAGAACACCTGGGGCCCGAACTACCTGCGCGTGGGCCTGGACCTGCGCACCGACTTCCAGGGCCATGGCACGTTCAACCTGCGCATCAGCCACAACCGGCACTGGCTCAACGACAGCGGCGCCGAGTGGCGCAACCGCGTGCAGCTGGGCGAGACGCTGGGGCTCTACTCCGAGCTGTACCAGCCACTCACGCTGCACAGCGACCGCTTCGTGGCGGCCTATGTGGACGCGAGCCTGCAGCGGGTGGACCTCTACACGGCCGACGGCGACATGGCGGCGGTGGCGCAACGGCAGGGCATCCAGGTCGGCGCGGACATCGGCTGGCCCATGGGCCTGCTCGGCAATGTGGGCGACATGCGGGTGGGCCTGGTGGCGGCGCGCCGCAAGGTCAAGCCCGAGCTCGTTGCCGGCTTCCTGCCGGGCCAGGCGCATGAAGCCATGGTGTGGAGCGAGGTGGGTGTGCGTGCCGCCGTCATCGCCGACCAGCTCGACTTCGCGAACTTCCCCTCGCGCGGTTACCGGGCCAAGGGCGAGATCGTGACGGGCCGCCGCTCGTTCCGCAACTACGGAAACAGCGGCAGCTTCACGCGCCTGGAAGGCACGGCCACCGGTGTGAAGAGCTGGGGCGTACACACCTTCAACGTCGGCGCCCGCGTGGCGTATGCCAGCCAGATTCCGCTCGGCGCGATTGACGAGTACGCGCTGGGCGGCTTCCAGCACCTGTCCGGCTACCGCGCCGGGCAGGTGGCGGGCAACTACCTGGTGTTCGGCCGCCTCACCTACTACCGCCGGCTGCCCTGGAGCGTGGGCGTGGCGCGCGCGCTGTTCGTGGGCGGCTCGCTGGAAGCGGGCAACGCCTGGACGCAACGCAGCGACATCTCCGCCAGAGACCTGCGCGCAGGCTCCAGCCTGTTCGTGGGCGCGGACACCGGCATCGGCCCGCTGTACCTGAGCCTGGTGAGCGCGCCGCGAGGCTACACCGGTCTGTACCTGTTCCTCGGCCGCCCCTAGAAGAAACCAGCCCCTGCCGCGCTGCGCGCGTTCCCCCTGGAGGGAGACGCAGCCAGCGGGTCGGCGTTCGCCGCGCACACCCCAGTCCCCATCAGACCAAGAACCTTGCCAGGCTGCAGCCGTTGTCGGCGCGCAGCGCGGCGGGGGTGCTCACTCTTTGTAGTAAACGATCTGGTGCGTAGTCACCAGCAGCAGGCCGGCCTCGTTCCAGAGCTGCGCGGTCTGGTCGAAAAAGCCGTTGCGAAACACCTGGCCACGCGCCTGCGCCAGCAACCAGCCGCTGCCGGTGGCGGCGAGCTCGGCCGCACCAGCGTGGAAGTACACCGTCATCGACACCGTGCCGGTGGGCACCGGTTTGGCGCGGCGCAGCCAGACGCGCGGGTAGAACACATCGGCCAGTGCCGACAGGCTGGGGAAGTCGAGCGCACGGCCGGGCTCGTCGCGCACCCACATCTGCAACAGGCTGGTGTCGCCCTGGCCGTCCCAGCGTTCGGGGATGCTGCCGGTGACGAAACGCATGCCGTAGCGCTGCGGCCAGGCCACATGGGGTGCGATGTTGGCCTGCGCCACGCGGTCGGGCGGGGGAACGGCCGGCATCGGCTCGTCGTCCACGCTCCAGGTCTCGCGCCGCACGGCGGTCACCGCACTGGCGGTGAGCACGGTGGCGGGCTCACCTTGCGCGTCGGGCTGGGTGATCTCCAGCAGCCAGTGCTGGGTGGATCGGTTGGTGCGCACAGGCCGCGCCATGAGCGTGAAGGCCCCATCGGCCAGCGCTGCCGCGTAGTTCACCGTGAGCGAGATCGGTTCACCCAGGCGCTGCGGGTGCAGCATCACCGCCTGCATGGCGGTGGCCGCCGTGATGCCACCGAACGGCCCCACCATGTTGCCGTAGGCCGGCGAGGTGGCGCCGCTGTAGGTGTGCGGGCCGGCGGGCGTGAGGGCGATGGCCTGATCGAAGGGGTGCGGTGTGGTCATGCGAAGAGTTTGCTGGAGGCACTCTGGATTTCAGGTCCACAACGCGACAGACTGGCCGGCGCGAGGCAACACCATCCAGAGATGACAAGGGTCCGGCTCCGCCGGCCCAAGTCATCGCCCCCCCTCACAGGGGGGTGACGCGCTGCAAGCGCGGCGCGGGGGGGAGCGCCGTCACACCCTTTCGAAAATGCCCGCGGCGCCCTGCCCCATGCCCACGCACATCGTCACCATGCCGTACTTCTTGTTGTGCCGCTTGAGCGCGTGCACCACGGTGGCCGAACGGATGGCGCCGGTGGCACCCAGCGGGTGGCCCAGCGCAATCGCGCCGCCCATGGGGTTGACCTTGCTCGGGTCCAGGCCCAGGGTGTTGATGACGGCGAGCGACTGCGCGGCAAACGCTTCGTTGAGCTCGATCCAGTCGATCTGGTCCTGCGTGAGGCCGGCGTACTTCAGCGCGGCGGGAATCGCCTCGATCGGGCCGATGCCCATCAGGTGCGGCGGCACGCCGCGCGAGGCGTAGCTCACGAAGCGCGCCAGCGGCGTGAGGCCGAAGCGCTTGATGGCGGCTTCGCTGGCGAGGATGAGCGCACCCGCGCCATCGCTGGTCTGCGAGCTGTTGCCAGCCGTCACCGAGCCGCGTGCGGCGAACACGGTGCGCAGCTTCGCCAGGCCTTCGATGGAGGTGTCGGGCCGCGCGCCTTCGTCCAGGCTCACGGTGCGGGTGCTCGTGGTGACTTCTGCGCTCTCCAGGTCCACACTGCGCTCGGTCACTTCCACCGGCGTGATCTCGTCGCTGAACTCGCCGTTCTTCATGGCGAGCATGGCGCGCTGGTGCGACTGCAGGGCGAAGGCATCCTGCGCTTCGCGCGAGACCTTCCACTTCTGCGCCACCTTCTCGGCCGTGAGGCCCATGCCGTAGGCGATGCCGTAGCTCTCCACGTCGTCGGTGTTGCTGAAGATGGTGGGCGAGAGGCTGGGCGAGTTGCCCATCATCGGCACCATGCTCATGCTCTCGGTGCCGGCGGCGATCATCACGTCGGCCTCACCCACTCGGATGCGGTCGGCCGCCATCTGCACGGCCGACAGGCCGGAGGCGCAGAAGCGGTTGACGGTGATGCCACCCACGCTGTTGGGCAGGCCGGCCAGGATGGCGCCGATGCGCGCCACGTTCAGGCCTTGTTGTGCCTCGGGAATGGCGCAGCCGCAGATCACGTCTTCGATGGCCTTCGGGTCCAGGCCGGGGGCTTGTGCGAGTGCGGAGCGCAGCGCGAGGGCCAGCATGTCGTCCGGGCGCAGGTGCTTGAAGGAACCCTTGTGCGAACGGCCGATGGGGGTGCGGGTGGCGGCGACGATGTAGGCGTCTTGGATCTGTTTGCTCATGATGGTTCCTGGTTGTCTTGCCCCCTCTCCCGCTGGCGGGAGAGGGTTGGGGTGAGGGCCTGCAACGTCTGCCAGATCTTCTCCAGCACGGCAGGGGTTTCGTTCATGACTTCATGGTTCCAGAAGCGGATCACGATGAGGCCCTGGCTTTTGATCAGTTCAGTTCTCTTCTGGTCGTAGGCATGCTGATCGCTGTGCTGCCAGCCATCGACCTCGATGACCAGACCGGCTTCGAGACACACAAAGTCGAGGATGTAAGGCCCCAGCGGTCGTTGACGGCGAAACTTGAAGCCCTGGAAACGACGTCCTCGAAGCTGTTGCCACAGCAGGGCCTCGGCTTCGGTAGTGCGTGTCCTCAGTTCACGCGCATGCGCCTTGGCGTCCGCCCTCACCCCAACCCTCTCCCGCTCGTGGGAGAGGGGGCAAGTCATGTCGGCCTCGGCAGACTTCATGCGCTCAGTTCCGCACCGGCTTGCCCGTGTTCAACATCCCCAGAATCCGCTCCTGCGTCTTCGGGTGCACGATCAGCGAGCAGAAAGCCTGGCGCTCCAGCGTCATCAGATACTCCTCGCTCACCAGCGTGCCGGCTTCCACGTCGCCGCCGGTGACCACGTTGGCGATCAGCGAAGCGATGTGGAAATCGTGCTGGCTGATGAAGCCACCGTCGCGCATGTTGACGAGGCTGCCCAGGATGGTGGCCTTGCCGTCGCGGCCGGCCACCGGGAACAGGCGCTTGTGCGGTGCACGGTAGCCGCCGTTGAACAAGCCCTTGGCTTCGTTGATCGCCACGTACAGCAGCTCGTCCTTGTGCGGCACGATCACGTCGGAATGCAGCACGTAACCGAGCTGGCGCGATTCGATGGCGCTGGTGCCCACCTTGGCCATCGCCGCGGCGGTGAAGCCTTCGGTGAGGAAGGGCAGCAGGTCCTTGCCCGTCGAGGTCTCGGCGTTTTCGGCCGCGCGGCGGGCGATGTAGGTGAGGCCGCCGGCACCCGGCACCAGGCCCACACCCACTTCCACCAGGCCGATGTAGCTCTCCATGTGCACCACGCGGCGCGCGCTGTGCACCGCCATTTCGCAGCCACCGCCGAGCGCCAGGCCGCGCACGGCGGACACCACCGGCACGTTGGCATAACGCAGGCGCAGCATGGTCTGCTGCATGAAGCCTTCGGCGTCTTCGATCGCGGCCACGCCCACGGCCATGAAGGCCGGCAGCATGGCCTGCAGGTCGGCACCGGCGCTGAAGGGCTCGTCGCCCGACCAGATCACCAGGCCCTGGTATTCCTTCTCGGCCAGGTCCACCGCCGCCATCAGGCCTTCGCACACCTCGGGGCTGATGGCGTGCATCTTGGTCTTGATGCTGGCGATGAGCACCTGCTCGTCCAGCGTCCAGAGGCGGATCGAATCGTTCTCTTCCAGCGTGCTGCCGGCCGTCTCGAACTTCGGCCCGGCTTCGCCGAGCAGCAGTTCGGGGAAATGCTGGCGCTGGAACACCGGCAGTTGCAGGCGGCCTTCGAACGCGCCCTTGCCCGGGTTCCACGAACCCTGCGCCGTGTGCACGCCACCGGCCTCGGCCACCGGGCCCTTGAACACCCACTCGGGCAGCGGCGCCTTGCTCAATGCCTTGCCGGCGTCGATGTCCTCCTGGATCATCTTCGCCACCTCCAGCCAGCCGGCTTCCTGCCAGAGTTCAAACGGGCCCTGCTTCATGCCGAAGCCCCAGCGCATGGCCTGGTCGACATCGCGCGCGGTCTCGGCGATGGTGGCCAGGTGCACGGCGGCGTAGTGGAAGCTGTTGCGCAGGATGGCCCAGAGGAACTGGCCCTGCGGGCCTTCGGCGTTGCGCAGCAGCTTCAGGCGTTCGGCGGCCGGGCGCTTGAGCATGCGGCCGTACACCTCGTCGGCCTTCTCGCCGCCGGGCACGTACTCGCCACTCGCCAGGTCAAAGCGCAGGATGTCGCGGCCCACCTTCTTGTAGAAACCCGCCTTGGCCTTCTGGCCCAGATTGCCGGCGTCGATCAGCGCCTTGAGCACCGGCGGCGTGCCGAAGCTGTCGTAGAACGGGTCGGTGTCGAGGCTCAGGTTGTCCTGCAGCGTCTTCACCACATGGGCCATGGTGTCCAGGCCCACCACGTCGGCGGTGCGGAAGGTACCGCTGCTGGCGCGGCCCAGGCGTTTGCCGGTGAGGTCGTCGACCACGTCATAGGTGAGGCCGAAGTTCTCCACCTCTTTCATCGTCGCCAGCATGCCGGCGATGCCGATGCGGTTGGCCACGAAGTTGGGCGTGTCCTTGGCACGCACCACGCCCTTGCCGAGGCCACTGGTGACGAAGGTCTCCAGGTCGTTGAGGATCTGCGGTTCGGTGGTGGGCGTGGCGATCAGCTCCACCAGCGTCATGTAACGCGGCGGGTTGAAGAAGTGGATGCCGCAGAAGCGCGGCTTGATGGCTTCGGGCAGAGCCTCGCTGAGCTTGGTGATCGACAGGCCCGAGGTGTTGGACGCGACGATGGCGTGTTCGGCAATGAACGGCGCGATCTTCTGGTACAGGTCGAGCTTCCAGTCCATGCGCTCGGCGATGGCCTCGATGATCAGGTCACAACCGCGCAGCTGCTCCATGTGCTCTTCGTAGTTGGCCTGGCCGATCAGGTCGGCATCGGTCGCCACGCCCAGCGGCGAAGGCTTGAGCTTCTTCAGGCCTTCCACCGCGCGGGTGACGATGCCGTTCTTCGGTCCTTCCTTCGCAGGCAGGTCGAACAACACCACCGGCACCTTGACGTTGACCAGGTGCGCGGCGATCTGGGCACCCATCACGCCGGCGCCGAGCACGGCGACTTTCTTCACTTGAAATCGGTTCATTGGTTTTCCATGGTTGCTTTGCCGGGCGTGTTCATTCCACACGCAGCCACACTTGGGTTCGATAGAACGGGCCGATGTAGCCGCGCATCTCCAGCTTCTTGCCGCCGTCCACCGGCTTGAGGCGCGAGCGGTAGACCTTGCCGTTGTTCGGGTCAACGATGTCGCCGCCGTCGTACACGGTCTTGTCGTCCGTGCTCTGCTTGAGGTTGCGCAGGATGGTCATGCCCAGAATGGGCTTGTCCTTGCGTTCGTCGGTGCACTTGTCGCACACCGCATCGGCCTTGGTCGCGGGATCCAGAAACTTCTCGATGGTGCCGCTGTAGACACCGTTGGTTTCCTGGATGCGCACCAGGGACTTCTCTTTTTTCGTGTCGTCGTCGATCGTCTTCCACAGGCCCACGGGCGACATCTGAGCGAACGCGTGGCCAGTGAGCGCAAGAAGCGAAACAGCAAACGTTGTCTTGATCATCGAAGTCTCCTTGGTGTGAAAAGTTTTCTACCAGAGACACCGCGGAACCGGCTTTGCCAGCCCGCTGGTGTCGTCCCCCCTGAGGGAAGCCGCGAAGCGGCGCAGGGGGGAGCTCATTTCACGCGAGAGCCGCGTCGGTGTCCATGAGGACTTTCGAACCCGCGCGCGCGGTCCGCATCAGCGACGCCGTCTCGGGGAACAGCTTGGCGAAGTAGAAACGCGCGGTCTGCAGCTTGGCGGTGTAGAACGGGTCGGTGTTGCCAGCGGCGATCTCGCGCAGGGCCACCTGCGCCATGCGGGCCCAGAAGTAACCGAACACCAGGTGGCCGGCGACGCGCAGGTAGTCCACCGCGGCGGCACCCACTTCGTCGGCGTTCTGCAGGCCCTTGAAGCCGATCTCGGTGGTGAATTTGGTGATCTGCTCACCCAGCACCGCCAGCGGGTTGATGAACTCGGCCATCTTCTCGTTCACGCCCTCTTCCATCACCAGCGCGCCGACCAGCTTGCCAAACTTCTTCAGCGTGGCGCCGTTGTTGCCCAGCACCTTGCGGCCCAGCAGGTCCAGGCTCTGGATGGTGTTGGTGCCTTCGTAGATCATGTTGATGCGGGCATCACGCACGAACTGCTCCATGCCCCATTCCTTGATGTAGCCATGGCCGCCGAACACCTGCTGGCACTGCGTCGCCGCGTTGTAGCCGTTGTCGGTGAGGAAGGCCTTGGTGATGGGCGTGAGCAGCGAGAGCATCTCGTCGCTGTCCTTGCGCACCTTCTCGTCGGGGTGGTTGTGCGCCTTCTCGAGCAGCACGGAACAGAAAATCGCCAGTGCGCGGCCACCTTCGGCGTAGGCCTTGGCGGTGAGCAGCATCTTGCGCACGTCGGGGTGCACGATGATCGGGTCGGCCGGCTTGTCCTTGGCCTTGGGGCCGGTCAGCGAGCGCATCTGGATACGGTCTTTCGCGTAAGCCAGGGCATTCTGGTAGGCCACTTCGGTCAGGCCGAGCGACTGGTTGCCCACGCCCAGGCGGGCCGCGTTCATCATCACGAACATGGCCTGCATGCCCTTGTTGGGCTGGCCGACGATGGTGCCGATGGCGCCGTCGATCACGATCTGCGCGGTGGCGTTGCCGTGGATGCCCATCTTGTGCTCCAGGCCGCCGCAGTAGATGCCGTTGCGCTCGCCCAGCGAGCCGTCGGCCTTCACGTTGAACTTGGGCACGATGAACAGGCTCACGCCCTTGATGCCGGGCGGCGCGTCGGGCAGGCGGGCCAGCACCAGGTGGATGATGTTCTCGGCCATGTCGTGTTCACCGGCGCTGATGAAGATCTTGTTGCCGGTGAGCTTGTAGGTGCCGTCGGCCTGCGGTTCGGCCTTGGTGCGCATCAGGCCCAGGTCGGTGCCGCAGTGCGGTTCGGTCAGGCACATGGTGCCGGTCCATTCGCCGCTGGTCATCTTCGGCAGGTAGGTCTTCTTCTGCTCGTCGGTGCCGTAGGTGTGCAGCGCGGCGTAGGCGCCGTGCGTGAGGCCGGGGTACATGGTCCAGGCCTGGTTGGCCGAATTCATCATTTCGTAGAAGCACTGGTTCACCACCAGCGGCAGGCCCTGGCCGCCAAAGGCCGGGTCGCACGACAGCGCGGCCCAGCCGCCTTCCACGTAGGTCTTGTAGGCGTCCTTGAAGCCGGTGGGCGTCTTGACCTCGTGCGTCTTCTGGTCGAGCGTGCAGCCTTCGGTGTCGCCGCTGATGTTGAGCGGGAAGATCACCTGCGAGGCGAACTTGCCGGCCTCTTCCAGCACCGCGTTGATGGTGTCGACATCGACCTCGGCATGCTGCGGCATGCCCTTGAAATCGTCGGTGACCTTGAGCACTTCGTGCATCACAAACTGCATGTCTCTCAGGGGCGGGTTGTAAACGGGCATGGGGAACTCCTGTGCTGGGTTTGTGAAAAGGCGAAAGGGATCAGCCCTGCGCTTTGCGCGCAGCGGCTGAGGTGTGGCGGGCGGGCGTGGCGGCGGCCGGAGTGCGGCTGTAGCGTTCGACGATGCCCTCGAACGCGCGCAGGGCGCGTTGCACCGAATCGGGACTGCGCAGGAAACGCGCTTCGTAGTGCAGCGCGAGAATCTGCGCGTGGATTTCAAAGGCCATCTGGGAGGCGTCGGTGTCGGCCGCCAGGTGGCCCTCTTCGATGGCGATCTCGACCGCGCGGCGCATGGCGGTGAGCCAGGTGTTGACCGAGCTGGCCAGCGCATCGCGCACCGGGCCGGGCCGGTCGTCGAACTCGACCGCGCCGCTGATGTAGATGCAGCCCGAGTCGATTTCGACCGAGGTGCGTTTCATCCAGTTGTCGAACAGCTTGCGCAGCCGCGGCAGGCCACGCGCGGCCCCCATGGCCGGGTAGAACACCTCTTCCTCGAAGCGCGTGTGGTACTCGCGGATGACGGAAATCTGCAGCTCTTCGCGCGAGCCGAAGTGGGCGAACACGCCCGACTTGCTCATCTGCATGACCTCGGCCAAGGCGCCGATGGACAGGCCCTCGAGCCCGATCTGGGTGGCCAGGCCGAGCGCGGCATCGACGATGGCGGCCTTGGTCTGCTGGCCCTTCTGCAGCGGCTTGTGTGCCGTGCTGTCGGCGCGCGCGCGCCGCGATGGCGTCGGCATCGAGCTCATGCCGGCACGTCCATGCGGCGCACGGCGGTGGCGGAAGGCTGGAGGCGGGTCTGCGCAACGCTCATGCGATCGGTCCTGGTTGAAGGGCTGAAAAAAGCGACCGCTCGAATAATCGAACGGTCGTACTATTTTTACCGCAAAACCGGGCTGGTGCGCAAACGCGCTGCGATTTGTGTGCGTTTTGTCTAGGGGCCGCGACCTAAAACGGCGCGGCGGCGTCCGCAACCGTCAGTGGCGGACGATGGGCAGCAGCAGCGCCAGGCTGTGTTCCAGGCTTTCGCTCGGCACGCGCTTGAAGCCGCTGCGCGCAAAACGCTGCAGGCGCCCGACGCAGAAAGCCGTGATGGCCGAGGCGTCGGCATGGGCGTCCACCGTGGGCGTGGCCGCGCCGGCCACCACCGAGGTTTCGCGCAGGTTCTGGCGCAAGGCGGCTTCGATCTTGTCGAAGAACAGGTTCATGCGTTGCTGCAGGCGCTCGTTCTCGAACACCAGGGCATCGCCCACCATCACGCGCGTCATGCCGGGGTTCTTTTCACCGAACTGCAGCAGCAGGGTGACGAGCTTGCGCGAGCGTGTGTTGGCATCGGGCTCACGTTCGCCGAGCTGGTTGATCAGGCCGAAGATGGACTGCTCGATGAATTCGATCAGGCCTTCGAACATCTGCGCCTTGCTGGCGAAATGGCGGTACAGCGCGGCTTCGCTCACGTCCAGCCGGGCAGCGAGCGCGGCAGTGGTGATGCGTTCGGCACCGGGTTGCTCCAGCATGGTGGCCAGGGCTTCGAGGATCTGCACCCGGCGTTCGCCCGGCTTGGGCCGTTTGCGGCCGCTGCTGCCGCCCGCCGCGTCGGTGTGCGCTGCCGCGGCCCCGATCGCCTCGGCGGCTTCGCGGGCGGCCTGGTCTTCCGGGGAAGGGGACTCGGGGGCGGTAGAGGTCATGGGCGAGCGATCCGGGTGGTGTGTGCAGACGGTACGGCCCTGGAGCCGTTACTGAATGTTGCCTCGCGGATTCTCGCACAGCAGGGGCCGTCCACTGTTGTGTGGCCACCAGCCCTTTTCAGGCAGTGAGTGACCGCCTCAGTGTGAGCGGATCATGGTGCCGAAGGGCTCGTTGCCGAGCACCTCGAGCAGCAGCGCGTGCGGCACGCGGCCGTCGATGATGTGCACCGCGTTCACGCCGCTCTTCGCCGCGTCCAGTGCGCCGGCGATCTTGGGGATCATGCCGCCCGAGATGGTGCCGTCTTCCACCAGCTCGTCGATGCGGCGGGGCGTGAGCTCGGTGAGCAGCTGCATGTCCTTGTCGAGCACGCCGCGGATGTTGGTCAGCATGAGCAGCTTCTCGGCCTGCAGCACCGTGGCCAGCTTGGCAGCCACCACATCGGCGTTGATGTTGTAGCTCTCGTTCTGCTCGCCAAAACCGATCGGGCTGACGACGGGGATGAACTGGTCGTCCTGCAGCGCCTTCACCACGGCGGGGTCGATACTGACGATGTCGCCCACCTGGCCGACGTCGTGCTGCAGGCTCGGGTCTTTCTGGTCGGCCATGCGCAGCTTCTGCGCGCGGATCATGGCGCCGTCGCGCCCGGTCAGGCCCACGGCCTTGCCGCCGGCCTGGTTGATCAGGCCCACGATGTCCTGCTGCACCTCGCCGGCCAGCACCCACTCCACCACTTCCATGGTCTCGGGGTCGGTCACGCGCATGCCCTGGATGAACTGGCCCTGTTTGCCCAGGCGCTTGAGCAGCGTCTCGATCTGCGGGCCGCCGCCGTGCACCACCACCGGGTTGATGCCAACCAGCTTGAGCAGCACCACGTCTTCGGCAAAGTCCTGCTGCAGCGCCGGGTCGGTCATGGCATTGCCGCCGTACTTGATGACCATGGTCTTGCCGTGGTACTTGCGGATGTACGGCAGTGCCTGCGCGAGGATTTCGGCCTTGTCGCGCGGGGCAATGGAGGTGATGTCGGTGGGCTCGGTCATGCGGGTTCCTGCTAAGCGGGGAAAAGGGAAATTCTAGGGCCGGCGCATGACGCGCCCCGCCAGCAAGCCCCGAGTCCAGAAACAGCGCGGAACCGGCTTTGCCGGGCCGCAGCTGTTGCCCCCTGCAAGGGGGTCGCGCGATGCGCGGCGGGGGTGGTTAAAAGTGGATGCCGCGCATCATCTGCTGCATCGCCACCGCTTCGGCCGAGAGCTGCGGCTTGGCGCCCTTCTCGCCCTTGGCCGCCGCCGAGTCCGGGAACATGCGGAAGCTGGTGTTCATCACGATCTGCGCCACGCGCGGCACCAGCGCGTGCATCACCTGGCCGGTGACGCCCAGGCGGGTGGCGATGCGCACCGGCTTGAAGATGCAGGCCTGCGCGATCATGTCCGCCGCCTCTTCGGGCGCCAGCGTGGGCACGTTCTTGTAGATCTGCGTTGGCGCGATCATCGGCGTGCGCACCAGCGGCATGTTGATGGTGGTGAAGGTGATGCCCTGGTCGGCGAACTCGCTGCTGGCGCAGCGGGTCCACGCATCCAGCGCGGACTTGCTGGCCACATAGGCGGAGAAGCGCGGTGCGTTGGTGAGCACGCCGATGGAGCTGATGTTCACCACATGGCCCTTGCGCTTGGCCACCATGCCGGGCAGGAAGCCCATGGTCACGCGCAGGCAGCCGAAGTAGTTGAGCTGCATGGTGCGTTCGAAATCGTGGAAGCGGTCGTAGCTGCCTTCGATGGCGCGGCGGATCGAACGGCCGGCGTTGTTGATGAGGAAATCCACACCGCCGTGGTTCTGGATGAGCAACTGCACGAAACGGTCGGCATCGGCCATGTCGGCGATGTCGGCCGGATAGGCGATGAACTGGTAACCCTTGTCCTGCGCTTCCTTGCAGGCCTCGTCGAGCTTGTCCTGGTCGCGCCCGCAGATGATGGTGACCGCGCCGGCCTCGGCGAACTTGTGCGCCGCCGCCAGGCCGATGCCCGAGCTGCCGCCAGTGACCAGCACCACTTTGCCGGCCACCGTGCCTTTGAGGCTGCGGTCGATGTGCAGGTCGGGGTCGAGGTGGCGCTCCCAGTAGTCCCACAGGCGCCAGGCGTAGTCCTTGAAGTTGGGGCAGGCGATGCCGCTGCCCTTGAGCGCAGCCAGGGTGTCGCGGCAGTCGAAGCGTGTCGGGTAGTTGACGAAGGTCATCATGTCCTCGGGCAAGCCGAGGTCCTGCATGATGGCCTTGTAGACCCGGCGCACCGGCGCCAGCGCCATCAGGCCCTTCTTCACGCTCTTCGGAATGAAGCCCATCAGCGCGGCGTTGACGAACAGGTTCATCTTCGGCGCGTGCGCGGCCTTGCTCAGGATGTCGAGCACGTCGCCGACGCGGTAGCCCATCGGGTCGACCAGGTGGAAGCAGGCGCCGCTGGCGCGCTTCTGGTGCGCGATGTGGTCGAGCGCATCGACCACGAAATCCACCGGCACGATGTTGATGCGGCCACCCTCCAGCCCGACGCTGGGCATCCACGGCGGCAGGATCTGGCGCAGGCGCTGGATCAGCTTGAAGAAGTAATACGGCCCGTCGATCTTGTCCATCTCGCCGGTCTGCGAATCGCCCACCACCGCGGCCGGGCGGTACACGCTCCACGGCAGCTTGCATTCGGTGCGCACGATTTTCTCGCTCTCGTGCTTGGTCATGAAGTAGGGGTGGTCGATGTTCTCGGCCTCCTCGAACATGTCCTCGCGGAACACGCCCTCGTACAGGCCCGCGGCGGCGATGGAGGACACATGGTGGAAGTGGCCGGCGCCGATGGCCTTGGCAAACTCCACCGTGTGGCGCGTGCCATCCACGTTCACCGCGATCTGGCTCTCGGCATCGGCCTCCAGGTCGTACACCGCCGCGAGGTGGAAGAAGTGGTCGATCTGGCCCTTGAGCGCCTTCACCTCATCGGCCGACACACCCAGCTTCTTCTCCGTCAGGTCACCGAACACCGGCAGCACACGCGAGGCGCTCACGCCCCAATGTTCGCGCAGGGCCGCCACCTTGCCCTCGCTCTCGCGCCGGATCAGGAAATGCACCACCGACCCTTTTCGCTCCAGCAGCTTGGCGACCAGACGTTTGCCGATGAAGCCGGTGGCTCCGGTGACGAAGTAATGCATGAGGGGCTCCTGTGGTGGTGGGTATGGAAACACGGCGGGGCGAGGCAGTGCGCCATTCTTCACCAGGACCACAGCGCCCGCCTTCCGCAAAAACCCGCGTCACCCGGGCCCCACGGTGCGGGCGGTTTAGTCTTGCGCCCCTACACAGCCCGGACGCGCGCGCCGTACAGTGCGCCAGTCGTGGCCGCCTGGCCGCCCCCTCTCTCCACATTCACCCGCTTCACCCACATCACTTCAGGAGTCTTCCATGGTCAAGAAAGTCCAGAAAGCCGGCAACACCGCCAAGTCCAGCGCAGCCGCCTTCAACTCTCCACTGTCGGGCGCCATCAAGGATTCGGCGCAGCAGATCTGGCTGGCCGGCCTGGGCGCGTTCGCCAAGGCACAGGAAGAAGGCAGCAAGGCCTTCGACTCGCTGGTGAAGGACGGCCTGTCCATCCAGCGCAAGACGCAGGCCGTGGCCGAAGAGCGCATCTCCGAAGCCACCAACCGCGTGAGCAGCATGGCCACCGACATCTCGTCCAAGGCCGCCGGCCAGTGGGACAAGCTGGAAAACATCTTTGAAGAGCGCGTGGCCAAGGCGCTGAACAAGCTGGGTGTGCCCTCGGCACGCGACGTGCAGGCGCTGATCGAACGCATCGACGCTCTGAACCGCCAGGTGCAGGGCCTGAGCGGCGGCAAGGCCGCCAAGGCTCCCGCCACCAAGACCGCCGCGCGCAAGACCGCAGCACGCAAGGCCGCCCCGGCGAAGAAGGCCGCGCCCGCCAAAAAGGCCGCCCCGGCCAAGAAGGCGGTGCGCCGCAGCAAGGCCGCCTGAGCCATGCGGGCCGGCAACGGCTTGGCAACGCAGGGGGCGCTTGACGCCCCCTTTTTGCGTGCGCGCCGGATGCTGCAACGCAGCACTCTCGAGCGGGCGCGCGGTCTACACTCGAACGCATGACGCCGTCGCGCACCGCCCCTACCCGCTCAGCCAAGCCGGCAGCGCGCCGCCCGCGCATCGCACTGGCGCTGGCCGGTGGCGGACCGCTCGGAGCCATCTACGAAATCGGCGCCCTGTGCGCGCTGGACGAAGCGCTGCACGGCCTGGACCTCAATGACTGCGAGCACTACGTCGGCGTCTCCGCCGGCGGCTTCATCGCAGCCGGCCTGGCCAACGGCATCCGCCCGCGCCAGCTCTGCGAAGCCTTCATCGAAGACCGCCCCGACGATGCCGACCACTTCGACCCGGCCTGGTTGCTCAAGCCGGCCTGGGGCGAGTTCGGTGACCGCCTGCAGCGCCTGCCCGGCCTGCTGGGCGGCGCGCTCTGGGCCTGGACCGCACAGGGCAAACCCCTCACCCAGGCCTTCGAGCGCGTGGGCGCGGCCCTGCCCACCGGCTTGCTCGACAACGAGAGCATCCACCGGCAGATCCAGCGGCTGTTCAGCCAGCCCGGGCGCAGCAACGACTTCCGCGAACTGCGCGCGCGCCTGACCCTGGTGGCCACGCAGCTCGACACCGGCGAGGCCGCGCCCTTCGGCCGCCCCGGCTGGGACCACGTGCCGATCTCGCGCGCCATTCAGGCCAGCGCCGCCCTGCCCGGCCTGTTCCCGCCGGTGGCCATCGGCGGCCGGCATTACGTGGACGGCGCGCTCAAGAAAACCCTGCACGCCACCGTGGCGCTGGACGAGGGCACCGACCTGCTGCTGTGCCTGAACCCGCTGGTGCCCTTCCACACCGACCCCAGCCTGCAGGACGGGCGCCGCATTCCCTCGCTGGTCGAGGGCGGCCTGCCCGCGGTGATGAGCCAGACCTTGCGCTCGATGATCCATTCGCGCCTGGCGCTGGGTCTCAAGCACTACGAGCGTGCCTACCCCAGCACCGACATCGTGCTGATCGAACCCGACCAGCGCGACGCCACGCTGTTCTTCGCCAACACCTTCAGCTACCGGCAACGCCGCGAGATCGCCGAACACGCCTACCAACTGACGCGCCAGATGCTGCTGGCCCGCCAGGACACGCTGGTGCCGCAACTGGCACGCCACGGCATCACGCTCGACCTGGCCATGCTGCGCGACCCGGACCGCCAGCTGCTCGGCCGGCGCGGCACACCGCTGCCGCACACGCGCGTGGCCTCCCGCCTGCACGCCACGCTGGACGAGCTGCAGCGGCGGCTCGGCCCCGCCGCCGCGCCCACCCGCTGAACAACACGCATGGCCAAGAAAGCCCCACGCCGCACCGCCGAACGCATCCTCGAGGCGACGCTGGAGCTGTTCAACCGCTTTGGTGAGCCCAACGTCTCCACCACCCTGATCTCGGCCGAGCTCGGCATCAGCCCCGGCAACCTGTACTACCACTACCCGGCCAAGGACGAGCTGATCAACTCGCTGTTCGAGCGCTACGAGCGCGCGCTCGGCGAGTTGCTGGGCGCGGGCGAAGGCGTGCGCAACGTGGAAGACGCCTGGTTCTTCCTGCACTCGCTGTTCGAGATCATCTGGGAGTACCGTTTTCTCTACCGCGACCTCAACGACCTGCTGTCCAAGAACCGCCTGCTGGAGACGCGTTTCCAGGCGGTGCTGAAGAACAAATCGCGCGCGATCCGCCAGTTGCTCGACGGCATGGGCCGGCACGGCGCGGTGCAGATCGATGCGCGCGAAATCGAACCCACCGCCACCAGCATGGTGGTGGTGCTGACCTACTGGCTGAGCTTCGAGTACGTGCGCGACCCGCGCCACGCGCTCGAGCCCGACAACGCACAGCAGGCCTTGCTGCGCGGCGCGCAGCATGTGCTCAACCTGCTCGCGCCCTACCTCGAACCTTCGCAACGGCAACACCTGTTGGCGCTCTCCGGCGCCTACGGGGCACCGGCCTGAGCATCCCGCGAGAACCCACCACCATGGCGGACTGGACCCCCACCCCCTTCGCCGGCCAGGACCACTGGAACGCCGAGCGCCTGCACCAGGCCTGGACACGGCTGCACCACGGCGATGCCGAACCCTGGCCAGAGCAAGACGCGCTGCTGCAGGCCTGGCTGCTGTTCCACAACGGCGAGTTCCAGCGCGCCTCCGAAGCCGGCCTGGCCCTCGGAGACGCGGGCGTGAACGTGGCCAACAAGGCCGGCTGCATCTACGCCACCTACATCGAGCCGCACGAACAGCCCCGGCAAGATCTGCTGCTGCAGATCGCGGCGCGCGCCGAAGACCTGCAGCAACGCCAACCCGAGAACCTGGGTGCCTGGTACTGGCAGGCCTATGCGCTGGGCCGCTACAGCCAGGGCATCAGCGTGGCCAAGGCGCTCACCCTGGGCCTGGGCGTGCGCATCCGCCATGCGCTGGAGGCCGTGCTCGCGCGCTCGCCGCAGCATGTGAACGCGTTGCTCACCATGGCCAGCTACCACGCCGAGGTGATCGACAAGGTGGGCAGCATGGTCGGCGGCATGACCTATGGCGCCGACAAGGCCCAGGGCCTGGCCCTGTACCAGCGCGCCATGGCCTTGCAGCCCGACTCCATCGTCACGCTGACCGAGTGCGCCTACGGCCTGGTGATGCTCGAAGGCCCGAACAGCCTGCCGCAGGCCAACCACCTGCTGGAGCGCGCCACCGCGCTGACGCCGCTGGACACGATGGAGCGCCTCTACCAGGCCGCGGCGCGCGTGTCGCTGGAGAGCTGAGGCCCGCCCGCCCGCGCGGGCGGGCGCCGGCTCAGTCCGGTGCCGACAAGCCGTCCACCGCCTGGAACATGGACTGGCGCGCCTGCACCACGATCTGCGCCTTCCACTCATCGGTGTCGACATAGAACGCGGCCAGCATGCGCGCCTTGATGGCCTCGCGCAGTTCCGCGGGCGCCTCGGGATGCAGGTGCAGCCAGTGTTCGCCGCGCAGCGCGTCGATGAGCTCGGTGATGGGCACGGTGCCGTACTCCATCGCAATGCCGGTGTACTCGGCCTGCGGGCATTCGGCGTAGGCCACGCTCCACATCAGGCCGGTGAGGCGGGCCGAGGTGGAGGAGCCGTCGTAGAACGAGGTCACGGGTGTCTTGCCACCGCCGTCCCACCAGCGGCGCGCGCGTTGCAGCGCGGCGGCGTCGTCGGCGCAGGCGAAGATGCGCTCACCCAGCCCGGGCGGTCCAAGCCCCGTGTGCAAATCGATCCAGGCCAGCCGCCGGGCCTTGCGGCCATGCCGGCGCAGCACCTCGCGCAGGGTCTGGTTGCTCCAGGTGGGAGCGGTGCCGCCGAAGAACATGCCGTCGGCAAAGGCGTGCTGGCCTTGCGTCACCGCGGCCTGATAACGCGCGATGCCGTGCGCTTGCACATAGGCCTGGATCGCCGCCACGTTGTCGGCTGTGGGCGGCCATTGCGCCGGCAGCAGCAGGTCGTGCAGCTCGGCGTAGGCGGGGTTCTGCGGCAGCGGCTGGCCAAAGTCCTGGAAGTTGCGGTTGAGGTCGACGTTTTCCTGCGTCACGCGGCGCACCCACGAGAAACCGTGCGGGTTGAGCGCGTGGATGTAGAGCACCGCCACGCCGGCATCACGCGCGTGTGCGCGCCATTCCTCATCGTGCGTGGCGAACACCTGCACGCCGGAGCCGCAATAGCCCTCGGCACCGTGGCAGGCGCTGCTGACGATCAGCAGGCGCTCGGCATCGGGTGATCCATCGAGCGCCACGTCCATCGCCAGCGTTTCACCATCGCGGCCGGCCAAGGGGTGGTTGTGGCTGCTGATGGCCATGCCGGCCGCGGCAGCGCCTTCGAGAAAACGCACGCGGGCCTGGGCGTACGACGAAGAGAAGCCGGCCTGGGGCGCGATCAAGCCGCGGCTCCGGTGCGGGCCTGGCCCAGCCACTTCTCGGCCAGCCGCACCCAGAAGGTGGCGCCCAGCGGAATCAGGTCGTCGTTGAAGTCGTAGCTCGGGTTGTGCAGCGTGCAGGGGCCGCCGCCGTGGCCCATCTCGCGGTGGTCGCCGTCGCCGTTGGCAATGAACACGTAGCAGCCGGGGCGCGCCTGCAGCATGTACGAGAAGTCTTCGGCGCCCATGGTGGGCTCCTGCTCCATCACGCGGTCGGCGCCCACGATCTCGGCCATCACCTCACGCGCGAAAGCGGTCTCGGCCGGGTGGTTCACCGTGGGTGGGTAGTTCCGGTGGAACTTGAACTCCACCGTGGCACCGAAGGCGGCGCAGGTGTGCTCTGCAATCTCGCGCATGCGGCGTTCGATCAGGTCCAGCACCTCGAAGGTGAAGGTGCGCACCGTGCCCTGGATCTCGCAGCTGTCGGGCACCACGTTGGTGGCTTCGCCGGTGTGGATCATGGTGACCGAGATCACACCCGCATCCACCGGCTTCTTGTTGCGCGTGATGATGGTCTGAAAGGCCTGCACCATCTGGCAGGCCACCGGCACCGGGTCGATGCCGTTGTGCGGCAGCGCGGCGTGTGAACCCTTGCCGCGGATGACGATGTGGAACTCGTTGCTCGACGCCATCACCGGCCCCGGGCTGGCGGCAAAGCTGCCCACCGCCATGCCGGGCCAGTTGTGCATGCCGAACACGGCTTCCACCGGGAACTGCTCGAACAGCCCGTCCTGGATCATCTCGCGCGCGCCACCACCGCCTTCTTCGGCCGGCTGGAAGATCAGGTAGACCGTGCCGTCGAAGTTGCGGTGTTTGGCAAAGTGCTGCGCCGCCGCCAGCAGCATGGCGACGTGGCCGTCGTGGCC
>NZ_BCTJ01000004.1 GCF_001571225.1 Hydrogenophaga palleronii NBRC 102513
GGCAGAGCCGGACCCTTGCTGCCCCTGGTCTGGGCTACCTCATGCGCCGCTGGTCGTGCTCCGGCAGCGTGAAAAATCGTGTGTGGATCAGGGCCGATGCGCGCGCAGTTGCGCCACCAGGCGCTGCGCGCTGCCGAACGCCAGCGTGAAGCCCAGTGCGCCGTGTCCGGTGTTGAACCAGAGGTTGCCGGGGCCGCCACGCAAGCGGCCGAGCACGGGCAGGCCGGTGGGGGTGGCGGGGCGCAGGCCGGCCCAGGGGCGCAAGTCTTCGTAGCGGCTGGCATCGGGGAACAACGCGCGGGCGCTGGCCAGCAGCGAGTCGATGCGGTCGCCGGGAATCTGCGTGTTCTCGCCCACCAGCTCGGCCATGCCGGCCACACGCAGCCGCTGGCCCAGGCGCGCAAACACCACCTTGCGGGCCGCGTCGGTCACGCTCACGTGTGGTGCGGCGCCTTCGGCATCGCTCACGTCCACCGTGAGGCTGTACCCCTTGAGCGGGTACACCGGCACACGCAGGCCGAGGCTGCGCGCCAGTGGATGCGAGGCGGTGCCGAGCGCGACCACGAAGGCGTCGGCCTCGATCGGGCCGTGCGGCGTTTCGGCCGCCACGATGCGATCACCCGCACGCTTGAGCTGCGTGACGGGCGTGTCGAAGGCGAAGCGCACGCCCTGTGCACGCAGCAGGCGCAGCAGTTCGAGGCAGACCTTGTGGCAATCCGCCGCGCATTCGCTCGGTGTGTGGATGGCGCCGGCGAAGCGTGGTGCGTAACCGGCCAGCGCGGGTTCGATGGCGACGCTTTCGGCGGGTGACAGTGCGTGCTGCACGCTGCCCAGTTGCTGCTGCAGCGCCATCTGCTGGCGCGCGCTGGCGAAGCTGGCTGCGTCCTGGTACAGCACCAGTTTGCCGATGGCGGAGAAGTCGCAGTCGATGGGGTTCTCGGCCCGCAGGCGCTCGAAGCCCAGGCGGCTCTCGGCCGCCAGCGCGAGCAGGCTGGCGGTGGTGCGGCGCGACACGCTGGCGCGGCAGGCGGCGAGGAACTGCAGGCCCCAGGCCCATTGATGCGGGTCGGGCTGCAGGCGCAGCTTCAGCGGCGAGTCGGCCGCGAGCAGCAGCTTGGGCAGTTGCTGCCAGATGCCCGGGTCGGCCAGGGGCTGCACGTAGGCGTAGCTCAGCTGCGCGCCGTTGGCCGCGCTGGCACCGGTGCCGGCCTGCGCACGGTCGACCACGGTGACTTCGAAGCCCTCGCGGCGCAACTGCCAGGCTGCGGCGAGGCCGACGATGCCCGCGCCGAGCACGCACACGTGTGCCGCCTGTGATGAGGAAGGGTTCATGCGCTCACTGTAGGCAGGCGGAGCGCGGCAGAAAAATGCCAATCGCGCCAAGGCCCATGCCGCGAACTCATGGGTGGCCCATAACACCAGGGCATGGATCGGGGTGAAAAAGGCATTGTCCCCGTGGCGCGGGCGCTGCCTACACTGCGCCAGACCCATCCCCAAGGCCCTCTCTCTTTGCGCATGAGCTCCACCCGCGTCTTCCACCGCCAACTGCACCAACCCATGCCCTTCGCCGTGAGCGGGCAGGGCATCACCCTCACCGACCAGGCGGGCAAGACCTACCTCGATGCTTCGGGCGGCGCTGCCGTGTCCTGCCTGGGCCACGGCCATCCGGACGTGGTGGCCGCGATGCACGCGCAGATCGACCAGCTGGCCTATGCACACACCAGTTTCTTCACCACCGAGGTGGCGGAAGAACTGGCCAACGTGCTGATCGACACCGCACCCGCGGGCATGAGCCATGTGTACTTCGTGAGCGGTGGTTCCGAAGCGGTTGAGGCGGCGCTGAAGATGGCGCGGCAGTACTTCGTGGAGATCGGCCAGCCGCAGCGCCGGCACTTCATCGCACGGCGGCAGAGTTACCACGGCAACACGCTGGGCGCGCTCGCGGTGGGTGGCAATGCGTGGCGGCGCGAGCAGTTCAAGCCGCTGCTGATCGACGTGACGCACGTGGCGCCGTGCTACGAATACCGCCACCGCCGCGCGGATGAGAGCGCCGAGCAATACGGCCAGCGTCTGGTGGCCGAACTGTCGGACGCGATAGATCAACTGGGCGGCGAGAACGTGATGGCCTTCGTGGCCGAGACGGTGGGTGGTGCCACG
Source organism: Hydrogenophaga palleronii NBRC 102513 (assembly GCF_001571225.1). GTDB lineage: Bacteria > Pseudomonadota > Gammaproteobacteria > Burkholderiales > Burkholderiaceae_C > Hydrogenophaga > Hydrogenophaga palleronii. The sequence goes on from NZ_BCTJ01000004.1 coordinate 2,158, forward strand.
GCGGGCGTGCTCACCGCGGTGCCGGGTTACTTCAAGGCGGTGCGCGAGCTGTGCGACCGGCACGGCATCCTGCTGATCCTGGACGAGGTGATGTGCGGCATGGGCCGCACCGGCACGCTGCACGCCTGCGAGCAGGAAGGTGTGGTGCCCGATCTCATGACCATCGCCAAGGGCCTCGGCGGCGGCTACCAGCCGATTGGCGCGGTGCTGGCGCAGGGCAGGGTGGTGGACGCGTTTCGCCAGGGCAGCGGGCTCTTCCAGCACGGCCATACCTACCTGGGCCACGCCATCGCGTGCGCGGCTGCGTTGGCGGTGCAGCGCGTGATCCATCGCGATGGCCTGCTGGCGCAGGTGCGTGAGCGCGGGCAGCAGTTGCAGGCCTTGCTGCATCAGGCTTTTGACGAGCACCCGCATGTGGGTGACATCCGGGGACGTGGTTTGTTCTGGGGTGTTGAACTGGTGGCCGACCGCGCCAGCAAACAGTGGTTCGACCCCGCGCGCAAGCTGCATGCCCGCATCAAGAGCGAAGCCATGGCCGGTGGCCTGATGGTCTACCCGTCGGGTGGCACGGTGGACGGCCGTAACGGCGACCACGTGCTGCTCGCGCCACCCTTCATCAGCACGCCCGCTGAGCTCGAGCAGATCGTGTCGCGGCTCGCCGATGCCATCGACCGCGCCGTGGCGGCCTGATGCATCGCCTCACAGCGGCTTCATGGGCGCGTGTTTTCGGGGTAAACCCCGTCGCCCTCGCGGCCGGTCTGCACGAAGCTTGCTAAAGGCCAACAGAAGCCTCATCGATGCACCAAGTTTGTTCAACCCCTCGAAACCTGCAGGAGCACCCAGCATGAAAAGAATCCCCCTCAGCCTGAGCACCCTGGCGGCCGCCGCCGCCCTGATGGCGCCCATGGCGCCGGCCCAGGCGCAGCAGAAGTTCATGACCATCGGGACGGGGGGCGTGACGGGCGTGTACTACGCGGCCGGAGGCGCCATCTGCCGCCTGGTGAACAAGGACCGCGCCAAGCACGGTATCCGCTGCTCGGTGGAATCCACCGGTGGTTCGGTGTTCAACGTCAACACCATCAAGGCCGGTGAACTGGACCTGGGCTTCACGCAATCAGACGTGCAGTTCAACGCCTTCAAGGGCGTGGGCCAGTTCAAGGACGCGGGCGCTTACGGCGACCTGCGCGCGGTGTTCGCCGTGCACCCCGAGCCCTTCACCGTGGTGGCGCGCAAGGAAGCCAACATCACCAAGTTCGAAGACTTCAAGGGCAAACGCTTCAACGTCGGCAACCCGGGTTCGGGCACGCGCTCGTCCATGGAAGAACTGCTGGCCGGCATGGGCTGGAAGCTGGGCGATTTCTCGCTGGCCTCTGAACTGAAGGCCGACGAACACGGCCCGGCACTGTGCGACGGCAAGATCGACGGCTTCTACTACGCCGTGGGCCACCCGAGCGCGAACATCCAGGACCCGACCACCTCGTGCGGCGCCAAGCTGGTGTCGCTCACCGGCCCGGCGGTGGACAAGCTGGTGGCGGAGAAGCCGTACTACGCCAAGGTCACGCTGCCTGGCGGCTTGTACCCGAACAACCCGCAACCGACGCAGACCTACGGCGTGTCGGCCACCGTGGTGGCATCGAGCAAGACCTCGCCCGACACCGTGTACCAGGTGGTCAAGGCGGTGTTCGACAACTTCGACGAGTTCAAGAAGCTGCACCCGGCGCTGGCCAACCTCACGCCCGAAGGCATGGTGAAGGATGGCCTGAGCGCACCGCTGCACGAAGGCGCGCTCAAGTTCTACAAGGAAAAGGGCTGGGTCAAGTGATGCACCGGGCCGCCTGAGCGGCGGCCCTGTCGTCACGCAATGGCGGAGATCTTGCTTCGCCATTTTTTTATCCTCAGCCCGAGGGTGTGGAGCGCCGCATGAGTACCGACATCGAAAAAGCCCCCGAGGCCCTGCAGCAACTGGTGGCCGACAGCGACACTGGTGGCCGCAAGCCGGTGGGCCTCACGGCCCGCGTCATCTTCGGCGTGGCCCTGCTGTGGACCCTGTTCCAGTACTGGTATGCCTCGCCGCTGCCGTTCGAGCTGGGCTTCGGCATCCTCAACGACACCGAGGCGCGCGCCATCCACCTCGCGTTCGCGCTGTTCCTGGCCTTCCTGGCCTGGCCGGCGTTCAAGCGTTCGCCGCGCAACCGCGTGCCGCTGTTCGACTGGTTGCTGGCCTTCGTGGCCGCGTTCGCCGGCGCCTACGTGATGATCTATTACGCCGAGCTCGCCATGCGCCCCGGCAGTCCGAACACGGTGGACGTGGTGGTGTCGGTGGTGGGGCTGGTGTTGCTGCTGGAGGCCACGCGCCGCGCGGTGGGCTGGCCCATGGCCGTACTGGCGCTGCTGTTCCTCGCCTACTGCATGCTCGGCCCCTGGCTGCCCGAGGTGGTGGCGCACCGGGGTGCCTCGCTCAATCGCCTGATCTCGCACATGTGGCTGACCACCGAGGGCGTGTACGGCATTGCGCTGGGCGTGTCCGCCGGCACCATCTTTGTCTACGTGCTGTTCGGCGCGCTGCTCGACCGGGGCGGCGGTGGCAACTACATGATGCAGGTGAGCTTTGCGGCGCTGGGCCATCTGCGTGGCGGGCCGGCCAAGGTGGCGGTGGTGTCGTCGGCGCTCAACGGCACCATCTCGGGCTCGTCGGTGGCCAACGTGGTCTCGGGCGGCATCTTCACGATCCCGCTCATGAAGAAGGCGGGCTACGGCGGTGTGAAGGCTGGCGCGATCGAGACCATGTCTTCGGTGGACGGGCAGATCATGCCGCCGGTGATGGGCGCGGCGGCTTTCCTGATGGTGGAGTACGTGGGCATTCCGTACTCGGACATCGTCAAGCACGCCTTCCTGCCGGCCATCCTCTCGTACATCGGCCTGTTCTACATCGTGCACCTGGAGGCGGTGAAGCTCGGCATGCAGCCGATCGTGAAGCGCACCCAGACACCGCTGCGCGACCGCGTCATGCGCAACGCGCTGGGCGTCACTGGCACCATCGTGCTGGTGTGCGCGGTGTACTACCTGATCCTCGGCTTCAAAGCCGTGCTCGGCCCGGTGGCACCGTATGCCGTGGGCGCGCTGGTGGTGACGCTGTACCTGGTGGCCGTGTGGCAGGCCGCGAGCTGTCCGGATCTTCAGACCGACATCGACATCGACAACCCGCGCCCGCTGCAGACCTGGCCCACGGTGCGCGCCGGCCTGCACTTCATCATGCCCATCGGCATCCTCATCTGGTGCCTGATGGTGGAAGAGATGTCGCCCGCGCTGGCGGCGTTCTGGGCCGTCACTTCGCTGGCAGTGCTCATGGCCACGCAGCATCCGCTGATCGCGCTGTTCCGCCGCGTGCCCATGGGCAACGCATGGCGCGAGAGCTTCGATTCGGTGGTGGAAGGTTTCCACAACGGCGCGCGCAACATGATCGGCATCGGCGTGGCCACGGCCACCGCCGGCATCGTGGTGGGCGGCATCACGCTCACCGGCCTGGGCCTGCGCATGACGGAGTTCGTTGAACTCGTGTCGCAGGGCAGTGTGATCCTCATGCTGCTGTTCGTGGCCATCTCCTGCCTGGTCATCGGATTGGGTGTGCCGACCACCGCCAACTACGTGCTGGTGGCCACGCTGATGGCGCCGGTGGTGGTGGAGCTGGGCGCGCAGTCGGGGCTGATCATTCCGCTGATCGCAGTGCACATGTTCGTCTTCTATTACGGGATCATGGCGGACATCACACCGCCGGTGGGGCTGGCCACCTTCGCGGCCTCGGCCATCTCGGGCGAGGACTCGCTGCAAACCGGCATCCAGGGGTTCATCTACGCCTCGCGCACGCTGATCCTGCCCTTCATCTGGATCTTCAACCCGCAGATCCTGCTGATCAACGTGGACGACCTGGGCGAGACCCTGCGCGTGATCGCGGCCAGCATTCTCGCGATGCTGCTGTTTGCGGCCATCACCATGAACTGGTTCCGCGTGAAGAGCCGCTGGTGGGAGGGCGTGCTGCTCGGCATGGCCGTGATCCTGCTGTTCCGCCCCGATGTGTTCATGGACCAGCTGGCGCCCGAGTACCGGGATGCACCGGCGGCCGAGGTGTTCGACATCGCACGCGACAAGCCCGACGACGGCCGCGTGATCTTCGTGCTGCAGGGCACGACACTGGAAGGCAAGGACCTGACCAAGACCGTGGCCGTGCAACTCGGCGCCAAGGGCGAGGACGGGCGCAAGCGCCTGGACGAGGCCGGCCTGCGGCTGGTGGGCCTGGGCGAGCAGATGCAGGTGGCGCAGGTGCGGTTCGGTTCGCGCGCGGCCAAGTCGGGCTTCGAGCAGGGTTGGGACGTGGTCTCGGTCAAGGTGCCTTCGGGCCGTGCCTCGCCGCACTGGTTCTACCTGCCGGCGCTGCTGCTGGTGGCGTTCGTGTGGTGGAACCAGGGCCGGCGCGTGCCCGCCCCGCGAGCCTTGAAAGCGGCTTGAGATGCGCATCGCACTCATCCATGCACTGGCGCATTCGGTGGCCCCCATCAACGAGGAGCTGGCGCGTGCCTGGCCGCAGGCCGAGCGCATGAACCTGCTCGACGACAGCCTGTCTGCCGACCTCGCTCGCAACGGGTGCGGCCTTGACGCCACCATGCATGAGCGCTTCGAGGCGCTTGCGGCCTACGCCGAGGGCACGGGCGCCCGGGCCATCCTGTTCACCTGCTCGGCGTTCGGCCCCTGCATCGAGGCCGTGGCCCAACGCCGGCCGCACATGCCGGTGCTCAAGCCGAACGAGGCCATGGTGGCCGAGGCGGTGGCTGCGGCGGGCGGGGGGCGCATCGGCCTGGTGGCGTCTTTTGCACCCACCCTGGCCTCCATGCCGGCGGAGTTTCCGGCCGACACCGACCTGGCCAGCGGGCTCGCCGAGGGCGCCATGGAAGCCCTCAACCGGGGCGATGGTGTCGGCCACGACGATCTGGTCGTGGAGGCGGCGCGCCGGCTGGTGGGGCAGGGCTGCGGCGTGATCGCCCTGGCCCAGTTCAGCATGGCACGTGCGCAAGCCGCCGTGCACCGCGCCCTGGGCGTGCCGGTGCTCACCACCCCGGGCAGTGCCGTTCGCGCATTGCAGCGTCGCCTCGGGGGCTGAATTCGGCCGGCCGGGTCAGAGACAGCGGATAGAATCGCGGGTTGCCGTGAAGTGGACGACCGGCCGCACAGCGCCGCCAGGTGCTGCGCCGGTCACGCCCGATGAGGCGCGCGGGTGGCGAAATTGGTAGACGCACCAGGTTTAGGTCCTGACGCCAGCAATGGTGTGGGGGTTCGAGTCCCCCCCCGCGCACCACACAACCGACAAACAGACAGACCCCATGGGTCGGCCAGACAGGCTGGTTGACCGACACCCTTTTGGAGAGAAACATGACCGTGACCGTTGAAACCCTGGAGAAGCTGGAGCGCAAGATCACGCTGACGCTGCCGGCCGCCGTGATCCAGAACGAGGTGTCGAACCGCCTCAAGCGCATCGCGCGCGACGTGAAGATGGACGGTTTCCGTCCCGGCAAGGTGCCGATGAACGTCGTGGCCCAGCGCTATGGCTACTCGGTGCACTACGAAGTGATGAACGACAAGGTGGGCGAGGCTTTCAGCAGCGCCGCCAACGAAGCGCAACTGCGTGTCGCCGGCCAGCCCAAGATCACCGAAAAGGAAGGCGCGCCCGAAGGCCAGCTGTCTTTTGACGCGGTCTTCGAGGTGTACCCCGAAGTCAAGCTGGAAGACCTGTCCACCGCCACGGTGGAAAAGGTCTCGGCCGAAGTGACCGACGCCGCCATCGACCGCACGCTCGACATCCTGCGCAAGCAACGCCGCACCTTCGCGCAACGCGCGCAGGACCAGGCCGCCCAGGACGGCGACCGCGCCACCATCGACTTCGCCGGCAAGATCGACGGCGAACCCTTCGAAGGCGGCAAGGCCGAAGCCTTCCAGTTCATCGTGGGCGATGGCCAGATGCTCAAGGAATTCGAAGACGCCGTGCGCGGCATGAAGACCGGCGAGTCCAAGACCTTCCCGCTGGCTTTCCCGGCCGACTACCACGGCCAGGACGTGGCCGGCAAGACCGCCGACTTCCTGGTCACGGTCAACAAGCTCGAAGCCGCCAACCTGCCGACCGTGGACGAAGCCTTCGCCAAGTCCCTGGGCATTGCCGACGGCACGGTGGAAGGCCTGCGCGCCGACATCCGCAAGAACCTGGAGCGTGAAGTCAAGTTCCGCCTGCAGGCCCGCAACAAGCAGGCCGTGATGGACGCCCTGGTGTCCAAGGCCGAGTTGGACCTGCCCAACGCCGTGGTGCAGGCCGAGCTGGAGCGCCTGGTGGAAGGCGCGCGCGCCGACCTCAAGCAACGCGGTGTGAAGGATGCCGACAAGGCGCCGATCCCCGAAGAGCTGTTCCGCCCGCAAGCCGAGCGCCGCGTGCGCCTGGGCCTGGTGGTGGCCGAACTGGTGCGCGCCAGCGAGCTGCACGCCAAGCCCGAGCAGATCAAGGCCCACATCGAAGAGCTGGCTGCTTCCTACGAAAAGCCGGCCGACGTGGTGCGTTGGTACCAGGGCGACAACCGCCGCATGGCCGAGGTGGAAGCCATCGTGATCGAAAACAACGTCACGGAATTCGTGCTGTCCAAGGCACAGGTCACCGAAAAGGCGGTCAGCTTCGACGAGCTGATGGCACAGCAGGCCTGAGGCGCTGCGTGCGCTGAATGACGAAGGGCGGAGCGATCCGCCCTTTCTTTTTCCGCAGTGCCCCCCATCTGTGTCCCGTCAGCCGCCCTGCGGCCGTTCCGGTCTTGTGCCGCTCGGCACGGGGGCGACGGCCGGTTGGTTACAGTAGTGGCATGGCAAGCATCAACACATGGAGAAACGCATGAGCGCAATGGACATTCAAGGTTTGGGCATGGTGCCCATGGTGATCGAGCAATCGGGCCGTGGCGAGCGCGCGTACGACATCTATTCGCGCCTGCTCAAGGAACGTGTGATCTTCCTCGTGGGCCCGGTCAATGACCAGTCCGCCAACCTGGTGGTGGCACAGCTGCTGTTCCTGGAAAGCGAAAACCCGGACAAGGACATTTCCTTCTACATCAACTCGCCGGGCGGTTCGGTGAGCGCGGGCATGGCGATCTTCGACACCATGAACTTCATCAAGTCCGATGTGTCCACGCTGTGCATCGGCATGGCCGCCAGCATGGGCGCTTTCCTGCTGGCCGCGGGCGCCAAGGGCAAGCGGTTCGCGCTGCCGAACTCCAAGGTCATGATCCACCAGCCGCTGGGCGGCACGCAGGGTCAGGCGACGGAGATCGAGATCCACGCCCGCGAGATCCTCAAGACCCGCGAGCAGCTGAACAAGATCCTGGCCGAACGCACCGGCCAGCCGCTCGAGAAGATCGAGCGCGACACCGAACGCGATTACTACCTGTCGGCGGCCGAATCGGCCGAGTACGGGCTGATCGACAAGGTCATCGAAAAGCGCCCCGGCACGGTCTGAGCATCCGACCCTGTCCGCTGAGCCCCGTGCAGGCTGCGAAACCCGGAGACGGCGCCAAAATGGGGCCTTTTCCGCCGTTTGGCCCTCGCGGGGCTTGAACTATCATTGTTGTTACTGCGTCACCTGACCTTCCACACCTATGGCCGACAAAAAAGCCGCCTCCAGTGAAAAAGCGCTCTACTGCTCGTTTTGCGGCAAGAGCCAGCACGAGGTCAAGAAGCTGATCGCCGGTCCCTCGGTGTTCATCTGCGACGAATGCATCGACCTCTGCAACGACATCATCCGCGACGAGTTGCCCGGTCTTGAAGCGGTGAAGGCCTCCGGCGACGACGTGCCGACGCCGGCACAGCTCAAATCCAACCTGGACAACTACGTCATCGGCCAGCAGCCCGCCAAACGCGCGCTCGCCGTGGCGGTCTACAACCACTACAAGCGCCTGCGCCACAAGGTCAACGCCCGCAAGGACGACGTGGAGCTGGCCAAGAGCAACATCCTGCTGATCGGCCCGACCGGTTCCGGCAAGACCCTGCTCGCGCAAACCATGGCGCGCATGCTCAACGTGCCCTTCGTGATGGCCGATGCCACCACGCTGACCGAGGCCGGCTACGTGGGTGAAGACGTGGAGAACATCGTCGCCAAGCTGCTGCAGAGCTGCAACTACGACGTCGAGCGCGCTCAGCAGGGCATCGTCTACATCGACGAGATCGACAAGATCACCCGCAAGTCCGACAACCCGTCCATCACGCGCGACGTCTCGGGCGAGGGCGTGCAGCAGGCGCTGCTCAAGCTGATCGAGGGCACCATGGCCTCGGTGCCGCCGCAAGGGGGCCGCAAGCACCCGAACCAGGATTTCCTGCAGGTCGACACCACCAACATCCTGTTCATCTGTGGTGGCGCCTTTGCCGGCCTGGAAAAGATCATCGAGAACCGCACCGAGGCCTCGGGCATCGGTTTCGGCGCCTCGGTCAAGAGCAAGAAGCAACGCAGCCTGACCGAAGCCTTCAAGGAAATCGAACCAGAAGACCTGATCAAGTTCGGCCTCATCCCCGAGCTGGTCGGCCGTGTGCCGGTGATCGCCGCCCTGTCCGAGCTGAGCGAAGACGCGCTGGTGGAGATCCTCACCGAGCCCAAGAACGCAGTCGTCAAGCAGTTCTCCCGCCTGCTGGCGATGGAAGGCGCCGAGCTGGAAGTGCGTCCGGCTGCGCTGAAGGCGATTGCCCGCAAGGCGCTGGTCCGCAAGACCGGTGCCCGTGGTCTGCGCTCGATACTGGAAAACGCGCTGATCGACACCATGTTCGATCTGCCGGGCATGAGCAATGTCGAGAAAGTGGTGGTTGACGAGTCGACCATCGAAGAAAACAAGCCTCCCCTGCTGGTGTACCGCGAAGCGGCCAAGCAGGCTTGAACGAGACGGCGGGCCGGGCCAGCCCGCCGCCCCGTCCTGGATGCGCCCGGTTGAGATCGCCCGCATCGACCCCATTTACCCGTTTTTGTCGAGGTTGAAATGTCCGGACAGACCCCCCTTCCCAGTACGCCGGTCGAACTGCCACTGCTGCCTTTGCGCGATGTGGTGGTGTTCCCGCACATGGTCATCCCGCTGTTCGTGGGCCGGCCCAAGAGCATCAAGGCACTGGAGTCCGCGATGGAGGCCGAGCGCCGCATCATGCTGGTCGCCCAGAAAGCAGCTGCCAAGGACGAACCGTCGACCGATGACATGTTCGAAATGGGCTGTGTCGCCACCATCCTGCAGATGCTCAAGCTGCCCGACGGCACCGTGAAGGTGCTGGTTGAAGGCCTGCAGCGCGCCAAGGTGCTTGCCATCCGTGACGGCGAGAGCCACTTCGTTGCCAGCGTGAATCCGGTGGACCCGGCGGCCGAACGTGTCGACACCCAGTCCAACGAGCTCGAAGCCCTGCGCCGCGCGGTGATGCAGCAGTTTGACCAGTACGTCAAACTCAACAAGAAGATTCCGTCGGAAATCCTGACCTCGATCTCCAGCATCGACGACGCCGGCCGCCTGGCCGATACCATTGCGGCCCACTTGCCGCTCAAGCTCGAATCCAAGCAGGTGGTGCTGGATCTCGACCCGGTCAACAAGCGGCTGGAAAACCTGTTCGAGCAGCTCGAGCGCGAGGTCGACATCCTCAACGTCGACAAGAAGATCCGTGGCCGCGTGAAGCGCCAGATGGAGAAGAACCAGCGCGACTTCTATCTGAACGAGCAGGTCAAGGCGATCCAGAAGGAACTCGGTGAAGGCGAAGAGGGCGCCGACATCGAAGAGATCGAGAAAAAGATCAAGGCCGCCAAGATGCCCGCCGAGGCGCGCAAGAAGGCCGATGCCGAGTTCAAGAAACTCAAGCTGATGTCGCCCATGTCGGCCGAAGCCACCGTGGTGCGCAACTACATCGACGCACTGGTCGGTCTGCCCTGGGCCAAGAAGACCAAGATCAAACACGACCTGGCGCATGCCGAAGCCGTGCTCAACGAAGACCACTACGGTCTGGAAAAGGTCAAGGACCGCATCCTTGAATACCTCGCGGTGCAACAGCGCGTCGACAAGGTCAAGGCGCCCATCCTGTGCCTGGTCGGCCCACCCGGCGTGGGCAAGACCTCGCTCGGCCAGTCGGTGGCCAAGGCCACCGGCCGCAAGTACGTGCGCATGGCCCTGGGTGGCATGCGCGACGAGGCCGAGATCCGCGGCCACCGCCGCACCTACATCGGCGCGATGCCGGGCAAGGTGCTGCAGAGCCTGAACAAGGTCGGCACTCGCAACCCGCTGTTCCTGCTGGACGAAATCGACAAGCTGGGCACCGACTTCCGTGGTGACCCGTCTAGCGCGCTGCTGGAAGTGCTGGACCCGGAACAGAACCACACCTTCGGCGACCACTACATTGAAGTCGACTTTGATCTGTCCGACGTCATGTTCGTGGCCACCTCGAACTCGATGAACATTCCACCGGCCCTGTTGGACCGCATGGAAGTGATCCGCCTCTCGGGTTACACCGAAGAGGAAAAGACCAACATCGCCATCCGTTACCTGCTGCCCAAGCAGCTCAAGAACAACGGCATCCGCGAAGGTGAACTCGAGGTGAAGGACGAGGCGGTGCGCGACATCGTGCGTTACTACACCCGCGAAGCCGGTGTGCGTTCGCTCGAGCGCGAGCTGTCCAAGATCTGCCGCAAGGTGGTCAAGGGCCTGCTGCTCAAGAAGTACACGCCGACCGTCGTGGTCAACGAAGACAACCTGAGCGAGTTCCTGGGTGTGCGCAAGTACACCTACGGCCGCGCCGAAGCACAGAACCAGGTCGGCCAGGTGGTCGGTCTGGCCTGGACCGAGGTGGGCGGTGATTTGCTGACCATCGAAGTTGCCACCATGCCGGGCAAGGGTGTCATCACGCGCACCGGTTCGCTGGGCGATGTGATGAAGGAATCGGTCGAAGCCGCCCGCACCGTGGTGCGCAGCCGCTCCCGTCTGCTGGGTATCAAGGACGAGCAGTTCGACAAGCGCGACATCCACATCCACGTGCCCGATGGCGCAACGCCGAAAGACGGCCCGAGCGCAGGTGCGGCAATGACCACCGCGCTGGTGTCGTCGCTCACCGGCATCCCGGTGCGCGCCGATGTGGCGATGACGGGTGAAATCACGTTGCGCGGCGAAGTGACAGCCATCGGTGGACTGAAAGAAAAGCTGCTGGCCGCACTGCGCGGTGGCATCAAGACCGTGATCATTCCGGAAGAGAACGTGAAGGACCTCGCGGACATTCCCGACAACGTGAAGCAGGGCCTGGAGATCGTGCCGGTCAAATGGATCGACAAGGTGTTGTCCATTGCGCTGGAGCGCCTGCCGGTGCCGCTCACGGAAGAAGAAATCGCAGCCCAGATCGCAGCGGCGAGCGTGAGCAAACCCGCGAGCGCACCCGATGCAGTGAAACACTGATTAAAAAATTGCGATGGGCTTGAAAGAAGCCCAATTTTCAGGTTAGAATCATGGCTTACCGCGATGCAGGGGCATACGGTAAAAAATGCGGGAATAGCTCAGTTGGTAGAGCGCAACCTTGCCAAGGTTGAGGTCGCGAGTTCGAGTCTCGTTTCCCGCTCCAATTTACGATCTACAGACATCCACGGACGTCTGTAAGTCGTTGAAAACAGGGGCTTCGGCCCCTTTTTTCATTCCAGGGCCGTCCACCGAAATCCACCGACAGCCAGCGTTTTTGAGGCCAGAATTGAGGCCAAAGAATGCGGGTGGATCCAGGGCCGGATTGTTGCTGGGCCAGGAGTGGAACCGTGATGAGCATTGAGCCTAAGTCTCAACTTAGGAGCTCGATGATGGCACTCTCTGATCTGATCGTCCGCCAGGCCAAGACGACTGGCAAACTTCACAACCTCCCCGATCTTGATGGCCTCGGCCTGGTGGTCTCACCGGTCGGTGGCAAGTCGTGGCACTTCCGCTACTACTGGCTCGGCAAGCAAAAGCGCATCTCTCTGGGTAACTATCCCGAGATCGGCTTGCGCGATGCCCGCATCTTGCGCGACGAAGCCAGGGCCCTGCTGGCCAAGGGCATCAACCCCCACACCGATCGCAAGCAGAAGCGGCACGCCATCCAGCTTGCGGCCGAGCACACCTTCAAGGCAGTCTTCGACGCGTGGGTGGAGCATCGCCGCAAGGAGCTCAAGGAGGGTCGCCAGAGCACGCTCTCGCAGATCCTGCGGATCTTTGACCGTGATGTGCTGCCCAGCCTGGGCAAGATGTCGATTTTCGACATCCGCCGGCCCCAGCTCTTGGGCGTGCTGGTGAAGATCGAGGAACGCAAGGCCTTCACCACCGCTGAAAAGGTTCGGACCTGGTTCCGACAGATGTTCCGCTATGCCCTGGTGATCGCCGAAGGAATGGAGGTCAATCCGGCCTCGGATCTTGACGTGGTTGCGGCCCCAAAGCCGCCGACGGCGCACAACCCCTATCTGCGGCTGCATGAGCTGCCCGCGATGCTCCTGAAGCTGCGCGACTACCGTCGGCGTGGTCTGCAGACGCAGTTGGGCATCCGTCTCTTGTTCCTGACGGGTGTGCGCACCGGCGAGCTGCGCCTGGCGACCCCCGACCAGTTTGACCTGGATCGTGGCCTCTGGATCATCCCACCCGAGTTCGTCAAGCAATTGCAGGACGAGATGCGCAAGGCTGGCAAGCGGCCACAGGATGTCCCGCCCTACGTTGTTCCGCTCTCCCTGCAGGCCATTGAGGTCGTGCGGTACCTCCTTGGTGAAATGAAGCCGGCCCAGCGCTATCTTCTGGCGCACCGCAGCGAGCTCAAGAAGCGCATCAGCGAAAACACGCTCAACAGCGCTTTGCGCCGGATGGGCTACGAAGATCAACTGACCGGCCATGGCATCCGTGGCACGTTGTCGACTGCGCTCAACGAGGTTGGCTATCCCAAAATCTGGGTGGATGCCCAGCTGTCCCATTCCGATCCGAACAAGGTCAGCTCTGCGTACAACCATGCCAAGTACGTCGAGCCGCGGCGCCGCATGATGCAGGATTGGGCCGACCGCCTGGATCTCTTGGAGCAGGGGCAGGTGGAAGCTGCAAGCGCGCATCTCACGATCCACATCGAAGGCGTGCCGGCGATGGCTGACGACGAGAAACTGGCCGAGGCTGCAATTGCGGCGGCAATGGGTGGTGCGCCAACTGCGGGTGGCGTGCCCATCGTTGTAAGTCCAGGCGGCCAAGGCGCTGGATTCCAGCGCCTGTCCCCTGTCCCGATCGTGCAGGTGCCTGCGCTGCAGGAACCTGAGGTGTCTGGCATCCAGCGCGAGCGCGAGGAGATGCTGACGATCTACGAGGCGCCGAGCAGCCTGCCTGTGCCGCTGTTCGCCAAGCTGGCGGGCAAGTCCAAGGACCAGGTCAACCGCGAATTGAAGGCGGGCAAGCTGTTGTCCATCAGCATTGGCAACCGTGGACAGCGAGTGCCTGACTGGCAGTTGGTGCCGCTCAAGCTCAAGCTTGCGCAGGTGATGTTGAACCAAGCCGCGCACGTTGAAGCGTGGGAGCTGTACCACCTGCTGACGAAGCCCCAGCCCGGGCTGGACGATCGCGCAGCCGTGGACATTGTGACGCCGACCAACCTGGATAAGGTTGTGCAGGCGTTGCTCGGTCGCCAACAGCCGGCATCGGAGGTCGTTACCGAATCACCCGAGTTCTCCGCGCCCGTTCGCGAAAGCGTGAGGCGCCTGGTGGACAGTGCTGCCGCACTGGAGGCTGTGTAACTTTGTGCTGCATCGAAGGGCGACGACACACCGTCGCTCTTCTCCAAAGGGCGTCATCCCGACCCACATCCTTTTGACGGGCCATGGAGGCTTTGGCCGCTTGGCTCTCATCAGATCCGTGGTGAAGGTTCCTCTGTATCACCCATGGCCTCCCGCAGCTTCGGAAGAATCACGGCCTTGAGTTGAGCCTTCGCCCAACCGCTTCTTGCGTGAGTCTCGAAGCCGGCCAGTACCCCAAGCGCGATATGTACCCGGGAGAGCAAGGCAACTGAGCCCGAACTGGCCGCAGTCGCGACCCAGTTGTCCGCCTGATCCTCGGCGGCGGAAAGATAGTCGAGGATGCCGAGCGTGACGGGTTCTATGACCCCGGCGTCCGAATGCACGATGGATACGCCATCGTGCATGTCCAGCGTCGGCAGCATCCGAAGCGATTGCGGCCCCCGATTTCCACGCAGAGGCACACGGCACGTCCCAATCTGCAGCAGCAGGTTCGGGTCTTCTCTTACGGCCCCATGGTCCCCCATCACCTCGAAAGGCGTGGATGCCACGTGAGACAAGATCAGCCAGGGGTGGATATTCTTGTAGGTGACCTGTTCCTCATCGCCGAGGTCAATCTCGTGCTGCTCCCCATCAATGACGACAACGCCTTTGCCATCGGGCTGGAATTTGATGTCCATCATGGCGCCGTTGGGTAACACCATCGCGTAGTGACCGCCTGTATCCAACACCTCGCGTTCGGGGGGCATTGCCACCAGGGCGCTGATGAGGCCGACGGGTAGGCCATTCGGACGCTTGGCGGCATCGACAATGGCCTGCGCTGCCACCACCTCGCCAAGCGGAAGATTGCTTGCAGCGCCGGCAATCCACGCAGCGGTTTCGTGCAGATCCTCCTTCGAGCGCTTCACAAGTTCATCGGCCAGTGCGTGCGCCATCTCGCTGGCTAGCAGCTCTGGTAGCCGAACCAGGATTGTCGCGCCCGCCACGTCGTGCATGCCAGGGCGAACGAATCCATGATCGATCAGCCATTGCAGATCATCGGGCTCAAGCTCCGCTTTGACCGCGGTGCGGCGGATGATGCCCATCTCCAGTTGCTGGAGCACGATTTCGGGCGGCCGGGATTGGTCCTGCGCATCCGCAATCATCGAGCGCGCCAGGCCCCTGAACCTTCGTCGCAGTTCATGGTCTTGCGCGAAACGCTTGCGAACGACCTCCAGCAACCGCGGCCCGAGCA
Organism: Hydrogenophaga palleronii NBRC 102513; assembly: GCF_001571225.1. GTDB lineage: Bacteria > Pseudomonadota > Gammaproteobacteria > Burkholderiales > Burkholderiaceae_C > Hydrogenophaga > Hydrogenophaga palleronii. Next base: position 17,181 of record NZ_BCTJ01000004.1, read on the forward strand.
GCGAAGGCAGCGAAAGCGCCCGCGTCTCGGGCTTGCCCTTGAGCGCAGCCTGGCCAGAGCCGCTGATCGCTCGCAGCACCCACGGCTCTCGATACTCGGGCGCCATCTCGGCGCCATTCATCAAGTACAGGCGGCGCTGTCCCAAAAGGGCTCGAGCAAGCTTGAATTCGCCGTCGCGCAGGTGTCCAACGCTTACGACCTTGGATCGGCGTCCCAACGGTGAAAGCGAAAGCTGGTTTGGCGTCTTGAGCACGCTCTGCGCCACAGCGTCATCCATTGCGACCACCACCGCCAGGGAGGGGCCGAACGCATTGGAAGAGAGATCCTCGATCTCCCGCACGGATGCAGTGTCTGCTGCACGCAGGCCGTCAAATGCCAGGACGAGCCGCACGCCATCGTGGTTTGAGATCCGGTTCAGCCAGTCCCGTGCCTCTTGCGGCGATACGGGCCAGCTCAGCGAACGCGAGATGGCGTCGGCCAAAGTTTGGAGCACGCCACCGCCAACACCCGCCTCGACGTACAGGGTGGCGAGGGCATCGCTCTGCTCCGTGCGCGCACAAAGTTCGCGAAGCACATTGCTCTTGCCGGCGAGAGGAGGACCTTGCAGCACCAGTAGCTTCTCCCCTACAACCAGGTTTCGCCATAACAGATGGGTGGCAGCGCGCGGAGCGAGAAAATCAGCGGCGAATGGCAGTGCTGGTTCATCCGAGGATGCTGTGAGCTCTTCGATCGTCTCGGTTGATACGCGGCGAACGGCTTGCATCCACACATTCGGTGTTGTGCCCATCAGGGTATCGATAGCATGCCGAATGTCTGCCCCGGCGACGCGGTTTGCCTGGGTGATGAGTTCCTTGAATGCCTCTTCTGTCGCCGTCGTTGGTTGCCAAGGATTTCCCGTAGAGGTTTCCAGGATCCTGACGTCGGTGCCGTTCGTGACCACCACGAGCGGCGCCGGGGGCTGCACCAGCCTTGCATACGAAAGGCCTTGAGCGCCATCGTCACCGGTCAGCGTGAGGCCGGGTCTCTTCAGTTCCATGATGGCCAGGGGCTTGTCGTCCTTCTCCAATAGGATGTCCAGTCGCGCCTCGATACGTGATTTCCCGGCATCGACCTCCAAGATCTGCCTTCCGAACTTGAAGGTGAATTTGATCTGGTGCTTGATGGCGCCGTCGGGCACCCAAGGAAATGCCAGTTTGATCGCTGCTCGGGCACGCGCCTCCAGATCGGCTTCTGTCTCTTTGGTTGTTGCACGTTTGATTGGCATATTGCTCCCTTGTGTGCGTGGATTCATTTCCGATGGTAGCCCGCCAAACCGATGCCAGCGGCTGTAGTTCGCCGAGGCTGAAGAACGCATGTCATAGTTCTATCAATTGATGGAAGTTGCGAACTGCTTTGAGGATTCCACATGAGTTTTATATGTGCTGATTGTGTTGGGGAGCCATACCTGCAGCGCCTTGTGCAGGACGCCGCCACTTCCGAGAACCCTTGCGAGTATTGCGATGGCGATGCATCGGCCGCAGATCTCTGGGAGGTGGCACGGCTATGCGAGGAAGTCATCGATACATTTTTCGAGGAATCCAGCAACACGATGGCGGTGATCCACTTCGGTCGAACTCCGGCCGGAAATGATTTGCAGACAACGATTTCAGAGTTGACAGGCATGCCGCAGGAGGCCGCCGAGGTTGTCGTTGAGCATTTGGGCAATCTTTGGTACGAGGCCGGTTCTGGAGAGTCTCGCTACGGCGATGATGACCCCTGGTTCGTCCTAAAGTCGTCGATGGCGGAACCACTCGGTCACGCCTGGCGTGATATGGAAGACAGCCTGCGCTCCGACGTGCGTTACTTCAATCCCAAGGCGCTGGCGTTGCTCGACACGATTTTTGGCGAGCTCACCAATGATCGAGACAAGGAGGGGCGTCCGGTCGTCTTTGAGGCGGGTCCCGGCACATCGCTGAAGATGCTCTACCGGGGTAGGGTGTTCCAAACGGACGATGCGCTGGCCGCCGCGCTACGCTGGCCTGAACGCTTTCTGGGTTCGCCGGCGGTAGGTATCGGTGCTGCTGGACGAATGAATGGGCAGGACCAACCGGCCTTCTACGGCGCCACGGCTCCTGAAATCTGCATTGCCGAGGTGCGCCCACCGGTGGGTAGCCGGATCGCACTGGCCGCGTTTGAGGTGATTCGCCCACTGCGCCTTTTGGATCTTCGACGACTGGCTACCGTTGAGTTGCGTCCTGATGCCAGCCTGTTTGATCCGGCTACACGCTCCGCGGCGCAGCGACGCGACTTCCTGAGGACGTTGGGTGAGCGCCTCTCGGCGCCAGTGGTCCCCGAACTGCAGGATCGCGACTACCTTGTCACTCAAGCCGTTGCTGACTATCTGGCGGCTCATGCTACGTTGAATGTCGACGGCATCATCTATCCCTCGGCACAAAGCCGTCGCCCTGACGAGCCCCCGGTTGGTGACAACGTCGTGTTGTTTCGCAAGGCCTGCGAAGTGACCAGCGCTGACGGAAGCGACATCACTGCCGAGATCGCTCTGTGGGAATACGAGGAAGAAGGGCCGGGCCGCTGGTTCCGCCCGTCGATCCACTTCGTGGATCGGGACGCAGCGTGGCATGGGTACCGTGCGGTGCATCCGGCGCTGTCGTTGATGCGGGACTCGATTGTCATTCATGAAATATCCGCTGTGCGCTATTACAGCACGCCGCATCCTGTTGAAGGTGTCAGTTCTCTCAACGACCGCCACTATGGTTGAGGCGGTACTTTGGAAGCGATTCTGTCGGGTCGCGGGCAAGGTCATTAATCATCACTTTCGCCATTCTGAAGATAGCAAAGGGGATGTTTCAGGGGCAACTCAGCATGGATCGCTTGCGACATGAGTGATTGGGAATATGCACCAGCTACGCGCTGGATGAAGCGCTCGATGGCGCATGAATATGTGCCTGGATGCCAGAACAGCACTGTCTGTATCCAGCGCGGCCCTTCGGCAAGGGGGTGCATCATAATCTTCCACTCAGAAGCTACCGTCATATGTGAGCGGAAGGCAAATCCGACTCCATAGCCTGCAGCTACCAAGCAAGCCATTAGCGGAAATGATCTCACCGTGCGTGAGGTATCCCAGTGATCACCCACCAGTGATTTGACCTGCTGGTTCAGCAATCCGTGTGTATCCGGACACCATTGAATCAGGGGGAAGTCCTGCAGTGCAGCGACTGTAAGGGACTCATGAGTCGCCAGAACTGATCCAAGTGGTAGTGCAACAGCCAATTCGTCTCGCCATAGCGGCAATGAGCGCATGCCCATTGGAAGCATGCGGTCTCCAACAACGCCCAGATGTACCAGCCCCAACGAGACACCCTGAGCTAGTGCCTCTGGTGACATCTCTTGCACGAGCACGGGGGTAAGTGGTTCTTCTGCGCGTTGTAAAGCTAAAAGATGAGCCAACGGCGCAGCTGGTGTGTCGGTTGTTATGCCGAGCCGTATGGCTGATGCTTGAGCGATCTTGATCATCTAGGTTCTGCTGAACGTGAGAGGCGGACTGAAAAGACCAAAAAATGCAGCAAAGAGTTAAATATAACGTGGTTTAAAGCAGCATGAAATAGGACGCTTCTGTCGATGCAGAAGCGAGTCATTCAACGCGGTCGCCCTAAAGGCTCGCGAACCTTTGAGCCTGAACCTGCCCTGGCCTTCGGCCGGGCGGTTCGTGATGCCCGTATGGAGCGGGGTGTGGCGCAGGAGCAACTGGCTTCCCAAGCGGCCATTGAGCGTTCTCATATGGGAAAAATCGAGCGCGGAGAGCACATGCCGACCCTCGCTCTTATACTCAGAATCGCGGCGGCTTTGGGCTTGAGCGCTGCCGATTTGATGGCGATGACCGAACTGAATTTGCGTGCCGGTGCGCAGATCGTTTCTGACTAGCTGGCTAAATCTTCTTCTGGCTGGGCGCGCAAGCGTTCTGCAAAACGCTCGAATGGAAAATCCGCTCTAGGTTGTGCCAAACGGAGCAGGTATGTTGTGAGCACCGCATCTTTTGATGCAAGTGGGCGGGCTACGATGTCTGGATGGCGGCAAACTGAAGTCCTGACCGAAGAGGTAAATCCGACCCCGTAGCCAGCTGCGACGAGGGTTAGCATCATCTCAGGGGAGGCTACGTGTTCGACTACGGCCGGACTGCGATCTGCCAAGCCGAGAATACGAGCGAGCTCGCGGCAGTAACCACTGCATAGTTGTGGGTCGATCATGATCAGTGGAAACCTAACCAATTCATCCAGGGGGATTTCCTTATGAACAAGGAGTGGATGGCGTGAAGGCACTGCCGCTAGCACGGCCGCTCGCCACACGGGCTCGGCAATGATGTCTTCACCTACGTCATCGGTGTGTGCAAAGCCAAGGCTGAAGTCTTCTGATCGTAAGCCTCGCAGTTGCTCCAATAGCGGCACTTCAGTGACCCGTATGTCTATCTCCGGCTCTTCTTGACGGCAGCGCGTTAGGAAATCCGAAAAGCGTGGGTCAATTGCCCCATCTGAAATTGCAATTCGTAGACTACCTCGGCGCCCTTCAACAACGGATCTAACATTTTCTCGTGCTTGATCGAGCGTCGTAAAAATCCGCCGTACATCTTGCAGAAATACGTTTCCAGCTTCCGTCAGTTTGGTTCCACGCCGGTCGCGATGAAACAGTAATGTGCCAAGTTCCTCTTCGAGTTCCTTAATCGTCCGTGACAGGGGTGATTGCTCGATGTGAAGGCGTTCGGCAGCTCTCGTGAAATGCAATTCTTCAGCAAGAACCACGAAGCAACGCAAGTGTCGTAATTCCATTCATTAACGTCCTCTCGGAAAGCAGATTTACCCCCGCGTAAGCACCAGCGTCGAGAATGGGGTTCACTATGCAGTGAGAATGAGATCACTTAGGGTTATTAATCACCACTTTTGCAGCCAGTAGGCATATGGCACTGGCAGCACGAGGGCTGGCTGGCTGATCTTCAATTCTCTTGCCGCTTGGAATGTCCAGTGAGGATTAGCCAGCAGGCTGCGTGCGATGCACACGAGATCGAGCTTTGCTTCGCGGACGAACGCATCGGCCTCGCTGGCGCTGGTAATCAGCCAACTGGTGCTCACGGGCAGATGGGTTTCGACGCGAATCCGCTCCGCGTAGGGCACCATGAAGTTGGGCGCCCAGGGGACCTGTTCCGCAGGTGTGGACAACGCGAGGCCGACGTCAACCAGATCGACGCCGGCCTCCTTGAGCCAGTGCACGACCTGGATGGCTTCGTCAGCCGATTGCGCCGCACCGTCGTCGAACTCGACCACACCCAGGCGTACCGTCAGCGGCAGATGTTCCGGCCAGACTTGGCGAACGGTAGCGACCGTTTCGATCAGGAAACGAGCGCGATTCACCAATGAGCCTCCGTACTCGTCGGTTCGAGCGTTCGCATGGAGGGACAGGAAGCTCTGCGCCAGGAAGCCATGCGCGAAATGAAGCTCCAGCCACTCGAAGCCTGCTTCAGCAGCGCGGCGGGCGGCATCGGCAAAATCCTGCTGAACCCGGTGGATGTCTTGCAACGTCATCGCGCGCGGGATGTTCGGCTCGCTCGGCATGTAGGGCAGCGCGCTGGGGGCTATCGGCTCCCAGGCGCGGGGATCGTTCTTGGGCAGTGGCTTGCCGTTCTCCCACGGTGGCGTGCAACCAGCCTTGCGGCCAGCGTGCCCAAGCTGAATTCCTGGCACAGCGCCACCTTCCTTGATCCCCTGCACGATGCGCTTGAAGCCATCGACATGCGCATCGGCCCACAGACCGGCGTCGCCTGGCGTGATGCGGCCTTCTGCCGAAACAGCGGTGGCCTCGACCACCAGAAGGCCCACGCCGCCCCGTGCAAGCATCGGGTAGTGAACGTGGTGCCAGTCATTCACAAAGCCGTCGACAGCTTGGTACTGGCACATCGGCGAGGCGACGATGCGATTGCGCAACGTGATGCCTTTGAGCTGGTAGGAAGAAAAAAGCGATGACATCAGGCGCTCCAGCGGAGAGTTGTGACCACTGCAACAGTTTCGCTGAATTGTCCGGTTAGCACTTGCTGGATATGGAGGGATGATTGCCTAAAATGATTAATGTGAGGATGAAAATGAAATGTGTAATGGCCTGTAGTGATATGCTGAAACCTGTTTGATCAAAGTGAGGAGACCCAGTCATGCAGAAGAATGGAGGTCCGCAGGCTAGCGAATTACCTACCGAAAATGCTTTGGCTCGCGCAGTCGCTGGGTTTGCTCGAACCGATGGTGACCACGCGACTTCAATACCTGGGCTGACATTGCATCGCCGCAACGCAATCACGCAGCCGCTGCACTGCATCTATGGTTTGGGTCTTGGCGTTGTTCTTCAGGGTGCCAAGCAGGTGACGCTTCGCGAACAGGTGGTCGGTTACCAGCAGGGCCAGTCGATGCTTACTACCATTGATCTTCCTGTTCTGGCGCGCGTCACCCAGGCCAGCATGCGGGATCCTTTTCTCGGTCTCATGTTGACTTTGGATGTTCGATCCCTCATGCAGATCGCGTCCGAAATGGAATTGCCACTGCCTGAGAAGACGTGTTCTTGCCAACCCGTCACTATCGAGAAGCTCGACACCGCGTTGGCCGATGCTCTGATCCGGTTGGTGAACCTGTTGGACGAGCCCGCCCTGGTGTCCAAGCTGGCACCGCTGATTCAGCAGGAAATCACGATCCGACTGCTGACAGGCTCCCACGGACCGCAGTTGCGGCATTTGGTCACTGCAGGTGCGCCTGGTCAGAAAATTGCCAAGGCGGTCAGTTGGCTCAAGCAGCACTTTACCGAACCGTTGCACGTCGACGAACTGGCGGAGCGCTCACGCATGAGCCCGTCAACTTTTCGACAGCATTTCCGCTCCATCACCGGTATGAGCCCATTGCAGTTCCAGAAGCAGTTGCGTCTTCAGGAAGCGCGGCAACTGATGCTCAACCAGAACCTCGACGCCAGTCATGCCGGTGGACTCGTCGGATATGAAAGTGCCTCACAGTTCAACCGCGAGTACAGCCGCCTGTTCGGTGCTCCACCTCAGCGCGATGTCAAACGCATGAGAATGAATTGAGTGGGGTCGGCGGTCCCGTCGCGTCGGTGGCGTAATGACCATCGCTCATGCTTGCGTGCTGCGAAATGGACTGAGCACGGAGAACAAGATTTAACTGAGCAACAGGAATCTACTCGCTCTAGCGGGCATGCGTGCCGGCGGGCGTTACGCCATGCTCAATAACGACATTTAGGCCGGTTCACCGTCTGCGGGCTTGCTCACGAATCCGCGCCAACGCCTCATTGAAGCCATCCGGGGTGACGCTGGAGCCGGCGAGCTTGCTGATTTGCACGTCGGCGATGGGCCTGCCCTTCACCAGCGCCGGCACGGCTTCTGCAAAGCGGCGCTGGTAGTCGAGCGACGTCGGGTCTGTGGCATGGGTGCGAACCGAGACGGCCTGGATACGGTCCGCTGCGAGCGTTAGCGTTACCGTGAGCCTTGATGGCAGGCCGCCGTACAGGCCTTCAGCGGTGTAGGTGCCGTTCCGATAGCTGGCTTCTTCTTTCCGGCCCGACACAGGTGCCGCGCCTTCGGCCCCTGCCAACGCCTCGCCACACGCCGCAAGCAGGGTTGCTGCGATGGCAAGCGCTCGCGCGATGGATCTGTGGATCATGGACATCCTCCTGGCATCAGATAAAAACCTCACCTTCGAACCCCGCTGACCATTCGGCACGCCCGTCGGAGAACAGCCTGACGAACTCGAACGGGCCTGTGGCCGCCAGGCGTGAGGGTTCGACAAAGAAAAGCGCCGTGGCTAGACCGTCCGCGGTCATTGCGTTGTCCGCCACGACCCATGTGGCCATGACGTGCTGGGCTGGCACACCGGTGCGCGCGTCGAGGATGTGGTGCACGCCTTCGCCCCATCGCCGCCGGTTCGTAGCGGACGCGCAGAGCGCACGCCCCTCGAGATTGGCGAGCCCGATGACGTGACCGGGCTGGCGAGGATCCTCCAGGCCGACCGCGAGTGCGCTGTCGCCGGCCTGCAGGAGGTCGCCGCTCGCATCGATAAGGTGATCCGAAAGACCCGCACCACGGAGCAGATCGCCGATCAGATCGATCAGCAGTCCCTTGCCGGCGGCGCCGACATCGATCACGAGCGGCCCATGGCAGGTCAGCACGCAGCCCTGGCGCGACACGTCGTGCGTCCAGCGGGGTCGCCGATAGGCTGCGCGTTCGGTCATCGGGACCGGAACGAGACTGTAGTGGCGGTCATAGCCGAGCATCTCCAGGTCGCGGCCAACGAGCGGATCGACCGCGCCCGCCGTCGCTGCATGAAGACCGTCGTAAAGGTCGAACAGACGGCTGGCCTCTTCCGGAAAGAGGAAGCGCCCACCACGTTCCGCGCGCGCGATCTCGCTGACCAGCGAGTCCTCCCGGAACCGGGACCAGGTCGCATCGAATGCCTCGGCACGGGCCAGAATGGATTGACGCAAGGGCGGGGCGATCGACCGCGGCGCCTCGATCGCCCAGCGCGTGCCGATCGCGTCGAAGACGAACCGGTCGGGGATGGTGGTCCCCGAGGCGATCATTGATGCGGGTAGTCCGCGGCGACACTCATCGTGCGCACCTGTTCGAGCTGAGCCAGCCGGCCGCGGCGATCGGCCAGCACCGCGTCGTACCCCCATGCACCCAGTGGCAGGTGCCGCGGCGGCGTTGCCATCTGGGCGAGTTCGATCATCACTTGGGCCGCGCGTGCCGGGTCGCCAGCCTGGGTGCCGCTCGCTGCCTTGGTGGAATTCAGCCGCTTGCCAGCGATTTCTGCGTAGTCGGCAATGCGCGTTGGGGTCTGGCGAAGCGAGCGGCCCGCCCAATCGGTGCGGAACGGACCGGGTTCGATGCAGGTGACGCCAATGCCCAGCGGCTCAACTTCGGCCCGCAGTGCATCCGAAAAGCCTTCCACGGCATGTTTGGAGGCCGCGTAGTAGCCCGAACCGGGATACCCGATCAGTCCCGCCACCGACGTGATGTTGAGGACGCGCCCACTGCGTTGCGCGCGCATGACGGGCAGCACCGCGCGGGTGACGGCGAACAGGCCGAAAACATTGGCGTCGAACTGGGCGCGGATCTCCGCCTCGACGCCTTCCTCTACGGAGCTTTGGTAGCCATAGCCTGCGTTGTTGACGAGCACGTCGATCCGGCCGAATCGCGCCTGGGCTGCGGCGACGGCAGCGTCAATCTGATCGTTGCGGGTGACGTCAAGATCGAGAAGGAGAACGCGATCCTCGGCGCCTGCGGCGAGGTCCGCGAGCCGCTTCCTGTCCCGTGCTGTCGCGACCAACCGCCAGCCTTGGTCGACGATGCGTCGGGCAAGCGCGCGTCCCAACCCGGTCGAGCAGCCGGTGACGAACCAAACGGGTTTGTCGTGCGTGTCATTGGTCATGATTCATGTCTCTCCTGGCTGTCCCGGCTATCCCGGCGGGGCATTGGCCGATGCTTACTGGTGTGAGAAAAGCGACGGCGCTTTGGCGAACCCCGCGGTGCGGAATACGGTTGCGCCACGCGTCTCATCGCCATCGCTGGCAACGAGATAGATTTCGTTCGTGCCTGGCTTGAACGCCATGCTGGTCGTGAGGAGGAAGCGCCCATCGTCCCGCCCGGGGACCAGGATCTGACCAATGGGCAAACCATTGCGATTGAAGACGAGGATGCGGCCTTGCTGGAAGATGGCTGCATAGACGTTGCCATCGGCATCCACACGCAGGCCATCCGGCGCGGGTCCCGTGAAGTGGTACGCGATCGCCGTGCCCACAGGCGCGACCGTCGTGGCGCTGGCCAGGGTGACGCGGTGCAGGATATTTCGCGAGTACTCGGTGACCCACAACGTTTTTCCATCCGGCGAGAGTGCAACGCCATTCGCAGCCGCGAGGTTTCGCAGGATGGGCGTGATGCGCCCATCGGGAGCCGCGTAGTAGACGCCCCCGGTGGGTTCGGTGGAACTGCCCTTGAGATCCGAAAAGTAGAAACCGCCCGCGCTGTCGAAGACGAGATCGTCCGGGAAGTAGCCTGCACTGGGCGCCACAATCTCCTTGCGACCGCTGCCATCGGCGCTGAACGCCACGATGCTGCCGCCCGTCGCCATGTCTCCGACCTCGGCGACGAACAGGCGTCCGTCCTTGTGAATGGCGAGGCCCGTCGGAGTGATGGCGTTCTTGTTCTTGTCCACTGCGGTCGTGATCGACTTGTCCGGAGCGACCTTGAGCACCCGGCCGCTGAACATGTCCACGAACAGCAGGTTGCCGGCCCTGTCGAAGACCGCGCCCTCCAGAAAAAGGCGTTGATCGGCCAATGCCAGCCACGGCTCGGCCGTCACCGTCTGTAGAGCGGCTTCGGAAGGCGGTATCGGGACAGGCGCCCGGTTCGCCGCGGTGTAGACAAGCGCGGCCTTCTCTTGTGGAGCGGGACTCTGCTGGGCGTAGATGACGCCGCACAGGAAGAGCGACAGGGTCGCGGCGACGGCAGAGATCTGCCTCTGATAAAGCTTCATCCAACAGTTTCCCTGTGTTTTTTCGAGTGGGGGTCAGGCACGTGTCGTGGCGACCTGATTGAGCAGCTTAGCGCCGACGGGCTTCCACGCCGTTCTGGGTCGTGGCCGGGTTCGACACGCGGGGTCCGACCACCGGCGCCTGAGCCAGGTCCACCGCGATCTGTCGCAGCTCCTCAGCCGTGAGCCTGACCGCTGCAGCACCCAGGTTCTCGGCCAGATGCCAGGGATCGGTAGTGCCCGGGATCGGGACGATCCACGGCTTTTGCGCCATCAGCCAGGCGAGCGAAAACTGCCCGGGCGTGACGCCCTTGCGCTCGGCCCATCGGCTGACGACGCCGAAGAAGGCCATGTTCGCCTTCATGTTGTCGGGGAAGAAACGCGGAATCGTCGAGCGGTGATCGTCCGCGCCAAACCGGGTGCCTTCGCCGAACCTGCCTGTGAGGAAGCCCCTGCCCACCGGCCCCCAGGGAACGAAGCCGATCCCGAGCTCCTCGCAGATGGACAGGATCTCCCCCTCGGGACTGCGCTCCATCAGCGAGTACTCGTTTTGAACGGCGGAAACCCGATACTCCGCATGCGCCCGTCGCAGCGTGTTCGGACCGGGCTCGGAAAGCCCAAAGTGCTTGACCTTCCCGGCCTGCACCAGATCCTTGACCGTTCCTGCGACGTCTTCGATCGGGACGTCCGGATCGACGCGGTGCTGATAGAGCAGATCGATGACGTCTACCTTCAGCCGCCGCAGGGATCCCTCCACGGCCTGCCGGATATGTTCGGGCCGGCTGTTCCTGCCCGTCATCTTGCCGTCCTGGAAGGCGAAGCCGAACTTGGTGGCGATCGCCACCTTGTTCCGAAAGGGCGCGAGCGCCTCGCCGACGATCTCTTCGTTGACGAATGGGCCGTAGCCTTCGGCAGTGTCGAAGAAGGTGACCCCGCGCTCGACTGCTGCGCGAATCACCGAAATCATCCGCTGCCGGCCAGGGAATGGCAAAAAGTACGCGCTGGCGGACATGCAGCCCAGACCGATCGATGACACTTCCAGCGCACCGAGTCTGCGCGTCCGGCTGATATCCGTCGGCGATGTCGAGACGCTTGCTGCGCCCACGGATCGACCCGTGGGCAGGCTTTGCGCGACGGCACCCAACGGCACACTGGCGGCGAGCGCGGTACCCGCGACCGCCAGAAGGTCACGGCGACTCATCCCCAGACCTTGCGGTGAAGATGGCTTGCTGTTTTCATTCATCGATCAATCCTCCTTGTACTGCATGCGGAAATCCGTACAACGACCGCTGCCAAAGCGGCGCGGGGTCAGGCTTTAAGCCAGGGTGCGGCGGAAGAACGCATCGAGTTTTTCGACAGCGGGCGTCACGTACTGCGGCTTGTCGTACATGTCGATGTGCGTGGCTCCTGGAACCAGGAAGAGCTCTTTAGGCTCATTCGCCTTCTTGATCGCGTTCTCGCTGGTGTACAGGCTGTCCGCATTGGCGCCAGCAATCATCAGAATGGGCCGTGGCGCGATCGTCTCAATCTGATCGAAGGCGAAGAACGCCATCTGCGCAGGAAGCGAGGAGAACACCGCGCGCGTGGGTGCATTGGGGTGCTGGCCCCGAGCCGTCTTGTAGTACTCGTAACCTTCGCGGTACATGACGGGCGTGCTTGCCGTGAAGTCCTTGGTGGATTCCGGCACCGTAGGCACGAGGCGGATGGGCTCGCCGCGAGCCTCGCGGCTACGCTGCGCCACCGCGTCCTGCAGCAGCTTCATGCGTTCCTCGTAGCTGCGGTTGTTGGCCAGACCGCTGCGACGGAGATCGCCGATGTCGGCGGCACTGACGGTGGCCACCGCCCGGATACGCAGTTCCGTCTGGGCCGCATTCACGACATAACCGCCGCCACCGCAAATGCCCAGGGACCCAATGCGGTTGGCATCCACCTGCGGGTGGGTGCTCAGAAAGTCGATCGAGCTGCTGATGTCGTCTACGCGCGCGGTGGGGAGTTCCATCAGGCGGGGCAGGCCACCACTGTCGCCTTGATACGAAGCGTCATAGGCCAGAGTGATGAAGCCCTGTTCAGCCAGACGCAAGGCATACAGACCCGATGTCTGTTCCTTGACCCCGCCAATCGGATGCGTCACGACGATCGCCGGATACTTCTTGGCGGGGTCGAAGTTGGCGGGCTTAAACAGGTTAGCCGCGATCTGGGTCTGCGTATTCCTGTTCGGATAGCTGACCCGCTCGACCACAACGCCTTTGATGTCAGGGTGGCCAATCACAGCCAGTCCCGACGGCGCAGTGGCTTGCGCTGCGGCAGGAACCGAGGCCAGCAAGCCTGATCCTGCCACCACGACACCGCCCATGGCGATTGCTGTTGTGCCCAGGAACTTGCGGCGGTGCGCATTGATTTCGATATTGTCCATTGCTGGCCCCTTAATCAAGGATAGAGAAAGAATGTGGCTCATAGGAGCGTTGCGCACCTTGACCGTGAGGCGCTTGTGCAGCTCGAATCCATTGGAAGGGATCCGGGATTACGAAGTGCCAGTCAACCCAGTTGCGCAGGCATGCGCGTACGGACGTCGACATCTGGGATGAACATGAAGACCGAGCTTCAATCCTCTCCCGCGGAGGCCGCCGTAAAAGAAGGCGCGCACGACTACTTGACAGCTTACGGCGGAGTCTTCTCCCGCGATTGCACGATCTGCCGGATTGGTTGCCCGATGCGATGAGAAAATGCCAGGTTCGATAGCACAAAACGACAGGGCACCACCTTTTTTGGAAAAGTCGCTCACCCAAAGGCCAATCGGAAGCATGGGCGGCGTTGCCCCTGAGATCCGAGCTGCCCACGGTTGATGTCGAACGCTCATTCATGTGCGGACGATGCGAGTAAGGCGTCGTCCCGCTGCAGCCAGCCGCCTCCCAGCGCCAGAATGAGCTGCACCGAAGCGCGACGCTGACGATTGTTGAGATCCAGCATGCGTCGTTGCGCCTGCAAGGCATTGGCCTGTGCTATGACGACATCCAGATAGCTTGCTGCGCCGTCGCGATAGCGACTGCTCGCCAGATCCAGAGCACGCTGCGCCGCTTGCGTGGCGCGTTGCTCGGCCGATCCGGCCTGGCCGTATTGATTGATCAGGGAGAGCTGGTCTTCCACTTGCTGGAAGGCCGCCAGCACCACTTGCCGATAGGATTGGCCTGCTTCGTCAAGCACTGCTTCAGCGCGCCTGATTTCGGCCCTTCGGCGCCCGCCATCGAATACAGTGGTCAACAAGCTCGGTCCGATGGCCCACATTAGATTGGGTGCGGCGATCAAGTCACTGATGTCGTCACTTTGATAGCCTCCCGAGGCGCCCAGCCTGACTGACGGAAAAAATGCGGTGCGTGCAACTCCGACACCGGCGGCGGCCGAAGACACACGTTGCCTGGCCGCGGCAATGTCCGGGCGGCGCAGCAGCAGGTCGGAAGGTAGACCGGCGGGAATCGTCGGCAGGGTCTGGGCGACCGTGGTCGGGGTGATGGAAAAGGTGGACGGATGCTCGCCAACCAAAGCGGCGATGGCATGTTCTAGCACGGCGCGCTGCGCCTGTACCTGATGCAGTTGTGAACTGGCAGCTTCCAGCTGCCCCTGTGCTTGGGCCACATCGAGCCCGGATGCGACACCGGCTTGATGCCGTTGCGCCACCATATCGAGCGCGCGCGTATAGCCCGCTTGCGCCCGCAACAGTAGCGATACGTCCTGATCGGCTCCGCGCAACGCAATCATCGTGTCCGCCAGTCGGACCTGAAGCGCAAGCTGCGCTGCCGCCAAATCAGCTTCTGCTGCCCGTTCTTGAGCCTCGCCAGCAGCAACCTGCTGGCTTATACGTCCCCATAGGTCGAGTTCGTACTCAAGATTCAGAGCCAACGTGGAACTGTCATAAAGGTCCGGCGATGTCGCGCCGCGAAGCGGTCTGCGTTCGGACTGGCGATTTCGTGCGGCGTCGAACGTGGCACCGACCGATGGCATGCGAGCGGCTCGCACGGTATCCGTTGCCGCGCTGGCCTGCTGGTAGCGTGCCAGCGCGCTGGCAAGATCGGGGCTGTTCTCCACCAACCGGCGCTGGAGAAGGTCTAGCTCTGTGTCCTCGTACAACGACCACCAGTCCGGCCGCGAAAGTGGCTCGGTTGCTTCATCCGGCGCTACACCTTTGTAAGTGGCTGCAACGGGCGTGGCCGGCAAGGAGACCGGTTCGACATGGGCGCAGCCTGCCAAAGCGCAAGCGGCCGCCAGCATTGCGATGCGAGGCCCCTTCACTTCGCAGCCGCCCCAGGCGCGCCGGCAACACGGACCGGATCGCCGTCGGCAATGCCATCGGGCGGACTGTTGATCACACGGTCGTCCTGGTCCACGCCATCGTTCAACTCGACGATTCGCCCTAGGTCTCGGCCGATCGTGACGGTGCGCAATCGCACACGCCCTTGATCGTCGACGAGTGCGACCTGAACCCCGGCACGGCCAAGGATCAAGGCGCTGGGCGGCAACCCCAGTGCCCTGGCACTTTCCGAGGCCACAAAACGTACCCTGGCAAAGCCGCCCGGCAAGAGCTTTCCGTCCACATTGTCAGCCATGAGCTGCACACGCATGGATCCTGTGTTCACATCGATGGCTTGGGACAGCGACTGCACCGTCGCCTCAAAGGTTTCGCCCGGCCGCTCGGGTACGGTCAGCTGAGCTTTACTGCCCAGCCGGAGCGAAGCGACCTGGCGCTGGGGGACATTCACATAGATGCGCAGGCGCCTTATGTCGGAGACGACGAACAAGGCGGTTCCCGGGGCCTCCGCAGCGCCCCCGCTGATCAGTGAACCGACGTCCGTGTTGCGTGCGGTGATGACGCCGTCGAAAGGCGCAGTGAGCTGCTTGAATTGCTGCAGTGTCTGCATCCGTTGGACATTGGCTTGCAGTGCATCGACGACGGCACGTCTGGCCGCGCTGTCGGCCACTCGCTCTTCGACATCCTGTCGCGAAACTGCGTCGCTGGCCAACAACGATTGCCAGCGCTTCGCCGTCGTATCTGCCAGCGCAGCTTCGCCGCGAGCGCGTGCCAGTTCGGCGCGGGCTTGCAGCAACGCCTGATCTGAATCCGGAGTGTCGATC
Organism: Hydrogenophaga palleronii NBRC 102513; assembly: GCF_001571225.1. Taxonomy (GTDB): domain Bacteria; phylum Pseudomonadota; class Gammaproteobacteria; order Burkholderiales; family Burkholderiaceae_C; genus Hydrogenophaga; species Hydrogenophaga palleronii. Next base: position 32,870 of record NZ_BCTJ01000004.1, read on the forward strand.
TCGGCCAGGATCTCGCCGGCTTTGACCGGCGTGCCAATGTCATGTATCCAGCGCTTCAGGTAACCGTTGACCCGCGCGTGGATGGGGGCACGCGACCATGCTTCGATGCGTGCGGGAAGTTCCAGAGTGGCACTGTCCAGTGGCGCTGGCGAGATCACTCCTACCGAACGTATGGCTTGCGATTCTGCGTTGTCGCGCAGTTGTTCTGCGCGCGACCAACGGGTCACCGTGCCGGTGATTACGATGGCGGCCGCGATGGTCACCAGGACCAAAGCGGGTCCCACTCGGCGACGCTTGCCGGATGGCTGATCGGTCATGTCAAGAAGCTCCAATGGCGGGTTGTGGCACGTGCTTGGCTTGGCCGGACGAGCGGCCGTGTACCAGGCTGAACAGCACGGGCACAAAGATCAGGGTGGCGACGGTTGAGAACAGCAATCCGCCAATGACCGCGCGGCCCAGCGGCGCGTTCTGCTCACCGCCTTCGCCAACGCCCAGAGCCATCGGCAACATGCCGATCATCATTGCCAGGGCCGTCATCAACACCGGACGAAAGCGCACGAAGCCTGCATCGAGTGCCGCAGCCGTGGCATCTCCCAGTTCAACAAGCCGTTCACGCGCAAAGCTGACAACCAACACGCTGTTTGCAGTCGCTACTCCCATGCACATGATTGCGCCGGTAAGCGCCGGTACTGAGAGCGTTGTGTCGGTGGCAAAGAGCATCCACACGATGCCGGCCAGAGCCGCTGAGAGTGCCGAGACGATCACAGCCGGATCCAGCCAAGACTGGAAGTTCACGACGATCAAAAGGTAGATCAGTACGATGGCGCCGAGGAGGCCAACGAACAGGCCTGAGAACGCGCGCTCCATCGTGTCAACCTGGCCCAGCAGCTGCACCTGGGTGCCACGCGGCACATCGCCAGCAGTTTCTTCCAAGACCCTCCGGATGTCCTTGGCTACGGCGGCGAGATCCCGATCTTGGGTCGCTGCATGGATCTGCACCATCGGCTGGATGTTGTACTGGCTGACCAGCGCATTGGAATTGCTTCGGGTCAGCGTCGCGACACCGCCCAATGTGGTGTCTGCTGGCGACGTGCCATTGCCCACTGGCAGGTTGGACAAGGCCGACAGCGAGTCGATGTCACGTTGTGGGGTCTGGATCACGATCGGATAGCTAATGCCATTTGCCGGATTCAGCCAGTAGTTGGGCGCGACTTGACTGCTGCCTGCCAAGTTGGTCACCAGGCTGTTGGTCACGTCGCGCGTGGTCAGGCCAAGCTGCTGGGCCTGGGTGCGGTCAAGGGTGACGTCGAACTTGTGAGCCTGATTGGACTGTTGGATGCGTGCGTCCACAACACCCGGGATCGCACGCAGGCGTTTGAGCAGTTGCTGTGCGTACGCGAAGTTGCTGTCCAGATTCGCGCCGCGAATCTGGATGTCAATGGGCGCAGGTGCCCCGAAGTTGAGGATCTGGCTGACGATATCCGCGGGTGGAAAGGAGAAGGTCGCATCCGGGAACTGGGAGGGCAGCACCTCTCGGAGCTGTTTGACGTAGGTCGCCGTCGGAGCATGGCCATCGCGAAGGGCGATCTGGAAATCACCATCCTGGGAGCCCATGACGCCGGTGTTGTTGTAGGTCAGGTTGATATTGCTGGGTGGAAGGCCAATGTTGTCCACCAGCGTTTCGATCTCGTCGGCCGGAATGACCTGACGAACCGCTCGCTCGATCTGCGCGAAACGCGAGGCGGTTTCCTCGACGCGCGTTCCCACGGGCAGGCGCACGTGCATGAGCACCTGGCCGGAGTCGACCGAGGGAAAGAAGTTGGAGCCGAGATGCGGAACGAGTGCGGACGATGCCACGATCACAGCGACGAAGCCGATGAGGAATCGCTTGCGATTCGCCAGGGCGGCCTGCAACGAATCGCGGTAGCGGTTCCGAAAGCGCTCGAAACGCGCTTCGAAACCCCGTTGAATCCGCACGAGGGGGTTGCGCGAGCGGGGCAGTGCCTGGTCGTTGCCATGCATGTCCGTGTGCGGCGCATGTGGCCTGAGCAGGTACTTGGCCATCGTCGGCACCAGGGTGCGGGAGAGAATGAATGAGCACACCATGGCAAAGATCACCGACAAGGCCATCGGGACGAACAAGAAGCGCGACACACCATCGAGGAAGAACATCGGCACGAAGGCGATGCAGATGCACAGGAGCGAGACGAAGGCCGGGGTGACGATCTGTCGCGCTCCATCGAGGATCGCAGCCTCCACGTCCTTGCCTTGTTCGAGGTGCCAATTGACGTTTTCGATGGTCACGGTGGCGTCGTCCACCAGAATCCCGATGGCCAGCGCCAAGCCACCCAAAGTCATCAGATTCATCGTCTGCCCCATCGCCGCGAGTGCCATGATGGAGCCCAGGACGGAGAGCGGAATCGAAACCGCGATGATGACCGTTGACCGCCAACTGCCCAGGAACAGCAGGATCATCAGGCTGGTCATGGCAGCGGCGATCACACCCTCAAGTGCCACTCCCTTCACTGCCGCCCGGACGAACACCGATTGGTCGTTGATCGGTACCACCCGCAATGCTTCGGGCAGGGCCGCGCGCATGTTGTCCAGCATTCCTCGAATGCCATCGACGATGGCGAGCGTGGATGCAGAGCCGCTCTTGAGCACGGTCATCAGCACCGATCGGTTGCCATCGACATGCACGATGTTCGACTGTGGTGCATTGCCGTCGCGCACGTCGGCAACATCCCGCAGGTAGATGGTCGTATCACCGACCACTTTCACAGGAATGCTGCCCATGTCCTCGATGGCGGCCAAGGCGCTGTTGAGCTGCAGCGGGTACTCGCGGTCGTCGATCTTCTGCGTGCCGATCGGGGTCAGCACATTGTGCGCGGCCAACGCTGACGACACATCCTGCGCCGACAAGCCGCGCGCTTGTAGCGCCTGGGGCTTGAGATCGATCTGGACCTGCCGCTGCACGCCCCCGTAGGGCAGCGGAATGACGGCGCCGGGTACGGTAATCAATGGCGTTCGCACGGTGTTCATGCCCAGGTCGAACAATTCCTGTTCGGACATGCCCTCGCCGGAGAGCGCGAGTTGAACAATGGGGACTGTAGCGGCGTTGTAGTTGAGGATGACGGGGGGCTGTGTGCCGGCCGGCATCAGCCGCAAGGCGACTTGCGCGGCAGCGGTGATCTGGGCATTGGCGGTGGCGATGTCCACGCCCGGCTGGAAGAAGATCTTGACGATACCCACGCCGGTGTATGTGTTGGCTTCGATCCGTTCGATGTCGTTGACCGAGGCGCTGAGGATCCGTTGGAAGGTCGAGGTGATTCGACCTGCCATTTCGTCGGGCGGCAGACCGGTGTATTGCCAAGCGGTGGCGACAACCGGTATGCGGATTTCTGGAAAGATGTCGGTCGGCGTGCGCAGAGCCGTCAGCACGCCGCCAATCAGCAGCAGCAGCGCCATGACGACGAAGGTGTAGGGGCGTCGCAGGGCGACCTGGACCACTTGCATGAACACGGCGAAACTCCGGTGGGTTGGCCAAGGGGGTGTCGCGGTTCAGCGCAATCGCAGAACGACGAGCGATGAATGAAGACGTTGCGTAGGACGCCTGTGAGCCTCTTCTATGCAGGTCTGTGACCGCAGCGGGCTCGGCCATCCAGACGCCTTGGATGCTCTTCATCATCTTGTCCGGGCGTACTTCCAAACAAGGCGACTTCTGAGCTTCATCGAACTCTACGTGGGTTAAGCTTTATTGATAAGCTGGTAAAATCGGCATAGCTAAAGAAGCTATGCTTATGAATTGATTCGGCGCTACTGCCTGATCTCAACTATGGGGCATCAGCTTCTGCCGAACGAAGGCGTGGTCTTTTCCTAAGCCACGCAAGAGCGGCGTGCGATGTCCTTCGATAAAGGCGGCCCCCAAAATGATGAGCTCGCCCCATGCAGTCCAGAACAGCAGCGTTGCCTGCTCTGCAACCATCCTCGCTGCCGGCCTGGGTCGGCGTCTTGGCAATCGCCCCAAAGCAGCATTGCGGATTGGGGGCAGCAGCCTGCTTGAGCGTCTAACCCGCGCGCTACGTGAAGCTGGCTGCGATAAGGTCAACGTAGTGGTTGGCACTCATGCCTCTGTCCTAGCCCCTCTTGCGATGCGCTGCGGCGCAGAGGTCCTGCGGCATTCGCTCGAGAATCCTGAACTCATCGACTCTCAGCGTCTGGCGATCGAGAGACATGCTGGCATTTGTCCTGGGCAGGATATGTTGCTCTTGGTCGCTGACCTACCGTTGCTTACGGAGCAGGATATCGTGGCATTGTTGGAGGCTTGGCGGGCGCGAAAATATGCGACGATGGCTCAAGTCCCCGTGGTCAATGGCGTCCGGGGCCATCCGGTCATCCTTGCCTGGGATGTCATACGGCAAATCCAGCGTGCACCGGCCCACGTGGGGGTTCGCGAGTGGATGCAAGCGCATTCCGAATCGGTAGCATTCATTGAGAGTGATCGCACAGGCTTTGTGACGGATCTGGACACGCCCGAAGACTTCGTTGCTCTTAGGGCCCGCATGCATCCGATCGAGGTGACATTGCCACCAAATGCAAACGACACGAACGAGCACTAGCTGCGGTCGTGTGTGACAGTGGTCAACGCCGCCCAACTGGTGGGCGGCGAGTTGGGTCATGCAGCAAGTGCGTAGCCTCTCGCTCTCAGCCAAAGTGCAGAGTCACCCGCCACAGACAGGCATATCGCTGTGGAATGGCTGCTGCGTGCAGCAGCCATCTCGGAGCGTGCACGACTGATCTCGTTTGAGCAACGCGCTTGCTTCAATTGCCACTTGTCGAAGCAAGGTGAGACGGAAGCGCTCGTTCCATGATTCCCACGACATCGATCCCGCGAGGCAGTGCGCCGTACTGGTGATGACCGCGGCTGTCGAGGCGAGATCTGCAGAACGCCTCCGCTACGAAACTCGGCGATGTCTTGAGAAGTTGGGCTGCCTGGAATGCGATTGCCATGCGATCCACGATATCGCGGGCCCTGTATTCGATGTCGCTCAAGTCGATCAGGTCGTTTTTCAGCGCATCAACATAGCGATCAAGCAGCACGTTCAGGCCCTTGGCTGAGTTGACCTCGTCGAAGAATGCGGCCACCGTCTCGGGCTCCTTCTTGAAGACACGGATCACATCAAGGCACTGCACGTTCCCACACCCCTCCCAGATGGCATTCAGGGGCGCCTCGCGGTAGAGCCTGGGCATCGGGCCGTCTTCCATGAAGCCGCTTCCACCAATGCATTCCATGGCCTCAACAGCATGTTGCGCCGTGCGTTTGCAGATCCAGTATTTTCCCAGCGCTGTGCCCAGACGGGCCATGTGATCTTCATGCGCATTCCCAGATTGATCCAATGCGCGTGCGATGCGCAAAGTCATCGACAGCGAGGCTTCGCTTTCTAAAGCAAGGTCAGCCAGCACGTTCTGCATCAGCGGTTGATCACTGAGGCGTTTGCCGAACGCAAGGCGGCTTCGGCAGTGGTAGAGGGCCTGGACAAGGGCCATCCGCATGCCACCCGATGAGAGGATCATGCAGTCGAAACGGGTCATCGCAACCATTTCGATGATGGTCGAAACGCCCCTTCCTTCCGGTCCAACCATCCAGGCAAGTGCGCCGCGCAATTCTGTTTCGCCGGCAGCGTTGGAGATGTTCCCCAGCTTCTTCTTCAGACGCTGCACTTGCATCGGATTCTTGCTACCGTCCGGCTTCCAGCGAGGCATGAGAAAGCAGGACAGGCCACCAGGCGCTTGCGCGAGCACCAAGAAGGCGTCGCACATCGGGGCGGACACGAAAAACTTGTGACCGACCAGCTCATAGGCTTGCCCCGGACCTTCGATTCCGACTGGAATGGCGCGCGTTGCGTTCGCCCGCACGTCCGAACCGCCTTGCTTCTCGGTCATGGCCATGCCAATGGTCAGGGCTTGCTTCTGTTCGGCAGGAATGTTTCGAGGGTCGTAGTTCCAGGCCGTGATTTTCGGCAACCACTGTGCTGCAAGATCAGGTTGCATCTGGATCGCACGCGTCGCCGCAAAGGTCATCGCGATGGGGCAGCCATGTCCGGCTTCGACCTGGCATTGGAGGTAGAACTTCGCGGCCCGCGCCACATGTGCTCCGGCTTTGGGATCTGTCCAGGGAGAAGAATGCATGCCTTCTTCGAACGCCACCTTCAACAACGCGTGGTAAGAGGGGTGAAAGCGCACTTGGTCAATGCGACGCCCGTGTCTATCATGCGTATCGAACTCGGGCTGGAACTTGTTGGCAAGATGGCCTTGTTCAAGGTACTCGGCGGAGCCTACGAGTGCGCCAAAGCGTTCAAGATCGGAGATCGCCCACTCTGCACCCGCCAGCGCTACGTTCTCTCGCAGCGCAAGATCAGCATCAAAGAGGTTGTAGTCGACTAAATCCGTTGGCTGGTTCTCGACAATGTGGGTCACCGCGCCGAAGGCATCGGGCCTTGCGGTAGTGTTCTGGAAGAGTTCTGCTTTCTCGACGACAGACATGTTTTTGCTCCTAGTGACGACTGGATGAGTCATGATCGCGAGAGCCGAAATAAGCGACCTCGCTCCAGATAATTCTAGAAAGTTGGTTCAACTGTCATGTCCGGATTTCAGAAAGCATGATCGAGCGAAAGACAACCGTTGCCAGGCCTCGTCGAAAGCCTGTTCAGTCGCGCTCATGGCAGACATCGTTAGCGATTCAAGACGCCTTTGTTCAGCTTTTGGTGGAGGGTGAATACGATCAGATCACAATTCGTGACATCGTGATGGTGGCCGGCGTCGCGCTTGGAAGCTTTTATGAGTACTTCACAAGCAAGGAGGAGCTTGCGCGAACCTGCGTTCACTTTCGCTCGAAACGAATACTGAAAACGTTGGAGAAGTGTCGAGCTGAGGCGGTCGGACAGCCGATGGCGCAGAGTGCTGAGAGAACGGTACTGACACTGCTGGACATGGTCATGGATGACCATGCGCGTTGGGGGCAGCACTTTCTGCTTGAACGCCTCCACAGCCCATTGCCGCAGTACCGCGCTGACTATGCACGGTTTACTCTTCGGTGGAAGCTGTTACTGGAGGCTTCCTCAGATTGGCCGGTCGGCCAAGACGCCCATGGACCCGCCCTGACGCTTTCCATGATGGTGTATGGAGCGCTTGCGCATACCGCACTGTCTGGTGAAGAGAGCTTCGATAAGGGCGACGTGCGCCAGCAATTGCGACTTGCTGCGACAAGCTATCTGGCAGCTTTGCGGTCCTCGCCCGTGCTCGATAGGCGTTATTGAGCGTTTGCTGTTGGGTCGGCGTACACGCTTCTGTATCCAGAACAGGCACTGCTGACACAGCTTCATCAGCTTTTCGAACGTTAGGCGGCGTACCGGAGGCCCACTTCAATAGTTTGCAGGGACACGATTGTTTTAGGTCAATCGCCAGTCTCGCGCGGATCGCAGACGGCCTCTTCGCGTGGCTATTGGTTGTGCATAGCAGGTGCCAAGCGACTTGGAGGCGTGCCGTCACTGCTTGTGGCCATCTGCTTCTCGTGTCGCAGCCCCAGCCAGACGCTTAGCAGCAGCCATCCCACCGACAACGGTATGGCCACGATGGCGATGCCGCTTAAGCTTAGTCCAAGGCCCAGCATGGCGGCATACGACCAACTTCCTACCTGGTCGCCTGCGCGGTAAACCACGGTGTCGATGAAGTTTTTGGCCTTGTACCGATCTTCCCTCGTCACCGACGTGAAGAGTACTTCTCGGGTAGGCCGGGCCAGTGCAAAGTTACTGACGCGCCGAGCGACTTGCACAGCGACGAAAACGGCCACCGTCGAAGACAGGGACAAGGATGAAAACCCGATCACGCTGCACAGAGGCAGCGCGCAGAGTATGACGGTGACTCCCAGCCGTTTTAGCAGTCTGCCGGTGAGGAACAACTGAAAGACCAGCGTCAGGACGTTCACCCAGAAGTCGATGTCTGCGAAGAAGGCCGTTCGGGCAGCGCGGTCGGAGAAATTGGCTTCTGCGATGGCCGCTTGCTGAAAGTACAGCACTGTTGAAGTGATCGAGTACAGCAGGATGAACGATGCGATGCCGAGCAGGTACGGGGAGCGCAGCGTGTGGCTCATTCCAGCGAATACGCCGCCCCCCATCGCGTTTTGGGTTTCCCTGTCTTCCTCGGTACGCTCGAAGTCCTGGCCCATGCGCACCAGACGACGAGATGCGAAGACCGCCACCTCGAGCAGCAGGATGGCCACCACCATTAGCCACGCCTGTCCCAACGTCGCCACCAGGCCGGAAGTCAGGCTGGAGCCGGCGATTCCGCCAATGGTCGCGCCTGCGGCCAGAAAACCAAACAACCGCTTGCCTTGTTCAGCATTGAAGACATCCACCATCAACGACCAGAAGACAGAGACGACGAAGAGGTTGAAGACGGATACCCAGATGAAAAACGCGCGACCTACCCAGACCTGGTGGGACGGCTCCGCAAGCTTCAGAAGAAGGAGGAAGACCACCAGATTCGCCATGAAAAAGCGGTACGTGATGGCGATGAAGCGCTCCCGCGGCCAGTTCCGTACGACGTAGGCAAAGAGCGGATTGATGGCGAGCATCGCCACAAGCGTGCCGGTGAACAACCAAGGCAAGTTGCGCACGCCGCCAGCGACCCCGAGTTCATCGCGAATGGGGCGCAGCACATAGTAGGCGAGGAAGAGAACAAAGACGTACAAGCACGCCCATGCGAGGGCCTTCGCCTCCGATGCGCGGACATCGCCCATGCGTTGTAAGCCACGAAGGAAAAGCGGGCGGGGATCGAACTGGGTCATGGTACTCAGGTGCCTAGGATATGCGCCACACCTGCAGTGTCTTTTACGGTTTTGCTTGCAGGGTGACGTTCCGAGCGGCACGTACCACGAACGAAGATCCGAGCAGACGCTGCAGTCGGCGGGGCTCGCTAAACCGAAACAAGCCGGTCGAAATGGCGCCCGCAACGCAGAAATGGTTCAAGGAGAGGAGCACGAAACGTCAGCAACGTGACCACCGCGATGCCTTTGATGTGCACCTCGGGGACGTCGATCCTCTCCGTATATCATTAAGAATGTACAGGTAATTGCGGACGATAACTCATTAGATTCGCTAATGAAGGCATGCGGGATTTGGTCGTTATTTTCCAATCGCAGTTCGTGTTAAATCTCAAACGATTGACCATTACGAAAGGACTGCAGTCATGTCAACAACTCGTCGTTCTGTCTTGCTCGCCCTAGGAGCACTGTCCGCTTTCGCGCTCATGCCCAGCATCGGTAGTGCAGCAGAAAAAATGCGCATTGGCATCATTGGGGCGGGATCCCATGGAGGAACCATTGGGCGTTTGTGGGTGCAAGCGGGCCACGAGGTCATGTTCTCCACGCGTAATCCCTCCGAACTGCAAGCGATGGCGACTGAACTGGGTCCACGTGCTTCCGTAGGCACTTCAAAGCAGGCTGCGGAGTTCGGCACCGTCGTGCTATTCGCTACGCCTTACAACGCATTGCCCGAGTTAGGGCGTGATTTGGCGCCCGCCCTGCGTGGAAAAATCGTACTGGATGCGACCAATCCGCCACCGGACGAGGGCAATCCGTTGTCCCGCGAAGCCTACGCCAACGGTGTTGGCGAGACGTCCGCCAAGTACTTGCCGGGTACACGCTTGGTGCGTGCCTTCAGCGCAACCGATGCGACGTCAATCAGTGCGTCTTCACGTCGCGAGGGCGAGAAGCTGGGCGTGCCCATTGCCAGTAACGATGCACAGGCCCTTAAAGTTGCTGCGCAGCTGGTACGCGATGCTGGCAGCGAACCCGTGATTACCGGCGACCTGCCCACTGCGCGTACCTTCCAGCGAGGTGGTGCCGGATTCAGGGCCAATACCGATGCCGCAGCCCTGCGCAAGCTGCTGAGTTTGCCGCCTGGCGCATGAGCCTCTCGCAAACTACCTTTGATCTTAAGGATCGAAAGTGACCATCGATCACTGTTCCTTCAGCGCCTGGACGACAAGCATCAGTGCTGGCGAGGCGCTACGGCTTGCGTAGTAGAGATGGTGGCCGGGATAGACCATGGCCCAGGTGTCGAGAACGGTGACCAACTCGCCCCTGGCAAGGTGATCTTTGACAAAGTTGACAGAGGCCCAAGCCAGTCCTTGGCCGCCCACGGCGGCCATGACGGCAAGCGCCGTCGTGTTGAACACGAGTTGACCACTGGGGTGAACATTGATGGTCTTGCCGCGACGCTGGAATTCCCAGGCTAACACGCCTCCATGTGTGGGAAGGCGCAATGCGATGCAGTCATGTTTTGTGAGGTCTTCTGGTGTCCGAGGCGTGCTCCGGGACGTCAGATACTCAGGGCTTGCAACAACAGCCATGCGAAGTTCGGGTGCCATGCGCACCGCGATCATGTCCTTGGCGACGTCGTTTCCGAGACGGACCCCGATGTCGAAGCGTTCCGCCACGATATCGATAAAGCGGTTGTCGCTGCTGATTTCGACCTTGATGTCGGGATGGCTTGGCAGCCAGGGCTGAAGACGTGGCCAGACCAATGTCTGCACGGCACTTTCGGTGGCGCTGATACGCACTGTGCCGGCGGGCTTGCCGCGCAGGTCCCCGAGCACGGCCAGCTCAGCCTCGATGTCCGCGAAGCGGGGAGCGACTGTCTGATACAGCCGTTCACCCGCTTCGGTTGGTGAGACGCTACGCGTCGTGCGATTCAGCAGTTTGAGCTCCAGGCGGGTTTCCAGGGCGCGGATGGTCTGGCTGAGCGCGGATTGCGATACGCCCATCTGCGCCGCAGCGCGGGTGAAGCTGCGCTCGCGTACAACTGTCGCGAAGGCCGCCAGTTCATCAAATCTCGCCATGGATTCGTCGTCCTGATTGATTAGATTGGATTATGAGTTTATCCCGATTTAGCAGTCTATTCATCAGGACGAAGGAGGTTTAAATTTGAACACCTCTGCAATTTAGTTAAGGATTCCCATGAAAACGCGCGCACTTGGAACTAGCGGCCTGGAAGTTTCGGCGATTGGCTTGGGTTGCATGGGGCTGAGCTTCGCCTATGGGCCGGCAACGGACAAGGCTGAAGCCATCGCCTTAATACGGTCGGCCGTCGATCTGGGCGTGACCCTCTTTGATACCGCTGAAGCCTATGGCCCCTTCACCAACGAGGAAGTCGTCGGTGAGGCTTTGGCGCCGATCCGGGACAAGGTGGTGATCGCCACCAAGTTCGGCTTCCGGGCGGGCGATTCTGCCAAGGGGCTGGACAGCCACCCTGACAGCATCAAGGCGGTCGCCGATGCTGCGTTGAAACGCTTGAAGACCGATCGCATCGACCTGTTCTATCAGCACCGTGTCGATCCGGCCGTTCCGATCGAGGACGTTGCCGGTACCGTCAAAGAGTTGATCCAGCAGGGCAAGGTCAAGCACTTCGGGCTGTCCGAGGCCGGAGCAGATGTCATTCGCCGCGCACATGCCGTCCAGCCTGTCACCGCCCTGCAGAGTGAGTACTCGTTGTGGTGGCGGGAGCCCGAGGCCGAGATCCTGCCGACGCTGGAAGAGCTGGGAATCGGCTTCGTGCCGTTCAGCCCGCTCGGCAAGGGCTTCCTCACTGGCGCGATCACCGAGCAGACCATCTTTGCCAGCGACGACTACCGCAACACCGTGCCACGTTTCAATCCCGATGCCCGCAAGGCGAACCAGGTACTGGTCGAACTGATCGGACGCATTGCTGCGCAGAAGCAGGCCACAGCGGCACAGATCGCCCTGGCATGGCTGCTGGCGCAGAAGCCCTGGATCGTGCCGATCCCCGGCACGACCAAGCTGCACCGCCTGCAGGAAAACGTCGGCGCCGTGGAGGTCGTGCTGACACCGGAGGACCTGGGCCAGATCGAGCAGGCCTTGGCCACGCTCACGATTCAGGGAGCCCGCTACTCTGAGGATCGTCAGCGGCTGGTCAATCGCTGAATACAGCAGAAATCGCTGGTCATTGGAAGGTGCCACGGGATTTCTCGTGGCTTTTCATTGGGCTTCGACGGACATCGTCGCGAAATGCAGGCGCAACCTTATTGCGGAGAACTAACCCACCATGAGCACTCTGAACATCAATGGCCGTTCACAAACGGTCGACGTCGATCCCAGCACGCCGATCCTTTGGGCGCTGCGCGACACGCTGGGGCTAACCGGCACCAAGTTCGGCTGTGGCGCAGCGCTTTGCGGCGCCTGTACCGTGCACCTGGATGGGCAGGCTATCCGCTCCTGCATCACGCCCCTGTCGGCGGCAGAGGGCAAGGCCATCACGACGATCGAGGCAGCGACTGATGGCAGCGATCCGGTCGGCGCCGCCGTGCATGCGGCGTGGGTCAAGCACGACGTGGCGCAGTGCGGTTACTGCCAGAGCGGCCAGATCATGAGTGCGACGGCCTTTCTCAAGGCGCAACCCAAAGGTAAAGCTCCCACGGCCTCCGAAATCGATTCGGCCATGGCGGGCAACATCTGTCGCTGCGGCACCTACGCCCGCATCCGCACCGCAGTGGCCGATGCAGCCCAAACCCTGGTCTGATCGGAGCGCCATCATGTTGAACGAATGCTTTCCAAGCGAACTCCCGCGCGCATTGCAGCACCTGCTGGAGCGTGACGAGCCTGCGGGGTCTGCCACTTACCCACGCCGCAGCTTTCTGAAGATGCTCGGCGTCGGTGGGTTGGCACTAGGTGCATTTCCCCACCTGGCCATGGCGCAAGCGACCGGCGATGTCGTCGCCACGGCGCTCAAGCCGCAAGAGCAGCCCAGCGCGTTCGTACAGATCGCGCCCAACGGCGAGGTCACGGTGACCATCAACCGGCTGGAGTTCGGCCAGGGCGTCCAAACCGGCCTGCCAATGATTCTGGCCGAAGAGCTTGATGCCGACTGGAGCCTCGTGCGCAGCCGCAACGGCACTGAGTCGGCCGCCTACCACGACCCGCGTGCCGGCATGCATCTCACGGGCGGCTCCAACTCGATCAAGAACAGCTACACGCAGTACCGCGAGCTCGGCGCTCGCGCACGTGCCATGCTGCTAGCGGCTGCCGCCACTCGCTGGAACGTGGACGTGTCTAGCCTTCGCACGCAGGCCGGCATGGTGATGGGCCCGGATGGCCGCCAAGCGAGCTATGGCGACCTGGCCGAGGCTGCGATGGCGCTGCCAGTTCCCGAGAAGGTGACGCTCAAGGACCCCAAGGCGTTTCGCATCATCGGCAAGGCCACTACCCGCATCGATGCCAAGGCCAAGAGCAGCGGGCAGCAAGATTTCGGCATCGACATGCGCTTGCCAGGCCAAGTCACAGCCGTGGTGGCCCGACCGCCGGTGTTCGGTGCGAAGCTGGTGTCGATCGACGACAGCGCGGCCCGCGCTCTCAAAGGCGTCAAGGCAGTGCTGCGCGTGCCCTTCGATGGTGGCACAGAGGGCGTTGCCGTCATAGCCGACGGTTACTGGCCGGCCAAACAGGGGCGCGACGCGCTCAAGCTGGAGTGGGACACCGACAGCGTTGAGAAGGTGGACAGCGACAAGCAGCTGGTGCAGTACCGCGAGCTGGCAGAACGTCCGGGTCCTCGGCACTTCGACGCCGACATGGCGCCATTGGCGACAGCTCCGCATCAAATCGAAGCCGAGTTCGTGTTCCCGTACCTTGCGCATGCTCCCATGGAACCGCTGAACTGCACGGTCCAGCTGTCGGAAGGACGCGCCGATCTCTGGGTAGGCACACAATTCGCAGGCGTTGACGCTGCTGCTGCGGCGCGCGTCCTCGGACTCAAACCGGAACAGGTGCAGGTCAAGGTGCAGACGGCGGGTGGCGGTTTCGGCCGGCGGGGCCAAGGCAGCAGCGACATCGTGGTTCTCGCGTGCGAAGTCGCCAAGGCCGCACGGTCGGCCGGGCTCAACGTTCCGGTGCGCACCCTGTGGAGCCGCGAGGATGACATCAAGGGCGGCTACTACCGACCCATGCACCTGCACCGCGCACGCATCGGCTTTGACGACAAAGGCAAGGTGCTGGCGTGGGATCACGTGCTTGTCGGGCAGTCCATCATCACAGGCACCATGTTCGCGTCTGGCGTGAAGAACGGCATCGACCGCACGGCGGTGGAAGGCATGCGCAGTCCCTATCCGCTGCCGATGCGCCTGACGGTGCACCACCCCAAAGTTAACGTACCGGTGCTGTGGTGGCGCAGCGTGGGCTCCACGCACACGGCTTTTGTCATGGAAACGCTGCTCGACGACATCGCGCGGACGACCAAACAAGATCCGGTCGCCTACCGCATGGCGCTGTTCGGTGATCAGAACCCGCGTCACCGCGCTGCGCTGCAATTGGCCGTCGACCAAAGCGGCTATGGCAAAACCAAACTGCCTGAGGGCCGTGCCTGGGGCGTGGCAGTGCACGAGTCTTTCAGTTCGGTGGTGGCCTACGTAGTCGAAGCTTCGGTCCGGGACGGCCAGCCCGTGCTGAACCGCGTCACGGCCGGCGTGCACTGCAATCTGGCGGTGAATCCACGCAGTGTGGAAGCCCAGGTCCAAGGCGCCGCCGTAATGGGGCTGTCGATGTGCTTGCCGGGAGGCGCCATCACCCTGAAGGACGGCGAGGTGCAGCAAAGCAACTTCGGCGACTTCAGCGTTCCGCGCATCACCGACATGCCGGAATTCGCCGTGCATATCGTGCCGAGCGCCGAGCCACCAACCGGGATGGGTGAGCCGGGTCTGCCGCCGTTGGCGCCAGCCTTCGCGAACGCCATCGCCCAACTGACAGGCAAGCCACTGCGCACGCTGCCCTTCAAGTTGACCTGATGGGTGAGGCGATGGAGGACCTCGACACCCTGGTGCTACGCATGGTGCAGGACTGGCAACTTGGCGGTATTCCCGTGGTGCTCGTGACCGTGGCACGCACCTGGGGCTCTTCCCCACGACCGCCGGGATCGCTCATGGCGATCAACGATCAGGGAGTGACCGTCGGATCGGTGTCAGGCGGTTGCATCGAGGACGATCTGATCGACAAGGTGAGGCAGGACGGCATCCAGGCCCTGTGCGCAGCCTCTCGACCATCCGTCCTGCGCTATGGCATTTCGGCTGACGAGGCCCACCGCTTTGGTCTGCCCTGTGGCGGAACCATCGAGCTGGTGCTGGAGGCGGTCTCTACGCTCAGTCGCATCGACGATCTTCTGGTTGCCTGCCGGCGTAGACGCTCGACGCGACGCGTGCTCGACCTGCAGACGGGCGAGGTCACGCTCGACGATGGAGATCGCGATGGCGTGCCCAGCCTCGACGCGCATTCTTTGACGACCTTTCTCGGGCCGCAGATCCGACTGATCATCATTGGTGCTGGCGATCTTCCCAGATATGTCTGCCAGATCGCCTTGAGCCTGGGGTTCGAGGTGATCGTCTGCGATCCACGCGAGCAGCACGAGACCTGGGACCTGGACGGTGTGACCATGAGCCGGGAGATGCCGGATGACCTGGTGCGTCGCCTGCAGCCTGATTCGCGCACGGCGGTGGTCACCTTGACCCATGACCCAAAGATGGATGATCTCGCCCTGCTCGAAGCCCTCGATTCGAGCGCGTTCTATATCGGAGCGATCGGCTCGCGCCGCAACACGCAGAGCCGTCGATCCCGGCTCAAGGAACACTTTGGGTTTTCGGACGCGGCACTCAGCAAGCTACGCGGCCCGGCCGGCCTCTACATCGGAAGCAAAACCCCAGCCGAAATCGCGCTGTCCATCATGGCCGAGATCGTGGCCGCCAAGAATGGCGTGGAGCTCGGTGAATCCGTGCAAACGGCGAAGGACAAAGCGCAGAGTGTGGCTCGTCCACCAAGAGCTGCTATCAGCGAAACCACACCAGTGATGCCTCCGATTCTCTATCTCAACCTGTCTTAAAGAGAAAAACAATGAAGATCCCCACAAGCTCGTGCAAAGCCACATGGCTTACGCCATTCACGTGCCGCGCAGCAATCGCCTCATTCGCCATGGTCTTGACGGCGGGTGCCCTGTGGCCGGGTCATGCCATAGCGAACCAGGCCCTGGTGCAGAAGAACGCCTGCATTGCCTGTCACCAGCCCGCGACGCGGGTCGTTGGCCCCTCTTGGAAAGAGATCACTGAAAAGTACAGCGACGGCAAAATCACCGCCGAGCAACTTGCCGCGAACATCAAGGGAGGTAGTTCTGGCAAGTGGGGAGCGATGCCTATGCCGCCTCAGCTGCAGGTGTCCGAAGCGGACCTGAAGACGATCGCACAGTGGTTGCTCGACGGCGCGAAGTGATCGCACGGGCGAAGCGCCTGACCTCTTTCGAGACCTTGAGGGTGGGACGTCGCTTCACCCAATGCGACAGCAAGGGCGTTTAGATAGTGCCACTGCGTGACCTGGGCCAAGAGAGTTGGTGGTCCGGCGTCCACGCGATAAAGAAGCTCTGCCATCCGCGACGGCAGAGCCGGCCGCATCAGACGCGCGCCGCGAGCCAGTCCAGCACGAGCTTCGGATTCTTTCCAAAGTAGTTGTACCCCTCGAAGCGCTTGTCCGTTCCTTCGATCCAGAACAGCGTCTTGTCCTTGGCCGAGATCGTGTCATAGATCTCCTGCACGTTCGAAGGTTTGGTCAGGAAGTCCTCGCGCACCTGGGCAACCAGGGTCGGTAGCTTTACGGCTTTCGCGTACTCCATGGGCCACACGTCGGCCAGGTGGTAGCCCGTGCGTCGGTGAAGCGCCGCGTCGAACAGCGCCACACCATTGGCGATCTTCTGGTTCTCGACGGCCGTTGCCACGAATACGGCCGGCGATACCGGCTGCAGCGCGATCATGGCCTTGATGTGTGCGAACTCCTCCGGGTGCTTGTGCATGCCCACAATGCTAGCGTTGGCCCCCAGGCAGCGGCTGTAGAGCGCGGTGCGCATGTTGCGGGTGTCGGTTCGCGACTTTGCATAGCGCATGGAACCGATCACATCCCGGTACTCCAGCACGCCATGGCCGTTGATACCGCCGCTGCCCGTGCCGCTGCGTCCGTGATTACGCATGTCGTAGGTGAGGATGTTGTAGCCGGCGTCGTGCAGGATCTTGTACTCCGGCAGAAAGTTCACTTCAAAGCCACCGAAGTCCTGCCACGGAGCCAGATGCCCCGGATAGCCGTAGCGGTTGCACGGCATTGGATGGTTGAAGATCAGCAGCTTGTCCGAATTGGCGGGAATGAACCAGCCCTCGATCGGCACGCCATCCATGGCCGGGAAAAAGATCTCCTCAAACTCAAGGCCGTACTCATGTGGCCAGCGCAGGATGGGCGTGCGCGTCGAATGGGCCATGAGGTCAGCCATGCCGTTGATGAAGGCCTCCGACTTCGCATCCGCTGCCACGGGGGCGTTGACTGCAGCGGTCTGTCCGATGCCAGCGGCTCTGGCGCCGGATGCGGCCATCGCCATCAGGGGCAGTGCAGCCAGTGATGCACTTGCCTTCAGCACTTGGCGGCGGCTGTGTGAACTTGCGCCGTCGCCTGAGGCGAGGCCGTCGATGTCATTGCTCATGCGAAACTCCTGGAGTCGGTTGAAGCGTGTGTACGAAGGAGATCGTCGACCAGCCTGGTCGTGGCGGACAGTGAGCTGCGCACGGACTGGGCCAGGGGCTCGCCGCCTTGGGACTGGTGCTCGACAGCGATGCTGCGGATGTCGTGCAAGCCGATGAAACCCAGCGCTGTCGCGATGGCGGGATCGAGATGGTTCATGTGCGCATATATGCCGCCAGGGTCCATGCCGTGGTCGCCGCGTGAGGAGAGCACCACGACCGGGACATTCCGATCGGCGAAGGCACCGGTGAAGGGGTGATCCTTGACCTCAGGCGTGTAGTGCAGCGTGCGTCCCAATCGAACGATATGATCGATCCATGCCTTGAGGCTCGACGGCATGCCGAAGTTGTACATGGACACACCCAGCACCAGGACGTCTGCCCAGAGCAGTTCGTCCGACAGTTCGTTGCTATGTGCCAGAACTTCCGCTGCCCACGGCGCATCGCGTTCAGTACCGAATGCCGCCTCGATCCAGCGATGGTCGATATGGGCGGGAGGCTGCCTACCCACGTCGCGGTAGCGGACTTGGGCGTCGGGTTGTTGGGACAGCCAATGGCGCTGACGAAGGTGCCGCTCAACCGGCGGCTGTACGATCCGTGCGCATCAATGCCGCCCAGGCCGGGCCGGGCGCTGGCATCGATGTGAAGAATCTTCGTCATGGTGCGCTCCCCTTGATGACGTGGTGAATCGCCGTCAGCCGGCCGGATGTCATTGCTTGGGCGGCACGAACCCTTCGGTGATCACGACCGATCCCTTGGTCGACGCCACTCGGAATTTGCGAGCAGCGGTGTATTCCGGGGAGCCATAGAAGCGCTGGGCATCGGCCAGGCTGGGGAACTCGGCGATGGCCATGACGGACTCCGGTTTGCCCTCCACGGCGGTCGCATTCAAGTTGAAGACGATGATCTTGCCGCCGTACTGGGCTGCGAGCGAGCCTGCCGCGTCCATGTAGCGCTGGAAGCCGGCCTGATCGGTGATCGTGTAGTTGGCGATCATGTAGCCAGGCGCTTTCGTCTCCTGGGCGTACACGCCTGACGAGAGGGTCAACGCGATCGCGGCGAGCACGCCCATCATTTGCTTTTTCATACTGTTCATTCCTTGTGCATGATTTGAAGAGAAGCCCGCAGAGACAGGCCGTGAACGCCAACCTTCAAAGACTCGCCAAACGTTGCTTGAGGCGGTCGGTGTCGCGTTGGATCTGAGGCGCGCGCATGACGTCGAAGGCGCCGAAGGTCGGCAAGATCGCGATGCCGCAGAATTTGTAGACCGAGGTCGTGGCCCAGAACAGGTCGTCCAATGACCGGCCCTCGTGCAGCTTCTGGCTGCGGTCGTCGAACACTCCTTGGGGGGCATTCATGGTCAGCGAGAGCAGAAACTGCTTGCCCTGCAGCTTGCCGCCGGTACCGTACTGCCGCGCCGGGTCATCCGCCGTTCGGCCGTCGCCTGAGATGAAGCTCTGCTGGACCATGCCGGCCGTGAAGACCTCATCGATGTACTTCTTGTAGATCCAGGGCGCGCCGAACCAGAACACCGGCGACTGGGTGATGATGATGTCGGCCCAGAGATGCTTCTGGACTTCCTCGTCGACGGTGTATCCCTGCTCGATGGCAGTCAGCCGAACCTGATGGCCCTTCTTTTCCAGTTCATCCTTCATCAACGCGACCAGGGTGCGGTTGAGCCGGCCTTCGCTGATGCCCGGATAGTTCTGGTGCGCGTTGATGATCAGCACCTTTTTCTCGACGCCCGCATTGCGAGTACCCGCGGCAGCGGATGCCGCAGAGGCGATGCCCGGCATCATGGCGGCCGCCGTGACGACCAGCCCGGCCTTGATGAAATCCCTGCGCTCGCGCGCGGCGGCGGAGTCGTCGGTGTCGATGTCGTGGATGGGGGGCATGTTCATGCGGAAACTCCTTGAGAAATCGGCTGGTCCAAAGACGACTAGGCCTGGTCGGTGGGCATGATCCACAGCTCGCTGATGGAGGCGTGGCGCGGGCGGGTGACCATGTAGGCCACGCCATCGGCGATGTCTTCGGCCTGCAGTACCTCGGTCGTGTCGTAGAAAGCATCGATGCCTTCGCGCATCACACCGGCGTTGTGCGAGCCCAGCTCCGTCGCGACACCACCGGGCTCGAGCACACCGACGCGCACGTGCTTCTTGGTGATTTCCTGCCGCAGCGATTCGGTGAACCCATTCACCCCGAACTTCGTCATGTTGTAGGCGCCATAGTTCGCCCAGGCCACACGGCCGGCGATCGACGAAATGTTGACGATGTCGGCCACCCGGCGCGGATCGTCCTCCGCAGCGGCGAGCAGATGGGGCAGCGCGGCGTGCGTCATGTAGAGCAGGCCTTGCTGGTTGATGGCGATCATCCGATTCCATTCGTCGGGGTCACCGCCCACGATGGGGCCGAGCAGCATCAGGCCGGCGTTGTTGACCAGAATGTCCAGCCTCCCGAAGCGCTCGACGGTGGCCTGGACGGCGGCTTCGGCCTGGGTGCGATCGGTAATGTCTGCGGGTATGGCAAAGGCGGTGCCGTCGGCCTCATGGATCTGCGCGGCGAGTGCGTCCAGGCGGTCCTGGCGGCGGGCGACCAGGGCGACGGAAGCGCCCCGTGCCGCCAGCGCACGCGCGGTGGCGTGGCCGATGCCGCTGCTGGTGCCAGTTACCAGCGCAACGGTGCCGCTGAGAGGGAGTGTCATGGCAGTGTCCTGTTGGTATTGGGGTCTGGCAGGGTCACGCATCGTCTCGGGCAAGCGAGGACGACAGTTCACGATGGGCATCGGCCTGTGCGAGCAGGGTGTTGGCTTTCGTCTCGAAGGTCTGCACGGCATCGGCGCCGGCGGCGAAACGTGCGGGCGGCGCATCAAGACCGGCGAGCTGCACGATGGCGTCGGCGAGCTTGCCCGGGTCGCCACCCTGTTTGCCGTCCATGCCGCTCCAGGCCTCGACGGTTTGGCGGGTGCGCTCGGCATAGTCGTCGATCGCTGGCTTCGCGTAGGTGGTCGACTCGGCGGTGAGCAACTCGGTGCGGAAGAAGCCGGGCTCGACCAGCATCGTGCGGATGCCGAAAGGCTCGATCTCCGGCGCTAGCGATTCGATCCAACCTTCTACGCCGAACTTGGCGGCGGCATAGGCGGTGCAGAACATGCCACCTGCGATACCCGCGGTTGAGGAGATGGTGAGCAGCAGGCCCGAGCGCTGCCTGCGCATCACGGGCAGCACGGCACGGGCGACATTCATCGGGCCGAACAGCAACGTTTCGATCTGGCTGCGGACCTGCTCGGCGCTCAGCTCCTCGAAGAAGCCGGCGTAGA
The DNA here is from genome assembly GCF_001571225.1 of Hydrogenophaga palleronii NBRC 102513. GTDB lineage: Bacteria > Pseudomonadota > Gammaproteobacteria > Burkholderiales > Burkholderiaceae_C > Hydrogenophaga > Hydrogenophaga palleronii. Next base: position 53,790 of record NZ_BCTJ01000004.1, read on the forward strand.
AGTTGCCGGCGTTGTTGACCAGCACGTCGATACGCCCAAACCGGGTAACAGCAACCTCGACCGCAGCTTTCGCTTCATCGGGGCGGGTCACATCGAGGTTGATCGCCAGAAGATCGTCGTGCACTCCGAGCGCGGCCGCCACCTTCGCTGCGTCGCGGCCTGTGGCAACGACCGCGTGGCCGGCGGCCAAGGCAGCCTTGGCAATGTCCACGCCGAGTCCGCGACCTGCGCCGGTGATGAGCCAAACTTGTTTGTCAGACATGATGATGTTCCTTCTTCAATGTCTGCAAATTGTGCGCGCCCAACCAAAAAACAGGCTGCACGGACTGGCGCATTTCTTGCCTGAAATGACGGATCGTCGTTTTTCTTGTATCCGCAAATCGCTGAACAGGGAGCAGATGAGACCGCCGACCGGCGTCGGCGGGCCACAGCGGCTGCGACGGCGTTCAGTGCCTTATGGTTTGAGGGCTGGTGCGCGCTCGCTCAGGTGTATCCTGGCTTCCTGCAGGAGTGCTTCGCGGCTTTTCTGCCAAAAAATGCGGCCACGACGCAGGAACACGTGCTGGACAAGGTGACCACCGCGGGCCTCGACCGCTCTGGCGAACGCGTCCGTCTCCGATTGCTCGAATCGACTGTTGCCCGTGGTGACGAGCACGACTTCCTTGCCCGTCAGATCGGTTTGCGCCACATAGGCCCACAGCGGCGTAGCGGGGCGGAACATCCAGGTGGGGGAGACCAGGTAGAGGCGGCGGACGGGGCTGAGATCGACTGGTTCGACCGTGATGTGGGGTAGCTTCTCCGCCTTCGCATCGGAGGCCGCCCGGCGTTGTCCGGTCATGTCACGCGGATAGTCCGCCTCGATCCTGGCGATGGGAGCATTGAACAGTCGGGCCGCCTCGCGCGCGACGGCCTCGGAATGCCCCGAGCGGGAATAGTAGACGACGGCCACAGCCCCGTTAGGCTCGGCCGTCAGCGTGTAGGCGGGGCTAGTCACATAGGTCCGGTCCTTCACGACCATGAGCGTGAAGGCTGCGATCCCGACGGCGACTGCCGCAGCGGCACCAAAGAGCAGGCGCCTTTTCCAGGTCACCATGCCCACCTAGTAAGCAGTGAACTCAGCCGATGATCTGTTCCGACCAAGCTGTTGCTGCGGCCGCCATCGTGGCTCCCGGCCTTAAGCACAGCGGATGACCACCTTGCCGAAGTGCGCGCCGCTGTCGAGATGGGCGAACGCCGCTCGCGCGTCAGCGAAGTCGAAGACGCGGTCGATCACGGGTTTGATGCCGGCGACGTCGATCGCCTGGGCGACGTCCATGAGCGACTCGCGGCTGCCGACCGTGATGTGCCGGAAGGTCGCGCCGCTCATGAACAGATCGAGGTAGTTGATGTGGCCGCCCTCCGGACTCACAAACCCGATGAGTGCGATCTCGCCGCCCGGTCGCACGGCGCGCAGGCTCTGCGCCAGTGTTCCAGGCCCGCCGACCTCCACGATCCGCTCCACACCCAGGTCCTGGGCCAAAGCGCGCACGCGATCGCCCCACTGCGGCTCCTCCCGGTAGTTCACCACCGCGTCGGCGCCGAGCTCCCGCAGCCGTTCGGCCTTCTGTGCGCTGGAGGTGGTGGCGATCACGGTCGCGCCCACGGCCTTGGCCAACTGCAGAGCGAAGATGGAGACGCCACCGCTGCCCTGGACGAGCACGGTGCCGCCGGCGCGCACCGGTGCGCCTTCGTTCAAGGCACTCCAGGCGGTCACTGCCGCGCAAGGCAGCGTGGCGGCCTCTTCGTAGGACAGGGAGTCTGGCACTCGCACGAGTGCCTCTTGGCTGACGACCTTCTGTTCGACCAGCCAGCCATCGATGGCGGCACCATAGCCGTACTGGAACAGATTGATCGGCCTGCGCCCGGCGTACCAACGTGGATGGAACGTGCTCATGACCCGATCGCCTACTTTGAAACTGTCTACCCCCTCACCGATCGCCAGCACCTCGCCGGCGCCATCGCTGGTGGGGATCAGTCCCTTGGCATGTGGCACGGGATACTGATTGCGAACCATGGCGATGTCCCGGAAATTGAGGGACACGGCATGAATGCGTACCAGCACCTCGCCACGCTGTGGCTCGGGCGGAAGCTCGTCGTGCAGGTGCAGATCGTCGACGCTTGTGAAGTCATCCAGGCGGTAGGCTTTCATGATTCTGTCTCGTCCTCTTCAGTAAAGGCACCGAATGCCGATTTTTGAATCGGCAGATCTGTCCAATCTCAAAGTATGTGAGGCCCACCGACCTTTCGGTTGCTTGATCTGCCTCCTTTATTGCCTGATTCAACGCCCTGCTAGCGTTTCCATCGTTCCTGAATCGACCCGGAGCGCTCCGGAGCTGACGATAATTTGTAAGCCAAAGAGCTCGACAGCGGATGCGTGGGCAAGCCCTTGGCTGCCCAGAACGGCAGGGGCGCTTAGGCCAGAGTGCCTGCTGCACAATCCGCAGCCCATGCTGGGGCAAGAGGAATCAGGACCACGGATCCTTGGGCGGCCCTAGAGATCCCGTGATCGAATGGAGCAACGGAGTCGGATCATCAAGGTGGGCAGATGGCAAGATAAGGATTGTTGGGCGGGATCTCGTCGAACACCTGCTCAGGATGCAATAGTAAATAGCCGTGCAGCCGCCTTGATTTGCGCGGCCCCGTCACCTCACAGTTCCAGATGTTGAGGCCGTTGGGCTGTTTCCGGTGTCGCTGAAGCCTCTCAAACCGCTTTTGAACCCATTGCCAGTCCTGTTGCTGGTCTGTCTTGGCCAGCGCACCGACTTGTGGGTGTTCCTGCGCGTAGCGCTGGAATACCCCAGGGCTGACGAGGTAAGCCGTATCACCCACCGTATGCACTAGTGCACGAGCGTCGTTGATGACGAGCTTGCGCGTCCGGATTGCGTGCTTTACCCACGCCATGAAGTGCTCGCCGGATGGCTGCTCCGTAGTGGGAGTTGGCGCAGCCGATGGCGATGATGTGGCCGTCGCTGGGGTCGGCGCTTCGGATGGTGCGGCGTCGGCCTCATGCGAAACGGCCTCCGCATCCTGCTGCATGCCGGACGAATCGCTCATACCGACCATCGCCAGCATGTCCTCCAGGACATCGGGCACCACCTGAGTCGTGGGCGACGGGACCAGGGCGCTCCTGCTTTCCCATGGCAGTGCCTCATGGCCTTCCGGGGTCGGCTCCGCGATGACTGCCGGCTGGGAGACCAACGCATCGGTCAGTGCGGCGTCGATCGCCACCATCCCAGCGAAAGGGGTTGGCCGTTCGCCTGATTCCCAGATTAGCGCGGGAGCGAGACGTAAAAGGGTGAACGGGTGCGACCAGCCGGTAGCGCTGGTTACGGTCGCGCGCCAGACTGCTTTGCCCTCTGACGTGGGCTGCAGCATGCCGTGATCCTGCAGCACGTTGAACACGGCGGTGTTGTTCGCCGGGATGCCGTCGATGCCCTGGGACAGCAGATGGGCGCGCAGCTTGTCGGAGACGGTCTTGCTCACCAGCCACAGCGCATCCTCGGTGAGCCAGCCATCGGAGGCCTCGGGCTGGTTCAACTTCAGTTCTTCCTTGAGCAGATAGCGCAACCCATCGAGCAGCTTGCGTTGCAGCGCATGCTTGGGCGCGGCCATGGCGCGGGCCGGATCACCGCCCAGTTCCTGCGCGACCGAAGCGCGGTCAGCCTGCACGACCAGTTCGCCCAACACTCCGGCGTGCTCGTACTGGCCAGCCAGGACGTAGAGCAGCGGTGCCCAGAGCGCCGGATAGCCACTGAGCCAGTCCAGGACATGGGGGGCAAGCACTTGGCGGTAGAGCAAGCCTGTCGCGGCACTGTGCAGACGGTACTCGCGGTCCTCGCGATAGCGGAAGCGGTACGGTTGGTGCAGTGGGCCGTGCCAGGGATGCCAGGTGTCGCCGTTGGCCAGTTCGACGTGCAGATCGACGGCGATCTTGCCGATGTCGTGCAGCAGCGCGGCGTAGGCGACAGCGGCGGTCCAGGCTTCGGCTTGCGCCGACTGATCCTCGGGGCTGGCGCCAATGGGCAGCAGGTGGGACTGCCGCAGCTTGAGAGCGTAGGCGACGATTTCCAGGCCGTGGTCCAGCATGCCGCCCGGGTAAGCGTGGTGGTGACTTTCGGAAGCGGGAAACTGCTGGACCAGCTCGGCATAGCGTTCCAGCGGCGTGCCGTACAGGGTGGCGAACTGCTTGCGCGAGAGTGAGGTGCGCTGCCAGATGTGGTCCAACAGCTTCTGCCGGCGCGGTGTAGCCAGCAGCGATGCGACCGACTCGGGCCGCAGCAGCCCTTTCGGGAGGTCGGTGGCAGTTGCTGACGACGGAGCGGCAGCGACCGGAGGCCGTTTTCGCTGGAACAGTGAGAGCATGTAGGTGTCCTGGGGGCGGGCCGACCGGGAGGCCTTTTAGCCTTTTCAAGATAGGGCCTTTCCCCTTGCACCCCCATTCCCTTGCCCTTTCGGCCCTTTTGCCGTTAACCATTTGGGTATAGGGCTGGGAGCATTGACCGTCCACCGCCAATACGGGGTTCAGCGGTTCGGATTGATGCGTGAAGGCTCCCTGTTCCCGCCCTACGATTGGGCCGATTATTTGACGCGGGAGGACGCCATGAGACCCCATATTGACATGGTAAGGAATATTCCTTACCATGAGGGCATCGCTATCAGGAGAACGGCTATGCCTGCCATTCATGAAATTGCCACACTGACCTCCAAAGGTCAGATCACGCTGCCCAAGCCCATCCGGCAGGCGCTCGGCGTGGATACCGGCGGGAAGCTCGCGTTCGATCTGCGAGGCAGCGAAGTCGTCGTCACCCGGGTCGATGTCGAGCATGAGGACCCCGCGATCAGCGCGTTCCTGAGCCTGCTGGCCCGAGACATTGAAGCTGGCCGGAACGTCCAGGGCCTGCCCGAGGACTTGGCCCGCGCCATGCTGGAACACGCGGGTCACAGCGTGAAGCTGGACGATGAAATCGACGGGGAAGTGGCGCTCTGATGCAAAGGCACGGCTGGACGCTGCTCTTCCACGACTGCGTAATCGAGCAGTTGCAGAGGCTGCAAGCAGCCGCGGCGCGCGCGCAGGAGAACGACCCGGAGGGATTCGAGTCCAACGCCAACGTCAAGCTCTTCCGGGCATTGAGCCAGTTGATGCTGGATGTGGTTCCGAGTGATCCGGCACGCGATGAATACCGCCAGGGTAATACCCTGGGGCCGGCCCACCGCCACTGGCGTCGGGCCAAAATCGGAAGGCGGTTTCGGCTCTTCTTCCGGTACGACTCGAAGGCGAAGGTCATCGTGTACGCCTGGGTCAACGACGAGCAGACTTTGCGGTCGGCGGGGAGCAAGTCAGATCCCTACGCTGTTTTTGAGAAGATGTTGGGGCGGGGAAATCCGCCCGACGACTGGAACGCATTGGTACTGGCCAGCAAGCAGGATTGGAGCAAACTGAAGTAGGCATTCCTCATGTAGCAGGAGACGACCATGAACACGACAACCCGCATCAGCATCGCAGAGCGCCTCGGCCGCAGCTTCGGTCGTGGATGGCGCGCCTATGTGCGCGGCGAGCGACGGTTGTCGAGCTGGCTCGCCTCTAAGGGAGTGCCGGTGATGGGTGCCACGGCGCTGCTGTGGGTGGTCAAGTTGGTCGTACTCGGTATGCTGCTGTACACCATGTCTTGGCTAGCGCTGCTGCTGGTGCTTGCGGTGGTGGCCGCGTGGGTGGCGCGCAACGCCGGGCTGAACGACGACCCTCCCGAATCGGAATGGCGCAACGGGCCTGCCGGCTTCGGTCTGTACACCTACGATGGATTTCGCATCGATCCGCACGTCGAGGACGAAGAGTAGCAGTCCTCACTTCTTTGACATGGCATTGATTGCAATGCCACTGCCCTTGCCTCCGGCAGCCTTGGCATCTCCCGTTGCGCCGGCTAGGCCTTGCAAGACGTTGCCGGCGCGAATGCCTGCCCACGCCAAGGACATGATCCAGAACGTTGGCAACACGATGAACATCGCTCCCATGACGAAGTTCAGGAGCATGTCACCAAACGCATTGTTCAGACCCATCACCGGATCGAAGTTCGAGTGCGGCCGGTTCCAGCCCCACCCCCAGCCGTAGAGGGCGTCGAGGATCGTGCTGTCGATCCAGCGGGCGAGCTGGAACCAGAAGTCCACGAAGAACAGCGAGAACTGCACCACGCTGACCGTCACCACTGTCTTCAGGTCGTAGGTCCCGACCACGAGCACCAGCGGGATGCAGATGACCAAGGCCATCTTCAGCAGTGACAGCACCATAGGGAGCGCCTGGCGCACCACGTCCATGGCCGGGAAGAAGCCCAGCGAGCCCACCGCCAGACCCACGTCGCCGGCAGCGCGGGTGACGATGTTCGGCAGGGTCTTGTCGATCTGACCGCCGTAGTCGGAGTAGACGGCGCCCTGGTTGAGCTTCTGCTGGCGCGGCGAGGCAATCGCACGGATCACCGAGTCGTCAACCTGGGCGCGGCTCAAGAAGCCGGCCCAGCCGGCCAGCCGATTCATCAGCGTGGGGTCGACTTCAGCAAGCAGCCGCGCACGCAGGCCATTGCCGCCATCGCTCCACCACTGGCGGCAGGTCGGGTAGCCGGCGCCGCTGGGCACCTGCGTCAGGCCTGCATCGCGGTTGCTGTCGTAGGCCCAACCATCGCGAGGTGCTTTGGCGCGGTACGTGTCGTAGTAGCCGCCGGTGTTGACGAAGTAGTTGGAGCCGATCCAGGTGACATCGTGCATCTGGGATTCGTCCAGGCTCGGGCGATTCATGAAGAGCTTGGCCCGTGCCGGGCCATAGCAATCATGGGTGAAGTCCGCGACCTCCTGGGCCAGCACCGGATCGTCGATGCGGGTGGCGTCGATCTCCATCCGCATCTGCCGCAGATCCGTGCCGCACGGAATGGCGGCCACCGACGCGCCGGTGACCGCGCGCGAGAGCGCATGGATGAAGGCCCACCAGACGGGCACTTTGGCACTCTGGTTGTTGAGGGTCGTGAAGGACTGGCTCCAGCCCGTGTCCGAGGGCTGGGGTACGCTCACCTGGCACTGCTGGGAGCGCGAATCGTCCATTCGGATCATGTTGAGATCCACGTCGATGAACGGAATGCCGGCGAACATCACCACGACGATCGCCACCCAGACGCGGTTCTCGATGCGCATCGACGACAACACACCCTTGTTGCCTTCGTCAGCGCCCTCGGCGCGGGCCTTCAGCCATTCCTGGACGATGATGGCCACGAAGGGAATGGCGAACACGCCGCTGGAGACCAGGACGGACCAGATACCGTTGTGCACGATCCAGCCCACCAGGGTCAGGTAGTACTCGAGGTAGTCGGTGGTGAAGAGTGTCATGTTCTGGATCCCTCGCTACGCCTGCAGCAGCAGGCTGGCTTCCAGGGCAACGATGGCGATCGCGCCTGCGATCTCCGCGCGCACCAGGCGGCGACGCGCGTCGGGCGCAGACTCGCGTGCAAGCAGGCGCCGACGCATCCACAGCCAGCCATAGACAGTGGCCGCATAGAGGCAAATCCGCCACGCCAGGAAGTAGCCGGCGGACGCCGACATCCAGCGTTCCCAGCCGGCCACGCTCCCGACCAGGTAAATGCCGGCCACATTGGCGGCCACCGCCAGGCTCAGCAACACCACGGCCCATGCCAGCGCCCTCGCGTTGCGCCGGTTGAACAGCCACCTCAGACGCAGCCACTGCGTACTCATGGCGTGCCACTCGGTGCGGGCCGTTGCAGACGGTTGAGACGGTCGGGCGTGGGGTCACCCTCGAAGACACCGCGTGAACCCGAGGCCCGGGTGCCATGGCGCTGGATGATGGCCATCGGCGAGTTGTTTGCTAGCTCGCGGCGCAGTTCGAGTTCGGTCTTGAGATTCAGGATCTCCCGATCGAGGGTGTCGCTCTCGTGGTTCACCGCTTCGGTGGCCAACTGGTTGGTCGCGACGTTCGGCTCCTTCTTGCCCGTGAGCAGGGTGCGCTGCAGCAGCAGCGCCTTCTCCAGCACAGAGGCCAGAGCTACCTCGGATGCGAGGCGGCGCGCGAGGATGTCTTGGTCCGGTTCGTCACGCAGCGCCTCGACCACGCCACGGGTGATCGGCAGCGAGGTGCTGCCGGCCGCCCGCAGGTTTTCCACGGTGGTGTTCCGGGTGCGGCTGATCAGCTCCTGCAGCACCTCCAGCTTGGTCTCGTATTCCTCCTGGATCAGCGGCGTCAACCCGACGCCCGGGACGGTCTGGGTCTTGGTGCAGCTCTCGCAGGTGCGCTGCTCTTTCTCACCCAGGACACGCGTCGCCCAGTCCGCCGCAGCTTGAGGTGTCGACCAGGTCGCGCAGGCGAGGCTGTTGCAGTTGGCGGTGGCGATCGACGACGTGTCGGTCACGCTGCGGCCGTTGACGAGGTTGTAGCCCGCGCGGGTCACGTCGCCGACCACCTTGATGGAGGCTTGACCGGAGCCGCCAGCGTTGTTGCCTCCCACCCACGGCACACCGTCGTTGCCGCGGCGGCTCTCCGCCTGCTCGATGGCCGAGACCGCATCGGTGCTGGCAACCGCCTGGCGCAGCGCCATGCCTTCTGCGATCTGGTTCCAGCCGAGCTGGCCGCCGGCTGCGTCCGCCATCCGTTCTGCCATGGCACGGCAGGTCAGCTTGGAACGGTCGAAGTCCAGCCGTGCCTGCAGAACACCGTTGGTCAGAAGGTTGTACAGGCCCGGGTCGGCACGCTGGATGATCAGCGCGGGCAGCGACGCGACTGCGCTGGTCGCGCTCTGGATCACATTGCTCATGATGTTCTGGAAGCCGTTCGTGAGCCCGTTGAGCTGGTTCTGGATCGTCGTGCTGATGCTCATGTCGCCGCAGATCAGATTGCTGTTCCAACCCACGCCCACACCGATCGAGCGCATACCGGCGGCACCGCTCATCGAGACGGCATTGCCGCCGCCGATCGAGTACATGACCTCATCACCGATCACGCTGCCGCTGTTCTGAAACCCGGCTTGCGCCCAGGTCAGCCCGGTTGCCAATACCAGGGCGCCGGCGAGCAGCGAAGGTTGCCAGCGCACAGGAAAATGGCGAGGCGGACGGACGTTGTCGTGGCGGTTCATGGTGGTGACCTCAGTTGAAATCGACGCTGCCAAGGAAGACCTGGCCCCGACGCTGGCAGCAGCTATAGGGGCGCCACAGCGCCCAGGCGTAGTCGCCTTGCTGGGCTTGGGTCAGCGGACCGTTGTTCGGAAACACCGCGCAGGACGACGACAGCCGGGGGGTGAGCTCCTGCCACTTGCCGGTCGACGCGTCACTTTCCACCAACGCGCCGGCCGGCCAGTAGCCGTCGCGGCTGTTGGCGAGGAGGGGCTGATAGACATGCAACTGGCCACGGCGGGTGACGACATCACCTGCGCGTTGTGCGACCACGGCACCGGACTTGTGGTCGTCGGTCTGGTGCAGGAAGCCACCGCGGGGATAGACCGCGCCCCACAGGTTCAGGCTGGTGCGTGCGCCGATCTCGCGCATGCCGGGGATCAGCGCTTCGGGATACACGGCTTCCGGCACGTTGTAGCGCCATGCGATCGTGTCCAGCGTGCTGAGCAGGTAGGGCATGAATGCCGTGCCCGCGCCCTCACACGCATAGCCCGACGAGCTCGCGAACTGGCTGAACAACTGGCCGCCGGGATGGCCGATGACATCGGCGTTTTTGAACTTGGCCAGGTTGTTCTCGTTGTCATGGTTGGTCGTGCCATCCCCGCCGGCCTGCGCCGTCGGGTTGGACGTGCTCATAGCGCGCACTTCCGTCCAGGGGTTCTCGCCAGTGTTGGAATAGCTGGACACCACGGCGTCCGGGATGTAGTGCCGCACCTTGATCGAGGTGCGCACCGTGCACCCGGTCCAGGTGCAGTAGAGCCAGTAGCAGATGCCGACCACCCGGTACTCCAGGCAGTCGGGCGAGAGCGTGGAGGAGACGATGGTTGCGGTGTTGAGCGCGAACGTCGAGGTGGCGCCACACAGCAGCGCAGCCGCGGCGCCGATCCGCAGTCGGCGTGGGACACGGGTCATCATGGCTTGTCCTTGCGGTGTTGTGCGACGCGCGCCAAGGCTTTGTCGAGATCGGACTCGCCGTAGACCACGTAGCGTTGGTCCACGACGACGGCCGGGAGTGTGGTGATTCCGAGGCTCCAGGCGTCGGCCACGCCTTGGTAAGCATCGCGCATGCGCTTCTGCAGGGGCTGGCCGCCTTGCTGCAGGCGCTGCTGGACTAGCGCGGCGGCGCGCTGCGGATCGCTCGACAACTGCGCGGCCAACTCAGCCTCGAAGCGCTGCGGCATGTCCAGCTTGATGAGGCGGCTGACGGTGGCCTTGCCCGTCACCGGATTGCCCGAGTTGGTGACGACCCAGACCTCCTGGGCATTGGCCGCCACCGAGCCCAACGTCGCCATCCCGATCAAGGCTTGTCCGAGCAGAAGGCAGAGATTTCGCATGGCATGCGGCCCTGGAAGTGGAAGACCCCAGTAGTGCAACGCAAGGGGCCGCCAAGAGCCACGAACAATGCGTACCGACCCGCACCCGCATTTTCCGGGCGGATGCGATCAGAGCGGCCATTCCCCAGCCAGGGCTGCGGTAAGGTGATGAAAGACAAACTTTGGAGAGACAGATCCTATGCCCTATGTGATTCAGCCGTGGGAGGCCATCGCCCCGAACTACCGAGGCACCGCCATACTGGGCAATGGCGCCAGCATTGCGGTCAGCCCCAGCTTTTCCTATGGCTCGCTGCTGGAGCATGCGCGAGCCAACGAGCTGATTGCCCCGGACGTCGAGCGACTGTTCGCGTTCTTCGGAACGACGGACTTCGAGCTGATCCTGCGCATCGTGTGGCAGGCATCGAACGTCAATCAATCACTGCAGATCCCGGACCAACGAACGCATGAGGCATACCTGAGGGTTCGAGACTGTCTCATCCAGAGTGTCCAGGACATCCATCCCGAGTTCGACCAGGTCAGTGGGCACTTGCCGGCGATCTACCGATTCCTCAAACACTTCGATACGGTTGCCTCGCTGAACTACGACCTCATCGTCTATTGGGCCTTGATGCATGGTTACGACCATGACGAGGAGCACGCCATCAAGGACTGCTTCGGCGCGGGCGGGTTGTTTCAGGACGATTGGCGCAGACTGAGAACGCCGATTCGGCGTCAGCGATCGACCACATTGGTTTTCTATCCGCATGGCAGCCTGGTGCTGTGCCGCAATCGCGTCGAGCAGGAGCGCAAGATCCACAACGCCGATGCCGGGCTGCTGGAGGCCATCCTGACGCGTTGGCGCAGCGAAGAGGTTGTGCCTCTGTTCGTGAGCGAGGGAACCTGGCAGCAAAAAGTGAGTTCAATCCAGAACAGCTACTACCTCTCCACGGTTTACCGGGAAGTGCTGGGCTCGGAGCGCGAGACGCTCGTCATCTATGGATGGGGGTTGGGAGAGCAGGACCTCCATCTGCTGCAGCGCATGCGAGGTACGGGCATCCGCCGCGTCGCAGTTTCTGTGCACGGCGCTGACCAGATCTATTGCAACCGGGTTCTGCCGATCGTTCAAGGAGCTCTGGGCGTGGTACCAGTAGAGTTTTTCGACAGTCAGAGCGCAGGCTGCTGGAATCACCAAGGGGCTTAGCATGAGGCGATGCGTAGCAGCTAGGGGCAGGCAAGTTTCCGCATCAAGGCATGGCGTTGCTGCGCTAGATGCCAGTTGATGCGGTCCGCCCAGCCCGAGCCGGCCAGATCGGGAAATGGGCGCTTTCCTTGGAATACCTTCCGTCGATGATCGCAACCTGGAGAGAGTGCCAACTCTGGCTATGGGAACGCACGCCACTTGGCATCTGCATTGAGCGCCTCTGCGGGCATCGGAGTTGCCTGAGCTTCATTAGATTGCTCGGAGGCGAGGTAGTCCAGGGCCGACAGCAAGGCATCACCCACAACAGGTCCGGTCAATACCATGGAGCGATCAGTAGCCTGATCGATCAGGCGAATCGAGGGGGTGGCATTGAGGCCATCTTTGCGCGCCTGATCCGCCTGCTGGCGAACCGCCAGCCCGGGACGTTCGCTGTCCAAACAGGCTTGCACCGCCGCGTCGTCTGGATACGCCGTGCCGGGCGGCAGCCCCTGGCCGCCGCCGCGCGTGTGTTGATACACCCAGGCGATAGCCTTCCAGAAGCGAGCATGCCCGAACGTCTCGCCCACGCACTCCACCCAGCGTGCCTCTTCGCTGGCAGCAGGCTCATGCATCGCGAGCGGAAGGTGATGCCACTGCAGATTGACGTCACGGTGCCCATCGACCCACGTTCGCAGCACCGGGGTGTAGGACTGGCAGAACGGGCATTCCAGATCGGCGTAGACAACGATCGTGAAGCGCGCTGAAGCTGGGCCGTAGCGCCAGGGTGGGCCGGCCGCGTGCTCAATACCAGGCTGCTCGACAGCGACAGGATCTGCAGGTTGATGCGATGCGAAGAAACCCCACACCAATGCAGCAAGCGCTGCGCCGCCCGCAGCAAGCCACCAGGCACGCCGGGACTTTTTGAGAACGGGCTTCGGTGTGGTGGTCATGATGGTTCCCCGGCGAACACGTCGTCGTATGGCAGCGGGTCGATGCCGCGCGCACGATCAATATTTTCGGCCACCTTGAAAGCCGCTTCGAGTTCGCCGATGCCGTGTTGCTGCATGAGCTGGAAGCGCTCAGCTTTCTCTTCCGGCTCCGTCTGGGCCAACGCCAGATAGAGGCTGGGCGGGACCGCGCGGAACAGAACCTCCATCGACTTGGACAGGATCACGCCCTCGCTGAACTTGCCGGCCTCCTTACGCGCCGAGAGCATTAGCGCCTTCTGCGCAGGATTCAGCTCACGAAAGCGCGCGATCTTCTCGACCTCATCCGGCGGCATCGACAGGCAGATCCACCACTCGATCATGTTGAGCATCGGCTCGGCGGACTTTGGCAGGTCGTCCACGTTCTGTGTGGCGAGCCAGAACCAGGCGCCCAGCTTTCGCCACATCTTGGTGATCTTGACCACGTAGGGGGACAGCAGCGGGTTCTTGGTGATGATGTGACCCTCATCGGTCACATTGACGATGGGCCGGCCCAGGAATTGGTCACGCTCTGCGATGTTGTTGACCGTGCTGATCAACGAGATGTAGGCGATGGACAGTTGGGCGTTGTAGCCCTCGCGGGCATAGGTGGCCAGGTCCACGATCGTGACGTCGGCCTCCGGCCAGGGCGTACCCGGCCGGTCGAACATCTCGCCGTCGGTGCCTTGGCAGAACATGTCCATGGCGTCGGCCATTTCGAGCAGCCGGGAGCGCCGCGTCTCGGGTAGGGTCGTGTCGCGGCCGCGCTCGCGCAAGGCATCGCGCACGTCGCGGGTCAGCACGGTGCGGTTGTCGGCGACACAGCGCTGCGCGGCCTCGAGAATGCACTGGCGGATCAGCGAGCGGTCTGCGCGCGTCATGCGCGCTTCTTCCTTGTCCTCGCCGCCAGTGATCATCAGGCGGGCGGTGATCTCCAGCTCGCCGAGCACGTCGCGCTGCTCGTCGGCCTCATTGGCTTCGACCGCTGGCGGTTGCTCCTCGTCCAGCGCGTCAGCGTCGAGGGTCTGCACGTCGCTGGGCGTCTCGATCAGGCGTCGGGCGTCCGCGAAAGGCGCAAGGCTGACCCCGGCGCCCGGCGCGAGCTTGACCCGGTTGACCGTGAGCCCGAGGCGCTTGGCGAAGTCGCCGAACATACCGAAGGAGTTGCCTGCCTCGACGATGAACATGCGCGGGCGGTAGATCGCGGCGACCTGATTCAGGATGTTGTTCAAGGTAGCAGACTTGCCCGATCCGGTCGGGCCGAACAGGAACAGATGCGCATTCATCTGCCGATCCAGACGGTTGAAGGGGTCGAAGGTGATCACGCCGCCGCCACGGTTGAAGAACGTGATGCCAGGGTGTCCCGTGCCCTGGCTGCGGCCCCAGACCGGCGACAGGTTGGCCGCGTGCTGGGCGAACATCAGTTGGGTGTACCACTGCCTGCGGTCCGCGCCGGGGTTGTAGAGGCAGGGCAACCAGCGAAGGTAGCTGTTGAGCGGCGCAACTTCGTCTTCCTCGCGCACCGGCTGCAGGCCGGCATTGAGCATGACATTGGCGAGCTGCAGGCCGCGCCGGTCGAGCTCCGCTTCATCACGCCCGCGCAGGTAGAAAGCCAGCGTGCCGCGGTACAGCTTGTGGGAACTGCCGATCAGGGAGCGGGCCTCGTGCACATCCTTGAGCGTTTGTTCCGATGCGAGGGTCTCGCCCACGGCCTTCTTGGCGAGATGGTTCAGGTGGGCTTCGAGCACGTCCTGCGGCGTGGCGACCAGGGTCAGGCACAGCGTGGTGTCTTCCGGCATCTGGTCGAACAGGGTGTTGATCGCATCGCCCTTGCGCGTCTCCCCGGTGAGGTGGCCGGTGACCGGCGGCGTGCGCAGCCGGTCGGTCACCATGACCCGATGCGGCATGCCGTCGAAGTACCACAACCCCTGTTCGACGTCCGAGCGCGGCTGGCCGAAGAACAGGCGCTGGCTGAAATCTGTGCCGCTGGCCAGCTCGATTTCGTCGATCTCGGCGGTCTCGGGGTACGCTGCCAGCTGGTAGAAGCGCTCGCGGTCCTGCGCTTCAGAGCCCAGCGTTGTGGGATGGGGGTTGAACCAGCGCAGCAGCCAGCCATGGATTGCAGGTGCACCCAACCGGCGCGCCTGGATGCCGGCGTTGCTCAGTCCACCGGCCAGGCGATCGCACACGGTGTTGAGGGCATGTTCCGGCGTCTGGCCGCGCCGACTGCTTTGGCCCATCGCGCGGCGGTACACCACCATGCGTACGCGCCGGCTCTGGCCGCGCCAACGCAGGCGCGTTACCACGGTGTCCTCGAACAGGCCACCTGGCTTGGCGACGGCGCGCAGATGGTGAGCGAAAAACTTCAGGTAGAACTCGCTGAAGCGGGAGCCCTGCGCACGCGGCTGGATGTAGCGGCGCAGCGCATCCAGGTATTGGTCGAAGCTTGCTTCATCCTGGGCATAGAGCTGGACGACCCAGGGGTTCTCGTCGAGCTCGTCGAAGCTGTCCTGCAGCGCGTTCTCCAGCGCGTCGCGCGCCTGAGCCAGCCAGACTGCCTCACGGCCCTCGGTGCCCAAGGGCGTCAGCTCGAAGAAGGCAGCAACTGATTGGCCGTCTTCGAGCAGCATGCACTGGGATTCGGGCAGGAATTCCACCCACGGCAGCAGTGAGACGAACGACGGCGCTACGTCGTAGAGGGCCTGCTCATCGGCCGTCGTCGCGGCGCGCAGCCTCTGAACGGCTTCTCCGGGCATCCGCACACCCGCATCACGCAGCGCCTGCACATGGCGCTGCCAGCCATCGGGCTGTGCTTGCTCGGTGGGTGAGGCGCCGGGCACTTTGCGGCGGCGCCACGGTAGCGTCCAGGCCATCAATAGTCCTCCACACGTTCGCCAGGCATGGCGTACTGGATGCGCTGGTACAGGGGGAACACCGTGGTGTAGCCCGGCACAGGCACCGGATCCGTGCCCGCCAGATGCGGGAACACGTACATCACCAGGTCCGGGTTCGGCAGCCGATGAAACTGGCGGTAGATCTCGTTTGCCGCCGTGCGGGTATAGCGGGCCTGCTCGGCCGGCGCCGCGGCGATGTCCGCTTCGAGCAGCGGCCGGCGTAGCGTCTGGCGGGCATCGAGCAACTGGCGCCGGGACACCTGGCCCGTACCACCATCGCCACCTTCCTGCTGCCAGATGTCCTGCATGGTCCGTCCACCATGGGTGAGCAAGTCTTCCTTGTTGGTGGCGCAGCCGGTGAGTGTGCCCACCACGAGTGCCAGCACGAGGGGCTTAGTCCAGTTCGGGCGCATGAGCTTCTCCTGCACGGTGGTCGACCTTGCGGCCTTCGGGGTCGTAGTCGATGGCGAGCGGCTTCTCCAGGTGGACGGCAACCTTGGCGCCCGGCTGCACGTACACCGCTGCAAAGGCTTGCCCGTAGAGCTTGTTGACCCAGCTCGACATTTCCTGGACACCGCCAGCCAGGATCCGGCCAACGGCTTCTTGGCCGGTGATGCCGACAGTGCCGATCGAGCCATCGGCGCCGACATAGGACGATCGCCCGCTGTCTGATTCAATCAGCGAGGCAGCGCCAGCGCCGGCGGCCGTGATCAGAGCCTGGGTGCCCAGGTACTGTTGGGCATTGCTGCGGCGCTCGCCACTGACGCAGGGAATGCCGTGCGGGTCGCTGATCCAGCCGAGGCCATCCTGCTGATCGTTGTTCTGCTGGTTGCCGTCGCGGTCTTCGGGGATGGTGCGGATCGTGCCGTCGTTGAAGACAAAGGTGATGCTGCGCACCTGGCCGCGAACGCACGAGAGCGTCCAATCACCGGCTGCGGTACCGCTGAACACGGCGCCGGCCACATCCGGAATGTCAATGCCGTTGGCGGTCAGGTTGTCCGGCCCGACGAGCACTTTGAATGGGTACGGGTCGTTCACGGTGCCATCGATGGGAACGCGGCCGATCAGTGCCGTCATCGCCACCGAGCCCATCAGCGTCGAGTTGGTCGGCACGGTGTAGACCGCCTTGGCCTTGCTGACTCCTACGGCCTTGGCGCCGGCATTGGCGACCGTGTCGGCAGTAGCTTCCAATGTGCGTTGGGCAGGACCGAAACTGGTGGGGAAGCTGAGCGAGCTGCCGTTGCTGCGGCCCCGGCCATCGGTCTGCTTGGCATCGTCAGGTTCCACCCAGCGTACGCCGCCGGGCGCGCTCGCCATGCCGTCCCCATCCCCGTCACTCAGGCCCAGGCCCACCGGCAGGTCGGCGTGGCCATTGCCGCGGCTGCCGATGCTCTCAAGGCGGCGCTGCAGGTCTTGCAGTAGGCCTTCGGTCTGCTGGCGTTCGCTGGCGATCTGCTCTTGGTCGCGGCGCAGAGTGGCCCGCTCGGACTCCAGGGCGGTGCCGATGCGCTGGTCGATCGCCGTTTCCCGCTGACGCAGGCGTTGGTTCTCTTCGCGCTGCGTCTTGTTGTCCGTGGTGGCGGTCTGCAGCTCGGTACGCAGTTGCTTTACCTGGGCGACGAGGGTGGCCACCGTGTCGCGTGGCGTGTCGCCCTGGATGCCCAGCGCCTTCATTTCATCCGATGTGAGCTGGGCGCTGGCGTCGGCGCCAACGGGTGCCTTGCTCCCACCATTGGAGAACAGCCGGATGCCGAAGAACAGCACGACCAGGGCCACCGGAATCATCAACCACTTGAGTAGACCGTTACTGCGCATGGTCGTCTCCTTGGGTGGGGCTGGCTGGCCGGGGCAGGTTCACCGCCGGATCGAAGCGCTGGATGGCCGGCAGCAGGGACTGTGGCAAGCCATAGCGACGCGTCACCAGGTACACCACCGTGGTGTCTTCCGGCCGGCCTTGTGGCCCCAGGGCGGGGTGTTGGAAAGTCGCTGTCAGGATGTCGCCCTGCAACGTGCGTGGATCCAGGTCGATCCAGCCGCTGCTGGTGTTGGTCACGCGGACCGCCGTGACCCAGTGGTCCTCCAGGCGCCAGGCAGCAAGCGCGGTGACTTTGACTGGCAGGGTCGGCAGCAGCGTGTCGAGCACCAGGTTGCGCCGCAGGTTGACGCGCATGATGCCCGGGGCGGATTCGACCGTGCGCAACGGCGCGTAGAGATTCTGCGCCGCGTAGCGTGTCAGCACGACGGCAATCGGAGTCTCGCGCTTGCTCTGGGCGGCTTGGGTCTTACCGTCGGCTTCGGCATTGCCGATCTCGGCCGTCTGCGTGCCATAGCGCGTCGCAGCGTTGGCGCCATCGACGATGCGCACCGGTTCCAGCAGAGGTGCACCTTCACGTGCAGGCTCGGCCGCGATGTCGAGCAGGATCAGGGTGCCGGTGTCGGCATCTTGCAGTTGCAGGCGTGTCGGCTCGATGGGCTCGCTGGCGCGCAAGTACACCGCGCCTCCCGCGCTCTGGATGCGCAGGCGCTCGCCCACATTGGCCGGTACGCCGACGCGCACATTGCGGTCAATGAACACGATCCGCTCCTGGCCGACGACCAGGGGAACAACCAGCGGCAGACGTTCCCAGCGCAGAATCTCCACCGCGTGAGCCAGGGGCGTGATCGCGACGGCCATGGCTGCACCCAGCCAAAGGGCGACTCGTTTCTTCATGGCGTTTCTCCTTGGGCGCCCAGACCGCCACGGGCGGGAGGCTGGGGTGGTGTCTCGGGTGCGGCAATGCGCTGTGGCGCGCCGTCATAGCAATCGAGCGCCAGTCCGAACGGATTCCGTGCGGGATCCACATCGGCCCGCACGACCTTGATCGGGTAGCGCACCAAGGCGCGTTTGACTTGCTCGGAGCTGTAGTACTCGTCCGCACTGATGTCCAAGGTCACCACCCAATCTCGGTCCGATACCACCCGTACGCGAGCAGCGGGGTTGTCGCCATAGCCGCGTCCCGGAATCTCATAGATTCCGCGCACGCGTTGGCGCAACTCGCCCGCGTTGCGGCGATAGTCGTAGTCGGCTTGCAGGAAGGCCTTGCACGCGGGGGTGAAGTACGGCGAGAGTGCGTACAAATTGCGCGCATAGTCGTCCTCCCCGTTGGTGGGCCAGCGGTTGAGCTGCTGGAACACATAGAAGGTGAAGGCGTACACCGATTCCGGGGGTACCTCCCACCACTTGCGAGTGCTGCCCGAGCGCAGGTCCGGTGGGACATGCACGGTGAGGTCGCGCGGTGCGCTCCACCATCCGCCGCCCATGACCAGCGCAAGCAGCAACAGGGCGGCAACGCCCCGGCGCAAGGTCTTGATGTGCGCCTGAAGGTGCGCGACCTCGTTCTTGAACCGGCTCATCGCGCCGCCCTCCGTGCTGACCAGTAGCCGGAGCGTGTGATCAGCGCGCGCCCGCCAATCCTGTCCGAGACGATGGGGTGATGCGTCGTCAACCACCATTGCAGATGGCGGTACAGCCAGGTGTCGGGGCGACCGCGCTTTTGGCGGCGCAGGATGCCGCCACCAATGAACACACCGAAGGCCACGCCGGCGACGATGAAAGTCGGTGCCAGCGCGATGGTTGAAAAGACCCACGACAGCGGTGCGCCGATCACCAGACCGGCAGCCCCGGAGAGGCCGCAGCAGATCCACAGTTCGTCTGCGGTCAGGCCGCGCACCACCACCGGGTGACGGTTGAGCCGGTGCGGCAGGAATGACACCGTGCCGTCCGCCCGGACATGCTGATGCTCGGACATGACCAAGCCTCCTTACAGGATGCCGGTGGCTTCGGTGAGCAGCCAGATGCCGATCACAAGCAGCACGGCGCCGATAGCCACCGTGAGGCCAAACTGTCCCCAGGTCTTGCGGCCGGTGTGGATTTCGGCGTACGTGCCGTAGGCGTGGTAGCAGACCCCGATGAACATGGAGGCGACGACGAGCAGCGCCACCAGCAGCACGATGTCGTAGCCGTAGTTGCGGATGGTCTCCATGATGCCGTTGCCGGTGCCGCGCGACGGGTCCTCCAGCGAGGGAAGGCCCTGGGCGAACGAAACGGCAGGTAGTGCCAGTGTGGCAAGGGCCAGCGTCGAGCGGCGGACAAGTTGGGTGGGAGAGAGGCGGGTCTTCATGGTTGGTCCTTTCGAGGTCAGGAGAGAAGGAAAAACGTCAGCACGACGTACATGGCAAGGAAACGCACGACGACGCCGAGGAACTGGCGCTGGTTGATTCGGCTCTCCGCCCAGCCCACATAGGCTGTGCGGATTGCCCAGGCACCCCAGAGCAGCAGCACGGCGAACACCGCGCCCACCAGCACGGTGGCCATCACAGCGGGCGTGAAGCCGCTGCTGGCCTGAAAAGCCGAGAGCTGGGCGCCATTCACGGCTTGGTCTCGGCATCGTGCGGTTGGTCGGCGGCTTGTTCGGTGCGGTACTGACCGGCAAGCTCAGCGGGGTCTCTGGGCTGTGCGCGCGGGGGGGTGAGGTAGTCCTGCAGACCGGCCCGCACACGGGCCAGGTCGGCGCGTAGCCGGGCGTAGTCGAAGTGGTAGCGCTCGCCTGGCGTGGCCGCCGCGTTGGCCGCGCTGTGGCCGACCAGGCGTTCCAGCGAGTCAAGCTGACGTGCAGCGGCGGCAATGTCCTGGCGCTGCGCCGGTGTGTCGGCGCTGGCGGTCAGAGGCAGGCCAGCCATCAGGAGGCCCATCAACAGAAGGGGCGCGCCGCAGTGCGCAGCGCGGAGACGGATTGGCAGCACCATCGCGCAATGTCCTCGTGAGATCAGCAATGGCGTGATCGTGGCGAGGCGGGCGTTCCTGGGCAGCAAACAATGGGAACTGGGTAGCGCCCGGATAGATGGAAGGAGGCTGTCTGTCGCAGAAGATCCAGGTGGTGCGGGATCGGGTTCGGCTCGCGCAGAGATGCTACGGGAGGGCGGCGGGCGACGCTGCGTGTCGCGCTCAGAGATACTTCTTGAAGCTTCCTGCGGTGAGGTTCGTGGCCAGCCCCAGCAACGCTGCACTCGGGAGTAAAATGACTAGCGGGTGAATCGATATTGGTAGCGCCAGGTAGATCACCCACGGCAGGATTGCCAGCGGTATGAGAGATGCTTTCGCGCGGTGGTAGATGAAGCCGGACTCCCGGCCCGCGCCGAACTTGCGCACGTCGCGGCGCACCAGTCCATCCACGAATCCAACGAACGCCGCCATCATGAACAGCGGAAGGGTCAACACCAGCACGAGCAGACGCACCAGGAACGTGAGCGTCGTGAAGGCCGCGGCGATCAAGTAGCTCTCCGCCCACACATAGGCCTGGCTGATGAAGTAGCGGAAATCGCGTGTGGTGCCCTGACTGGGGGGCCGGGCGCGGTCGGCCGTCTGCTCCATGCGCGCCAGCAGGCCGGTCTTGACGAAAATCCAGCGGTAGCCTGTGTCCACAAGCTCATGGGCAGTACGCCCGGGCTCTTGCACGACGACGCTGCGCGTGAAGTGTCCCGACAGGTGCGTCAGCTCATACTGCAGCATGGCTTGGGAATGACGCCAGCCCTGATCCTTCCAGAAGAAGTGCATGCCCACGCACTCGATCAAGATCGAGATCAGCAATGAGCCAACCAGCACGCCCAACAGGCGGAACGGGGTGGTGATCAGGCCGACAAGCAGGCCTTCGCGGCGGGCCTCCTGGCGTTTGGCGGTGCTGGGCGCATCGCTCATGGCGGCGGCTCTGTGGTTGCAGCTTCGGGTGCGACAGGGTCGTCAATCAGATCCTCGGGCAGGCCCTGGTCCTGCAGCCCGGGTGATCCGGTGTTCTCCCACCACTGGGCGGCGTCGCTGTAGCTCTGCCGCATGTAGCCGGCCAGTTGCTGCAGATCATTGGGCATGACCTCATCGGGGTCGGGTGCCGGCAGCGGCATGCGGATCTTCCACAGGTTGCCTCCCTGCAGCAGCGCAAAGCACTGACCCTTGGGAAGTCCGACCACCTGCGACGGCTCGATCATCGGCACGCTGGACATGCTGATGCGATCCTGGGTGTTCGAGGTGAAATCGGTGGCGCCACGGATGTCTGAGCTGTCGGTGGCGCCGCTGACGATGGTCGTGGAATAGACCTCTACCTTCGGCAACTGCCGTGTCAGCAACTCGGCCGTGGCGGTCTCACGCACGCGCAGCATAAACAGGTTGTTGAAGTTGCCGACGACCTGGCCGGCCTTGGCCCGGTTGCCAATGCGTGCCTCGATGTCGCTGAGCGTCTGGGTGTAGGCGGTGACCTGGATGCCAGCACCACCGCCCTTGTTGACCATCGGAATGAACTCGTCTCCCATCAGTTCGTTGAATTCGTCGGCATGGACGTTGATGGGCACTTTCGCGCCCGGATTTGCGTCAGGCAAACCGTCGTCGATGCCAAACTTGTAGATGTGGCCGGCCACCGAGACCATGTCAGAAAACATCGAATTGCCGACGGCCGCAGAAACCTCTGCGTCCGACAGCGCATCCAGGCCGACATAGACGATGGCGCGCTTGCGGATGATCTGCATCCAATCGAAGATCGGCCGCGGATCGTCCAGATCGGAGTAGTTGGGTGCCAGCAGTTGAGCGATCTTGCCGCTGGTCAGCTTCTCCAGCAGTGGCAACAGCGAGGCGACGATCTTGTCGAAATAGGTCTTGTCGTAGCGCACTGCGCTGCGCAGGCCATCCAGTACGGGATCGTAGTTGCGCACCTGGCTCAGGTACTGTTCCAAGGCCACGACACGTTTCTCCCGGCCGATCATGTTGCGCGGGATGTTCTTGTCGTTCAGTCGGGCCTCGAGCTGGACGATGACCTCCCAGGCCTTGGGCTCGTGCTTGGCGAAGTAGTGCTGGGCGTATTCGATGAAAAGGGCATCGATGTTGATGACGTGGCGCTGGATCAACAGGTAGTCCGGTCGCTGACCCAACTCGATGAGTGCCCTGGCGATGATGTTGACGAAGCGCCAGGCAAACTCCCTGAAGGCCGCGCTGTTGCCCTCGCCAGAGAGCTGCCCTGCGATTCTGGTGGCGACCTCGGAAATACGTCCGAAACGACCCACCGCGTTGTAACGAGCGCTGATCTCGGGCCAGCCCAGGTGGAAGATGTAGAACTCGCCCTCGCGCCCGGCGCGCTTGGCTTCCACGTACATGCGCTTGAGCAGGTCGGCATCGCCTTTCGGGTCGAACACGATGACCACCTCATGCTCTCCGGCGGCGTTCTTGCGCCGGATGTCCTGGGTGATGAACAGCTCGGCCAGTCGCGTCTTGCCGACGCGCGTGGTGCCCAGTACCAGCGAGTGCCCGACACGCTCACCGAGCGGCAAGCTGACGTCGACCTCATCGGGCTCGATACCATGCAGGCGGGGCAGTCCGCCGACCGGGGGCAGCGGGCGCACCGGATTGAGGGGAATATCCCAGCTGGTGAGCTTGGCCAGGTGCGAGAGCGGGAATGGAGCGAACTCCAAGCGCTCCTCCATGCGCCGGGCCATCACGTAGGCCGGGGTGGGCTCAACATGGCGCCGGAACTCTGGACGATAGGTTTGCATCAGCCGGTGCGTGTGCTTTTGCTCCCAGAGGAAACCTTTGCCGATGAACAATCGTTGCTGGCTGACCGGCACGTCCCGACTGGTCATGACATAGCGTGGCAGACGCCGGATGTTGCGGCGATAGCGAAGGATCGCGTGGGCCTGACACAGGCGGATGGCGCCGAAGGTCAAGAAGGCCAGCGAGCTGCCGATGCCCATGGCTGGGCTCAACGCGAGCGACCACGGGGCCACCAGGGACAGAAACGCGGCGCCGGCGCAAACCGCCACGGTATATAGCTCCACCGCTGGGCGCAGCAGGACTTCAACGGGCTGGGTTTGCGCCATGGGGTCATTGCTCGATGCCGGTGCTGGTGATCAGCACGGGGTAATGCCGAACGCCAAGCCGGCCAGCCAGGTCGTCGCCGGCCACGGGTGCCAGCTGGACGCCGGGCACCAGCGCTCGCAGACGGGCGAGCCCCTGAACGGACTCGACGTTCACGACCAAGCCCACTGCGTTGCGCTCACGCAGGGAGGATGCATGGCGGCGCAGCCAGGCATGTGAGGCTTCATCGTCACCGACCAGAAAAAACGGCTGCAGACCGGGCGCCTCGATGACCCGGCGCGTGACCGTTCCTGGCGTCAGCTTGGCACTGCGCACCGGGAGCATGTCCGCCTCACCGACAGCCTTGGGCGGCGCAGGCAGAGAGAGCGGCGGCTTCGCCATACCGGGTGTTCGCGGCAGCAGGTTGAGGGCTTCGTAGTACGGCAGGGCCGACGCGCCACCCCGGTCTTCGACGACGATCAATGGCTCGGCGGCGTGTAGCGGGCTGACCAGTGTGGTCAGCAGCAGGACCAGCCCGTGTGCTGCCGCAAGGTAGGAACGGTTCATGGTGGAGTCTCCTTTTGGACATCGGGGGCCGCGCGCGAGGGGCCGCGTACGCGGTCCAGGTGCTGGGCTACGCTGCGCCTATAACGCGCCGCTGGTGCACCTCCTGCCGGCCGGTGATAGCGGCCGATTGCCAGAAGCCAGTCGTCGCCCGGCGTGTGCTGCTCTCGCAGGATCTCTGCGGCGATCGCTAGATTGGCGTAGGGGTCGAGCAGGTCGCAGGGGCGGCTGTAGCGGTGCTTCTGATAGCCGAGATTGATTTGGCCCAGGCCCGCGTCTACCCGCGTGGGAGGTACTTGGCGTAGTGCCTGATGCAGGCCGGCGCAAGCTTCGGCCCGGGTGGAGAACCGCCGCGATTCGCCTGCGACATTGAGCGACCAGGGCCAGGGGACGGTGCGCCCGCCGCGGCGCATGCCGCTTTCCTGAAGTGCGACTGCGTACAACACCGCAGAGGGAATGCCGGCCTGTTGGGCCGCCAGCTGATAGGCCGGTGGCGGGATTTCTTGGGCCAGTGCCGTACCGCCGATCACGCCAATGACCAGCCACAGCACCAGGGCTGAGCGGGCCAGGTCTACGGTTGGCGCTGCCATTGGCCATTTACCTGTCGCACGACGGCGGGAAGTTCGCCTGGCAGTCCCAAGGACAGCCAGCGACCTGCATCGTGATTGAGGGTGATCGTGCGGGCACGCACGCGGGCAGGGTCGATCGTGGTCCGGCGCGCCCAGTCGCGGATTCGCGCATCGTCGGCGCGGCTACCTACGACGTAGACGTCGAAGACAGATCCCGACGCTTGCAGTCGCTCGATGGCCTGGTCGCATGGGGCGCAGTTGTCGCGCACAAAAACGGCGGTGCGTCCGCTTCCCTGTACTGCCGTGTTGGCCTGTCGCGGGCCGGCGTCTGGCAGATTGACGCGCTGGGCATTCGGCTGAAGCCGTTGCCAAGCTTCGTCATAGGCGCGTTGGTAGGCCAGCAGCTTTTCCACGCGGCGTGCTTCTGCTTGTACCTGGAGTTCGGCGTAGCGTCGCCGCTCCTCGTCGGAGCGTGCTTCTGTGCCCAGTGCTGAGAGTGGGTCCAGGTTGGGCGAGTAGATGCCGAGAGGGCCAGCCATCAGATCCCGGTATCGCGTCCACTCTTCGGGGCGCAGTCCCCACTCCCGGGCGAGCTTTTCGTCCTGGCTACGCTCGATCTGGCTCTGCGCAGCACGTGAGTGTGTGGCAGGTGTCTGCTGAGCCCAGGCTGAGCCGTGAAGTGCTGCCAGGAGAATTGCCGAGAGCAGGAGTGGCGGCTTCATGGGCAGGTCCCTCAAGGAATGGCCAGACGGCGGGTTTGCTCTCCGGCACGGAACACCGCAGTGCTCCGGTCGATGTCCTCCAAGCGCCATGGGCCCACGCTCTCGCCGGGCAGAACCACCTGAATCTGGGCGGCGGATAGCTCGCCACTTGCCGGCGCGATCGACACCGTGCGCTGTCCTGCACGCAGCTCCGACCCGATCACGCGGAACGGTATGGGAACTTCGACGGGCTTTGCTGTCGTCTGCAGCACAGCGCGGGGTTTGCTCGTTGCGTTGCTCCGAGCTGCCGTCTGGCGCACTTTGATTTGCTCCAGCTCCGCACGCAGTGCAATCAGGTCCTCCTGGGCGGCACGTGTGGCCAGTGACTGATCCAGTTGTGCAGCGCGGGAGTCCAGTGTTTGGCGCAGTTCCTGCAACGCAACGGCCGTCGCGGGCGCCGCACGTTGCAGAGCACGATGGGCATCCGCGATCTCTGCCACACGTGACTCCAGCGCCTGCAGTCGCTGCACGGAGCTATCGAGCTGCGACTGTCCGGCGAGATCGCCTGTCACCTGGAACGCGACCAAGACCAGGGCCGTCAGTCCGACAAGCCACGCCCACAGCAAGATGAGAGCGACAGAAGGGGTGCGCGATGACTTGCCCGCAGGAATGGGGTGGGATGCGCTCATGGCTGGGTACCGTTCGCAAGGGGGATGGGCTGAGCGGCCTCGACGGTCGGCAGGTCCTGAGGGGGGTGATCAGTCCTGGATCCGGGTCGGACAAAGCACACTTGCCGTGCGCTGTCATACACCTCGACATCCCAGGCTGGGCCGACCAGTGTGAGCAGGGCATCCCGAAGCGTCATGGGCCCCAGTTGCAGATGGGCGGCGGGCATCGGGAGCGAATAGAGTTCAATGACGGTGTGCGCCGTCTCGCACATCTGGTAGCCGCTGCGTTTGAGCACGTGGCGCAGACCATCTCCGACGCTGGCTCTCGCGTCTTCCGGCATCCTCACATCGATCACCTGCAGGAGCAGGTCACGCTGTGCGGTGGTCGGGGCAAGCTCGACGAGGGTGTAGCGGCCGTAGCGGACCACCGGAATGAGCTCCGGCTCCGCCTGCGCAGGAGCGATGACCACCTCTTCGATCGGGAGCGGCTCGGTGACGACAGGTGCTGAGTTGGTGGCGCAGCCGCCAACGAGGGTGGCGATGGCCACCAAGCCGCACCCGGCCAAGCGCGAGAAGGGACTGAGTGTTTGCATGGATCGGCTTCCTGTTGCAGTAAGCCGATACCTTCGCCGGGTGCCCCAACCCGGTCAGCAAAGAATGCGCAATGGCGCGTGCCCAGTTTTTCCGAATGTCGATCGACTACGTCAGGCAACCACCGCGGGCGAAGGCTTGCTGAAGGCCGATTCCCTGGGGTCTGCATACGACTCCTTCTTGACCCGTTCCCATTCATCCTTGAGGATCTTCTGAGACTTGACGATCAGTTGTTGTCGAATCGCTCCAAAGACTTTCTGAATGTCTGCTGGCGGAAGCGAACTCGCTGTCCGCTGGAACAGGATGGTGGATGTCTCCAGCTTCTTCATGAGAGCTTTGAGATCCTGATGATCAGATTCAGTCATGTTCAGCCGCAGTTCGATCCGCAATTGCAGTTCCAAGGCCTCCATGCGCATTTCGGCGATCGGCTTCTTGAAAGCGTTGAGCGCTTGATCTGAGATTTCTTCGGTCCGCGGTTCATTCACAATGGCATCCCAGCGAAAAGAGATCTCCTGCCATAGCGACAGATATCTGGCGATGTCCTTGCGCAGCTCGTCAATCCAGATCTGTCGCTTCGCAGATACGTTGGCGTTGGCGATCCGCCGGGAAGCGAGCTCCTGCATGGAGAGCTGCTCGCTCAACGCTTGCTTCTGTTGAAGCGCTTGCTGGTCGGCCAGCCTGAGCTGAGTCTTGCGCTGCGCGCGGGCCACCAGCATCTGCGTGATTGATGCGACGAGAGCGGCAAACACGGAAACAATGACTGCGGCGCCTGCGATCCAGACCTTATTGATAAATTCGGCGTTCTGCATCGCATCGCGCACGATCCCTTGGATCGCAGCTAAATCATCAGGATTCACCCTGTTCTCCCTCTACTATGAAAGTGGTTTCGTCATCAGGCTACGCTCAGTCTAAGAAGTAGAGATGCGGCCTGCGGCGCGAGCGCGTGAGATCTGGGCCGCTTGATGCATGGTGTCCAGGTTGTCGATGCACCAGAGGCCATCGACACATCGAAACCGTCCGGACAATACTGCTTCGAGCAATCCAGAAACCGTCGACGAAAAGAAGCCTGCGCCACTGATGGCCGGCTCGGGGTCCAATTCCAATCGCGCGACAGGAATTTCGTTCAAACATGGTCCGAAGTGGCCGACTGCGGGAACCACCCCGCCGAGCTCCGTGCGCAGCCGTTCCTTGCCCATGCTCTTGGTCAGCGTCAGGTAGCGATCGGAGCGCAGAAGCCATAGCGCCTGGACACCTGCGGTGCGGTACTTTTCTTGCCGGTCGCGATAGGCACGCAACGACTGATAGGAGCGCTGAATCTCAACCGCCAGTTTCACGGGGCCGCGCTCGGCCCACACATCGGCCTGCCATCTGTTGGTTCCATGCTCGCCGGCTTTTTCCTCAGAGGCTTGGCAACCGAGGTCTTCCAATACGCTGCGAATCAGCGTTTTCGCTGTCATGTGCCACAGGCTTTCCTCAGACGTGCTGCAGGATCCGCCGACATGCGCGAAGAAGGGGCGGCCATTCGCGCTGAGCTTGGGTATGGCCGGGGCTGAGCAACACGGCATAACCAGCTCGCCAACGCGGTACGAATCTTGAAGCGCAATCCACTGTGCGTGGGTCATGCGCAGCGCATTCGCAGAACCACTGCCATCCAGATAACACGCCTCGATTACCATAACCACGATTCCCCCCCTCATTGGCTCGCCTACTTGATTCAGTTTACTGATGGCCGATGGATTTGTCGGGAAATGGCCTACTCGCGCACGAAAAAAACGCCGACGCCCCGAAGGAGCGCCGGCATAACCAGTCCATTAGGCAGCGACAAGCTGCCTGGCCAAGGCGACCTCGATCGAGTCGCCGTCCTGATTGAGCACGTCGAGCCCGGATTCCGGAACATCGCCTGAGGTGCTCTGGGACACCAGGATCTTCTTGGCCATCAGGGCCAGGCATGTCATCTGCGACGTGGCCGCGTACCCCAGGTAGATCACCCGCACGTGCAGCTTCTGGCCGATGCGCCACGAACGACGGGCGGCCTGCTGCAATGTGTAGATGTTCCACCCCGACTGCATAAACACAATCGTGGGGAACTCCAGCAGATCCAGCCCCGTCTTGACGAGCTCGGGGTTGGTGATGAGGACATCGATCCCCCGGTCGAGCTGCTCGGCGATCCAGTCTTCGCGGCGGCTCGCATCCACGCTTGCGCGCAACACGGCCACTTTGAAGCCTTCCTGCTCCAATAGCCCTTTCAAACGCGATGTGGTGTCGCGCGTACCGGTATAGACCGAGTAGGCCAGGGTTTTGCGACCCGCTGCCTTCTCCTCGCGGCAGATGTCGATCAGCTCACGCTCTTTCGGCATGATCTCCAGCTCGTTGAACTGAGCCGGTGTGAATGCCAGGATCTGGCGCGTGCGTGGGTGACGCACGGTTTCTGCACGGAAGCAGCAGTCGGACCAAGCCAACAGCACGTTGAGCACCACACCCAACAAGGTGGTATCCCGCTTGCGCAGGGCCTCCTTGAGTTCCGCGGTCAGGCGCGTGGCCAAGTCGCGGTAGGCGTGGGCCTGTTCGGCATCCATCGCGATTTCCCGGAACTCCTCGTCATACGGCGGCAGCATGCCCCCGATGTCGCGCAGCTTCAGGAAGATCGTGAAAGGCAGGACGCAGCGCAGGACACCTTTCGGGCCAAAGCCCGGTGCCTTCACCGTTCGGACTGTGATCTTCGAGCCCTTGGCAGTCTTGTGGGCCGGCCCGTCGCTCTCGGAGTAAATGTCCTTCAGGACGCCGTGGTCCCGCATGAACGCCATGGCGGCCGCGTTCATGCTGCCGTTGCTGCTGGGACGATAGCCGTCCTCGATCATGCGCTTGGGCAATGCCCTGAACAGCAGATGAAAGAGGTCGTCTGCGTAGCCCCCCATGAGGGTGCCGGTGAGCAGCAAGGTCTTGCGAACCTTGGCCGCGATGACGCCCATTGCCTGGCCTTGCGCGGAACCGCCCGTCTTGTACTCATGGGCCTCATCGGCGATGAGCAGGTCGAAGGTGCCCTGCGGGAGATAGCGCTTGACGTACTCAGAGGCTTGGTAGCCGCCTTCGCCAAAGCCGAACTCCATGCTGGACATCGCGCGTTCCATGCGCTGTGCCTGGCGATCGGAAAAGACCAGTTCACCCCGGTCGTCCATCAGGTTGATGAAGTTGTGGAGGTTGTCGCCGAGCATCGAGGCCAGGAAGCCATCTCCGAACGTCTTCATCAGCTTCTGCGCAGTGGCTTCGCCGATCGTCGGGATACGCTTCAAGGCCCGGAGCACGGCCGAGGACTGATCGCTGCCGGACAGGGTTCGCGGGCGAACCAGTGTCCACATAGCGGTGTCGCAGACGCCGCACCTGCGGCGGACTTCCTCCGCCTCCAGCTCCAGAGCATTGATCGGTTCGCCGTCCAGGTTGTTGACGACCGTCCCGCAGTGCGGGCAGGCCCCCATGACGCCGTACCGGGTGCGCTTGCGTGTGAATGAAGGCCTCCAATGGAAGCCCATGCGCATGCGCACCCTGCCGATGATGAAGAATTCCTGGCCAGATGCCGGCACACCCAACTGCTCGCGCAATTTGATGAGCTTGAGCAGCGTGTCAGGGCCGTTGAGCACCCAGACCTTCGCGCCTGCGACAGTCTCAAGAATCTCGCGCCGCCACTTGTAGACCAGGTGTGGCGGACTGAGGACGAGGGTGCGGCGATAGCCTTCGGCGTGGAGAACGGCCGCCAGCGCGATGCCGACGGTGGTTTTGCCCGTGCCCATTTCGCCATTGACGATCGCCGCCCGCTCGCCATGGTTGGCGAGCAGCTCGGCGGCGGCATGGACGACTTCGGCCTGGGCAGGGAACAGCTTGCGCTTGAGACCGGCCAGCACGAGCTGACGGTGGGCGTGCGGCGTACCGCTGTAGACGGGTGGATTGGCCCGGTTGAGCGAGTCCAGCAATTCGTCGCCGAACTCGGCGACGAAGTCTTGCAGGCTCAGGGAGAGCTCGCTGGATGCGGGATCGAAAAGGTCGCCGGTCGTGGGCGAGGTGTCTGCGGCGGGCGCCGCTTCGAGTTGCATGGTCATGGTGATGCTCCAAATAAAAGGGGCACGCACCGTCCCTGCGGGGCGATGAATGCCCCAGGGGGATGAAAGCGAAGTTGCGACTATGGCCGCCGTGGTTGGATCAGTACTCGCTGGGTAGCAGCAGCGTGGTGACGCTGCGATCCCACTCGGTGATGACCCAGATCTTCAGGTCGGTGGTGACCTGGTAGGAAGAGAACAGGCGATCTTCACCCGATTGCAGCGCGGCGTCGTTCTGTTGCCGGTCGCTGTCATCGAGATCGCCCCAGTCACCGCTGAGATGGCGGCGCAGGTACGGGGTGGGATTGAGCCGACCCTGACGGATCAGCGCATCCACGCCTGAGGTCACGACCATCTGGCCGGGGTTGAAACGCCGCGTGGGACTGGCGCTGAGGAAAACTGCTTCGGTTGCCATGGGGCCTCCTGGATAGGGAGAGCGGGGCCATGGCACCCCATCGGGGCGACATGGCCCCAGTGGGTTGATGAATGGTGCGGGTCTATCGAGTCAGTTCTCGGAAGCCAGCACGATGTGGGTGGCACTGCGATCCGCTTCGGTGAAGATGCGGATGCGCTGGCCGTTGGTTGCAACATAGAACGATTCGAGCTTGGCCTCGGATTGGATTCCCGCGATGTTCGCTTCCCATTGGTCAGCGGGGACATCGCCCCAATCGCCGCGGGCGTGACGCCGCAGAAACTGGAATGGTTCTTCGGTGCCGGCACGAATCAGGCGATCGACGCCTTGGCTGATGATCAGCGCCCCGATGGGGAACTGCAGTTGGTGGATGTAGGTGTCAATCCTGATCGACGCCATCGATAGTCCTCCTTGGTGATTTCATTGGGCCACAACAGCGCGAGCGATGTGAAGCGCGCCCGCCTTCGAGCGCGCTATAGCCTTGTGCTCAGTGGATGGTGATGACTTGCCCCAGTGAGGCCGAGTCGGGAGACAGGTCCCATGCGCGGATGACCGGCACGAACTTGTCCGTGAGGATGCGTGTCTCTGCGATGGAGCCATCGTCGCGCTCGCGGTGCTCGACGGCGGTGGCCTTTCGCTTGTAGGTGTCGCCCTTGACGGCCAGGATGCGGCCGCTTTTGGACTGCACGACACCCGAGACGGCGCCAGCCGCAAGGGCCAGTGCCAGGTGCCAGTGGGACAGAGCACGTGCCGGGGCACGCAGGGATTGCTGGGCAGCACCAAGGTGTGTCTCGAATGCGGGCCAAAGGCCCTGCAGCCGGTTCACTTCCTCGGCGAACTGCGCCGGCTCCATGCTGATCCGGTAGAAATGCTCCGGCTCGACCGAGGTCGTGGGAACCACATATGGCAGCGATGTCCACTCGGACGGAAGTTCATCCGCCTCGACTTCACCTTGCCCGATCTGTAGCAATTGGGCCCGGACTGCCTTGGTGTCGTCACCGACCAGCTCGCGCTGGCGGATCCGACGTCCGAATACGACCACCTGCTTGAACTGCGTATCCACCGCACGGTGGATGCTCAGATCGATGAAGTGTCGCGTCAGCCACCCGACCAGTTCGGCGTCGAGCACATAGGACGGCACGATGAAAACCAGGACTCCTTCGTACTGCAGCAGCTGCAGCGTCTTCTGGTAGAACAGCTTCTCCAGCCTTGCGCGGCCCTTGCCTTCGTAGCCGATGTTGCCATTGGCATCCTTGCTCAGGTCGCCGTAAGGCGGGTTGAGCCACAGCAGGCTGAACGACTGGCGCGAGACCAGCGTGTCCATGAGGTCACCGTGGATGCAGTGATCGACCAGAAGCCGTGCGTGATTGGCACGTTCCTGGTCGTACTCCACGGCGTACGCGCGGACCTGCGCATGCCCGAGGGCATGCGCGGCTTCCGCGATGGCCACACCTTCACCTGCGCAGGGATCGAGGATGCACATCGGCCCATCGCTGGGCGCCAGTGCGCAGAGCACTCGTTCGAGCGTGGATTCGTCGGTCGGGTAGTACCCGTTCTTGGCGAAATTGCGGGCGAGCCGCGGGAACATCAGTGCCATGGCAGTCTCCTGATTGGCGGGGGGATAAAGGTCGGATGCGCGCGCAGCGCGCACATCCGTGACGGGCGGATCAAGCCACCGCTTCCATTGGCAGCTCGGCGTGAGCCGGTACCGGGTAGGCGGTCAGGACGCCGCGGCGGATCAGTTCGCCCAGGGCATCGGTGAGAACCGGGACATCGAGCCCGATCCGGAAGCCCTGCAGCGGACCAAGGGCCACCGGCAGGGTTTGGAGCATGTCGCGCTCGCGCAGCAGTGCCAGTACCGGCGCTTGCCAGTGGTCCAGCAGCGGCAGTGGACATGTGTCTTTGACCAGGTGCCACAGGCGCAAGGTGGGATCGGCCGAGGCACGCGGCAGCAGCGCGAGCGCGCTGGCCGTGGCTTTGTCCGGACGGGTGCAGCGCCGGTCGAACAGCCATAGATTGACCATCGAGCCGAACAGCGTGCGGCGGTAGGAGCGTGTCAGGCGCTTTTCCAAGCGGTCGACCGATCCGACGAACACGGGGATGGAGCCCCCTTGATCGGTGATGAGGTGGAATTGCTCCAGCCCATCTTCGTCGTGGCCCAGCGTCAGCCGGGCCAGAAACTGCTGGATCGCGGTATCTCGCGCCCAGATTGAGAGAAAGATCAGATCGCCCTGATCGCTGCAAACGCATGCATCGGCCATGAGGTCGCTGCATTCATCGATGCGGTACAGGGGGTTGGGAGATGAAGGTTCAGGCATGGTGGTGTCCTAGATGAAATGAGGGGCAGCACCGCCCGCAGGGGCAGTGATGCCCCGGAAGGGATGAAGGAATGCGGACTACTCCGGCTCGAAGTCCCTGGCGTGCGGGTTGAAACGCAATACACGTCCTGGGGTACGCATCGGCGTGAAGTCCTGGTGGTACACGTTGATGAGATAGCGGTCGCGGTAGCCGATGGCTTGCCGCGCCTGTGCCTCGGTCAGGCCGGCCTGGATGAAGTCCTCAGCCAGTTCCTCGTCTGAGGAAACCTCGTTGTTGGAAAGCTGGTCTTCGACCTGGCCCAGCAGTTCGGGCGAGAGGGCTTGCAGCGAAGAGTCCATCGCGTCCTCCTTCAGGCCACGGCCAGTTGCGACGAAGCTGCCGGCCGGCGCCGCTGAGCGTGATAGGCCCGAACCTTCTCGCGCCAATCGGGCGAGATATCTTTGGCCATCTCGAGATAGCGCAGCGGGCAGGTGTAGTAGTACGGTGACACGGACTCGTCCATGCCCTTGTACCCCCACTGACCGCCACTGCGTTGGAGCAGGTCGCAGCGGATGTAGCACATGGACTCGCCGGGCGCGAGATCCTGGTGAACGCCTTCGGCCTTGGCCGTGATCTCGACAACGGACCACAGCACGTTGCCACGCAGCGTATGCGCGATGATGCGGACGCTGGCGCGCTCGCGGTCTTCGGGTTGGATGAGGTCCCGGATCAGTTCTGACCGGGTGCGTGATGAGAAAAGCCAGCCCATGATGAAGTTCTCCTGCAAGAAAATGCCGGAGTCCTCCCTGGCGGGACGGAGCCCCGGCGGGTGGATGAAGATGCCGCGGATGCGGCGAGGCAGATCAGGCGGCCTGTTGTTCGGGCCGGTTCCACTGCTGTGACTTGAAGTCGAGGGCGTAGCCCAGTTCGCCCAGCCGGGCGATCTGTGCACGCAGGGTGCGGCGGTCGATGGTCGAATCCAGTTTCATGGAGTCGCCCAGCGGCCACAGCAGGCCGAACAATGCGGCATCGTCACTGTCGGGGCCGCCGGAGGCAGCCACGGTCGCAGATGGCGCATCCACACCAAAGGGCGTGGTATCGATCAGCGGATCGGCCGAGGCCTGTACAGGATCGGCAGCAGGCTTGACCGCCGGCGTAGCCGATGGCTGAGCCACGTCCTCGTCCAGCGGATCGACCTCTTGCGTGGCGAAGCTGCGAGCCTCGTCCTTGCTCAGCCGGTCCAGGCCCGAGAGGGTCATGCCGTCCAGGTTGGCGCGGATCTCGAAACGCATTCCGCCGGCCGTGGGATAGGCCTTGGGATAGATGAAGCGGATGTGGAACTCCCCGTCGTACTTGCCTTCGGGGTACTGCTCCAGCTCTGCATCCTTGACCGCGAACTCACCGATGGCGGTGACCAGGCGGCCGACATTGAACCGGCCATTGCGGCCGTTGATGGTGCGCAGCGTGAGCTGCCCGGGGACGATGAGGGGTGCGCTGGACTTCGGGGCTGATTTGGCCGCCATGGTGTGCTCCTTCGATGATTGGGGGATCGCGAGATCCAAGGGAATAAGAAACGGACCGCGCCCGTGAGGGGCGTGGTCCGTGCGGCGCTAGGCCTTCAGTTGGCGCATGCCATCGGCCAGCATCCACAACGCCCGGTTCAGGCGCAGGTTCTGGTCGATGCCTTGCACTTCGCGGGTACGCTGCCGGCGTCCATTGGACGTGCGTGCCGTCAGGCCACCCTTGACCATGTTTTCCTGGATGCGGTTGAACACCGACCAGAGGTCCGGTCGTCGATCGTCGAAGCGCCGGGGCGCAAGCAGTTGAGTCTCCGTGACAGGCGCGGGCCTGGTCGGATCGTCGTACTTGAGCGCCAGTGCGGAGCGCGCGAGGATTTCCTCTTCCCCTGTTTCCAGGGTGATGACGCGCATGGCGTCTCGCGACGCCTGCACCTGCTCGAAGCCCTGGAGGACCTCGTAGGCGCCTTCGATCACCTCACCGGCCACGTCGCCCTTGTGGGGGACACGGATGTCAGCAGTGGTTTCACCGCAGACCAGGCCGTTGTGGCAGACGAAGCGGAACATGCCGGCCAGCATCTGATAGCTGCTGGTGCCGTCATGGCTATTGAGCAAGATGATCTCGTTGGCTTCCGAGCCATTGATCTGGCTCGCATGGCGCATGCGGATCATGTGCTTGGTGAACTCGCGCCGGTCCTCGTTGCGGACACGGGTCTGGCACACCATGAAGGGCTCGAAGCCCTCCTGACGCAGCTTGGTCAGCACGGTCGCGGTCGGTATGTAGGCATACCGCTCGGATCGGCTTCCGTGGGGAGCGTCAGCGAAGATGGAAGGGGCAACAGCACGGATCTGGTCGTCCGACAAGGGACGATCCGCGCGCAGCACCGGGGAACGATGGGCAAAGCGGGTTGCGAGAGACATGGCAATTCTCCTGGGATAAGACGTGCATCTGCCCGGGCCGGATGGCCTGGCCTGACGCTAGGGATAAAAAGCGCGAACGCGTGCACCTCCCCGAAGGGAGGGCACGGATCAGGTGGGAGAAACGGTCAGGCCCCGGAGTGGAGCCTGGCGTGGGTCAGAACGAAGCCGCCATTGCCGGTTCGTGCTCGACCGCTTCAGCTTCGGGCTCGCGCGCGGCGGGCTCGGTGGGCTGGGCGGCGTCGCCGCTTTCGGCAGTGCCCTTGGCCTTGGTCGCTTGCGCGTCCGGGGTTGCGGGTGCTTCGGCATTGGCTGCAGCAGCCGGATAGACCTGCTGGCCATCGACCTTGATCAGACCGATGTGGACCAGCGTGGACTCCAGGCTCACGCCCGGCTCGCCGGCTCGTTCGCCCTTGGTGCGCACGTACGGGTCAGCCCGCATGTCGTTCAGCCGGAAGGCGATCAGGACCTTGCGTTCAGCCTCGATGGCCTGAACGCAGCGACGCACCAGATGCTGGGCGTCGGTGGTAGCGACGATGGTGTCAAAGTAGCGATACTCCGGTTCACCGACCGGGCCGGTCAGCGCTCCGATGGAGCACGACAGGAACGGATCGCGATCCTTGGGAGTGACCTCCTTCGGACGGCTCAGGTAGCCGATGCCGCGGGTGATGAGCTCGTGCTGCTCGATCGTTGCCAGTTCGGCGCGATCGATCACCTCGGCTTTCAGCAGGCGCCCCTTGAGGCTCGCTGCCACTTCACCCTGACGTTCACCGCTGGGGCGGATGAACGCATCGCCCCACAGGTCGCCGAGCCGGAAACGGACCAGCGGACGCTGTTTGGGATCATCGATGCCGACGTAGGACTGAACCAGCTTCTTGGCTTCGGTGCCGGACACCTTGACGTCGAAGTAGCGGATGGACGGCTCCTTGGCGGAACCAACCAGGGCGGCGATCGTGCAAGCCAGGAACGGCTGTGCGCGGCGGCCTCCCTTGACGGGAACCTCACGGGCACGCTGCAGGTAGCCGATGCCGGAGGTGTGGAGGTCGAAATAGGATTTCTCGTTGGACGTGGTGCTCATGGTGAATCTCCATAGGAAATGAGCGGAGACACACCAACCCCACGTTGCGGGGAGAGGTGCGTAACCCCGCGATGGGTTGAGAAGGGCAAATGCATCCACCACCGGCGAGCCGGTGGCCGTTCGCGCATGGATGCGGTGCGAACTGGCGTGGTCACGCAGCGGATGCTGCGCCGCAACCTCGAAGACCGATGGTTGCCTGGCATGTCGCTGACAACGTCAGCAAGCATGGACGCAGGGTCACACCATGCGCGTCGGGCCGCCATGACCAATAGGAAATGCTCCACGCCCGCTTTGCGCAGGCCAAAAAGAAAGAGCCTTCGACTGGCGAAGGCTCTTTGGGATGCAGGGTCAGTGGTCTGGTGCGGTGGGTGTCACAGTTCCTTGATGGCGCGAGATAG
Organism: Hydrogenophaga palleronii NBRC 102513; assembly: GCF_001571225.1. Taxonomy (GTDB): domain Bacteria; phylum Pseudomonadota; class Gammaproteobacteria; order Burkholderiales; family Burkholderiaceae_C; genus Hydrogenophaga; species Hydrogenophaga palleronii. The sequence continues at coordinate 91,009 of NZ_BCTJ01000004.1, forward strand.
CGGCGATTGCTCGATGTGCAGCCGCTCGGCGGCACGGGCGAAATGCAGTTCCTCGGCCACGGCCAAAAAGCAGCGCAGATGTCGGAGTTCCATAGTGCCTCCTCATTTCTGCTTCAAGGTTGCATAGCCAGCTATGCCCACTGTAGACATAACAAGGCAATAAGCCACCAATGGCCAAGCGGTAGCGCCGTCGAGAGCCAGGACTGACAAGGTACCCAAACCGCTGACGATCAGACTCTGAATGCTGTAATACATGGCGACCGCGGTTCCAGCCGCATCTCCGAAATCCCGAAGAGCACCATTTGCCGTGACTGAAACCACGAATACAATCCCAACGGCAATTATCCACATGGGCATAACGAAGCTGACGAAACTCGCCTTCGTTAAAATCGACAGCACTCCGAGGACAATGGCGCCCCCGGCCATGACTAAAATTCCCCGAACAAAAGAACCTGGGATACCCCATTTTTTTACGAATATGCCGATAAATCGCGTGGTAATAATCATCACCAATGCGACCGAGGCAAAAGCCAAGCTAAATGAAACTTGGCTCCAACCAGCCTCATCGATCAACACCCTGGGGGCAATGGAAAAGAAGACGAAAAAAGCGCCCATTGCTGCCCCAAAGCCAACGGTATAGACCCAAAAGGATTGGCTTCTGAGGATGGAAGAAATGGTCGGCCCCCGCCGCCACGTATTCTTAGGGCGAGTTTCATGCCATCGAGGCCACGCGTGAAAAAGCGCCAGAACAGCCATTACACCGAGCATGGCGAATATTGCCCGCCACCCTAAGGTGAGCGCGACGATTGCCCCAAGTATCGGCCCTAAAGCCGGTACGAAGGCCAGAATGGAACCAAACAGACCATAGATGGTGGTGCTTTCCGGTGTGTCGGCGAAGACATCGCGCACAGTGGCAAAAGTACCTACAAGCGCTGCCGAAGCCCCCAAGGCTTGAAAAACACGAAGAGCAAGAAATTCTCCCCCACTGCTTGCTATCGCCAGCAGGAACGATGCGATGGCAAAGATCCCGGCTCCCCCCAACACCACCGGGCGTCGGCCAATCCAATCCGAAATTGGCCCAAAAATGATCTGGCCCAATCCCAGGATCAGGATATAGGCACTCAGCGTTAATTGGATAAGAGACTGGGATGTGGTCAGGGCGACCGGCATCTGCGGAACAACCGGCAGATACACATCCATTGCCAGGGAGGCGAGGAGATCGAAAGGAACCATCAAAGCCAACGTTGATGGCAAAGAGTACGCCCAAGCTTGGGCAATTTTTTTAGACATGGCAAAGCATCCGCTCAGAATTGGAAATCTGGCGGCGATCTGCCTGCTCTGTAATATCGAGATCGAGGAGATCGCCGCAACAACTAGCTAATGAAGTTGTTGCGGCTTAGCGATCTGTGGACGGGCCTGCTCCCACGTATGTGTCCTTTAAATACCGTTGATTTGTAAAGTCTAACCAACTTCTCGCTCGAGCACTAGACAGACATAGAAGCAAGATGCTAAGGCTCACACGCCGCGCTGCCGCCCCATCTCCCAAGAAGCGCCACCGCTGCTAACCGTCGCGGCAAGTTGCTGCCCGAGTCTCTGTTCGGCCAGTTCCGCGTCGGGCTGGCGCTGCGTGGCGCGGAGCGTCACCACGTCCACCGTGGAAGCCACGCACACGGCCAGCAGCCGCACCAGTTCATCTTAGGAAGCCAGGCACCACGGTATCCAGCAGTTCGACGGCCTGCGCCTGGGGTTGCGCCGACTCCACGGCGGTCTTGGTGAGCTTGATTCTTGCCATGATGACTCCTCTGAAACCTCGGTTTCCAAGAGCCGCATGGGGGCCAAGCGGATGGAAACCGGGTCAAGTTTCGGAGAGCACCGGCATATGATGGACGCGCCTAAATTATTGATAAACCTGCTGTATCGTGCTTTGGCGTAGTCCAGCGAAGTACCGGGCTGGAGTCATCGTCAAACAAAAAAAAGCCCCTCATGGTGAGGGGCGTGAAGTGCGGGGGATAGCTGACGCGGTAGCGGGGCTCTAGGCCTGCTCCTCAATGATCGGAAGACCCTCCAGAACTGCTGCGTCTGCATCGAGAACCAGCATGCGCACGTCCGCCTGGCCTGCCAGGTGCAACAGGTCGATCAGTTCCTCTGGAACGCCCTTGGCGCGATGTTCTGCACGCAGCTTTTCAGTGGTGATGCCTTCGACGTATTGCAGATTCGTGTCCGTCCAGGGGGTGGCAATCAGCTTGATGCCGACGGCCGGGCTGTATGGGATACGAAATGCCACGAAGAGAAACGCCGTCGGTGTTGCGATGTCGGCGAGCTCGCAGAGGAATCGGCCTGCTTCGTCGGTGATGTGCGCAGTACTGATCTCCCAGCACCGGCTGTAGAAGCCGGTCTCGAATGTCAGCGTACGCACAACCTCCTCCGCAGATTCCCGGGTCTGGCTGTCGCCAACATGGATGAGCGATCCTTCGACATTCTTGCCGTAGATGCTGTGAAAAACCGCCAGGATGGTTCCGCTGCCACCGCAGGTGGCATCCAATTCTTCGGATATCACCTGGCTGTCAGTGACCAGCGCATACTCCTCATTGAATATGCAGGCATGCAGGGCGACCTGGTCATCAGGTAAGTGGCGCTGAGACGGGTGCAGCGGAACGAACGTTTGCGGATGGCGATCGTCATAACTGACCACCGCCACGCGTCGAATCTCGAAGCCGTAGTAGCCGCGAGCAAAGGGATTGATCTGCTGGATCATGGTGACATTCTCCGGTGAGGGTTGAAAAGGGGCCAACCCCCACCGGGGCATGGCCCCGAGGGAAGGAAATGCACCGCGGTCAGGCGGTGTTTGAGGTGGATATTCAGCGCCGAATGATTACGGCTCTACTGCAGCAGCGCGGATAGCCGGTGTTGCGTTTGAGCACGCGCCGATTCGTCCTGAATACCGGCAAGCAAGCGCCGAACTTCACGCGTGAAGTGGTTGGCGACAGCGTCCAGGTCCTGCTTGAGCAAAGCTTGGCGGACGGCATCACCGAATTGCAGGGCCTGGCTCGAAGCGCTGTACGCCTCGAACTCCTTGCTGAAGAACTGAGCGTCGCCTCCGAAGTTGAAGAGACGTGGTTTGCTGCAGTGCCAGCAGCCCTCGAAGCGGATTTCCTGAAGGCCGTGGCCATCATCGAATCGGGTCGCGATCAGGAACAGTGCATCAAGGTCCGCGGCAACCTCGAATTGACGGTGCTCTATGAGATGCGCCAGTGCTTCGTCCTGGTCGGCGCCGAAATGCAGGGACAGGCTCGCCAGCAGCGGTTCGACTGTCTGGGAATCGTCGGGTAGCGGCAGGCCAAGCGAGGTGGCCAGCTCCGAAAGCCCTTCGCAGAGGTCTTCCCAGCTCGGGCTGTTGTCCTCGGCAACGAGGGCGATGTAGGCTTGCCCGTCGCCGGGGTGCGACGCGTCGAGTTTGAAGCCGCCGAACAAGGCGGTTATCACAGGGGTGACCCGGTCGAGAACGAGAACGCCGGTGGCGTCGTAGTAGTTGTTTGCCATGACTGGCTCCTTGAGGTTGGAGCGGAGCCAGCCCTTGCGGACATGGCATCCGCGAGGAAGGGCCTGATGCATGCCGCATCGGGCCAAGAGGTGGCAGGCGAGTCAGTCGCCGAAGTCCGTGGTATCGCCCAGTGCCTTCTGCACTTCGATGAGGCCGCAGTTGGCAAGGACGTACAACTGGTTGTAGTCGTCGCCCGTCGGTGCCTGTTCGGCGTCGTTCAGGCGGGTGTCCAGATCGACGATTTCCTGGCGTACCGAGCGGGCCAAGGCCAAAGGCTCGGGCGCTTCGTCGGCGATCGACTCACCCAGCGCCGTGAGCACGATGCGGGGAGACAGCGCATCCGCAAGAGACTCGAAGACGGTCGGTGTATCGCCGCGGCAGATGGCCTCGGCTGTGCTCTGACCGATGGCAAAGCGCGTGACTTCGTCATCGTCGGCGCCTTCGGTGTCGTAGTCCACGACAACAAACGGTGGCATCGGAAGATGGCGGGGCCAGTCTTGAACGACGATGGCCTGGACCAGGCCACCTTCGAGGACGACCGCAAAGGAGGGAGTTCGGGACATGGTGTTGCTCCTGTGAAAAGAAGGAGGGACACCGCCCCGAAGGGACGGATGTCCCTCATGGGTGTGAAAAAAATGCGGAGGTTGCCCTGGTGGGGCTTACCAGCCGCTGTAGTTCAGCACCAGGTCGGCGATGACCTGACGACGCTCCAGATCCAGGCCGCCGAGATCGGCAAGCCCTTCAAATCCGCAACGGCGCAGCATCGCAGCACCCTCACGGGCGTTGTAGAAGCTGACCATCGCGGACAGGAACATGCGTTGACCGCTGCTCAGAACGCCGAGGGCATCGTTGAGCGTCAGCATGTTGGGACGGAGATCCCACTTGCTGGTGGCGTGCTGCAGCCCTTCGTGGGTACCGTTGCCGAACCACTCGGGTCCTGCGATTTCGGCACCGCGCTTCCAGGCTTGGAAGAATGCGTCCGGAGCGCATGCGAAATGCCGCTCTTCCCGCATGATCTGATCAACGACTTCCGGGGGCAGAAGCTGGTTCATGGGCTATCTCCTTGCTGAGGGATCAGGGGTTGGGCAACTGGGTCCAGCCGCCTCTTTCGAGGGCTCGCTGGGCACTGGCTGCGCTTCGGAAGTACTCGTTCGATTCGCGAGACACGGGGCCTTCGCTGTCGCGGGTGCCGATGTAGTGGCCCGCTGCGCTTTGCATGACTTCAAGCGACAGGTATTTGCCGACGTAGACCAAGGCCAGATGGCCGAAAGAGGCGCGGTGAGACATGGACGACTCCTAGGTGACAGCGAGACGGCCGTGCCCCTGTCGGGATGGCAGTTCCCGCGAGGGTTGAACAAAGAAAGATGCATCGACGCCTGAATGGCGTTCATCCGCGGACCGATGCGATGGCGGACTGGTGGATCTCAGGGAGGGGATTCCCTGCGCAGCCGGAGGATCCTTGCTGCTGGCATGGTGCTGACAACGTCAGCGACACATGCGGGAAGCTTTGCCCAAGCAGAGGGGGGAGTCAGGGAGCAATGGGAATCCGCGCTGTACCGGATTCATCGTGTGCCGTGTGCCTGAGCGGTCCTTGTGACCGCACAAAGAAAGGCCCCCGGAGATCCGGGGGCGTGGTGGTGGATGAAAGGTGGATTCAAGCCGTCACTGCGGCCAACTTGCCTTCCGCGTCGAAGGTCAGTTGAACAACGGCCCCCGCCAGCTTGGGCTGTGTCGAATAGCGCAACGTGTTGGGCAGCAGGGCCTGTACAACGCCGGCCGGGGACTGTGAGCAGCCCACGGCGATGAAGGTGTCGATGGTGCGGCCGTCTTCATCCTCGCGATCCTCGTCATAGCGATCATCGAAGATGTAGTCCGATACCAGCGACGTCACATTGCCGGCATCGGCCGTGAGGAACAACGTCACACCTTTGCGAATAGCGCCGACCGCAACTTCCGGCTCGCCGTCGATGCTCACGTACAGGCTGTCAGCCAAGGCGAGTCCAACTTCGTAGTCGGCCAGACACAGGCTGTCATCACGGTGCAGGATCGAGCCTGGTCGGACGTGAACATCCTCCGGTGCAATGGGCCTCACGAGTCCCAGCAGCCAGTGCCCGCCGTCGATACCGCTCTCCTCGACCAAGAAGGCCTTGCGAGCCTCCAGGTACACCTCGGCGGTGGGTTCGTCGTCGCCTTTCGATTCGATCCGCCAGGCGCCCGTTTCTTCCAGCACCTCGCGGGCCACGATGCCTTCGGACACGTGGCGATCCCAGTAGTGACGGAATCCGGCCGGTTCAAGGGCCCACGATCGGAACCAGGCTCTTGGAACGAAGGGGACATCGTTGAGCAGGTCTGCGTTGGATGAATCCACGCAGATGCGCGCGAAGTGCACGACAAAGTCGCTGGCCGAGAGGCGTTCCTTCTTTTCGGTCAACGCCTGGCGATAGGCACCGTCGACCGCAGCTTGGATGTGCTTGTGGTCTTCCGCCTCGTTCAGCAGGTGCTGGCGATCGGGAAGTCTGGCGAGTGTCGCGGCCGGTAGCCGTATGACCTGATGCCTGCATATCGACGGCGATCGACCGATTGGAAGGCCTTGGAGAAAGCACCGCCACTGCGTGCGTGGAGCGGACAGATCGAGCAGGATCTTGCCCATGGGCGTCTCGCGCCATTGCAGCGCGGGATCCGCCAGGGGCCGAAGCACCTCGTGGCCATTGAGCCAGACTGGAACTGGAAAGGCTTCGCACAGGGTGCGCAAAAGGCGGTCAGCCCAAACAAAAAGGGTCTCCCCCGGCTGCGTTGGCTGGATGCCATCCAATCGGATTTCCGTGCCTACAACCAGATCGCAGGGGAATACCTGAATCGGCTCGCCGCGGATGATTGCCGCCGTAGCCGCACTGAATGCCTTGCCATCAGACCGGACGGTCAGGCGTTCAGCGAAGTACAGCGTGGACAACACCCCCATGCCGAAAGCGTTCTCGCGCGTCTGTGTCTGTTCGTCCCAGCCGGACTCGGCAATGTGGATGAGGGTCTGCAGGTCGGTGATGCCGCTGCCGTCGTCACGGATGGTGAGACTGTTGTCTTCCACGGTGAAGTGGATGGCACCGGCTTGGGCGCGCCTAGCGTTCTGCAGCAGTTCCCCGAGCATCGAGCCCTGGTTGAAGGCATGGCGCAGGTTGGCGATGAGACGGTTCTGGTTCGTCTGAAGACAGATGGTTCTCATGGAAAGCTCCTTGGATGGCTTTGCGTCTGAGGACGCGTGGATGGGTAGGTCGCCAAGAGGCGAACGAAAGGCGCCGCGCACACTGGGAAGAGGTCGGCTTGGGCTTTGGATGGGCAGGTGCGCCCGAGGGATTTCGTTGCATCAGCGCCCTGGCGGGCGTGCATCCGCGGCACGATGCGATGCGGATGGGGATGGTCGACACGCCTGGGCGTGGCGCAGCCTGGGGCGACATTGGCTGCTGGCGGGTTGCTGTTGAAACAGCGAGCCTGTGCCAAGGATCTGGGTCGGGGTTGGTTCTGTCGTCAGGAAATGGGAAACCGGACGTTCCGCGATGGTGGGCGAATCTTCGGAGTGCGCAACATGCGCTGGTACGGCGCGAGAAGGTGCCGGAGGCCGTCTGGCCTCCGACTCAAGACAAGGTCACCACCCATGGGCTGCACAGGGTTCGGTCGTCGGTAGAACCGTCCACTGTTTCAGCATTCACACCCGACCCATATCGTGGCTGGGGTCGGTATTGCCTGGCGCACATCCGCGCACAAAAGGCGCCCGTTGATTCGCCGGCGGGCTCCGGCACTGAATACCGTCGACCTTGAGGGGTCTCCTGGTGGCTCGCGTAGCGCCATGCTTGCGAGGCACCAGGAGACCCCTCTCTGCGGACGGAAGAAATGCCGATCAGGAGAATGCGCAGGCGCGCGATTCGGGTAAAAGTGGCCTTCTCGCCTCGTGGACCAAAGGCGGTCCGCAGAGGCGCGCACACCGTTGCAGAAGGAGTCGTGCGCTGGTTGTCCCGCTGGGAGGCGGGACGGACTGCCATGTCGCCGGCTGCGGGCCGACATGGTGGTGGGATTCAGGGCACTTCAGGGTGCCTTCGGCTTGCTGCGCTTGCGCGTGCCGCCTGCGGCTTTGCCGGTCTCGACAGGCAGCGTGCCCTTGCAATCCGGATACCGGCTGCAGGACCAGAACGGCCCGCTCTTGCCGGTGCGTTGGCGTGTGGGGGCGCCGCAGTCGGGACACGCGGGCCCCTGCGGGACCTTGATTGCCAGGCTGGTGCCGCGATACTGCTGGATCAACTGTGTAATCCAGGACGATTGCTTTTCGATGAATGTATCGAAGCTGAGTTGCCCCGACTCGATCATGTCCAGCGCCTGTTCCCAGATTGCTGTGGTTCCTGGATCCGCAATAGCGGCGGGCACGGTATCGATCAGGGTAAACGCCGCATCCGATGCGCGGATGGCGCGGCCTTTCTTCAGCAGATACCCGCGCCCGAGCAGCCCTCCGATGATGTTGGCGCGGGTGGCTTCGGTGCCAATGCCCACGGTGTCCTTGAGCTTCTGCTTCAGCCTTGGATCGGAGACCAACTTGGCCACGCCCTTCATCGCCTTGACCAACTCGCCTTGCGTATAGGGTTTGGGCGGCAATGTTTTCATGGCCTTGAGTTCGGCCTGTGCGACCCGGCACTGCATGCCGTTTGATAGTGTCGGCAGGATCTGTGCGCGCTGGGAAGGCTCGTCGTCCGGGGCGTCCGGGCCACAGTTGATCAACGCCAGACGCCAACCCAGCACCACGACCTGCTTGCCCGTGGCCTGCATCGATTCACCGGCCGACGACAAGAGTGCGACGGTGCGGTCATATTCATGGTGAGGCATGAACTGGGCGAGGTAGTGGGCGCGAATCAGGCCATAGACTGCTTGCTCCTTCTCCGACATGGCCGACAGCTTGGCTGGCTCCATGGTGGGAATGATGCCGTGGTGGGCAGTGACCTTGCCGTCGTTCCAGGCGCGGGAGACCTGGGCAGGATCGAGCTTGGCCACCATCGCGCCGAGAGTTGGGTCGGTCGCGACCAGCGCGCTCAGGACAGCGGGTACTTCGGCCAGCATGGATTCGGGCAGGTAGCCTGAATCCGAACGAGGGTAGGTGGTAGCCTTGTGGGTCTCGTAGAGCGCTTGCGCGATATCCAGCGTTTCCTGCACATCAAGCCCGAACTGGCGAGAGCAGACCTCCTGCAGCGTGCCCAGGTCGAACGGAAGCGGCGGAGCCTCCCGGACGCGCTCGGTTACCACAGAACTGACCTGAGCCGAGCCGGTCGAGCGGATGCGCTCCAGTGCTTTGCGGGCAACCGCCTCTTGAAGGCAGCGGCCGTTCTGATCACAGACAGCGGGCGGTGCCTGCCAATTGGCCGTGAAGGTGGCCGATGTAGCGCTGAGAGCTACCTCGACAACCCAATAGGGTACGGAGACGAAGCGCGCGATGTCACGATCGCGATCCACGACCAGTTTCAACGTGGGTGTCTGCACGCGCCCCACCGAGAGCACGCCCTCGTAGCCAGCTTGGCGACCCAGGACCGTGAACAGCCGGCTGAGGTTCATGCCGATCAGCCAGTCCGCGCGAGAACGTGCCAGTGCGGAGAAGTACATCGGCAGCGTGTCCGCCGATGGCTTGAGGGAGGACAGTGCCTTGCGGATGGACGCGTCATTGAGCGCCGATAGCCACAGCCGCTGGATCGGGCCTCGGTAGCCGCACAGCTCGATGATCTCGCGGGCGATCAGCTCACCCTCGCGATCCGCGTCCGTCGCAATGACCAGCTCGGTAGCCTGCGCGAGCAGGCGCTTGACTGCTTTGAACTGCGTTGCCGTCTTGGGTTTGACCTCGACGCGCCAACGCTCGGGAATGATGGGCAACTGCTCGATGGACCAGCGCTTGAACTGCTCTCCATAGGATTCCGGCGGGGCGGCCTCCACGAGATGGCCTATGCACCAGGTGACGGTGAAACCTGTGCCGCTCAAGCATCCTTCGCCGCGCTGTGTGGCCCCCAGGATGCGCCCGATGTCTTTGCCCTGAGAGGGCTTCTCGCAGAGAAATAGCCGCATGCCGCCTCACCCACATGATGTTGTTCATGGGCGCAAGCATGTCGAGAGATTGCGTTACGGGCAGCAAACAACGCGGATGGCGGGAGATCGCGTTGTGCCCGCGGATTGATCGGTGAATTCGCGCTCTAACTGCACGGCGACGAAGTCGCCGTGGCGCGAGGTCAGTTGCTGCGGTGGGCGAGCCTGTTCTGCAGCAGGAACCAGCACATGTTGAGTGCGAAGGACCGTCCCAAGCGGGCCATCTGGTTTTCGGGGATGCCGAGCGGACGGTGAGCGCCCGGGCTGAGGAAGCCATAGACTCCAACCAGGCCTTTTTCTTCTTCGATGGTGATCTCGCCGTGCTTGCGCAGGAACGCGATGATCTCGCCCCACTTGGTCGGATCGTATGTGCTCGTAATCTGCTGCTGCCGTGCGGTGTCTGCTGCGACATCCCCTGCGAGAGTTTCTAGGGCGACGCGCACATTGGTCAATGCCGCGTTGTAGTCGGGCAGCGCTGCACGGAAAGCTTCTGCCGAGTCGTTGATCTTGCCGATGATCCCCTCGCACCGAGGTGCACCTGAACTGCGCAAGGCTGCAATCAGATCGTCTTCCACAGGTGCCGCATCCGCTATGGAAGGGTCGGCTTGCAGCAGTTTTTTGTCCTGCGCGAGGTAGCCGTCGATCAACAGGCACTGGGTTAGGTCATGCATGCGCTCGTCGAAAACATGTTTAGGAGAAATCTTGGCGCGCAGGTTGCCAGGTGTCGCGACGATCTCTTTGAGGACCATCAGCAACGTTTCGTCGTTCTGGTCACGCACGATATTCATGATGCCGTTCAGCAACTGAGCCGGATACAGAGAGAGATGATGGGCGCCATACTTGCTGAATAGCGCGATGGAGACGGCGGCTTCCTGGATCGAAAGAAACTGGGCCAGCGAATATCGGGTTCTGTGGCTGATCATGAATGGAATCCCTTGACTGAATTACCACCAGTATGCCGATTAACTTTCAGAGTCGCACAGAGGCTAATACGCATGTCCTGGTGCAAGTGCCTCGGATCTGCGGTGACCGTGTGCCGCCCCGGATTCAGCGATCGCCGGCGCCGGATGCCCGCTGCACTGCAGATTGCAGGCAAGGCTCGGCCAGTTGCGGGCCGGCGATCAACGCTTGGTCGGATGCGGCGCGCTCCAGGACACTTGGCCAATCTGGTGATGTGGTCTCAGCACTTAGACCGGACAGACTCGCGTTGATCCTGCCGATGAAGGCCATGTTTTCGTCGGCTGGCGAATCGAGTACGACGGGATCGCCGCTGACGTCTTCGATAAGTCGCGGGAGCCCACGTTGCTCGCGACCGTTGCCGGCGCGATCGACAAGATAGCGCTCCCGCCAGATCTCGCCACGAGTCCGCTTCCCTTCGGTTTCCAGGCTCGTGGTGTACTTCATCATCCACATGTGCATGTAACGTTGCCGCTGCTCGCTGTGGCGCAGATTGAGGTCGTGGAAGCGCTGGTAGAACGCCTCGTCATGTCCGCACTCAAGACTATCGCCTTCATGGGCAATCTCGTGTTCTATCAACGAGAAGATGTACGAGGCTGTTCTCATCGGGCTGGATTTGAGCCGGCGCACGATGGTGGCGTCGATCGCGATGTAGCTGCTTCCGTCAGTCCAGGCCTCGGCGGCGTTGGAGCTTCCCAGGAGAATGTGCAGGGTCTTGCCGCCGCGGGTATGACCGCCACGGGTTGCGCGAGCACCGGTGCATAGCGCGCCATAGTGTTGCAGGCACCAACGCAGCGCTGTCCAAGCACGCCTTGTTTCCCGATCCAGTGTGGCCGCCTCGCTCACGATGCACGTGCGTTCGACGAAGGCGTCGCGAAGTGTCGAGAATGCGATCAACCGGGGCACATAGAGACTGCCAAGACCCCAGAAGGTAGTGCCCGCCTGCTCAACATCACGATGCAGGTTGATGTGGATTCTGCCGACGCAATCCACAAAGTCCTGAGCGTTGTAGCAACCAAAGCGGTCCAGGGTGGCGGGATGAACGATCACGGCGATGCCTTCCCGGGCGATGGCTTCACCCTTGGGGACATCAAGGGCGCTATCCACCACAGCGAACTGCCCACCTTGCTGCTTGTTGTGGCTGTAGCGGCATTTGCGCAGAAACTCCGCCAATGACACGTGCCGCTTGCCAGGCAACAGCGTAACGACTTCTTCCTCGCAGTAGGCGATTGCCATGCTGGCTTCGCCTGCCAGTAGTGCGCGGGCGCAGCGTTCGCGCCGGGCTTCGGTCTTGCGGTGATCGCCGAGGCGCGCTGCCATCTGGTCCGCCATCTGCCCGAATTTCTTGGCAATGGACTTCCAGACCTTGCAGGTTTTGCGCAGTATCTCGGTCCTGGAGACGTTGAGGCTGATGGCCTGCTTGGAGACGATCAGGCCCCCAGCTCCCCAGATGTGGCCTGGGTCATGGCGAACGAGGACGCCAAGGTTGTAGATCGAGACGGCACCGTCCGCCTTCGCGCGATACCAGGCGAATTCGTCCTCGGCATCCCAATGCTCTGCACGAGGATCACGCGTAATCTGCTGCCCATTTAACTCGACACACAGGCTGGTGTAGCGCACGAGGTCGCGAACCTCCTGAAGGGCGGTCATAAGTTCCATGTCGGTGAGGCGTTCGTACCACTCACCGGAGATCTCGCAGCCGTGTAGCGCCGCGTCCAGAACCTCAAGATCGTAGTGATAGCCCATGGTGCGGGTGTCCACCGTCATCATCCACGCCGCTGAGCGCCAGACCGTTTTGGCGTGCGCCATGATCTGGCCCCGACCAAGGCGGAAGCGGCCATAGACGGCGTCGCCATCGCTGTGAGGGGTGCCAAAGCGGCCAAAGTACCGTACGACATCCTCCCGGCTGGCGAAGCCATGGCCGTCATCGCAGCAGACGAAGCCCTCACGGCTCAGTGACAACTGCACGGAGGAGGCGTTGGCGTCTACCGAATTCATCAGCAGCTCGATGATGGCTTTACCGATGGAGCCGGCTTGGCTGTAGATGATGTGATGAATGATTTGCGGGTCTAGCTCGAACGGCAATCGCATGCGGCCTCCTGGATGGTTGGGGTGGGGCGGTCTTGCCAGTGGTAGATCGAACAACGTGTTAGCGTCGCCTGCGGGATGGCAGGAACAGTCGCGTGTTCTGAGGGGCTCACATCCGCGCACGCGCTGTCTTGTAGCCGGGCGTCATGCGGCGTCTCCAGGAGCTTCTGCTAGGCCGCCGCAAAAAACCTCAGTGGACGTTGGTGGAGCGATCCCCTGGGGATAATTCGTCAGCCACTAGTTGGGGCGGGAGCAGAACACGTCGTACTGCTCCCTACAGGTCACGGTGCGTCGTTGTCCTGCTCGCTTGCAGGCTTGACGCTGAGCTTCACCAATTCCACGCGGAACGGCAGGATGCCCACGCGCCGGGCCTCGATCTTGAACGTGGTGCGTTCGTTTTCTTCGGCATCCTCCCATTCGTCCTTGACCGTGCGGCCTTCGACCATGACACGCATGCCTTTCTGGTACAGATCCTTCCAGTGGTCGGCGTCGCGGTGCCAGATCTCAACCGGTGCCCAAAAGCCACCGCGGTCCTCGAATGTGCCGTCCTTCTTCGGCACCGGGTTGTCGAAGTAGACGTTCAGCCGCAGCAAGCGATTGGGCTCGTCGTTGCCGTTGGCGAACTCGCGGAAGTCGGGGGTGGAACCGATGTTGCCTTCGCCGTAGAAATGGGTGCTCATATTGAAATCTCCTTGGTGGGGGAAGAGCCCGCCTGGCCCACGGCCAATGCGGGAGGGATGCTGGCCGTCAGGGTTGTGGCAGATGCCCGGGGCGTGCGGCGGTAGCGGCGCCCTGGACCCGGCGCAGGTACGCGAGTTCGGCCTGGGCCATCTTGTTGGCGCAGTCCTGGGCCTGGCGGCCCAGTGTGTGCAGCAGGCTGATCTGCATGTTCAGCACGATGCGCTGCTGCTCCAGGGCATGCAGGTCGGCCAGCAGGCTGACCGGCGTGGCGGTGCTGGCGATGATTTCCTGCCACAGCGCCACGCCCATGGCGGACCGGTCTGGCCTGCGCCAGCGCAGAAAGGTCGTGCCTGCGCCAGTCTTCTGCTGGGCCAGCTCCGCAGGCAGCAGGTTAAAGGGATGCCCGGTGGCTTGCCGCAGCACGCGCCGTTGCGCCAGAGCGATGAGCTGGTCCCTTTGCGCGTGACATTGACTGGCCCAGACCTCGAGAGTCCCCTTACCTTTAAAAGGTTTTAAAAGGCCTTTTAGATAGGCTGCCTGTTCCAGCTTGACGAAGTCCGCCTGTTCCAGCGGACGGAAGTGGGCGTATTGCCCCAGGCCCGGGTCCGTCATGCTGGCTCGTCCTCGGCATCTGCTGCAGTCGCGGATGGCACTGGCGCAGCGTCGGTGCTTTCGGCTGCGGCGGGTTCGGCGGCGTCGCGCTGCTGCAGGCCGCGGCGCGAGATCGGCGGCGCGAAGCGGGAGCGGCGCGTGCCTTCCAGTACGTCCTGCGGCAGCTCGCCGTATTTTTCCAGGGCCGCGCGGGCTGCTGCATTCTTCGCAGCGAAGTCGTCGCGCGTCGTGCCCGAGTACCTGAATTGCTGCGCCAGCGAGAAGAGGCTGCGGAGCGCATGAGCGCCATCGTTGAGCCAACGTTCCAGGGTGCTGCGGTCGATCAGCGCGGTGTGGTGGGCCAGGATCAGCTTGCGGGCGATGTCGTCGTAGTCGGCCAGCAGGTAGACCGCAGCGAAGCCCAACTGGGCATTGACGAACAAGGGCAGCTTGACGGGCTGCACATTGAGGTTCTCGCCAAGGGTCAGTGCCGTCGGCACACCGGCCAGGGCCTGATCAACCTGCTCTCGCAGCGCCTGCAGGGCGGTCTTGGTCTGATCGAGCTTCTCTTCGATACGCAGCATCCACCAGTCGGAGTACGGGTCGTCCTGCTCGGCGCCGCGCTTCATCTTGTTCATGACCGAGACGTAGCCGTTGAGGCCCACGATGGCCGCTCGGCCGTCGCCTGCGGCGCGGCCATGCCAGATACGGGAAGCATGATGGGTGTGCAGCGTCAGCGACATCGCGCTGCGAAGCGACCCGAGATTCAACTGCAAGGGTTCATTGGTTGCCATGGTGTGGGCTCGCTGTTGGGAAACGAGCCGCCAGCTTCCCGGCGTTGGGGAAGCTCGTCAGTCAACAAATGGAACCTGGAGCCTTCCGCGTTCTCGGCGTGTCGCGAGCCGCTGCCAGCTATCCCCAGGGGATAGCTCCACGGACCTCCATCGAGCGTTGCAACCCAGCGGGTTACGATGAAGCTCTGATACCGACAACTGATTGCTTCGAAGACGGAGGAGCGGATGGGGAGTAGTGCCAAGCTGGTTTTGAATGGTGAGCAGCGATCTCATGCGGATGCTGTGCTGGAGATGCTCGGGCGTGCCCAACATTTCGAGTGCATGGTGGCGTTTGCGAAGGTCTCCGCGCTATCAGAGTTGCTGACACCGTTGGAGCAGGCGCTGGACCGCGGCATGTCGGCCCGGGTCGCGGTCGGGCTGAGCTTCCACCTCAGCGAGCCGCAGCTGTTGCGCAAGCTGTTCGATCTGTCGAAGCGCAGCGCTATGCAGCTCTACTTGAGCACCGGCGATGCGACATTCCATCCCAAGATCTACGCGACCCAGGAGCCCAAGCGGTGCACGGTGATCGTGGGGTCGGCCAACCTGACGGCTGGTGGTCTCGGCGACAACCACGAAGCTTCGCTACTGGTCGACGGCCCGGACCCCACATTGTTTGCAGAGGTCCAGGCGTACTTCGATGTGCTCGTCGCCGAAGAATCGCTTGTCCTGGCAACCAAGAAGCGCATCGATGCGTATGCGATCGAGTTTGCGATCCACGATGCCTGGCGCAAAATGGCAAGGAAGCGGGCTGATCGCGTTTCCCGTGATGACGTGCAGGACATGACGGTGTTGGCGGACCAACTGGCGGAAATGAGGCGCGACGGTTCGCCCCATGGATTTGCCGCACAGCAGCTAATGCGCAGTTCCAACCTGAGGTTGGCGCGACGCCAGATCAAGGACTTGGCGATAACCGTCAAGGGCGGCGCTCGGAGTTTCCTTCCGCGCTATGAAGCACTGATCAGCACATTCCATTCGGGGGGACTGCACCGCGCCAAAACCCGCGTTGCCAGAGCGCCTGCGCGATTCCTTGCAGCCATTGCAGATATTGCAGGCCAGCCCGGCCTGGCGCCGGCCGAGGCCTTCGAGCTGTTGCACGCGCACTTCGAGAACATCACTGGGGCTGGTATCAACCTGTTGACCGAGATCCTGCATGCGCTGGACAACCGGCGGTATGCGGTGATGAACCAGAATGCAGTGACGGGCCTTGCGGTCGCAGGGTTCGGTGGCTACCCGGACCACCCGACGAAGTCCAACGTCGATGGCGATCTCTATGCGCGCTACTGCCAGCACGCGCGATCCGTCCAATCAGAATTGGGACTGGCCAATCTCACCGAGTTGGACGCCTTGTTCAACTACGTGTATTGGCAGGAGGAGCCCGAGGCATAGGCGGAACAGAGACAATGACAGCTATCCCCAGGGGATAGCTCCATGGACATCCAAGGACATCTGCGAGCCGGGCCTCAGCTCTTGCTCAGCAAGTTGCGCAGCCGCTCGATATGTTGGCGGGCCACTTCCGGCGGAACGACGTTGCGCGGCTCCTGCGTTGGCGTCGGAGAAGCAGGAGCCGCGGCCGGCTTTGCCTGACCCGCCCACGCATTGAACTCGCCTCGGATGGCGCGCTGGACGATGCCGAACAGATAGCCGGCGGGGTTGCGGATCGAGCTGCCCTTGCAGCGGGCGTCCCATTCGTCCAGGACGGCCTGGCGCATGGACTCCTGGACCTGTTGCAGTGCCACCATGGCCCCCGCTTGCTGCTCGGGCTTGAGGTCGGTGAAGCGTTTGGGCATTTGCAGGCCGTTCAGCGCATGCGCCCGCGCGGTAGTACGTACTTTATTAATACTTTCCTTACGTACTGTACGGTCCTCCTTCGGATTCCGAAGAGAGGCGTTTTGTGCGGGTTTCGCCCCTGCTTCGGATTCCGAAGACGGGGCATCGATATTCCGAAGTGGGCGATTCGGCCTTTCTTCGGAATCGTGGCGGGTGTCGTCCTGTGGATAACTTTCAGGGGGCCAGCCGCCCTCGGCCATGCGGCGCGTGAGCACCTGCAGGCGGGTCGGTAGCGCGCGGCCGCTGAGCATCGGGTCTTCGGCAATGTCCTTGAGAGTCTGGATGCCGACCGCTTGAACGGCCTTGGCCGAATGGCTCAGGGCATGGCTGACCAGACCCAGGTAGTCAGGATCCAGTTGCATGGCCTCGAATGGTGTCAGGGGCTCATCATGCAGGACGTAGAGGTTGCCCTGGATGCGGCCGGTCTTGGCATCGCGTCGCCGGCGAACGAGGCTGAGCCAGCGTGTCAGGCGCAGCAGGGTCAAGGCGCGGGCAACGGTTTCGTGCGAGGCTTGCGGACCACAGGGCATGGACGCCAGCCAGGGCCTGAGCTGCTCATAGGTGGGGAATGCGGTGAGCCCGTCGTCGTTGAGCAGCAAGCGAAACACCTGCCAGGCGTTGCGCTCCAGGGGTGTGAGCCGTCGATCCAGAAACAGTGCGCGGGGCACGCTCTCGTGACGGTTGCCGCTGTAGAGGAAGGCATCCGTGGGGGCGGGTGCGGGCGCGGCCTGTTGTTGGGCCGCAAGGGTCTTCAAGGCGCCATCGAACAGGTCTGATAGCGGAACGGGGCCTCGGCGCTGGATCTCATCATCCACCGCCATGACCTAGACCAGTCCCTGGTCGACCCAGGACTTGATGGTGGCCCAGACCACCGACAGGGGCAAGGCCATGCCTTCTGCGAGATCCATGGCGGCGGCCAGGAGCGATGCCTCATCGGCGCGTTCCACAGCCTGCTGCGCAGTGAGCGCTTTCCAGCGTTGCCACAGCTCCGTGTCTTGTGTTTCGTCCAGCACAGGATGCCGACCTTTGCGTTTGGGCAGGCTCAGAATCTCGCGGCGCAGGGCGACTTCCTGATGGGTTAGACCGTAGAAGCGGCTGACCATCTCGGTGCTCGCGCCCAGGCGCAGCATGCGGTCAACGGTCGCAATTTCCTTCTCCACGTCGAGCGCCTGGACGAGCAGGCGACGCAGCACCTCTCGATTGATGGATACGGAGCACCAGGACACGGATGCATTGGCCAACACGCTGATGAGGGCCGGGTGCTTGAGCGCGTCCAGGTCGTCATCGCCGAACCCCATCGCCTTGCAGCGGCGCAATTGCCCATTGCGCAGGTCATGCAGAGCCTGGGCGATGACGGCTTGATTGAGCGGATGGGGTGTCGACATGGCTAGCCTCCTTCGCTCATGAGCCTGGATCGCTGCTGCCGGACACGAGATCCAGTAGTCGGCGAGCCAGGCGCAGCAGTCGGAACAGCTTGACCAGAGCGGTGTCGCTCAGCCGCTTGGTCGGATCACCCTTGCCGTGCAGAAGCTGCGGCAGGGAATGGGGGAGACGCTCCAACTCCGCGGCAGATCCCTGCCCGCTGAGGGATGCCAGAAGCATCAGGACATCTGACCCGATCCGCGACGCGCCAGATGCGGGTTGGCACTGGAACCCGATGCCGTCGTCGCACGGGACGATCCGATCAGCGAGCGATACCTCGTCCGCAATCTCGCGAGCAAATTGCGCGATGTGAACGCGAAGGTGCTCGGGAAGGTCAAGACTGGGATCGATGTACCAGACATCGGAGATCGGGTAGAGCCCGCCGGCCTGGACGGGAATGGCCTGCAGCACGTTGTGCTCGAAGTCCGGCGGCAACGTATCGCCGAGTTGCCCTGCGACCAGGCGCTGGATCGATTGCAGGCGCTCTGTCGTCGGCGCGGGGGAGACGATGTGCTCCTGTACCAGAACTCCAGCAGCGAGGCCTGCATTGGGAGATTCGTCGTCGGATGATCGAGTGTTGAATGAGGTGGTGGGCGGTACCGGCGTCGGCTCTGGCGATCGGCCCGTAACACCTGCGGCTGCTTGCGCAGCAGACGTTGAGCTCTCTGTGGGCGGACGTCTTTCCTCGGGTGGTGAGGTTCGCGACGGACTTGATGCCCCTGTCTGTCCCTGCGTCGCCGCAGCGTGCTGTTGGGCCGAGATCGGGTCACTGATCAACGCGCGCTGACGGCTCTCGCTCTCATTGAGGTCCAGGCTCAGGGTGTCATAGTCGACGCCCACAAGTTCTGCCATCTGGCCGATCAGTTCATCCTGGACACGCTGGGCGGAGAAGTCGTCCGGCTGCGCATCGAACTGTGCCAACACGTCGAGGAAGAAGTCATCGAAGCCAAATGTCGGTTTGCGCGAGGCCGCGTATCGATCCCAGATGCGCTCGCTGGCTTTGCGCATCACTGCAATGCGTTCCACCTGGTGTCGTCCCAATCCGCCGTAGAGCACGCTTGGGATGGCCGGGAGGAGATAGTGCACAGCATCTTGCATCCTGCTGATATGCGACTGCTGTACGGGGTAGCCATCGGCTGACAGCCGCCTGGCCAGCTCCGACTGGCTCAATGGGTTGCCTGCCTCCAGTTCGTAGAACTCGCGAGCTTTCTCGACACCGAGGGCGCGCTCGATAAAGGTCAGGCCCCCACGCAGCTCGTTCTCGGCCAGATGTCCGGTGAGGGCAACGATCTCTCCGCGCTCCGGCCAGGGCCGGAATAGGCACGAGAGGCGATAGAAGCGTTCTTGCTTGGTTTCGGACCAGAGCTCGCGCAGGATCGCCAACCGGGTATTGCCGCCATTGCGGATGATGTAGTTCTCTTCGCCGGGCCTGCGGGTGATGGCCGGCGGTGCGTCGAGGCCGCGCTCGCGGATCGAGGCCTTGATGTCCTCGTAGGCTGGATTGCGTTTGACGCGCGGATCATGGTCGTAGGGCCGCAATTGGTCCAGTGTCACGACCATGGGCGTGTCGGCAATGGGATCGCTCAGCGTCGTGGCGGATGGGCCGTTGCGCTGGAATCCCGCAGCGAGCAGTTTGCTGGCCATGTCCTGCGGAGTCATGTCAGCCATGGCGATTTCCCTGGGGATCGCCCAACGTGCGGTCACCGGCTTCTCGATCGGCCCGTCGGATCTGCGAACGCGCATTCAGACTTGCACGGTGATCGCTTGCCGTTGAACTGGTGTAGATGGGGGCGCAGCCGACCTTGGTGAACTTCAGGTGGCCTCCCGGTGTGCGTTTGACGTGCCAGCCTTCAGCGACCGCAAATTCGATCAGCGTTTTCAGCCGTTTGTGACCGCGAGCCAGCTCATGCGCGTTCGCCATGGCCGCCCCCTCTGATCTCCGGAGACTTGCCTGTGACCCGTGTGAATCGTTCCTTCCAGGTCGGTAGCAGTTCGCTTGCCAGTGCGCGCATGGTGTCCAACGCGGCGGGAGCGACTCGGCCGGGTGGCTTCCGGAACTCGATCCGGTGCACAGGCAGGCCTCGCGTTGACGCGCGCGGATAGGCCTCGATCGCTGGGACGTTGGTGTCCAGGACGTCCGCACCAACATGTCCCTGGAACATTTCGCGCAAAGCCTGCTGGATCAGCCTGGCGTTTGACGAGACAGTGTGAACGCGGTTGATCAACAGATGCAGTGCCGGCGGCTCGATGCCAAGGTGACGGTATGGCGCGATGTCCTCTATCAGTTGTAAGGTGCCCCGTCGAAGCTCTCGCGCCGCCAGGATCTCCGGTGTGACGGGCGAGAGCGCCATGTGCGAGGCCAGGAGCGCCATCTCCAGCATGACGCTGCGGGCGCCCTGGGTGTCGATCAGCACTAGGTCATACCGAGGGGCCAGCGTCGGCAACAGGTGGCGTAAGCGCAGGCGGCCATCTGGCGCATGCAGCAACAAGGTGTTGAGCTCGCCGCGGTCGTCGTTCGACAGAATCAGGTCCAACCCCTCGACCACTGTGCGCGAGATCAGTTGCTCGGGGCGTTGCTCGTTGAAGGCCAGCAACTCGTAGATGCCCCCCGTGGCCCGGTGCGTCAGCTCGAAGTACGACGACAGGGTTGGCTGGACATCGAGATCGATCAGCAGCACGCGCAACCCAGCGTCGGCGACCAATCCTCCAAGATTGGCCGCGGTGGTGGTCTTGCCGACGCCACCCTTGGTGGAAATGACGGAGATGACCTTCATGGCAATCTCCTCAGGTGTTGTGCGTGAGAGCGGGCGAGTGCGCCCGGTTCTTCAAGCGTTCCCCAATCCACAGATCCACTTCGGCCGAGTCCCAGCCGACGGCGCGCACCCCCAGGCGCAGTGCTTGGGGGAACTGTCCCTTTTTCATCAGAGCGTAGATGTGGGCGCGCTTGAAGCCTGATTTGGCCTCGACTTCGTCAAGCCGCAGGATGCGGCGCTCGCCCGGCTGCAGTACGGGTGTCTGCGACATGTGGGTCACTCCTTAACGCTCAGTGGCGTTCGTTGGCGTGACCTCCATTCAATAGACATGGCTGTCGAAGTACACCGCAAATGCGGTTTCCAAGACCGCACATACAAGCTTGCATCCGTGGAATGTGGAGCCACTCGCGGACGCTGCGTCGGATGGTGTGAGAAAAAAAGAGTTAAAAATAACCTTAAGAATTTCGAAAATGTGTCGTAGTGATGTTGTACTGGCCTCGTCACGTAGCGCCTTTGTCGGCTGCTAATTCGAGGACATTTGGTTGAACGGTATCCAAGTCCATGCTGCGCTAAGACAGAAGGACTGGGACCTCTGCGGCCCGAAGCCTGCCTGCGAGCAGTGTGGAGAGCGTTGCTCCGTATCGGCATTGGGTTGCCGCTGCGCTCAGGCTTTGCGGTCAGTTGCAAACAACCTTGGCTGGGGATAGGCCAAGGCGATCACTTCATGGAGGACGCATGAGTCTTTTTTTTGCGCCAGGCATCGCGTTGATGCAGCGGATCAGGTTTCCCGCCAAATTTGCAGCGTCTGGGCTATTGGGCTTCGCGTTGTTGCTCTACTTCGGGATCAACGAAGCTTGGCTTGCCCATCAGCGCCTTCGTGGCCTAGAAGCGGAACAAGTCGCTGTATCGCTGATGAAGAGCCTGGTCGATTGGAATAAGGTGTTGATCGACAGCCGGCATGTCGTCATCACGGCCAAGGAGGGAGACGAGTCGGTTCGATCACGCTTTGATGCGCAATCAAAGGTTGTGGACAGAAAACTTGAGGAGATTGAAGCGCAGACGCAAGCCGCGCGCCAACAGGTCGACATGACCAAACAGGTCGCAGGGATGCGGCAAGGTTGGCAGGAAGTGAAGAGGACGGTGCAGCAACTGCCCCTAGATGCGAGCTTCTCGCAGAAGGGATTTGCTGCTCACGCCCCCGAATACGGGCGTCTGTATGCAGTCATGCGCGAGCTGGGCGACTCGTCGGGCCTGTCGTTGGAGAAAGACTTTACGATGTTTTATCTGGGCTTTCCCCTCGTGAACAGCACGCCGAGTACAGCCGGGATCGCGGTGCGTATCGCAGCCTATTCGGTACTCAACGTTGGTCGTGGAAGTCTTACGCCAGCTGACAAGGTCTTCTATGAAATCACTGAAGCCAGATTGGCAGATACTTTCGGAAATGTTGAGGCGATGCTGGGTCAGTCGATGCAGTCAAACGCAGTGGTCAAGGACACCATTGGCCCTAGCTTCGCGGAGCTGAAGAGCCAATCGAAGATGTATCTCGCGTACATCAGACAGAACTTCACGTCGGCGGAGACCATTGCGCAATCTACCGAACAGGCGATCAACGCGGCAAAACCCACGATCGATGCCGCCTGGAATCTAGTGGAGAATAATCGCGTGGTGCTCGCAGATCTCTTGGAGCATGAGCGTGATGATGCATTGTGGACCCGGAACCTCCTCATCGCTGCGACGGCTATCGCCATATTCGCGACCATCTACCTCTATATGGCCATGTACTTCGCCATTCGCAACTCGCTCGGTCTGGCACGTGACGCTGCACGCGCGATCGCTCGGGGGGAGTTGGGGCGCGTGCCGAAGCCCATCTCCCGCGATGAGCTCGCGGAGCTGGTTGAAGATATAGCCGTTGCGGACAAAATGCTGTCCGACACTGTCGGTTCGGTGCGGGCTGGCGCGCACGGCGTGGCTTCTGCTAGCGATCAGATTGCCTCCGGAAACTCTGATCTGAGCGCTCGGACCGAGAACCAGGCCAGCGCGCTGGAAGAGACTGCCGCGTCGATGGAGCAATTGGGCTCCACGGTGAGCCAGAACGCTGACAACGCCAAGGCGGCCAATCAGTTGGCAATTCAAGCTTCGACCATTGCAAGCCAGGGCGGCGATGTTGTTGGTCAGGTCGTTGGCTCTATGAGGGAGATCCAAGGGAGCAGCAACAGGATTGCAGAGATTATCGGTGTGATAGATGGCATCGCCTTTCAGACGAACATCCTGGCGTTGAACGCTGCAGTCGAAGCAGCACGCGCGGGGGAGCAAGGACGCGGCTTTGCTGTCGTGGCCTCAGAGGTTCGGAGTCTGGCCCAGCGCAGTGCTACGGCCGCCAAGGAGATCAAGAATCTGATCTCCGAGAGTGTGGATCGAGCGGAACATGGATCTGTCCTGGCCGATCAGGCGGGTGCAACCATGGCAGAGGTCGTATCTGCAGTTCGCCGGGTGACGGACATCATGGGCGAGATCAGTTCGGCGAGCATCGAGCAAAGTGCCGGCGTCCAGCAGGTTGGCGAAGCAGTGACGCAAATGGACCAGGCCACCCAACAGAACGCGGCCCTGGTTGAAGAGATGGCCGCAGCCTCCAGCAGCCTGCGGACGCAGGCCGCTGATCTGGTGCGGGCTGTCGCTGTTTTCCAGATTGGGACTGAGCCCTCTGCGAACTTGCCAAATGCGTCTTCGGCGCAAGGCCGTTGCATGAAAGATGATGTGGCATTCGCTGGTGCACCACGGGCAACGCCTATCCTCACTTCCGTTCCGAATAGGTCGGTGCGATCTGTGCATGCAGTGCTGAGGCGGACCATGCCTGCGAACTCAGCGCACGTGGCGACCGGCCAGCAACCAGGCAAATGGGAGAAGTTCTAAAGTGCTGAATTGGGGACCACGGATGAATCTGTGCACCGCCTGCGCTCGCTCGTAGCCCCCGCTTCATTTGCCCGGGTGTCTGTCGCCGAACCATCCATCCGAGATAGAGTCGCGAAGCCGTCGGCGGGCGAGGGCAAACTTCCCTTGCAGAGTCCTCTCGGCAATGCCCATCGCACCTCCGTGGTGAGCAATGAGGGCAGAAACGATCGCCTCTTGCGTTCGGAAAGTTGAATACGCAGTTCCCGCAGGAGATTGACCAAGCATCAGGTCCAGCATGCCGCCCACTATGTTCAGGTATGTGGCCTCGGCCCGCTCGCTAATCGGGCATTGGTTGCAAGCCGGGATTCTTGATGACTGTTTCAGAAGTCCTTCATTGCGCTCTTGAAGGGATTGAAGCTGACGGCGGCAGTGCTCCAGCTCGGTCTTAAGCGCACGACGCTCGATTAGCATGGCCTGACCGGTTTCCAGGGTGATGACCGGGTGCGCGATACGCTCAGTTCGGCTGAACAAAAATGCAGGACGGTGTTCCGGATAGTGTGTTCGCATCCAGCGCTTGAGGTCGATGTGGCGGATGGTCAGCTCTGCTGAGTCGAACAGCGATTCGTCATTTTGAGTAATGCCGTCGCGGCCGTAGCGAAGGTCGCCGTTGAAGATGGCGTCATAGATCCGATCGTTGCACAGCCGTAGCTCCTCCCAGCGCGGGCAGTCGAGGGTGACAGGCAAGCGTCGCAGCGATGAAATCCCAGACAAGATCGCGTGCTTGTGCCTGAGAAGACCTGCCCACCTTATTGCTGCTTCGATGGGACGGTAGAACACCTTTGACCTAGGCGGGTCCTTATGCATGCATTCAGCTCCTTTTGGGGCGTGCTACATCACTGACTCCTATGCTGCCGGCCTAGTGCCGGCCCGTTGATGTTGCTGTGTTAATAAACGAAGGCCGCCCTCGATGACCTGGGGTCAACTTCTCGTCGCGCTGGACAAATGGCAATCGAATGCTCGGTGTGAAAATATGAAAATCGATGCCTGCGACCCACTACATACCGCTACGGGTGTTGCACCTTCGCACATGTCAGCGTTATGGCAACCGACTGCTTCAGCAAGACCTATTTGGTATCGCCTGTTCGATTCACGGTCTGATAAGTCTGATTTTGGGTATCCAGAGCGTTGTGTGATGCGCGCCGCGTTTGGGTGAGACGCTGGACGCATGCTGATAGACCGAATTTGATTGAGCTATTCCGCTATTCCGGCTTGGAACCATGTGCTTGGACCGTTCGACGCGCCGTGTAGCGTGCGCCAGCGATCGAAATGCCGCACGCCAAAATTCCACGGAGCACGTCTTGGAGCTCCGGCAAGAGGGAACGCGAGCATACGGGAGGCTTCGGCTTGCTGGGGAGCGATGCATTGAGGAGGTTCTTCTGAACGGAGCAGTACATCGATTTGGCAAGGGTGTCTCGACGCAGAAGCTGAAGTCAGTCGTGGTGACAGCCGATGACTACCGGGAAGTCGACGCTGGGATGACGAAGAGCTCCAAGTTCGAACACGATGCCGCGTCGGCCGTAGGGCGACTTCCTATCCCGGATCCGGAAGAACTGGATCAGGACATCGCGAAGCTTTCAGCTTGGCGTGAGACTGTCAACAAGCGGCTGGGCGAAACAGCCAAGGCGAGGGCCTGACGGTCGTGAGTTTGAGCCATCTTTGTCCACCTCAGTGTTCGGGCGACGGACCAGCTTTCATGTGCGCCCGCTTGCCACCTTGGTGGCAGTCACTAGACGTCGATAGAAGTTTTTGGACTGACTTCGTTGACGGTGTGTGAAAACAAGGCTAGAATCGTGGCTTCACTGATTCATGCAGTGGAAACAAAGCGTTGGAAATCAAAGACTTAGTGCTCTAGTGCTTGTCTCGTTTCCCGCTCCAAATTCAAAAAGGGAAGCTCTGCTTCCCTTTTTTGTCAGAGGTTCAGATCGGTGTTTTGTGCTCCCGATACTGATGGCGCGATAGCAAAGCGGTTATGCCCCGGATTGCAAATCCGGTTAGTCCGGTTCGACTCCGGATCGCGCCTCCACCTTCTCACGGTTCAAACCGTTCTCAGCCTGCGTCATGCGGGCTTTTTTTCGTCTGTGCCCTTCATGCAATCGGGACTGACGGCGTTGCGCGGCGCGGTCTACAAGGCTGTCGATTGCGCAGGTTTCGCGGCTGCGCTGCGTCTCGACTTCTCCCCAGCAACTGTGCCCAAGCTTGTGGACAAGTACAGGGACAAATGCGGCGTGCCGCAGCCCGCCTGGCTTTGCACGGCATGCTCATCAAATGGGCAGCCGCTGGCGTGATGTTGCGCCGCGTTGCGCCGTGGTCAACGGGCGATTCTGGTTTTGCGTTGCAGTCGTAGTGTGATCTCCTGCGCCGCATCCAGCAGGGACGGCAGCAATTGCTCTTGCACCGCCTTTGCGTTGGTGCGATTGGCCTGGCCGCTGAGGTTGATGGCCGCACTTGCGCGACCGTCTGCGCCGTGTATCGGTGCAGCCACCGAAATCAAGCCCTCCTCGAGTTCCTGGTCGACCACGCTCCATCCCTGGCGCCTCACTTGTTGTATTCGCTTGAGGAGTGCCTCGGGGTCGGTCACTGTGTGTCGTGTCCATGCGGTTCTTGGCGTGGCATGCAAGCGTTGCACGATCTCTGCGTCGTCCAGCTGCGCGAGAAGAACGCGCCCGAGTGATGTGCAGAAAGCGGGCAGGCGCGACCCGATGCCGAGCGAAATCTTCATGATCTTGTGTGTCGGGACGCGCATCACGTAGACGATGTCGGTGCCATCCAGGACGGCGATCGAACTCGACTCGTTCACGCGATCGACCAGGCCTTTGACCACAGGCTCCGCGAGGTCCCAGATCGGCATCGAGGACAGATAGGCAAAGCCCAGGTCGAGGATGCGTGGCGTCAGGCGGAACCACTTGCCGTCCGACTCGACATATCCCAGCGTTTGCAGCGTGAGCAGGATGCGGCGCGCACCGGCCCGCGTGAGGGCGGCGCGTTCGGCCACTTCGCTCAAGGTCTGTTCAGGAGCCTGCGCGTTAAAGCAGCGCACAACCTGAAGTCCGCGTGCGAACGACTGAACGTATGTGTCGCCGGGGCGGGGCGATGGGGGAAGGGATGGCATGGCTTTATCGGGGGAAGTTTTCTATAATTCTTATTATGAACAAATGTTCGATATACGAACAGTGCTGCACTCAAAGGAATTGACATGATCAACAAGCTGGCCGCTTCGGTGGAGGCGGCGCTGGCTGGAACACAGGAAGGCGCCACGGTGCTCATCGGTGGATTTGGCACATCGGGCATCCCGGGCGAACTCATCGATGGCCTGATTGCCCAGGGCGCGCGCGACCTGACCGTGGTGAACAACAATGCTGGCAACGGCGACACCGGACTCGCTGCATTGCTGAAGGCAGGGCGTGTGCGCAAGGTCATCTGCAGCTTTCCGCGTCAAGCGGACAGCCATGTGTTCGACGATTTGTACCGCCGCGGCGCACTTGAACTTGAGTTGGTGCCGCAGGGCAACCTGGCCGAGCGGCTGCGCGCAGCTGGCGCAGGCATCGGTGGCTTCTTTACGCCCACCGGCTACGGCACCGAACTCGCGCAGGGCAAGGAAACCCGCGTGATCGATGGCAAAGGGTATGTGTTCGAGACACCGATCCGTGGCGATCTGGCCTTGATCAAGGCCGAGCGTGGCGACCGCTGGGGCAACCTCACTTACCGCATGGCCGCGCGCAACTTCGGCCCGGTGATGGCGATGGCGGCGAAAAAAACGGTGGCCACGGTGCACGAGATCGTGGAACTCGGGGACATGGATCCGGAGTCCGTGGTGACCCCCGGCATTCACGTCACCCAGGTTGTGCGCATTGCCCGCACCGCGACACGCGCTGGTGGTTTCAAGACCGCACTCTGAACGAGGAACACTCCATGAACTACACAAGACGCACGAAGGTCGAGCTGGCGCAGCGCGTGGCCCGCGACATTCACGACGGTGCATACGTCAACCTCGGTATCGGCATGCCCACCCTCGTGGCCAACCACCTGCCTGCCGGCGTGGAAGTGGTGTTGCACAGTGAGAACGGCATCCTGGGGATGGGGCCGGCGCCTGCCGAGGGCGAGGAAGACTACGACCTCATCAATGCCGGCAAGCAGCCGGTGACGCTGCTGCCGGGGGCCAGCTTTTTCCACCATGCCGACAGCTTCGGCATGATGCGCGGCGGCCACATCGACATTTGCGTGCTCGGCGCCTTCCAGGTCTCCGCAACGGGTGATCTCGCCAACTGGAGCACGGGCGAACCAGGTGCGATTCCCGCTGTCGGGGGCGCGATGGACCTGGCGGTGGGCGCGCGCCAGACCTGGGTGATGATGGACCTGCTGACCAAGCAGGGCCAAAGCAAACTGGTGCAGCAATGCACGTATCCCCTGACCGGACTCGGTTGCGTCAAGCGCGTGTACTCCGATCTGGCCACGCTGGGGTGCTCTCCGAACGGCCTGCGCTTCATCGACGCGGTGGAGGGCCTGGACCGCGCCGAGCTGGAACGGCTGATCGGCCTGCCCCTGGTGGACTGAGCCCGCTTTTTGAACCCTTCAATCCATCGGAGACACCATGTCCCAAGCCTTCATCTGTGACGCCATTCGAACGCCCTTTGGCCGCTACGGAGGCGCGCTCAGCAGCGTGCGCACCGACAACCTGGGCGCCGTGCCGCTGCAGGCTTTGATGGCGCGCAACCCGGGTGTGGATTGGGCTGCGATCACCGACGTCATTTACGGCTGTGCCAACCAGGCCGGTGAAGACAACCGCAACGTGGCGCGCATGGCGGCCTTGCTCGCAGGCCTGCCGATGGATGTGCCTGGCGCGACCATCAACCGCTTGTGCGGCTCGGGCCTTGACGCGTTGGGCACGGCGGCGCGTGCCATCAAGTCTGGCGAGGCCACGCTCATGATTGCTGGCGGGGTCGAGAGCATGAGCCGCGCGCCTTTCGTGATGCCCAAGGCCGAGAGCGCTTTCAGCCGCAACAACGCGGTCTACGACACCACGATCGGTTGGCGCTTCGTCAACCCCTTGATGAAGGCGCAGTACGGCGTGGACGCGATGCCCGAGACAGCGGAAAACGTGGCCACCGACTACGGGATCGAACGCGAGGCGCAGGACCGCATGGCCTTGTCCAGCCAGCTCAAGGCGGTTGCCGCGCAGAAGGCAGGGCACCTGGCGGCCGAGATCACGCCGGTGAGCATTCCGCAAAAGAAGGGCGATGCGATCGTGGTGGACGCAGACGAACACCCTCGCGAGACCAGCCTGGCGTCGCTTGCCAAGCTCAAAGGCGTGGTGCGCCCCGATGGCACGGTGACTGCAGGCAACGCCAGCGGCGTGAACGACGGCGCCTGTGCGCTCCTGCTGGCCGACGAAACCACGGCGGCGAAGAACGGCCTCACGCCCAAGGCACGCGTGGTCGGCATGGCCACCGCGGGCCTGGCACCACGCATCATGGGCATGGGGCCGGCACCCGCAACGCGCAAGGTGCTCGAACTCACCGGCTTGTCGCTGGCGCAAATGGACGTGATCGAGCTCAACGAAGCCTTTGCCGCACAGGGCCTGGCCGTGCTGCGCGACCTGGGCCTGCAGGACGATGACGAGCGTGTGAACCGTTGGGGTGGCGCCATTGCCCTGGGCCACCCGTTGGGTGCGAGTGGTGCGCGCCTGGCCACCACCGCCACCAGCCAGCTGCACCGTTTGGGCGGTCGCTATGCGCTGTGCACCATGTGCATCGGTGTGGGGCAGGGCATCGCAGTGGTGCTGGAAAAGGTTTGATCGGGCGAGGCGGCAGACCGTGGCCTCATTTGCGCCCATCCGCTCGGTCGAGCGTGCCCTGGAGGTGCTGCTGGCGCTGAACCGAAGCCCCGTCAGCTCGCTGGACACGCTGCACCAGCAAACCGGCATCCCCAAGCCCACGCTGGTGCGCCTGCTGGAGACGCTTCAGCACAAGGGGCTGGTGGTGCGCGCGCCGCAATACGGTGCCTACACCCTGGCATCGGGCGTGAAGCAGCTGTCGGCGGGGTACCACGGTGAGCCGCGCATTGTCGAGGCCGCGGCTGCCCCAGCCAATGCGCTGACGCGCAAGATCAAGTGGCCACTGGCGGTGGCGGTGCCCGACTACGACGCGGTGGTGGTGCGCTACAGCACCATCCCGGACTCTCCGCTGTCCCTGCTGCATTCCACCATCAACATGCGCTTGTCGCTGGTGGGACGCGCCTTGGGGCGTGCGTATCTGGCTTTCTGCGGGCGCGAGGAACGGCGCGCGCTGCTCGACATCCTGCGCCTGTCCTCCAACGAAGAAGACGCGATGGCGCAAGACCGGCCGGCCTTGTTGACCGCGTTGCGCAAGATCCGGCAGCAAGGTTATGCCCTGCGCGCGCCGGGTATTCGCCCAGTGTCGGGCACGCTGGCGGTGCCGGTGATGGAGGGCCAGCGCGTGGTGGCCACCATCGGCATGACCTGGATCGCCTCGGCCGTGAGCAACGAGCAGGCGGTGGAGCGTTACCTTGAACCGTTGCAAGGCCTGTCGCGGCTCATCAGCACGCGCCTGGCCAACCTTTAATTTTTCGCGAGGACCTTCATGGAACGAACCCCAACGGTGCCAGCGCGCCGTATCGGCATCATCGGCGCGGGCGCCATCGGCGGCCACGTGGCCGCGCGCCTGGCGGCGGCAGGGCACGAGGTGACACTGCTGGCGCGTGGCGCGACCCTGGCCGCCTTGCGCGAGCACGGCTTGCGCTACAGCACCGGCGGCGCGCCGGCCCAGGCCTATGCGGTGCGCGCGGAATCGTCGCCCGAGGCGATGGGCGAACAAGACCTGCTGATCCTCTCGCTCAAGTCGCAGGTTTTTCCGACCGTGGTGCCCACGCTGGGCCCCTTGCTTGCCTCCAGCGTGCCGGTGCTGACGATGAACAACGGATTGCCCTGGTGGTATTTCCTGGTGCCCGGTCAACCGCTCGAGGGCCAGCGCTTGACGCGCGTGGACCCGCAAGGCGAGACCGAACGGGCAGTGGATGTATCGCGCGTGCTGGGCGGCACGATCATGGCTTCGTGCCATTGCCCTGAGCCCGGCGTGGTGGTGCACAGCGCTGGCGCGCGCCTGGCACTTGGTGAGCCGGCCGGCGGGGTGAGCGAACGCGCGACCCTGTGGGCCGACGTGTTGGCACACGCGGGTCTCGGCGCGGTGGCCAGTGCGAGCATCCGCACCGACATCTGGCACAAGCTGCTGGGCAACATCTGCGCCAACCCGCTGAGCCTGCTGACGGGCATGACCACCGATCGCATGCTGGACGACGAGGGCGTGCGCGCGCTGTTCGCGGCCATGATGGACGAATGCATCGCCCTGGGCCGCCGCCTGGGTCTCACGCTGGACACCACCGCCGAGCAGCGCATGGCGCAAACGAGGCAGCTGGGCGCGATCCGCAGCTCGATGCTGCAGGACCTGGATGCGGGTCGCAGTGTGGAACTGGACGCGATCCTGGGCGCACCGATCGAGTGTGCGCAGGCCTTGGGGCAGCCCGTGCCGCGGCTGCAGGATGTGTACGCGCTGGCCCGACTGCGGGCCCGCGCGGCCGGCCTCTATCCCTGAGCCGCGGCGCCCGTTTCAGGATTTCCCGAGCAACGCCGCCCAGCGCGCCTGCTCGTGTCTGACATAGGCGATGTACTCTGCGCCGGTTCGCAGGTCGGGCGTTCCGCCTTGGGCAAGAAAACCCTCTGCGATGGCCGGTGAGCACAGTGCCGCGTGAATCTGCGCCTGCAGCGCCATCTGCCTGCTGGCAGGAAACGATGCCGGCGCCACCACGCAGTAGCCGCCATCCGCAACGACGTCGGGCAGGTCGCACTCGGCCGCCGTGGGCACATCGGGAAGGCCGTGGGCGCGGTGGTGACCGGCGATCATCAAGGGCTGTACCGCGTGGTTGCGGATGGCGTCCATGACGCTGCCGCCCATCTCGGCGAACAACACGTCGAGCCGGCCGCGCACCAGGTCGACCATCGCCGGCACCAGTCCGTCGTAGTGGCGCGAGAGCATGCGCGTGCCGGTGCGTTTCTGGAACAGCTCGGGCAGAACCGCGAGTGGCCCACGCGCGATGGCTGCGGTGGCGAAACCGTCCGGGCGCAGGCGGGCCTGGGCGATGAGTTCGGCCAGCGTGTTGGCCGCCACATGTTTGCCCACCAGCAGCACGTTGGGAATCCGGACCATGCCGCTCAGGCACGTGATGTCGCTGAATACGTCGAACAGTCCGTCGTCCTGATTGAGCAAGCGGTCGAACACCGTGGCGCCGGTGCCGGCCAGGCCGATGGTGCAGCCATCGGCCACCGAACGTGTGACCCGGTGCACACCGAGCACGCCGCCGAGGCCGACCACGTTTTCGACGTCCACTGGTTGCCCCATCACCTTGGCCAGCTCCACGGCGAAGCTGCGGCCGAATCGGTCGGCCGGCCCACTGGACTGGAACGGCACCACCACCGTCATGCGCTGGCTCGGTGGCGTGTCCGTTGCGCCGGACGGGTTGACCAGCGCGCCCACCGCCCGTTCGACGACGGGAGACAGAGCCGTGTTGCGGCGCGTCACCAGTGAGATCGTGCGCTCGAAGCCGGGCGTGAGCGGGATCGCCTTCACGCCGGGCCCGTCCGCGCGCGCCAGCGTGGCGTGACCGCTGCCGGGCAACACGGCCACGCCGACCTGCTCGCACGCCAGCGCAATGGCCATCGCGGGCTGCGTCACTTCCTGCGCGTCTGCCGTCACGACATCGTGCGAGTGCAGAAAGCGGTCCAGCTGGAACCGGCCTCCGGCCGAGGCGTCGAGAAGGACCAGCTTCTCGTAGCGCAACGATGCGGCACTCACATGCTGCCGGCGCGCGAACGGGTGCTGCAGGCTGCAGTACACGTGGTAGGGCTCGGTCAGCAGCGCTGTGCCATGGAGTTCACTGGGCAGGCTGTCACCCACCACGAGACCGACTTCCGCCGTGCCGCGCGTGACGCCCTCCAGCACATCGGCATGCGGCTGTTCGCGCAGCTGCAGCCGGATATCGGGCCAGGCTCGGTGCAAGGCGCTGATGCGGCCGGGCAGGAAGTCGCCGCCGACCGACTGGCTGCACGCCAGCCGCACCACACCGCGTGTGGCCGAGGCTTCTGTTCGGGCTTGCGACAGCACACGGTCCAGGTGGTCCAGCGCCTCTCGCAGCGGCCCCACCAGCCGTCGACCTGCGTCGCTCAGCACCACCTGCCGCGTCGTCCGGTCCACCAACGGAATCTCCAGCGCTTCCTCAAGGGTGCGCAGCGACTGGCTGACGGCCGACTGTGTCAGGCCGATGGCGTTGGCCGTGGCGCTGAAGCTGCCGGTGTCACCCACCGAGAGCAGTACACGAAGCTGGCGCAGAGAGACGTATTGAGAAACGGTGTACATGAAGTTCTTCTAATAAGTCGCCAAACAAAAGTTGATTCGCAGACCGACGCATTGTGTGTCCAATGCGGTCGATTCCCTGCCCGGTGCTGCAGCCCCTGCCTGCTCCCGCTCCGACGCCCCATTCACCGACGATTGCCGAGCTCCAAGCCGATCCACCCATGGCGACTCCTACCCAGATCGATATCGATGGCCAGACACTGTGCGCGCGCCAGGTTGTGCAGATCGCCCGGCATGGCGCCAAGGTTGCGCTGACGGCTGCCGCGCAGGCACGCCTGGAAGCGTCTCGCGCCGTGGTCGACCGTATCGTTGCCCGTGGCGAGCTGGTCTACGGTGTCACCAGCAGTGTTGCCACCAAGACCGGCACGCTGCTCGATCCGGCACGCTATGGCGAATTCAATCGCCGTTTGCTGGAGACCCACGACATGGGCATGGGGCCGCTGGCGTCTCGCGAGATGGTGCGCGCCATGCTGGTCGTCATGCTCAACAACATGGCGTCGGGCCGCCTGGGCGTGCGGCCCGTGCTGGCCCACCTGCTGGTTGAGGCGCTCAACACGCAGCGTGAGTTCAAGGTCCATCTCTGGGGCTCGACCGGCGAAAGCGACATGTCGGCCGTGGCCAACATCGCGCTGGACCTGTATGCGAGCACCGAACTGGCTGCAGGGGAAACCATTGCGCTGATCAACTCCAGCCCCGTGTCCATTGGCCTGGCCGCCCTGGCCATGTACGACCTCGGGAACATCCTGGCGTCGTGGCCGCGGGTCGCCGCACTCAGCATGGAGGGCTACGGCGCCAATCCGTCCATCGTGTCCGATGTCGCCGTGCGCTCACGGCCGTTCAAAGGTCTGCGGCAGGCGGCCGAAGCAATCGCCGCGCAGCTGCATGGCAGCCACCTGATGAGCGCCGGCGGCCCTCGGCACCTGCAGGACCCGCTGTCCTTCCGGTCGCTGCCGCTCACGCTGGGCAATGCCTTCGACAGCTACGACTTCGCCGCAGGTCGATTTGCGATCGAACTCAACGCGAGCCAGAACAACCCGGTGGTGTCCATCGAAGAGCAGCGTCTGGTCTCCGTGGCCAACTTCGACATGCTGGCGCTGTCGATGTCGCTCGACACCTTGCGGCTCGGCATCGCGCCGCTCGTCACCAGTTCGACCGAGCGTGTTGCCAAGCTCGTCGACTCTTTCTGGTCCGGGCTTGACTCGGGCCTTCTGGCACAGGATGAGATTGGCTTGCCCGGTTTCAACGGCCTGGCCCAGGTGCACAAGGGCATCACGGCGGAAGCGCGTCTGCTCGCCGCGCCGGTGGTGACCGAACTGCCCAGCTCCAGCCACTCGAACGGCAATCTCGACCGCGTGAGCATGGCCAGCCTGGCCGCACGCCGTGCGGTCGAGCTGGCGCAGCTGTGCAAGCCCATTCTGGCGGTCGAGCTCGTGGTGGCCGCGCAGGCGGTGGACCTGCGACGGCCGCCCCGCATGGGCGAGGGCGCTCAGCAGCTGCACCGCTTTGTGCGAGACCTCGTGCCCCACGCGGGCGGCGTGCAGCGCGCGCCGCACCCCGCTCCGGTGCTGGAGGCGCTGGAGACGCTGGACTGGCAACTTGACCGCATCTGATGCTTCGCGCCTTCCCATTTCCCCCACCACCACAACAGGAGACAAACGATGATGCAACGACGACATTTCAACACCCGACTCGCAGCGCTGGCCGCCGCCGGCATGGCCAGCCTGCCGGCCATGGCGCAGGACGGCGCATTGATGCGCATCGTCGTCGGCTTCTCGCCAGGCGGCTCGGTGGATGCCGTGGCGCGGCTGCTGGCCGAACGGCTCAAGGAGCCGCTGGGCATGAACGTGATCGTGGAAAACAAGCCGGGTGCCACCGGCCGCGTGGCGCTCGGTGAGGTGCAACGCGCTCGCCCCGACGGTCGCACGCTGGTGCTGGCAGCCGGTGGTGCGATGGTGATTTTTCCCTGGCTCTACCCCACCAACCTGGGATACGACCCGGTGAAGGACTTCACGCCGATCTCGCGCGTGACCTCGCTCGGCTTCGTGATCTCGGTGGGTCCGGCGGTGCCGGTGACCGACCTCAAGGGACTGATCGCCTGGGCCAGGGCCAACCCCGGCAAGGCGATGTACGCCACGTCGGGCGCGGGCTCGGTGCCGCATTTCTCGGGCCTGCTGCTGGCGCAGACGCTGGGTCTGGAGCTCACCCATGTGGCCTACAAAGGTGGCCCGCAGGCCGAGCAGGAACTGATCGGCGGCCACGTTCCGATGATGATTGACAGCCCGACCAGCACCACCATCGATCTGCACCGCAGCGGCAAACTGCGCATCCTGGCGGTGACCGGCAAGACGCGCCTGCCGGCGCTGCCCGACGTGCCGACGCTGCAGGAGGCGGGCGTGAATCTGGCAATCGACAACTTCTTCGGCCTTTACGGTCCGGCGGGCATGCCGGCCGATGTGACCAACCGCATCGACCGTGCGGTGGCGCAGGTGCTGGCGTTGCCGGAGGTGCGCGAAAAGATCCAGGCCGCTGGTTTGATGACGGACCACGGCGGACCACAAGAACTGGCCAGCGTGCAGGCCAGCCAGCTCAAGCGCTGGGAAGCGCCGATCAAGGTCTCTGGCTTCAAGGTCGAGTAGGCCTTCTCGGCCTCGGCCCTGGCCTCTACCCCGGCACGCCAGGTGCCGGGGTAGAGTGGTGCTCAGGCCGCGGCCGTGGGTTCCGGCGGCATCGGGTACTCGTCGCCGTTGCAGACCACACCCTTGCGCGAGAAGTCCCAGCGCGGCGGCGCGAAGATGTCGACCAGCACGCCCGGTGCGTCGATGTTGCGGCTGGTGTGGATCACCTTGGGCGGCACCACCAGCAATGACGGGCTGCCCATCTGCTCGGCCTGGTCGTCGTGCCACAGCGTCATGTCGGGGCCCCAGGGGTAGCGCAGGTGGTGCACGTAGGTGCCGTCGAGCGCCAGCGAGCCCTGTTCAAAATCGGCATGGCTGTGGGGGCTGAGTTTGCGCACGTCGCGCGCGACGGTGCGCTTGAGCAGCGGGTTCACCATCAGCTTGCGGGTGCGGAAGATGCGCATCTGGCTGCCTTCCGTGGTGTGCTCGGCCAGGCGGTAGTGGCGCAGCTTGTAGCCGCCCACGGGCTCCGGCCAGGCCACCAGCGGTGCGGCATCGGGGTTGGGTGTGGCGTAGGTGGCGCGGTTGTCGGCCAGGGCCAGCAGGTCGGTGACGTCGCTGGAAAACACGCGGGCAATGAGGCCGCTGCCGCTGACGCGCAGGCGGCTCGGGCCGGGTGGCACGATGGTCAGGCTGTCCGCCGCGGCCTGCACCGACTCGGCGCCGGCCTGGACCTCGATGGACAGGCCCGGCGTCTCGGGCACGATGAGCACGTATTCGTCGACGTTGTCGCGTTGCAGGGTGTCACCCGGCGACACGCGCGAGACCACGACGACGAAGTTGGTACCCCGCGTGACCCAGCCGGCGCAGCTGTCGCCGGGCACGGTTTGGGGCGCCTCGTTGTGGTGGCGGGCGTAGGTGGCGAGTTGGGACGGAAGCAATGGCATGGGGTTCTCGGGCGGTCAGTTGGCGTGAGAAATGGACAGGGCACCCTGGCGCAGCAAGGTCTGGTCGGAGGAGACGATGAACCAGTCGGCACCCTGGGCCGCGAACTCGTCGCGCTCGACGTTGCCGCCGACGAACATGCCCGCGTGCTTGCCGGCCTTCTTCGCGATGGAGAGCACATGCCGGGTGGCGGCGAGCACGCGTTCGTCGCGGGGGTTGTCCAGGCCCATCGACAGGGCGAGGTCGGCCCGTCCCACAAACAGTCCGGCCACGCCCGGCACCGCGGCAATGGCCTCGGCCGCTTGCACGGCGGCGTCGGATTCGATCTGGCAGATCACCTGGGCTTCGTCGCCAACGCGCAGGGCTTCCTTCATGCCGAAGCTGCCATAACCGGCGAAGCGTGGAGAGCTGGAGTAGCCGCGCACGCCATCGCGGTAGCGCGCCATGGCGACCACGTTGCGCGCGTCCTCGGCGCTGTCCACGTGGGGCACAAGGATGCCGGTGGCGCCGATGTCCAGCGCCGACAACACCACGGAAGGCGAGACTTCGGCAATGCGGATGAAGGCCTTGAGGCCCACCGCGCGCGAAGCCAGCACCATCAGGTCCAGGGTGGCGCGGTCGAGGGGCGCGTGTTCGGCGTCGAGGCAGACGAAGTCGAGCCTGGCGGTGCCCAGCACCTCGATCACATGGGGTGATGGGGTCTTGACGAAGGTGCCGAGTTGGAGGGAGGAAGTCATGTTCGGTGCGCTTGGCGAGGAGGTCACTTCGGAGGTTTCTGCATCTGGGCGCGGGTGTGCAGCTCACCCAGCTCGGCGTAGAGCGGGCCACCCAGGCGGGAGATCGGGCGCATCTTCACGCTGTCGACGTAACGCCCGTCGTACACGGTCGAGGCCAGGTGGAACAGCAGCACTTCGCCGATGTAGAGCGTGTTGAGCCCGCGGCCCAGCGTGATGGCGCGCTCCAGGCGGCATTCCATCTGAATCGGCGAGACGGCGACACGCGGGACGGCGATGCGCTCGCTCGGCAGCAACTCGATGCCGAGGGCTTCGGGTTCGCTGGTTTCCGAGGGGTAGTCGGCGCTGCAGCCGTGCATCAGGTCCATCGCGTCGAGCGTGGCCACGTTCACCACGAACTCGCCGGTCTCGACGATGTTGCGCGCGGTGTCCTTGAGCTCGCCGTCCTTGGTGCCGATGTTGACCGCCACCATGGGTGGGCTGTGTGCGACGTAGTTGTACGAGCTGAACGGTGCGGCGTTGACCACGCCGTTCTTGCTGCGGGTGGTGATCCACGCCACGGGGCGCGGCACCACGGCACCGACCAGCAGCCGGTAGGCCGTTGCCGTGTCCATGGTGGTGGCGTCCAGCGTGGTGAACTCGGGGTGGGCCATGGTGTGGCTGCCGTGGTTCAGGCGCGGCGGCCGCTGCCGCCCTTTTGGAAGATGCGCCGGCCGGTGTCGTGGAACAGGGCGCGTTTTTCCGCTTCGTTGAGCAGGCTGGTCGAGTCGATGGCGCGCTGCACCATGTCCTTGTAGGTGCCCGACGAGGTGCCGATGTCAGAACCCCACATGAGGCGATCTGCGCCATAGAGGTCGATCGCGCGGCGCAGGACTTTCTCGGCCGGGATGCCTTCCTCGCGGCAGATGTCGAGGTTGATCGAGGTCCACTTGAAGGAGATGTTCTTGAAGGGCACGAGGGCCTCGAAGTTGTCGTCCAGGCCGTAGTGCCCGTCTTTCTCCATTTCGGGTTCGAGCAGGTGGTCGATGGCGATGTTGACGTTGGGATACCGCTTCGTCAGCTCGATCAGGGCGGGCACCGAGGGACCACCACCGCCGACGGACAGCACTTCCAGGTTCATCACCAGGCCGTACTCGTTGGCCACTTCCCAGGTCTTGAGCGCCATGGGAGAGTTGAGCCAGGGCATGCTGCCGTCGGGCTGACGGCCACCGAACAGGCGCACGCCGGCCAGGCCGTGGTTCTCGATGTACTGCCGCACCAGTGGGGCGGTGCCCGGGTCTTCGGCGTCGAGGATGACCACGGCCGAGAAGATCTCGGGGTGCGCGTCCGACGAGTCGAGGATGTAGCTGTTGTCGTAGCGGTAGATCATGCGCTTTTGCACCGCCACCGCGCCGTCCACGTTTTCATCCTTCATCCACACCAGCATGCGTGCCACGTCGGGCACTTCGTTGATCGGGTTGGGACCGTGGTGGCCGCCGGGCGTGCCGATCACACCGGGCAGGCGCGGCGGTGCGTTGGCCGCGCGTTGCATGGGGTTGCGCGGGTAAGCTGTCTGGTTGTCGGCGACCAGGTGGGCGTGGGCGTCAAACAGGAGGGGGCGGGCGGAATCGCTCATGGGCTGGATCACAGGAGGGTGGCCCCCGGTGGGGCCACGGTTGAACAAAGATCAGTTGAGGGAGACGTTGGCGGTGGAGATGACCTTCTGCCACTTCTTGGAGTCTTCGTTGATCATCTGGCGCAGATGATCTGGAGCGCCCACGTTGACCACGGCACCGAAGGTTTGCAGCTTGGCCCGGCCGTAGGTCGAGTTGACGATGTTGTTGATCTCGGTGTTGAGTGCCTTGACGACTTCGGGCTGCATGCCATCGGGGCCGACGACCGCAAACCACACGGTGGCGACCATGTCGATGCCTTGTTCCTTGGCGGTCGGGATGTCCGGCAGGCCCGGGAAGCGGGTGGCCGACGTCACCGCCAGGCCGGTCAGCTTGCCCGAGGCCAGGTTGGGGATGAAGGCCGTGATGGGGGCCGAGAGCGCCTGGATGCTGCCGCCCAGCAGGTCGGTCATGGCCGGGTTGTCGCCGCGGTAGGCCACCGACGACAGCGTGGTCTTGGTCACCATGGACAGCTGCTCCAGCGCGAGGTGGCCGATGGTGCCGTTGCCGGGTTGGCCCATGGTGTAGGCGTTGGGCTTGGCCTTGGCCTGCTGCATGAAATCCTTCAGGTTCTTGGCAGGCACCTTCGGGTTGCTGGCGATCACCAGCGGGATCTCGCACACCAGCGCGATCGGCGTCAGGTCCTTGTCCGAATTGAACGGCATGGACTTGTACAGGAACTTGTTGTTCACGAGCGGGCCGGAAGTGGACAGTCCGATGGTGTAGCCATCAGGGGCTGCCTTGGCGACGGCGTCGGTGCCGATGTTGCCGCCGGCACCGCCGCGGTTGTCAACCACAAAGGGCTGGCCAAATTTTTCGGTCAAGCCTTGCGCGATGAAGCGGGCCACCACGTCGGTGCTGCCACCGGCTGGGAAGGGCACGACCAGTCGCACGGGCTTGTTGGGCCAGTTGCCCGCCTGTGCCCATGCGGGGGCGCTGGCGGCGAAACCTGCGGCGATGCATGCGGTGGCCAATGCGGTCTGAAAGGTTCTGCGTTTCATCGTGCGATCTCCAAAATATAAGAGTTAGGTGGGGAAAAGGTGGCCGCCGTCAGCGCGGCCAGAGGTTCAGGTGACTTGCCTTGCGTGCCGCAGCCGATCCAGGATGTCGGTCATGCGCCCCTTTGCGCGGTCACGCAGCTTGTCGTAAATGCTTTCGCCGTGCGCGTCGATGGCCACGGTGCAGGGGCCGAGGGCCGACACGTCCAGCGTCAGCAGGCGGAACTGCGATATGTATTCGTTCCAGTGCGAACTGCGCACGCCGCGCAAGGCGCGCGAGAGCAGGGGGGCGCCACCACCGAGGAACGACAGGTAGGCACACCCGCACTCGCGCAGCGCGGCGACGCTGGCGTCGTCCAACCCGCCCTTGCCGCCCACCAGGCGCAAACCCAGGCCGCGCACGATGTCGGGCATCCAGGCGTTGTAGCGGGTGCTGGTGCTCGGGTTGAGGTAGAGCGGTACGGCGCTGCCGTCCTGTTCACGCACGTAGGTGCTGAGGTGGAAGAACGCGCCGCCCTGCAGGTCAATCGGCAGGGCTTCGCCTTGCCGCACAGCTTGCGCCATGCGCTGGTGGGTCGGGATGCCGATGCTCACGGTGACGGCACCGGTGAGGGTCACCATGTCGCCCACGCGCAGTTCGCGCACGCGGGCCTCGGACAAAGGCAGGGTCAGTTCGTGCAGGCGGCTCATCGGACGGCTTTACTCATAGAGCATTTCCACGCGCCCGTCGCCGTGGATGCGTGCGGCGGTGCGGCGGTTGATCCAGCAGTTCAGGCACACCGCCACCGGCACGAAGCCGTGGCTGGCCGAATAGTCGATGTGCACGCCCATGGCGCTGCAGTCGCCGCCGGTGCCCATGGCACCAAAGCCCATCTGGTTGATGGCGTCGAGCAGGCGCCGCTCCATGCCGGCCAGCAGGGGATCGGTCTGCGGCGTGCCGTGTGGCCTGAGCACCGCTTCCTTGGCCAGGCGCGTGGCTTGGTCAAACGTGCCGCCGATGCCCACGCCCACCACAATGGGCAGGCAGGGCTGCGAGCCTGCGCGCAGGACAACGTCGAGCACGTACTTCTCGACGTCTTCGACCGTGGGATAGACAAATGCCTCGACGGCCTCCCAGCGGCCGGTGCCCATGGCCTTGGGCGCGCAGACGATGTCCATGTAGTCGGCATCGTCGATCACGTCGAAGGACACGATGGGGATGTCCTTGCCCGCGTATCCCCGTTCGTGGGTGAGCGGGTGGGTCACCATCTTGAGGATGGGCGGATCGATG
The DNA here is from genome assembly GCF_001571225.1 of Hydrogenophaga palleronii NBRC 102513. GTDB lineage: Bacteria > Pseudomonadota > Gammaproteobacteria > Burkholderiales > Burkholderiaceae_C > Hydrogenophaga > Hydrogenophaga palleronii. Next base: position 132,386 of record NZ_BCTJ01000004.1, read on the forward strand.
TTGGCCGCCATGTCGGCGAGTCCATCGGTCATGGCCTGGCGCACCGGCCCGTCGAACTGCACACGGGTGCCGATCTTCACGCTGTAGGTGGGAATGCCCACGTCGGTGCACACCAGCTGGCCGTCGCGCGCGGCCATGTCTGCACTCTCCAGCATCATCATGAAAGTGCGGCGCGCGGTGGGATCGCTCTCGCGCTCGCTCGCTCGGCCCAGCACGGCGCGCGTGTCGTCGGGGATTTTTTTGAGCGACCGCTCGTACAACGATGCGGTGACCGCCCGGATGGTGGCGCTGGAGATGGGCATGGCGGCGGTGTCTGGTATGGCTGCCGATCATGCGTCGTCGTTGGGGCCGCTTCAAGCGCAATTCTCCAACTTTTCACTGATTGAAAAGTTGTTGCCAGGAGGTGGAGCCGGGGGTGCGCCAGGGCTCCGCCTGGGTCGTCGCCCCCGACGCTCAAGTCTTTGAATTCGTTGCACATTTCCCGTGCGTCAGGTGTGCAGGCAAGGCCCGGTTTTGTAAGCTGCGACAATCCGGTACGGGCCTCGATGGTGAAATTGGTAAACACAGGGGACTTAAAATCCCCCGTCGAAAGACTTAGCGGTTCAAGTCCGCTTCGAGGCACCAGGCCACCCCTAGGTTTTTTGTGCTTTCGCCGCTACAGTGAGTTTTCCATGACCCGATACAACGCGCCCTTCGAAATCCACGTGCACGGGGACGTCCCTTTGCGCGAGGACGTGGCATACAGCCAGATCCAGGATGCGCTCAAGCCCCTGTGGCAGTACGCAGGTGCGCGCTCGTTGGCGGCGGCGGCCGAGAGCAGTTACGAAGATGAGCCGGGCATCCGCTTTGATGCCGAAGCCCATGTGCTGCAGATCTGCTGGACGGTGCCCGGTGACGAGGACTTCCGCCAGGTGATCGAAGAGGCCTGCATGGGCCTGAACGACATTGCCTCGGCTGGCGCGCCGCTGGAGGTGTCTTTCTACGACGCCGAGTACGACGAGGAAGAGGGCTCTTCCGATGAAGAAGCGCGCGACGACTTCCTGATGTGTTTTGTCGGCCCGACGCCGGCGGCCATCATGCAGGTGCAGCGTGATCTGCTGGTGCAGGACGTGCTGCATGTGATGGAGCGCCACTTCGACCAGGCCGAACTCGGCGAGGTGGTGGGCGTGATCGACAAGCTCTTCAACCAGCGTTTTGAATCGCTGGTGAACTCCATGCAACTTGGCAAGCCGCCACGCGGCCATGGCGGCCCCTCGCACGGCGGGCCACGCAAACCGCGCCATCTGCACTGAGGCGCGGCAAACCGGCGCGCTGCTCACCGTCGCACGCGCCCATTAGACTCTGGCACAGCGCGGGTACGTGACCCTGCGACCCCCCGGAGTCCCCATGGCTTTTTTCTCCACCGATGCCCTCAACCCCGGTGTGCGCAAGCGCGAGGTGTTTGGCTGGGCCATGTTCGACTTCGCCAACTCGGGCTACACCACGGTGGTGCTCACGGCGGTGTTCGCCGCCTACTTCGTGGGCGCGGTGGCCGATGGCGCCGACTGGGCAACCTTTGCCTGGACGCTAGCGCTGAGCATCTCGCACCTGATCGTGATGTTCACCATTCCCGCCATGGGCGCTTGGGCCGACCGCCATGGCGCCAAGAAACGTTTGCTGATGCTCACCACGGTGGGCTGTGTGCTGGCCACGGCGGCGCTGGGCCTGGTCGGGCCCGGTGCGGTGGTGCTGGGCATGGTGCTCATCATCGTGTCCAACGTGTTCTTCAGCTGGGGCGAGTCATTGGTGGCGGCGTTCCTGCCCGAGCTGGCGAAGCCCGAGGCCATGGGCCGCGTGAGTGGCTGGGGTTGGAGCCTGGGCTACGTGGGTGGCATGCTGGCGCTGGGCCTGAGCCTCGCGTACGTGTTGTGGGCGAGTGCGCAGGGGCAGAAGGCCGAGCAGTTCGTGCCGGTGACGATGCTGATCACCGCTGGCGTGTTCGGCGTGGCAGCGCTGTTCACGCTGGGTTTGTTGCGCGAGCGCGCGTTGCCGGTGGGTGGCGCCGCGGGAGCGGGTGGCTGGCGCGAATCGCTGCAGCAGTTGCGGCGCACCTTCCAGCAGGCCCGGCGTTATCGCGACTTCATGTGGTTGCTGGCCTGCGTGGCTGCCTACCAGGGTGGCGTGGCGGTGGCGATCACGCTGGCGGCGATCTATGCCGAGCAGGTGATCGGTTTCGTGCAGCAGGAAACCATGGTGCTGATCTTCGTGCTCAACATCGCGGCTGCGCTCGGTGCCGTGGCCTTCGGCTATTGGCAGGACCGCCTGGGCCACAAGCTGGCCTTGGGCATCACGCTGGTGGGCTGGGTGGCCACCTGTGTCATCGCCGCGCTCACCACCACCAAGGGCGGCTTCTGGTACGCCGCCGCCATCGCCGGCGTGTGCATGGGGGCGAGCCAGTCCGCTGGTCGTGCCATGGCCGGCATGCTGGCGCCGCCGGCGCAGCTGGCCGAGTTCTTCGGCCTGTGGACGTTTGCGACGCGCGTCGCCAGCATCATCGGCCCGCTGAGCTACGGCGCCATCACCTGGATGACCGGGGGCAACCAGCGCCTGGCGATTGGCTTCACCGGCGTGTTGTTTGTGCTGGGCCTGGCGCTGCTGCTGCCGGTGAACATGCAGCGCGGGCGGGCGGCGGCCTTGCAGGCCGCGCCACCCGCGCCCTGAAGACCTTAGTCGAACAGCGGGCTGGCTGACACGCCCAGGCCCAGCCAGCGTTGCGCGGCCTGGGCCAGCGCTTCGGGTGGGCCGCTGGACAACAACAGCGGCGCTTCGTCGGCCGTGTTGGATGAACCCGTTGCGGGCAGCGTTGCCAGCACCTCGCGCGTGCGGCGCGCCACCGCCACACCGGTGTCCACCAGCGTGACATCGGCGCCGCACAAGGCAGCCAGCTGGTCCTGCACGAACGGGTAGTGCGTGCAGCCCAGCACCACGGTGTCGATGGCTGCGTCGGCCTGCTGCAGTGCCTGCACGTAGCGTTCGCTCAGGTTCTGGATGGTGGGCAGGTCGTGCCGTTCGATGGCGCCGGCCAGGCCGTCGCAGGGTTGAAAACTGAAATGCAGCGGACGGGGCGAGGCTTCCACCAGCCGGTCGCGCAGGGCGGCCACGCGTGCGCTGCCCAGCGTGCCGCGTGTGGCCAGCACGCCGATGTGGCCGTTGCGGCTCAGTGCCGCGGCGGGCTTGAGGGCGGGCTCCACGCCGATGATGGGCAGGTCGGGGTGGTGCTGGCGCAGTTCGTTGATGGCATGGGCGGTGGCCGTGTTGCAGGCCACCACCAGCGCGTCGATGCCGTGGCGCTCGCGCAGCAGCGCGGTGATGCGCTCGGTGCGCTGCGACACGTCTTGCGCCGTGCGCTCGCCGTAGGGTGCGTAGGCGCTGTCGGCGGCGTAGACGAAGCGGGTGCCCGGCAGCTCGGCGAGCAAGGCCCGCAGCACGCTCAGGCCGCCGACACCGCTGTCGAAGACGCCGACGGTTTTCAAGCGGCGGCGACCTCGATGCCCTTGAACTCGCCGGTGGCGATGCGCTTCTGCCACTCGGCCGGGCCGGTGATGTGCGCGCTGGTGCCGCCGGCGTCCACCGCCACCGTCACCGGCATGTCGACCACGTCGAATTCGTAGATGGCTTCCATGCCCAGGTCTTCGAAGCCCACCACCTTGGCGGTCTTGATCGCCTTGGAGACCAGGTAGGCGGCGCCGCCCACGGCCATCAGGTAGGCGCTCTTGTGCTTCTTGATGGCTTCGATGGCAATCGGGCCGCGCTCGGATTTTCCGATCATCGCGATCAGGCCGGTTTCGGCCAGCATCATTTCGGTGAAGCCGTCCATGCGCGTGGCGGTGGTCGGGCCGGCGGGGCCCACCGCTTCGTCACGCACCGGATCGACCGGGCCGACGTAATAGATGACGCGGTTGTTGAAGTCCACCGGCAACTTCTCGCCCTTGGCCAGCATGCCCTGGATGCGCTTGTGCGCGGCGTCGCGGCCGGTGAGCATCTTGCCGTTGAGCAGCAGCGTCTGGCCGGGTTTCCAGCTCGCCACTTCGGCGGGCGTGAGGGTGTCGAGGTTCACGCGCTGGCTCTTCTGGGTGTCGGGCACCCAGTTCACGTTGGGCCACAGGTCCAGGCTCGGCGCCTCCAGGTACACCGGGCCGCTGCCGTCCATGACGAAGTGCGCGTGGCGCGTGGCGGCGCAGTTGGGGATCATGGCGACGGGCTTGCTGGCCGCGTGCGTGGGGTACATCTTGATCTTCACGTCGAGCACGGTGGTGAGGCCACCCAGGCCTTGCGCGCCAATGCCCAGTGCGTTGACCTTCTCGTACAGCTCCAGGCGCAGCTCGTCCACCTGGCTGAGCTTCTCGCCCTTGGCCGCCATGGCCTGCAACTGGTACATGTCGAGGTCGTCCATCAGGCTTTCCTTGGCCATCAGCACCGCCTTCTCGGCCGTGCCGCCGATGCCGATGCCCAGCATGCCCGGCGGGCACCAGCCGGCGCCCATGGTGGGCACGGTTTTCAGCACCCAGTCGACCACCGAGTCACCGGGGTTGAGCATGACCATCTTGCTCTTGTTCTCGCTGCCGCCGCCCTTGGCCGCGACGGTGATGTCCACCGTGTTGCCGGGCACGATCTCGGTGAAGATCACGGCGGGCGTGTTGTCCTTGGTGTTCTTGCGCGCGAACTGCGGGTCGGCCACGACCGAGGCGCGCAGCGTGTTGTCGGGGTGGTTGTAGCCGCGGCGCACGCCTTCGTTGATGGCGTCGTCCAGGCTGCCGGTGAAGCCTTCCCAGCGCACGTCCATGCCGACCTTGAGGAACACGTTGACGATGCCGGTGTCCTGGCAGATCGGGCGCTGGCCGGTGGCGCTCATCTTGCTGTTGGTGAGGATCTGCGCAATCGCGTCCTTGGCCGCAGCGCTCTGCTCGCGTTCGTAGGCGCGGGCCAGGTGGGCGATGTAGTCCGCCGGGTGGTAGTAGCTGATGTACTGCAGTGCTGCCGCGATGGATTCGATGAGGTCGGCCTGGCGGATGGTGGTCGTCATGGTGTCGGTCGGTCGTGGAGTTGGATGCAAGTCGCGTCGGCGGCCACCACACCCAAGAGGCCATCAGATGAGAATTGCTTTTGTTTGGAGCTATGCTGGAGGCCCTTTGGGCAAGGCCGTTCCCAGCCCGCTATTTTGACAGGTCACGCATCACCATGAACTCCCGCCCAAACACCCGCAGCGAACGCGACACCTTCGGCCCCATCGACGTGCCGGCCGACCGCCTCTGGGGCGCGCAGACGCAGCGCTCGCTGCAGAACTTCGACATCTCCGGCGAGCGCCAGCCACGCGAGATGATCCGCGCCCTGGCGCAGGTCAAGCGCGCCTCGGCGGTGGTGAACCACGCGCTCGGCCTGCAGGACGAGACGAAGACCGAGGCCATCGTGAAGGCGGCCGACGAGGTGATCGCCGGCCAGCACGAGGTGGAATTCCCGCTGGTGGTCTGGCAGACCGGCTCGGGCACACAGACCAACATGAACGTCAACGAGGTGCTGGCCAACCGCGCCAGCGAACTGCTGGGCGGCGAGCGTGGGGAAGGGCGCCTGGTGCACCCGAACGACGACGTGAACCGCAGCCAGTCGAGCAACGACGTGTTCCCCACCGCCATGCACGTGGCAGCGGTGGAGGCGATCACGCACCGCCTGCTGCCGTCGCTGGCGCTGCTGCGTGGCACGCTGGAGAAGAAGGCACGTGCGTTCGACGACATCGTGAAGATCGGCCGCACCCACCTGCAGGACGCCACGCCGCTCACGCTGGGCCAGGAGATCTCGGGCTGGGTGGCGCAGCTGGCGCACGGCGAGACCCATGTGCGCGCCGCGCTGCCGCATCTGTGCGAACTCGCGTTGGGCGGCACGGCGGTCGGCACCGGCCTGAACGCACCCAAGGGTTATGCCGAGCAGGTGGCGGCCGAGCTGGCCCGGCTCACCGATCTGCCGTTCGTGACCGCCCCCAACAAGTTCGAGGCCATGGCTTCGGTGGATGCGCTGGTGCACGCGCACGGTGCGCTTAAGACGCTGGCGGCCAGCCTCATGAAGATCGCCAACGACGTGCGCTGGCTCGCCAGCGGCCCGCGCAGCGGCATCGGCGAGCTCAGCATTCCCGAGAACGAACCCGGCTCGTCGATCATGCCGGGCAAGGTGAACCCGACGCAGAGCGAGGCCGTCACCATGCTGGCCGCGCAGGTGTTCGGCAACGACGTCGCCATCAACTTCGGTGGCGCCTCGGGCAACTTCGAGCTCAACGTGTTCCGCCCCATGGTGTCGCACAACTTCCTGCAGAGCGTGCGCCTGCTGGCCGACGGCATGAAGAGCTTCAACGACCACTGCGCGGTCGGCATCGAACCCAACCGCGCGCGCATCACCGAGCTGGTGGACCGCTCGCTCATGCTGGTGACCGCGCTCAACACCCACATCGGTTACGACAAGGCCGCGCAGATTGCGAAGAAGGCCCACAAGGAAGGCAGCACCCTGCGCGAAGCGGCGGTGGCCTCGGGCCACGTGACCGCCGAGCAGTTCGACCAGTGGGTGGTGCCGGGGGCGATGACGGGGCGATGACAGGGCGGTGACACGCCCATGCGGGCGGGTGGCGCGGAGAGCCGCTTAACATCGGCCGCATGATTTCGCAGTTCTGGCACTCGTCGTTCGACGTCGATCCCTTCACCAGCTTCACGCTCGCCATCCTGCTGCTCTTCGTGGGCAAGGGCCTCACCCGCCGCTACGGCTGGCTGCAGCGCTACAACATCCCCGAAGCGGTGGTGGGTGGCATGTTCTGCGCGCTGGTGGTCTGCGGCTTGTATTACACGGTGGGGCTGCGCGTGGTGTTCGAGCTGGGCGCGCGCGACATGCTGCTGCTGTATTTCTTCGCCGCCATCGGCATGGGCACCGACGTGCGCACGCTGCGCGAAGGAGGGCGGCCGCTGGTGGTGTTGCTGGTGCTGGCCTGTGGCTTCATGCTGTTGCAGAACGGCCTGGGCATGGCGGTGGCAGAGGCCTTTGGCCTCGACCGGCGCGCCGGGCTCATGGCCGGCTCGATCTCGCTCACCGGCGGCGTCGGCACCACGCTGGCGTGGACACCGTTTTTCGTCGAGACCCTGGGCATCACCAACGCGGGAGAACTCGGCCTGGCCGCCAACATGCTGGGCATGATCGCCGCCTGCCTGGTGGGCGGGCCGATGGCGGCCTGGTTGATGCGGCGGCACGCGCTGACACCGTCGGGCCAGTCCGACGTGGAGGTGGGCACCCGTTACCAGGATGAAGCCCACCTGCGGCTGGACTACAACGGCGTGCTGCTGGCGCTGCTCTGGCTCAACCTGGCGCTGATGCTGGGCGAGGGCCTGAACAGCCTGGTGGCGCTGACCGGCTTGACGCTGCCGGCCTTCGTGGGCTGCCTCATGGCCGGCATTGCGTTGCGCAGCGCCGGGGAACTGCTGGCGCCCAAGCCCGGGCGGCTGTGGAACTGGCCCCGCATGCGGCTGGGTGTGGCGCTGATTTCCGACGTCAGCCTGGGCCTGTTCCTCACCATGGCCTTGATGGGCCTGCGCCTGTGGGAGCTGGAGCCGGTGGTGGGTTTCATCGCCACCGCGCTGGCGCTGCAGATGGTGCTGGCGGTGGTTTTCACCGCCTTCGTGGTGTTCCGCTTCATGGGGCGCGACTACGAGGCGGCGGTGATCTGCTCGGGCTTCGGCGGCATCGCGCTCGGCTCCACGGCGACCGCCATCGCCAACATGAGCGCGGTGGTGCGCGCCTATGGCGCGGCGCCGCGCGCCTTCATCGTCGTGCCGCTGGTGTGCGGCTTTTTTATCGACCTCGCCAACGCGCTGGTGATCGGCTGGATGGCGCGCTGAGCGGCCAGCAGCGAATAGCCAGCAGCCAACGGCCAGGCAGAAAAAAGCCGCTGCTCAACGAGCAGCGGCTTTTTCCTGGCGCCATCAAGGAGGCGCGGTGTCCGCGCCGCCGGTTCAGTTGTTCGCTGCGGCGATGGCCTGTGCGATCCAGCCGTCGAAGGTCTTCTGGTGCGCCTGGATCCAGGCGTCGGTGTGGCGCTCCACGTCCTGCTGGCGGTTCTCACCGTTCTGCATGCGCATGTTCTGCGCGCTGATGTCGGCGATGGGCAACTGCATGATCTCGAACAGCTTGGCCGCGGCCGGGTTCTGCTCGACCCAGACCTTGTTGGCCACGATGTACTCGTTGTTCACCGGGAAACCGTAGTCCCTGCCGTTGGCCTGTTTGGTGTCTGTGCCGGCCTGCACGCCGGGCATGGCGGAGAAGGGCACCTGCAGCCAGACCACTTCCTGGCCGGCGCGCATCACGTTGCTGAGCCAGTACGGCGTCCAGGCGTAGAACAGCACTGGCTTGCCCTGCTTGAAGCGCGCCACGGTGTCGGCGATCAGCGCAGGGTAATTGCCCTGCGTGTAGGTGACGGTGTCGCGCAGCTTGTAGGTGGCGAGCTGGTGGTTCACCACCGCCTCACCGCCCCAGCCAGCGCTGGGGCCGATCAGGTTGGCCTTGCCGTCGCCGGTGGTGTCGAACAGGCGTGCCAGCTTGGGGTCGGTGAGCTGGCTCAGGTGGGTGATCTTGTACTGGTCGGCGGTCTTCTTGTCGATCATGTAGCCCTGGGTGGCGCCGGCCGAATACACGCCCTTGCGCGAGAGCTTGGCGTCGCCGCCCGCGCTCTTGTAGAACTCGGCGTGGTGCGGGTTCCAGTGGTTGGCCATGAAGGTGGCGTCGCCGTTGGCGACCGCGATGTGTGCCATCGGGTATTCCACTTCCTTGATCGGCTGCACGTCGTAGCCGAGCTTGCTCAGCGCGCGCGTGACCAGCAGGGTCTGGAAGGTTTCTTCGGCCAGCGAGCTTTGCAGCGGCAGCACCTTGATGCCCTTGCCGGGCAGGTCTGCGGCGTGTGCGGCGGTGCCCAGGGTGAGCAGGCCGGCGGTCAACAGGCTGAGAGCGAAGCGGCGGGATGTCGTCATGTGTCGGAAGTCTTTCTGGGATTCGGGGGCCGCGCGTGGGCGCAGACCCGGGGCGCCTGAGGGCGCCGGGAAAACGGAGAAATGGGAGAAAAGGGAAACGAGCCACCGGCTGCGTGGGCCGCAGCCGGTGGCCAGGGCGCGAAGGCCCGGAGGACGGCGACGCGTCAGCGCTTGGCGGCAGACAGGGCCTGCGCGATCCAGCCGTCAAAGGTCTTCTGGTGCGCCTGGATCCACGCGTCGGTGTGGCGCTCCACATCGGCCGGCTTGTTTTCGCCGTCGCGCATGCGCAGGTTCTGCGCGTTGATGTCGGCCACGGGCAGGGCCATCACCTCGAACAGGCGGGCCGCTGCCGGGTTCTGCTCGGTGAACTGCTTGTTGGCCACGATGCGCTGCGTGTTGAGCACGAAGCCATAGTTCTGGCCGTTGGGCAGCTTGGTGTCGAGCTTGGACTGCTCACCCGGCAGCGAGGAGAACGGCACCTGCAGCCACACCACTTCCTGGCCGGGACGCAGCACGCCGCTGACCCAGTACGGGGTCCAGGTGTAGTAGAGGACCGGCTGGCCCTGCTTCAGGCGCGTGATGGTGTCGGCGATCAGCGCGGCGTAGCTGCCCTGCACGTGCGTGACGGTGTCGCGCAGCTTGTAGGCGTCGAGGTGGTGCTCGATCACCGCTTCGCAGCCCCAGCCCGGGTTGCAGCCGGTGAGGTCGGCCTTGCCGTCGCCGTTGTTGTCGAACAGCTTGGCGATGGCCGGGTCTTTCAACTGGTCGATGCGGGTGATCTTGTGCGCGTCGGCGGTTTTCTTGTCGATCAGGTAACCCTGTGCCGCGCCTGGCGAGTAGGCGCCCTGGCGGTACAGCTTGGCGTCACCACCGGCGTTCTTGTAGAAGTCGGCGTGCAGCGGGTCCCAGTGGTCGGCCATGAAGGTGGCGTCGCCGTTGGCGATGGCCACGTGCGCGGTCGGGTACTCCACTTCCTTGATGGGCTGCACATCGAAGCCCAGCTTGCTCAGCGCGCGCGAGACCAGCAGGGTCTGGAAGGTCTCTTCGGCGATGGAGCTTTGCAGCGGCTGCACCTTGATGCCTTGGCCGGGCAGGTTCTGTGCGGTGGCGGGACCGCTCAGGGCAAAGGCCATGAGGCCGCTGCCGAGCAGAGTGCGCCACAGACGGGAGGGCTGGAGGGAGGTCATCGGTTTCCTTTCGATGGTGGGGGAAAAAGCCTGGGCGCGAAGCGCGCTCAGGAGGCGGAAATCGGGGTGGCCGGTCCGGTGCGGGACTCGGTGGCCTGGGCTGCTGCCGCCTTTTTGGCGGGTGCGGGTGCGGGTTCGGGTGCGACCGGTGCGGCGGCGCCGGTGGGCGCTGGCCGCAGCAGGCGCAGCACCAGGCCGGCCGGGCCTTGTTGCCACCAGTGGCGCGTGCCGCGACCGGGGCGGCCGAGGGCCTGGGTGATGCGGTCGAGTGCGATGGCCAGCAGCACGATGCCCAGGCCGCCGACGGTGGCCATGCCCATGTCGAGCCGGCCAATGCCGCGCAGCACCATCTGGCCCAGGCCACCGACGGCGATCATCGAGGCGATCACCACCATCGACAGCGAGAGCATCAGCGCCTGGTTGATGCCGGCCATGATGGACGGCATGGCCAGCGGCAACTGCACCTTGGTGAGCATCTGCCAGGGCGAGGCGCCGTAAGCGCGTGCGGCCTCGATCAGGTCGGGGCGCACCTGGCGGATGCCCAGGTCGGTCAGGCGCACCAGCGGTGGCAGCGCGAAGACGATGGTGACGATCACGCCGGGCACGTTGCCGATGCCGAACAGCATCACCACCGGCACCAGGTACACGAAGGCCGGGGTGGTCTGCATGGCGTCGAGCAGCGGGCGCATCAGGCGCTGCGTGCGGTCGCTGCTGGCCAACAGAATGCCCAGCGGCAGGCCGATCACGATGCAGAACACCAGCGAGGTCAGCACCAGCGAGAGCGTGATCATGGCCTCGGGCCAGATGCCCAGCATGGCCACCAGCAGCAGCGAGATCACGGTGCCGATGGCGATGGCGCGGCTGGCGAATTGCCAGGCCAGCAGGCCCATCAGCGCCACCATGGCCAGCAGCGGCACGCTCAGCAGCAGCTGCTCGACGCTGGTGAGCGTGGTGTCGATGGGCGCGCGCACGGACTGGAAGAAGGGGCGGAAGTGCTCCACCGTCCAGCTCAGGCCTTCGTTGATCCAGCGCTCCACCGGCAGCGAACCGTCCCACAGCTGGCTGATTTGAAAACCGCTGCCGGCAGCATCGGTGCCAGTCGCCGCATCGGCGCTGGCGGGCGCGTTCAGCCAGTTGTCGACGGAAGCGGCGGTGGAGTCACCCCAGGCGTCGCTGGAGGCGGTGGCGGGCTCGGCGCTGCCGCCCCAGGGGTCGGCGGCGGGCGTGGTGGTGGCGGCACCACCCCAGGCGTCGGTGGCCTGGGGTGCTGTGTCTGTCGGGGCGTTGCTGGCGGCCTGCGCCAACGCGGCGTTGTCGTTGTTGTTGTCGTTCATGGGTGCTCGTCTTTCCTGTGCGTTCGGTGAGGTACGGGTCAGGCCGCGGCGCGGTCGAGAAACTTCAGCAGCGTGTTCTTACTGATGGCGCCGCGGTAGCGCCCGTCAACGTCCACCACCGGCAGCGGGTAGGGCGCTTGCGCGGCCTGGCCGAACAGGTCGGCCACCGGGTGGGCCGCTTCCACCACCTGCACGTCGGGCAGGTAGGCGCGCGCCAGGCCCAGCGGTCCGTCGTGGTCCTGCAGCGCGTGGCGCAGCGAGTCGGCAGACACCATGCCCAGGTAACGCTGATCGGGGCTGACGACGTAGGCCCAGTCGCGGTCTTTTTCTTCCAGCATGCGCAGCGCGGCACGTGCACCCTTGTGCGGGTGCTCGGCCACCACCACCTGCGTCTGGCGCGCGATGTCGCCGGCCTTGAACACGGCAGCGGCATCGACGCCGCGCACGAAGTTGCGCACGTAGTCGTCGGCCGGCTGGCGCAGGATGTCTTCGGGGGTGCCGACCTGCACCACATGGCCGTCCTTCATGATGGCGATGCGGTCACCGATGCGCATGGCCTCGTCGAGGTCGTGCGAGATGAAGACGATGGTGCGGCGCTTGACCTGCTGCAGGCGCACCAGCTCGCTCTGCATCTCGGTGCGGATGATCGGGTCGAGCGCGGAGAAGGCCTCGTCCATCAGCAGGATGGACGGGTCGGACGCCAGCGCACGCGCCAGGCCCACACGCTGCTGCATGCCGCCCGAGAGCTCGTCCGGGTAACTGTCGCCCCAGCCCGCCAGGCCCACCTGTTCCAGCGCCAGATCGGCCTGGGCCAGCCGCAGCTCAGGCTTGACGCCCGCCAGTTCGAGGCCGAAAGCGGTGTTGTCGCGCACCGTCATGTGCGGCATCAGCGCGAAGGACTGGAACACCATGCTGATGTCCTTGCGGCGCAGGCTGCGCAGCGCGGCGTCGGACAGGTCGTTGATGTTCTCGCCGTCGATCAGGATGCGGCCGGCCGTGGGTTCGATCAGCCGGTTGAGCAGCCGCACCAGGGTGGACTTGCCCGAACCCGAGAGGCCCATGATGACGAAGATCTCGCCGGCCTGGATGTCCATGTCGGCGTCGAAGACCCCGATGGACTGGCCGGTCTCGGCCAGGATTTCCTGCTTGGACCGGCCTTCGCGAACGAGTTTGAGCGCGGTGTCGGGCTGGTCTCCGAACACCTTGAAGACGTGTTCGATGCGGATGTGTTTTGCCATGTGCGTGCTGCCTCCTGTGCAAGTTGCAAGGCACCGCAAACGGTCTTGAACGGGTGGGGCACGCGTGTCCCCCAGCGAGTCAACAAGACCGCAGACAGACACTGACAGCGACGAATCGGCAAACCCAGCGCCTGCCATCGCACCGGCCCATGTAGCGGGCCCGGTCTAGGGGGCTGGCACGGGTGCGGGTGTGACGCGGCGTCGAGGCCGGAAGACCGGCCGTTGAAACTCTGTGCCGCGACGGGATGCAGGGTGATCCGCGAGTAGCACATGAGCGCCACCGGTTCGTTGGACCGATGACTGAAAGGCCGCGATTATAACTTTTGCGTCTGGTTACCCGAAGCCAGATGCAATTTGGACGCAGGAGCCGCGCAAAAAGTGGACTGCTCGCGGCTCGGCATGTGCGTTGCTTCGGATGTTCGGATTTCACCAGTGCACTTCGATGATGTCGCTCAGTGCCGCCTCTTCCAGGTTGTGTCCCTCGCCGCCGCGGTCCACCACCAGGAAGTCGCTGATCTCGCCGAGCGCCAGCAATGGATGGTGCCAGACGTTGCGGCTGTAGTTCACCCCCTGCCAGCCCTGCGTGATGAAGGCCTGCAGCCGTCCGGGCCGACCGCCATCATCGGGCGCCACCACCACCACGTAGCTCCGCCCCGTCAGGGGAATGAAAGCCTGCGAACCCAGCGGATGGCGTTCCATCAGGCTCAGCCGCAGCGGGAGCGAACGGGGCTGGGCGCGGAACAGGTTGACGATGGGCCGGCCGCCGTCGGCCAGTGTGTCGATCTCGGCCAGGTCGTGGAAGCGCCGTGTGGTACCGCCGTTGATGTCGAACTGGCGCGCTCCGTCGAGCTCGATCACCTGCCCGAAGGGTGCGAAGGCCTCGCGCGTCAGGGCGCGCGCGTGCAGCACGTTCATGTGGCCCGCTGCAGTGGTGCGAGCCGCTGGCGGTAGAAGTTGCTCACGTGTGGCGTGAATTCCATGAAGCCCTTGACGGCGTGGAACTCGGGCGTGTCGTACACCCAGTCGCCTGCCACCTCGTAGATGGCGCAGTACTTGGGCCCGTCTTCCAGCGACACGAAGCGGCGCGCCGACAGCCAGCCGGGGCAGGCTAGAAGCGCGGGCAGGTGCACGGTGTCATACCAATGGTTGAAGGCCCCCTCATGCTCGAGTGCAATGTCCACGCGCACCACGTGCAGCACCGGCGTGCCGGTGGTCACGCCATCGGGCAGGTGGGGGGACACCGTGTTGATGTTCATGCCGAAGGGGCCTCGGTCTTGGGCTTGACGCGAGGGAATTTGAGCGTGGCCTCGGCCTTGAGGACCTCCTTGCCTTCTTCATTGCTGGCGCTGGCCTGCCAGGTCACGGTGCGCGTTTCGGCGTTCATCTCGTGGATCCAGACCCGAAAGGCGATGGTGTCGCCGTAGAACACCGGGCCGGTGAACCAGAAGCGGTCTTCGATCGACACGCCCAGTGTGCCCGCGAGTTCGGCCGTCAGCACGTTGGTGCAGATGCCCGCCACCATGATGCCCGGCGCAAGCCGGCGACCGAAGCGCGTCGTCTCGGCATAGGAGTCGTCCACGTGCACCGGGCCGAAGTCGCCCGTGGCTGCGATGTAAAGGGCGCCGTCGGCCTCGGTGATGGTCTTGCTCACCGACACCTCGTCGCCAACGTGCAGGCTGTCGAAGGGTTTGAGGTCGTACATGTTCAGCCTGCCTTGACAGGGACCATGCGAGCGGTGCCCAACGCCATGGCATCGCCGCCCGCAATGGCGCACCGCAGGGCGCAGGTGATGCCTCCGGCATCGGCGGCGGTCACCTCGACGAGCGCCTCGACCGTCTGACCGACCTGCAACGGTGCGAGAAAGTCGATCGACAGGCCCGCCAGGCGCCAGTCGGGGCCGGCCAGTCTGTTGAGCGCCGTCGTGGCCAGTGCCACACCGTTGAGTTCAAAAGCCAGCATCTGCTCGAAGCCGGCGGCGCGGGCGGCGCGTTGGTCGACATAGAGCGGCGCGAGGTTGCCGCTGATGCCGGTGTACATGGCCTGCTCGGCCACGGTGAGTGTTTTGCGGAACGACATCTTGTCGCCGACTTTGAGAGGATTGCTCATGACAGTTCCAGGTTGGGATGCAGGTGGTGTGACGCCGTCGAATCCGGGGCTCCCGAGGAACCGGCTTTGCCGGGCCTCTGGGAGCGCCCCTCTTGGGGTGAGGTGACCCAGGCGCTTCGGGGGTTACAAGGTCAGGCCGCGTTTGATGACGCTGCGCGCGATCAGCATGCGGTGGATCTCGGAGGTGCCGTCGTAGATGCGGGTCACGCGGCTGTCGCGATAGATGCGTTCCAGAGGCAGCTCTTTGGTGAAGCCCATGCCGCCGAACACCTGGATGCCGCGATCGGCCACACGGCCAAGCATCTCGGAGGCATAGAGCTTGACCATCGACACCTTGTCGCGGCAGTCGATCTCCTGGTCGAGTTCCCAGGCGGTGTTGAGCACCATCATGCGGGTGGCGAAGATCTCGGTGGCCGAGTCCGCGATCATCTGCTGGACCATCTGGAAGTCGCCAATGGGCTGGCCGAACTGCTTGCGGTCGTTGGCGTGGTTGCGCATCAGCTCCAGCACGCGCTGCGCCATACCGACGGCACGCGCGCCGATGTGCGCCAGGCGGATGCCCGAGACGCTGTTCATGATCAGCTTGAAGCCTTCGCCCACCTCGCCCATCACGGCGTCGGCCGGGATGCGGCAGTTCTCGAACACGAGTTCGGCGTGGCCGTAACCGCGGTGCCCCATCATTGGTTGCACGCTGGTCACTTCGAAACCGGGCGTGCCCTTGTCCACCAAGAACAGCGAGATGCCGCCGCGCGCGCGCTTGTCCTTGTCGTGGACGGCCATCACGATGACGTAGTCGGCGATGTCGCCGTCGCTGATGAAGTGCTTGCGGCCATTGAGCACCCAGTGGTCACCGTCCAGCGTGGCGGTGGTGCTGATGGCCGCGGCGTCGGAGCCGGCACCGGGTTCGGTGATGGCCATGGCGCAGATCTTCTCACCGCTCACCGTGGGCAGCAGGTACTTGTCGCGCTGCGAGCCCTTGCAGGCCAGCAGCATGGGATAGACCTGGCCGAAGATGCGGCGGATCAGCGCGTCGGAGGTCTTGCCCAGTTCTTCTTCCACCAGGCACATCGCGACATGGCTCAGCCCGCCACCGCCCGTGTCCTCCGGCATGTTCATGGCGAACAGGCCGAGTTCCTGGGCCTGCTGGCGCACGCGCTTCAAGGCGTCGGGTGGCACGCGGCCCAGGGTCTCGGTTTCGTTTTCGAGCGGCTGGACCTCCTGGGTGACGAAGCGGCGCACGGTGTCCAGCAGCAGCTGGATTTCGGAAGGAACGGTGTAGTCAAACATGGTGGAACGGTGGTGGGAGGTATCAGGAACGGGAGGAAGGCATGCCGATGACGCCGGCGTCGGCAAGCGCGCGGCACTCGGCTTCGCTCAGGCCGAGGCGTTGCAGCACGGCCTGGCTGTCCTGGCCGGCGTGAAATGGCATGGACCGGTAGGCGGGAAGCTGGCCGTCGTAGCGCAAGGGGTGGTTCACGAGCAGCGCTGTGCCGCCGCCAGGGACCTCGATTTCGCGGAAGGCTTCGTTGTGTCGGGCTTGCGGGTCCTGCAGCAGGTCGTCGTAGTTGCGCACGCGCTCGTGCCAGATGCCGTGGGCATCGAACACCGGCGAGAGGTCTGCGAAGTGACGTGTGCACAGCTCTTCGGCCACGGCCTGTGCGTAGCGGTCGCGCTCGGCGTAGCGGTCGATGCCTTGCAGGGCGCGCAGGGCATCGCTGTCGAGCGCGGTCGCGAGCTTCACCGGGTCGTTCATGGACAGCACCACATGGCCTTCGGCCAGTGGATACAGGCCGTATGGCGCATCGTGGTACCAACTGCCGACGTGGCGGTCTCGCGTGAATACATCCGGCCGGTTCTTCACGGCGTAGTACTTGGTCAGCGCCTCGGTCTGCAGGTCGATGCCGGCGGCGAAAAGGCTGCTCTCGACCAGCGTACCTTCACCGGTCTGCAGGCGCCGCACATAGGCGCCAAGGATGCCCATGGCCAGCAGCGCGCCACCGTGCTGGTCGACCACCGCGGCGCCCACGTTGGACGGGCCCTGTTTGCCGCCGCCGGTGGCCGCAATCAGGCCCGAGCGTGCCTGCATCAGCAAATCCTGACCGGGGCGTGAAGCCGCTGGGCCGGTGCGACCCAGGCCGCTGGCCGAAGCCAGCACCAGCGTGGGTTTGCGCTGGCGCAGCATGTCGAAACCCAGGCCGAGGCGGTCGAGAACGCCTGGGCGGAAGTTCTCGATCACCACATCGGCCTCGTCGATCAGGCGCAGCACGAGGTCGCGGCCTTCGGCCTGCTTGAGGTCCACCGCGAGACTCTCCGTGTTGCGGTTGGCGGACAGCAGGAACGCGCTCACGCCGTTGACCCAGGAGTTGCCGCCGGACCAGTGGCGCTCGAACGCGCCTTGCAGCGGTTCGATCTTCACCACCTCGGCGCCCATGTCGGCGAGGTACTGCGCGCAGGCCGGGCCCTGCAGGTAGTGGCAGAAGCTGACCACTTTCATCTTCAGTTGCATGGTGCGTTCCTCAGGCGCTGGTGGCGGTAACCACGCGCGATTGCACGAGCGCGTTGATCTCGTTGGCGGCGTAGCCCACCTCGGCCAGGATGTCGCGCGTCTGCGCGCCGAGCTTCTGCGGCACCAGCCGCAGCGGCGGCGCCGCGCCGTCGAAGCGCAGGGGGTGGTTCAGCATCGTGACTGGCGCACCCTCAGCACCGGGGGTGTCGACGAAGGAGCCCAGATGAGCGAGTTGCGCGTCGCCGCGCAGGTCCTCGTAGTCCTTCACCGGCATGTGCCAGATCGCCTGTTTCTGCAACGCTGGCAGCCATTCAGCGGTGGTCTTTTGCGCCAGGCGCGCGGCCACGGTTTGGGTGATGTCCTCGCGCTGGTCGAAGCTGGCAGAAGCGGGCATGTCGGCCAGTGCGGGCAGTTCGAGCGCCACGGCCAGGTCGGCCGGCGAGGCCATGGAAATCGCCAGGTGGCCGTCGGCGGTGGCATGGATACCCGAGGGGCCGGCGCTGCACCAACTGGCCAGACCGTGCGCACCGCGCGGTGTGGCACTGCGCGCGCCGTTGAGCCAGGCCGTGAGCGATTCGGATTGCAGGTCGATGGCGGACTGCAGCAGGCTGCCCTCGACCAGCCGGCCCTGGCCGCTGCTCACGCGGCCGAGCAGGGCGGCGAGGATGCCCATCGCCAACAGGGTCGCGGCGTGCTGGTCGACGATCACCGGTCCCGTTGGCGTCGGTGGGCCATCGGCCCGGCCGGTGCGCGCGGCCAGGCCACTGCGTGCCTGCAGCAGCAGGTCTTGCCCGGGCAGGTCGCGGTCGGGGCCGCTGGCGCCGTAGCCGCTCACTGAGGCGTAGACGATGCCGGGGTTGAAGGCCTTGATGTCCTCGTAGCCGAAGCCCATGCGTGCCATCGCACCGGGGCGGAAGTTCTCCATCACGACGTCTGCGTTTTCGAGCAGGCGGCGCGCGATGGCCTTGCCCTCGGCCGACTTCATGTCCAGCGCCAGGCTGCGCTTGTTGCGGCCGGTGGTCAGCAGGTTCACGCTCTGACCGGCGACGAAATGGTTGGCTACGCCCCAGTTGCGGTGGAATGCACCGTCCACCGGCTCCACTGCGATCACGTCGGCACCCAGGTCGCCGAGAAACTGCGCGGCCATCGGCCCGGCATGAAAATGGTTGAAGCTGATGACGCGGATTCCGGACAGCATGACGACTCCAAAAGGCATGCAAGGCGCCCGCCTTGCGTGGGGCCTCAGAGGGGCTCCGGGGCTTTTTCAGAATAGCGGCGGGGGAGCGTTTCCAGACTCTTTCGGCCTATTCGTTTTCCGCGACCAACTATCAATCCACCGCATATGTCCGAATGGCGGGACAGGGCGCGGAGGCTATAGGGGCTGCTTATAGTTGCCCCCCTTGTTGTGATCGGTTTGCGCGCGCCTTCGCGCTAAGGTGGCCGCCCTATGACCGCTTTAACCGCACAACGCTTCGGCGGCATTTATGCCGCCACCATCTGCCCGCTGCAGGCCGACGGCTCCATCGACGAACCTGTGCTCATCGAGCATCTGCGCGGCGTGGCCGGCGCCGATGGAATGACCGGACTGCTCCTCAACGGCCATGCCGGCGAGAACTTCATGCTCAGCCGCGCTGAGAAGCGCCGCGTGGTCGAGATCGCGCGCGCTGTCTGCCCAACCGAGACCGTGCTGATCGGTGGCATCAATGCCGAGGACAGCCACGAGGCTCAGCGGCACGTGGAAGACGCCGAGGCCGCCGGTGCCGATGCCGTGCTGATCTTTCCGCCGTTTTCCTGGGGACTGTCGCAGGACGCCGAGGTGGCCCTGCGCCACCACCGCATCGCCACCGACACCAGCGCGTTGCCGCTGTTCCTGTACCAGGCCGGCGTGCGCGCCGGCACCATGGCCTACACGCCCGGCGTGCTCGAGCGCCTTGCGCAATTGCCCAACGTGATCGGCATCAAGGAAGGCAGTTGGGAGACCTCGGCCTACGAAGCGCACCAGCGACTGGTGCAGCGCGTTGCACCACACGTGTTGATGATGGCCTCGGGCGACGAACATCTCTTCACCTGCTTTGCGCTGGGCACCACTGGCAGCCAGGTCAGCCTGGCCTGCGTGGCACCCGAGTTCATCGTCGGCCTGTACCGGGCGATGCAGGCCGGAGACCTCGCCACCGCACGTGCCTGGAACGACCGCATCTATCCGCTGGCCAAGGCGGTGTACGGCGCGGCGCCCGGTGGTCACGCCACCGCGCGCCTCAAGACCTGCCTGAGGCTGCTGGGCCGCATTCCGGACGACCGCATGCGCGCGCCCATGGGGCCATTGCCCGACGACGAAGTGGCGATGCTGCGCACCGCGCTGCAGGCCGCCGGCCTTCTCTGAACTTGCACGGAGCGCCTTCGATGACCACCACCCTGATCCGCCACGGCCGCATCGTGACCGCCGTTGACGACTACCACGCCGACCTGCTGCTTGAGGACGGCAAGATCGCCGCCATCGGCCGGCACCTGCATGTCGGCCCCGAAGTGCGCGTGATCGATGCCAGTGGCCTGATCGTCTTCCCGGGTGGTGTGGACGTGCACACCCACCTGGAAAACACCTTCGGCGAATCGACCACTTGCGACGACTTCGAGTCGGGCACGAAGTCGGCGGCTTTCGGTGGTACCACCACCGTCATCGACTTCGCGTTCCAGAACCAGAACACCAGCCCGCTCGACGCGATCGCGCGCGCGCAATCCAAGGCAGCTGCCGGTGCCAGCATCGACTACGGCTTCCACGTGATCGTGACGCATGTGGACGAGGCGGTGCTCGGTGACATGCGCCACGCGATCCGCCACGAGGGTGTGAGCAGCTTCAAGATGTTCATGGCCTATCCGGGTACGGTCATGGTGGACGATGCGGCCATCTTCCGTGCCATGCGCATGGTGGGTGAGCACGGCGGAATGATCGCGCTGCATGCCGAGAACGGCACGGTGATCGACCTGCTGATCCGCGAGGCTCTGGCCCAGGGCCACACCTCGCCAAAGTACCACGCGCTCACCCGGCCTTCGATCCTGGAGGGCGAGGCCACGCACCGGGGCATCAAGCTGGCCGAGCTGGCGCAGGCCCCGGTCTACTTCGTGCATCTCTCGGCCAAGGAAGCGCTGGCGCACGTGATCGAGGCGCGCGATGCGGGCATTCCGGTGTTCGCTGAGACCTGCCCGCACTACCTTTTCTTTGACGAATCGGTGTACGACAGCGACGACTTCTCTCTGGCCAAGTACGTGATGAGCCCGCCGCTGCGCTCGCGCGAAGCGCAGGATGCTTTGTGGACTGCGCTCAAGACCGACGACCTGCAGCTCGTCTCCACCGATCACTGCCCCTTCTGCATGAAGGAGGGCCACATGGGCAAGGTGCGTCAGAAGATGCACGGCAAAGACGATTTCTCCAAGATTCCCAACGGCACCCCCGGTCTGGAAACCCGCATGACGGTGATCTACGACGGCGGCGTGCGCACCGGCCGTATTTCGATCAACCGCTTTGTCGAACTCACCGCCACCGCGCCGGCCAAGCTGTTCGGACTGTTCCCGCAGAAGGGCACGATCGCGGTCGGCAGCGATGCCGACGTGGTGCTGTTCGATCCCCGCACCGAGCATGTGATATCGGCACACACGCACCACAGCCACTGCGACTACAGCCTGTTCGAAGGCCACCATGTTCACGGCAAGGTGCGCAAGGTGTTCTCGCGCGGCGACCTGATCGTGGACGAAGACCAGTGGCACGGCACACCCGGGCGCGGGCGGTTCCTGCGTCGGGGCGAGGTCGGTGGTTACTGAGGTTCGGCCCAACCCCGTGGTGCAGCGCTTCGCCGCGGGCGAGGCTGCGCTGGGCCTGGGTATCCAGCAACTGCGCACGCCGGCCGCGGTCGACCTGGCGCAGCGCTGTGGCTTTCACTTCCTGTTCATCGATCTGGAGCATGGGCCGCTGACTTGCGCCATGGCGGTGGACATCGCCGCCGCGGGCCTGCACGCCGGCCTGCCTGCGCTGGTGCGGGTGCCGGGCAAGAATTCGCCTGACGTCGCACGCCTTCTCGACGGTGGGGTGCAGGGCATCGTGGTGCCGCACGTCGACACGGCCGAGGAAGCGCGCGCAGTGGCCTCGGCCTGTAAGTACCCGCCGCTGGGTCGGCGCTCCTTCTTTGGCCTGCAGCCGCACTTTGGCTACCGGCGCGTGCCGCTGCAGGAGGCGATGGCGTTGGGCAACGCGCAGGTGCTTTCGGTGGTGATGCTGGAATCGCCGCAGTCCTTGCACCACGTAGATGAAATCGCTGCCGTGCCGGGCATCGACGTGCTGATGATCGGCTGCAACGACCTGTCGATGGAGCTGGGCATTCCGGGCCAGCTCGACCACCCGTTGATGGTGGCCGCACGGCACGCCGTGGTGGCGGCCTGCCGCCGGCACGGCAAGACACCCGGCCTGGGCGGTATCGCCGACGCGGTGCTGTTGCGCCGCTGCATGCAAGAGGAGGGCATGCGCTTCGTGCTCGCCTCCAACGACACCGACCTGCTGCTCGACGCGGGCGTGGCCCGCGTCGACAGCCTGCAGCAGGCCTGAGGCCCTCAGGCGGCGGCAGCCGCCAGTTTCGCTTTCTTCTTCTCCATCTGGCTGCTGTACATGGCCTTCATGCGCAGGTCCACCGCGCGCGCGTGCGCTGCTTTAGCCGCGGCGTCGAGCTCGGCCACCGGGCAGGGCTCATGGTCGAAATGGTTGAAGCGGTCGGTGCCACGCACCAGCAGCGCCGATTCGCGCGTGGCGGTGCAGCGCACATGCACAGGGATGAAGCGCGCGGCGATGCCGATGCGCGCATCGGTGCCGGTGTTCTTGCTGGAAGCGTGCAGGGTGCGCCCGTCGTGCAGTGCCACTTCACCTGCTCGCAGCAACACGTCCACCGCGCGCGATTCGTCCACGCCCTGCGCAGCCTGTCCGCTGATGAGCATATTGCCTTCGCTCTCGTCGGTGGCCACGGGTAGGCGCACCTCAACATGGCTGCCCGGGATGTAACGCAGCGGACCGTTCTCGGGGCCGATGTCCGACAGCGCTATCCAGACGGTGACCTGTTCCACCGGGGCAATGTTCCAGTAGGTGTCGTCCACGTGCCAGGAGACAAAACGCTGATCGCCCGGCTGCTTGATGAAGAACTCGGTAGACCACAGCAGCATGTCCTCACCGATCACACGTGCGGCGAGGTCGAGCACTCTGGGTTCGGTGGCAAGCTGCGTCAGCCAGGGGAACAGCAGGTGCGGCTTGAGGGTGAACTTGCCTTCAAACTTGCCGCCCAGGGCCTGTTGAGAGGCTTCGAGTTGGCGACGGTAGTACAGGGCGCGTTCGGCATCCATGACTCGGATCGGGAACGCATAGCCCTCGCGTGCGTAGTGCTGCAGGAGATGTGGTTCGTTCAGGGTGCCGGTATGCATGGAGTTCTCAATGGGTCATGACCTGCTTCAGGAAGAGCTGGGTGCGTTCGCTCTGAGGTCGGGTAAAGAACTCGGAAGGCGGTGCCACCTCGATGACCTGACCCTTGTCCATGAAGATCACCGTGTCCGCCACCTTTCGCGCGAAGCCCATCTCGTGTGTGACGCAGATCATGGTCATGCCTTCCGAGGCGAGTTCGCTCATGACGTCGAGCACCTCGTTGATCATTTCCGGATCGAGCGCGGAAGTGGGCTCGTCGAACAGCATCACCTGCGGCTGCATGCACAGCGAACGCGCGATCGCCACGCGCTGCTGCTGTCCGCCAGAGAGCTGGCCGGGATACTTGTGTGCCTGATCGGGGATGCGCACGCGCGAAAGGAAATGCATGGCGCGGGCCTCGGCCTCGGGGCGCTGGATCTTGCGCACCCACATCGGGCCGAGCACCAGGTTTTCCAGCACGGTGAGGTGCGGGAACAGGTTGAACTGCTGGAACACCATGCCCACTTCGCGGCGCACCGCCACGACGTTCTTCGACTCGTTGTTGAGCTCGATGCCGTTGACGTGGATGTGGCCCCGTTGGTGGTCTTCCAGGCGGTTGATGCAGCGGATCAGGGTGGACTTGCCCGAGCCCGACGGGCCACAGATCACGACGCGCTCGCCGCGCTTCACCTGCAGGGTCACGCCGTCCAGCGCATGGTATTCGCCGTACCACTTGTGCACATTGGTCAGGCGGATGATGGGGCTGGCATCGACGTCCGGGGCGGGTGCTGCTGGGGTGATCATGCGCTGGCCTTGGTTGGGGAGGGATAGGAGATGCCAGCCTGCGCGAGCGCGGCGGCGATGCGGATGGCGTCGTCACCCGGCAGTTCGCGCACCGTGCGAGAGAGCGCGCAGTCGATGACGCCGAGCTGCCACAGCGCGAGCTTGATGCGGGCGTACATGTGCGGCCGGGGCTGGGCGTAGATGGCGCGCACCAGCGGGTAGAGCCGCTCGCTCACCGCGCGCATGGCGACGAGGTCGTTGCGCTCGCTGGCGTCCCACAGCTCGTGCAGTTGCTGCGGCACCAGGCTGGCCAGGCCCGAGAGAAGCCCGTGGCCGCCCACGGCGAGCTGCGCCAGGAACCAGTCGAAGTTCGACGGCAGCACCGCGACCTTGTCGCTCGCCAGGCGGATGGCACGCCAGTTGTCTTCGTACAGACTCATGGTGTCGCTGCCTTCCTTCACAGCCACGATGCTGGGCAGCTCCGCCAGCTGTGCGAGCAGGGCCGTGCTGTACGAGGCGCCGGAGCCTATGGGGTACTGGAACAGCGCCAGCGGCAGGCCACCGGCGTCTGCTACCGCCTGCACATGGGCCAGCACCTCGGCATCTGTGCGCGTGGGGGAGGGCGGCAGTGGGAATGCCGTGAGCACGTCTGCGCCGGCTGCGCTGGCCTCGCGGGCCTGCTGCACCGCGTCTTCGGTGGTCTCGGCGACGATGCCCGCCACCAGCTTCTGCCCGGGCCGCAGGCCGCGGCGGGTGAAACGGATCACGTCGCTGCGCTCTTCCGGACTGAGGGCCGAGCTCTCACCTGCGTGGCCGTTGACGAACACGGCGGTGGTTGAGGAGGGTGACGCGGCATACGAAAGCAACCTGGCGTAGCCGGCCCAATCGATGGCGCCGGCAGGCGAAAAGGGGAGCACCGTGGCGACGGTGACGCCGCCCAGGAGAAGTGGGGTCATGGAAAGGTTCGAAGAAGAGGACTGCTTGAAAAACCGCTCAGCGGGCATGGGCGGTGGAGGCGCCGAAGCGACGTTCCAGGCGCTCCTGGATGAAGCCCCATGCGGTGGTCATGACCAGGTAGTAGATGGCGGCCACACCGAAGACCTCGAGCACGTGAAAGTGCTCCTGCATCACCATCTGGCTGCGGCGCATCAGCTCCTCCATCGAGATCACCGAGGTGATCGAGGTGGCTTTCAGCAGGCCGTTGATGGAGTTGCCCAGTGGCGGGATCATCAGGCGGAAGGCCTGCGGCAGCGTGACCTTCCACACCACCAGCCAGCTGGGCAGCCCCAGCGAGTCGGCGGCTTCGGTCTGCCCTTTGGCGACGCCCATGAAACCGCTGCGCACGATCTCCGACATGTAGGCCGCTTCGTTCAGGATCAGCGCGATCAGCGCCGATTCGAGCACCCCCAGGCGCAGCCCCAACTGGGGCATGCCCGAGTAGATGATCACCAACTGGATCAGCAGCGGCGTGCCGCGGAAGACCCAGAGGTAGAAGCGTGCGATCTGGACCAGTGCCACGTTGCTCGACATGCGCATGCCGGCCAGCACGAGGGCCAGCAACAAGCCCCCCGCCGCGGCGGCAACCGTCATGACCAGGGTGACACCGGCGCCCCAGAGCAGGAACTGGTTGGTGAGATAGCCGGCGAAAGCGGCGAAGTTGAAGATTTCCATGCGCGTGTCGACTTGCTAAGAACGGAGGCTCCGGATCACTGCGGGCCAGGGCCACGGATGCCGAACGGACGGTCGGCCAGTTTGGTCACGCCGTACTTGTCGAACAGCGCGTCGTAGCTGCCGTCCTGCGCCATGCCGTTGAGCACAGTGGCGATGGCATCTGCCAGCGGGCGCGAGCGGAAGGCCATGGCGGTGGGGGTGCCGCCCTGGCTGGCCAGGGCCATGCTGGCCTGGCCTTTGCGCACGTAGTCCTTGCCGGTGTAGTCGGGCGGCGCGATCAGGTCGACCTGACCGGCGCGCAGCGCGGCCATGGCGTCGGCCGTGGTCGGGAACGCCTGGATGCGCAGCGGCTTGGCGCCTTTGGCTTCGTTGGCTTTCTGGCGGTCGCGCAGCCAGCGCTCCATGTACGAATCGGCCTCCACGCCGATGGCCAGGCCGCTGACGTCATCGGCCGACGTCAGGACGATCTTCTTGTTCGGTGCGGCCACGAGGTCCAGACCGGTCAGGCCGTAGGGCACGAGGTACATGGCCTTGGAGCGCTCTTCGGTCCAGAACATGCCGGTGTGGATGCCGTCGGAGCGACCGCCGCGCAGGGCCGGGGCCTGGGCCTGGAAGTCCATGCGCACGAAGTTCATCGTCAGGCACAGGCGCTTGGCGATTTCGTTGCCAAGGTCGATGTTCATGCCCAGCAGCTTGCCTGTGCTGTCGACGTATTGCATCGGCGGCAAGGTCGGGTTGGTCGTGAAGGTCAGCTTGCCTGCCTCCACCAGCTCGGAAGGTGCCACGGCGACCACCGGTTTGCAGGCTTGTGCGCTGGCGGACAAGGGAGCGAGGCTGGCGCCCCCGGCGATGAGGGCCAGCGCGAGCGCTGAGCGGATGCGGGTGAATGACAACACGGGGACCTTTCGTTGGATCTGCCTGTCGAGAGTGAGCAGGAAGTGGACCCAAGAATAAGTCTGGCAATGACCGAGCTTCAATTCAGTTGAGGGCCGCGACTATAAGGGCACGGTATATGCGTTGCATGGTGCATATCCCTCACCAGAAAGGCGCAAAAGGCCTTTCTATCGCACCTGTTTCTATCAACTGCATGCACGCTTCTGCCATCTCTGCACCACATTGAGGCATGCGGCACCGCCATCGAACATGACCAATCCTGCCACCCGCACCGTGATCAACCTGCGCCAGCTCGAAGTGTTGCGCGCCGTGATGCGCTACCGCACCACCACCGGTGCCGCTGAAGAGCTGGGCATGTCGCAGCCCGCCGTAAGCAATGCCATCAAGCTGGCCGAAGCCAAGGTCGGCGTTGCCCTTTTCGACCGCATCAGCAACCGTTTGCAACCCACGGCAGATGCCCAGTTGCTGCTGGCCGATGCCGAGCCGTTGTTCCGCCTGCACGAGGCGATCCAGCGCAAAGCCTGGGACTTGCGCACCGGGCGTGCCGGCGTGTTGCGAATCGCTTCGACCGCCGAACTGTCACAGATGCTGGTGCCTGGCGTGCTGCGCCTGCTGCAGGACGCCCATCCCGATGTGCGCATTGCGCTGGAGACGGTGCGCATGGACGAGTTGTTGGAAAGCGTGGAGAGCGGCAGCGCCGACATCGGCATGGCCATGCGCCCGCCACCGCGGCCGAGCCTGGTGCGCGAGGTGCTGATCGAGTCCGAGTTGATGTGCCTCTGCCCGCCGAACGACCCGCTGGCCAACATGCCGGTGCTGACGCCGTTCGACGTGCAGGGCCGTGACACCATCGGGCCGGCCTCCGGCAGTCCACTGGGTGTCCTGCTGGACGCCGCGTTCGAGCGCTTCGGCGAACGCTACAGCCCCGGTATCGAGGCGCGCTTTTCCAACGTGGCCGCACCGCTGGTGGAGCAAGGCCTCGGCATCGCTTTCGTGGACGAACTCACCGCGCGCCACCGGCCGCAGGCGGACTATTCGGTGCACCGCTTTAGCCCGCGCGTGCCGATCAAGGTCTGTGCGCTGGTGCTGCGCGATCGGCCGGTGCAGCGCATGACGAAAGCGTTTCTCGAACTCGCGCGCGAGTTCCTGCAGGCGCGTTTGAACACGGGCCCGGCCACACCGGGCGTGCCCTGAGGCTCAGTGGTCGCCCTTGGGCGGGGGTGCCATCAACCGGTCCGTCATGGCAATCGCCATGGCGCTGAGCAGGAACACCACGTGGATGATGGTCTGCCACATCAGCACCTTCTCGTCGTAGTTGGCGGCGTTGATGAAGGTCTTGAGCAGGTGGATCGAGCTGATGCCGATGATGGCCGTGGCCAGCTTGACCTTGAGCACCGAGGCGTTCACGTGGCTGAGCCACTCGGGCTGGTCGGGGTGGTTCTCCAGGTGCATGCGGCTGACGAAGGTTTCGTAGCCACCCACGATCACCATGATCAGCAGGTTGGAGATCATGACCACGTCGATCAGCGCCAGCAGCACCAGCATGATCACGGTCTCGTTGAGGCCGGTGAGTGCCACGTCGCTCTTGTAGCCAATGCCGTTGATGAGTTTCTCCAGCGCCTCCTGGTTGCCAAAGGCCGCTTCGACCAGGTGGACCAGTTCGACCCAGAAATGGAACACGTAGATGGCTTGCGCGGCGATCAGGCCGATGTAGAGCGGAAGCTGCAGCCAGCGGCTGGCGAAGATGAGGTTGGGCAGGGCGCGGATCGGGGCGGCGGCTTTGGCGGGGTGGCTCATGGGAGGTGACACAATGTGCCGTGCGCCCGGGATGGGCAGGCAGGCGGCGGGCGGTATTGTAGGTCTGCGCCGGCCCGCTCCATGGGCGTTGGCCCATGGCCTTTCCGACACCCAGAACCCGGGAAATTTGCCCGATGCACGCCCTTGTAAGAGAGTCGTAAGAGCCCTTGCGCACAGTGCCGTGCTGTCCGAAGCCCCCATACCATCAGGAGACTGTCCCATGTCCGCGCCCTCGTCGACGATCGAATCCACTCTGGTCGAGAACCGTGTCTTCGAACCCACGCCCGCCACCGTGAAGGCCGCGCGTGTGTCGGGCATGGCCGCGTACAACGCGCTCTGCGCCGAAGCCGAACAGGACTTCGAAGGTTTCTGGGCGCGCCTGGCGCGCGAGAACCTGGTCTGGCACAAGCCATTCAGCAAAACGCTCGACAGCTCCAAGGCCCCGTTCTACAAATGGTTCGAGGACGGTGAGCTGAACGCCTCCTACAACTGCCTGGACCGCCACATCGGCACGCCGGTCGAGAACAAGACCGCCATCATCTTCGAAGCCGACAACGGCGACGTCACCAAGGTCACCTACAAGGAACTGCTGGCCAAGGTCTCGCAGTTCGCCAACGCGCTCAAGTCGCGTGGTGTGAAGAAGGGCGACCGCGTCGTCATCTACATGCCCATGACGATCGAAGGCGTGGTCGCCATGCAGGCCTGCGCGCGCATCGGTGCCACCCACAGCGTGGTGTTCGGTGGCTTCTCCGCCAAGGCCTTGCAGGAACGCATCCAGGACGCGGGCGCCGTGGCGGTGATCACCGCCAACTACCAGCTGCGTGGTGGCAAGGAACTGCCGCTCAAGGCCATCGTGGACGAAGGCATCAACATGGGCGGCTGCGAATCGATCAAGAATGTGATCGTGTTCCAGCGCACCCCGACCGCCTGCAACATGGTTGAAGGCCGCGACACCTTCCTGCACGACGCCGTGGCCGGCCAGTCCACCGACTGCCCGGCCGAGATGGTGAGCGCCGAGCACCCGCTGTTCGTGCTCTACACCTCCGGCTCTACCGGCAAGCCCAAGGGCGTGCAGCACAGCACCGGCGGCTACCTGCTGTGGGCCCAGCTCACCATGAACTGGACCTTCGACCTGCGGCCCGACGACATCTTCTGGTGCACCGCCGACATCGGCTGGATCACCGGCCACACCTATGTGGCCTACGGCCCGCTGGCCGCCGGCGCAACGCAGATCGTGTTTGAAGGCGTGCCCACCTATCCGAACGCCGGGCGCTTCTGGCAGATGATCGAGAAGCACAAGTGCACCATCTTCTACACCGCGCCGACGGCGATCCGCTCGCTGATCAAGGCTGCCGAGGGCGACGAAAAAGTGCACCCCGCACGCTCCGATCTTTCCAGCCTGCGCCTGCTCGGCTCGGTCGGTGAACCGATCAATCCCGAAGCCTGGATGTGGTACTACAAGCACGTGGGCGGTGAACGTTGCCCCATCGTGGACACCTTCTGGCAGACAGAAACCGGCGGCCACATGATCACCCCGCTGCCGGGCGCCACGCCGCTGGTGCCGGGTTCTTGCACGCTGCCGCTGCCGGGTATCGCCGCGGCCATCGTGGACGAAGCCGGCAACGAAGTGCCCAACGGTTCGGGCGGCATCCTGGTGGTGAAGAAGCCCTGGCCCTCGATGATCCGCACCATCTGGGGCGACCCGGAGCGTTTCAAGAAGAGCTACTTCCCCGAAGAACTCAAGGGCTACTACCTGGCCGGCGACGGCGCAGTGCGCAGCGCCGACCGTGGTTACTTCCGCATCACCGGCCGCATCGACGACGTGCTCAACGTCTCGGGCCACCGCATGGGCACGATGGAAATCGAGTCCGCGCTGGTCGGCAAGACCGACCTGGTGGCCGAAGCCGCCGTGGTGGGCCGCCCGGACGACGTGACCGGTGAAGCCATCGTGGCCTTTGTGGTGCTCAAGGGCGCGCGCCCCACCGGCGACGAAGCCAAGGCGATTGCCAAGCAGCTGCGCGACTGGGTGGGCAAGGAAATCGGCCCGATCGCCAAGCCCAAGGACATCCGCTTCGGCGACAACCTGCCCAAGACCCGCAGCGGCAAGATCATGCGCCGCCTGCTGCGCTCCATCGCCAAGGGCGAGGCCATCACGCAGGACACCTCCACGCTGGAGAACCCGGCCATCCTGGATCAGCTGGCGGAGAACAACTGATCCAGGCCGCGCAGGCGCGCGTGGCCATGGCTGCGCTCAAGCCTGCGATCACCTGCGGTGAAGTGCGCAGGCGAAAAAAAACCGCTGCAGAGCAGCGGTTTTTTTGCGTGTTGCCCAGTGTGTTTACTGGGTCATGATCCAGGCCGCGAGCTTCTTGGCGTCGGCTTCATTGACCTGTGGGTTCGCCGGCATGGGGATCGCGCCCCAGACGCCCGAGCCGCCCTTGACGATCTTGGCGGCCAGCGCGTCGACGGCCTTGGCGTCGCCTGCGTACTTCTTGGCCACGTCCTTGTACGACGGACCCACCAGCTTCTTGTCGACCGCGTGGCAAGCCATGCAGTTCTTGCTCTTGGCCAGAGCTTCATCGGCCATCGCGGGCGCCGCCAGCGTGGTGATGGCGGCCATAATCAGGAGAGCGCGTTTCATGGGTGTGTCCTTGTAGGTGGGTATCGAGAGAACTGACGGGCCGATTTTACCGATCCGGCTTCCTCAGAAACGAGCGCTTACAGTTTCTTGCCCGCTTCATGCGGGCTTTACGGGAGTTTGTGATGTATTTGCTGATCGCGGGCGTCGTGCTGTTGCTGCTCAAGTACATGGAGGTCGGTTTCGTCGCC
This sequence comes from Hydrogenophaga palleronii NBRC 102513, assembly GCF_001571225.1. Taxonomy (GTDB): domain Bacteria; phylum Pseudomonadota; class Gammaproteobacteria; order Burkholderiales; family Burkholderiaceae_C; genus Hydrogenophaga; species Hydrogenophaga palleronii. Next base: position 163,188 of record NZ_BCTJ01000004.1, read on the forward strand.
GGCTGGTCGTGGTGGTGGGTGCTGTCGCCCTTTGCCGCGGCCGTGGTGTGGTGGGCCTGGGCCGACTCGACCGGCTACACCAAGCGCAAGGCGATGGAAAAGATGGACCAGAAGAAGAAGGACCGCATCGACAAGCAGCGCGAAGCGCTGGGCATCAAGCCCAAGCGGCCTTCGCGCTGAGCACCGCGTTCAGCCTCAGTAGTTGTCGAGCACGGCGCCCTTGCTGGCGCTGGCCGCGTTGAACGCAAACTTGGCCTGCACGCCACGCGTGTAGCGCGGCGCCGGTGGTGTCCAGCCTTCGCGGCGTCGGGCCAGTTCGGCCTCGGGCACATTCAGTTCCAGCTTGAGTTCATGGGCGTCGATGGTGATCGAGTCGCCCTCGTTCACGAACGCGATGGTGCCGCCGGCCGCTGCCTCGGGTGCCACGTGGCCCACCACCATGCCCCAGGTGCCGCCGCTGAAACGGCCGTCGGTGATCAGGCCCACGCTCTCGCCCAGGCCGGCGCCAATCAGCGCACCGGTCGGGGCCAGCATCTCGGGCATGCCCGGGCCGCCCTTGGGGCCGAGGTAACGCAACACCATCACGTCACCGGCGACGATCTTGCCGTCGAGGATGGCCTTGAGGGCCGATTGTTCGTCGTCGAACACACGCGCCGGGCCGGTGATGACCGGGTTCTTCAGCCCGGTGATCTTGGCGACCGCGCCTTCGGGTGAGAGGTTGCCCTTCAGGATGGCGAGGTGGCCTTCGGCGTACATGGGGTTGTGTATCGGGCGGATCACATCCTGGTCGGCGCGCGGCGCATCGGGCACGTCCTTCAGCACCTCGGCAATGGTCTGGCCGCTGATGGTGAGGCAGTCGCCGTGCAGCAGGCCGGCGTTGAGCAGCACCTTCATCACCTGCGGAATGCCGCCGGCCTGGTGCAGGTCCACCGCGAGGTACTTGCCCGAGGGTTTCAGGTCGCACAGCACCGGGGTCTTCTTGCGGACGCGCTCGAAGTCGTCGATGGTCCATTCCACGCCTGCCGCGTGCGCGATGGCGAGGAAGTGCAGCACCGCGTTGGTGGAGCCGCCGGTGGCCATGATCACGGCCACCGCGTTCTCCAGCGCCTTGCGGGTCACGATGTCGCGCGGCTTGATGTCTTTCTTGATGGCTTCGATCAGCACGCGGGCAGACTCCTTGGCCGAGTTCTGTTTCTCGTCGTGCGGGTTGGCCATGGTGCTGGAGTAGGGCAGCGACAGGCCCAGCGCCTCAAAAGACGAAGACATGGTGTTGGCGGTGTACATGCCGCCGCACGAGCCCGAGCCGGGGATGGCGCGCATCTCGATCTCGCGCAGGTCTTCGTCGCTCAGGTTGCCGGCGGCGTTCTGGCCCACGGCCTCGAACACGCTGACGATGTTGAGGTCTTGCCCCTTGTAGCGGCCAGGCAGGATGGTGCCGCCATACACATAGATGGCCGGCACGTTGGCGCGCAGCATGCCCATCATGCCGCCCGGCATGTTCTTGTCGCAGCCGCCGACCACCACCACGCCATCCATCCACTGGCCCTGCACGCAGGTCTCGATGCAGTCGCTGATGACTTCGCGGCTCACCAGCGAGTACTTCATGCCCTCGGTGCCCATGGCCATGCCGTCGGAGATGGTGGGCGTGCCGAACACCTGCGCGTTGCCGCCGGCTTCCTCGATGCCGGCGATGGCCGCGTCGGCCAGCTTCTGCAGGCCGCTGTTGCACGGGGTGATGGTGCTGTGGCCGTTGGCCACGCCCACCATGGGTTTCTTGAAGTCGCTTTCCTCGTAGCCCATGGCGTAGTACATGGAGCGGTTGGGCGCGCGGGCCTTGCCTTGCGTGATGTTGGCGCTGCGGCTGTTGATGGCCTTGATGGGGATGCTTTTGCTGTCTGCCATGGGTGTCTCTTCTGCGTGGGGTGGAGGACGGTGGCCAGCGCGTCGGCAGGCCTTGCCGAGGGCCAGTATGCGGCAGGCATCCCAGCATTTCCAATTGATTTGAGGGCCTGCTCTGATATGTTCGGCGTATGACAGCGCTGACAAAAGAACGGCACATCGAATGGCGGCAATGGCGCCAGTTTCTCGCCGTGGCCGAAGAACTGCACTTCGGCCGCGCCGCCGCGCGCCTGCACATGACGCAGCCGCCGCTGACCCAGGCCATCGCCGGCCTGGAGCAGGCGCTGGGCGTGCGCCTGTTCGAGCGCACCAAGCGCAGCGTGGCGCTCACCCCGGCCGGCGCCGCCCTGCTGCCCGAGGTGCAGGCCCTGCTGGCGCGTGCTGCCACTTTGCCGCCGCTGGCGCGGGCCGCCGCCGCGGGTGAGCTGGGGCGCTTGCGGCTGGCCTTCGTGTCCACCGTCGGCTTCGAGCTGTTGCCACGCTGGGTGCGGGCCTTTCGCCAGCGCTGGCCGCAGGTGGCGCTGGAGCTGATCGAGGCCACCGGCGACGTGCAGATGGAACTGCTGGCGCGCGGTGAGGTGGACGCCGGCATGCTGCTGCACTCGCCGGGTTTCCAGGCCACCGGGCTGGCGCAGGCGCGCATGGCCAGCGAGCCGCTGGTGGTGGCCCTGCCCGAAGCGCACCCGCTGGCCGCGCTGGACCACCCGGGCCTGGCCGCGCTGTTGGCCGAACCACTGGTGATCTTTCCGCGCCGCATCCTGCCCACGTTGCACGACGGCATTTTTGCGCTGTACCACGCGGCGGGCCTGGCGCCGCGGGTGGCGCAGGAGGCGATCCAGATGCAGACCATCGTGAACCTGGTCTCGGCCGGCCTGGGCGTGGCCTGGGTGCCGCAGAGCGTGCGCCAGTTCCAGCGCCCGGGCGTGGTCTACCGCAGCCCGCGCCCGTCCCGTGGGCGCAGCGTGCCGGTGTGCGAGACCAGCCTGGTGTGGCGCACCGACGCGGTCAGCCCGACGCTGGCCCATTTCATTGCTTTTGCGCAGGCGCAGCAGGGCCAGGAAACCACCCCGCGCACCGCCCCACGCACCGACGCGGCGCGCGTCAGGGACTCTCGTGGGGCCTGACGGCGCCCGTGGTCGGCCCTGCGACAATGCGGCCCATGCTTCAACATCCCCAGATCGACCCCGTCGCCCTGCAAATCGGCCCGCTGGCCATCCACTGGTATGGGCTGACCTATCTGCTGGCCTTTGGCCTCTTCATGTGGCTGGCCAACCTGCGGCTGCGGCACCAGCCGTTTGCCGGGATCACCAGCCCGCCCTGGACGCGCCGCGACGTGGAGGACATCCTGTTCCTCGGCGTGCTCGGCGTGGTGGCCGGCGGGCGCATCGGTTACTGCCTGTTCTACAAGCCGGCGTATTACCTGTCCCACCCGCTGGAGATCTTTGCGGTCTGGCAGGGCGGCATGAGTTTCCATGGTGGCCTGATCGGCGTGATGCTGGCCATGGTCTGGTACGCGCACAGCCGCAAGCGCCCCTTCCTGCAGGTGATGGATTTCGTGGCGCCCTGCGTGCCCACCGGCCTGGCCGCGGGGCGGCTGGGCAACTTCATCAACGGCGAGCTGTGGGGCCGTGTGGCCGACCCGTCATTGCCCTGGGGCATGGTGTTCCGCGGCGCCGGCGACCTGCCGCGCCACCCGTCACAGGTGTACCAGTTCCTGCTCGAAGGCCTGCTGCTGTTCGTGCTGCTGTGGCTCTACGCCCGCAAGGAGCGCGCGCGCGGCCAGGTGTCTGCCGTGTTCCTGTTCGGGTACGGCGTGTTCCGCTTCATCGCCGAATTCTTCCGCGAGCCCGATGCCCACCTGGGCCTGCTGTCGCTGGGCATGAGCATGGGCCAGTGGCTGTGCGTGCCCATGATCCTGGGCGGCGCCTTCCTGTGGTGGTGGTTCGGGCAGGCCCGCAAGGCCTGATCGGGGTCAGTACACCAGGTGCGCGCGCGCCTGGCAGCTGAGGGTATGCAGCTTCACATCGGCCTGCCCGAGCTTGATGCCCAGCAGGTCCAGCAATGGTGTGAGGGTGGCGGAGCCAATGCTGTCCAGGGCCGGTGACAGAGCCCTGACCAAGGGGTCGAGCAACAGGCCCAGCGTGGCCAACAGCGAGTTCGACACCGTATTGCCGCCACTGGAGGTGTTGCCGCTGAGAGCGTCCTGGATCTCGCTGCGGCAACCACCATCGCTCCCCGAGCCATACAGCAAGCCTCCGCCGGTGCACTGGTTGCCCAGCAAGCCGCCGAGAATGCCACCCAACAGATTGCCCACGGTGTTGAGCAGGCCGGTGACCAGGCCACCGATGCCGGTGACGGCGTTGTTGAGATCGGCTGCGCCTTGTTTGATCTTCGCGTCCACTGCCGCCAGCACCTGTCTGCGGCAGTTGCTGCTGTTGCAATTGGCGGAGCCGAAGAGCTCCGTTGCGGTGGATGCCCACAGCCTCGCGGCGAGGGCGGCGGCGCCGGGGCCGCTGGACGGTGCCCCCAATCTGTTGCCAAGCGCATCGTTCAGCAAGCTGCTGGTGAGCCCGCTCAAGGAGGTGCCGAGGTCCAGGCTTGTCGTGTGGGGCACCGTGTCCATGCACCTTGCAGGATCGTCCTTGCAGGAAGGCAGTGTGGTGTAGGCCGTCGACGACGAGCCGACATTGGCATGCAGCCTCGTGCTCAGTTGAACGGGCACACCGAGCACCGTCAGCGTGAGCAGGTTGGCCCGCTCCAGGTTGTTCTCACAACTGTCCTTGGTCGAAAAGACGTTTGCCTCGTTGGTGTGCCTGCCCACACACAGTTTCATCAGGGACGGCTCGACTTCGATGGTGGCTTGCTCGTGGCCCTGGGCGGTGCGCTGTGCGGGGTTACACATGGCCGTCAGCGTGCCTTTGGCGGCGGCTACGTCGATCATGATGGGCACGTCGATATCGAGTGAGGCCAGGCCCAGGTTGATCGAGGGCGGATTCACCCGGGCATAGACGCGCAACTGCCCGGTGTACGCGGTGGCGCCGACGCTGCCGATGCCGATGGAAGGAGGCTCAACCAGGGCGACCTTGGCACCGACCAGGCCCGGTAGGGCAACATTCAGGTCGATGAAGTGGTTGCCGTTGGCGATGGCGAGCGCGGTGCCAACAAGATCGAGCAGGTTGACGTTGGCGCTCAGGCCGGATTGGCCATCCGCCGTCTCCAGCAGCACGCCTGAACGGGAGGCGTCACTGAACAGGGGGATGTGTGCCCGCAGCGCTTCCAGTTTGAGCTGGCCAGAGAGCCGTTGAAGCAACTGCACCTGCGCCAGTGCCGTGTTGCCTTGCGCCTGCAAGGCCGTGACCGAAGCGTTGAGCAATCCGCCGAGCGTGAGATCCCTGACCTCTGTCAGGTTGTTGAGGGTGCCGATGTCTGCGCCCGTCGACACCGGAACCCCAAGTGCGGCGAGCAGGCCCGACGGCGTGATGCTGGCGTTGGTCAGGCCTTGGTAGCTCAGCACGTCGGTGTCGGTCACATCGAGGCCAACGGTTTTGAGGATGTTGGGCAGGAGCGAGTTGTCTTCCAGACGCAGCAGGCGTGAGCCGACCGAGAACGACGCCAGCGGGTCGGTAACAGCGGCCACCGCTTCGGTGCGCAGGGTGCGCACGCCGGGGAAGAACGCGAGCAGCGGTGGTGGTGTTCCGGTGATCTGCACGTGCACCGCGTTGTAGGCGGTTTGTCCGGCGACGAAGTTGCGCTCGGTGGCCTGGGCAGGGTCCCAGCGGCCGCAATTGATGGTGGGTGTGAAGCCGGCCAGGTTCTGTGTTGCGTTGGCGAGCGCGGCGGCATGGGCTGCCGTGCAGTCGGTGGGCTGCACCGAGGAGGCTCCTGCGATGGCCGCGAGGTCGGCGGTCTTCTGCAGCTCGCGCTTCATGAAGAACAGGTAGCCGAGCTCGGTGCCGATCAGGGCGATCACGATCAGGCTCAGGGCGATGGCTGCGTTGATGACGATGGAGCCCGCCTCGCGCCGGCGCCCGGTGGCGCGGCGCGGCTCGTTCATGGGCGTGGGGCTGGGGTTCATCGGTGGCTTTCTAGAGCGCGGCGGTGGCGCGGCTGACCAGCGTTTCGGGCATCCAGCGGGTGGTGTCGAACAGCGGTACCCAGGGCAGCAACTGGCCTTCGCGGTAGGGGTAGCTCACGGTGACGGTGAGTGCATTGCCGGGCGTGGCCACGTTGACGGTCACGGTCTGCGCGATCCATGCGCGCCGGCTGGCAGCGTTGGTGCTGTGGGCCAGCGGCACGATCAGCGAGCCCGAGAGCGAGTCCCACACCACGCTGCGGATGTTGTTGCTCGCGTTGGCGAGTTCGGTGCTGTTGGCGGTGCGCAGAGTCGGGAACATCTGCACCGCGCGCGCGCCGTCGGCCGCCGCGCGCGACACCACCTGCTTGGTGTAGAGCACCGCGCCGAAGGTGGCGATGCCGTACAGCGCCAGCAGCAGGCCCAGCAGCACGAAGGCGAATTCGATCGCCGCGATGCCGTGCTGGCGGCGCTTCACAGCGCACCTCCGTCCAGCATCACGCTGGCCCGGCCGACCAGTTCGTTGGGCAGGGCAAAACCGGGGAAGGGGGGCAGCACGCGGTGCAGGTCGCTCAGGCGCACCGTCACGTTGACCTGGCAGCGTTGCGCCCAGCTGTTGCTGCAGGGCAGGGTGCCGGCTGGCTGCAGGCAGTTGCCGGTGGCGGTCTGGCAGATCTCGGGCAGGGGAATGGTGAGCACCGCATCGGCCGGCTTCCAGCCGAGCGAGCGGTCTTGCGCCACTTCGCGGGCCTTGCTCTGCCGTGCCACCAGGCTGGTCTGGTGCCGCAGCGCGGCGCGTGCGCCGTCTTCGGCGGCGGTTTGCAGGCCGAAGCGGAAGGTGAACAGGATGGCGTAGCAGATGATGGCGTAGACGATGCCGAAGAACAGCAGGAAGGTCATCGCGTATTCGATGGCGTACACGCCGCGCTGGCGCCGCTGCAGGCGCTGCGAGCGAGGCTGTGGTGCGCGGGTGTGCATCATGCCGGGCGGTCCTGTCGGTGGTGCTGCTGCGTGTGCTGCGGCGGCGCGTGGCTTACTGCTTTTCCAGGTGCGAGCCGAACCAGGCCGGCACCGGCTGCTCGAAGCTCTTGAGGTAACGCTGCTGGCTCAGCTCGGCCACCGCGCCGTCGATGGGCCGCGGCGTGGCCGAGGCCTCGCGGCCTTCGCGCTGGCGCTGCAGCAGGCTGTAGGTGGCGTCGCCCACACGCGTCACATGCGCCGCAGGCGCCTCGGGTGCGGCAGCGCTGGCCTCGGTGGCGGTGGCAGGGGCGGTGGCTTCGGGGCTGGTCTGTGCCCACAGCGGCGTGGCCACGGCCAGCGCGGCACACAGGGGCAGACAACGCAGCGGGTGCAGAGAGGTCTTGGTCATGGAGCGTCCTTGGTGGGTGTGTGACAGGAAATCTAGGGCGTGGCCAGGCTCGGCGGCAGGCTCAGCAGGGTGCTCAGGCGCAGGCCGGTGGTCTGCAGGGCCAGGCCGCTGCCGACGTCGCGGTGCGGCGCCAGTTGCTGCGCCAGCTGTTCGATGGCGTCGCGCGTGGCGGGGTTGAATTTCGCTTCGTCCATCACCTGGCGCGCGTGGGTGCTCTGGCCTTGCGTGAGCAGGTACAGCGCAAGGTTGCTGCGCACGCGGGCGTTGTTCGGCAGCAGCTGGGCCGCCTGCAGCACGGGCAGGCGCGCGTCGTCGAAGCGCTGGGCGCGCAGCAGTGCATAGCCCAGGTCGCTGAGCAGCAGGCCGTCGGACGGCGTGATCTGGCGCGCGCGTTCGAACTGATCGGCCGCGCGGCCGTAGTCGTTGCCGGCACCGGCCAGCAGGCCCAGGCCCTGGTGGGCGGCGGCGCGCTCGGAGGTGTTCAGCAGCTTCTCGTACAACGCGGCGCTGGCCGCCGGCTGGTTGGTCTGGCGCAGTGCGTTGGCGCGCAGCAGGCGGGTCTGGTCGGTGGTGCCCCAGCGCTGTTCCAGCGCGTCGATGTGGGCGAGCGAAGCGAACCACATGCCGTTGCCCTGCATCTGGCGCACCAGCGCGAGGTAGGTGGGCTGGTTGTCCATGCTGGGTTCGCGCGCCGCGGCCTGGGCGGCTTCCACCTGGTTGGCGTCGGGCAGCGAGGCGCAGGCGCCGAGCAGCAGCAGGCAGGCGGCGGCGAGCAGCGCGCTGCGCGGGCGTTGGAGGCGGGGTGTGGTGTGGGTGTTCATGATCCGGTCATGGTCCCGACGGACCGAATGATGGCGAGGAAACCCGGACCCGCGGTGACGATCACCAGGGCCGGCAGGAGGGTGGTGACCATCACCACGGTCATCTTCACGGTGATCTTGCCGATCTGCGCCTTCATCTCGGACTTGCGGTGCAGGCGCAGGCGTTCGCTGAACTGGCGGATCGGCTCCTGGATGGCGCCGCCGTGTTTGTCGGCCTGGTTGACCAGCGCGACGAAGTCGCTGAGGTGCTGGTTCTCGTGCAGGGTGGCCAGGCGTTGGTAGGCCTGTTCGCGGGTGCGGCCCTGGGCGTACTGCCGGTTGCCCCGCGCCACCTCGGCACCCAGCACCGGCATCACGTGCTGGAAATCGCTGGCGATCACCTGCAGGCTCTGGTCCAGGCTGAGGCCGACGCTTTGCAGCAAACCGAGCAGGTCAACGAACAGCGGCAACTCGCGCGCTACGCGCTCGCGCCGTTGTGCGGCGCGGCTCTTGAGAAACCACTTGGGCAGCATGAAGCCGATGGCGAAAGCCGCCGCCGTCCACAGCATGCGGTTGCCGGAGGTGCTCATGCCCAGGTACACCAGCGCGGGCAGGCCCAGCGCCAGAACCAGGCGAGCGAACAGCAGTGCCAGCTGGCTGCGCACCTTGGGAAAACCGCATTGTTCGATCAGGCGCCGGTCTTCGTCGGCCACCAGCAGGCTGCCCAGGCGGCTCTGCAGCCAGCGCGTCTGCCAGGGGTTGTCGCGCAGGAAGTCCAGCTCATCGGGCAGCGCGTCGGCGGGCGTGGCGTTGTCGCCCAGCGCGCGCTGAATCACCTGGGCGGTGGACTGGCGTTGCGAGAGGCGCTGCAGCAGCAGGCCGGCGCCCATGGCCATGGCCAGCGCGAGCAGCAGCAGGGCCAGGATGGAGAGGTGCAGAGGGCTCATGGTGGTGGTGCTCCGCGGTCAGGACAGCCGGGCCAGCCGGTACAACAGCAGCGCGCCGATGGCCTGCAGGCCGAGCGCACCGAACACCATGGCCTGGCCGGTGGGGTCGCTCCACATGCGCGTGAAGTAGTCGCCGTTGGTGCTGATGATGGCGCCACCCACACCGACCGGCAGCAGGCCGAGGATCCAGGCCGAAAGCCGCGTTTCGGCGGACATCGCCACCAGCTCCTGTTCGGCTTCTTCGTGGTCGCGCATGAAGTGCGCCACGCGTTCGAGCAGCACGTCGGCGCGGCCGCCGTAACGCACGCCCAGGCCGAGGATGGAGGAGAGCAGGAACAGTTCTTCGATGCGCACCTTGCGCGCGATCTGCAGCAGGGCCTGGTCGATGTCCATGCCGGCCTTCACCAGGCCCATGGCCTTGTCCATGTGGCCGCGCAGCGGTTGTTTGGCGCCGTTCACCGCCGACTGGAACGCGGCCTGGGTGGAGTTGCCGACCACGATCAGGCGCACGATCACGTCCAGGAAACCGGGCAGCTGGCGGATGATCTGGCGGCGCATCTTCTGCACCCGCAACCAGATCAAGAAGGCGCCGCCGAACAGCAGCAGGGCGGCCAGGCCGACGGCGCTGACCCAGCCCGAGAGCAGGGCGGCGGCACTGACCGAGACCAGGATCACCACCAGGCCGGCGAGCACGGCACCGGGCGCCACCGCGCCGAGCAGCCAGCCGGGCAGGCGGAACAGGGGCTTGGGCTCGTTGCTGCCGGGCAGCACCAGGGCGCTTGCCGGGGCGCCGAAGCGCATGCCGCCGGCCGGGACCGCGCCCGCTGCCGCCGGTTCGATGTGTCCGGCCAGGTGTTGTTGGGTGGCGCGGCGGCGCTGGCGGCGCACCGAGGCGTCCCACAGCAGCATGCCGCCGGCCGCCAGCAGCAGCGCCACGGCCAGGGCGATCACGGCGGTTTCAGACATGGATGGGCTCCCTGGACTGCTGTTGCTGCATGCTCTGGCGCAGGCGCGCGATCTTGGGCGTGTGCGGGGTGACACCCAACGAAACCCAGTGGTCGTTTTCCTCGCCGTCGGCCTGGATGCGCGGCTCGTAGCGGAACAGCTCCTGCATTGCCACCACGCTGTCGTTGAGGCCGGTGATCTCGGTGATGGAGACGATGCGGCGCTTGCCGTTGGGCAGGCGGGCGATCTGCACGATGAAGTCGATCGCGTTGGCGATCTGCCGGCGCAGGCTGAGTTCGCTGCCCTGGTAGCCGGCGAAACCCGCCAGCATCTCCAGCCGGTACAGGCACTCGCGTGGCGAGCTGGCGTGGATGGTGCCCATGGAGCCGTCGTGGCCGGTGTTCATGGCCTGCAGCATCTCGATGACTTCGCCGCCGCGCACCTCGCCGACGATGATGCGGTCGGGCCGCATGCGCAGGCTGTTGCGCATCAGGTCGCGGATGGCGATGGCACCGGATCCGTCGTAACCGCCGGGGCGGCTTTCCAGGCGCACCACGTGGGCGTGGTTGAGCGCGAGTTCGGCGGTGTCCTCGATGGTCACCACGCGGTCGGTCTCGGGCGCGAAGTTGGCCAGCGCGTTGAGCAGCGAGGTCTTGCCCGAGCTGGTGCCACCGCTGACCAGGATGTTGCAGCGCGAGCGCACCGCCATCTCCAGCAGGTGGCCCATGGCCTGGTCGAAGGTGCCGAGCTGGAACAGCTCTTCGGGGCTCAGCGGGTCCTTGCGGAACTTGCGGATGGAGACCGCCGGGCCGTTGATGACCAGGGGCTCGATCACCACGTTGATGCGGCCGCCGTCGCTCATGCGCGCGTCGACCATCGGGTTGGACTCGTCGAGGCGGCGGCCGATCGGCGCCAGGATGCGGCGGATGATGCGCATCAGGTGCTCGTTGTCGGTGAAGTTCAGGTGTTCCTTCTGCAGCTTGCCGCGCCGAGACACGTACACCTGCTTGCTGCCGTTGATGAGGATGTCCTCCACCTCGGGGTCGTTCAGCAGGTCTTCGAGCGGGCCGAAGCCGGCGAACTCCTTGGTGAGGGCGTCGGCCAGCAACTGGGTCTCGCGCGAGTTGATCGGCACGCGGTGCAGCCGCACCTGGCTTTCACACTCCAGGTTGACGAACTGCTGCACCGAACTGCGCGACCAGCGGCCAAATTCGGCACCCAGTTCCTCGATGCGGTTGAGCAGGTGCTCATGCACGAAGGTCTTGACGGTCTGGAACTCGGCCGAGTTCAGGAAGACCTGCTGGTTGTCGGAAAACTCGACGTTGGTCGTCATGGTCTGTTACCCCCGGTGAATCCATTTGCGCAGCATCTGCGCCATGCTGCTCGGTGTCTTGCGGGCAGGCGCGCCGCTTGCCATCGAATCGGTGCTCCTGGCGCCGATCCAGGGCGCCAGGCTGCGGGCTGCCTGCGCGACTGCCTGCACATATGGGTCGTTGCGCGCGGCGAATGCCAGCAGCTGGCCCTGGCACGCCGCACTCAGCAGCGCACTGCTGCGCGCCGGCAGCACATGGCCCAACGGCAAGCCGAGCTGGGCCGCGATGTCCTTGGCGGGCAGGTTGACGGTGGCGTCGAACTTGTTGACGACGATGGAGAAATCCTTGGTGCCGACGTCGCGCTCGCGCAGTTCGCGCAGCAGTGCCGCGGTGGAGACGATGCCGCCCAGGCTCTGGTCGCACACCACCCATACCTGGTCGGCGTTGCGCGCCACCTGGGCCACGAAGTCCACCGTGGTGAAGCCGCCCAGGTCGGCGATCTGCACGTCGAAGAAATCGCCCAGGCGCTGGATCAGCGTGCCCGAATCGGCGTGCGAGATGGCGCGGATTTCGCCCAGGTTGGCCGGCAGCGGCAACACCGCCGCGCCGCTGCTGTGTTGCACCAATGCGGTCTGCAGCAAGGTGGTGTCCAGGCGCTGCAGGTTCTGCACACCGTCGACAAAACTGAACTCGCTCTTCAGGCCCATGTACATCAGGTCGTCGCGCGCGGGCAGGCCCAGGTCGAGCAGGGCCACGCCCTGTCGCTGCGGGGTGCCTTTGGCCCGGCGCGCCAGCATGGCGCTGCGGTGTTCTTCCAGCAGGGCCGAGAGGTTGCAGGCCAGCGTGCTCACGCCCATCCCGGCGCGCGCGCCAAGCAGCGCCAGCGTGCGGCCCTTGGCCTTCGCGCGTGTGCTCTTGCGGCGCGCCATCAGGTCTTGCAACACCGACAGCACTTCGCTGTGCGGGCCGTCGAGATCGAGGTAGTCGTCCACCCCGGCGCGCAGCGCGACGATGGGGGTGTTGGTCTCGTTGGTATGGCCGGTGCCGATCAGCAGCAGCTGGGGCCAGTCGCGCCGCAGCGATGCCGCCAACTGCGTGCTGCGCTGGGCCTGGTCATCGGAAAAATCCAGAAACACCGAACGCGGGTGCGTGGCACCAATGCGCTCGCTCAATGCGCGCGAATCCAGTGGCACCGTGCTCACCTGCCCCAGACCATTCAGGCCCGCGTTCAACCAGCCCACGTGTTTGCCGCTGTCGGTGGCATAGAGGTAGACGCTGGAACCGTGGAGGGTAGGGCTGGTCGGGGTGGGCATCTTGGTCATGGTTCGCTGGCCGGGGTCACCGGGAAAAGCCGGGCAGGGCTTCGTCCGCGCTGTTGCCCACGAGGTAGTTGCGCCAGAAGCTGGGCTCGCGTTGTTCGGCGTTGGCACCCGGCAGGGCCGCGTTTACCTGTGCGGTCTGGGAGAAGGGCTTGACGAGGTGCGGCGTGACCACGATCACCAGCTCACGCTCGTTCTGCTGGTAGTCCTGGCGCTTGAACATGGCGCCCAGCACCGGCAGGTCGCCGAGCATGGGCACCTTGTCCAGGCTGGAGGTGGTGGTGCGGCTCACCAGGCCACCGATCACGAAGCTCTCGCCGTCGCCGAGCTCGACCGTGGTGTCGGCGCGGCGCGTGGTGAGTGCGGGCACCGCGACACCGTTGAGCCGGACCGCGTTGGTGAAGTCGAGATCGCTCGCCTCGGGCGCAACCTTGAGCACGATGCGCTGGTTGGACAACACCGTGGGCGAAACCGTCAGGCCGATGCCGAAGGGTTTGTATTCGATGGTGGTGGAGCCCAGGCCCTGGGCCACCGGCACCGGGATCTCGCCGCCGGCGAGGAAGTTGGCGCTCTGGCCCGACAGCGCCACCAGGGTGGGCTCGGCCAGCACACGCGCCAGGCCGTTGCCTTCCAGCAGGCCCAGGTTGAGGCCGATGTTGGCCTTGCCGAAGTTCAGCAGCAGACCGAAGGCCTGCGCCAGCGGCGAGGTGGAGCCGGTGTCGAGCCCACCGCCGCTGGAGAAGGTGAAGTCGTTGAGCGTGCTGGGCGAGAACACGCCGAAGCTGAAGCCGTGTTTGTTGGGCGCGGTGCTGAAGATGTTCAGGCCGGCCTGCTTGAGCACGCGCTTGTTGAACTCGACGATCTTCACCTCGACCTGCACTGTCTGGCTCTTCACGTTGAGCTGCGAATGGTCGGCCAGCGGAGCTTTGTCAGGGCGGGCCGCAAGCGCGTTCTCACGCGCCTGCTGGTGCTCGGTGGCCGAGTCGAACTGGCCCTGCAGCGTGGCGGTGCCGCGCTGCACGTTCACGGTGTAGGTGGTGGCGGCGTCGTTGCCGCGCTCCCACACCAGCAGCGAGGTGCTGCCCGGTGCCTTGCCGGTGATGATGAGCCGCGCGCCGGGCGCACCGCGCTGCTTGCGCGTGACCAGCACCGAGGCAACCTGTTCGTTGGCCAGGGCGATGCGGTCCACACCTTTGTGGATCACCAGTTCTTCCTGGGTGCCGGCGGCCAGCGTGAGCTGCGCCGAGGACGCCGCATGGGCGGGCACCGGGGCATGGGTCAGTGCCGTGACCGGCTGCTGCGCGAACAGGCCACCCGAGGTGGCGGTCGCCAGCAGGCCGGCCAGCAGCGACAGGCGGGGCCAGCGTGACGCGCGTGGCGACAGGCTGGGGAACGGACGCTTGGGGGTGTTGGACATGCGGTTCACCTGTGATGGGAGGGCGTGTGGCTCAGTCGCGAACTCGTTAGCGAACTCAACTCAGTAGCGGACGGTGTCGCGGCGGTCGCCGCGGATGATCTCGACCTCCAGCCCGGCGGGCGCGGCCGCGGCCATCACCGGGCGCGAGGTGCTCACCGGGCGGCTGGCCGGGCGCGTGTTCGGGGCACCGGCGGACAGGTCCTGCGCGGTCAGGCCGGCGTGTGCGCGGTCCATGCCGGTCAGCTGGGCGCGTGGCGCTTCGCCGCGTTTGGCGGCCTGGGGTTGCAGGGCGGTCGGCAGTTCGGCGAACAGCGCCGGATCTGGCTCGGCCATGTCGTTGGGGTGGCGCAGCGCCAGCAGCAGGCGGCCCGTGGCCTCGCCCAGTGCCAGGCGGTTCACGTCTTCCACACGCACGGCCAGCACGGCGGTGCGTGCGGGCTGCGGCGCGTTGCCGGAGGGGCGCTGGGCGGCGCGGCCTTCGCCGTTGGTGGCGGGCATGCTGTCAACCGAGGCGCTGCCATAGGCCAGCACACGCATGCGCGGCAGCAGCAGGCGCGACTGGCTGCGCTCAACGTCCTTGCTGTCGGCCTTGAGGGCGAAGAACACGTCAACGAAGTCACCCGGGCGCACGCTGTTGCCCACGCCCATGACTTCATCGGCCTTCACGGCCACCGCGCGTTCACCGGTTTCCAGCCGCATCGCCAGGCCGGAGACCAGCTGGTTTTCCAGCAGCGGTGCGCCGGTGCCGAGGTCGAACACCGGCACCCGGCCGGCCACTTCGGCCACCGTCATGAAAGCGCCAGCGGGGTTGATCGGCAACTGGGCCACGCGCAGTGCGCTGGCCTCGATCGCCTCGCCCGCCGGCAGCGGCTTGTTGGCCACCACCACCGGAAAAGTGGCTTCCGCCGCGGGGCGCGCCGCCTGCTGGGGCTGCACCACCGGCTGGGCCGGCTGGCGGCTGAGCATCCAGGCGTAGCCGGCCAGCAGCAGGGCCACCAACACCAGCACGGCGGCAATGATTTTGGAGAATCGGATCATGGTGTTGTGGATGTGTGTGGGTTGATCGGTGCCGCGTTGGCGATCAGCCGTGCGTGCGCCAGGCCATGTGGACCAGGGTGGCGACGGCGAGGTAAGCGGCGAAGGGGATCGGCCGTGTGAGGCGGCCGTCGCCGGCGGTCCGGCCCGAGAGGGCCAGCGCCAGGCGCGGGGCATACGGCCAGCGTTGCAGCGCCAGCAAGAGCAGGCTGTGCAAACCGGCCAGCACGCTGGCGATGGCCCAGATGGGCAGCAAGGCTTGCCAGCCGACCCACAGGCCCAGGGCGGCGGCGAACTTGACGTCCCCCGCGCCCATCATCCCGAGGGCATAAAAACAGAGCAGCCCCGCGAAGCCTGCGGCACCGCCCAGCAGCGCCTGCGACCAGCTCAGGCCGAAGGGCTGCAGGCCGGGCAGCAGGGCCAGCAGCGCCAACGCCATGCCCACCAGCACCAGGCTGTTGCGGATGCGCCGCTCACGGCCATCGTGGGCGATGGCGACGAGCAGCCAGAGCAGCAGGATCGGGGTCATGGGGTGGCGCCGGGCAGGGTGGGCTTGTGTGGGATCAGCCGGTGACACCCGTGGCCGCGTTGCGCACTTTCAGGAAGATCGCATCCAGCGTGTCTTGCACCCCGTTGTCGCCGGTGAACACGGCAACCAGGATGATGGCCATCAGGCCGGCGATGATGCCGTATTCGATGGCCGTGGCGCCTTCTTCGTCACGCAGGAAACGGGAAATGTGCTTTTTCATGGTGAAACTCCTTGGTTGAGGAAACGAGGGAAATCCCGGTTGGAAAAACTGGCCGTGTTATTGGTGTGTTGCACGGCTGTTGACTAAAAATGGCATGCGCAGGTATTACCGCAATTGTCGAAAATGTGGCCCTTGGTTCAAATCGCCAACAATGCCTTTGGCGAGGGCCGGTGAATATTGTTCGATAACGCAACCTCCGTCTTCTGTGTATCGGTTCATATGCATGCAAGTCCTTGAAAATCCAGGATTTCTCATAGTTTTGTCCAACTTTCCCCGCATGCCTTGTCAGTCTAATTCCTATTAATCAATTGCACTACCCAGCCGGACCTCTTTCGCTTTTTTCGGCCGTTTCCGGATGGGGTTCCGGTTGATCTGCCAATACTATCGACGCGGTGTTTTGATAATGAAGGGAAATCGTGCCTTTGAAGCATCCAATAATTGGCTTTGCCCCTGTTTTGTGAGATTTTTCGCGCATCGACCATGGCCAATGGCATTGGTGGTCAATTGGATGTGAATGGTTTGGGGTTAATGGGCTGGGGAAGTACGAAAAACCAATTACGGGCAATCGGCTGTAGCACTTGGCGGGCACGGCCAGCACGGACGGGTTCGGGTCAGTCCATCGGCACGCTGGCGCCAGGGCCGGCAAGCCGTGGGTGCGGTGGACCGGAGAGGCAGAAGAACAAGAGGTGCGCCGGCAAGGCAGGCGAGTGGACGGGGGCCGCAAGACGGCGAGGCAGCAAGGCAGCGGAACAGCGAGGGCGAAGCTGGTGAGGTCCGTGAGAGCGGCAAGACCAGCAAGACCAGCAAGACCAGCAAAACCAGCAAAACCAGCAAAACCAGCAAAACCAGCAAGAGCGGCAAGAGCGGCAAGAGCGGCAAGAGCGGCAAGAGCGGCAAGAGCGGCAAGAGCGGCAAGAGCGGCAAGAGCGGCAAGAGCGCCGCCGCGTCCCACTGCGGGTAAGCCCGGGTGTTCACGCCGCGATGGCCTTCTAGAATTACGCGTAATTACAGGTGATTACGGATGCGACTGGTGCTCAACTCTCTGCATGACGAAGTGGCCGCCCAGCTGCGGTCGCGCATCTTCGAAGGCCAGCTCGTCCCCGGCAGCTTCGTTGACGAGCCGGCGCTGTGCGCCGCGCTGTCCATCTCGCGCACCCCCTTGCGCGAGGCGCTCAAGGTGCTGACGGCCGAGGGGCTGTTGCGCCACGAGCCGCGGCGCGGCTGTTTCGTGAGCGAGATCACCGAGCGCGACCTGGACGAGATCTTCCCGGTGATCGCCCTGCTGGAAGGGCGCTGCGCCTTCGAGGCCGCCAACAACGCCACCGACGCCGACCTGCAGGCCCTGGAGCGCCTGCACGACCGGCTTCAGAGCAGCGCGAAGGCGCGCCGCATCACCGAGTACTACGAGGCCAACTTTGCGATCCACGAGGCGCTCATCACCCTGGCCAACAACCGCTGGCTGGCGCAGGTGATCGGTGACCTGCGCAAGATCCTCAAGCTGGCGCGGCTGCAGCAGCTGCACGCGCCGGGCCGGCTGGACCAGAGCCTGAGCGAGCACATGGCGGTGTTCGCCGCGCTCAAGGCGCGCGATGCCGAAGGCGCCGAGGCCGCCATGCGCACGCATCTCACGCGCCAGCGCGTGGCCTTGCGCGAGCTGGCCCGCAGCCAGACGTCCAGGCTGTCGGCATGAGCGTTTTCTTTTCACCGCGCAGGGAGGCGCCGCAAGCATGACACCACCGGACTGGCTCTCACAAGGCGTCTCGCTGCTGCGGCCCTCGGAGAAAGCGCGCGCACCACGCTCCACCCAGGAGCGCCTGAAGGCCACGCTGCGGCACGACGAAGAGGCGATGTCGCCGCGCGTGCTGCGCCAGACCCTGAAGGACTTGCAGGCCATCGTTGACCCGATGGTGAGCGAGGTGGAGGGCGGGCGGCGCGCGCAGGCCATGATGGACTGGTACGCCACCGCGTCACCACCGCACCGGCGCGACCTCTGGTTGCTGATGAGCGAACGTTTCGTGGCCGACCCCGTGCGGGTGAAGAAGGCGCAGGCCGAGTTCGCCGCCGCCGTCGGCACGCCCGACGAAGCCGCGGCCGAGGTGCGCTACCGCCGCGCCACGGTGTCGCCGCGGCGGCGCCTGCTTCAGCGTTTCAGCGCCAACCCGGACGGCGTGCGTTTCCTGGTTGACATCCGGGCCGAGCTGCAGGGGCAGCTCAAGTCCGACAAGCGCCTGCTCGCGCTCGACGTCGAGATGGAATACATGTTCTCCACCTGGTTCGACGTGGGCTTTCTGGAGCTGCGCCGCATCAGCTGGGACTCGCCGGCTTCGCTGGTGGAAAAGCTCATCAAGTACGAAGCGGTGCACGACATCCGCAGCTGGGCCGACGTGAAGAACCGGCTCGACAGCGACCGCCGCTGCTACGGCTTCTTTCACCCGCGCCTGCCGGACGAGCCGCTGATCTTTGTCGAGGTGGCGTTGATGAACCAGATCACCGCCAGCATCACACCGCTGCTGGACGAGGCCGCCGCCCCGGCCGACCTGGACCGCGCCACCACCGCCATCTTCTATTCGATCAGCAACACCCAGACCGGCCTGAAGGGCGTGAGCTTCGGCGACTCGCTCATCAAACACGTGGTGGAGACGCTGCAGCAGGAGTTTCCGCGCCTCAAGACCTTTGCCACGCTCTCGCCCATTCCCGGCCTGCGCGGCTGGCTGGCGAAAAACGCGCCGGCCGAGCTGCTGAAGGACTGGGAGCGCCCGGACGAACTGGCCGAGGCCTCGCCCGGTCGCCGCAACCTGCTGGGCTGGGCCGCGCGTTACCTGGGGCAGGAACTCAACGACGGGCGCCCGCTCGACCCGGTGGCGCGCTTCCACCTCGGCAACGGCGCGCGCGTGGAGCGCCTGAACTGGGCCGCAGACCCCTCGGCCAAGGGCCTGAAACAGTCCTATGGACTGATGGTCAATTACCTCTACGATCTCAAGCGGCTGGACAAGCACCGCACATCACTCGCACAGGGACGGATACCGATCGCCGCGGCCATCAAGGACCTCTACCTCTGAGACCGCCTGTTTCAACCAGAAAGACGGAGACAAGAAGATGACGAATGCCCACTTGAATCGACGAGACATCCTGCGCACCGCCGTGGCCGGTGCCGCCCTGTACGCCACCAGCGGCCACGCCCAGTCGGGCTGGCCCACCAAACCGGTGACCATGGTCGTGCCGTTCCCGGCCGGCGGTGGCACCGACGCCTTTGCCCGCCCCATGGCGGCGCAGTTCTCGCGCCTGACCGGCAAGAGCCTGGTGATCGACAACCGGGGCGGTGCCGGCGGCACGCTGGGCGCGAGCATCGCGGCCAAGGCCGCACCGGACGGCTACACCTTGTTCATGGGCGCGGTGCACCACGCCATCGCGCCCAGCATGTACCCCAAGCTGGACTACGACATCGAGAAAGACCTGGTGCCGTTGATCCTGGTGGCCAGCGTGCCGCAGGTGGTGGTGGTCAACCCCAAGCGCGTGACCTCGGCCAACTTCAAGGAATTCCTCGCCATGGCCAGGGCCAACCCGGGCAAGCTCAACTACGCCTCGGCCGGCGCCGGCACCTCGCACCACCTGGCGGGCGAGCTGTTCAAGCAGCAGACCAAGACCTTCATCACCCACATTCCCTACCGCGGCGCCGGCCCGGCGCTCAACGACCTGATCGCCGGCCAGGTGGACGTGATGTTCGACGGCCTCGGCTCGTCTGCCGCCCACATCAAGGGCGGACGCATCAAGCCGCTGATGGTGTCGGGCAACCAGCGCAGCGCGGCTTTCCCCGACGTGCCCTGCGCCGCCGAAGTGGGCCTGCCGGACTACAACGTCACCACCTGGTACGGCGTCTGGGCCCCGCGCGGCACGCCGGCCGATGCCCAGGCGCGCGCCATCGAAGAGATCCGCAGGGCCGTCAACTCCGACGAAGCCAAGGCCGTCTGGGCCGGCCAGGGCGCGGAGTTCGCCAACGTGAGCGGCCCGCAGTTCGACGCCTTTGTCAAGGGCGAGGTGCGCAAGTGGGCCCAGGTGGTCAAAGCCTCGGGCGCCACTCTCGAATGAGCGACCTCGGGCGGGTGCATCTGGCCATCGGCGATCACGCGCTCGCGCGCGTGACGCTGAGCCATCCGGGCAAGTTCAACGCCATGTCGCGCCGCATGTGGCGCGAGCTCCAGGCCGTCTTCACGCAGCTGCAGGCGCGCACCGAGCTGCGTGGCGTGGTGGTGGCCGGCGAGGGCGGCCACTTCTGCGTCGGTGGTGACATTGCCGAGTACCCCGGCTTCCGTTTCGACGCCGAACAGCTGCGCCACTTCCACGAAGAAGAGGTGTGGGGCGGCCTGAGCGCCATGCTGGCCTGTGACCTGCCGGTGTTGGCGCAGATCGACGGCAACTGCATGGGCGCCGGCGTGGAGATCGCCAGTTGCTGCGACATCCGCGTGGCCGGGCAGGGCGCGCGCTTCGGCGCGCCGATTGCCCGGCTGGGTTTTCCGATGGCACCGCGCGAGGCCCGGCTGGTGGCGCGCGAGGCCGGCCTGGCCACCGCACGCGAGATGCTGCTGGAGGCCGCGGTGCTCGATGCCGACACCCTGCTGGCGCGCGGTTTCCTGCACGCGGTGCTGCCCGACGAGCAGGTGGCGGAGGGCGTGGCGGCGCGGGTCCAACGCATCGCGCGCCTGGCCCCGCAAGCCGCGCGCCTGAACAAGCAGACGCTGCGCGCGCTCACCGACGGCGAGCCGTTGCAGGCCATCGTGCAGCGTGCCTACCATTACGCCGACCAGGCCGAACACCAGGAAGGCATCAGCGCCTTTCTGGCCAAGCGGCCACCCGTTTTCTGAACCCGTCCGATTTTTCCTTTTCTTGTTTTCGTTCACCCACATGGAACCCAACCACAACCTGTATGCCGCCCTGCGCGCGGCCTTTCCCGCCGACCTCGACAGCACCGCCGTGGAGACGGTGGGCGGCGCCATGCCCGGCCTGCACTACTCCTGGCGCGACCTCGACCGCGCCAGCGCCATGATGGCCAACCTGCTGGTCTCGTTGAAGCTGCCGGCCGGCTCGCGCATCGCGGTGCAGGTCGAGAAGTCGGTCGAAGCGCTGGTGCTCTACCTCGCCACCTTGCGCGCCGGCCACGTGTTCCTGCCGCTCAACACCGCCTACCAGGCCGGTGAAATCGAGTACTTCGTCGGCAACGCCGAACCCGCCGTGGTGGTGTGCAGCCAGGCCAACTTCGGCTGGGTGTCCAAGATTGCCTTCAAGGCCGGCACGCGCCATGTGTTCACCCTCAACGACGACCGCAGCGGCAGCCTGCTGGAGCGCGCCGCACACCACAGCGACCAGCACACGCCGGTGCACAGTGCCGCCGACGAGCTGGGCGTGATCATCTACACCAGCGGCACCACCGGCCGCAGCAAGGGCGCCATGCTGTCGCACGGCAACATGCTGAGCAACGCCCAGGTGCTGCGCAGCTACTGGGGCTGGAAAGACGGCGATGTGCTGATTCACGCACTGCCCATCTTCCACGTGCACGGCCTGTTCGTGGCCATCCACGGCGCGCTCATCAACGGCAGCAAGATGCTGTGGCTCAACAAGTTCGAGCCGCGCGCGGTGCTGGAGAACTTCCCGCGCGCCACCGTGTTCATGGGCGTGCCCACGCTGTACACCCGCCTGCTCGCCGAGCCGGGTCTCACGAAGCAGCAGGTGTCGAACATGCGCCTGTTCGTCTCGGGGTCGGCGCCGCTGCTGATCGAAACCTTCGACGACTGGAAGACCCGCACCGGCCACACCATCCTGGAGCGCTACGGCATGAGCGAGACGGTGATGATCACCTCCAACCCCTACGCGGCCGATGCGCGCCACGGTGGCCAGACCGAGCGCCGCGGCAGCACCGTGGGCTTCCCGCTGCCGGGCAATGAGCTGCGCGTGGTGGACGATGCCAACCAGGCCATGCCGGTGGGCGAGATCGGTGCGATCCAGGTGCGTGGGCCGAACGTGTTCAAGGGCTACTGGCGCATGCCGGAGAAAACCGCCGAAGAGTTCACCGCCGACGGTTTCTTCAAGACCGGCGACGTGGGCCGCATCGACGAGCGCGGTTACGTGAGCATCGTCGGGCGCAGCAAGGACCTGATCATTTCAGGCGGCTACAACGTCTACCCGGCCGAGATCGAAGCGGCGATCAACGAGATGCCGGGCGTGGCCGAGAGCGCGGTGGTGGGCGTGCCGCACCCGGACTTCGGCGAAGTTGGTGTGGCGGTGGTGATCGCCAGGCCCGGTGCGGTGGTGCAGCCCGACGCGGTGGTGGCCGCGCTCAAGGCACAGCTGGCCAACTTCAAGATTCCCAAGCGCTGCGTGGTGCTGCCCGAGCTGCCGCGCAATACCATGGGCAAGGTGCAGAAGAACCTGCTGCGCGACCAGTACAAGGGCTTGTTCGTTTCCTGAGTCCTTCCCGGGCCGATCCCGGGCCGTTGGCCTGTCGACGTCCGCGCGCCAGCGCGGGCGCCTCATTCCACCGGCGGGGTTGCCGCGGAAAAGGCCGCTCTCGCCGAGATGACGTGCTCCCGCAGGTGGGACACCAGCACGTCCACGTTCGGCGGCTCCAGGATGTCCATGTGTCTTCCGGGCACGCGTGTCACGCTCAAGCCGGGCACCAAAGAGCGCCAGCCGTAGGCGGGTGTGGTGGAGGCGTCGTCGGCGGCCTGCAGGAACACCACGGGCAGATCGGCGGGCGTGGCGTTGTAGTTGCGAATCGCCTGCGTGTAAGCGCGGATGCGCAGGCTGCCCGGCTCGTGGCGCGTGTTGACCTGCTTCTTGTACACGCGGAAGACGTGCAGCAGGTGACGCACGCCCTGGCGGCGGATCATGCGCAGGCGCCGGCAGATGCCGGCCCAGAGGTACTTCACGCCGCGTCCGGGCAGCATGGAGTCGAGCAGGACGATCAGCCCGATCTCTTCTCCCGCCGCTTGCAGGCGCTGCGCGACCTCGTAGGCCAGCACGCCGCCGATCGAGAAGCCGCCCAGGAAGTAGGGGCCGTGGGGCTGGATGCCGCGGATCAGGTCGATGTATTCCAGGGCCAGGGTTTCGACCGACAGCGTGGGTGGTGGTGCGTCGGCCGGCCAGCGCAGCAGGTCGATTTCGGTTTGCGAGAACACGCCGTACACCGGCATCTGAGCGCCCAGTTCCCGCGCCAGATGGCGGTACTGGTCCGTGCCGGCCAGCAGGAACAGGCCCGGGCCGTCGCCATGGGGTTGCAACACGGCCACCGGGACGACGGGCGCGTCGGCGGGCTGTTCCAGGGCCGCGGCCAGATCGGCCACCGTGGGGCGTTCGAACAGCAAGCGCAATGGGCACGGTCGTTTCAGCGCCGCTTCCATGCGGCTCACCACGCCCACGGCCAGCAGCGAGTGCCCGCCGAGATCGAAGAAGTTGTCGTGCACACCGAACGGGCCGATCTGCAAGGTCTGCTGCCAGATCGCGGCAATCGTGCGCTCGATGTCGTTGCGCGGCGCCACCATGGTGGCAACCGAATCGGTGTGGCCGCTCGGCGGAACCGGCAAGGCCCGGCGGTCCGTTTTGCCGTTGGGCAGCACGGGGATGGCGTCCATTTCCATGAACACGGCGGGCACCATGTGGTCCGGCAAGGCTTGGCGCAAGTGCTGGCGCAGGTGTTCGCGCAAAGGCATGGGCCCATGGGGCACCACGTAGGCGACCAGCCTGGGCTGCCCCGGAAGGTCTTCGCGCAGCGACACGATGGCGCGTGACACGCCCGAATGGGTCAGCAGGTTGGTTTCAATCTCGCCCAGCTCGACCCGGAACCCGCGGATCTTGATCTGGTCGTCCAGCCGGCCCAGGTGTTCGAGCGAGCCATCGTGCCGCCAGCGCCCGCCATCGCCCGTGCGGTAGATGCGCCTGTTCTCTGCCAACTGCGCATCGGGCTGGTCGATGAAGCGCTCTGCGGTCAGCTCCGGGCGCTTGTAGTAACCCAGGGCCACGCCGGTGCCGCCGATGTAGATCTCGCCAGGCACACCGATGGGGCAGGGCTGCAGGTTCTGGTCCAGCACCTGGATCGAGGTGTTCGCAATCGGCGGGCCGAGGGCGATGGCCTGCGTGGCCTCCGATGGCAGCTTCCAGCAGCTCGACCAGATCGTCGTTTCGGTCGGGCCGTACATGTTCCAGACCTCGGCGCACCGCGTGAGCAAGAGGGTGGCCAGCTGCGGCGTCAGCGGTTCACCACCCACGAGTGCCTTGAGCTGTGGAGAGCCCTTCCACCCGGAGTCGATCAGCAGGTGCCAGCGCGACGGGGTGGCCTGCAGCGTGGTGATGTTTTCGCAGCGCAACACCTCGGACAAGGCGCGGCCGTCGGTGCACTGTTCTTCGTTGGCGATGACCACGGTGCCACCCACGCCCAGCGGCAGAAACAGCTCCAGCGCCGCGATGTCGAAGCTGGGCGTGGTGACGGCGAGCAGGCGGTCTTGCGCGGTGAGGCCCGGCCTGCGCGCCATGCTGGCGAGAAAGTTGACCACTGCCCGGTGTGGCACCACGACGCCTTTGGGCACCCCCGTGGAGCCCGAGGTGTAGATCACGTAGGCCGGGTCTTCGGGCCCGGCATCGCGCAGCGCATCGGCTTCGAGTGGGGTGGCCGCAGTGGCTGCCACCTGCGCGCGGTCCACGTCCAGCAGCAGCCTGGGTGGTTGCTCGCGCGGCAGCGCCACCGACGAGTGGGTGATCAGCAAGGCCATGTCGGCATCGTCGATCTGGTGGTTCAAACGCTGGACCGGGTAGGCCGGGTCCAGTGGCACGTAGGCCGCGCCAGTCTTCAGGATGGCGAGCAGGGCGATCACCAGATCGTTGCCGCGGGGCAGGCAGAGGCCGACCCGGCTGCCGCGTGCAATGCCGCGCTGGCGCAGCCACCGCGCCAGGCGGTTGCTCTCTTCGTCCAGCGCCTGGTGCGTGAGCCGCTGCTGGCCGAACACCAGCGCGTCTTTGTGGGCCGATGGCGCGAGGCCGCCTGCCACCCACTCGACAATGGTGCGGGCCGCCGGCGGTTCGGAAGGCCCGAGCGACCAGGTTTGCAGGCGGTCACGTTCGGCCTCGCTCAGCAGCGGGATGGTGGACACGTGGGCCGAAGACGCGGCAACCGCCGCACGCAGGATGTTCTGGACGTGCTCGCCCATGCGTTGCACGGTCTCGCGCGTGAACAGGTCGGTGGCGTACTCGAACACCAGCGACTGGTCGTAGAGCATGTCCGCGACGATGGTCAGGTCGAACTGCGTCGAGGCCCGGTCGAAGTCGAGCCGGGACCACTGCAGCCCGGCGAAATCGGATTCACGCGCCTGGACGTTGACCTGGTTGAACATGACGTTGAACAGCGGCTGCCGCACGGCGCCCGCACGGCCGGCCAGTTCCTGCACCAGCAGCTCGAACGGCATGTCCTGGTGCGCGAAGGCTTCCAGCGACACATCACGCACCCGGGCCAGCACGGTGGCGAAGTCGGGGTCGCCGTTCAGGTCGGTGCGGAACACCAGGGTGTTCACCAGGGTGCCGATCAGATTTTCCGAAGCCAGCTGGTGGCGGTTGGCGATGGGCACTCCGATCGGGATGTCCGTTTTGCCGGTGTGCCGGTGCAGCATCACGTTGAGCGCGGCCATGAACACCATCGACAGGCTGGCGCCGTGGGCCGTGCCCAGCTGGCGCAGCGAGGTGATGTCTTCAGGCGTCAGCGGAAACCGGATGGCCGCACCGCGGAAGCTCTGCTGCCGGGGGCGCACAAAGTCCTCGTTCAGTGGCAGCGGCTCCATGCCTTCCAGGCGGCGCGACCAGAAGCTCAGCTCGCGCGCGCGCCGTTCGCCTTCAAACCAGGGGCGGTGCCAGCTGGCGTAGTCCGCATACTGGATGGGCAGGCTGGGCACGGTGGCCTCGACGCCGGCCTGGATGGCGCTGTAGTGCGCGGCCAGTTCCCGGCCCAGCTGGGCGAACGACCATTGATCGCAGACGATGTGGTGCATCACGATCAGCAGCACGGCCTGTTGCTCGCCGGTGTGAATCACCTGGGTGCGGAACAGCGGGCACCGGTCCAGCTGGAAAGGCAGGCAGGCGACTTCGGCGAGGTGGCGCATCAGGGCGCCTCGGGATGCTGGCGTGCCATCGTCGGGCATCCGCACTTCGTCGATGACCACCGGCGGGGCCGCGACGACTTCGGCAAACACGCCTTCGGGTGACTTGACGAAACGGGTGCGCAGGATTTCGTGCCGTTCGACCACGCGTGACAGCGCGGCCTGCATGGCCGACACATTGAGTGGGCCGCTCAATCGAATCGCCAGTGGCACGTTGTAGGCGCTGCCTTGCGGATCCAGCTCGTGCATGACCCACATGCGTTCCTGGGAGAACGTCAATGCGACCCGTGCGCCGGGCGGGCGCGGGCGCTCGGGGGCCTTGATCGCTTCCGGCGAGGCCGATTCGGCGGGCGCCGCCGGCGCCTGCATCACGGCACGGGCCAGGCCCGGCAGGGTGGGGTTCTCGAACAAGGCGCGGATCGGCAGTTCGACGCCGAGCCTCGTCCGCAGGCGCGACATGAGTTGCGTGGCGAGCAGGGAGTCGCCGCCGAGCTCAAAAAAATGCGCGTCGGGTTCCACCGACTCGACACCCAGCACATCGCACCACAGGCGGGACAGCTCGTCCATGAGCGCCGGGGGGGCGTCGTTCTCCGGTGCTGGCGTCGGCAGCGAGGGCGTCTGTACCGCCAGCCGCATCGGCTCCAGCGCGCCTTGCAGGTAGAGGCGCCGTGCGGCGCTGCGCTGCGGCTTGCCGCTGGAGGTGAGGGGCAGGCTGCCTGCGCGTAAGGGCACGATCTCATGCAGGTCCAGCTGGTGCTCGGTGGCCACCCGTTTCTGAATGCCGTCGATGAGTTCGCGCACCGCTTCTGGCGAGGCGTGCCGCTGGCATTCAACCAGCATGACCACCGCTTCCTTCTGTCCCTGGTCCACCGAGACCGCGATGACGCGGCCGGATCGCCTGTCGGTGTCCGCCAGTTCGGCGGCCCGCTCCAGGTCTTGTGGGTACAGGTTGCGCCCGTTCACCACGATCAGGTCTTTGAGGCGACCCGTGACGAACAGCTCGCCTTCGCGCAGGAACCCCAGATCGCCCGTGCGCAGATACGGCAAGCCATCCGCATGTTCCCCCGCCAGGGTGGCGCCGAAGCTCTCGGCCGTGGCCGCGGGCTGTTGCCAATACCCCCGGCCCACGCTGGGCCCCGCCACCCAGATTTCGCCCACACGCCCGGCGGCGCAGGGCAGCGCGGTGGCGGGATCCACGATGCGCAACTGGAAGCCCGGCAGCGCCGGGCCGCAGCCCACCAGGGTTCTGGTGCCGGGCGTTTCTGCGGCGGCGGGCTTCACTTCATGCTGTTCGAGCGCCTGCGCATCGACCAGGGCTTTTTGCAAGGGCGTCCGGATGTCGCGCACGGTCACGGCCAGCACCGCTTCGGCCAGGCCATAGGATGGTGCGAGCACCGTTGCATCGAACCCATGGGGCGCGAAGGCCGCGGCGAAGGCGTCCAGCGTCGCGGAGCGCACCGGTTCGGCGCCACACGTGGCGAGCTGCCAGCCGTCCAGCTGAGCGCTCCATTTCGGTGTGCGCGACAGGGCCTGAACGCAGGCCGCGTAAGCAAAGTTGGGCGCACCACTGTGCGTCACGTGGTGCTTCTCGATGGCTTCCAGCCACCGCAAGGGACGCAGCAGGAACTGCCCGGTGGCCATCAGGAACGAGACGCCGCCCGAGAACAGGGGCTGGATCACGCCGTGCACCAGGCCGTAGTCGTGGAACCAGGGCAACCAGGTCAGGGCCCGCACGCCCTGGGTGCCCAGGCCGGACATCATGGCCTGGCATTGGGCCAGCAGGTTGCCGTGCGTGATCTGCACACCCCGGGGGGCACTGGTGGACCCGGAGGTGTACTGCAGGTAGGCCATGTCCGCCAGGCTGTCGGTGGCGGGTGTCGACACGGTTTGGTCGGGTGCCGGTGGCTCGGCCAGCAGGGTTGGCAGCGAACGCCATGGCACACAGGGGATCTGTGCGCGGGCTGTGGCCAGGTGGCTTTCGTGGGTCAGCGCGAGTGCCACGCCGGCGTCGCTGGCAATGCCTCGCAAGCGCGATCCGCTGTCGTCCAGGCTGCGGATGTCTGGCGCCGGTGCGGGAATGGGAATCACACGGGCCAGCACACAGCCCCAGAACAGCTGCACCGCTTCCAGATCGTTGTTGAAGGCCAGCAGCACCCGGTCGCCGGGGCGGGTGAGTCCACGCAGATGCTGCGAGATGGTCGCGGCGGCGCTGCCCAGCTCGCCGTAGCTCAGGCTTTGAGCAACTTCAAGGTCTCTGCCGAGGAACACATAGGCCGGGCTGTCCGCATGACTGGCGATGCGTGAGAGCAGGAGCGCGCGAAGGTCCTTGTCTTTGGGTATGGGCGTCGGGGCGGCGTTCGCGTTCTGTGAGGACATCTGGCAATGCGTTATGTGCGCGCCTGCGATCGTTTGGCCAACAGGCCAGACGACATCGGAAGGCTGTCGGAGGTGCGCAGGGAAGGTAGTTGCTGCAAGCTTCGGGCCAGTGGCCGTTTCGGAGGGCAGCAATCAAGCCCGACAGGTTTCCATGCGCTGGATGCAGCGCAGGTCCGCCGTGCTGAGATGGAGTGGCGCGGCATGCAACGGTGCCCCGCCCGAATTGGGAGTGTGATACGGCGTTCCACTGGGGTTGTGCAGACGCACCTTCAGGCCGCAAAGACCTGCCGGCATTTCCATGGCGGATGTCTGCTGACCGCGCGATTGTAGGGGGGTACCCGGTACCCCTCATGACCGAATCGCGGGGAACCGGTCAATTTCCACGCTTGTGCGTTTTCATGCGCGTGCGCCGCTCACGCTGCCGTGTTCTGGTACCCCGCCCAGGGCGGTGGGGTTGACCATTTAGATTACATCAAAAGGCTCAATCTGGTGAGCTCCAGGCCTGCACCGCCGACCGCATGAGGTCGGCGCCCGCATCAGCGCAACACCAGCACCGGAATGTGCGAGTGCGTCAGCACCTGCTGCGTCTCGCTGCCGAGCAGCAGGCGTTTGATGCCGCGGCGGCCATGCGAGGCCATCACGATCAGGTCGCACTTGTTGCGCTTGGCCGCGGCGATGATGGCCTCGGCCACCAGGTCGGACTTCACCGTCACCGGCTTGACCTTCACCTCGCGCAGCTGCCCCGCCGACTTCACCGCGTTCACCGCGACGAGGGCGTCTTCCTGCCACTGCTTCTCGATGCGCGCGACCTCGGCCGAGGCCAGGGCCACGCCACCCTCGAAGTAGGTCTGTGGATACCGCGGGATGACCTTGAGGGCGACCACTTCGGCGCCCGTCAGGTCAGCCAGATTGATGCCGTGTTCCACCGCTTGCTGGGACAGCTTGGAGCCGTCGGTGGCGACCAGAATTCGTTTGTACATGTGCATCTCCTTGTTGGTTGTGAACCCGGAAGCTTCAGGTTAACAAAGCAGGGGGCCCATGTGTTGATTTGCATCAAACCCGCACGAGGTGGCGTGGAATAGGCTTGCAGCATGCAACTGGCCGCTTCCGCGTACCCGGCGCGGCTCACCTCCACCGCAACGGCAGCTCCCGACCCCGCCCCGACCCCGATGGCGTACACCGACGTGTTCGGTGCGCACCGTGGCGCCTTGACGGTGACCGACGACTTCGCCGTGCTCGACGACCCGGCCGAGCAGGCCACCTTCACGCGCGCCTGCGGAGCCCCGGATGGCGGCAAGGCCCTGGCCGAGTCGGTGCTGGTGGTGCAGGGCATGTACTGCGCGGCCTGTGCCGACGCGGTGGAGTCGGCGCTGCAGGGTGTGACCGGCGTGCAGTACGCCCAGGTGCACGCCGCCACGCGCCGCCTCACGCTGCGCTGGGACCCGGCGCTCACGCCGCTGTCGGCGCTGGCGCGCGCCCTGGGGGCGGTGGGCTACCGCGTGTTGCCGATGCAGCAGGCGCTGTCGGTGGACCAGCGCCTGCGCGAGACGCGGCAGGCGCTGTGGCGCCTGTTCGTGGCCGGCTTCTGCATGATGCAGGTGATGATGTACGCGTGGCCGGCCTACGTGACCACGCCGGGCGAGATCCCGCCCGACATCGAACAGCTGCTGCGCTGGGCCAGCTGGGTCATCAGCCTGCCGGTGGTGTTCTTCGCCAGCGGCCCGTTTTTCTCCAGCGCCTGGCGCGACCTCAAACACGGCCGCATCGGCATGGACACGCCGGTGTCCATCGGCATCCTGGTCACCTTCCTCGTCAGCTCGGCCGCCACCTTCGACCCCGCCGGCCCCTGGGGCGCCGAGGTCTGGTTCGACTCGCTCACCATGTTCGTGTTCTTCCTGCTCGGCGGGCGTTACCTGGAGCACAAGGCGCGTGACCGCACCGCCGGCGCGCTCGACAGTTTGATGAACCGCCTGCCCGAACTGTGCGACCGCCTGAATGCGCAGGGCGAGTACGAGGCGGTGTCGCTGCGCCGCCTGCAGCGCGGCCACACCGTGCGGGTGCAGGCCGGCCAGGCCTTCCCGGCCGACGGTGTGCTGCTCGACAGCAGCGCGTCGGTGGACGAGGCCTTGCTCACCGGCGAGTCGCACCCCGTGACCCTGCTCGCAGGGCAGCCCGTGGTGGCTGGCAGCTTCAACCTCGGCGGGCCGGTGCGGGTGCGCGTCGAGCGGGTGGGGGCGGACACGCGCTTCGCCCAGATCGTGCAACTGATGGAGCGCGCCTCCACCGAAAAACCGCGCCTGGCCGTGCTGGCCGACCGCATTGCCGCGCCCTTCCTGGTGCTGGTGCTGCTGGCCGCCGCCGGCGCGTTCGCCTGGTGGTGGCAGACCGACCACACGCAGGCGCTGGCGGTGGCGGTGGCGGTGCTCATCGTCACCTGCCCGTGCGCGCTGTCGCTGGCCACCCCGGCGGCGATGCTGGCATCGGCCGGCGCGCTGGCGCAGCGTGGTGTGCTGGTGCGTCGCCTGCAGGCTTTTGAATCGCTGGCCGGCATCGACGCGGTGGTGTTCGACAAGACCGGCACCCTGACGCACGACCGCCTGCTGCTGCAAGGCATTGCCACGCGCAACGGTGTGGACCGCGCGCAGGCCCTGGCACTGGCCGGCGCGCTGGCCGAGGGCTCCCTGCACCCGGTCTCGCGCGCCATCACCCAGGCGGCCGCGGCCGAAGGTGTGACGCTGGCCCCGCTGGCGGGCCACACCGAAACGGCCGGGCAGGGCATGCAGGCCCTGTCGCCCGATGGCCACTGGGTGCGCCTGGGCTCGCTGGGTTTCTGCGGCATGGAGGCACCGCCTCCTGGCAGCTTCGGCTGGGACGACGGCGCACCCGCCGTGCACCTCAGCGATGCCGATGGCTGGCTGGCGAGTTTCGGCCTGCAGGAAGCCCTGCGCGACGACGCCGTGGCCACGGTGGCTGCCCTGCACGCGATGGGTGTGCGCACCTGGCTGCTCTCGGGCGACCGCGAGGCCGCCGCGCAGGCGGTGGCGCAGGCGGTGGGCGTGGACCACGTGATCGCCGGCGCCTCCCCCGAACAGAAGCTGCGCGAGCTGCACACGCTGCAGGCGCGCGGCCTGCGGCTGGCGATGGTGGGCGACGGCCTGAACGACGGCCCCGTGCTGGCGCGTGCCGACACCTCGTTCGCGCTCGGCCACGCGGCGCCGCTGGCGCAGGCGCAGTCGGACTTCATCGTGCAGAGCGGCCAGGTGATGGACGTGGTGCGCACGCTCACGCAGGCCCGCGCCACGCTGCGCACCGTGCGGCAGAACCTGGCCTGGGCAGCCGCCTACAACGTGGTGTGTGTGCCACTGGCGCTGGCCGGCTACATGCCGCCCTGGCTGGCGGGGCTGGGCATGGCGCTGAGTTCGTTGCTGGTGATCGGCAACGCCTTGCGGCTGGCGCGGCGCTGAGCCGGGCGCAGAGAAGGAGACCCCGATGGACAGCCTGTACCTGCTGATACCGCTCTCGGTGCTGATCGTGTTCGCCATCATCGGCGTGTTCTGGTGGGCGTTGCAGGCCGGCCAGTTCGACAACGTCGACCGCGAAGGCGAGCGCATCCTGAAGAACGATTGAGAGCCCGCTTGACCTAGGTCAAGGCGCACAAGGAACTCCGTGCGCACACTGTCTGCAGTGACATTGGCAAGGAGTTTTTTGTATGTCCGTGACCCGACAGAACCGCCCTTCGGCGGTCTACAACGACAAGGTGGTTCGGCAGTTCGCCCTCATGACAGTGGTCTGGGGCGTGGTCGGCATGCTGGTTGGCGTGATCATCGCCGCGCAGCTCACCTGGCCCGGCCTCAACATGGGGGTGGAGTGGCTGTCTTACGGCCGCCTGCGGCCGCTGCACACCAACGCGGTGATCTTCGCCTTCGGTGGCTGCGGCTTGTTTGCCGCCAGCTACTACGTGGTGCAGCGCACCTGCCAGGTGCGCATCTTCTCGGATGGCCTCGCTGCCTTCACCTTCTGGGGCTGGCAGTTGGTGATCGTGCTGGCCGCCATCTCGCTGCCGCTGGGCTACACGCAAGGCAAGGAATACGCCGAGCTGGAGTGGCCGATTGACCTGCTGATCGCAGTCGTCTGGGTGGCCTACGCGGTGGTGTTCTTCGGCACCATCGGCCGCCGCAAGGTGCGCCACATCTACGTGGCCAACTGGTTCTTCGGCGCCTTCATCCTCGCGGTGGCGGTGCTGCACATCGTCAACAGCGCAGCGGTGCCGGTGGACTTCTTCAAGAGCTACTCGGCCTATGCCGGCGTGCAGGACGCCATGGTGCAGTGGTGGTACGGCCACAACGCGGTGGGCTTCTTCCTCACCGCCGGTTTCCTCGGGATGATGTATTACTTCATCCCCAAGCAGGCCGAGCGCCCGGTGTACTCGTATCGCCTGTCGATCGTGCACTTCTGGGCCCTGATCTTCACCTACATGTGGGCCGGCCCGCACCACCTGCACTACACCGCACTGCCGGACTGGACGCAATCGGTCGGCATGGTGTTCTCGCTCATCCTGCTCGCGCCCAGCTGGGGCGGCATGATCAACGGCATCATGACGCTCTCGGGCGCCTGGCACAAACTGCGCGACGACCCGATCCTGCGTTTCCTGATCGTCTCGCTCTCGTTCTACGGCATGTCGACCTTTGAAGGTCCGATGATGTCGATCAAGACGGTGAACGCGCTCTCGCACTACACCGACTGGACCGTGGGCCACGTGCACTCCGGCGCCCTCGGCTGGGTCGGCCTGGTGACCATGGGCTCGATGTACTACCTGATTCCGCGCCTGTACGGCCAGAAGAAGATGTACTCGGTGCCGGCCATCGAACTGCACTTCTGGATTGCCACCATCGGCATCGTGCTCTACATCGCCGCGATGTGGATCGCCGGTGTGATGCAGGGCCTGATGTGGCGCGCGGTCAACCCCGACGGCAGCCTCACCTACACCTTCGTCGAATCGGTCAAGGCCACCTTCCCGTTCTACGTCATCCGCCTCGCGGGCGGTGTGCTGTACCTCGCCGGCATGGTGGTGATGCTGTGGAACACGGTGATGACCGCCCGTAACGGCCAGCCCGAAGACGCGCGCATTCCCGCTCTCAACCCCGCCCACGCCTGAGGAGCCACAACCATGGCCGACAACAACAAGCCCCAGGGTTTCACCCACGAGCGGATCGAGACCAACAACTTCCTGATGATCGTGCTCATCGTGCTGGTGATCGCGGTCGGTGGACTGGTGGAGATCGTTCCGCTGTTCTTCCAGAAGTCCACCACCCAGCCGGTGGAAGGCCTCAAGCCCTACAGCGCGCTGCAGATCGCCGGACGCGACGTGTATGTGCGCGAGGGTTGCTACAACTGCCACTCGCAGATGATCCGGCCCTTCCAGGCCGAGACGCTGCGTTACGGCCACTACTCGGTGGCCGGCGAATTCGTCTACGACCGGCCCTTCCAGTGGGGCAGCAAGCGCACCGGCCCCGACCTGGCGCGCGTGGGCGGCCGCTACAGCGACGAGTGGCACCGCATCCACCTGAACGACCCGCGCGACCTGGTGCCCGAATCCAACATGCCGGCCTACCCCTGGCTGGAGAAGAAGAAGGTGGACGCGGCCGGCCTGCCCAAGCGCATGCAAGTGCTGCGCACGCTGGGCGCGCCGTACACCGACGAGGAGATCTCCGCGTCCGTCACCGACGTGCAGGGCAAGACCGACATGGACGCGCTCATCGCCTACCTGCAGGTGCTGGGCACCGCCATCAAGTGAGCGCAAGCCACCGCAAGGAGAAAACAACATGGATCTCAATGACCTGCGCAGCGCCGTCACCGTCATCAGCCTGCTGACCTTCCTGGGCATCGTGGCCTGGGCCTGGTCGCGGCGCAACCAGTCGCGCTTCGACGAGGCAGCCCTGCTGCCGTTCCAGGACGAAGCCATCACCGACACCACGAGAGAACCCTCATGAGCGACTTCACCAGCGAATTCTGGTCCTGGTATGTGGCCGGGCTGACGCTGATCAGCATCCTGGCCTGCCTCGTCCTGCTGTGGATCAGCGGCACCACCAAGGTCAAGTCCGCCGACGACAACACCACCGGACACGTGTGGGACGGCGACCTGCGCGAGATGAACAACCCGCTGCCCAAGTGGTGGGTCTACCTGTTCATCATCACCGTCGTGTTCTCGCTTGCCTACGGCGTGCTGTACCCGACCTTCGGCAAATACCAGGGCCTGCTGGGCTGGTCGTCCGAAGGCCAGCACCGCGCCGAGGTGGAGAAGGTGCAGCAAGCCGTTGCGCCCCTGTACGCACAGTTCGCCGGCATGGAAGCGCCACAGCTCGCGGGCGACGCCGCGGCCATGGCGATCGGTGAGCGCCTGTTCATGAACAACTGCGCCCAGTGCCACGGTTCGGACGCCCGCGGTGCGCGCGGTTTCCCCAACCTCACCGACGGCGACTGGCTGTGGGGCGGCGACCCGGCGGCCATCAAGGCCAGCATCACCGACGGCCGCACCGGCGTGATGCCGCCCATGGCCGCAGCGGTCGGCTCGCCCGAAGACGTGCGCAACCTCGCGCACCACGTGCTCAGCCTGTCGGGCAGCCCGCACGATTCGATCCGCGCCGCCCTGGGCCGCAGCAAGTTCGGCGCCTGCGCCGCCTGCCACGGCATGGACGGCAAGGGCAACACCGCGCTGGGTGCCCCCAACCTGACCGACAAGACCTGGCTGCACGGCTGGGGCGAAGAGGCCGTGATCCGTGCCGTGACGCAGGGCTTCAACAACCACATGCCGGCACAGGCGGGCAAGCTCAACGCCGACCAGATCCATGTGCTGACCGCCTACGTGTGGCGCTTCTCGAACAAGCCCGCCGCGGCCAACTCCAACTGAAAGGCATGGGTCCACAGCCGTGACGCAACCTGCTCCTGCCGCACCCGCTCGCATCAAAGCCAGCATTCCCATCGTGCCCGCCGACGACGACACCATGGTGTCGTTGTACGCGGCGCGCGAGAAGATCCAGCCGCGTTCGGTGTCGGGTGTTTTTGCGCGCTGGCGCTGGCTCATGGTGTGGCTGACGCAGCTCGTCTTCTACGGCTTGCCCTGGCTGCAATGGAACGCACGCCAGGCCGTGCTGTTCGATCTGGAGGCGCGCCGCTTCTACCTGTTCGGCCTAGTGCTGTATCCGCAGGACTTCATCTACCTCACCGGCCTGCTGGTGGTGTCGGCGCTGTCACTGTTCCTGTTCACTGCCGTGGCCGGGCGCCTGTGGTGCGGCTTTGCCTGTCCGCAGACGGTGTACACCGAGATCTTCATGTGGATCGAGAAGCGGGTGGAGGGCGACCGCTCGGCGCGCCTGCGCCTGGACAACGCGCCGATGTCGGCCGCCAAGCTCGGCAAACGCACGCTCAAGCACGTGCTGTGGATTGCGGTGGCCTTGTGGACGGGTTTCAGTTTCGTCGGCTACTTCACACCCATCCGCGAGCTGGGCGCGCTCACGCTGGCGTTGGCGCTCGGCCCCTGGCAGCTCTTCTGGGTTCTGTTCTACGGCTTCGCCACCTATGGCAATGCGGGCTTTCTGCGCGAGCAGGTCTGCAAGTACATGTGCCCCTATGCGCGCTTCCAGAGCGCGATGTTCGACCGCGACACCATGATCGTCACCTACGACGCCCGGCGCGGTGAACCACGTGGTGCGCGCTCGAAAAAGGCGGACCCGAAGGCGATGGGCCTGGGCTCCTGTGTGGACTGCACGCTGTGCGTGCAGGTGTGCCCGACCGGCATCGACATCCGCAAGGGCCTGCAATACGACTGCATCGGCTGCGCCGCCTGCATCGACGTCTGCGACGACGTCATGGACAAGGTGGGCTACCCGCGCGGCCTGATCCGCTTCTCGACCGAAAACGGCATGGCCAACGGCTGGAACATGCGGCAGATGCTGCGGCGCGCCTGGCGTCCGCGCGTGCTGGTGTACACCGGCGTGCTGCTGGCCATCGCGCTCGGGCTGGGCCTGAGCCTGTTCATGCGCACGCCGCTGAAGGTGGACGTGATCCGCGACCGCGGCGCGCTGGCGCGGCAGGTGGAGGAGGGGCGTGTCGAAAACGTGTTCCGACTGCAGATCATGAATGCCACCGAGACGACGCAGCGTTATGCGATCTCGGTCTCGGGCCTGCCGGGCGTGAGCCTGGCGTCGGACGCCGAGGTTGAAGTCCTGTCCACCGAAGTGCGTGCGGTCGCAGCGCGGGTGCAGTTGCCACCCGATGCGGCATCGCCCGGCTCGCACCCCATCCAGTTCCATATCCGCGCCACCGACGCCGCCGGCGTCCAGGTCACCGAAAAAGCGGCCTTCGTCGTGCCGCGCTGATCACCCTGTTTTTCCCCAAGGAGCTTTGCATGAACCGCTCGATCTCTCCCGCCGCCACCGCGGCCAGCGCCGCGCCGCTGCCCTGGTGGCGTGTGCCTCAGATGTGGCTGGTGGTGGGTGGCCCGGCGGCCGTGGTGGTGGCCAGCCTGATCACCGCCGCCATCGCCGTCACGAACGCCGACCCGGTGCTCGACAAGGCCGCCATGGAGCGCGACCGCGAGGCCGCGCTCAGCCTGCAGGGCGCGGCGCGCGATGAGGCACTGATCAAGCTGCAACCGGCCCACCAGGCGCGCAACCATGCGGCTTCGCCGGTGGTGCCGCAGCCGGCGGCGGAGCACTGAGATGCGGGCGCGCCACTGGATGGGCATCGCCTGGCCGGCCTTCCTGCTGGCCGGTGTGCTGGAGATGCTGGTGTTCGCGATGGTCGACCCGAGCGACCTGCATGGCTTTGGCGGCCAGCCGCTGACGTGGTCGCGCCAGGCGGTCTAC
Source organism: Hydrogenophaga palleronii NBRC 102513 (assembly GCF_001571225.1). Lineage (GTDB taxonomy): Bacteria > Pseudomonadota > Gammaproteobacteria > Burkholderiales > Burkholderiaceae_C > Hydrogenophaga > Hydrogenophaga palleronii. The sequence goes on from NZ_BCTJ01000004.1 coordinate 200,423, forward strand.
ACCGTGGCGTTCTTCGTGTTCTGGGGTATCACGCTGGTGTCCAGCGCGCTGTCGGTGTGGCTGACCGGCGTGGGGGCAGGGCGTGAGGAGGACGTCAGCCGCAGGTCTGGGGATTGACGATGTGGCGCAGGCCGTCGGTGTTCTTGATGTGCACGTAA